>NZ_JAMJFL010000017.1 GCF_023544665.1 Streptomyces sp. YS415
GGGTCGGTCCTGACCGGGTGCCGGGGGGCGGGGCGCGGGGCGGCTCCCCGCGGATCGGCCGCTGCGGGGCGCGGAGCTGCCCCTCGCGGGTCGCTTCCCGCCGGGTGCCGGGGGGCCGCCTCACGCGGGTCGGCCCCGGCCGGGGGGCGGGCTGTGCCACGCGGGTCGGTCCCCTCCGGCTGCCGCGCACCCGCACCGGTCCCCTCCGGGCGCCGCGCCACCCCGTGGGGGTCCGTTCCCAGGGTGCGCTGTACGGGCGCCCCCTGCTCACCGGCCCCCTGCGGGCGCTGCTGCGATGCGCCCCGCGCGTCGGTCCGAGCCCCTGCGCCCGGCGACGCACCGGCGCCCTGTGCAGCACCGGAGCCCGCCTGGGCACCGCCCTTCGACGGCGTACCGGAGCCCGGCGCCGCGCCGCCCTCGGGCTGCGCACCGCCCCCCGGCTGCGCACCGGAGACCGGCGACGAACCGGAGACCAGCGCCGCGCCGGAGCCCGGCAGGGACCCCGGCCGGGCGGCCTCGGCCGTGCCGCCCGCCACGGTCTTGCCGGGCTCCTCGCCCTGGCCCCACCAGACGACGCCCGCCACCAGCGAGACGGCCACCGCGACCGTTCTCGTCAGGCGGTAGGCGCGCGTCCGGAACCAGGGCCGGCGCCCGCGCCCGGGGGGACGCGGCGCGGCGGCCTGCGGCCCGGCGCCCGCGAGGGGCGCGGGGCCGCGTCGGGGCGCCGCCTGGCGGTGGGGTGCGGCCGGCCGCGACGGCCTCGCCGCACCCGACCGCCCACGGGCCCCGGCACCCGACCGCCCACCGGCCCCAGCTCCACCTCTCCCGGCACCAGCCCCGGCTCCCCCGGCCCCGGCCCCGCCTCTCCCAGCGGAGTGCTTACGCTCCATGCGGGCGGCGACGGAGTCGGAACCACACCACCCCGCTCACCGCGGCCAGGCCCACGGCGGCGGCGCCGGCGACCGGGGCGAAGGCGTCGTCGCGCGCCATGCCGCCGCCACCGGCCGGCGGACCGCCGTTCGGCACGGGGGGCGCCGTGGGCTTGGACACCGGGCAGTTGACGTTGAACAGCTTCTGCTTGCCCACACCGTGACCGAGGTTGGTCTTCCAGGTGAGCTTGTACTGCCCGTTGGGCAGAGCGAGCGGGATGGTCTGCGCGCTGCGGGTCTGCCCGACGGTGACCGTGTTGTCGGGGTACGACGCGTTGGGCAGCTGGCCGCCGCCCGTAATCGGAGGCTGGGTTTTGACGGTCCAGGTGACCACCTCGCTGGGGGCGAAGTTCAACGCGGCGAGGTAGAAGTCGCAGACCTGGGGCTCGTCGCGCTGGTCGTCGAGGGGGGTGCCCACCTTGTGGATCTTGATGTCCCCGGTGTCACCGGCCGGCTGGGCGAGGGCGGCGGGGGCTCCTACGGCCGTCCCGGCGAGGGTCAGGGCCGCGAGGGCGGCGGCGCGCGCTCCGGCGCGGCGTGGCAGAGACGTGGTGGGCATGCGAGTCCTCCGAGTCGGATGATTGTCGTACAAATCCTGCTTCATCTGACTCTTTGTCACATCTCGCCCGCCGAGGGACGAAGCCGCGCCCTACGACCCGTCAGTCATCCCTCTTACGGCTCACAGCCGCCCGGGACCGGCGAGCCCACGGCGGCCTCCCCGCGCGCGCTCCTCGCGGGCCCTGCGCGGGTCCCGGCGCCCGCACCGCGACGCCCGCCGACGCCAGCAGCAGCACGCCCAGCATCACGAACGGCGCCGCCACTCCGGCGACGCCCGCGACCAGGCCCGCCGTGGCGGGCGCGGCGACCTGGCCGAGGCGGTTGCCGGTCAGCCGCAGGGCGAGGGCGGTGGAACGGGCGCCGTCGGGGGCCGCCTGGACGACCGTCGTCATGGACAGCGGCTGGCCGACGCCGAGGCAGAACCCGAGCGCGGCGAGGATCAGGGCCAGCGCCCACACCGGCACCGGCAGCGCGACACCGGCGCACAGCACGGCCGCCAGCAGACAGGTGACCGTCAGCAGGGCGGCCCGGCCGAGCAGGCGGAGCAGCGGTGTCAGCACCAGTCGGCAGGCGATGGTGGCCGCGGCGCGCAGGCTCAGCAGCAGCCCGATCACCGAGGGGGCGATGCCCCGGTGCTCGCCGACCACCGGGAGGTAGGCGGTGAGGACGTCGGTCGCGGACAGCACGGAGAGGCTGATCAGGATGCCCGCCGGCACGCCCCGGCTGCGCAGGATGCGGTGGACGGGGACCCGTTCGCCCTGCCGGGTACGGGAGTTGGGCGCCGTACGACGGTCCTCGATGCGCCACAGCGAGGTGAGCGCCACCGCTGCCCCCGCGCCCGCGACGAGCAGCGCCAGCGCACTGGTGCCCGCCATGTCCCGGCCGCCGATCAGCGCGCCCGCCGCGACCGGGCCGACGAGCTGGCCGAGGGAGGCGCCGATGGTGAAGTGGCCGAAGTTGCGGTCCTGTTCGTGCGGGGCGGACTGGCGGGCCACCAGGGACTGGGCGCCGATCACGAAGGAGAGGTGACCGAGGCCCATCACCCCGCTCCACAGGGCCATGGTCCACAGCGAGTCGGCCAGACCGCTCAGCGCGCAGCCGCCCACTATCAGGACCACACCGGCCGGCAGCAGGGGCGCGCAGCGGCCGTGGTCGGTACGGCGGCCGAGGGGGACGGCGGCGAACAGCGGGAGCAGCGCGTACACCCCGGCGATGACGCCGACGGCCCGCTCGTCGGCGCCCAGCGCCAGGGCCCGGTAGGAGACGGCGGGCCGGGCCATCGACACCGCCCCCTGCGCGAAGCTGAAGGCGATGACGAGGCGGAGCAGCCAGCCGCGGTTCCCACCGGGCCGCACGATGACGTCGTCCATGGAGCGGTCAGATGATGCCGAAGAGGATGCCCGCGCCGAGGATGACGAGGCAGGTGGCCGCGGCCCACTTGACCACGAACCGCGTGTGGTCGCCGAAGTCGACCCGGGCCATGCCGACCAGGACGTACACGGCCGGGACGAGCGGGCTCGACATGTGCAGCGGCTGGCCGACCAGCGAGGCACGGGCCATCTCCAGCGGGGAGACCCCGTGCGCGGCGCCGGCCTCGGCGAGGACCGGCAGGACGCCGAAGTAGAAGCCGTCGTTGGACATGAAGTAGGTCAGCGGAAGACTCAGCAGGCCGGTCACGAGCGCCATGTGCGGGCCCATGCCCTCGGGGATGACGTCCACCATCCAGGTGGCCATGCTGTCGACCATGCCGGTGCCCTGGAGGACGCCGGTGAAGACGGCGGCGGCGAAGACCATGCCGGAGACGTTGAGGACGTTGTCGGCGTGGGCGGCGAGCCGGGCGCGCTGGTCGGGGATGCGGGGGAAGTTGACGGTGAGGGCCAGCGCGGCGCCGAGCAGGAACAGCACCGGGATGGGCAGCCACTCCAGGATCATGGCGGTCAGGAGCACGACCGTGAGCAGCGCGTTGAACCAGTAGAGCCGCGGGCGCAGGGTGGCCCGGTTCGGGTCGAGGCCCTGGAAGCCGTCGTCCTCGGCCTCCGCGCCGGTGCCGGAGCCGGCGGAACCGGCGGGCGGCGTGCCCTGGCCGGCGCCCGTGCCCACCAGCACGGTCTCGGTCTCCTTCTCCGTCTCCTCGACCAGCACCTCGTCCAGCGTGAGCACACCGAGCCGCTTGCGCTCGCGAAGACCGAGCACGTACGACAGCACGAACACGAAGAGCAGGCCGACCAGGAGCGCCGGGATCATCGGGACGAAGATGTCGCTGGCGTCCAGCTTCAGCGCGGTGGCGGCGCGGGCGGTGGGGCCGCCCCAGGGGAGGGTGTTCATCACGCCGTTGGCCATGGCGGCGACACCGGTCAGCACGACCAGGCTCATCTTCAGGCGCTTGTACAGCGGGTACATCGCCGAGACCGTGATCATGAAGGTGGTCGAGCCGTCGCCGTCGAGGGAGACGATCGCCGCGAGGACGGCCGTGCCGACGACGATCCGCATCGGGTCGGCCTTCGCGAACTTCAGGATGCCGCGCACGATCGGGTCGAAGAGGCCGACGTCGATCATCACGCCGAAGTAGACGATCGCGAACATGAGCATCGCCGCGGTGGGGGCGAGGCTGGTGACGCCGTCGATGACGTAGTCACCGAGGTGGGCGCCCTTCCCGACGAAGACGCAGAACAGTGCCGGGATCAGCACGAGCGCCGCGATCGGCGACATCTTCTTCATCATGATCAGGACCAGGAAGGTCGCGATCATGGCGAAGCCGAGGATGGTCAGCATGAAATGGATACCTAACGTTCGCCCTTGAACATCCCACCAGGGCCGGCGGTGCGACGACGTTAGGTCTCTTCAAACCGCGTTAACAAGACGTTGACGTGCGAGCAATAAGCGCAAAACTCCAGGTCAGGGCTTTGCTCAGGTCACCGGGGTGAGCTGGACGGGGAATCCGTTGAGGACGGCGTTGCCCGACAGCGGGTCGAGCAGACTGCCGTCGAGGAGCTGGTTGACGTTGGCGCCGGGCTCCTTGCGGGCATGGCTCAGCCGGGTCCCGGGCCGGTCGTGCCCCCAGCCGTGCGGCAGGCTGACCACGCCGGGACGCACGGCCTCGGTGACCTCCGCGGGCGCGGTGACCTCTCCCCCGGCCCCCTTCAGCCGTACGGCGGCCCCGTCCCGCACGCCGAGCCGTTCGGCGTCGTCGGGGTGGATGTGCAGGGTGCAGCGGTTGCTGCCGCCGGTGAGGGCGGGCACGTTGTGCATCCAGCTGTTGTTGGACCGCAGATGGCGGCGGCCGACGAGGACGAGCCCGTCGGGGCGGCGCTTGAGGGCTTCCCTGAGCCGGGGCAGGTCGTCGGCGATCGGCTCGGGCAGCAGCTCGACCTTTCCGCTCCTGGTCTTCAGCGGCTGCGGCAGCCGGGGCCGCAGCGGGCCGAGGTCGATGCCGTGCGGATGCGCCAGCAGCTGGTCGAGGCTCAGCCCGTCGGGCCGGGCGCCGAAGCCGTCGCCGTAGGGGCCGAGGCGGAGCATCATGTCGAGCCGCCGCTCCGGTCCCGTGTCGCCGCTGAGCCGGTCCTGCAGCTCGCGCGGGTCGCGGCCGTGGACCGGGGAGTGCGGCTCCTTGACCGCCTTGCCCAGGGTCTGGTCGATGACGAGCTGGTCGACGGCGGCCGGATCGGCGCCGTGCATCCCGCTCGCGGCGAGGACCAGCCGGGCCAGGATCTCCGTCTCGGCCATGCGGCCGGGCTCCAGCGGGACGGCGGCGCGGGTGTAGCGGACCTGGTTGCGCACGGCGAGGGTGTTGAAGGCGAAGTCGTGGTGCGGGCTCTGGGAGGGCGGGGGCGGCGGGAGCACGACCGTGGCGTGGCGCGAGGTCTCGTTGAGGTAGGGGTCGACGCTGACCATGAAGTCCAGGGCGTCCAGCGCCTTGTCGAGCCGGTCGCCGTCGGGGGTGGAGAGCACCGGGTTGGCGGCGATGGCGATGAGCGCCCGGACGGGCTCGCCCCGCTCGGTCGGGGTGTCGATCTCCTCGGCGAGGGCGGAGATCGGCAACTCCCCCTTCGCTTCCGGGTACTGGCTCACCCGGGAGTGCCAGCGGGCGAGCCGGAAGCCGTGGCCGGGGCCGGCGGGCCGGGGGGTCCGGTCGGTGGCCGCCTGCGGGAAGAGGGCGCCGCCGGGGCGGTCGAGGTTGCCGGTGAGGATGTTGAGGACGTCCACGAGCCAGCTCGCCAGGGTGCCGTGGGCGACGGTGCAGCTGCCGATGCGGCCGTAGACGGCGGCGGTGGGCGCGGCGGCGAGTTCGCGGGCGAGCGTGCGGATCGTGTCCGCGTCGACGTCACAGGCGTCCGCGACGGCCTCGGGGGTGAAGTCGCCGATGGCGGTGCGGAGTTCGGCGAGCCCTTCCAGATGAGGGGTCAGCTCCCCCGTACCGACCAGGTCCTCCTCGAACAGCACGGCCGCCATGGCGGCGAGGAGCAGCGCGTCGGTGCCGGGGCGGACGGCGATGTGCCGGTCGGCGAGCTTGGCGGTCCGGGTGCGGCGCGGGTCGATGACGGTGAGGGTGCCGCCGCGGGCCTTGAGGGCCTTGAGCCGGCCGGGGAAGTCGGGGGCGGTGCACAGACTCCCGTTGGACTCCAGGGGGTTGGCGCCGATCAGGAGCAGGTGGTCGGTGCGGTCGAGGTCGGGCACCGGGATGGCGTTGGCGTCGCCGAACAGCAGGCCGCTCGACACATGCTTGGGCATCTGGTCGACGGTGGACGCGGTGAACAGGCTGTGGGTGCCGAGGGCGCCGATCAGGACGGGCGGGTAGAGGGCGCCGGCCATGGTGTGGACGTTGGGGTTGCCGAGGACGATCCCGACGGAGTGCGGCCCGTACCGCTCGACGACGGACCGGATCCCCGCGGCGACGGCGTCGAAGGCCTCCTCCCAGGTGGCCTCGCGCAGCACGCCGTCCTTGCGCACGAGGGGCCCGGTGAGGCGGTCCGGATCACCGTCGACGGCCCCGAAGGAGGCCCCCTTGGGGCAGATGAACCCCTTGCTGAACACGTCGTCCCGGTCCCCCCGGGCCGCGGTGATCCGGCTTCCCTCGACGGTGAGCGTCAGGCCACAGGTGGCCTCGCACAGGGGACAGATGCGCAGAGCGGTGCGGGACACGGGTCCTCCTGGGGCGGCGGCAGCGGCGCGCGGACGTGACTGCGAGCATACCGACCGGTAGGGATGCTGGGGAGGGGGTGCGGGAGACAGGTCGCGAAGACGCTGCTCCGGGCGGCCCCGACCTGGGCTCCCGTTCAGCCCAGAACCCTCGCCAGATACGCCCGCAGCAGCTCCCGCGCCTCGCCGATGATCCCCTCGTCCCCTTCCGGGGCGACCCGGAAGGCGAGGTGGACCAAGGTGTCGGCCGTCTCCACGGCGACCAGGAAGACGCGGCGCAGCTCCTCGTCGGGGGTGCGGCCGAGGTAGTCGGAGAGGAGTTCGGTGAGGCGGTCGGCGACCCGGTGGTTGGGTTGCGCGGCGCGGGTGCCCACCGGTATCTGGTTGCCGAAGTCGACCAGGGCGAAGCCGGGGGCGGTGCGTTTCATCAGCAGGTACTCGTCGAGTACGGCGTCCATGGCCGTCCGCCAGTCGCGGACGGCGCCGGCCGCCAGGCGCTCGGTGACGCGGTCGGCGTAGCGGTCGAGGTTGCGCTGGGCGAGGGCGTCGGCCATCTGGCGCTTGTTGCCGAAGAAGCGGTAGACGGAGCCGATGGGGACGCCGGCGCGCTGGGCGACCGCGCGGGTGCTCAGGCCGTCGTAGCCGACCTCGTCGAGGAGGCCGGCGCAGGCGTCGAGGATCCTGGTGAGCCGTTCGGCACTGCGTCGCTGGACGGGCGCGCGGCGGAGCGAGGTCGCGTGGGGCACGGGCTTCATGATGCCTTTCCGGCTCGGTCCGGTGAACCTTGCCCTCCTGTACGGACGCCGCTGTCCCCTGCACTCAAGTACGGCTCCGCCCCGGAAGCCGTGATGTCGGCCGTGCTCTCGACCGGCTCCCCGTCCACCGCCCACACCGTGCCGTCGTCGGCGTAGAGCCGGGCGGTGACGTGGTGCGTGCCGCGCGGGACGAGTTCGGCCGGGAGGCGGTACTCGGGGGTGCGCAGCTCGGCGATCGGCCGGCCGTCGAGATAGAGGTGCGCCACACCCCGGCCGGCCACCGGGACCTCCTTCGTGCCGGCGGGCGAGAAGCGGAAGCCGCGGACGGTCAGCCGCACGTCCCAGCTCTCGTCGGCGTTGGGCTGCACCTCGATCCGGACCTCGGGCGCCTGGTCCTCGTCCACCTCGCGGTAGAGCCGGCCCTCCTCGTCGGCGTCGTCGAGCAGCTCGCCGACCGGCGAGGCCGACTCGCCGTTCCCCTGTTCCTGTGTGCCACTGGAGCCGCAGCCCACGGATCCGGTCAGCAGCAGGACACAGACCGCGAGCGCGGCGAGCAGCGCCCGCGTCCACGACATGCCCGGGAGCGTAGAACACCGGTCCGACACGGCGGATCCCCCTGAGGTCTGGTTCGGGTCGTCCCTAGTGAGGAGAACCCGAGTACCACCCCTGCACCTCTTGCGCCCGCCGAGTCACAATCCTACGGTGATGCATAGGATTGATGAGGGCGAGGGAGCGATCATGAGCAGGGACGTGCGGAAGACCGCGGAGGGGCTGTCGTATCTCCAGGGATTCGGCAACGAACACAGCTCGGAGGCGGTGCCCGGGGCCCTGCCCGAGGGCCGCAACTCACCGCAGCGGGCGCCGCTCGGGCTGTACGCGGAGCAGCTGAGCGGTTCGGCGTTCACCGAGCCGCGGGCCCACAACCGCCGCTCGTGGCTGTACCGGATCCGCCCCTCCGCGGCCCACCCGGCGTTCACGCGCATGGACAACGGCCCGGTCCGCACCGCGCCCTTCACGGAGTCGGTGCCCGACCCCAACCGGCTGCGCTGGAACCCGCTGCCCGACCCGGCGCCCGGGACCGACTTCCTGGCCGGTCTGTGGACCCTCGGCGGCAACGGCGACGCGACCCAGCGCACCGGCATGGCCGTGCACCTCTACAGCGCCAACGCCTCCATGGACCGCGTCCTCAGCGACGCCGACGGCGAGCTGCTGATCGTCCCGGAGCACGGCGGGCTGCTGCTGCGCACCGAGTTCGGGCTGCTGCACGCCGAGCCGGGACATGTGGCGCTGATCCCGCGCGGGGTGCGCTTCCGGGTCGAGCTGCTGGACGGCACCGCGCGCGGCTACGTCTGCGAGAACTACGGCGCCCCCTTCCAGCTCCCCGACCTCGGACCGATCGGCGCCAACGGCCTCGCCAACGCCCGCGACTTCCGGGCACCCGTCGCCGCGTACGAGGACGTCGAGGGGCCGGTGGAGGTCGTCAACAAGTTCTGCGGCAACCTCTGGCGGGCCACGTACGGCCACTCCCCGCTCGACGTGGTCGCCTGGCACGGCAACCACGTGCCCTACGTGTACGACCTGCGCCGCTTCAACGTCATGGGGACGATCTCGTACGACCACCCGGACCCGTCGATCTTCACGGTCCTCACCTCCCCCTCGGACACGCCGGGGCTGGCCGGCGTCGACTTCGTCGTGTTCGCGCCGCGCTGGCTGGTGGGCGAGGACACGTTCCGGCCGCCGTACTTCCACCGGAACGTGATGAGCGAGTACATGGGCCTGATCGAGGGCGCCTACGACGCCAAGGCGGAGGGCTTCGTGCCGGGCGGGGGCTCGCTGCACAACATGATGTCGGCGCACGGCCCGGACCGGGAGACCTTCGACCGGGCGAGCGCCGCCGAGCTGAAGCCGCAGAAGATCGACGACGGACTGGCGTTCATGTTCGAGACGCGCTGGCCGGTGACCCTGACCGCGCACGCGGCCGAGGCGGAGCACCTGCAGCGGCGCTACGACGACGTGTGGCAGGGCCTCGAACGCCACTTCCGCCCCTTGCACTGATCAATTCCTGCCGGTACGGATGACCCCGTGACCTCCTTCGCCCCGGACTCCATCGTCCTCAACCGCAAGCTGCCGCTCTGGTACCAGGTGTCGCAGTCGCTGCGCGCCTCGATACTCGGCCGCCGGCCCCAGGACCCGCTGCGCCTGCCCACGGAGGAGCAGCTGGCGGGGCACTACGGGGTGAGCGTGCTGACCATGCGGCAGGCGCTGAAGGAGCTGGAGGACGAGGGGCTGATCAGCCGGCACCGGCGCCGGGGCACGTTCATCGAGCCGCATGTGCAGCGGGGAGCGCCGGTGCGGCTGCTGGGGTCGGTGGACGCGATCGTGGCCCAGCAGTCGGGGATGACGACCCGGATGCTGGACCACGGCAAGGGGCCGGTCCCCGCCGAACTCGCCGAGTACTTCCCGGATCCCGGCGAGGTGGGGACGTACCACCGCCTGCGCAGCGACGAGAAGACGGGTGAGCCGACCAACCACGCCCGCAACTACGTCCGTCCGGAACTGGCCGCCCGTATCGACCCGGCGGACCTGGCGCGCTGGCCGATGACGAAGGTGCTGCGCGATGTCGTCGGGGCGGACATCAGCCGCATCACGGACACGGTGGAGGCGCGGCTGGCGGAGCCGGAGACGGCCCGGCTGCTGGAAGTGCCGTTGCTGAGCCCGATCCTGCACTACACGGGCGTTACGTACGATTCGGCCGGACGTGTGCTGGATGTGGCGGTCATCAACTACCGGGGCGACCGCTTCTCGTTCACGGTGACTCTCGACGCGACGTAACCGGCCACGTCGTACGATGCCCAGCGTGACGCGCGACGACGCTCCGCCGCTGGCGGACCTCATGCCGTGGTCCGTCGCACCGCTTCGGCTGGGCCGGGGGTGGCCGACGGGCCCCGACGCGACCTGTCTGAAGGCCCGCTGGGACGCCTTCGTCAAGGCGGAGGGCCCCGACCGGGAAGCGCTGCTGGAGCCGACCCGCTCGCGCACCCTGCACTCGGCGGTGGGTCAACTGCCGGGCCACCCGGGCGGTACGGAGAAACTGGTCCGCGCCTCGGGCCCGTGCCCGGAACCGGTGCGGGTGCTCCGCGCGCCCTTCGACGAGCAGTGGCTGATCCCGGACCACCGCCTGATCGACGCGGCCCGGCCGGAGCTGTGGCGGGTGGCGGACGACCACCAGACATTCCTGGTCGAGACCCCCGGCCGGCTGCTCGCCACCTCCCTCCTCCCCCTGCTGCGCCCGGGCCGGATCCGCCCCCTCTACCGCCGCCCCGGCGGCACGGAACCCAACCTGGCCCCGGGCCTGCTGGACCACCTGGCCTCCCGCCTCGGCCTCTCCCCCACCCCCGCCGACCTCCTGGCCTGGACCCTCACGGCGGCCCGCCCGGACCTCACGGTCCCCCTCCCCGACGACCCCCAGGTGTGGGCGCGGGGCGTGGAGTGGGGCCACCGCGTCCTGTGGCTGATGCGCCGCGACGGCGACCGGCCCAAACTCCCCGGCGGCCGCCGCCCGTACGTCCGGGCCCCGCTCCCCTCCCGTCCGCTGACTCTCCTCTACGACCGCGAGGAGGAGGCCCTGCACCTGGACGAGGGCCGCATCTCCCCGGTGCCGCCCGAGGCCTGGGACTACGAGATGGACGGCGTCCGCGTGCTGGAGCAGTGGTTCACGGTCCGTACGGCCGAGGCGGCGGAACCGGGCACCCTGGCGGCGATCCGCCCGCCGACCTGGCCGCAGGCGTGGACGTCGGAGCTGCTGGAGCTGATCACCGTGCTCGCCCTGCTGGCCGAACTCCAATTGCCGCAGGAGGATTTGACGTCCGGGATCACCGCGCGGGAGCTGCGCGAGGCGGGCGTGCTCCCGGTACCGGAGTCGGCACGCCGCCCGGCCTCGGTGCTCGACGGCCACGAGGAGGGCCCCGAGGGCCAGCTCGCCCTGATCTAGGCCCCTCCGAGTTCGAAGCAGCCCCAGGGGCGCCGGCCGCCCCCACGGCGCCCATGGCGCCGGTCGCCCGCCGCCAGGCATGATCGCCCGCATGGAATCTCAGCCGCTTCCCCTCGCCGGGGTCACCGTCGTCGCCGTCGAGCAGGCCGTCGCGGCCCCCTTCGCCACCCGGCAGCTCGCCGATCTGGGCGCCCGGGTGATCAAGGTCGAGCGGATCGACGGCGGTGACTTCGCGCGCGGTTACGACACCGCCGCCCGCGGTCTCGCCTCGCACTTCGTGTGGTGCAACCGCGGCAAGGAGTCGATCGCCGTGGACCTGAAGGACCCTCGCGGCCTGGACGTCGTACGACGCCTCGTGCGTGACGCGGACGTCTTCGTGCAGAACCTCGCCCAGGGCGCCGCCGCCCGGCTCGGCCTGGACGCGGCCACTCTGTGCGCCGCGCACCCGCGCCTGATCGCCGTGGACATCTCGGGGTACGGCGCCGGCGGCCCGTACGCCGACAAGCGGGCCTACGACATGCTCGTGCAGTGCGAGGCGGGCCTGGTGTCGGTGACCGGGACGCCCGCGCAGCCTGTGAAGGCGGGGATCCCGGCGGCGGACATCGCGGCGGCCATGTACGCCTTCTCCGGCGTGCTCGCGGCGCTGGTGCGCAGGGGCGTGACCGGGCGGGGCGGTCCGGTGGAGGTGTCGATGCTGGAGTCGCTGGCGGAGTGGATGGGACATCCGCTGCACCACACCCTGCACGGCGGCACGGCACCGGCGCGCACCGGCCTCGCGCACGCCGTCATCGCGCCCTACGACGCCTATCCGACGGCGGACGGGGGCCGGGTGCTGCTGTCCGTGCAGAACGACCGGGAATGGCGGCGACTGGCCGAACAGGTACTGGGACGGCCGGAGTTGGGCAGCGACCCGGCCTTCGCCACGAACGCGGCGCGGGTGGCGCACCGGGAACGCACGGACGAACTGGTCGGGCAGGCGCTGGGCGCGCTCGGCACGGACGAGGCGCTGGCGCGTCTGGAGGGGGCGGGTCTGGCGTGTGCGCGGTTGCGGGATCTGCGCGAGGTGGCGGACCATCCGCAGCTGGCGGCCCGGGAGCGGTGGCGGGAGGTGGGATCGCCGGTGGGACCGCTCAGGGCGCTGCTGCCGCCCATCACGCTGCCGGGCGGGGACGCGGCACGCATGGGGGACGTGCCCGCGCTCGGGGAGCACACCGAGGAGCTGCTGCGCGCCGTGGGAATGACGGACGACGAGATCGCAGCGCTGCGCCGGGACGGTGTGGCCGCCTGAGCGCGGGGCGCGAATGCCTAGTGGCCGCCGAACAGCGAGCGGCGCAGCCGGCGCAGCGGCGCGAAGAGCGAGACGCGACGGACCCGCGCCCGCCGGTCGCTCTGCTGACGCACGGGCTCACGGGCGGTCAGCTCACGCATCAGCAGGGTCGCCTCGGCCGTCTCCCGCTGCGGCACGGCGGGACCACCCAGCACCGAGAGATGGCGGTCGAGGCGCGAACTGGTCGCACTGCTCCCGCAGGTGATCGCAGGGACCCTGGCCCTGCTGCGCACTGTTATCTGTTCCATGTCACTCCCCACCCGTACGAGTCCACCCGGCCCGGGCAGGGTAACCCTATCGCCCCCTCGGGGCACTCGTGTATCGCGGTCACAGGATTCACCTTCCCCGTAAGGGTGTTGACGACTCATCCATGATTACTCTCCGAATCCGACAGATTTCAGGGCGAGTTGGACAACCGGCTGAGTAGTGGGCTGCGGCGAGCCGCCGTCCGGCTCGACGGTCACAGCCAGTGACGTGGCGGAGGTGTCCAGTCCGGACGCGACCAAGGGCGTGTCACCGTCGAAGAGCCCGAGGGAGCGCGGTTGCGCGCCCGGGCGCATGAGCCACAGTTGGCGCACCCGGTCGCCCGGAAGGTCGCCGTAGCCGCCGAGGGTGATCACCGCGCTCCCCTCCGACGCGGAGGCGATCACGCCGATGCTCCGGCCCTCGGCGTCCCGCCCGGTGCTCGCGCGCGCGTCCGGAGCGGCGAGAACGTGGGCGATCTCACGTGCCTGCGCCCGCTCGGCGTCCAGCTGCTCCTGCTGCCGGTTCGCCTGTACGGCGAACAGGGAGGCGACGACGAGGGCAGCGGCGGCCGTGGCGGTGGCGAAGGGCGCGAACAGCGGCCGCCTCGCCCGCACCCGGCCCGGCGGCGGCCGCGTCCCCCACACGTGCGGCGGCAACTGCGGCTCCCGCGCCCGCACGGGCTCCTGAGCGGTCGTCCGTACGGCGGCCAGGACCCGTTCGCGCAGCGCGGCCGGCGGCGGCGCGGACGTCGACCAGGCCAGCCGTACCGCGTCCTCGGACAGGGTCCGTACCTCCGCGGTGCAGCGCTCGCACGTGCGCAGGTGTTTCTCGAAGCGCACGCGCTCCCCCGGTTCCAGGGCGTCGAGGGCGTAGGGGGCGGCGAGGGAGTGGAGGTGCCCACGGCGGAAGAGGCTCATGCGGCACCTCCGAGGCACTCACGCAGCCGGGTCAGTCCGTCCCGCATCCGGGTCTTCACCGTGCCCAGCGGCAGGGAGAGCCGCTCGGCGACCTCGCGGTAGGTGTAGCCGTCGTAGTAGGCGAGGGTGACGGACTGCCGTTGCAGGGCGGTCAGCCGGTCGAGGCAGCGGCGCACCCATTCGCGCTCCAGGCCCGCCTCGACCTCCTCGGACACCTGGTCGAAGGCGGGGTGATGGGACCGCCGTGCCTCGCGCTGCTCGCGTTCGCCGGCCGCGCGGGCGCTGCGCACCCGGTCCACGGCCCGGCGATGGGCGAGGGTGAGGATCCACGACAGGGCGCTGCCCCGGCCGGGGTCGAATCGCCCCGCGGACCGCCACATCTCCAGCAGCACCTCCTGCGCCACCTCCTCCGACTGCGCCGGGTCCCGCACGACCCGCCGCACCAGGCCGAACACCGGCCCCGACACGATCCCGTACAACTCCTCGAAGGCGAGCTGGTCCCCGCTCGCCACGAGCAGCAGCAGCTCGTCCGCCTCCAACTCGCCTCCCCCTCCCGCGAGACCGCATCTCGGCCGTCCCGTCCCACGAGGTATTCGCAACGCACCCACCTCCGGATGGGGTTACGGATCAGCGGGCCGAAAACGCGGGTCGGCGGGGCGCCGAATCAGTTTCGCCCCGGACCAATCCGCCCGGCACCCCGCTCCGAATCCCGGTGCGTCAGGCAAGCTGAACCGAGGACGGACGGCATGACACCAATCTCCAGGAGCGGCGCGGGACGCGCGAGTGTCGCGACCCTCATCTGTGGGGCGCTGGCCGCCGGTGGGCTCGCAGCCGCCGGCGTGACCGCGCTGGAACCGGGGGCGGCCGCCGCCTCCAGCCACCGGGAGGCCCCGCTGATCTCGGGGACCCCGCAGTACGACAACACGGACGTGTACGCGTTCGTCAGCCCCGACAAGCCGGACACGACGACGATCGTCGCGAACTGGATCCCCTTCGAGGAACCGGCCGGGGGACCGAACTTCTTCACGTTCGCGGAGGACGCGCAGTACGACCTGCACATCGACAACAACGGCGACGCGCAGGGCGAACTGGTGTACCGGTTCACCTTCCGGACGCACGTGAAGAACAAGAAGACGTTCCTGTACAACACCGGGCCCGTCGAGAGCCTGGACGATCCCGACCTGAACATCACGCAGACCTACGACGTCGAGCTGCTGCGGCTGAAGAACCAGCACCTGGTGTCGCGGACGAAGGTCGCGAACGACGTGCCGGTGGCGCCGTCGAACGTCGGCAAGGCGTCGATGCCGGACTACGCGAAGCTGCGTTCCCAGGCGGTCCATGAACTCGCCGGTGGCGCCACGTCGTTCGCCGGCCAGGCCGATGACCCCTTCTTCCTCGACCTGCGGGTCTTCGACCTGCTGTACGGCGGGGATCTGAGCGAGGTCGGCAACGACACGCTCAAGGGGTACAACGTCAACTCCATAGCCCTCCAGGTGCCCACGCACATGATCACGGAGTCGGCCGAGCAGCCGATCGTGGGGATCTGGTCGACGACCCAGCGCAAGAACGCGCGGGGGCACTTCACCCAGGTGTCCCGGCTGGGCATGCCGCTCGTGAACGAGGTCGTCAACCCGATCAGGGACAAGGACAAGTTCAACGCGAGCGCGCCCTGGAACGACGGGCAGTTCCTGAAGAACGTGACCGAGCCGGAACTGCCGAAGCTCATCGAGGGGATCTACAAGATCCCGGCGCCGGCCGAGCCGCGCAACGACCTCGTCGAGGTGTTCCTGACGGGCGTGAAGGGACTCAACCAGCCGCCGCACGTACGTCCCGCGGAGGAGCTGCGGCTGAACACCTCCATCGAGCCGGCCGCCGAGCCGAAGCGGCTGGGCGTGCTGGACGGGGACAACGCCGGGTTCCCCAACGGGCGGCGGCTGACCGATGACGTGATCGATGCGTCGCTGCAGGTCGTCGAGGGTGAACTGGTCGGCGCCAAGAACGACTTGGGGGACGCGGTCGACAAGAACGACAAGGAGTTCGAGAAGGCGTTCCCGTACGTCGCGCTGCCGACGGAGGGGTCCCGGGGGCCCCTGGCGAAGGGGACGTCCGGGGAGAACGACGTGCGCAACCAGCTCGGCGACGCGTTGTCCTCCGGAGGTTCGGCGGACGACACCACGCTGATCGCGGCTTCCGCGGGGGCGGGGGCCATCGGGGTCGTTCTGGTCGGGGCCGGGCTGCTGTGGTGGCGGCGGATGCGGGAGCGGGCCTACTAGGCGCCGTCGGGGTGCGGGGGTCGTTGTCGGGTGCGGCTTCGTTGTGGCTGGTCGCGCCGTTCCCCGCGCCCCTTACGGGCGTATTCCTACCGTTTCATCGTCAGTGATCTAGGAGAGGGCATGACATCGCGCGTCCGACTTGGGCTTTGTGGCGGACTGCTGGCTGTTGCGCTCACCGCGGGGGCCGTTGCCTTCGGAGGGGGCCAGGACGCTCCGGGGCGTGGGGTCTCTGCTGTGTCGCCGGTGGCGCTCAGGTCCGGTGACCTTGGGGCGCTTCAGGAGCATCTGCGGCGCCAGCCAAGGGACTTCACCGGCTGGGCGGCCCTGGGGCTCGCGTATGTGGAGCAGGCCCGCACGACCGGCGACGCCTCCCGCTACCCGCAGGCCGAGCGGGCCCTGAAGCGGTCGCTCGCGGTGGAGCCCGGCAACGATCCGGCCCTTGCCGGGCAGGCCGCCCTGGCCGCCGCCCGGCACGACTTCCCCGGTGCGCTCAGGTACGCCGACCGGGCCCTGTCCGCCAACCCCTACAACGAGCGCGCCCTGGCCACCCGTATCGACGCCCTCGTCGAACTCGGCCGCTACGACGACGCCGCACGGGCCGCCGACACCGCCGACGCACGTCGGCCGGGCGTCCCCGTCTTCACCCGGTACGCCTACGTGCACGAGCTGCGCGGAGACGTGCGGACCGCGCGGCGCGTCCTGGAGCAGGCCCTCTCCTCCGCCACCGCGCCCCCGGACGTGGCGTACGTGGCCACGCAGCTCGGCCAACTCGCCTTCCAGCAGGGCGACTACGAGGAGGCGCTGCTGCAGTTCGCGCGCGCCCTCGGCGCCGACGACTCCTTCCTGCCCGCGCTGGAGGGACGGGCCCGCGCCCAGGCGGCCGGAGGGGACCCGGAAGCGGCCGTGCGGGGCATGGAGGCCGTCGTCGAGCGGTCACCGCTCCCCGGGCCGCTCGTCCTGCTCGGCGAGCTGTACGAGGCCGACGGCCGGGAAGAGCGCGCCCGCGACCAGTACGCCCTCCTCGACGCCTGGAGCGCGCTCGCCCGCGCCAACGGCGTCAACGCCGACCTGGACACCGCGCTCGCCGCCGCCGACCACGGCGACCCCGCCACCGCCCTGCGCGCGGCCCGCGCCGAGTGGGACAGGCGCCGCACCGTGCACACCGCGGACGCCCTGGCCTGGGCGCTGCACCGGAGCGGCCGGGACGAGGAGGCGCTGCCCTACGCGCGCCGGGCCACGGCCACCGGCTACCGCAACGCCGCGTTCCTGCACCACCGCGGCATGATCGAGCGCGCCACCGGCCACGAGCGGGACGCGAGGAAGCACCTGTCGGCGGCCCTGCGCCTCAACCCGGGCTTCTCCCCCCTCGGCGCCCGCGAGGCCCGCGCCGCGCTGAAGGACCTGGAGGCGGGCGAGTGACCCTCCGTCGAACGGTCGCCTCCGCGGCGGCCCTGCTCACGGCCGTCGGCGCGCTCCTGCTGGCCGGCTCCCCGTCCGCGAGCGCGCACCCCCTCGGCAACTTCACGGTGAACCGGTACGACGGACTCGTCGCCGCGCCCGGCGTCCTGCGCGTGGACCATGTCGAGGACCTCGCCGAGATCCCGGCCACGCAGGCGAAGCCGGACGTCGAACGGCTGGGCCTCGACGCGTGGGCCGGACGGCGGTGCGCCGCCGCCGCCCGCGACAGCGCCCTCACCGTGGACGGCCGGAGCGTCGCCCTCACTGTCGGGACCGCTCACGCGCGCCGGGGGCCCGGACAGGCCGGGCTCGACACGCTCCGCGTCGAGTGCGTGCTGTCGGCACCGCTGCCCGACGCCGACAGCCTGAAGCTCGGCTTCCGGGCCGCCGGCGCGGAGTCCGGGCCCGGCTGGCGGGAGATCACCGCACGCGGCGACCGGATGACACTCACCGTCTCCGACGTACCCGAGGAGTCGCTGTCCCGGGAACTCACCGACTATCCGGCGGAGTTGCTCTCCTCCCCCGCCGACACCCCGGCCGCCTCCCTGACCGTGCGGCCGGGCGGTCCCGCGCTGGCCGAGGAGGAGCGGGACGCGCCCGCCGCCTCCGTGCTGCCGCGCGGCGCCGACCGCTGGACGCGGGCCCTGGACTCCCTGGTGGCCCGCAACGACCTCACCGTCGGCTTCGCCGCGCTCGCCCTGTGCGTCGCGGTCGGCCTCGGCGCGCTGCACGCCCTCGCCCCGGGCCACGGCAAGACGCTCATGGCGGCGGTGGCCGCGGCCCGCGGTGGCCGCGCCCGGATGAAGGACGTCCTGCCGCTCGCCGCCTCGGTGACGGTCACCCACACCCTGGGCGTGGTCGCCCTGGGCCTGCTGATCACCGCGGGGTCCACCGCGGCACCGTCCGTGATCGCCTGGCTGGGCGTCGCCGGCGGCGCCCTCGTCACCGCCGCCGGCGCGACGCTCGTACGGCGGGCCTGGCACGCCCGCGGCCACCGCCACGCGCACACCCCGGCCCACGTCCACGAGCGCACCCCGGTACTGGCCGGCGCGCACACCCACGAGCACGCCCACCCGGTCACCCACACCACCCATGCCACCCACACCCACGGTGGCCACACGCACACCCACGCCACCGCCCCCACCGTGCGCGGCACGATCCTGCTCGGGTTCGCCGGAGGGCTGGTGCCCAGTCCCTCGGCCGTCGTGGTCCTGGTCGGGGCCGCGGCGCTCGGGCACGCCTGGTTCGGGCTGCTGCTCGTCGTGGCGTACGGGATCGGGCTCGCGCTCACCCTCAGCGCCGCGGGGTTCGCCGTGGTGCGCCTGGGGGCCGGGGCGAGCCGGGCGCTGGAGCGGCGCCCGCGCTGGGCCGCCCGTCCGGCGGCGGCCCTGGTCCGCCGTACCGCACCGCTGGTGTCCGCGGTGGTCGTCGTAGCTCTTGGGGTCGGATTGGTGTGCAAGGGGGCGGCATCCGCACTCGGTTGAGCTACTTTGTGAGGAAAAGGAGATTTCGCGCGCATGCGAATGGGGGCGCCCGTGTCCGACGCACCGGGCAGTGAACGAGTGATCGCGGGCCGCTACCGTCTCCTGTCCCCCCTCGGCGAGGGCGGCATGGGGACGGTCTGGCGCGCCCGGGACGAGGTGCTGCACCGCGAGGTCGCCGTCAAGGAGGTGCGGGCCCCGCACGGTCTGCCGGCCGCCGACGTGGAGCGGATGTACGCCCGTCTGGAGCGCGAGGCGTGGGCGGCGGCCCGGGTCGCGAACCGGAACGTCGTGACGGTGTACGACGTGGCCCTGCAGGGCGGCCGGCCGTGGATCGTGATGGAGCTGGTCCGCGGTATCTCGCTGGCCGAACTCCTGGACGCCGAGGGCCCGTTGTCCCCGCAGCGCGCGGCGCACATCGGGGCCGAGGTGCTGGCGGCACTGCGGGCCGCGCACGGGGCGGGGGTGCTGCACCGGGACGTGAAGCCGGCCAACGTCCTGCTGTCGAACGACGGCCGGGTGGTGCTCACCGACTTCGGGATCGCGACGGTCGAGGGCACCTCCGCGCTGACGATGACCGGCGAGGTGATCGGCTCGCCCGAGTTCCTCGCCCCGGAGCGGGCGCTGGGCCGCAGACCGGGACCGGAGTCCGACCTGTGGTCGCTCGGCGTGCTGCTGTACGCGGCCGTCGAGGGCAACTCCCCGTTCCGCCAGGACACCCCGCTCAGCACCCTGCGCGCGATCGTCGACGACGAGCTGCCGGCGCCGCACCGGGCGGGCCCGCTCGCGCCGGTGATCGAAGGGCTGCTGCGCAAGGACCCCGCCGAGCGGCTGCCGGCGGAGCGGGCGGAGGAGGAGCTGCGGATCGTCGGCGCGGGCGGCACCCCGCGGGCGGGGACGGTGCGGGCGTCGCCGTACGCCCCGACCCTCGCCGGGCACCGGCAGCCGCCGCCGACCCCGCCGCTGCCCTATGCGGCGGCGCCCACCGCTGCCACTGGTGCCACCGCTGCGGAGCGCCCAGGCCGGAACCGTCGGGCCGCCGTCGTCCTGGTCGCCGGTCTCGCGGTGCTCGCGCTGGCAGTGGCCGGTCTGATGTACGCGCTGCTCAACGGCGAGAGGGACGGCGACCGCGGCGGGAGCGGCACCACCAGCCAGGCGCAGACGGAGGCGGAGGCGACCCCCTCCGAGAGCGAGGAGGACAGCGCCCCGGAGCCGACGCCGAGCGAGACGCGGACGGAGTCGAGCCCGCCGCCGCAGTCGGTGGAGGTGTCGCTGGCCGGATCGCACACGGAGTACGAGGGTTCCTGTCCGCCGCCGGAGGGCGAGGCCCCGGCCTTCACCGCGACGTTCACCGTGGGCCGGCTGCCCGCGGAGGTCAGCTATCGCTGGGTGTCGCGGGACGGCGAGGTGATGGACCAGGGCTGGAAGACGCTGTCGTTCCCCGAGGGGGGCTCCCGCACCAAGGAGGACCGGGCGTTCGTGACCACGTACGACGACAGCGGGACGTTCGAGAACGAGATCAGTGTCGAGGTCCGGGACCCGGTGGAGACGACATCCGACCCGGTCGCGTTCTCGGTGACCTGTGTGACGGAGACCCCGACGGGCGGGGTCTCCCCTTCCCCTTCGCCGAGCGACTGAAGGATCAGGCCGCGCTGTTGAGGACCGGCAGATAGCCGCCGGACTGGCCGGCCGCGGTCGGGTGGTACGAGTCGCCGATGTTGAGCCAGTTGACACTGTGCAACCAGGAGCTGCCGGAGCAGATCTCGTGGCCGGTGAAGGTGGTGCGGACGTCGCCGAACGTGAAGGAGTGCGCGGCGGCGCGGCGGGCGACGGCGGCGTCCAGGTAGTCGGCCGCGTCGTTGATGGCCTTGCGCTTGGTCTCCGACAGGCCGAGGCAGGCCTGGCCGAGCTTGTAGAAGCGCGGGTAGCCGAGTACGACCACCCGGGCGGACGGGGCCTTGGCGCGGATCGCCGAGTAGACGCTGTCGAGCTTGCCCGGGAGCGTCGAGTCGACATACGCCTTGGCGGTGTTGATGCGGGAGATGCAGGAGCTGTCGGACTGGAGCACACAGGTCGTCATGACGTCGGCGAACCCGGCGTCGTTGCCGCCGACGCTGATGGAGACCAGGGCGGTGCTGGAGCTGAGCGGGCCCATCTGGTTGGCGAGAACATCACCCGTTCGGGCGCCGGAGCAGGCGGTGAAGGCGAACGACGAGGGTGAGTTGGCGGCCGCCCAGAGGTACGGGTGGGCCTTCGTGCTGCGCTTGCAGTCGCCGCTGGAGCCGATGTAGCTCCCGGCGCCGACGCCCGAGGCGTAGGAGTCGCCGAGGGCCACGTACGGGCCGGGGGCTGCCTGGGCCGCGCCGGCGCCGGTGAGCACGGTGCCGGCGGCGAGGAGGAGTGAGCTGACGTAAGCGGCGATTCGGGAACGTCTCATGGAACCTCCCTTTAGCAGGATTGCTGCCATAACTGTGGTAGCAGCTACGCGTGTTGACGGGAAGTGTGCATGTCAACAATTCAGCCGCGCGCCCCCCGCGCCGTCTTGACGGCCGCCGCGGGCCTGCGCCACATTGAAGCCCGGCATCCGGCGCTTCGGGGGGCAAAGTCGCCAATGCAGACGTTCAGGCTGAAGACATCTTCATCGGACGGCGTTCAGCGCGTGCGACCGGGCCCTGAGGACCTGGCGCCGCTGCTGGCGGGCGCCGCGACGGCCGTGGGGGCGGCCGGAGCACTGCTCGCGCTCGCCGGCAGCGACTCTCCGCTGCGCGGCCCGCTCACACTGTTCTTCCTGCTCGCGGCACCGGCCGCGGCCATCGCCGCCGCCCTGCGCGGGCTCGAACCCTTCGGCCGGACCCTCGCCTCGCTGGCGGGCGCCGTGGTCGTCAACATGCTGGTCGCCCAGGGGATGCTGACCCTGCACCAGTGGTCGGCCACCGGCGGCATCGTGGCCGTGACCGCGCTGAGCTCCCTGCTCTTCCTGCTGGTCCTGGCACGGCGGCTGCACGGCCGTACGGAAAGAAAGCGGAATCCCTGACGTGGACATCAGCGTGTACCGTCCCGGCGAGCTGACGGCCGCCGACCGGACGGCGTGGACGGCGATGCAGTCCAAGGCCCATCTGCACGGGTCGCCCGAGCTGGCCAACCCCTTCCTGTCACCGGAGTTCGCGCTGGCCGTCGGCCGCTGCCGCTCCGGCGTGCGGATCGCCGTCGTACGCGAGTCCGGCGAGCCTGCCGCCTACTTCCCGTACCAGCGCACGGCCGGCGGAGTGGGCCGGGCCGTCGGGCTCGGGGTCTCCGACGCCCAGGGCGTGGTGCACCGGCCCGGTTTCACCTGGGACGCCCGCGACCTGCTGCGTGCCTGCGGGCTCGCGGTCTGGGAGTTCGACCACCTCGTCGAGGGCCAGCAGGCGTTCCGCGCCGGGGCCACCGGGACCTTCCCGTCGCCGGTCATGGACGTGGAGCAGGGTTACGAGGCGTACCTCGGCGAACTGCGGGAGCGAGCGCCGAAGTTCACCCGGACCACGCTCGCCAAGGAGCGCAGGCTGGGGCGCGACCACCCGGGCGTGCGGTACGTGCACGACGAACGGGACCCGGCGGCGCTGCACACCCTGATGGGCTGGAAGTCGGCGCAGTACCGCAGGACCGGGCGCAGCGACCGGTTCGCCCAGGACTGGATCACCCGCCTGGTGGAGCAGCTGTTCCACTCCCGCACCGAGTCGTTCGCCGGGGTTCTGTCGGTGCTGTACGCCGGGGACAAGCCGATCGCGGCGCACTTCGGGCTGCGCAGCGAACGGGTGCTGGCCTGCTGGTTCCCGGCGTACGACCCGGAGTTCGCGAAGTACTCCCCGGGCCTGGTGCTGCACCTGCGGATGGCCGAGGCGGCCGCCGCTGACGGCATCGCCTACCTGGACCTCGGCCGGGGCCAGAAGGAATACAAGGACTCCCTGAAGTCACGCGAACTCAGCGTGGCCGAGGGGTGGGTGACCCGGCGTCACCCGGTGGCGTTCGGGCACCGGGCACGCCGTGCCCCGGTACGGGCCCTGCGCAATGTCGTGGTGTCCCGGCCGGAGCTGTTCGAGCCCGCCGACCGGCTGCTCAAGAAGGTGGGAAAGATCAGGTCAGGTCGGTTGTAACGGATAAACCGTCAAAAACGTGAGGCCTCGTTCCAGGTCTTGCCATACAGGAGCAATCGTCAATATCGTCATACATCTCACCCGCATCGGACCACCATTCAGCGGACCAGGGGAGGGCTCAGGGCCGCGGTGGCAACCGGCGCGGGGCGCGGTAGGGGGGTGCCGCACTCGGTCGGCGTACTTCGAGTACGGGTGACCGAGGCGTGCCGCGCAATCGGCTGCCGCTTCGCGGGAGCCGACGAGCTATGCCAGTAATAACCCCCCTTTCGAACCGGACACACAGCCGGGCCGCCCCAGGGGCGGGCGGCCCACCGGACGAGAGGGATCAGACTCATGAGCTCAGTTCTGCGCCCGGCCACCACGGGTGACACCTACGAGTACCGCACGGCACGGACCTACCGGCCCGTCTCCTCGCATCTGGCGATAGCGCCGCCGGTGAGCGTGGTGATCCCGGCCATGAACGAGGCGGAGAACCTTCCGTACGTCTTCAAGACCCTGCCGGACTGGATCCACGAAGTGGTGCTGGTCGACGGCAACTCCACCGACGGCACCGTCGAGGTGGCCCGCGAACTGTGGCCGGACGTCAAGGTCGTGGAGCAGCGGGGCAAGGGCAAGGGGGATGCCCTGATCACCGGGTTCGAGGCGTGCTCCGGCGACATCATCGTGATGGTCGACGCGGACGGCTCCGCCGACGGGCAGGAAATCGTCAGCTACGTCTCCGCGCTGGTCTCGGGCGCCGACTTCGCCAAGGGGTCCCGCTTCGCCAACGGCGGCGGCACCGACGACATGACCTTCATCCGCAAGCTCGGCAACTGGGCGCTGTGCACGATCGTCAACCGCAAGTTCGGCGCCCGCTACACCGACCTGTGCTACGGCTACAACGCCTTCTGGCGGCACTGCCTGGACAAGATCGACCTCGACTGCACCGGCTTCGAGGTGGAGACCCTGATGAACATACGGGTGGTCAAGGCGGGTCTGCGGGTGCAGGAGATACCCAGCCACGAGTACCTCCGCATCCACGGCACCAGCAATCTGCGCGCGGTGCGGGACGGGTTCCGGGTGCTCAACGTGATCCTCAGGGAGCGCTCCAACCGGCGGGCCCTGCGCCGCCGCACCGAGCGCTCCGTGCTGCTCGACTCGGTCCGGGGAGAGGTGTCTTGAGCGGTCCCGGCATCTCCGTCGTGATCTGCGTCTACACCGAGGACCGCTGGGAGGACATCCTCGCGGCGGTCGCCTCGGTGCGGGCGCAGTCCCGCCCGGCGCTGGAGACGCTACTGGTCGTCGACCACAACGACCTCCTGCACGAGCGCCTGGCCCAGGAGTACAAGGAGGCCACGGACGTGCGGGTGCTCGCCAACGCGGGTCCCCGCGGCCTGTCCGCCGGCCGCAACACCGGTATCGCCGCCTCCTACGGCGAGGTGATCGCCTTCCTCGACGACGACGCCGTGGCCGAGCGGGACTGGCTCCGGCACTTCGCCGCCTCCTATACCGACCCGCGGGTCATGGCGGTCGGCGGACGCACCGAGCCGATCTGGGCCTCGGGCCGCCGCCCGGCCTGGATCCCCGAGGAGTTCGACTGGGTGGTCGGCTGCACCTACCGCGGCCTGCCGCCCGGCCGGGTCCGGGTCCGCAACGTCCTCGGCGGCAACGCCTCCTTCCGGCGCACGGCGTTCGACGTGGCGGGCGGTTTCGCCACCGGTATCGGGCGCGACGGCGACAAGCGGCCGCTGGGCTGCGAGGAGACGGAGCTGTGCATCCGGCTCAGCCGGGCCAGGCCCGACGCCGTACTGCTGATCGACGACCGCGCGGTGATCCACCACCGGGTGCCCGAGGCGCGCGAGCACTTCGGGTACTTCCGCACCCGCACCTATGCCGAGGGTCTGTCGAAGGCGCTGGTGGCCCGGAGTGTCGGCGCGGACAAGGGGCTTGAGTCCGAGCGCCGGTACACCACCCGGGTGCTGCCGGCCGGGGTGGTCCGCGGGCTGCGGGACGCCGTGCTGGCCCGGCCGGGGGGTGCGGGCCGGGCGGGCGCGATCGTCGCCGGGGTGCTCACCGCGGCCGGTGGGTATGTCGTCGGGAGCGTGCGGGCGCGCCGGGGTGCGGTGACGTACTCGGTGGCGGCGATCGGCGACGACCGAGGGGGCGGGGATGGGTGAGCAGGCTGTTCCGATCCTCATGTACCACGCCGTGTCGGCCGAGCCGAGCGACGCCGCCCGCACGCTGTCGGTGACGCCCGAGGCGTTCGCCGAGCAGATGGCGGTCGTCGCGGGACTGGGTCTCGCCCCGGTCAGCACGGCCGAGCTGGCGTCCTGTTGGCGCGACGGGCGCCCGCTGCCCGCCCGGCCCGTGCTCATCACCTTCGACGACGGCTACGAGGGCGTGCACCGGCACGCCCTGCCCGTGCTCGCCGGGCACGGCTTCCCGGCCACCCTGTTCGTCTGCACCGGCTGGCTGCGCGGCCCGTCCGGCACCGGCGGCGCCCCGGACACCATGCTCGACTGGGACCAGGTCCGGGACCTGGCCGCCGCCGGGGTCGAGATAGGCGGCCACAGCCACACCCACCCGCAGCTCGACCAGCTCCCGGACGACGCGCTGCGCCGGGAGCTGATCCTGTGCAAGGAGATCGTCTCGGACCGGCTCGGCGCGGTCCCCGCCTCGTTCGCCTACCCGTACGGCTACTCCAGCCGCCGGGTGCGCGAGGCGGTGCGCGAGACGGGATACGCCCAGGCGCTCGCCGTGGGCAACGGCCTCGCCCGGCGCCGGCAGGGACCGTACGCGCTGCGCCGGGTCACCGTGCGGCGCGGCACGGGCGCCGAGGAGTTCCAGCGGCTGGTCGAGGGCCGCGCGATCACCCGTACGTTCGCCCGGGACCTCGCCCTGACCAAGGGGTACGCCCTGGTCCGCAGAGCCCGCCAGGTCCGCCGGAAGGCCATCCGTTCACGTGTCTGACACGACGACCACGACCGAGACCCCGCAGTCCGGGACCGAGCCGCCCGAGCCGTCGGGGCGCGGCAGCCAGCTGTTCCGCAACGCCTACGCCCTGATGCTCAACACCGGCATCTCCGCGGTGCTCGGTCTCGGCTTCTGGCTGGCCGCGGCCCGCTACTACTCCGAGTCGGCGGTCGGCCAGGGTTCGGCCGCGATCGCCGCGATGAAGTTCCTCGCGGGCCTGACCGCGGTGACCCTGACCGGTGCGCTGGCCCGGTTCATCCCGGTTGCGGGCCGGGCCACCGGGCGGCTGATCTTCCGTACGTACGCGGGCAGTTCGGTGATCGTGGCGCTGGCGGCGGGCGTCTTCCTGATCACGCTGGACCGGTGGGGGCCGTCGTACCGGTTCCTGGACGGGCCGGTCAACGGGCTCGGGTTCATCGCGGCCGTCGTCGCGTGGAATCTGCTGACCCTCCAGGACGGGGTGCTGACCGGGCTGCGCAGCGCGCTGTGGGTGCCGGTGGGCAACACCGCGTTCTCGGCGGTGAAGCTGGGCCTGCTGATCGCCTTCGCGGCGGCCGTTCCGACGACCGGGGTGTTCGTCTCCTGGGTCGCGGCCATCGCGATCTCGGTGCTGCCCCTGGGCTGGCTGGTGTTCCGGCGGCTGGTGCCCCGGCACGTGAGGTCCACCGAGGAGCACGCCGAGCCGCCCTCGCTGCCGGAGATCGGCAGGTTCCTCGCGGGCGACTACACCGGCTCGCTGTTCTCGCTGGCCGTGGTCTATCTGATCCCCGTGATCGTGGCCGCGCAGGTCAGCTCCGAGGACAACGCGTACTTCTACATCACCGCGACCATCGGCGGCACGGTCAATCTGCTCGCCATCAACATGGGCGCCTCTCTCACCGTCGAGGGCTCGCACGACCCGGGCCGGCTCGCCGCCAACACGCGGGCCGCGCTCAAGCGCATGGCGAAGATCATGATCCCGGTGGCGGCGGTCCTGTTCTTCGGGGCGCCGTGGATCCTCGGCGTGTTCGGCTCGGGGTACGCGGACGCGGCGACCCCGCTGCTGCGCTGGTTCGCCCTCGGCGGGCTGCTGCGGGTCGTGATGGAGACGTACTTCGCGGTGCTGCGCGCGCAGAGCCGCACCGCGGGACTGGCCTGGCTCCAGGGCCTGCTGTGCGCGCTGGTGCTCGGGCTGACCCTGGTGCTGCTGCCCCGGATGGGGCTGACCGGTGCGGGGGTCGCGGAGATCTGCGCGCTGGCGGTGATCGTGGCCATCGCGGCGCCCAAGCTGTACCGCACGCTCCTGACCGCCCCGGCCGACGCCCCCGGGAGCGCCGCGCCCGACGGCGGCCACGACGCTCCGGAGGCGCGCGAGCCGGCCAGGCGAGGCGCTGCCTGGGCGCTGGACAGCGACACGCTCGCGCTCGGCATACACGTCGACTTCGACCACCTGGACCGCCGCCCCGACGTCCGCCCGGGGCCCGGCACCCCGCCCATGGGGCTGCCCGCGGTGCGTCGGCCCACGTGGGCGGTCGCGGCGCCGGTGGAGAAACCGCTGCCGGAGGTGGACGCGCCGTTCGAGACGGAGGAGAAGGCGGTCGTACCGGAAGTGCCGGAGCGGGTACGGGAGGAGCAGCCCGAGGAGCCCGCGGGTTCACGGCTGCTGCCCACCCGCAAGGGTGTCGTCCTCGGCTGCCTGCTGACGGCCGCGCTGCTGCTGTACTGGGTGCCCGCGCTGCGACTGGGCGAGGCCAACCTGGACGAGATGGGCGGGCTCGGGCTGGTCTCCGTGCTGCCCCTGCCGACGCTGGTCGGCGCCGGGCTGCTGGTCACGGTCTTCGCGTCGCTGCTCTGGCTCGGCCGTGAGCACCGGGCCCTGCTGCTGGTCACCCTGCTGGCGACCGTCGTCTCGCTGCACGCCCTGCCCGCACTGATCGAGACCGAGCCGCGGTTCGCCACGGCCTGGCAGCACCTGGGCTTCCTCGACCACATCGACCGCACCGGGTCCGCCGTACCGGATCTGGACGCGCGCTGGAGCTGGCCCGGGTTCTTCGCGGTCGCCGCGTTCGTGGCGCAGTCCTGCGGGGTCTCGGACCTCACCGAGGTCATCCGCTGGTGGCCGCTGACCATGCAACTGCTGTACCTGGTCCCGGTGTTCCTGCTGACCCGCTCCCTGCGGGCGAGCTGGCGGGCGCGCTGGACCGGCATCTGGGTGTTCGTGCTGAGCGGCTGGGTGGGCCAGGACTACTTCTCACCGCAGGGCTTCACCTATCTCCTCTACCTGGTGTTCGCGGCGATCCTGCTGGTGTGGTTCCGCACGCCGCGGGTGATCTGGACGAAGGTGCGGCCGGGCGAGCTGGAGGTCGAGCCGACGGACCGGCGGCAGCGGGCGGTGCTGCTGCTGGTCGTCATGGGGCTGTTCACGGTGAGTGTGCCGGCCCACCAGCTGACACCGTTCGTGATGCTCGGTGTGCTGACGGTCCTGGTGCTGGTCGGCCGCAGCGAACTGCGCGGCCTGCCGGTGCTGTTCGGGGTGATGGTGGTGTCCTGGACCGGCTTCATGGCCGAGCCGTACTGGTCGGGACACTTCGACGAACTCTTCGGCGGGGTCGGCGGCGTCGGCTCCAACGTGTCCTCGTCGGTCTCCGGCCGGATCGAGGGCGGCAGCTCCACCCACAAACTGGTGCTGTACACGCGGGTGCTGCTGGCCGGCTCGGTGATGGCCATGGCCTGCTGGGGCTGGTGGCGCCGCCGTGACCACAAGTACCGCGAGCGTTCCCTGCTGGTCCTCACCTTCGTCCCGTTCCTCGGCTTCGGCATGCAGAGCTACGGCGGCGAGATGGCGCTGCGCGTGTTCATGTTCGCGCTGCCCGGCGCGGCCCTGCTGACCGGGCTCGCCCTGTTCCCGCGCACCGGCGTCACCGCCGAGGAGCGCGACAAGGACCGGGTGAGCCTCGCTCCGCTGGCCGCGTTCCTGGCGGGCCTGGTGCTCATGGGCGGCTTCCTGGTGGCCCGCTGGGGCAACGAGCCGTTCGAGCGGGTCCGGCCGGGCGAGGTCGCGGCCATGGAGTACGTCTACGCCCATGACGACCCGAGTGTGCGGCTGCTGTGGCTGAGCAACGACCCCGTCAACGTCGTGACGCCGTCGATGCCGTGGGGCGCCCGGGACATGGAGAAGGTCGAGTACCTGCCGACGCTCGCGCCGGTCGACCCGGTGCTGGTGTCGGGCCTGGTCAAGGCGCTGAAGGACGCGGGCCCCCACTCGTATCTGATGATCAACCGCGGTCAGGTCACCTATCTGCGGATGGACGTCGGCTACTCGGAGAGCTGGGAGCCGCGGCTGCTGCAGAACCTGGACCGGCGCCAGGAGCTGAAGAAGGTCTTCGCCAACGAGGACGTGACCATGTACGCGCTGCGCAAGCAGCCCGCGGGCGAGGTTCCCGAGGCCGATCCCGGGCCGGCCGGACCGCTGGTGACGTGGACGCCCTGGTCGGTGGTCGGGGCGCTGGCGGCGCTCGCGCTGATCGTGCTGCTGGCGACGCGCGAGCTGGTCCGGGTCGCGGTGCGGCCGAGCGTGCGCCAACTGCGCTGGCTGCAGGGCAGTTTCTGGTTCTCGCTGCCGCTGCTGGCGGTGCTGCTGGCCTCGCTGGTGCAGCGGTTCCTGACCATCGAGTAGGGGCTCAGGTGGCTCGGTCGAGCCACCTGACCTCGTAGGCCTGCAACGTGATGCGTTTGCCGTCGACGGTCACTCGCACGGACCGGTCGAGGGGGTTGACGACGAGGGCGGTCCGCTCGGTGGCCAGCACCCTGGCGTGCGGGCCGGCGCCGAGGTCCGCGTACTCCGTGCCCGGCGGGAACTCCTCGGCGAACCGGGCCAGCAGGTCGTACAGGGGCAGTTTCCGCCCTCCGTCCGCGCCGCTGGTGGGCGTCCACAGGCAGCCGGGGCAGTCGGTGCCCCGTTCGGCCTCCGGGTTCCAGTAGAAGCCGGAGGTGGCGCCACCCTCGGCCATGGCGATCAGTCCGGCGGCGTGGACGGCGGCGCGCCGGGCCTCGGACCAGTCGTGCCGGTTGTCGTCGCCGTCGGCGGGTTCGACGTAGTACTCCGCCCACCACAGCGGCAGTTCGTCACCGGTCTGCCGGCGCACCCACTCCCCGACGGCCGTGAACTTGTCGGTCGCCGCGAACTCGTCGGGCAGCAGCTCGTCGTCCCGGGTGTAGCTGGAGCCGTCCACGACGACGAAGTCCGCGCCCGCCTTGTGCTCGTTCCAGTAGGAGAAGGCGTCGAGGACCCGTCGGTCCATCGCACCCCAACTCCCCCTGAAGCTCGGGGAGGCGTGCTCCTCGCGGGGATCGAGGCTGTCCATCACCAGATACGGCCCGCCGACCATGATCTCCGGGTTGACCTTCTTCAGCGCCCGGTGGACCAGGTTGTACAGCTCGGTGTAGCCCTCGTGGTCCCAGCGGGCCTCGGCGTCGTTCCAGAAGCCCTTGAACTCGTTCCAGACGATGAAGTGCCGTACGTCCGGGTAGCGTTTGGCGACGGTCGCCGCGAGCGCGGCGAAGTCGTCGAAGTGCTCGGGCTCGGGCGCGGTCTCCAGGGCGGCCTGACTCCAGTCGGTGCTGTCGACACCGGCCTCGCCGCCCTTCATCCAGTCCGGGGCGCAGCACAGGGTGACCACGGGGGTGCCGCCGGAGGCGCGGACGAAGTCGATCCGGCGGTCCATCGCCTCGAAGTCGTAACGCCCCTTCACCGGCTCGGGGTTGTCGGCGCCCCAGCCCATGATGTGCTGGATCTGCGGCATTCCCTCGGGGAGCCGCTGCTCGACCCGCCGCACGGCCGCCGCGTCGCCCTCGTCGGCGCTGAACTGGGTGTGGGTGAACCCCCAGCCCACCTCCGGGCCGGTGCCGTCCGGCGGGGCGGTCGGGGTGCCGTGCACCTTGTCGCCGTCGCGTGTGGTGCCCTCGGTGCTCGCGCCGCCTCCGGGCAGCGTGTTGAACAGGGTCACCACCAGGGCCAGAGCGGCCACCCCCACACCGAGCAGCGCGGTGAGCCGCCACCGCCGTGCCCCCGAATTCCACCCATGTCGTCCCATCGAGGGCAACGGTACGGGGGTGACGGGCGCGAGGGCAGGCTTCTGCGGAGAACAGTTCGGCGGCCGTGTCCGGGGAGGGCGTCCGGGGCAATTCCGGTGCGCGAGGAGCGTTCGTGCCGGATCATGACGGCATGTCTGCGAACCCACACGACGCTCTGCCGATCCGGCTCAACGTCGACGACAGCGACTCCCCGTCCGACGTCGTCGACGCGCTGTTCCTCGGCCGCTTCGCGACGGGCGAGCAGCCTTACTCGCACGCGGCGAACATCGACCGCGTCCGGTCCGGCGCGACCCTGATGCCGCCCGGCGCCCGGGTGCTGCGGGCCGCCCGCGACGACGACCGCAGCGCGACCCTCGCCGAGGGCGACGGCTGGACGGTGCTGGTCTCCCGCTGGAACCGCGGCGCCGATGTCACGGTCACCGCGACCAGCGCGGAACTCGCGGAGAAGGTCCTCGGCCAGGCCACCGACGGCGCGGCGGACGAGCCCGAACCCCAGCCGGAGAACGTGACGATGGGCTTCTGGTACGTCTCCCCCAGGCGCGGCCCGCACCGCACGACCCGCCAGATCTCGGCCGGCACCTGGGAGGAGGTCCGCGCCAACTACACGGCGCCGGTGGCGGACGCGATGGACCGCCTGATGAAGACGACCCCGGAGGACATCGCCGGCCGGCTGCTCCTGCTGCACGGCCCGCCGGGCACCGGCAAGACGTCCGCGCTGCGCACCCTCGCCCGGTCCTGGCGCGACTGGTGCCAGGTGGACTGCGTACTGGACCCGGAGCGGCTGTTCGGCGACGTCGGCTATCTGATGGACATCGCGATCGGCGAGGAGGACGGCACCGGCAAGGGGCGCTGGCGGCTGCTGCTCCTGGAGGACTGCGACGAGCTGATCCGCGGCGAGGCCAAGCACACGGCGGGCCAGGCGCTGTCCCGGCTGCTGAACCTCACCGACGGACTGCTCGGCCAGGGCCGCAACGTCCTGGTCGGCGTCACCACCAACGAGGACCTGGAGCGCCTCCACCCGGCCGTGGTCCGCCCCGGCCGCTGTCTGGCCCGGATCGAGGTCGGCCCGCTGACCCGGTCGGAGGCGGTGGGCTGGCTGGGCACCGAGGAGGGCGTGGGCCGGGAGGGCGCCACCCTCGCGGAGCTGTACGCGCTGCGCCGGGGCACGTCCCCGACGTCGCTCCCGGAGCCGCGGCCCGGGGCGGACGCGGGCCTGTACCTGTAGTGCTTTCATGAAGGTATGACCGTCTACGTCGGCACGTCGGGGTGGCAGTACAAGGACTGGCGGGACGTGCTGTACCCGTCGGGCTGTCCCGTGCGGCGCTGGCTGGAGGAGTACACGGCCCACTTCACGACGGTCGAGCTCAACAACGCGTTCTACCGGCTGCCGTCGCGGGAGACCTTCGAGGCGTGGCGGGAGCGGGTGCCCGGGGACTTCGTGGTGGCGGTGAAGGCGAGCCGCTATCTGACGCACATCAAGCGGCTGCGGGAGCCTCAGGAGCCGGTGGACCGCCTGATGACGCACGCGCAGGGGCTGGGCGACCGGCTGGGGCCGGTGCTGCTCCAGCTCCCCCCGACCCTGCGCGCGGACCCGGGCCTGCTGGACGCGTGCCTCGCCTGCTTCCCGGCCGGTACCCGGGTGGCGGTGGAACCGCGGCACGACTCGTGGTGGACCCGGTCGGTGCGCGAGGTCCTGCAGGCGCGGGGCGCGGCCCTGTGCTGGGCGGACATCCAGGCCCGCCCGGTCACCCCGCTGTGGCGCACCACGGACTGGGGTTACGTCCGCTTCCACCAGGGCCGGGCCCAGCCGTGGCCGCGCTACGGCCGGCAGTCGCTGGCGACGTGGGCGGCCCGGATCGCGGACACCTGGCCGGACAGCCGGGACGTGTACGCGTACTTCAACAACGACCCCGGAGGGGCGGCGGTGCGGGACGCGGCGGTGTTCGCCCGGCTGGCGGCCAAGGCCGGGCTGACGGTGACCCGCACGCCCGACCGGGTGCCCGCTCCCTAGTCACTCCTCGTACACCGCCCGCAGCGCGTCCCGTACGGCATCCAGGGCGGCCCCCTCGGCCAGGCCCAGCCGCCGCACCCGCTCCGCGTACGCCTGGGCGGCCGCCGCCGCCTCCCGTTCCGCGGCGGAGCCGGCCGCGGCCACGAAGGTTCCGTTGCGACCCCGGGTCTCGATCACGCCGTCCGTCTCAAGCGCCCGGTACGCCTTGGCGACCGTGTTCGCGGCGAGCCCCAGTGACTCCGCGAGTCCCCGGACCGTCGGCAGCCGGTACCCCACCGGCAGCACCCCGGTCCGCGCCTGCTCGGAGATCTGCGCCCGCACCTGCTCGTACGGCGGCGCGCTGTCATCGATGTGGATCTTCAAGGTCACGGGACCGATTGTTCCGTACCCGCGGGAAAATGAGAGGCACGCGGGTGCGGACCGCCCGTAACGTGCGACCCCATGACTGTCATCGTGCGCGAGATCAGACCCGGAGTCCGAGCTGATCTGGAGGGTTTCGCCGGCGTCCGGCACCGGGCCCTGCCCTTCTACCTCGTCACCGCGGACTCCCTCGCCCACGATCTGGCCCACCTCCATCCCGATGCCCGCTACCGGCCGCTCGTCGCCGAGGAGGACGGCGAGATCATCGGCAGCGCGCAGGTCGGCCTGCTGCACGAGAGCGCGGAGCCGAACCAGGCGTTCGTCAATGTGTACGTCGACCCCGAGCGCACCCACCGCGGCGCGGGCACGCTGCTGGTGCGCACCGCCGAGGAGTACCTCGCGGCGCTGGGCGCGACCCGGCTGCTGGCGTGGGTCCTGGACGCGCCGGGCAACCGCGCCTTCGCCGAGGCGCACGGCTACCGGGCGAGCCGGTCCGCGCACTTCCTGCGGCTGGACCTGGCGAACGGCAAGCTGCCGCCGCTGCAGCCCCCGCCGCCGGGGGTCGAGCTGCGCCCCGCCTCCGACTTCGCGGACAATCCGCGCCCGGTGTTCGAGCTGGACGCGGAGACGACGGCGGACGAACCCAGCGAGGCCGGCGCCGCGGAGCTCACGGACTACGAGTCCTGGCTGCGGGAGACCTGGCAGCACCCGCTGACCAGCCTGGAGCTGACCACGATCGCCCTCGTGGACGGGGTGCCCGCCGCCTTCACCGCCGCCCGCACGGACGGCGGCACCCGGTACAGCACCGGCATGACCGGCACGGCCCGCGCCTTCCGCGGCCGGGGCCTGGCCAAGCTGGCCAAGAACGACTCCCTGCACCGGGCGCGCGCGGCCGGGTACACGGAGGCTTTCACCGGCAACGACACCGGCAACGAGCCGATGCTCGCGATCAACCGGTGGTTCGGATACGAGGTCTGCGCGACGGAGGTGCGCTATGTCCGCGAACTCGGCTGAGCCGGGGACCCTGGTGGACGTGGTCCTGGTCAAGGGCGGCCGGGAGAAGATCCGTTACCCCGCCGAACTGCTCCAGGACGACGGCACCCGGGTCGTCGTGCGGGCGGACTTCGCGGGCGCCCAGGTCCGCGACTTCGGGTTCGTGCGCTTCGAGCCGGGTGACGTCTTCACCGAGTACTACTGGCGGGACCGCTGGTACGCGGTGATGGAGGTACGCGGCCCGCACGGCACCCTCAAGGGTTGGTACTGCGACATCACGCGCCCCGCGACACTCTCGGGCACGCAGCTGACCGTGGAGGACCTCGACCTGGACCTGTGGCGCTCGGCGGACGGCACGGACGTACGGCGGCTGGACGAGGACGAGTTCGAGGAGAGCGGCCTCACCGAGCGCGATCCGCAGGCCGCGGCGGCGGCCGTCGCCGCCCTGGACACCCTGGAGAAGCTGGCCCTGGAGGGCGGCTTCGAGTCCCTGCTGGCCTGAGCCTCAGGGCAGCGCCACCACCGCGTACCGCTCGTCGTCCACGGCCCTCCCCCACAGCAGCGGTGCCCCTGCTCGGCAGCGAGCAGCGACAGGCTGCCGGTGCCGCAGCACCCCAGCACCCCAATCAGTACGCACCGTTGTCGTGTCGTCACTGTGTGCTGCGGCCAGATAGGGATGACACCCGCCACTGACAGTTGAAACGCAGTCGAATGGTGAGAACGGCCACTGACAGAACGCCGTCGATGAGGAACCCTCGCCAAAAGGGTCTACCTCCGTGAGAACGCGGAACACGGTAGGCACTGAAGGAGGCAGCCATGCGCCGCATCACCGTGCAGAAGCCCCTGAAAAAGACGGACTCGCGCCGGGTGGCCGGCGAGGAGGCCGAGGATCGTCCCGCGGGCAGACCCGAGGTCCGCAAGGACATCGCGCGCACATGGTGGCCGGACGGCTGACCGGGCCTTCACCCCAGCCGCTTGCGGTAATGGAAACGGTCGTAGCCGCCTTCCACCCGGCGCTCGACCGTCTCGTAGCCGAACTTCGGATAGATCTTCTGGTTCTCCCACATCTTGGCGTTGGTGTAGAGCCTGATCTCGGGCAGCCCTCGCACGCGCGCGCGTGCGTCCACGAACTCCAGCAGCCGTCGTCCCACGCCCGTCCCCCGGGCGTCGGGATGGACGGCGATGCTGTCGACGTACAGATGGTCCGCGCGCTCCTCGACCACCACGAGGCCGATCACGGGGTCCCCCGTCACGAACACCTGCCCCGCGGCCACGCTCGCCGCGTGGTCCCGCTCCATGGGCTGCGGCACCTGGCCGATCCGCTCGATGTAGGGGTGGTAGGCGGCGTCGGTCACGCTTTTCACGGCCGCCACGTCGGCGGCGTTCGCGGGTCGGATCTCATCGTCTGGCATGGCCCGCACCGTACCTACCTGAGCGCAGTCTCAGCACTCCCTTAAAGGGACCATAAGGATCTCCGTCACCCGCCTCCAGCAGGCGATTTCGCGGTTTTCTCGGGCTAGCTTGCTGATCGCCCCCACGGGTTCCGCCTCAGCAACCGACGACCGTTCCCCAGGAGTTCCTCATGCCCGCACGCCGCAGGGTCGCCACCGCTGCCTCCGTCGCCGTGGTCGGCGTCGCGCCGCTCGCACTGACCGCGCTGGCCGCCGCGCCCGCCGCCGCGCACGGTTCGATGGGCGACCCGGTCAGCCGGGTGTCGCAGTGCTACGCGGAGGGCCCGGAGAGCCCGAGGTCCGCGGCGTGCAAGGCGGCCGTCGCGGCCGGGGGGACCCAGGCGCTCTACGACTGGAACGGCGTCCGGATCGGCGACGCCGGCGGCCGGCACCAGGAGCTGATCGCCGACGGCGAGCTGTGCAGCGCGGGCAACGACACGTTCAAGGGCCTGGACCTGGCCCGGGCCGACTGGCCGGCCACCGGCGTGCGCAGCGGGTCGTACACCTTCAAGTACCGCGTGACCGCCCCGCACAAGGGCACCTTCAACGTGTACATCACCAAGGAGGGCTACGACCCCGCCCAGCCGCTGGCCTGGGACGACCTGGACCTGAAGAACCCGGTGGCGACGGTCACCGACCCGGCCGCGTCCGGCGGCTTCTACACCTTCTCCGGCACCCTGCCGAACCGTTCCGGTAAGCAGGTCCTGTACGCGGTGTGGCAGCGCTCGGACAGCCCGGAGGCGTTCTACTCCTGCTCGGACGTCACCTTCGGCGCCACGAGCGGCGGCAGCGGTACGACGGAGGAGGAGACCCCCGCCGCGCCCACCGCCTCCGCGCCCTCCGAGGAGCAGATCGAGGACGGCGCCGACGAGTCGACGATCGAGCACCACGGCCACGGCGACCAGGACGCCGGCACCTCGGCCGAGCCGGTCGCGGAGACCACCGCGGCACCCACCGCCGCACCCACCGAGGCGGCCCCGGAGGCCGTCGCCAACCGGCCCAGGGCGGCCGGTGCCGGGGAGAACCTCGCCGAGACCGGCGGCGACAGCAGCACCTCCTACCTCGCGATGGGCGGCGCCGGGGCGCTGGCCGTCGGCGCGGCGGCCCTGTTCCTGTCGGTGCGGCGGCGTGCCGTCGGCGGTGGCCGGCACGGCCGCTGACCCTCTGACTCCGGGGGCCTGACCGGCGGCTCAGGCCGGTCAGGCCCCCGGCGGGCTCAACTGAACGCCGACGCGCAGGTGGTGGGCCGGGCCCGCGCCGGATCGAGGGCGTTGGACACCTCGTGGAAGGCGATCCGGTCGAAGAGACCGATCGCCAGATGCTCGGACAGGTCCACCGGGCACAGCTCCTGGAGCAGGACGTTGCGTACGTCCGCCCCGTCGAGGAACTGGCTGCGGTAGGGCGTGACCACCTGGTCGTACTTGGTGGCGATCACCGTGTAGCGGACGCCGGGGACGGTGTCGCCGCCCTCGTTCAGCTTGGTGAGGAACGGGGAGCCGGCGATCTGGTCGGCGAGGGCGGGGGTGGCGGTGGACAGCAGGTCCTCGGCGCCGGGGAAGTACGGCAGCAGGTTCGTCAGGCCGGACAGGGTGGTGCCGTGGTTGTCCGGCGCGATGCCGACGAGGGCGTTCACCTCGGCGGCCCCGCCGAGGAACCGCAGGTAGTAGCGGGGCATCATGCCGCCCTGCGAATGGCCGACGAGGTCGGCCTCGGCGGCGCCGGTCGCGGCGAGCACCTTGTCCACGAAGCCGTCCAGTTGCTCCGCCGACTTGTCGATCGGCCCGAGGCCGTGGAAGAACGGCACGCCCGGCAGTTGGCCGTAGTCGAGCGAGAAGACGCAGTAGCCGCGCTTGGTCAGATAGGGCGCGAGGCCCAGCCAGTTGTCGACGGAGTTGCCGAAGGTGCCGTGCACCAGGACGACCGGGCGGGGATGGGCGGCGGACGGCTTGCAGGAGTAGTCGTTCCATCCGCTGCTCGGCGCTTCGGCGGCCTGCGCGGCGGTGGCGGGGACGACGGCGACCGCGGCGGTCAGCAGCAGCGCGGTCAGGGGTCTGAGCAGTCTCTTCCAGGGCAGCATCGGGTGATCTCCTTGCGGCTCAAGGGAGTTGCGATGGCCTTACGCCCTGTGATCCGGATCACGGGATGCTGGTTCACTTGTCAAGTTACGAGTGAGTAGTTCAAGGGGGAAGTTACGCGTCAGTAAAAACTTCCAGTGGTAGTTGATGAGCCGTCACCAGGTGCTGCGCACGGGCCCCTTGGGCGCAGTGAGCAGCACGTGGTGCCCCAGGTCATGTGCTGCCCGGACTCGTGTCGTCAGCGGTGGATCGACCAGCCGCGTTCGCTGAGGGCCGCGCTCAGGGCGGGGGCCGCGGCGGGGCCCACCATCAGTTGGACCAGGCCTGCCCGGCGGCCGGTCGCGTGGTCGATGTGGATGTCCTCGATGTTGACACCCGCGCGGCCGGCGTCCGCGAAGATGCGGGCCAGTTCGCCCGGCTGGTCGCTGATGAGGACGGCCACCGTCTCGTAGGCGGCGGGCGCCTCGCCGTGCTTGCCGGGCACTCTGGCGCGGCCCGCGTTGCCCCGGCGCAGGACCTCCTCTATGCCCGCTGCGCCGCCGCGCCGCTTGGCCTCGTCGGCGGACTGCAGGGCGTGCAGCGACGCGACGGTCTCCTCCAGGTCGGCCGCCACCCCCGCGAGCACCTCCGCGACGGGACCCGGGTTGGCCGCGAGGATCTCGGTCCACATCCGCGGGTCGGACGCGGCGATCCGGGTGACGTCGCGGATGCCCTGGCCGCACAGTCGCACCGCTGTCTCGTCGGCGGTCCGCAGTCGTGCGGCGACCATCGAGGAGATGAGCTGCGGGGTGTGCGAGACGAGGGCGACGGCCCGGTCGTGGGCGGCGGCGTCCATGATCACGGGTACGGCGCGGCAGAGCGCGACCAGCTCCAGGGCGAGGTTCAGCACCTCCGTGTCGGTGTCCGGCATCGGGGTGAGCACCCAGGGCCGGCCCTCGAACAGGTCGGCGCTCGCCGCGAGCGGGCCGGAGCTCTCCTTGCCCGCCATGGGATGGGTGCCGATGTACGAGCCGAGAGCGAGACCCAGGTCCTCCAGCTCGCGCCGGGGGCCGCCCTTGACGCCGGCGACGTCGGCGTAGCCGCGCGCCACCCCCGCACGCATCGCCCCGGCCAGCACGGTGGCGGTGTGCGCGGGCGGCACGGCGACGAGCGCCAGGTCCACGGGGCCGGGGGGCGGCTCGTCGCTGCCGGCGCCGAGGGCCGCCGCCGTCCGGGCCCGGTCCGGGTCGGTGTCGGCCAGATGGACGGTGACGCCGCGTCCGGCGAGCGTCAGGGCCGCGGACGTGCCGATCAGGCCGGCTCCTATGACCAGGGCGGTCCTCATCGGACGCCGCCCTCGTGCCAGGACGCCGCGCGGCGGGAGAGGGTCGCGAGCGCTCGGTGCTGCTGCTCAGTGTTCACGTGCTCCATCCATGTGAGGAAGGGCCCCTTCACCAGGGCCGCACCGGTCCCGTTGACCGGGGCCGCGCCTGTCCGGAGAGCGGGCGCGATGCGCGTGGTGGGCGTGGTGCCCGCGGCTTGGCCCGGTCCGGTCCGGTCCGGGGCGGCGTCAGTCGTCCCAGTGCTCGAGGACCCGGTGGCGGATCCGCTCCGGGTACGCCTCGGCGAAGGAACTGTGCGGGAGCCGGTCCTCGCCGGGGGCGGGCAGCAGCCCGTCGTGGAAGACGATCGGGCCGGACTGGGCGGCGCGCTCCTCGCGGGTGTAGCAGTTCAGCAGCGGGTGGACGAAGCCGTACCACGCCTCCGCCCGGTCCAGGGGGTGGATCCGGGTGGCCAGCGCCCACAGCAGGTCGGTGTCGTCGGCCGGGTCGACGTCGTCGTCCAGGACGAAGGTGGCGGCCGTGGCGCGGCCCGAGTGGGACTCGGAGAGCACCTTGCCGATCCGGTGCGTGAGTTCTTTGGAGTCGACGCCGGGCAGCCGTTCCCGCCAGTCCCGCGGGACGGTGACCACCATCCAGTGCGACGCGGCGCGCAGCGGTGACCAGGCTGTGGTGACCGGCAGGCCGGCGGCGCGCAGCTCCGCCAGGACCTCGGCCGCCTGGCCGACGCCCGTCACGGTGTGGAACTCGTCCACCGGCCGCCCTTCGGCCACCAGCGGCCAGATCGGGTCGTCGCGGTGGGTGATGGCCTCGACCGTGTACACCGGCTGCATCGACGTCTCGGTCGAGCCGTATCCGGCGAACTCGCCGAACGGTCCCTCCCGGGCGTCGCGGCCGACGGACAGGTGCCCCTCGATGACGATCTCCGCGCCCGCGGGCACGTCCAGGTCCACCGTCTCGCACCGTACGACGTCGACCGGCTCGCCGTGCAGCGCGCCGATGTAGCCGGCCTCGTCGACCCCCGGCGGCAGCGGAACGCCTCCGACGAACGGGACGGCCGGGTCGCCGCCCTGCACCAGCGCGTACGGCATCGGCTCGCCGGTCTTCACCCACTCCGACCAGATCATGCCGATGTGCTGCGCCGGGATCACCAGGCCGGTCATGTGCTTGCCGTCGATCAGCATGATCCGGGCGATCGACCAGTTGGTCCACCGGCCGTCCGGTGTCCTGGCGACGATGATGCCCCAGGTGTTGGCATAGGGGCCGCCGTCGAACTCGTGGACCCGGGGCACCGGGAAGCGGTCGAGGGTGGCGTCGTCGCCCAGCAGCACGTTCTGCTTGCAGGGCGCGTCCTCGCGCGCGACCGGCCGAGGGGGGACGGGCTTCGCGTCGCGGGTACGGGCCAGGTGGTCGACCAGTTCGGCGGCGGTGGTCCCGGCGGGCAGGCCGACGGACAGGGCGACCCGGGCCAGCGGCTTGCCGGGGGCGGAACTGAGCGCGGCGGGCGCCCCGAGCAGCCGGAAGCCCGGCGCGACGCCCTCCACGTTCTCGAACAGCGGGGCGGGGGCCTGTCGTTCGCAGGACAGGCGGCTGATCGCGGCGGCCTCCAGATCGGCACTCACCGGCCGCGTGACCCGACGCAGGTCGCCCAAGGCCTCCAGCGCGTCGAGATAACCACGCAGCTCACCGAACCGGATCAGCGGCCGAGGGGCGGCCGCGGGGGCGGTTGCGGGGTTGGTCGCCGGGGCGGTTGCGAGGCTGGTCGCCGGGGCGGTCGCGGGGGCGGTTGCGAGGCTGGTCGCCGGGGCGGTCGCGGGGCTGGTCGACGGGCTGGCCGCGGGGCTGGTCGCCGGGGCTGCCGTCGGGGCGTTCGTCGGGGCGTTCGACGACCCCGCCGTCGGGGCCGTCGACAGGCTGGCCGTCGAGGCGGTCGATGGACTGGCCGCCGGGCCGGTCGATGGGCTGGCCGCCGGGGCTGCCGTCGGGGCGTTCGACGACCCGGCCATCGGGGCCGTCGACAGGCTGGCCGTCGGGGCCGTCGATGGACTTGCCGCCGGGGCTGCCGTCGGGGCGTTCGACGACCCCGCCGTCGGGGCCGTCGACAGGCTGGCCGTCGAGGCGGTCAATGGACTGGCCGCCGGACCGGTCGTCGGGCTGGTCGCGGGGCTGGTCGACGGGGCGTTCGTCGGGGCCGTCGACGGACCGGCCGCAGGATCGGTCGCCGACCCGCTCGCAACCTCGGTCGCCGACCCGGTCGTAGGTTCGGTCACAGGCCTGCTCATGAACGCGCGCTCCTCTGCTGCGTACCGTTGTGGCGTATCGCGGGGACGTCGGCCGCAAGGCCCGCCCGGCCGGCCGGCGGGCGCGGGAAGCCCTCCCAGCGGCGGGCGCCGGCGGTCTCGAGACCGAACTGGTCGAGAACCCGCATGACGATGTGGTCGACGATGTCGCCGACCGACTCCGGCCGGTTGTAGAAGGCGGGCATGGGCGGCACGATCGAGACGCCCATGCGGGCGAGTTCCAGCATGTTCGCCAGATGGATCTCGTTGAGCGGCGTCTCCCGCGGCACCAGGACCATCCGGCGCCGCTCCTTGAGCGTCACGTCGGCGGCCCGGCCCATGAGCCCCTCGGCGTATCCGGCGCGGATGCCGGCCAGCGTCTTCATGCTGCACGGGATGATCACCATGCCGTCGGTGGGGAACGAGCCGGAGGAGATCGCCGCCCCCTGGTCGTCGGGCGAGTAGGTGACGTCGGCCAGTGCGGTCACCTCGCGGGCGCTCAGCCCGGTCTCCAGTTCCACCGTCGCGCGTGCCCAGCGGCTGAGCACCAGATGTGTCTCCACCTGCGGGTTCCGCTGCAACTCGGTGAGCAGTCGAACCCCCAGCACCGCGCCGGTGGCACCGGTCATTCCCACGATCAGCCGCATCCTGGCCCCCACCGCAATCTTCCGTGTACGGAATATCCTTGTACTGAATATACTGGTCGGCATGACGAACACAAGCCCTGGGCCGCGGCCACAACTGGAAGACGCGCTGCCGCATCAGCTGCGCCGAGCCGGACAGGCGTGGGCGGCGCTGTGGCAGCAGCGGCTGCCCGACCTGACCAGTCCTCAGTTCGCGGTGCTGCTCGCCCTGGACGACCGCGGCAGCATGGACCAGTCCGCGCTCGGGGCCCTGACCGCCGTCGACCGCTCCACGCTCACCGTGCTGCTGGACCGCCTGGAGGCGCGCGGCCTGGTGACCAAGGAGATGGACCCGGCGAACCGCCGGCGCCGCATCGTCGCCCTCACCGACGCCGGCCGCCGACGTCTGGCCGAGGGGGTCGAGGAGGCCGCGCAACTGCACGCACGGGTGGAGGAGTTGCTGGGCGAGAAGCGGACGAGGCAGCTGGTCGAGATGCTCCGTGTCATGGGCGACATGCCGCAGCCCACTTCCCCTCAATAGAGGGATGGGCCCTCCGAGCCGGCGCTGGAAGTGTGATCAGCGAACAGACCGGCTCCGCCTGGGAGGGCTGACGCATGTACAGACCGGCAACCGCGCAACGGCTTGCCGGCCGCCTTTCCGGTCCGGTGCTGGGGCCCGGGGACGAGGGATACGCGGCCGAGGTCACCGGGTTCAACCGGGCCCTGCGGCACCGGCCCGCGATGGTCCTCGGCGCACGGAACGCCACGGAGGTGCGCAAGGCCGTCGCCTTCGCGGCCGAGACCGGACTGCCGACGGCGGTCCAGGCGACCGGCCACGGTCCCTCGCGTGTCACCGAGGGAACCGGGCTGCTCGTCAACACCCGCCGGATGACCGGCGTGACCGTCGACCCGGCCACCCGGGTCGCCCGGGCCGGGGCCGGCGCGCGCTGGCACCAGGTCGTCGACGCGGCCGCCGTCCACGGACTCGCTCCGCTCAGCGGCTCCTCACCGCTGGTGGGGGTGGTCGGCTACACCCTGGGCGGCGGACTGGCGCTGCTGTCCCGCGCGTACGGTTTCGCCGCCGACCACGTCACCGCGGTGGACATCGTCACCCCCGACGGACTCCCCCGCACCGCCACCGCGCGGCGGCACCCGGACCTCTTCTGGGCGCTGCGCGGCGGCCAGGGGAACTTCGGCGTGGTGACGGCCCTGGAGTTCGGGCTCGTGCCGGTCACCCGGCTCTACGGCGGCGGCCTCTTCTTCCCCGGCGACAGTGCCGCCGAGGTGCTGCACGCCTGGCGGTCGTGGACGGAGTCCGTGCCGGAGGAGACCGCCTCCTCGCTGGCGCTGCTGCGGATGCCCGACCAGAGGCCGGTCCCGCCCTTCCTGCGGGGCGGGCTCGTGGTGCACGTCCGCGTCGCCCACCTCGGCCCAGGCGACGAGGGGGAGCGACTGGTCAGGCCCCTGCGTGCCGTCGCCCCGACGCTCGCGGACACGCTGAGGGTGATGCCGTACACCCGCTTCGCGGACATCCACGACGACCAGGCCTTCCCCCACCCCTACGACGAACGCTCCGCCATGCTGCGCGAGCTGGGCCCGGACGCGGTCGACGACCTGCTCCGCCTCGCCGGTCCGGGAAGCGGCTGCACGGACGCCGTGGTCGAGTTACGGCACATGGGCGGCGCGCTCGGCCGGCCGGCCGCGGTGCCGGGCGCGGTCGACCACCGCGACGCCCTGTACTGCCTGACCACGCGCGGACTGCCCGGCGGACGCCCGGAACACGTCGTGGACGGCATGGCGCACCGCGGCACAGGCCGCAGTCACCTCAACTTCCTCAGCGGACCGGGCACCGCCCGGCCGGCCCACCGGGGTTACCCGCCCGCCGGTTACGCGCGGCTGGGCGAGATCAAGGCGCGGTACGACCCGGAGAACCTCTTCCGGTTCAACCACAACATCTCACCGCGCGTGCGGGCTGCCGAACGCCCCGCGTGACAACCGCCGATCACCCGAAGACGCCGACTCGGCGCACCTCACGAATCCTGGAAGGGACGACTCTCGATGACCACCAACAGCGCGGTGCAGGCTCCGCCGCAAACCGCTTCCGGTGCGGGCTTGACCGGGCTCAGGCTCGGAGCCCTCTTCGGCCCCGTGATCTTCGGAGTGACCGCCGCGGGCGTGGCGCTGCCCGACGTCGCCATGGAGATGGACGTCCGCCCGGCGGTCGCCGGCTGGGTGCTGACGGCGCATGCCCTGGCGCTCGGCGTGGGCACCGCGTTCTTCGGGCGGCTCTCCGAGAAGTGGGGCGTTCGCAACACCCTCCTCACAGGGGCCCTGTTCCTCGCCCTGGGCGCGGTGCTGTGCCTGGTCGCACAGGACTTCGGCACCTTGATCGCCGGCCGGTTCGTGCAGGCGGCGGGCTCCGGCGCCATGACCTCCAGCGCCCTCACGCTCGCCTCGGGAGCGGCGGCCGAACACCGGACCAAGATCCTCGCCATCTTCGGCGCGTCCATGGCGCTGTTCTCCTCCACCGCCACCCTCATGGGCGGCATGGTCACGGACTGGCTGGACTGGCGGCTGACCCTGGTGCTGCCGGCGCTCTCGCTGCTGCTGGTGCCCTTCTGCCTGGAGCTCGCGGCCACCCGCCCCGGCTACGGCAAGGCCGTCGACGTGACCGGCGGCGTCCTGCTGGGCGCCGGCGCGACGTCCCTGCTGCTCCTCATCCAGGCGTCCTCCCTCGACCTCGACACCCCGCTGGTGATCGGGCTGGCGGTGCTCCTCGTGGTGTCGGTGGCCGGCCTGCTGGTGCGGATCGGCAAGCGGCCCGACGGCTTCCTCCCGCGTGAACTGGCCACCGACCGGACCTTCCTGACCTCGGCGATGATCGGCGTGGGCGGTTACGCCGGCCTGTTCGCCGCGATGTACGCGGTGCCGCAGATCCTCACCGTGCAGTACGGCTGGGGCGTGTTCAAGATCGGCGCCTGGCTGCTCCCGGGCGCGGTCGTCGGCGCCGTGGCCGCCCGCGTGGCCAGCAAGCTCACCGTCGGCAAGGGCGGCAGCCTGCTGCTCGCCGGGACCGCCGTCAGCTGCTCGGTGTTCCTCGGCATCGTCGGCATCGTCGACGGCGGCATCGTCGTCATGCTCATCGGCACCTCCATGGGCATGGCGACGTTCGCCGCCACTCAGGTGCTCACCACCGCCGTGCTCTCCAGCCGCCTCGCGCCCGCCCAGCGCGGTGGCGCCATGGGCGTGCTCAACCTGCTGTTCTTCGTCGGCGGCGGCATCGGCTCGGCCGCGGCCGGGGCCCTCTCCGAGCACATGGACCTCACCAGCGCGCTCGCCTTCGTCGCGGTGCTCCCGCTGCTGGCCGGTCTGATCGCCCTGACGCTCCCGCCCGCCCGGGCGCAGCAGGAGGCCTGACGCCTCCGGGACAGAGGCCCCGAAGGTGAAACGCAGCACGCCCCTCCCTCCGCTCCTCGACGAGGAGCGGAGGGAGGGGCGCTGCCGTGAGCCGGTTCAGTGGACCGCGACGCCCAGGTCGACGTCGCTCAGGTCCAGCCAGAGGGACAGGAGCCGGCGGAGCCCGTCACGTTCCGTGCGGAGCAGGTCGTTCTCCTGCCGCAGTCGCTCCAGCGGGTCGGCCGTGACGGTGTTCGGCGCGGTCCGCGAGAGCAGCGCGACGCCGGCCGGGCGGCGGCCCTGGCGACCGTCCGGGCGAGGGCCGGCGCACGCCGGCGAGTGCGAGGGAGGCGAGCCCGCCGAGGGGAGTCGCCCCACCAGGATCGACTGGTGCAGGACGTGCAGGTCCCGCGCCGGCTCGATGCCGAGGTCCTCGGAGAACCGTGCCCTGGCGGCGCGGAAGGTCTTCAGGGCGTCCGCCTGACGGCCCGAGTGGTAGAGCGCCAGCATCAGTTGGGCGCAGGCGCGCTCCCGGAAGGGGTTCTCGGAGACGAAGCCGGTCAGATCGCCGATGATCCGCTGGTGGTGCCCCAGCTTCAGCGCCACGTCGAAGTACTCCTCCTGCACGGTCAGCCGGTTCTCGTGCAGCCTGACGACGAGCGCGCCCAGCGCCGGGCTGTCGAGGCCGGCCGCGACCGGTCCGCGCCACAGCGCGAGCGCCGACTTCAGCAGTTTCTCGGCGCGCTCCACCTGGCCGTCGCGGACCATGGCCCGCCCCTGGGAGACGAGCCGCTCGAACGTGAACAGGTCCACGGCGTCCTCGCCGTGGACGCTGATCCGGTAGCAGGAGGGGTGCGTCTCGATCACGCTGTCGCGCTCGCCGCCCCTGAGCAGGCGGCGGAGCCCGGAGACGCAGATGCGGATCTGTCCGTGGGCGGACGCGGGCGGCTTGTCGTCCCACATGACGTCGACGAGCCGGTCGAGGCTGATCATCTGATTGGGCTGCAGAAGCAGCGCGGCGAGTAATTTCTGCCTGCGGATACCGCTTATTTCTATTGGCTCCCCGCTGTTCGTGACGAGCAGCGGGCCAAGTATGTGGAACACATGGTCGGCGCACATATCCATACCCCCGGTAATGATGTGCGAGAAAAAATGACGCACGGGCGCGTGAAGACCCGTAGTTGCGCCAATGCAGTTGCCATCGGCATCAGGTGAATGTCGATGGCAACTGTCGTCAGCGGAACAGGACTGCGGTCGTGCGAGCTGTTTCCTGGACCAATGGAAGAACCCTATTCGTAGCGGTAGAACTTCGTGTGATCGAGCAAATCGGCCGGTGTCATCGAGTACCAGGGCGCGAGCTTGGTGTGCAGCGAGGGCACGTCCGGGTGCTCTTCCACCGGAAGGTACTGAGGCACGTCCGGGTGCTGCTTCTGCCAGATCGACCAGGCCTTGTCGAGGAAGGAGTGGTGCATGAAGAAGATGGGGTCGTTCGGCGACCCGATGTACAGCATGTGGCCGCCCACCCAGGTGTGGCCGGCGCCGTGCAGCTTGCCCAGGTTGGCCTCGTGGGGGAACTTCGCGTACCCCTCCAGGTGGTTGCGCAGGGACTGCGTCTCGGTGCCGTACCCCGAGGTGTAGTTGTAGGGCGGCGTGTCGTACGTCGGCAGGGCGAGGGTGTCCTCCAGCTCCTTCGTCGTCGGCAGGACGGGGTTCGTGGTGCCGAAGTCGCGGACCAGGTAGTCCCGGTCGTCCGCGGTGTAGTTGCCGTTGAACGCCGGGTGCTCGTCGCCGACCGGGACGACGCTGACATTCAGCTTCCAGCCGTTGCAGCGGGCGAACGGGCCGGTCGTGACCCTGCCGTCGCCGGGCCGGCCGTTGCCGCCCATGAAGTCGGCCGCCCACAGGGGCGAGTCGGGACTCTGGTCCTTGGTCCAGTCCCAGTACGGGATGGTGACGGTGGGGTCGAACCGCTGCATCGCCCGCTCCAGGACCAGCAGGTACTGGCGGTGCCACGGGAACAGGCCCGGGCTCATGTGGCCCCAGCGCTTGCCGACGCCGCCGTCCTTGTCCAGGTAGTCGCCCGAGTTGATCTTTATGTGTATGCGGACCAGCTCGTCGTAGACGCCTGTCTCCTTGACCCGGAGCAGGGCACGGATGAATCGTTGCCGCTCCGCGCGGGTCATGTTGAGGTGGTTCTTGCGAACGGGAACCATCAGTTTTTTCCTTCTCGGTTCACTCGCGTCCGGGTCAGGCATGGTGGTGGCCGCCGGAGGGCAGCAGGTTCGCCCCCCGCAGCTCGTCGACGGCCTGGCGGCCGGCGGCCAGCGGGGTGGCCTCGAACCGGTAGTGGCACATCGAGCTGAGGTACGCGCCCTCGCCCAGCTTCATCAGGTGCAGTTCCCGGCCGTCTATCCGCACCTTCTCGGTGCTCTTCGACACGGTGATCGTGCGGCCCTTGTACTGCTCGGTGTACAGGTCCCCCGCCTCTTCCCCGGCCGCCCGGGGGACGGCCGCGTCGTCGTTCGAGGCGGCCCAGGTGTTGCCCGCGTGGATGACGGCGGCGGGCGCCGCCGCGACCGCGACGGCGGCCGTCATGCCCTTCATCACATCACGTCGTTTCACTGCTGTCCTTCCGATTGAACAAACCATCAAAAAGTGGTAAGAGTCGCGTCCAGCCTCGCAACGGGATGTATCGGCGGGATATCGCGCCGGCGGTACCGCGGCCGCGCCGCGCGGCTCTTCGCGAGATCAGACCTGCCGGGGACGCGGCGCGATGTTGTGGTTGAACCGGAAGAGGTTGTCCGGATCGATCCGGGCCTTGATCTCGGCCAGCCGGGCGAAGGTGGCCGGTTCGTAGCCGCTCTCGGCGAGGTCCGCCGCGTCGGGACTGGCCAGGAAGTTGAGGTAGCGGCGCCCGGTGCCCCACGCCGCCATGCCGTCCACCACGAGCGGGGGCCGGTTGTCGGGCAGCGAGAGGGTCGACAGCGCGAAGGCGGCGTCCCGGTGGTCGACGGCGTTGGGCGTCTTCGGCGGCCGGCCGACCGCGCCGCCCAGCTGCCGCAGCTCCACGGCCAGGTCGATGCAGTCGGCGTCCGGTCCGGCCAGCTCCAGCAGCGCGCCCACGGCCGCCTCGTCCAGCTCGCGGAGCATCATCGACCGCTCGCTGTAGGGGATCGGCTCGGTGGGGTCGTTGTGGATCTCTCCGCACCTCGTGTACGGCATGTCGGCCAGCGTGTCGACGACCAGCGGGCCGGCGGCGCGCAGTGGCCCGACCAGCTTGTCCCCGTCCTCGGCCGAGCCCAGGTAGGCGATCCGGACGTGCACGGTCAGCCGGCCGCGCAGGAAGGGCGGGATCGACTCGACGTCCGGCAGCCGCAGCAGAGCCAGCGAGGAGGTGAGGTCCTCCGGCACGGTCGCGGCCCACTCACGCCAGGCGTGCAGCACGTCCGCAGCGGCCTCGCCGGCGAAGAACAGCCCGCCGCCGTAAAGCCGCTCCACCGGGACGAGGCCGAACTCCAGGGCGGTGACGACGCCGAAGTTGCCCTTGCCGCCGCGCGCGGCCCAGAAGAGGTCGGTGTCCTGGTCGGCGGTGGCCCGGTGCGGCTGTCCGTCGGCCGTGACGATCTCCAGGGCGGTGACGTGGTCGGCGGCGTAGCCGTACTTGCGGGCCATCAGCCCGAGGCCGCCGCCGAGCGTGTAGCCGATCACCCCGGTCAGCGGGGAGGAGCCGTTGAGCGGGGCGAGGCCGTGCTCGGCGGCCGCCTCGACCACCTCGAACCACTGCGTGCCGCCCTCGACCCGGACCGTGCGCGCGGCCGGGTCGACGCGCACGCCGCGCATCCTCCGGGTGCTGATCAGCAATCCGCCGTCCGCCGCGGCGGACGGGCCGTGGCCGGTGGCCTGGACGGCGACCGGCATCTTGCGGGTGGCGGCGAAGGACACGGCCTCGCGCACGTCATCGGCTCCCGTCACGACCGCCATCAGGTCCGGAGCGTGCTCGGTGATCTGGTTGAACCCGTCCAGCTCCGGGGCGAAGTCGTCGTCCCCCGGCAGCAGGACCCGGCCCCGGAGCCGTTCGGAGAGTTCCGCCGCGGCCGGCTTCTCGATGCTCTTGCCTGTCGTCATCCTCAGTCCTCCCGGACCCGGTTGTGTGGCGGGACGGAAAGGACTCTGCCAACGGCGGGGGCCGCGGCCCATCCCCCGTTTGAGGAGGATGCGGCGATCGGCCGCCGGACCGGGCCCGGCGGCCGTCGCCGTCACGGGAGGGAGGCGGCCCCGTCGAGGATCCGGTGCCGTGCGGGCAGCTCGCCGCGCATCGCCGCGCCGAGTTCCTCCAGGTCCCCGTGGACGAGCGCCTGGGGCCCGTCGCACAGCGCGGTCGCCGGGTCGGGGTGCACGTCGACGATGACCCCGTCGGCGCCGACGGCCAGCGCCGCCCGGGTCAGCGGGAGCACGAGGTCGCGCCGCCCGCCCGAGTGCGAGGGATCGACGATGACGGGAAGGTGCGACAGCCGCTGGACGATGGGCACGGCGGAGATGTCCAGGGTGTTGCGGGTGGCCGTCTCGAACGTCCGGATGCCGCGTTCGCACAGCACGATGTCGAGGTTGCCGCGCTGCGCGACGTACTCGGCGGCCATCAGCCACTCCTCGATGGTCCCGGACATCCCCCGCTTGAGCATGACCGGCTTGTCCACCTCGCCGACGGCCTGCAGCAGCGCGTAGTTCTGCGCGTTGCGGGTGCCGATCTGCAGCATGTCGGCGTACGAGGCGACCAGTTCGACGTCGTGGGCGTCGACCACCTCGGTGACGACGGGCAGGCCGGTCTCGGCGCGCACGTCCGCGAGGATCTTCAGCCCGGCCTCGCCCAGGCCCTGGAAGGCGTAGGGAGAGGTCCTGGGCTTGAAGGCACCGCCCCGCAGGACGGTCGCGCCGGCCGCCCGGGCCATCAGCGCCGCCCGCAGCGTCTGCTCCGGCGTCTCCACCGCGCAGGGCCCGGCGATCAGCGTCGGCGTGCCGGGACCGATCGCCGCCCCGCCCACCCGGACCACCGAGCGGTGCGGGTGGCTCTCCCTGCTGATGAGCTTGTACGGCACGGAGATGCGCACCACCTCGGCGACGCCGCGCAGGGCGCCGAGGCTGAGCGTGCCGAACTGTTCGATGTCGCCGACCAGCCCGACGACGGTGCGGCTCGTCCCGCGGCTGACGAAGGCCTCTCCGCCCGCCGACTCGACCCGCGCGACAACTGCGGCGACGTCGGATGCCGTGGCCTGTGAGGCCATCACGATCACCATGTCTCAACCCCGGACAACGGCTTGCCCCCAGTCCTCGTCGGGCCCGAACAGTTTGCGCGGTTTCATGGCGTCCAGTTGCTCCGCCAGCAGCGCGGTCGGCACCAGCGTGCCCGCGGGCACCGCGTCGGCCGCACAGGGCACCCCGAGTTCCGTCTCGACGGACGCGGCGAGCAACGCGGCGGCCTCCGCGCCGTCCGGGCCCGGCGCCTCGAACTCGACGACCAGGCGGTCCCGTTCGGCCCGGGCCCGCCAGAACAGCACACCGTGGGAGGCGGGCAGCCGGTAGACCATCTCCTCCACCTGGATCGTCCCGAGGCGCCGCCCGGCGACCGTGTAGCCCTGGCCGAGCCGGCCCATGACCCGCACGGTGGGCAGCTGCCACCCGCAGGGGCAGTCCTCGTACCGCAGTTCCACCAGGTCTTCGAGGTTGTAGCGCACCAGCGGCATCGCCTCGCGGTACAGCGGGGTGATGACCAGCTGCCCGGCGCCCTCGGCGGTGATCCGCCCGGTCTGCGGGTCGTAGATCTCCGGCAGCACCCGGTCGGCCCAGAAGTGCATCCGGCCGTACGGGCAGTCGCTGCCCAGGGGGCCGACCTCGGTGCAGCCGTACTCCTCGATGACCGGGGCGCCCCAGATCTCCTCGATCCGGCGGCGGCGCGCGTTGCTCATCGGTTCGCCCGCCACGTACAGCGCCCGCAGTGACTTGAAGGAGTCGGTGGGGCAGCCGGCGGCCTTGGCCGCGGCGACCCACAGCAGGCTCTCGCTCGGCGTCGACCAGGTCAGCGTCACCTCCAGGTCGCGCAGCACGCGCACGACCCGCGAGTAGGGCACCGCGAGCGAGCGGCAGTCGCCGGGGACCACGGTCGCGCCGCCGCGCATGGCGGCCCAGTGGGCCATGTGCCCGGCGAGCACCAGCCCGTACGGGATGCGCACCAGCATGGTGTCCTCGGGACCGAGCGGGACGGTCTTGCGGAGGAACCGGTCGGCCAGGTCGGTCCACTCCGCCTCGGTGAAGTAGGCGGGGGTCGGGTTGCCGGTGCTGCCGCTGGACTCGTGGTAGGAGGCCAGGCGTTCCCTGGGCACGGCGAGCATGCCGAAGGGGTAGCTGTCGCGCAGGTCCGACTTCCCGGTGAGGCCGACGGTGGACAGCTCCTGCCCGGCCCGTAGACGCTCGGCGTAGAACGGCGAGTCGAGGGCGTGCCGCAGCGTCGGCCCGATCCGTTTCCGCTGGAGCGCGCGCAGTTCGCCGAAGGTCTTCCAGTCGCCGATGGCGGGCAGCGCGCCGGCCGCCGGACCGGAGGCGGCCGCTTCGGTGTTCGGGGCGACGGTCACGACGTGCCTCCCGCCCGAGCGGCCTCGGTGACGGCGCCGGAGGCGATCATCTCCACGACCGCGGTGATGTCGCCGTCCATCTGCCGGTCCGTGGCGGCGAAGGGGACCTCCTTGCGGATGCGCGCGTGCACGGCCCTGGTGCGCGGGCTCGTCTCGTCGACGCCGCGCAGCTCGACGGCCTGGCAGGCGGCGAGGAGGTGGATGGCCGCGACTTCACGGGTCAGTTCGATCACGTTGCGCGCGTCGCGGGCGGCGATCGGGGCCATGCTGACCTTGTCCTGGTTGTGGGCCTCGGTGGAGCGGGAGAACGTGGAGGCCGGACCCGCGTTCTTGAGCGCCTCGGCGGTGAGCGACGAGCACGCGATCTGCATGCCCTTGAAGCCGTGCTGCAGTCCGGCCTCGCTGTCGTCGTCGTCCACCCGGGCGATCAGGTTCGGGGTGAGGCCGTTGTTGAACTTCTCGTCGACCAGGAGCGCGAGCTGCCGGTCGAGCAGGTCGGCGACGCCGGCGACGGCCGTCTTCAGCGAGTCCATCGCGGTGACGACGTGCCCGCCGTAGAAGTTGCCGCCGCTGTACACGGCGCCCGTGGAGGGGTCGAACAGCGGGTTGTCGCTGGAGGAGTTGATCTCCACGGTCATCCAGGTGCGGACCCAGTCGAGCATGTCCCGCAGCACGCCGTTGACGTGCGGGGCGCAGCGCAGCGAGTAGCGGTCCTGGATGCTGCGGGCGAGCTTCTGGTAGTGCCGGCCGTCCAGCGGGACGTTCAGGTCGACGACCTGGTCGTACGTCATCGCCAGCGAGGAGCCTTCGAGCATCTCGTGGATGAACGCGGCGCTGGCGCCCTGGCCGCTGTGCGGCTTCTCCTGGTGGATGAACGGCGCGTAGTGGCCCCGGTTGCCGAGCATCCCCTCGCTGGCCAGCGCGGTGCAGATGTCGGCGACGTCGGCGAGTTCGGCCGCCGCCTCGGTGTTCAGGACGGCGAACGCCGCGCTGAAGGACGTGCCGTTGATCAGCGCCAGCCCGTCCTTGGCCTCCAGCGTCACCGGTTGGAGGCCCAGCTCGGCCAGTACGTCCGCGGTCTGGCGGGTCTCGCCGCGGTGGCGCACCTTGCCCTGGCCCGTCAGGGCGTTGGCGAGGTAGCAGAGCGGGACCAGGTCGCCGCTGGCGCCGACCGAACCGCGCTCGGGGACGGCCGGCAGGATGTCGTAGCGGAGGAAGTCCAGCAGCAGGTCCACGACGGGGAGGCTGACGCCGGAGTTGCCCCGGGCCAGGCAGTTGGCGCGGATCAGCACGGTGGCGCGCACGACCTCGTCGGAGGCCAGCGGGCCCGTTCCGTTCAGGTGGTAGCGGATCAGCTCGTTCTGCAGTCGTGCGGTTTTCTCCGGTGATATCTGCCGGTTGACGCTGTCACCGAAACCCGTTGTCACCCCGTAAATGGGCTTTCCGGTCGCGAGGATCTCCAGCTTCAGATTCCGGGAGGCATTCATCGCCCGCAACGCGTCCTCGGAGACCGCGAATTCCGAACCTTCGCGGGATGCGGCGGCCACGGTCTGGGCGATGCTCAGGCCGTGCCCGTCAATCTTCATGGTCGTCACTTTGTGGACACCTTTCTCGCCGGTTGCCCACGAGTCTTGACCGCTGATGTTCCCCGTCGATATCGGGAAGGCGCCGCCCGCGATATACGGATGAGACGCCGAAGATACCCGCCCTCTTCAGGGTTGTTCCAAGACCGGCCCGGAGAAATGAGGAATCCCCATGATCTCCAACGGCGCGTTCGGCAGGCGGCTACGCCTGCGGCGCCTCTACCGACACCATTCCGAACGGCTGCTGATCGTGCCGATGGACCATTCGGTGAGCCAGGGACCGATCACCGGCGGCGAAGGGCTCGACGCACTCGTGGGCCGGCTGGCCACCAACCGGGTGGACGCGATCGTCCTGCACAAGGGCAGTCTCCGGCACGTCGATCCCGCCTGGTTCGCCGGCACCTCGCTCATCGTCCATCTGAGCGCCAGCACCGTGCACGCTTCCGACCCGGACGCCAAGTACCTGGTGGCCGGCGTCGAGGAGAGCCTGCGGCTGGGCGCGGACGCGGTGAGCGTGCACGTCAACCTGGGCTCGGACGGCGAGCAGCAGCAGGTGTCCGACCTGGCGGTGGTCGCCGAGGCCTGCGACCGCTGGAACGTACCGCTGCTGGCGATGATGTACCCCCGCGGCCCCAGGATCAGCGATCCGCGCGACCCCACGCTGGTGGCGCACGCGGTGACCCTGGCCGCCGATCTCGGCGCGGACCTGGTGAAGGCCCCGTACGTCGGCTCGGTGACGGAGATGAAGGAGATCGTCGCCCGCTCTCCCGTCCCGGTCATCACCGTCGGCGGTCCGCGCAACGACGACGAGGGCCAGGTCCTTGCCCACGTCGGCGAGGCGCTGAGCGCCGGCGTCGCGGGCGTGGCCATGGGCCGCAACGTTTTCGAGGCGCCCGATCCCGGCGTCATGGCCGGGAAGCTGGCCGACCTCATCCACAGTGAGTGACCACGAGGAGCCCTGCACATGAAGCTCAGTTGGCTGGACATCCGAGGCGTCGACGAGGCGCGGGACGCCATCGTCCAGGAGGCGCTGCACCAGCGGGTCGACGGCATCGTCGCGGCGGACCCGGCATCCCTGGAGGGTCTGCCCCCGACCGTCACCAAGGTGCTGTTCCCCCGCGGCAAGACCCTCCCGGAGGACTTCGGCGAGGCCACCGTGGTCATCGTCGACCCCGACTTCCACAAAGTCACCCCCGCCGAGCTGCGGCTCGCGTACCCGGGGCTGGAATTCGGCCGGTTCGTGGAGATCGTCGACGCGAAGTCGCTGGAGGACGCCTGTCAGTCGGCGCGCACCGAGCAGTGGAGCCTGCTGCTGTTCCGCGACCCGACCAAGATCCCGCTGGAGATCGTCATCGCGGCGTCCGCCGCCGCCCACGGCAGCCTGATCACGGTGGCGGCCGACGTCGAGGAGGCCGAGATCATCTTCGGCGTGCTGGAGCACGGCTCCGACGGCGTGATGATGGCGCCCCGCAAGGTCGGCGACGCCACCGCTCTGAAGGCCGTGGTCGACGCCGAGACCCCCGACCTGGCCCTGACCGAGCTGGAGGTCGTCGGCACGGAGCACGTCGGCATGGGCGAGCGTGCCTGCGTGGACACCTGCACCTACTTCCGCGAGGACGAGGGCATCCTGGTCGGCTCGCACTCCAAGGGCATGATCCTCTGCGTCAGCGAGACGCACCCGCTGCCGTACATGCCGACCCGCCCGTTCCGGGTGAACGCGGGCGCCATCCACTCGTACACGCTGTCCAAGGACGGCCGGACCAACTACCTCAGCGAGCTGAAGGCCGGCAGCAAGGTCGTGGCGTCCGACGTCGAGGGCCGCACCCGGCTCGTCACCGTCGGCCGGGTCAAGATCGAGACCAGGCCGCTGATCTCGGTGAACGCGGTCTCCACCGACGGCCGCGAGGTCAATCTGATCCTCCAGGACGACTGGCACGTGCGGGTGCTCGGCCCGGGCGGCACGGTCCTCAACAGCACCGAGCTGAAGCCCGGCGACAAGGTGCTCGGCTTCCTGCCGACGGAGGACCGGCACGTCGGCTACCCGCTCGACGAGTTCTGCCTCGAGACGTGACGTAGTGGACGCGCTCCTGTACGTCCCGGTGCGGGTCGGCGACCTCGACGGCGCGGTGGCCGTCGTGCGGACGGCCCGGCCGGGTGCCGGAAGGGAACGGGTCGGCCTCGCCTTCACCGGCGAGGAACGGCTCTACGCCGCGCTGGGACCCAGCCAGCGGTGGATCCGGCTGTCCCGGCGCGCGCTCCTGGCGCTGCTCGGGCCACTGGGCATCGAGCACGTCCGGATCGACCCGCTCTACGTCGGACCGGAGATGCCGAGGCTGCCGGAGGCGGCCGGCCTGCCGACCGGCGGCATCCGCGAGGACGGGCCCGTCCTGACCGGCCCGCGGCGGTACGCGCAGTGCCTCCCGGACGACGTGTGGTGACGGTCGGCTCCGGCCGGCGTCACCGCCCCGGAACCGCCAAGTGGCGTACGGTGGTGACCAGGTTGTGACAGGCAAGGCTGACTCTTCATCCGCAGACCACCCCGGAAAGACCACCCCGGAACGGAAGTGCCGGAGATGCCCACTGCTCTCGGTCGCGACGAACTCCTCCTGCGCGCCGGACGTGCGGACAGCCCGCACAGGCTGTTCAGCACGCTCGCGACGCAACTGCGCAGGGCGGTTCCGTACGATGCCGCCGTCTGGCGGGCCACCGACCCGGAGACCGGCATGATCACGTCGCCGATCTTCGCGGAGAACATCGAGGATCACAGCTGCGCCGTCTACTGGCAGTACGAGCTGTTCACGGAGAAGATCAACCTGTTCCGGGACCTCGCGCTGGCGCCGGTGCCGGTGGCCAGCCTGTGGGAGACCACGCGGGGCGAGCCGGAGCGCAGCTCCCTGTACCGGGGTTTCCTGGCGCCGCGCGGGGTGCACGACGAGTTGCGGGCCGTGCTGCGGGTGGACGGCCGGCCCCACGGGTACATCAGCCTGTTCCGGGAGAAGGGGCGGGCCGAGTTCTCCACCGGGGAGCGCAGGTTCATGGCGGACCTGGGCACCCCCGTCGCCCGCCTGCTCAGGGCGTACGCCAAGCAGCGCCCCGAGCCCTCCAGCGACGCTCTGACCGGCACCGGGCTGCTGCTGTTCGACGCCGAGGGCGCCCTCGTCTCGGTCAACGACGAGGCGCGGCGCTACCTGGAGGAGATGCCGCAGGGTCCCGCCTCGCTCACCGCGCTCGGTCTGCGGGTACCCCTGTGGGTGCACGGCACCGCGATGCGGGCCAGGGCGATCGCCGAGGAGCGCGGCGAGGACACCGCGCGGATCAGGATGCGCACCCGCACCGGCCGCTGGCTGGTGTGCCACGCGTCCTGCCTGCGCGGGGCCGACGGCCGCCCGGGCGCCTCCGCGGTGATCATCGAACGCGCCCCCGTCTCCGACGTCACGCCGCTCGTCGTGCAGGCCTACGAGCTGTCGGAACGGGAGCTCGAGGTCACCCGGCGGGTGGCGCGCGGCCTGTCCACGAGCGGGATCTCCGAGGAGATGCACCTGTCGCCGCACACGGTGCGCGACCACATCAAGGCGATCTTCGAGAAGCTCGGCGTGTCCAGCCGCGGCGAGTTGGTGGGCCGGCTGTTCACCGAGTACTACGAGCCCATGGGTTCGTCCCCCACCGGGAGTTAGGCACCGGCCGCCGCCGCGGATCAGGCGGCGGGCCCCCCGGACCGGCACACGCCGAAGGAACCGGCACAACCCGAAGAACCGGCCGCGCCCCGGCCCCGGGCCGGCCGCCGCCCGAGCGGCCGTGCCCGCGCGCGCCCGCGGCCGTGCGCAGGGCCGGCATGTGCCCGGGCCGGCCGCGAACCAGCTACCAGGAAGTGACGATGCCGACCTTACCCATGCCGTACGGCGGGCAGCCGTACGCGCCGCCCCGGGCCGACGGCCCGGAATTCACCGTTCTGCTCGGCCCGGACTACTCGGGCAAGTCGTCGGTGCTGCGGCGTCTCGCCGACAGCGGTCGCTGGACGGTGGTCACCTGCGACCAGGCGCCGCTCGACACCGATCACGCGCTGATCGGCCGGGCCCGCCGGGAACTGCTGCCCGAGGCGCTGAGGGCACCGGCCGGACGCTACTCGCCGGACATCCTCCTCACCCTGATGCAGCTGGCCGTGGTGCACATGCGCGACCGCGTGACCGGCGCACCGCCCGGACGCCCGGTGATCGTGGACTCCTACCACCTGAAGATCATGGCCAAGTGCACCCTGCTCGGGTACGCCAATCCGTCGCTGTTCTCCTGGTGGCGGTCGTTCCCGCGGCCCGCCCGGGTCGTCTACCTCGACGTTCCGTCCGCCGTCGCCTGGGAGCGCAGTGGGCGGGGAGCGGCGCTGAACCCGATGGAGCACTACGGCGACACGCCCACCGAGGAAGCGTTCACCCGGTTCCAGGACGATCTGCGCGACCTGCTGCACGCGGAGGTGGCGGGCATGGAAGTGACCACCCTCGAACCGGGCTCCGGCATCGACCGTGCCGTCGACGCCGTCGTGCGCGCGACGGGACTTCGGGCCGGTGTCTGACATGGAAGCAGAACTGTTCGCCGCGTACCGGGACAGGGTGCTGGCCGAGCGGGACGGGCTGCGAAAGGCGCTCGGTGACCTGCGGGCGGCGCAGGACGGCGCACTGCGGCACCTGCTGAGCGCGAACGCCGACACCGAATTCGGGCGGCGGCACGGCTTCGCCGGCTGCCGGAATGTCGACGACTTCCGCGCGGCCGTCCCCATCGCCGACTACGAGGCCCTCGGCCCCTGGATGGAGGCCGCCGCGGCCGGCCGGCCGAACGTGCTGAGCGCCGATCCCCCCGTGGTCTTCTTCAAGAGCAGCGGCAGCACCGGCGACAGCAAACGGATACCGGTCACCCGGGAGTTCATGCGGACCTCCTTCTTCCCGCCCTACTACGCGGCCTGGGCGAACATCGTCGAGCACCACCCGGAAGCCGTCCGCAGGCCCGACGCCACGCTCAACCTCAAGCACGATCCCGCGCCCGCCGCGGACGCGACCCGCTCCGGCCACCCCCATCTCGGGGCCAGCCAGGTCGACTTCGGGCGGGCCTTCGGTGAGCGGCTGTCGGCGGAACCGGGCAGCCGCGCCCCCTGGAGCACCCTGCCGTCGTTCGTGGACCCGGCCGACCATCCGCGGCGCGAATACGTACGGCTGCGCACCGCCATGGCGCACGACGTGCGCTGCGTCATCGGCATCAACCCCGCCGTGGTGGCCGCGCTGCTCCACCAACTGGTCCAGTGGTGGCCGCGCCTGGTCAAGGACGTGTACGACGGCACGGTCGACGGCCGTCCGGGTCCCGCCCCCGACCCGGAGCGCGCCCGTCTCCTGGACCGGCTCGCCGAACGCACCGGCGCCCCGCTGCCCGCCCATGTCTGGCCGCGCATGGAAGTGCTGTTCTGCTGGACCACCGGACTGGCCTCCCTCTATCTCCCCCGGCTGCGCGAGGCGTTCGGGTTCGGGGTGAGCGCGCTGCCCGCTCCGGCGGCGGCGTCGGAGGGCTTCGTCGCCGTGGCGCTGGACCGGCATCCCACGGCCGGGTCGCCCGCGATCACCGGCGGACTTCTGGAATTCGTCGACGCCGACGAGGAACTGTCGCCCGGCAGCGACACGCTGCTCTGCGACGAACTGGCGACGGGCGGCGAGTACCACGTCGTCCTCAGCCATGTCGGCGGCCTCTACCGGTACGCCCTCGGCGACGTGGTGCGTGTCGTGGACCGGGCCGGGGGCGTGCCCCGGCTCGAGTACGCCGGCCGGCGCACCCTGTCCGACGCCGCCGGTGAGCGGCTGCGCGAGGGGCACGTGGTGAGCGCCCTGCACGGCGCGACGCGTGCCACCGGCCTGGAGATCCGCAACGCCACCTGCCGGGTGACCGGGCACCCCCCGCGGCCGGGCGCGCCGGAGCCCGGTGCGGACGGCCCGCAGCGGTACGCCTTCGCCGTGGAGCCGTTCGGCCGCTGGTCGCACGAGGAGACCGAGGCGTTCGCCCGGGCCCTGGACAGCGCGCTCGGCGGGCGGTCCGACGGATACCGGGCGGCTCGCGCGAGCGCCCGCCTCGGTGCTGTCGTCCTGCACCGCGTGGCGCCCGGCGGCTTCGCCGCCGACTGGCAGGCCAGGGTCGCCCGGGGCACACGGCCGGCGCAGGTGAAGGACCGGGTCTTCCAGAACGACGACGCGGCCTGGCGCCGGCTGCTGGGCACCTGAAGGGGCGCCCACACCCGCCGGGCCCGGGCAGAACAGACGGCCGGCACCTTCCCCTCCATCAAGGAGCAAGCGTGGAAATCCTCGACGCGGTCGCCAGGACGTCCCTCCTCACGGCGGCACTGCGGGCCCAGGAGAGCCGGCGCCCGGACGGGTTGTTCCGGGACCCGTTCGCCGCCCGGCTGGCCGGTGTCCTCGGCACCGACCTGTTCGGCCGGATCGGGGACGTCACCCAGCCGAACCGCGCCGGCCCCGCGGAGCCCGTACCGAGCACGTTCGCCTACAACGCCATCAGGACCCGGTACTTCGACGACCTCCTGCTCGCCCGCGTCGCGGAGGCCGACCGCCCCCAGGTCGTGATCGCCGCGGCCGGCATGGACACCCGGGCCCACCGGCTGCCCTGGCCGGGCCCGGTCGACGTCTTCGAACTCGATCGCGCGGACGTCCTGGCGGCCAAGGAGTCGGTGCTGCGCGCCGAGCCGGCGCCCCCGCGGGCGACCCGGCACCGGGTCGTCGCCGACCTGCTCGGCCCGGACTGGGTCGCCGCGCTCACCGAGGCCGGCTACGACCCCGGCCGCCCCTCCGTCTGGCTGCTCGAAGGAATCCTCTACTACCTCACGCGGGAACAGGTCGGCCAGGTGCTGGGCCGGGTGCGGGACGCCACCGCGCCCGGCAGCACGGTCGCCGCGGACCTGGTGAGCGCCACCGCCCTCACCGCACCCGCCGTCGCGCCGCTGCTCGCGGTGTTCGAGAGCTGGGGCTGCCCGTGGCTCTCCGGGCACGACGAGCCGGAGGCGCTCTTCGCCGGGTACGGCGTAGAGGCGACGGTCCTGCAACCCGGGGAGCCCGGCGCCGACTTCGGCCGCTGGCCCGACCCGGTCCCCCCGCGGGACCTTCCCGGGGTCGGGCGCGTCTTCCTCGTCCACGGCCGGCGCCGGTGACCGCGCCCCGCCCCCGGGTGCTGATCGCGCCGGTCACCGTCACCCCCACCAAGGCACTCGGCCTCAGCCACCTCAAGGGCCTGCTGTGGGTGGACGTGATGTACCGCGCCACGCGGATGCTGGGCGACCACGACGTCGACTACCTCTACAGCAACACGACCTTCAACGGAACCCAGCAGACCGCCGGCTTCTGGGAGTACCTCGACCGCGTCCACGGCGACACCGACCCGGGCACCGTCACCGAGGACGAAGTGGGCCTGCTCTACACGGAGTTCCAGACCCGCGGCGACCCGCCCGGCGACGCCGCCCTGCTGCCGTACGTCCGCGCCGTCGAGCAGACCGGCTGGACCCATCCGGTGAGCCGGCGGCTGCTGGAGTCGTGGCGCGGCCACTTCGCCTGGCTGGGCATGCGCGACCCGGGTCTCACCGCGACGCGGCGGCCGGGGCTGGAGTTCGAGGAGACGGTCGAACGGCTCGCCAAGCACGGACTCTGCCTGGACACGCGCGACGACGGCGGCCCCGTCTACCTGGACGCCACCGCCCAGGGACTCCCCCTGCGCCCCGCCACGTCCGCCACGGGCCGCCCCAACTACCTGGGCTGCGCCCTGCGGGATCTGCTGCCTGCGGTGGCGGAGTACGACGAGATCGTCCTGCTCCACGACCGCGAGCTGACGGAGGACTACGTCCTGCTGCAGAAACTCCTCGGTGCGCTCGGCGGCGCCCGTGCGCACCGGGTCTGCCTGGACCGGGTCCCGCTGGACGGCGCGGTGCGCTCCAGCCGGCACGGCGTCGCCCACGCGCACACCGTCGCCGGACTGGCCGGCGCGCTGCGGGACCACGCCTCACCGGAGGCCGTCCGGCTCGGCACGAGGCTGTACTTCGTCGCCGGGCTCGGCAAGGGCGTGAACGGGCCGTCCTACCGCGAGGACCTGCTGCGCCAGACCGTGGAGCGCGCCGCCGGACTGCTCGGCCGCGAGGACCCGCCATCCGCCCCGGACGCCGAGGAGTTCGTGCGCCGGCAGACCGGCGGGCGGGCCCACGTGGATCCCTATCGGCTCACCTCCGCGCTGCTGCGCAGGCACCAGCAGGTGCCGCTGCGCGCCGTGGCCTCCGTCGTCTACCTCTGACCGCCCGGCAGAAGGGGAACCACCCGTGTTCACCCAGCAGTACCTCCGGGAGCACGCCGAACGCCGTGCCGGGGCCGCGCCCGCCGGCCAGGCGGCCGAGCCGGGCCGGACGGCCGTCACGGTCGTGCTGCGGCGCTTCGAGCCCACGACGTTCGCGCGGTCCGCGGTGGCCTACGCCTTGGACCTGCCGGCCACGTCGAGCGAGCCGTGGCTGCGCGCCTACACCCGCACGGTCTTCCTCTCCGGCAACCCCGACAACCTCCGTACGCGCTTCGCCTTCCACCACGTCAGCGCGGACGGCGCCATGGCGTGGACGCTGCCCGAGGACTCCGGCGGAACCCCGCCGCTGCGGCGCCTGCTGCGGCTCTTCCCCGCGGCCGCCCTGCCCCCGCTGCCCGCCCGGATGGAGATTCCGCCCCGGGCCGGCGCCGGCCCGGACCTTCGCACGGCACGGGTCGACGTCGTCACCACGCGGGTGTCCCTGGCCGACTACCTCGTGCACGTCCACCACGCCCTGGCGGAGGCGGTCCTGTCCGGGCTGATCGGCGCGGGCACGGAAGTCGGGCTCCGGCATCTGCCCCGACTCGACCCGGCCGAGGGGCCCTACGCGATGCTGCGCGCCGTCCCCGACCGGGACGCGGCCGACGGCCGGCTGCGCGCCTGCGCCGGGGTCGCCCGGGTCTGCGTCGAAGGCGAGGAGAGCGAAGGGACTCGGGTTCTTTTGGAGTGAGATGAGAAGGATGGAGCGAGATGAGAAGGAAGCCCTTCCGGCGAAGTGCGGCTCACGCCGCCAGCGCCCCCGGCATGACCGCCCGGGGCCCGAACTTCGCGCGCGCCCGGTCCGCGACCTCCTCGATCCTGCGGACCTTCTCGTCCACCGGGTCGAAGCTGAGCTGATGGGAGGCCTGCTCGGCGGGGTCGAGTCCCTCCGCCCGCAGGGCCAGCACCCGCACCCGGGCGCGCTGCAGCCCCAGCCCCTCGTACATCCCGTACGCCACCCGGGTCAGGGCGGCGGAGTGCGCGGTCGGCTCCTTCAGGGACCGGCTGCGCGACGTCGCCGACCGGTCCGCGTACCGCACGGTCAGCGTCAGCGTCCCGCACACCTTGTCCAGCGCCCGCAGCCGGGCCCCCAGCTCCTCCGCCGCCGAGAGCAGTGCCCGGCGGTGCCGCTCGGCGTCCAACTCGTCCCGCTCGAAGGGCCGTTCCGTCATCAGCGACCGGGCCACCCCGTTCGGCACCACCCGTCCGCGGTCCACCCCGTTGGCCTTCTCGTGCAGCTCGCGCCCCGCCCTCGCACCGACCAGCCGCTGGAGCGTGGAGAGCGGCGCGGAGGCGACCCGGCCGAGGCTGTCCAGGCCGTACTCGCACAGGGTGCGCGCCGTGGCCGTCCCGACCCCCGGAAGCGCGGTGACGGGCTTGTCCGCGAGGAACTCCACCACGCCGTCCCGCTCCTCGGGGACGGCACAGGTCACCCCGGGCCTGGCCTCCCGCAGCGCCATCCGCGCCAGCATCGTCCCCGGGCCTGCCCCGATCACGCAGTCCACGCCGTACCGGGCGAGCGCCCGCACCCGGATCACCGAGGCCAGCTCGACCGCGCTGCGCCCGAAGTACCGCTCGGCCCCCCGCAGATCGACCAGCGCCCCGTCCGGCGGCAGCGCCTCGACGACGGGCGAGAACTCCTCCAGCAGTCCGAGCAGGCCGGGCAGCGCCGCCTCGTGCGTCGGCGGCAGGTGGAAACGTACGCAGAGAATGGTCATCCCGCACTCCCCGGACTCTGGTGCCACAACTTCCTTGTCTGCGTGGGCTCCTGACCCGCAGGACGCAGATCGGCCCACGGATGCATTGCGTATCCGGTCGGCAGCTGGATGCGCCGCCCGCCGGTGGCGTCCCCTCTTCCCTCGGGCACGGGCTCCGCGAGCCGCGCCGCGACCACGTCGAGCCCGCCCTGCGTCCGCAGTTCGGCCAGCTCGGCGAGGTTCCACGCGGCGGCGCCCACCACACTGAGGCTGCGCGGCCCGCGCCGCTGGACGACCCCGCGCACCAGCAGCAGCCAGGAGTGGAAGACGGTGTGCGCGCAGGCGTCGTGGGAGTCGTCGAAGAAGGCGAGGTCGACCAGGCCCGTGCCGTCGTCCAGGGTGGAGAAGATGACCCGCTTGCCGGACCGGATCGGCGGCGTCTGGGTGGCCGCCTTGGCGCCCGCCACCAGCACCGTCTCCCCGTGCCGCGCCTCGCGCAGCCGTCTCGCGCTGACGACGCCCAACTCCTCCAGGAACTCGCGGTGGTCGTCCATCAGATTGCGTGAGGCGTCCATGGACAGCACGCCCAGCTCGGCGCTGAGCTTCTCGGCGGAGGACAGGTCGGGCAGCCCGGCGGGCGCGGTCTTCCGCCCGCCCGCCAGCGGGAGCTGGCCACCGCCGGCCCCCCGCGCTCCCCGGTGCAGCTCGGTCAGGTGCAGTTGCAGATCACGCCGGTTGGCGCCGAAGGCGTCCAGCGCGCCGACCTGCGCGAGCCGTCCGGCCAGGGGCCGGCTCGGCCGTGCCCGCTCCCAGAAGTCCAGCAGCGAGGCGTAGGGCTGCCCGTCCGCGATCCGCGCCGCCTCCGCCTCACTGATGCCGTGCACGTCGGAGAGGGCGAGCCGCAGCCCCCACACCGCCGGGGATTCAGACACCAGTTCGATACGGTGGGCGACCGCGGACCGGTTCACGTCCAACGGCAGGATCGGCACCCCCCGCCGCCGCGCGTCCGCCAGCAGCAGCCGCTTCGGGTACATCCCGGGGTCGTGGGTGAGCAGCCCGGCGTAGAAGGCGGCCGGGTGGTGCGCCTTCAGCCAGGCCGACTGGTACGTCGGCACGGCGAAGGCGACCGCGTGCGCCTTGCAGAAGCCGTACGACCCGAAGGCCTCGACGATCTCCCAGGTCCGCCGGATCGTCTCGGCGTCGTACCCCTTGGCCGCCGCGTGCTGCGCGAACCAGAACCGGATCCGCGCCTGCGACTCCGGGTCGGAGAGCCCGCGCCGCACCCGGTCCGCCTCGGCGCGTCCGCAGCCGGTCATGATGTCGACGATGTCGATGATCTGCTCGTGGAAGACGACGACGCCGTACGTCCCCTTCAGCGGCTCCGCCAGATCCGGGTGCGGATAGCGGACCGGCGCCCGCCCGTGCCGGGCCTCGATGAACGGCCGCACCATGTCGGCGGCGACCGGGCCCGGCCGGAAGAGCGAGATGTCGACGACGAGATCGTGGAAGGTGGCCGGCTGGAGCCGTCCGACCAGATCCCGCTGCCCGGGCGACTCGATCTGGAAGCAGCCGAGCGTCTCGGTGGAGCGGATGAGTTCGTACGTCGCCGGATCGCCCGGCGCCACCCCGTCCAGGTCGATGCGCTCCCCCGTCGCCCGCTCCACCTCCCCGACCGCGTGCGCCATCGCGGACTGCATCCGCACCCCGAGCACATCCAGCTTGAGCAGCCCGAGGTCCTCCACGTCGTCCTTGTCGAACTGCGCCATGGGAAAGCCCTCGCCGCTGGTCGGCATGACCGGCGTACGGGCGAGCAGGGAGGCGTCGGACAGGAGCACTCCGCAGGGGTGCATGGCGACTCCGCGCGGGAGGGCGTCCAGGGCCTCGGTCAGCTCCCACAGCCGCCCGTACTTCTCCTTCTCCCCCGCCAGCGCGCGCAGTTCGGGCAGTTCCGCCAGCGCGGCCCGGGCGTCGCGGGCCCGGATGTGCGGGAAGGACTTGGCGATGCGGTCGATGTCGGCGGGGTCCATCGACAGGGCCGCGCCCACGTCCCGGATGGCGTGGCGCACCCGGTAGGTCTCCGGCATCGCGACCGTCGCCACCCGCTCGGTGCCGAACCGGTCGATGATCGCGCGGTAGACCTCCAGACGGCGGGCGGACTCCACGTCGATGTCGATGTCGGGCAGGACGAGCCGGCGCTTGGACAGGAAGCGCTCCATCAGCAGCCCGTGCTCGACGGGGTCGGCGTGCGCGATGCCGAGGAGATGGTTGACGAGTGAGCCCGCGCCGGAGCCGCGCGCGGCCACCCGGATCCCCATGTCCCGCACGTCGTCCACCACTTGAGCGACCGTCAGGAAGTAGGTGGCGAAGCCGTGATGGGCGATGATGTCCAGTTCCCGGTGCATCCGCTCCCAGTAGTCGCGCCGGCCGGCATACCCCTTGCGCACCATCCCCGCCGCCGCCCGGGAGGCGAGCACCCGCTGGGCGGTACGGCGCCCCGCGCCGACGAGGTGCGGTTCGGGGAAGTGGACGGTGCCGATGCCGAGGTCGTCCTCGGGGTCGACCAGGCACTCGGCGGCCGTCGCCCGCGTCTGCTCCAGCAGCCGGTGGGCGGTGTCGCGCCGGAAGCCCGCGGCCTCCACGATCCGCTCGGCGGCCTGCAGCATGGCCCCGGTGTCCTTGAGCCAGGCCTCGCCGGAGTCCAGTTCCCTGGTGGGGTCGATGGGGACGAGCCGGCGGGCGGCGTCCAGGACGTCGGCGACCGGGCCCTGGCCGGGGTCGGCGTAGCGGACGGCGTTGCTGAGCACCGGCCGGATCCCCTGCTCGGCGGCGAAGCCGACGGTACGGGCGGCAAGCCGCAGGGAGCCGGGTCCGGTGCCGTCGCGGCCGTGCCAGACGGTCTCCAGGCGCAGCGCGTCGCCGTAGACCTCCCGCCAGGGGGCCAGCAGCCGGGCCGCGCGGTCGGGGCGGCCGGCAGTGAGGGCGCGGCCGACGTCGGAGTCGGGGCCGAGCAGGACGGTCAGGCCGTCGCCCCGGTTGGCGGCCCGGGGCAGCAGCGGTGCGCCTTCGCCGGCGTGCGAGGCCGTGACGATGGCGCAGAGGTCGGCCCAGCCGCGGGCGCCGTCCCGGGCGAGGAAGGTGACCCGGGGTGCCGACTCGTCGACGAAGGCGCCCCCGCGCACCGGGGTGCGGCGCCTTTCCTCTCGTAGGGGCTCGGCGCGCTCCACCGCCAGTTCCGTGCCGAACAGCGGGCGCACCCCCGCCTTCGCACAGGCCTTGGCGAAGCGGACCGTGCCGGCGAGGGTGTCGCGGTCGGTGAGGGCGAGGGCGTCCATGCCCCGTTCGGCGGCACGCTCGGCCAGCCGCTCCGGATGCGAGGCGCCGTAGCGCAGCGAGAACCCGGAGACGGTGTGCAGATGCGTGAACCCGGGCATCCACACCTCCGATCGAACATCAGTTCCCGACAGCCTCATCTCCACCATAGACCAAAACTCGAACGCTTGTACGACAACCGTTCGGCCCCGCCCCACCTGCGGAAACGTCCTCCTCCTCGGACTGTAGGGACATGACACGGAACGGCTTTCTCGGTGAGGTGAAGGACGCGGTCACCCCGCGTGCCACGCTGCTCGTCCTCGGCGTGATCGCCCTCCAGCTGCTGTTCATCGCGTCCTATGTGGGGGCACTCCATGATCCGAAGGCGAAGGACGTGCCGTTCGGTGTGGTCGCGCCGGGAACCGCGGCCGAGCAGGCGGTGACCCGGCTGGACCGGCTGCCCGGCTCACCGCTGGACCCGCGCACGGTCGCCGACGAGGCGGCGGCCCGGGAGCAGATCATGAACCGGGACATCGACGGGGCACTGATCGTCAACCCGGCGCGGACGACCGACACCCTCCTGGTCGCGACCGGCGGCGGCGCCGTCCTCGCCACCACCCTGGAGAGGTACCTCACCGCCCTGGAGTCCTCCCAGCAGCGGTCCCTCCGCACGGTGGACGTGGCCCCGGCCTCACCGGACGACTTCGACGGCCTGTCGTCCTTCTACGTGGTCGTCGGCTGGTGCGTCGGCGGCTATCTGTGCGCCTCGATCCTGGCGATCAGCACCGGCGCCCGGCCCGCCAACCCGCGCCGCGCGGTGATCCGGCTGGTCGTGATGGCGCTGGTGGCGATCGTCGGCGGGCTCGGCGGCGCGGTGATCGTGGGACCGATCCTGGACGCGCTGCCCGGCAGCGTGCTGGCCCTGTGGGGGCTCGGCGCCCTGGTCACCTTCGCGGTGGGGGCGGCCACGCTCGCCCTCCAAGGGGTCTTCGGCATCGTCGGCATCGGCCTGGCGATCCTGCTCGTGGTGATCGCGGGCAACCCGAGCGCGGGCGGCGCCCTCCCGCTGCCGCTCCTGCCACCGTTCTGGCAGGCGATCGGCCCCGCGCTCCCCCCGGGCGCCGGAACCTGGGTGGCCCGCTCCATCGCCTATTTCGACGGCAACGACACGACGGCTGCCCTCCTGGTCCTGTCCGCCTGGGCGGCGGCGGGCATCGCGATCACCCTGCTGGCGGCAACCCTGCGCAAGAAGCGAAAGGACGAACGCCTGCCGACGGAGGCAAGGTAGCCCCGCCACGCAGGACAGACGCATGCAGCCGCCGACGGCGCTCCGCCCCCACGAGGGCCACCCGCACCCGACCACGCACCCGCACGCAAAAGTCCCGCCCCTCACGCGCGGGGCGGGACTTCCCGGTACCGGCGTCAGCCGATCTGCGTACCCGTCGCCGACAACGCCTCCGTCACCGGCTGGAAGAACGTCTCCCCACCGGAGGTGCAGTCACCGCTGCCCCCGGACGTGAGTCCGACCGCCTTGTCCCCGGAGAACAGCGAGCCCCCACTGTCACCGGGCTCGGCGCACACATCGGTCTGGATCAGCCCGTTGACGATGTCGCCGTTGCCGTAGTTCACCGTGGCGTCGAGGCCGGTGACCTTCCCGGAGTGCACCTGCGTGGTCGAGCCGCTCCGGATGACCTCCATGCCGACCGTGGCGTCGGCCGCACCGGAGATCGCCTGCGTGGACCCGTTGTAGAGGTTGACCTCGCTCGGGTGCTCGACCTCGCCCGCGTACTTGACCAGGCCGTAGTCGTCGCCCGGGAAGCTGGACACCTCGTTGGCCCCGAGCGCGTTGCCCTGCGCGTCCTGCCAGTTGGTGATGCCCTCCGTGCAGTGCCCCGCGGTCAGGAAGTACGGCTCGCCGCCCTTGACCACGTTGAAGCCGAGGGAGCACCGGCCGCTGCCGTCGGTGATGGCGTCACCGCCCGCGATGAAGGGCTTGAACTCCCCCTTGGTGCGCCGGAGTTCCGCCGTGGACCCGAGCCCGTCGACGACCTCGCCGAGCTTGCTCCACTCGGCGTCGGAGACCGTGCGGTCGGCCGTGACGACGATTCTGTTGGTCGTCGGGTCGGTCACCCAGGAGGTGCCCGGAATGGTCGCGTCCTGCTTGAGCGTGCCGCGCGCGCTCCTGAGCTCCGCGAGGGAGTTCGCCACGATCCGCGCCTCGGCGCCGGCCGCCTCGACGGTCTCGGCCGCGGCCTTGTCCAGCACGTTCACGACGAGGTTCTTGTTCCGCGCGTCGTAGTAGGTGCCGGCCGCGGCGGTCCCGAGATCCTCGACGAGCGTCGAGGCGAGCTTTCCGGCCGCCGTGACCGACAGGGTCTCGGGCGTGGCGGCCGGCGAGGGCTCACTGGCGTTCGCAGTCTGGAAGGTGACACCCGCGGCCACCAGTGCGGCGATGCCCGCACCTGCCGCGGCGGCCCGCCGCCTGGGTATGCGTCGGTGCTTCAACTCACGTCCTCCTGTGGGGGGTCGGTCCGGAGGCCGTGGGGGCCCCGTGAACCGGAAGGCGTACGGACACGGAGGCGGCGTACAGCAAAAAGCCGCGTCCGTGCCGGTTGATCGGCGCCTACTATTCCGAGGCACACAGGGCGCACACAAGGTCGACTCCCAGACGTACACACGGCCACCACACCGCATCCCCGCCCTCTTGACCGTGCACGGTCATCCCAGGCGGATTCGCACTGCAAACACCCCCGAGCGATCAACTCGTATGCGGCGCGTGAGGTCTGCTCCTGTCCTGAAAGCGGCAGTTGAGGCCGCGGGCATGGGCGAGCCCCCGCACGACACTGCGTGCGGGGGCTCGCTTGCTGCCGGCTGTGGAGCGGGGTGTCTCTAGAAGACGCTCATCCCGTAGGCGTTCAGGGCCTCCACGACGGGCTGGAAGAACGTCGTGCCGCCGGAGGAGCAGTTGCCGCTGCCGCCGGAGGTCAGACCGTACGCGGTGCCGTTGCTGCCGTAGAGCGGGCCGCCGGAGTCACCGGGCTCGGCGCAGACGTTGGTCTGGATCATGCCGTAGACGACGTCACCGCCACCGTAGTTGACGGTCGCGTTCAGAGCGGTGACCCGGCCGGTGTGGATACCGGTGGTGGAGCCGTCACGGATGACGTTGGTGCCGACGGTCGGGTTGGCCGCCCGGAGGATGTCCGTGTTGCCGGCGGTGCCCGACTTGGCGATCGAGGTGTTGGTGTAGCGCACCAGACCGTAGTCGTTCGTCGGGAAGCTGGAACCGGAGGTCGGCCCCAGGACCGTCGTACGGCCGGAGTTGGCGTACCAGGTGCCCGCGCCGTCGGTGCAGTGACCGGCGGTCAGGAAGTAGTTGGCGCCCGCGCTGTTGCGGACGTTGAAGCCGAGGGAGCAGCGACCGGTGCCCGAATAGATGGCGTCACCGCCCGCGATGTACTTCTGGAACTTGCCCGGGGTGTGCTTGATGACCAGGGCGTCGGCGTCGCTGCCCGCCTGCTGCCGGATCTTGGCGATCTCGGCCTTGGAGACCGTGCTGTCGACGGTGACGACGACACGGTCGGTCTTGCTGTCGACGGCCCAGGCGGTACCCGGCACGTCGGCCTTGAGCACGGAGTTGCTCGCGCTCCTCAGCTCGGCGGAGCTGAAGGTGGTGGGGGCGTCGGCCGCGGTCGCGCTGGGGATCGCGATGGCTGCTGCGGCTACGAGACCGGAAGATACGGCGATCAGCCGGGTCCGTCTCGTCACGCCGCTGCGGGGGGTGGTGCGCTTGATCCTCACTTTTCGTTCCTCCACATGGGAAGTCGGGGGCCCTCGTGGGGTTTCGGGCCCGTGAGGCGCAGCCAGGAGCCGGGCTGTCCGGATTCCGAACACGCCGTGCCCCTGACAAGCGCTGTGGGGGGAGTATTCGGCGGCACGCCCGGGACGCGCAAGAGCGCCTTTCGGCCGTCAATCTTTGAACGACCTCAGCGGCAACCCCGGTCACGGGCGCGCGACGACGGCTCCGCTCAGCAGTTGCACCCACAATCGCAGCCATCGCAGCCGCAGGTGTCGCAGCAGTTCGAGCAGCAGTCGCAGCAGCTGCAGCAGTCGCCGCACCCGCTGCAGTCGCAACTGCTGCAGAGCCCTTCCCGCCGCTGCCGCGACCAGGGGTCCTCGAACTCACCGCAGCACATCTGACAGGTACAAGCCAATCCGGCCCATACAGCGCACCCCGCGAGCAGTCCCCGGCGATCCCGCCGAGGCGGCTCCGGCGGCAGCGGCGGACCGCCCGGACCGCCGGGCGGCGCGTACGGCCCCGGCATGTGCGCACACGACGCGCCGCCGAACGCCCGGTCCACCGACCGCCGCAGCTCGTGCACCAGCAGCAGGTGCGCCAGCTTCGGATCGGTGAAGGCCACCTCGCGCAGCGCCAGCCGGATCCCGTGCAGCGCGTCATCGGCCAGCCGCCGCGCCTCCGCGAGCGACGTCCCGGTCGCGGTCAGCGGGTTCCACGCTCCTGACGCGGCATCGGCCTCCCGGTCCTCCACGGCGTCCAGCAGATGCGCCAGCCGCCCGAACAGCCGCCCCGCCTCGGCGAGCGGCTCGGCGTTCAGCGGACGCCCCGCCAGCACCGCCGTGTGCGCGAAGGCCGCCGCCGTGGCCGTCTCGGTCGGCTCGGTCACCACCAGCACCGGGGTTCCCGGCCCCGCCAGCGCCTCGATCCCGACCTGCCGCTCCACCGCGTCGACCAGCAGCCCGGTGTCGAACCCCACGGCCGAGCCACTGCGCGCCCCCGCGGCCGCCCAGCTCGAAGCGACCCGGCGCGCGGCCACCGCCGCCGGCTTGCGCGCCAGCAGCCCGTCCCCGTCGGCGAGATGGTCCCGCACCTTCGCGGAGGCCAGCACCAGCGACACCGCCGCGGCCAGCCGCGCCCCCTCGCCCCGCGCGACGGACGCGGTCCGCATCCCGCGCAGCGGACACGGCCCGGCCGTGCGCCGCAGCCCCTCGTCCGCCTCGGCCTGAGCCTCCGTCAGAACGGAGATCAGCAGCCCGTCGTAGTTCGTCACCACCCGTGCGAACTGTCCGTGGTCCCCGCGCAACGCCAGGCAGAGACCGCACAGATGGGCCATCCACTGACCGGCGAGACGCTCCCCGAGCCGATGGCGGCAGGGCCTGACTATTCCGAACACGACGCTCCCCCGTGGTTCGTACGACATCGAGCCGCCGCATCGTATCGGCCACCCCCGTGGCCGCTTTCACACCCTCCCGCTTCACCCGTACGCCCCGCAGATCACCCATACGCCGTGAAGAATCATATTTCACTCACAGTCAGCAGCCATGCGTGGCTGGGCCCTTGGCACGCCTGGGCTCTCGACGTACGCGCTGTGCACCAGTACCGTCACAAACCCCCCGCGCGGCGTCTATTCACTTGGCGCGCCGTCCGCATCATGGATGACCATAGGGATGCGGAAAGCAAGCAAGACCGCTGTGAGAGGAGGCGTCCATGGGATCGGTGCGCAAGGCGAGTGCCTGGCTGGGCCTCGTTGACGACAACGATGACGAGCGTTACTACGACGACGACTACTCCGAGGGGACCGAGTCCGGGGATGCCTGGGTCACCGACCCGAGGGTCAAGGTGGCGGCCGACGTCGCCGAGGAGAAGGGCCGCCGGATCGGCACGGTCACCCCGGACAGCTTCCGGGACGCCCGCGCCATCGGCGAGCTGTTCCGGGACGGTGTCCCGGTCATCATGAACCTCACGGCCATGGAGGCCGGCGACGCCAAGCGCGTCGTCGACTTCGCGGCCGGCCTGATCTTCGGTCTGCGCGGTTCCATCGAGAGGGTCTCCACGCGGGTGTTCCTGCTGACCCCGGCCGACACGGAGATCATCAACGGTGAGCCGGCCGCGCACCGGACGGACGGCTTCTTCAATCAGAGCTGAGGCAGGGCCGATCGCCGGCCCTGCCCCCCTCGGGGCTCACCGGAAGGCGTCGAGCCCGGTGAGCGCCTTGCCCAGCACGAGCTGGTGCATCTCGACGGTGCCCTCGTAGGTGAGCACCGATTCCAGGTTCGTCGCGTGCCGCATGATCGGGTACTCCAGCGAGATCCCGTTGGCACCGAGGATGGTCCGCGCCGTACGGCAGATGTCGATGGCTTCACGGACGTTGTTGAGCTTGCCGAAGCTGACCTGCTCGGGACGCAGGCGGCCGGCATCCATGCGCCGCCCGAGATGGTGGGCGAGCAGAATCCCCTTGTGCAGTTCGACCGCCATGTCGGCGAGCTTGGCCTGGGTGAGCTGGAAGCCACCGATGGGCCGCCCGAACTGCTCCCGTGACTTCGCGTAGTCGACCGCGGTCTCGAAACAGGAGCGGGCCGCGCCCATGGAGCCCCAGACGATGCCGTAGCGCGCGTGCGAGAGGCAACTGAGCGGTCCGCGCAGGCCGGTGACCTCGGGCAGGACCGCGTCCGCGGGCAGCCGGACCTCGTCCATCACCAGCTCGCTCGTGACCGAGGCGCGCAGCGACAGCTTGTGCTTGATCACGGGCGCGGAGAAGCCGGGGCTGTCGGTGGGCACGACGAAGCCGCGGATGCCGTCCTCGGTCCCCGCCCAGACGACGGCGACCCCGGCGACGGAGCCGTTGGTGATCCACATCTTGCGGCCCGTCAGGACCCAGTCGCCGCCGTCGCGTTTGGCGTACGTCCGCATGGACGCGGGGTCGGAGCCGTGGTCCGGCTCGGTGAGGCCGAAGCAGCCGATGACCTCGCCGGAGGCCATCCGGGGCAGCCAGTTCTGCTTCTGCTCCTCGCTGCCGTAGCGGTGGATGGCGTACATGGCGAGGGAGCCCTGCACCGACACCAGGGACCGGATGCCGGAGTCGGCGGCCTCCAGCTCCAGGCAGGCGAGGCCGTACTGGACGGCGGAGGCCCCGGCGCAGCCGTAGCCGCTCAGCGACATCCCGAGGGCACCGATGGAGCCGAGCTCACGGGCCAGTTCGCGGATCCCGGGCAGTTCGCCGGTCTCGTACCACTCGGCCACGTACGGCAGGACGCGGTCGGCGGCCCATCGGCGGACGGTGTCGCGGACCGCGAGGTCCTCGGGCTGAAGGAGGTCGTCGATCCCCAGCGGATCGGCGGGATCGAACGGGGGCAACGGCATGGGACCCTCCGGCAGCTCAAAACTAGCAGCGCTAGTCACGGGGTTGAAGGCCGACGTTACGTCGCAGTCTTCCACCCCGTCCAGGGGGTCAGGCCGACACCCGGGACTCCGCCACCTCGCGCGGCGCCGGGACCTCCACCGCGGCCGCCGGCTCACAGCTCATGGTCCGCGGCAGCCGCAGCGCCATCACCGCGCCGAGCAGCAGCAGCCCGGCGCTGACCAGCAGCGTCACGTGCAGCCCGTGGACGAAGCAGTCCCGCGCCGCGGCGCGCAGGGTCTCCCCGGCGGCGCCGCCCAGCTGTCCGGCCACCTCGTAGGCCTCGCCCAGCGAGTTCCCCGCGGCCGCGGACGCCGAGGCGGGCACCCCGGGCACGGAGGACAGACCGGGCGCGTACGCCGCGTTCATCACGGTGCCCAGCAGCGCGATGCCGATGCCGGCGCCCAGCTGGTAGGAGGTCTCGCCGATCGCCGCCGCGCCGCCCGCCTGCTCCGGCGGAGCCTCGCTCAGCATCGACTCGTACGCCCCGAACAGCGTGGTCTCCAGACCGAAGCCCAGCAGGACGAACCCGGACAGCATCAGCGCGGGATCGTCCGTGCCGCCCATCGCCGTCAGCAGCACCACCGCGAACGCCGTCAGGAAGAACCCGGAGCACACCATCCGCCGCGGCCCGAACCGGCGCAGCATCCGCGCTCCGGCGAGCCCCGCGCCCATCGCCGCGAAGGTCAGCGGCAGCAGCCGCAGCCCGGTCTCCAGCGGCGACAGGCCGAGGACCAGTTGCAGGTACTGCGCCGCGATCAGTTCCAGGCCGACCAGGGCGAGCATCGCCAGCACGATGCAGCCCACCGAGGTGCTGAACGCGGGACGGGCAAACATCCGCAGGTCCACCAGGGGGTGCGCGCGGCGCCGCTGGCGTCGTACGAACAGGGCCAGCAGGGCGCCGCCCACCAGGAGGGGCAGCACACCGACGACGTCGAGGTCGCCGCCGCCGAGCCGCTTGACGCCCAGCACCATCCCGAAGAGGCCGGCCGCGGCCATCAGCGCGCCGACCACGTCCCAGGGACCGCGGCCGTCGCCCTTGGACTCGGGCAGCAGCAGCCGGCCCACGGGCAGGCTGACCAGCATCAGGGGAATGTTGACGAGGAAGACCGAGCCCCACCAGAAGTGCTCCAGCAGGAAGCCGCCGAGCAGCGGTCCGACCGCCGCGCCGACCGCGGCGACCGCGCTCCAGATGCCGATGGCGAGCGCGCGCTCCCGCCGGTCGGGGAAGACCTGGCGGAGGATCGAGAGGGTGGCCGGCATGATCATCGCGCCGCCGACGCCGAGCAGTGCCCGCGCCGCGATCAGCACCTGGGCGGTGTCGGCGAGGGCGGCCAGCGCGGAGGCGACGCCGAACAGGGCGTATCCGAGCAGCAGGATCCGTCTACGGCCGACGCGGTCGCCCAGCGTGCCGAAGAGGATCAGCAGCGAGGCGCAGACGAGCGGGTAGATGTCGACGATCCAGAGCAGTTCTATACCGCCGGGCCTGAGGTCCTCGGTGACAGCGGGCACCGCCACGTGCAGCACGGTGGCGTCGACGGCGACCAGCAGCAGGCTGGCGCAGAGGACCACGAGGACGACCCAGCGGTTGGCACCGGCCCCGGCCGCCCGACGGCGCAGCGCAGCGGCCGTGGTCGTCCCGGACATGTACGTACCTCCCAGATGTTCCCTCGCGTTCGGCGGGCTCACGGGGTGGGGACTCCCCGTGACTCGGCCGGAGAGGAGCGGTGGTCCCCGGCCCGCGCAACGAAGCGAGTGACTCGCCAGCGTACGCGAGTCCGCGCCGGTGGCCAGTGGTGGACCTCTCAGAGTCCGGACGGAACAGGTGTGGCGTACGCCACTCCCCTCCCCCGCCGGATCACGTCCTCGTTCGGGCGGGAGCGAAGCGCGGCGCCCGCCGACCGCGCGCACGGCGTCGGGCACGCCCCCCTCCTCCCGGAGGCCCGGTCCCACCGGGCGCATCCGTCACCCGGCGCGCCCCGGGCACGCCGCTCGCGCCCGCGGTGATGATCGGCAGGGAAAGTTCGGGCCGACTTCCGGTGAACGAATTCGTCAACCCCATAAAACGGCGCTCTGGAATGATCAAAGGAATTGAAGGGCGGAGCGCCCGCTCATTGCGAAGTCATAGGAAATAAGGCCCGCCTTGAGAGGTATCCCACATCACATCGTCATCACAAACCGGCGGTATGGAGGGGGTTCCGAGCTCACTCGCTGTAACGTCGATTGGGTGCGTACCGAACGAAACCTCACCCGTCTGGACCGGGTGTTCGCGAGGCTGGACCGGGAGCCGGAACGGCCGGCCCACATCGATGTGCCGAGGATGAGCCGGCACAGGGTCGCCCTTTTCGCGGCCACCCTGGCCTTCTACGGAGCCATCGTGTGGGCCGTGGTCATCACCTCGTGGCTGGTCCGGCTCGACTGGCAGGTCATGTTCTTCCGGCCCTACCAGCAGTGGTCGGAGATCCACGCATTCGTCGACTACTACGTGGTCCTCGGCCAGCGCGGCCCCACCGCGGTGATGATCGCGGCCTGGCTGGGCTGGCGCTCCTGGCGCCAGCACACACTGCGGCCGCTGCTCGCGCTCGGCGTCTCGCTGCTGCTGCTGAACGTGACGGTGGGCGCCGCCAAGCTCAGCATGGGCCGTCTCGGACCGCACTACGCGACCACCGTGGGCTCGAACGAGATGTGGCTGGGCGGCGATATATTCCCTAGCGGCCACACCGCAAATGCCGTGGTGACCTGGGGAATCCTGGCCTATCTGGCCTCCACCCCGGCGGCCCGCCGCTGGCTGTCCGCCCTGTCGGCGGTGACCTCGCTGGGCGTCGGCCTGTCCACGGTGTATCTCGGTACGCACTGGCTGAGCGATGTGCTCCTCGGCTGGGCCGCGGGTCTGCTGATCCTGCTGGCGCTGCCGTGGTTCGAGCCGCTGATCGCCCGCGCCGAGGCCGTGATCTTCGGTCTGCGTGACCGCCTGCGGGCCCGCCGCGCCGGTACGGCGACCGTGCCGGCCGCTCCGGTGGAGGTCCCGGTGCGGGTCAAGCCGCGCGACTCGGCCCAGGACGTCTCCCCCACGGCCCGTTCGCCCCGGGCGCCGGTCCATCTGGCGCCGGGGCCGCACACGGCCCGCTCGGAACGCACCCCGGTCACCCCGGCCGGCAGCCGCAGACCACCGCAGACCGACCGCGTCACGCGCGGTACGACCACGTCGGCCCGCCCTGTCACGGGCGGCTAGCAACCGCAGGACGGCGGGGCTCGGTACGCACAGCCACCCCGCGGCGACGGCCCCGGTTCCTCTTCGTGAGGAGCCGGGGCCGTCGCGCTGTCTCAGCCCTTCCAGGCGCGGGTGACCAAGCCGTCCCGCACCTCGAAGTTCAGCCGTCCCACCCGGTACTCCATGGTGATGATCGCGCCGGGAGGCAGCGACCGGACGGTCGTCCAGCCCCGTTCGCGGGCGAGCCGCTCGGCTCGGTCGGCGTCCAGGCCGAGGTAGCCGTCCGGCTGGTCCTGGGGTTCGGCGGGAGGTGTCGGAATCGGTGCCATGCCGCCACGCTAGGCCCTGTGCGGCGGCCGGGGCCAGGGCAGCGGCCACTCGCCGTCACTCGTCCCTCCGCGGTCACACTTCTGTCACAGGATCACGACACGCGTTTCAACTCGGCTCACTCGCACGTACGAACGGCCGCTTACGCCTTTCGCAGGCATTGGAGCGTAATTCCTGCGTGTCGCGACGGCTGCTCTTATAACCCGCAGGGAAAGCGCCGGGAGAAATTCCCCCGGACTCATTTTCTCCCCGCCCTCTTCACCACTTCACCACTCCGGCCCGGATCCGCTCGGCGTACCCGGTGTTCGATCCGCACCGTCCCAGGTGCGCGGCACTCGCTCCAGGGCGCGGGAAAGCCGGTCCCGGGCGGTCCTGATCGCGTCGGTGAGCTCGAGGGGCTCCAGCACCTCGAACTCGAAGCCCAGCAGCATCACATGGATCACCATCACGTCCAGGCTCGCCGCTCCGGTGCGCAGCAGACAGCTGCGCGGGCCCTCGGGTTCCAGCACGCCGGCGGAGGGCGATATGTGCTGGGCGGCCTCCCGCAGCGGCACCAGCAGGCGGACGAGGGCGTGGGTGGCGTACGCGCGCGTGGAGACGCCCTGGGAGACATAGGCGGCGAGATCGTCGGCGGGCGGGCGGCGCGGGGTGAAGCGGGGGCCGTGCGGGGGCTTGGGCGTGATGCGGTCGGCGCGGAAGATGCGCCAGTCGTCCCGGTCGAGGTCCCAGGCGACCAGGTACCAGCGGCGTTCGGTGCAGACCAGGCGGTGCGGTTCGGCGTTGCGGCGGGTGAGCGAGCCGTCGTGGCCCCGGTACTCGAAGCGCAGCCGCTCGGCGTCCCGGCACAGGTGGGCCAGTTCCGTGAGCAGGCCGGGATCGACGGCGGAGGGCTGGCCGCGCAGCATCGGCACGGTGAAGGCGTTGAGCGCGCTGATCCGGTGACGCAGCCGGTTCGGCAGGACCTGCTCCAGCTTGGTGAGGGCACGTACGGAGGTCTCCCCGATGCCCTCGATGCCCTGTCCCGCCGCGGTGCGCAGTCCCACGGCGACGGCGACCGCCTCGTCGTCGTCCAGGAGCAGCGGCGGCAACTCGGCGCCCGCGCCCAGCTGGTACCCGCCGCCGGTGCCCGGGCTGGCGTTGACCGGGTAGCCCAGCTCGCGCAGGCGCTCCACGTCCCGCCGGACCGTGCGGGGAGTCACCCCGAGCCGGTCGGCGAGTTGCGCGCCGGACCAGTCCCGGTGGGCCTGGAGGAGTGAGAGCAGGCGCAGCAGTCGCGCCGAGGTGTCCAACATGGCGCCGAGTCTGCCAGCGCAACCGGACAGTAACGGTCCGCAATGCTCAACTCACGGATATAAATAGGCGACGCGTTGTCACACCGGTCCGCGGCGGCCCTCGCTCAGGGCGAGTAGGACAACTGCGGAACCTCGAAGCAGGTGCTGTCCATGTCCCCCTGGGAGACCCAGCCCCGGTCGTCCGTCCAGCGCGCGACCGACAGACACGTCCGGCGGGTCGCGGGCGGCTCGGCCAGCCGCTCGAAGCGCACGGGGAGCAGCAGGCCGTCGGCGGTCCAGCCCTGGCTGCGGCTCATCCAGCCGTCGACGCACGCGCGCGTGACGCCCGTGCCCGCGCAGGAGCGGGCCGCCTCCGTGAACCACTGCGCCGCCGCCCACCCCTCCAACTGCCACTGCGCATGCGTCTTCAGCCCCTCGGTGGCGTCCCGGAACTCCCGTACGGCCGGGTGGCCGGTGTCGTCGAAGTTGCGGCTGGACCCGGTCGCCCACAGGGCGTTGCGGCAGCGCGGGGCGTCCCGGTAGTCGTCCGCCACGGTGGACGTCCAGCTCTGTACGTTCGTCACCTTGGCGGTGAGCTCGACGCCGGCGTCGTCCAGGGCCGCGCACAACCGGGCGTTGCCGTGGCTGTCGATGGCGTCGAAGACGAGGTCGGCGCCCTGTTCCTTCAAGTCGGCCGCGACGGCGCGGAAGTTGGGCAGTGCGAAGTCGACCTGCTCGGTGACCACCTCGTAGCCCTCGGCCTTCAGGCCCCGTTCGACGAGCCGGGCGTAGGAGGCGGACGCGGCCTGGTTGTAGGAGACGACGGCGGCGGTACGGGCCCCGTGCTCGCGCTTGAAGTAGCGGTAGACCTCGGTGCCGCCGTACAGCTTGCCGTCCCAGCCGGCCGTGCCGTCGCGGGGCGCCAGGCTGCCGTAGATGCCGTACAGGTGCGGCCAGGTGTCGTAGGCGGCGCCGATGGGCTGGCCGCCGATGTCGGGCACGCGCGCGCGGGAGACGCGGGAGGCGCCCGCGTAGTCGAGGGCCGTGGTGGCGACCAGGGCGACCACCCGGTCCTCGTCGATCAGCCGGTGCACGCACTCGTTGTTGCCGACGCCGCTGCCCCCGTCGTCGCACAGCCGCACCTCGACCGGGCGGCCGTCGATGCCCCCGCGCGCGTTGAGCCGCTCGAAGTACGCCTTCGCCCCGTCGCGCGGGCCGGTGAAGGCGTCGCCGCCGACCGGGCTGGTGGCGCTGGTGATCACGCCCACCCGGATCGGGGCGGTGTCCGGAGCGGGAGTCGTACGCCCGCGGTCCTCGAAGTCGCTCTCCGGAAGCCGGCTGCCGCAGGCCGCGCTCAGGACGAGCAGCAGCACCGCGACGGCGGCCTCAGCAGCCCGGGACCGGCGAGGCCGAGCCATTGCCGCTCAGTTGCACCAGCGCGCATAGCGTCTTGGCGGACACCTTCCAGGTGCCGTCCTGCTCCACGGCCGTCCCCGCGGCGTCCGGCAGGGCGGTCGCGCCGTTCAGGGTGAGCGTGTACGTCACGTCCGCCTCGGTCGGTGAGGTGAAGGCGACCTCGGTGACCCGCGCCCCGACCTGTCCGCCGCGCTCGTCGCCGCTGAACGCCCGGAGCACCGGGGCCATCCGGTCGCCGTTCTCCAGGACGGTCTCCTTGTCCTCCAGGGACGTCTCGGGGTCGAAGAACTTCTGCCAGTTCCGCATGATCTCCTGCTCGGCCGCCCCGGCGTCGGCGGGCGCGGTCGCCGCGGGGGCGCTCGTCGTCCGCTCGGCCGAAGGGGTGGGCGGGGTGGCGTCTCCGCCGCCGCCCTCGTCGTCGCTGCAGGCCGCGAGGGCCGGGGCGAGGAAGAGAAGCAGGGCGGCCGCCAGTGCCGTACCGCGTCCCGCGTTCCGCCGACTGAGGTCGCTCCCGAGAACCATCTGGCTCACCACCGGGTGTCGGTCCGGGCCGTGCACGCCCGGTTCTTTCAGGGTCAGCTGACAGAAGGCATAGTGCAAGCCATCGGCTGGCATGGACAGACACATGACGTGTGAAGCCTGAGGAGCCACAGATGCGGACAGCCCGACTGCGGACCGTGCATCCCGTCCTGTGGGCCGGCTGGGCCGCTCTGGCCGCGGGCGCGGTGCTGTGCGTCCTCGGCTGGTACGGCGTCTCGGGCGAGCGGTTCGCCGAACGGCAACTGCCCTATCTGGCCTCCTGCACGGTCCCCGGCGCCGCGTTGATCGTCGCCGCGGCGGTGCTGCTCACCCAGGGCCGCAACGCGCTCGCCGCCGCGCGCGTGGAGGAGCTGTACGGCCTGCTCGTGACCGCCGACACGACCGAGGCGGAAGCACCGGGGCTCTCGCCGGCCGCGCCCCTCGCGGTCAGCGGGGACCGGCTGATGGTGCCGGGCGGCACGCTGTTCCACCGTGCGGACTGTCCGCTGGTGAGCGGGAAGGCGGAGGCGCTGCCGGTGGACGCGAAGCTGGTCAGGAGCGGCGAACTGGGCCCCTGCCCGATCTGTGAGCCGGCCGAAGCGGACGGCTGATGTCGTCCCTGACGTACGACCTCACCCTGGCCGGCCTCTCGGTCGGCAGCGCCGCCGCCCTCACCGGGATCGGTCTGGTCGTGACCTACCGGGCGACCGGGGTGCTCAACTTCGCGCACGGGGCCATCGCCATGGTCTGCGCCTATGCGCTGCGGCAGCTCGTGGTGGAGTGGGGCTGGCCGCTGTGGGCGGGGGCGACGGTGACCCTGCTCGTGCTGGCGCCCGCGCTCGGGGTGGCGCTGGAACGGTTCGTCTTCCGTCCGCTGTCCGTCCTCGGCGGTGATCCGGCGCAGACACTGGTGGCGTCGATCGGGGTGTTCGTGCTGCTGGTGGGCGGGGCGGCGCTGCTGTGGGGGCAGGGGGCGCGGGACGACGCGCCCGGGCTGCTGGTGGCGGCGGACCCCTGGGGGCAACTGGCGGTAGTCCTGGTGCTGGCGGCGGCGGTCGGCGCGGTCATCCGGTGGACCCGGTTCGGGCGGGAGCTGCGAGCGGTCGTGGACGACCGCCGGCTCGCGGTGCTCGGCGGGATCGACGCGGACCGGGTGGCCGCCGCGGGCTGGGCGTTCGGCTCGTTCACGGCGGGCCTGACCGGCGTGCTGCTGGCTCCTTACGTCCGCCTGGACCCGTTCGGGCTGCCGCTGCTGGTGATGGAGGTGGTGGCGGTGGCGGTGGCCGCCCGGATGCGGAGCCTGCCGGTCGCGGTGGTGACGGCGCTCGGCATCGGCGTGGCCCAGAGCCAGTTGACACGCCTGCATCCGCGGGGCTGGGGCGAGCCGCTGCTGCAGGCGGTGGGCGCCAACCTGTTCGTGGTGGCCCTGCTGATCGCGGCGCTGGCCCTGCCCCGCGTCGGCACCCGCGACGCCCTGCCCCGCACGGCCACCGCGCGCGTGCCGACGCCACCGGGCGCCTGGATCGTGGCGCTGGTGCTGTTCCTGCTTCCGCTCGGCTTCGCGGGCTCGGACCTGCACACCTCGGTGCAGGTACCGGCGCTGGGCGTGGTGCTGCTCTCCCTGGTGGTGGTGACCGGCCGCGGCGGCCAGATCTCCCTGGGCCAGGCTGCGTACGCGGGCCTGGGCGCCCTGTTCACGGCCCTGCTGGCGGCGGGCCGCTTCCCGGGCCTGCCCCGGCTGCCGGAACTGGCCGCGCTGGCGCTGGCGGTGCTCCTGGTGGCCCCGCTGGGGCTGCTGACCGGCTGGCCGGCGATCAGCCGCAGGGGCCTGGCGCTGGCGCTGGTGACGTTCGCGGTGGGGGTGGGGGTGAGTCGCTTCGTGTTCGCCCAGCCGTACGCGACCTCGGGCCTCTCGCTCGGCCGCCCGGCGGGCTTCGACGACGACCGCGCCTACTACGTGCTGGAGCTGGCCCTGCTGGGCGCGGCACTCCTGGCCACCCGCGCGCTGCGCACGGGCCGTACCGGGCGGGCCCTCGCGGCCATGCGCGACCACGAGTCGGGCGCGTCGGCCGCCGGAGTCCGCGTCCCGGCCCTGAAACTCCTGGCCTTCGTCTCCGGTGCGGCGCTGGCCGCCCTGGGCGGCGGCATGCTCGGCATGGGACTGCGGGCCTTCGACCCCGCCGCCTTCGACCCGGTGCGGGGCCTGCTCTGGTTCGCCGCGGTGGTGGTCCTGGGCGCCGACAGCACCCTGGGCGCGCTGGCCGCGGCGGCCCTGCTGGTGGGCCTGGACGCGGGCGCCCGGGGCGGGGTGGCGGCGGCCCTGATCGGCGTCCTGGCGGTCCTGGTGGGGCGCTTCCCGGGCGGCCCGTACGAGGCGCTGCGGAGCGCGGCGACACGGCTGCGGCCGGGCGGACGGGCGAGTCTGACGGAGCGGGGTGAGGCGGTGCGCCGCTCCCTGCGGGGGACCGCCCCCGGCCCTCCGCCGGAGGGTCCCGTGCCGCCCGCGGTCGCCGAGCCCTCCCCACGGGCGCCCGGATCCGACAGCGCCGTCCTCAGCGCCCATGCCCTGCAGGCCGGTTACGGCGGCTTCCGCGCCCTCGACGGCGTGGATCTCCAGGTGACCCCCGCCCGGATCACCGCGATCGTCGGCCCGAACGGCGCCGGAAAGAGCACCCTGTTCCACTGCCTCGCGGGCACGCTCCGCCCCGCACAGGGCCAGGTCCGTTACGGCGACCGGGACATCACCGGGCTGCCCGCCCACACCCGCACCCGCCTCGGCATCACCCGCACCTTCCAGCAGCTGGCCGTCTTCCCCTCCCTCACCGTGGCCGAGAACATCCGCGTCGGCGCGGAGCAGGGCCGCGTCGACGACCCGGCCGCCGTGGAACGGGCCCTGCGCCTGCTGGGCCTCGACTCCGTACGGGACGCCCCCGCCGCCGGCCTCCCCACCGGTACCCTGCGCCGGGTCGAGCTCGCCCGGGCCCTGGCCGGCAGTCCTCGCGTGCTGCTGCTGGACGAACCCGCGGCGGGCCTGGACACCGCGGAGGTCGCCGCGCTGGCCCGCGTCCTCAAGGCGCTCGCCGCCGACGGCACCGCTCTGCTCGTCGTGGAGCACGACCTGGACCTGGTGGCCGGCCTCGCGGACGTCGTGCACGTCATGACGGCCGGCCGCATCGTCGCCTCGGGCCCCCCGGCACACGTCCTCGACGCACTGGACGCCCGGGAGACCCCCGTATGACCCTCTCCCTGCGCCACGCGCGCGTGCGCTACGGCCCGCTCGAAGCCCTGCACGGCGTCACCCTCGCCGCGCCCGCGCCGGGCCTCACCGTGCTCCTCGGCCGCAACGGATCAGGCCGTACGACCGCACTGCGCGCCCTGGCCGGAGCCGTCCCGCTGTCCGGGGGCGCGGTGGTGTGGGACGGCGCGGACGTGACCGGCGTACCGGCGTACGAGCGGGCCCGCCGGGGCCTGTGCCTGGTCCCGGACCGGCGGGCGGTCTTCGGCTCGCTCACCGTCCGCGAGAACCTCGAACTCACCGCACCCGCCTTCGATACGGCCCTGGCCGCCTACCCGGCCCTGGAGGCGCTGCTCCCCCGCCGCGCGGGCACCCTCTCCGGGGGCGAGCAGCGCATGCTGGCCCTCTCCCGGGCCCTGCTGGCCCGCCCGCGCGTGCTGCTCGTGGACGAACCGGCGCAGGGCATGTCGCCCGCGGTGGCGGCCCGGACGTACGAACTGCTCGCCGGGCTGGACGCGTGCGTGGTCCTCGCCGAGCAGCGGCTGCCGCCCGTGCCGCGCGACCGCCCGACGCTGGTGTACGAACTGCGTCGTGGGGCCGTGGTGTTCAGCGGTGAGGCGACGGAGCCGCGACAGGCGCCGGGGGCGGCCCTCAGAGCGCGGCGGAGCGGGTCGCACCCTCCGGAATGACCAGCAGCATGTCCGGCCGCAGCCGGTCGGGAGAGGGGCCGACCGTCTTCTTGTTGGCCTTGTAGAGGGCCGGCCAGCCGCCCTTGATGCCGTACCTGCGGGCGACCGACGAGAGCGTGTCACCGGGTTTCACCGTGTGCATCCGGCCCTTGAGGCCGTACCGCTTCGAGCACACGGGCCAGGCCTTCCAGCCCTGGACGGCCAGCACCTTCTGCGCGACCGCGATCTGCTGCGCGCGCGTGGCGAGATCCGCGCGCGGGGCGTACTTCAGACCGCCGAACGCCTTCCACGTCGGCTGCCAGAACTGCAGGCCGCCGTAGAAGCCGTTGCCGGTGTTGATGTGCCAGCGGCCGCTGCTCTCGCACTCGGCGATACAGCCCCAGGGCCACTGGTCCTTGGCGCAGGCGTAGGGCGCGGGGGCCGCCGGTCCGGTGGCCGTCGGGGGCGGTGCCGCGTGGGCGGCGCCGGGGGCGAGGACGGGGAGCAGGGCGGCCGCGAAGGCGAGCGCGATCGGCGTGCGGATCATCGGGCCACGCTAAGCAGCGCCGCGCGCGGTGGGGCCCCGCCGCGTCGGTGCGGGCCGGGGCCCCACCCGGTCGGCGGACCGGGGGGCGGTGCCGCGCCCAGGTAGCGGAGAATTTCGGCCACCCACTTCATTCGCCGATTTCATGATTTATCGACCAGTCGCCTCACCGATGTGTGACTCACATCAAGCACCCAACTACCTGGAGGAATCGCAGAGTTGACGAAAAGTACCCAGTTCCGGCCCCGAAGTGACCGTACGCGTCGGATGGTTCGATTCCATTCGTCCTGATGCGTTACTCCCGCCACAGATCAGCCGTTGTCTTCTGCATGAGCCCGGGGCCCACCCGGTTCACGGGCCGGGAGCCACCCGGCCGCGCCACGCACCACATCCCGAGGGAGCCACCCGTGCCGCGCATGCTCGACGTCAGCGACGAGGTACGCGCCGAGATCGGCGACGAAGAAGCCGACCGGCTGCTCGCCGGAGAGAACGCCCCCGGCAGTTACGACTGCACGTCCTGCCGCACCCCGGGCGACTCCGAACAGGAGCGCACCAGCACCGTCCTGTTCATCGGCGACGAGACCGCCGTACTCGCCTTCGCCCACGCCTCCTGCCTGCCCTCGCAGGTCGTCCAGGTCACCGAGGAGCAGCTCAAGGGGGCCGTGCGGTCCATCACCGGTGACCAGGTCGCCCCCCAGGAGCCGGAGAAGGTCGTACCCGAGCAGGCGGTGCTCGGGGTGACCAGCGGACTCGTCCTGATCGCCGGGGAGTTGCACCCGGCGCTGGTGGTGGAGCCGACCGGGCCCATCGTCCGGCCCGGGTCCACCGCCCTCGGCGACGACTTCCTGCCGCTGCTCATCGAGCAGGGGTTCATGCCGGTCACGGCGATCGACGCGGTGCCGCCCGTGCTGCACGGCTGGTCGGTGCTGCTCGCCATGGGGCAGCTGCACGCGGTGCTCCAGCCGAGCAGCAACGGCGGCCAGCCGGTGGCCTGGTGGCAGGCGCACCAGCCGCTCCAGGTCACCGAGGGCTGGCGGGCCGCGGCCAACAAGCACCAGCAGGTGCTGATGTTCGCGGCCCCGGTGGGGTCCATCGGGCGCCAGCCGCGGGAGGACCTGCTGCGGGACGCGCTGGACAAGGCCGCGGCCAACGGCAAGTTGGTCGCCTCCGCGCTGCCTCTCGCGGGCACCTGAGCGCCGCCGACGGCCCGCGCCCCGGCCGCATCCCTTGCTGTGCCCGGTCGTTTGGACATACGTGCACGCATACGATGTTTCGCCATCGGCCACGCCGATCTACGACGCGCTCTACGCCGAGTACGTCAAGTCCTTCCGGACGCTGCCGGGTGACCGCAGCGGGGAGGAGGAGCTGGGGTTCACCGCCTTCGGGAGCATCCCGCACAGTACGGGCTCGTACGGCGGACACCGGTCGGGGTCCTTCTCCAGCTCGTACAGCGCCTACAGCGCGGGTGCGCACAGCGCCCGGCAGTCGCAGTGGCAGCGGGTCGGACACATCGGGCCGCAGGGGACGGGGCTGCAGCCGGCCCTGCAGCCCGTTCCGCGCAGAGGCATCTGAACGACGAAGAGGGCGGTCCCAGCCGGGGCCGCCCTCTTCGTCGCCGTACTACTTCTTCTTGCCGCGCTTCTCGCGGACCCGGACCGAGATGTGGATCGGGGTGCCCGCGAAGCCGAACTCCTCGCGCAGCCGGCGCTCGATGAAGCGCCGGTAGCCCGCCTCGATGAAGCCGGAGGCGAAGAGCACGAACCGCGGCGGCTTGGTGCCGGCCTGGGTGCCGAAGAGGATGCGCGGCTGCTTGCCGCCCCGGATCGGGTGCGGGTGGGCGGCGACCAGCTCACCGAGGAAGGCGTTGAGCCGGCCGGTCGGGACCCGGGTCTCCCAGCCCGCGAGAGCCGTCTCGATCGCCGGGACCAGCTTCTCCATGTGCCGGCCGGTGCGCGCGGAGACGTTCACCCGCGGCGCCCACACCACCTGGCCGAGCTCGGTCTCGATCTCCCGCTCCAGGTAGTAGCGGCGCTCCTCGTCGAGGGTGTCCCACTTGTTGAAGGCCAGCACCACCGCGCGTCCGGCCTCGACGGCCATCGTCACGATGCGCTGGTCCTGCACCGAGATGTTCTCCGAGGCGTCGATCAGGATGACCGCCACCTCGGCCTTCTCGACGGCGGCGGCGGTGCGCAGCGAGGCGTAGTAGTCGGCGCCCTGCTGCAGGTGGACGCGCTTGCGGATACCGGCCGTGTCGACGAACTTCCAGACAACACCGCCGAGTTCGATCAGCTCGTCGACCGGGTCCCGGGTGGTGCCCGCGATCTCGTTGACGACGACGCGCTCCTCGCCCGCCACCTTGTTCAGCAGCGAGGACTTGCCGACGTTCGGGCGGCCGATCAGGGCGATGCGGCGGGGGCCGCCGACCGCGGTGCCGAAGGTCTGCTCCGGGGCGTCCGGCAGCACCTCCAGCACGGCGTCCAGCATGTCGCCGGTGCCGCGGCCGTGCAGCGCCGAGACCGGGTGCGGCTCGCCGAGCCCCAGGGCCCACAGGTACGAGGCGTCCGCCTCACCGCTCGGGCCGTCCACCTTGTTCGCGCACAGCACCACGGGCTTGCCCGCCTTGCGCAGCAGCCGTACGACCGCCTCGTCGGTGTCGGTGGCGCCGACCTTGGCGTCGACGACGAAGACGACCGCGTCGGCGGCCTCGATGGCGTACTCGGCCTGCGCGGCGACGGAGGCGTCGATGCCGAGGACGTCCTGCTCCCAGCCGCCGGTGTCGACGACCTTGAAGCGGCGGCCGGCCCATTCGGCCTCGTAGGTGACCCGGTCACGGGTGACCCCGGGCTTGTCCTCGACGACGGCCTCGCGGCGCCCGATGATGCGGTTGACGAGGGTCGACTTGCCGACATTGGGGCGGCCGACGACGGCGAGCACGGGCAGCGGGCCGTGGCCCGCCGCCTCGAGGGCACCCTCGACGTCCTCCGGGTCGAAGCCCTCTTCCGCGGCGAGCTCCATGAACTCCGCGTACTCGGCGTCGCCAAGTGCTCCGTGGTCGTGCGCCTCGCCCGAGCCCTCGGAGGGGATCTGGTCGTTCATGAAGTCCGTACCTCGTTCAGTGTGGTGATCGGTGGAACCCCCCGTTTCGGGTGATCCACTACTCAAGTGTCGACCGGCGACCGGTGAGCCGCCTGGCGTTTTCCAGGTGCTCGGTCAGCTGCTTCTGGATGCGCACGGTCGCCTCGTCCAGCGCCGTGCGGGTGCGCCGTCCGCTGCCGTCGCCCGCCTCGAAGGGGTCGCCGAAGACGACGTCGACGCGGGAGCGCAGCGCGGGCAGCGCCTTTATCAACCGTCCGGGCCGCTCGGTGCTTCCCAGTACGGCGACCGGGACGATCGGCGCGCCGCTGCGCACCGCGAAGTACGCGAGCCCGGCCCGCAGAGCGGCGAAGTCGCCCTCGCCGCGGGTGCCCTCGGGGAAGATCCCGAGCACGCCGCCGGACGCCAGCACGGCCAGCGCCTGGGTGATGGCCGTACGGTCGGCGGTCGAGCGGTCCACCTTCAGCTGGCCGACGGCCCGCATGAAGGGATCGAGCGGGCCGACGAACGCTTCCTTCTTGACCAGGAAGTGCGACGGCCGGGGCGCCACGCCGATGACCATCGGGCCGTCGATGACGTGCGAATGGTTGACGGCGAGGATCACCGGGCCGGTCGCGGGGACCTTCCAGGCACCCAGGACCCGCGGCTTCCACAGCCCGTACATCAGGCCTACGCCGATGCGCCGCCCGACCTCCGCACCCCGCTCCGACGGTGGAGTCACTTCCCGGCCCGCTTCTCCTCGACGAGGGTCACCACGCATTCGATGACCTGCGCGAGAGTGAGTTCGGTGGTGTCCACCTCGACCGCGTCGCCGGCCTTGGCCAGCGGCGAGGTCTTGCGGCTGGAGTCGGCCGCGTCCCGCTTGATCAGGGCCTCGCGGGTGGCGTGCACGTCGGCGCCCTTGAGCTCACCGCTGCGGCGGGCGGCGCGCGCCTCCGGGGAGGCGGTGAGGAAGATCTTCAGATCGGCGTCGGGCAGCACGGTCGTACCGATGTCCCGGCCCTCGACGACGATGCCGCCCTCCGCGGACGCCGCGATCGAGCGCTGCAGCTCGGTGATCCGCGCCCGCACCTCGGGCACCGCGCTGACCGCGCTGACCTGGGAGGTGACCTCCTGGGTGCGGATCGGGGCGGCGACGTCGATGCCGTCGACGGTGATCGTCGGCTTCTCCGGGTCGGTGCCGGAGACGATGTCGGGCTTCCCGGCGACGGCGGCGACGGCGTCCGGGTCGTCGATGTCGATGCCGTTGTTCACCATCCACCAGGTGATCGCCCGGTACTGGGCGCCGGTGTCGAGGTAGCTCAGGCCGAGCTTGGCGGCGACGGCCTTCGAGGTGCTCGACTTACCCGTGCCGGAGGGGCCGTCGATGGCGACAATCACGGGCTGGGCGGCGCCGTTTTCCACGGGAGGACACCTTCCTGGTGCGGTGCGGAGGGGTGTAGGGGCGCGAGGGTGCCCCGCACAAGGTTACTGGGTGCGGGTCACTCGTCCGGACCCGCGCGCCTCACTGGCGGATCGCCCAGCCCCGCTCCCGCAGCGCCGCCGTCAGCACCGGCACCGCGTTCGGCTCCACCAGCAGCTGGACCAGACCGGCCTGCTGACCCGTCGCGTGCTCGATGCGGACGTCCTCGATGTTGACCCCGGCCCGGCCCGCGTCGGCGAAGATCCGGGCCAGCTGACCGGGCTGGTCGTCGATCAGGACCGCCACGACGTCGTACACCCGCGGCGCGGAACCGTGCTTGCCCGGCACCCGGACCTGCCCGGCGTTGCCCCGGCGCAGGACGTCCTCGATACCGGCCGTGCCCTCGCGGCGCTTGGCCTCGTCGGAGGACTGGAGCGCCCGCAGCGCCTGCACCGTCTCGTCGAGGTCGGCGGAGACGTCCGCGAGGAGGTCGGCGACCGGCCCCGGGTTAGCGGAGAGGATGTCGATCCACATCCGGGGATCGGAGGCCGCGATCCGCGTCACGTCCCGGATGCCCTGGCCGCACAGCCGTACGGCGGCCTCCTCGGCGTTCTCCAGCCGCGCGGCGACCATGCTGGACACCAGGTGCGGCATGTGGGAGACGAGCGCCACGGCCCGGTCGTGGGCGTCGGCGTCCATGACGACCGGCACGGCCCGGCAGTGCGAGACCAGCTCCAGGGCGAGGTTCAGGACCTCGGTGTCGGTGTCCCGGGTCGGGGTGAGCACCCAGGGGCGGCCCTCGAACAGGTCGCCGGAGGCGGCCAGCGGGCCGGACTTCTCACGGCCCGACATGGGGTGGGTGCCGATGTACGCCGACAGGTCGAGCCCCAGTGCCTGCAGCTCCCGCCGCGGACCGCCCTTGACGCTCGCCACGTCCAGGTAGCCCCGGGCCACCCCGCGCCGCATGGCGTCGGCCAGCACCCCGGCCACATGGGCGGGCGGCGCGGCGACGATCGCGAGGTCCACCGGGCCCTGGGGCGCCTCGTCCGTACCGGCGCCGAGTGCGGCGGCCGTGCGGGCCTGCTCGGGGTCGTGGTCGGCGAGGTGGACGACGACGCCGCGGCTCACCAGGGCGAGCGCGGCGGACGTGCCGATGAGGCCGGTGCCGATGACGAGTGCGGTTCTCACTGGGCGATGTCCTTGCGCAGGGCGGCGGCGGCGCCGAGGTAGACGTGGGCGACCTCGGAGCGGGGCAGGTCGGACTCGACGTGGGCGAGGACGCGGACCACTCGGGGCATGGCACCCGCGATGTCCAGCTCCTGCGCGCAGATCAGCGGCACGTCGACGATGCCGAGCTTGCGGGCGGCGGCCGCGGGGAAGTCGCTGTGCAGGTCGGGGGTGGCCGTGAACCAGATGCTGATCAGGTCGTCCCTGGTCAGGCCGTTGCGATCGAGGACGGCGGTGAGCAGGGCTCCGACCCGCTCGTCCATGTGGCCGGCCTCGTCCACGTCGAGTTGGACGGCGCCCCGGACCGCTCGTACCGCCACGGCTTGGCTCCCTTGCTGCTGTTCGGATCGGCTTTGTGCGCATCCAGCCTAGTCAGCGCCGACCGGGCCGGTGCGCGACGCCCGCCCGCTGAGATGAGTGCGGGGCCCGCCGGGATTGCGCGCTTCTGTAGCGTTTCCTCCCGGGTTGCTTCGTCTTCGGTGTTTTCAGTGCCAAGATGCTGGTCCGACCGGCCTCCGCCCCTTGGTTCCGCCCCACACTCGGAGTGACGACATGACCATCCGTCCGAACCGGCGCACCGTCCTTCTCGCCACCGGCGCGGCGGCACTCGTCGTGGGCTGCGGCGACTCGGGCGACGACGACAGCGGCTCCACCACCGCCGAGACCTCCGAGACGTCGGGCGCGCCCGAGGCCGGCGGCGAGGAGCTGACGACGACGGACGCCGTCCCGGTGGGCGGGGGCAAGATCTTCAAGGACGAGGAGGTCGTGGTGGTGCAGCCGGAGGAGGGCGAGTTCAAGGCCTTCTCCGCCATCTGCACCCATCAGCGGTGCACGGTCGCCAGTGTCTCGGACGGCACGATCAACTGCCCCTGTCACGGCAGCAGGTTCAGCATCACGGACGGCGCGGTGGCCAACCCGCCGGCGACCCGGCCGCTGCCGGAGAAGAAGCTCACGGTGGAGGGAAATTCCATCCGCCTCGCGTGAGGCGCCGCGTACGCTCCGGGCCATGCACCCCGAGGCCCTGGTCCGCGACCACACGATCTACGCCTGCGTGATGGGTTCGCGCGCCTTCGGCCTCGCGACGGACGGCAGCGACACCGACCGGCGGGGCGTCTTCCTCGCCCCCACTCCCCTGTTCTGGCGCTTCGACAAGCCGCCGACGCACGTCGAGGGGCCCGGCGAGGAGCAGTTCAGCTGGGAGCTGGAGCGCTTCTGCGAGCTGGCCCTGCGCGCGAACCCCAACATCCTGGAGTGCCTGCACTCCCCGCTCGTGGAGCATGCCGACGACACCGGCCGCGAGCTGCTGGGCCTGCGCGCGGCGTTCCTGTCCCGCCAGGCCCACACCACCTTCGCGCGGTATGCCGTCGGCCAGCGCAAGAAGCTGGAGGGGGACGTCCGCAACCACGGCGCCCCGCGCTGGAAGCACGCGATGCACCTGCTGCGCCTGCTGATGAGCGCCCGCGACCTGCTGCGCACCGGTGACCTGCGGATCGACGTCGGCGACCAGCGCGAACCGCTGCTCGCGGTCAAGCGCGGCGAGCTCTCCTGGCCGGAGGTGGAGTCGTGGATGACCCGGCTGGCGGAGGAGGCGGAGGCCGCCGCCCGGCGCAGCCCGCTGCCCGCCGAGCCGGACCGGCGGCGCGTGGAGGACTTCCTCGTACGTGTCCGCCGTGCCTCAGCGCTCCAGCCGGATCCGTACGACGAGGTCGTGCAGGGCGTCGTGGACGGTCGCCGCCTCGGGCAGGGCTGAGCCGGCCTGCGCCTCGTCCAGCAGGGCGTGCAGCCGCTCCACGTCGGCCGCCACGCGCGCGTGCTCCACTTCGGCCGGCCCGTGTTCCCGCTCCGCCTTGGCCGCGATCAGCTCGGGCAGGTAGCCGGGCGCCTCGCGCACCTCGCCGAGCAGTGTGGGCAGATGGGCCTGCACCTCACCGGTGCGCATCAGGTGGATACCGGTGAGCAGGACCCGGAAGGTGTACAGCAGCGGCTTGAGCTCCTCGGTCTTCGAGTGCAGCCGCCACTGGGTGTTCGCGAAGCCCCGGTAGTGGTGGGCGTGGTGGCGGGTGACGACGCCGGGGGCGAGCGCGACCAGCTCGCGGTGCGCGTCGGTGGTGTGCACGACGAGCGGGGAGAGCAGCTGTTCCAGGACATAGCCGTTGCGGCGGAGCATCAGCCGGACGAACTTGCGCAGGTCATGGGTGACCAGGTCCATCTCCACACCGTCCCGGTCCCACATCCTGGACCGGGTCTCGTGGGGCTCGCGCAGCCCGAGCAGTTCGGCGGCGGACAGCAGGTGCACCCCGCGCAGGTCCACGTCCGAGTCGCGGGACGGGAAGCCGTACAGATGGGCGCCGGAGACGGTCGCGAAGAGCACCGGGTCGGGCTGCTCGGCGACGACGGGCGCGAGGTCGATGTCCAGGGCGTCGATCATCCGCTAAGCGTCCCAGAGGGCGCCGAGAGCGAGCAGTTCGCCCCGGTACTCGATCCGGTCCGCCCACGCGCGGGGCCACGCTTCGGCCCCGAGGTACGCCCCCGCGAAGGCGCCCGTCAGGCAGGCGATGGAGTCCGAGTCGCCGGAGGAACAGGCGGCGCGCCGCAGGGCCGTCACCGGTTCGTCGACGAACAGCAGGAAGCACAGCAGCCCGGTCGCCAGCGCCTCCTCGGCCACCCATCCGGCGCCGGTGGCCAGGCAGGGGTCGGTCTCGGCCGACCCCGCGCGCACGGCCCCCTGCAGCCGCTCCAGGATCTCCAGGCACTCGTCCCACCCGCGCGCGATGAAGTGCTCGGGTGTCGGGTCCTGGCTGCGGGTCCACAGGTCGCCGAGCCAGGTGTGGTGGTAGCGGGAGCGGTTCTCGTAGGCGTACGACCGCAGCAGGCCGACCAGTCCGGTCGGCTCGGCGCCCTGCGCGAGCAGCCGTACGGCGTGCGCGGTGAGGTCGGAGGCGGCGAGCGCCGTGGGGTGGCCGTGGGTGAGCGCGGACTGCAACTGGGCGGCGCCCGCGCGCTGTTCGTCGCTCAGCCCGGGGGCGAGGCCGATCGGCGCGACGCGCATGTTGGCGCCGCAGCCCTTGGAGTCGATCTGGCTGGCGTTCTGCCAGGACCCGACGCTCTCCAGCAGCTCGCAGGCCCTGAGGCAGGTGGTGCCCGGGGCCCGGTTGTTCTCCGGGGAGCGGTTCCAGGCCACGAACTCCTGCCGTACCGGCTCGGCCATCGACAGCGGCCCGAGCACCCCCCGTTCCATCGCCGCCCGCAGCCCCCTCCCCAGCGCCAGCGTCATCTGGGTGTCGTCGCTGACGAACGCCCGCTCCGGCAGCTCCATCTCCCGCCACGGCCCGCACTTGGCGAGGATCGACGGCACGTCGTTGAACTCGGTCGGGAAGCCCAGCGCGTCCCCGAGGGCGAGGCCCAGCAGAGATCCAGTGGCGGCACGCTTCGTCATGCGGAGTGTCCTTCCGGGGTGGGCCGGAGCAGCGGTGGGTGGAGGGCGGTGGCAGCACCCGGGCGGTACAGCGCGGCCGGCTTGCCACGGCCGCCGGTGAGGCGGGAGGCACCGGGGACGGGCTCGACGAAACCCGGCGTGGCGAGCACCTTGCGCCGGAAGTTCGGCCGGTCCAGGCCCGTGCCCCACACGGCCTCGTAGACCTGCTGGAGCTCGCCGAGGGTGAACTCGGGCGGGCAGAAGGCGGTGGCCAGGCAGGTGTACTCCAGCTTGGCGCCGACGCGTTCACGGGCGTCGGCCAGGATCCGGTCGTGGTCGAAGGCGAGCGCCCCGGCCTCGTCGTACGGCGTCCAGCGGGCCCGGGCCGCGTCGCTGCCGCCGTGCACCTCGGGCGCGTCGGGCAGCAGGGCTGCGAAGGCGACCGAGACGACCCGCATCCGGGGGTCGCGGTCCGGCTCGCTGTAGGTCCGCAGCTGTTCCAGGTGCAGCCCGGACACGTCGGACAGGCCGGTCTCCTCGGCGAGTTCGCGGCGGGCCGCCGTCTCCGCGGACTCGTCCGGCTGCAGGAAGCCGCCGGGCAGCGCCCAGCTCCCGGCGTACGGCTCCTGGCCGCGCTCGACGAGCAACACATGCAGGGCGCCGGCCCGGAGCGTGAGGACGGCCAGGTCGACGGTGACGGCGAAAGGTTCGTAGGCGTGCTTGTCGTACTCCACGTCCGCCTCCTTTATAGTCAGTACGACTATAAAGGAGGCGGACGTGGGATGACAACCCCCTTACGCGGACCGGCGCGAGGGCGCGAACACCGACACCGCCGCCCCCGCCGCGGCGACGCCCGCCGACACCCACAGCGCGGGCGCGGCCCCGTCCAGGAAGTCGGCCGGGGAGGCATAGCCGCCGTAGGCCGTGAACACCGCCGCGGCGGCCGCCACGCCGAAGACGCCGCCGAGTTCACGCAGCGCGTTGTTGACGCCGGCCGCGACGCCCGCCTCGGTCAGCGGCACCGAGGAGGTCACGGCGTTGGCGACGCTCGGGAACACCAGGGAGATGCCGATGCCGGCGATGACCAGCGGGACGACGAGGCTGCCGTAGCCCACGCCCGGTTCCACCTGCCAGGCCAGCAGGCCGAGGCCGAGGCCCTGGAGGGCGAGGCCGCCGAGCATGAACGGCCGGGTGCCGTACCGGTCCGCCAGCGCGCCCGCCACCGGCGCGACCAGGAGCGGCATGGCGTTCCAGACGAGGATCCGCACCCCCGCCTCCAGCGGCGAGTAGCCGAGCCCGAACTGGAACAGTTGGGTGATCGTGAAGAGCGAGCCCAGCAGCGAGGCGAAGAGCAGGAAACCCGCCGCGTTGGCGGTGGAGAAGCCGCGCCGGCGGAAGTGCCCGAGCGGGAGCATCGGATGCCGGGCGCCCCGGCGCTCCCAGTCCAGGAAGGCCGCCGTGAACACGATCCCGACGGCCAGCGCGGCCAGCACCTCGGCGCTCCCCCAGCCCGCCTCCGGTGCCCGCACCGGCCCCCAGGCCAGCCCGGTCAGCCCGACGGCCACCAGGACCAGGCCGACGATGTCCAGTTGGGGCCGCGTCCCGTAGCTCTCCGTCAGCTTCCGGGCGGCCAGCGGCAGCATCACGAGCCCGATCGGCACGTTCAGCCAGAAAATCCACTGCCAGGACAGGCCCTCGGTCACGGCCCCGCCCAGCACCGGCCCGGCCGCCACCCCGAGACCGGTCACCCCGCCCCACACCCCGATCGCCACGCCCCGCTTCTCCGCCGGGAACGCCTCGCTGATGAGGGTCAGCGTGAGCGGCAGCAGTACGGCGGCCCCGGCGCCCTGCACCAGGCGGGCCCCGATGAGCTGGTCCGAGCCGGCCGCGAGGGCCGCGGCGGCGGAGGCCAGGGTGAACACGGCGAGGCCGACGACGTACATGCGCCGCCGTCCGAACCGGTCGCCGAGCGCGGCGCCGGTCAGGGTGAGGCAGGCGAAGGCCAGGTTGTAGGCGCTGATCGTCCATTCCAGCTCGCTCAGGCTCGCCCCGAAGTCGGCGCGCAAAGCGGGCAGCGCGGTGGCGACGACCACCACGTCGAGGGAGCACAGCAGCGCGCCGAGGCCGGCGAGGACGACCGTCCACCCACGCGGTGGTGATGCCCGGTCGGGGGTCGAGGTGCTGAGGGGAGCCTTGACGGTCTCGGTCATGTGCGTGCCTTCCGTGAGGTGTGTGGTCACTCACGGAAGGCAGACCCGCCTCACCCCGGAAAGGAATCGTGCCGTCCCAGGAACGCGAGCAGCCGGACGTCCGGCCGCGCGCCCCGCGGCACGGCGAGCGGCGCGGCGAACCGCACCCCCCGGTCCTCCCCCGCCACCACGCACTCCGCCACGGGGAGCAGATCGGCCGCGAGGGCGACCGGCAGGGGCCGGGGCCGCCCACCGGCCTGCGCCACGTCCCAGCCGTGCACGGCGATCTCCACGGCACCCACCGCGGCCAGCACCCCCGCCTCCAGCGGGCGCTCGCCGATCCGCACCCGGTCCGGCGGCCCCGCCGCCCAGGCGCCCAGCACCGCGCACGCGCGCGTACGGAAGCGGCACGCCCGGTCGTCCCGCGGGACCAGCCCGATCCGCCCGCCGGTCAGCCCCTCATACAGCGCGTCCAGGGAGTCGTCCAGGTGCCCGAGCAGGTCCGCCAGGTCCCACTGCGCGCACGGGGTGCCCCGCGCGAGGGTGTCGGCGCGGACCTCGGCCACGCTCCCGAGGGCGTAGGCGAGCGAACGCTCCAGCAGCTCCCCGGGGTTCACCGCAGCTCCCCGGGCAGCCCGAACCGGCCGATCGCGGCGCCGTCCAGGAAGGCGGTGATCCGGCCGACCGCGCCCTCCTCGACGGTGAGCACCTGCACGGAGTGCGGGCGCAGGACGCCGTCCTCGCCGCGCACGTACATGGCGGCCGCCGGCTGCCCGTTCGCGCGCGTGGGCAGCATTCGCAGGGTGCCCTTGTCGTGCAGCCGGGCCACCAGGAAGCGGTGCACTTCCTTGGCACCGCGGAACCACTCCTGGAAGGGCGGCATCTCCAGTTCCACGCCGTCCCGCAACAGGGCGAGCAGGGCGTCCATGTCGGCGTTCTCGAAGGCGGCCACGTACCGGTCGAGCACCTCGCGGTCGGCGGCGCCGGACGGCTCCGTGACGAGGTCCTCCTCGGGTGCCACCTCCTCCAGCCGGGCACGCGCGCGCTGCAGGCTGCTCTTCACGGCCCCCGTGGACGTCCCGAGCAGCGCGGCGACCTCCGGAGCCCGCCAGGCCAGCACGTCCCGCAGGATGAGCACCGCGCGCTGGCGGGCGGGCAGATGCTGGAGCGCGGCGACCAGGGCGAGCCGCAGGCTGCCCCGGGCGGCCACCACCGAGGCGGGGTCGACGAGCGCGTCGGGCAGCGGCTGGAGCCAGGGAACATCCGCCACAGGGGCGCTCAGCGGCTCCTCGGGCGCCTGGGAGGGCTCACCGAGCCCGGTGGGCAGCGGACGCCGCGCGCGGCCCTCCAGCGCCGTCAGACAGGTGTTGGTGGCGATCCTGTGCAGCCAGGTCCGCAAGGACGCGCGGCCCTCGTAGCCGTCGTAGGACCGCCAGGCCCGCAGATAGGTCTCCTGCACCAGGTCCTCGGCCTCGTCGACCGAGCCCAGCATCCGGTAGCAGTGCGCGAGCAGTTCCCGCCGGTACGGGTCCGTCAGCCGTACGAAGTCCTCGCGGTCCGTCGTCGCCACCATGGCCCTTCCTCTCGCCGATCATGAGCCCGGTCATGAGTCCGGACATGAGCCCCGGTCATGAGTACAGACCGGCGAGAGGGCGAAAAGGCATCGGCGGTGCGGGCCCGGAGTCCGGGCCCGCAGGTCAGAGACCTAGAGGTCGACTTCCTTCAGCAGCATGCCGACCTCGGTGTTCGACAGGCGGCGCAGCCAGCCCGACTTCTGGTCGCCCAGCGTGATCGGCCCGAAGGCCACCCGGACCAGCTTGTCGACCGGGAACCCGGCCTCGGCCAGCATGCGCCGCACGATGTGCTTGCGGCCCTCGTGCAGGGTGACCTCGACGAGGTAGTTCTTGCCGGTCTGCTCGACGACGCGGAAGTGGTCCGCCTTGGCGTACCCGTCCTCCAGCTGGATGCCGTCCTTGAGCCGCTTGCCCAGGTCTCGCGGGATCGGGCCCACGATGTGCGCGAGGTAGACCTTCTTCACGCCGTACTTGGGGTGGGTCAGCCGGTGCGCCAGCTCACCGTGGTTGGTGAGCAGGATGACGCCCTCGGTCTCGGTGTCGAGCCGGCCCACGTGGAACAGCCGCGTCTCGCGGTTGGTCACGTAGTCGCCGAGGCACTGCCGGCCCTCGTTGTCTTCCATGGTGGAGACCACACCGGCGGGCTTGTTCAGCGAGAAGAACTGGTACGACTGCGTCGCCACGGTCAGGCCGTCGACCTTGACCTCGTCCTTCTCCGGGTCGACCCGCTTGCCCTGCTCCAGCACGATCTCGCCGTTGACCTCGACCCGCGCCTGCTCGATCAGCTCCTCGCAGGACCGGCGGGAGCCGTAGCCCGCGCGCGCGAGGACCTTCTGCAGCCGCTCGCCCTCCTGCTCGGCGCCGGGGAAGGTCTTGGGAAGCTTGACCTCCGGCTTGCCGGCGTACCGGTCGCGGTTGCGCTCCTCCGTGCGCGTCTCGTACTCGCGGGAGCGTGCCGGAGCCGTCCGGCCGCCGGAGCGCTGGCCCTGCTTGGGGCCGCCCTTGGCGCCACCGCGGGCCGAGGGGCCACGACCCGACTTCGGGCCGTCCTGCGTGGCGCCGGGGCCGACGTCGTAGCGCCGCTCCTCCGGGCGCGGGTTCTTCGGACGGCCGCTGCCCGGCTTGTCGTCGCGGTTGTTGCCGGCACCGCGGAAATTACCGCGGCCACCGCCACTCCCACCACGGCCACCGCCGCTCCCGCCGCGTCCGCCGCCACTCCCGCCGCGGCCGCCGCTGTTGCCACCACGGCTCCCGCCGTTGTTTCCGCTGCTGTTCCTGCCGCTGCTGCTTCGCATCAAAATTCCGTCTAGTCGTCTGCGTCGTCGGAACCCGGCGCATCGGGTGCGTCCGGATCGAACGACGGAACGCCTTCCAGGGTCTCGGCCTCGATCGCCTCCGCCTCGGGGAGGAAGGGCGCGAGTTCCGGTAGTTCGTCCAGGCCGCGCAGGCCCATCCGCTCCAGGAAGTAGTTCGTCGTCCTGTACAGGATCGCACCTGTTTCGGGTTCCGTGCCCGCCTCCTCGACCAGACCCCGCTGGAGGAGGGTGCGCATGACGCCGTCGCAGTTGACTCCGCGCACCGCCGAGACCCGGCTGCGGCTGACCGGCTGCCGGTACGCCACCACCGCGAGGGTCTCCAGCGCGGCCTGGGTGAGACGGGCCTGCTGGCCGTCCAGGACGAAGCCCTCGACGGCCGCCGCGTACTCGGGACGCGAGTAGAAGCGCCAGCCGCCGGCGATCAGCCTCAGCTCGAAACCGCGGCCCTGGACGGTGTACTCGTCGGCCAGCTCGCGCAGCGCGTCCCCGATCTGCCGCCGGGGCCGCTGGAGGATCTTGGCGAGGTGCTCCTCGGTCGCGGGCTCGTCGACGACCATGAGGACGGCCTCCAGGGCCGGCTTGAGCTCGAGGTCGGCCGTGGCACGCGGCCCGGCGGGCGGCTCGCTGATCTCCTCGCTCACTTCTTCTCCTCCCTGGACGGCTCCGGCGACCCGGGCGGCTCGGGCGGCCGGTCGAACTCGTCGGTCACCATCGGGCGGTCGTCGCCCGCTCCGCCGGTCCACCGCACGATCAGGTCGCCGAGGGCGGTCTCCTGGTCGAGGGCGACGGCCTTCTCCCGGTACAGCTCCAGCAGCGCCAGGAACCGCGCCACGACGGTCAGGGTGTCGTCGGTGTCCGCGACGAGCTCGCGGAAGCTGGCCTCGCCGAGCTCCTTCAGCCGCGCGATGACGATCCCGGCCTGCTCCTGGACGCTGACCAGCGGGGCGTGGATGTGGTCGACGTACACCTGCGGCTTGGGCCGGGGCTGCATCGCCTTCACGGCGAGCTTCGCGAACCCTTCCGGGCCGATGCTGATGACCACCTCGGGCAGCAGCTCGGCGTGGTGCGGTTCGAGGCCGACGGTACGGGGGTAGCGCCGGCCCTCCTCGTCGAGGCGCCGGTTGAAGATGTCGGCGATCTGCTTGTACGCGCGGTACTGGAGCAGCCGCGCGAAGAGCAGGTCCCGCGCCTCCAGCAGGGCGAGATCGGCCTCGTCCTCGACCTCGGCGGCGGGCAGCAGGCGGGCCGCCTTGAGATCCAGCAGGGTGGCGGCGACCACGAGGAACTCGGTCGTCTCGTCCAGGTCCCAGTCCGGTCCCAGGGCCCGGATGTACGCCATGAACTCGTCGGTCACCTTCGACAGGGCGACCTCGGTGACGTCCAGCTTGTGCTTGGAGATCAGCTGGAGCAGCAGATCGAAGGGGCCCTCGAAGTTGGCGAGCCGGACCTTGAAGACCCCGTCACCGGACGCCGGCCCGGGCTCGGTCGGCCCGGCCTCGGCGAACCCGGCCTCGATGGACCCGGGTTCAGCGGACCCGGGTTCAGCGGTGACCGCCTCGGGCCCCGGCTCCGGCTCGGCGGGCGGCGCCTCGGGCTCCGGCCGGGCGGGCACCGCCTCCGGCTCGGCCGGCCGGACGCTCCCCGGCCCCCGGCCGAGCGCACGCCGCCGGCCGCCGGAGGCACCGGTGCCGGGGACGGGAGCGTCGTTCGAGGTCATAGCCCTCGCAGGCTACCGCTACCGCCCGCGAAGCCGTCGTACGAGGATGCTGGCGTCCCCGCGGCTCTCCAGATCCGCGAGCACCACGGCCACCGCCTCCCGGACGATCCGCCCGCGGTCCACGGCGAGGCCGTGCTCGCCCCGGAGCACCAGACGGGCGTGCTCGAGATCCATCAGCTCCTCGGCCGACACGTACACGGTGATCTTCTCATCGTGCCGCTCACGCCCGCTCGGCCGCCGCGAGGCGGCCCGTCCGCGCTTGGTGCGCGGCGCCGAGGCGTCGCCAGAACCTTCCTGCACCGCCGGCCGCCGCCCGGAGCGGTCCGCGCCGGCGCCCCGGCTGCGGGACTCGCCGGACTCCGCCGGCTCCGCATCCGCGGCGACGTGCTCCGCGCCCTCGCCGCCCTGTGCGGGCACCGAATGCGGGGCGTCCTCCGCGGCGGCGCTGTCGCTCTCCCCCGCGGGAGCGGGCACCCGGGCCTCGCCGTTGGCCCCTCGGCGGGGGGTGGACGCCTGGAGCGCCATCCCCCCTGTCGTACGGAACAGTTCGTCGGCCCCCGGCAGACTCACTCGGCGTGACACCGGGCGAGCACCTCCCTGGCGAGCTGGCGGTAGGCGGCGGCACCGACGGAGTTGGAGGCGTAGGTGGTGATCGGCTCACCGGCGACCGTGGTCTCCGGGAAGCGGACCGTGCGCCCGATGACCGTGTGGTAGACGTGGTCGTCGAAGGCCTCGACGACGCGCGCGAGCACCTCGCGGCTGTGCACGGTGCGCGAGTCGTACATCGTGGCGAGGATCCCGTCGAGCTCCAGCTCCGGGTTGAGTCGCTCCTGGACCTTCTCGATGGTCTCCGTCAGCAGTGCCACACCACGGAGGGCGAAGAACTCGCACTCCAGCGGCACGATCACCTTGTGCGCGGCCGTCAGGGCGTTGACCGTGAGCAGGCCGAGCGAGGGCTGACAGTCGATCACGATGTAGTCGTAGTCGGCCATGAGCGGCTTCAGGGCGCGTTGCAGCGTCGACTCGCGCGCGACCTCGGAAACCAGCTGGACCTCCGCCGCCGACAAGTCGATATTGCTCGGCAGCAGGTCCATGTTGGGGACCGCGGTCTTCAGCAGGACCTCGTCGGCCGCCATGCCCCGCTCCATGAGCAGGTTGTAGACGGTGAGGTCGAGCTCCATCGGGTTGACACCGAGTCCGACCGACAGCGCGCCCTGCGGGTCGAAGTCCACGAGCAGGACCCGGCGTCCGTACTCCGCGAGCGCGGCACCCAGGTTGATGGTCGACGTCGTCTTGCCGACGCCGCCCTTCTGGTTGCACATCGCGATGATCTTCGCGGGGCCGTGATCGGTCAGCGGGCCCGGGATCGGGAAGTACGGCAGCGGCCGGCCGGTCGGGCCGATGCGCTCGCGACGCTGGCGGGCAGCGTCGGGCGCGAGCGTGGCCGCGTACTCGGGGTCGGGCTCGTACTCCGCGTCGGGATCGTAGAAGTGCCCCTCGGGCAGTTCGTCGTAGTCGGCGAAGTGGTTGTGGGGCGCGCCACTTCCGTCGCCGGCCATGGCGTTCACGTGATGGCCATCCATGCTCTGGTGTGCTGACAGAGTCGTCCCTGTCATCTGGTGACTCTGGTGGGCTGCGAAGGTGCGCACCGCCACGGAGCCGACAGCCTCGTACTCCGCAGGAGCCTGGCCCCGCGCAGGGCTTCCTGGTTGACCACCCCCGGGAGAAAATGTCGACTCATTCACAAGTCGTCTTACCTCCTTAGGGACCAGGAAACTTCTAGACAAGGTCAGCGTGGCACCATGCCGACGGTTGGCGACTCTATGGCGTGTCAGCGGTCCGCAGCAACACAATCCGCCGGACCCGGCAGGATGTGTCGGCAATGAAACATCCCTCTGTCAAGGGCGTACGGCCGTCGCACGGTAGGTTTCACCGGTGTGCGAATCGGTCGAAGAGTTACGTTCGAGGCGAGTTGACCGAGCGTCGCAAAGTGACCATACACACATCCGGCCGGACCTTGTCGGGCAAGGTCCGGCCGGGTGTGCGACGTTGACGACCAGTGTTGACGTATCGCCTTTACGAAAAGGTGACTTAGCAGTTCACCGGGGTCGGCGGGCTCAGCCGAGCAGCGTCTCCAGCTCCACGTGCTCCAGGCCGTGCGCCTCGGCGACCTCGCGGTAAACGACCTTGCCGTCATGGGTGTTGAGGCCCTTGGCGAGCGCCGGGTCGCGGCGCAGCGCCTCCACCCAGCCGCGGTTGGCCAGCTCCACGATGTACGGCAGCGTGGCGTTGGTGAGCGCGTAGGTCGAGGTGTTGGGCACCGCGCCGGGCATGTTGGCGACGCAGTAGAAGACCGAGTCGTGGACCTGGAAGGTCGGCTCGGCGTGCGTGGTCGGGTGCGAGTCCTCGAAGCAGCCGCCCTGATCGATCGCGATGTCGACAAGGACACTTCCCGGCTTCATGCGCGAGACGAGCTCGTTGGTGACCAGCTTCGGGGCCTTGGCGCCCGGGATCAGCACGGCGCCGATGACGAGGTCGGCGTCGAGGACGGCCTTCTCCAGCTCGAAGGAGTTGGACATGATCGCCCGCACCTTGGTGCCGAAGACCTTGTCGGCCTCGCGCAGCTTGTTGATGTCACGGTCGAGCAGCGTGACGTGGAAGCCCATGCCGACGGCGATCTGGGTGGCGTTCCAGCCGGAGACACCGCCGCCGATCACGACGGCCTTGGCGGGCTGGGTGCCGGGGACACCGCCGGGCAGCACGCCGCGGCCGCCGGCCGAGCGCATCAGGTGGTAGGCGCCGACCTGCGGGGCGAGGCGGCCCGCGACCTCGGACATCGGGGCGAGCAGCGGCAGCGCACGGGAGGGCAGCTCGACCGTCTCGTAGGCGATGGCGGTGGTGCCGGACGCGATCAGGGCGTCCGTGCACTCCTTGGAGGCGGCCAGGTGCAGGTAGGTGAAGAGGGTCTGGTCCTTGCGGAGGCGGTGGTATTCCTCGGCAATGGGCTCCTTGACCTTCAGCAGCAGGTCAGCCGTGGCCCACACCTCGTCGGCGGTGTCCAGGATCCGGGCGCCCGCGGCCACGTACTCGGTGTCGGGGATCGAGGAGCCGACGCCGGCGCCGCGCTCGATGACGACCTGGTGGCCGTTGCGCACCAGCTCGTGCACACCGGCGGGGGTGATGGCCACCCGGAACTCGTTGTTCTTGACCTCGCGGGGGATGCCGACCTTCACGTCGATCACGGTCCTTGGCTCAGAGGGTGTATTGCAAGACATACCCAGGCATGCGAGGGCACACCGGGAGACACCGCAGGAGAAGGTGCGGCAGAGCCAGTCTAATGAAGGTGTTCCCGCTGTCTAGCCTTTCATTGCATCAATCTTCAGCGGGTGTACTGCGGATTTCGCAGGTGTTAGCTGGTTGTAGCGCCCCTATCCGGCTCTGGCTCCCCCTCCGGGAGCTCTTCACCCAGCATGCGCTCGGCCGCCGCGCGGTGCAGTCGAGCGGCGGCGGAGTCCCCGAGGCGGTCCAAGGTGTCGGCGAGACGCACGTGCAGCGCCGCCTGGAGTCGTACGTCCTCGGCAAGGCGCGCCCGGTCCACCGCCTCCTGGCAGGTGCGCAGCGACTCCTCGGGCCGGCCCGCGTACTCCTGGACCCGGGCCAGTTCGCTCAACGCCCGCGCCTGGGCGGCGACATCGCCGCTCTTGCGGTACCCGGCCACCGCGGCCCGCCAGCTGCGCTGCGCCTCGCCGTAGCGCCCCGCGAAGGTGTGCGCGGCGCCGATCCGGCCGTACAGCCGGGCCGCCTCCGCGCGCTCGTCCCGGGCCAGGCGCTGGGCGAGGGCGCGGCCGAACCAGTCGGCGGCCCGGTCGTAGTCCCCGAGCTCGAGATGGGCACCGCCTACGGATTCCATCGCGCGGCCCGTCGCATACGGATCGTTCGCCTCGCGTCCGGCGTCCAGCGCGGCCCGGTAGCGCGCCAGCGCCTCCCGGGTCCGGCCGGTCCGGGCGTCCAGGTCGCCGAGGTTCAGCAGGGCGGCGGCCCGCTCGCGGGGCAGATTGCGGCGTTCGGCCACGTCCAGCACCAATCCGTGGATGCCGTAGAGGTCACCGGCCGCGGCCTGGGTGCCGAAGTGGGCGACCATGGCGCGCACCAGCTGGGACATCAGCCGCCGGGCCAGGGTGTCGAGCTCCCCGTCGGCGACGGCGAGGCGGGCCGCGGCGAGCAGGGCGGGCCTGCGGATGCGCAGCCAGTCGGCGGCCGCCCGGGGGCTGGGAAAGCGCAGGGAGCGCGGCATGCCGAGGAGCTTCTCGCGCGCCTGCGGGCTGTCGGTCTCGGTGATCGCCCGGCACGACTGGAGCAGCCGTACGGTCCGCTCCAGCATGCGGGCGCGGGCCAGCTGCAGCTCGGCGGCCCGGTCCTGGGTCTCGGTGAGCGCCCGGAGCAGGGGGTGCAGACAGCCGGGGACCTCGTACTGCGGGAGCGGCGAGTCCACGGCGCGCAGCAGGCCGAGGGCGACGAAGTCGTCCAGGGTGGTGCGGGCGCCGCTGACCGAGCAGCCGGCCAGCGCGGAGGCGGTGTGCGGGTCGACCAGGCCGGCCGGGGCGAGGCTGAGCAGGCGCAGTATCCGGGCGGCCGTGGCGGGCAGGGCGGCGTAGGAGAGCCGGAAGACCCGGGCGAGCGGACTGCCCGCGGTGTCCTCGTCGGGCTCGGCGTGCAGCTGCTTGCCGAGGTCGGCGACGGCGGCCTTGGGGCGGGCGGCGAGCCAGCCGCCGGCCAGCATCAGCGCGGCGGGCTGCGCCTGGCACTCCTCGACCAGTCCCTCGGCGGCCCGGGGGTCGACGGTGATCCGCACCGATCCCGCATGCCGGGACAGCAGTTCCACGGCCGACTTGGTGTCCAGCCCGCCGAGGGTGCAGGGGCGGACGTCGGCGATCCCGGTCAGCGGTCCGGCGGAGACGGCGACGGCCAGGCAGTCGGGGGTGTCCGGAAGCAGGGCGTCGACCTGTTCGGCGGTGGCCGCGTCGTCGAGCAGCAGCAGCATTTTGCGGTCGGCGAGGGCGTCCCGCAGCGCCGCGGTGAGGTCGTCCTCGGCGGCGCCGGCCGGGCTCGGCAGGTCCAGGGCGGTGAGCAGCTCGCGGGCGACGGAGTCGACGGGGACGGGGGTGCCGTCGGGCTCGCTGAGCCGGGCGCGCAGCACCCCGTCGCCGTAACGGTCGGCGACCTGCCGGACCAGCTCCTCGGCGAGGGCGGTGCGGCCGGAACCCGGGCGGCCGGCGATCAGCAGCACCCGCGCGCGGGGGGCCTTCTTCCCGGACAGGGTGTCCAGGCCCGCGCGCTCGATGTCGACGAGGAGTTCCTTCAACTCCCGTGTCCGGCCCAGGAAATGACCGGTCGACAGCTCGACGCCGCCTGTGTCCACCGCCTGATCCGTCACGGGCCACACTCCCGTCCCACACCGCACGCGCAAGCCCGCCGGGATTCCGGTACGGGCGTGTTTCAGAGCCTAGTTCACGCTCTGCTACGGGCCGTGTGGAGCGCGGCGGGCGGGAGCCAAGACTCCCCCGATCGGATCAGCGGATCGTAGGACCAGGGGCCCGGCGAGGGCGCGCGACCCCTCCGCCTACGCCACGAAGGGGCGCGCCGGCCACTCCGCGTCCGCCGGCCGCAGGTCGTCCATGCCGCCGGAGGCCCGGGCGGCGACCAGGGACAGCACGCCGACCACGAGGCAGTTGTTGTGCAGCTCCCCCGCGAGCACGCCCCGGACCAGCTCCGCGAGCGGTACGCGCGCGTGCTCCAGGTCGGCCTCCTCGTCCTCGACCTCGAAGCGCTCCCCCTCGGCCTCCGACAGATCGCGGGCCAGGAAGATCCGTACCGCCTCGTCGCAGCCGCCCGCCGTGGTGTAGACGTCGGTCAGCACCCGCCAGTCCTCGGCCTTGACGTGCGCCTCCTCGTACAGCTCGCGCTGGGCGGCGTGCAGCGGGTTCTCGCCGGGGACGTCGAGCAGTCCGGCCGGGATCTCCCACAGCTTGTGCCGTACGGGGTGCCGGTACTGCTTGATGAGCAGCACCCGGTCCTCGTCGTCCACGGCGAGGACGGCGACCGAGCCCGGGTGCACCTGGTAGTCGCGGCGGACCACGCTTCCGTCGGGCATGACCACGTCGTCCGTGCGGACCGAGGTCTTGTTGCCCACGAAGGGGGTGTCCGTCGCCCGGATCTCCCACTCCTGCGGGGTGTCCTTGATCGTCATGCCTGCCCTTCCCACGTGCACCAAAAAAGACCGGGGTGCGCGCCTTCGCAGGCATGCACCCCGGCCACCGTACAACTCTCGTCCTACTTCGAGATCTTCCGCTCGACGGCCGCCTTCACCAGGCCCGCGAAGAGCGGGTGCGGGCGGGTCGGGCGCGAGCGCAGCTCGGGGTGCGCCTGCGTCGCCACCAGGTAGGGGTGGACGTCCCGCGGGTACTCGACGTACTCCACGAGCTTGCCGTCGGGGGACGTGCCGGAGAACAGGATGCCCGCCTTCTTCTCCAGCTCCGCGCGGTAGGCGTTGTTCACCTCGTAGCGGTGGCGGTGCCGCTCCTCGACGTACTCCTTGCCGTCGTAGACCTCGCGCACGATGGAGCCCTCGGCCAGCTTGGCCGGGTACATGCCCAGGCGCATCGTTCCGCCCATGTCGCCCTCGCCGGCCACGATGTCCAGCTGCTCGGCCATCGTGGAGATGACCGGGTGGCCGGTGGCGGGGTCGAACTCGGTGGAGTTGGCGTCCGAGATGTCGGCGAGGTTGCGGGCCGCCTCGATCACGATGCACTGCAGGCCCAGGCAGAGGCCGAGCAGCGGGATCTTGTTCTCGCGGGCGAACTTGATCGCGCCGACCTTGCCGAGCACACCGCGGTCGCCGAAGCCGCCGGGGATGCAGATGGCGTCGACGTCACCGAGCTGCGCCTTGGCGCCTGCCGGGGTCTTGCAGTCGTCGGAGGTGACCCACTTGATCTTCACGCGGGCCTTGTTGGCGAAGCCGCCCGCGCGCAGCGCCTCGGTGACCGAGAGGTAGGCGTCGGGCAGGTCGATGTACTTGCCGACCAGGGCGAGGTTGATCTCGTGGTCGGGGTTGTGGACGCGGTCCAGCAGGTCGTCCCAGGTCGTCCAGTCCACGTCGCGGAACGGAAGGTCCAGCTTGCGGACGACGTAGGCGTCCAGGCCCTCGCCGTGCACGGTCTTCGGGATGTCGTAGATCGAGCGGGCGTCGGGGCAGGCGACCACGGCGGCCTCGTCGACGTCGCACATCAGCGAGATCTTGCGCTTGATCGCGGTCGGCACCTCGCGGTCGCAGCGCAGCACGATGGCGTCCGGCTGGATACCGATGTTGCGCAGGGCCGCGACCGAGTGCTGGGTCGGCTTCGTCTTCAGCTCTCCCGACGGGCCGATGTACGGCAGGAGCGAGATGTGCACGACGAAGACGTTGTCCCGGCCTACCTCGTGCCGGACCTGGCGGACGGTCTCCAGGAACGGCAGCGACTCGATGTCGCCGACCGTGCCGCCGACCTCCGTGATGACGACGTCCACCTCGTCGGTCGCCATCCGGCGGATCCGGTGCTTGATCTCGTTGGTGATGTGCGGGATGACCTGCACGGTGTCGCCCAGGTACTCGCCGCGCCGCTCCTTGGCGATCACGGTCGAATAGATCTGTCCTGTAGTGACATTGGCGGAGCCGTCCAAGTCACGGTCGAGGAAGCGCTCGTAATGTCCGATGTCCAGGTCCGTTTCGGCGCCGTCGTTGGTGACGAACACCTCACCGTGCTGGAAGGGGTTCATCGTCCCCGGGTCGACGTTCAGATACGGGTCGAGCTTCTGCATGACGACGCGCAGGCCCCGCGCCTTGAGCAGCATGCCCAGGCTGGAGGCGGTGAGGCCCTTGCCGAGCGAGGAGGCGACACCCCCGGTGACGAAGATGTGCTTGGTCGTCGTGGAATTGGGCGTCATGGCCAAGGCGGGGCTCCCGTGGTCGCTATCTGGGGTGCGATACGGCTTTCCCACCGGGGATTCCGGAGTCGCCGTCGCTGCGGTTCGGGGGTTTTTCTCCCACCGGTCCACGGGCTACCAGGGTATCAGCGCCGCGGGGCGATGGCTTCCGGCCACGCTCCGCGCACGTACCGACACGGGGCCACACGGGTGCACCGGTTTCTCACCCGTTGCTCACCCGTTCGGCCCACCCGCGTTGTCCGGAGCGGCACGCAGATCATCTACGTGCGTCGTATCCTGCTCGGACACTCACTGCCGAGCCGGACCGGCAAGACGGCACCACCCCCGCCCGTACCACCGGAACATCACGGACTCGTCAGTTCGTTGAGCAACAGATGGCGTTTTGCCTCATCGGCGGAGCGGCTGCTTTGCTTCACCGCTCAACGACGCATTACAACGACCCCTTGACCGCATCAGCGACCGCCCCCTTCTTGATAGGGGGTGACGTGGCCGTTCGACTGGAGTTGCACGTGGCCGGGCGCATCGAAGACTACGCACTCATCGGAGACATGCAGACCGCGGCACTGGTCTGCCGGGACGGCACGGTGGACTGGCTGTGCCTGCCCCGCTTCGACTCGCACGCCATCTTCGCCGGTCTGCTGGGCACCGAGGAGCACGGTTTCTGGCGGCTCGGGCCGGCCCACGCGGCGGACACCGAGCCGCCGACCGCGGCCCGGCGCAGCTACCGCGGGGACTCGCTGGTCCTGGAATCCGAGTGGGACACCCCGCGCGGCACGGTCCGAGTGACCGATTTCATGCCCCCGCGCGACGGCGCCCCGCAGCTGATCCGGATCGTGGAGGGCGTCTCCGGCCGGGTCCGGATGCGCTCGGCCCTGCGGATGCGGTTCTCCTACGGCCGGGTCGTGCCCTGGGTGCACAAGCACGAGGGCCGCACGGTGGCCGTCGCGGGCCCGGACTCGGTGTGGTTCGACACCGAGTGCGAGACCTACGGCAAGGCCCTGACGACGTACTCCGACTTCACCGTCGCCCCCGGCGACCGGATCGCGTTCACCATCTCCTGGCAGCCCTCGCACCACCAGCCGCCGCCGCTGCCGGAGCCGGAGCAGTCGCTGGCGGCCACCGAGGACTTCTGGCGCGACTGGGTCGAGCACTGCACGTACCACGGCCCCTACCGCGAGGCCGTGATCCGCTCGCTGATCACGCTGAAGGCGCTGACGTACGCCCCGACCGGCGGCATCGTCGCCGCGCCCACCACCTCGCTGCCCGAGGAGATCGGCGGCGTCCGCAACTGGGACTACCGCTACACCTGGCTGCGCGACGCGGCGATCACCCTGTCCTCGCTGCTGCGCACCGGCTACCGCGAGGAGGCCCGCGCCTGGCGCGAGTGGCTCCTGCGCGCGGTCGCGGGCGACCCGGAGAACCTCCAGATCATGTACGGCATCGCCGGCGAGCGCGAGCTCGGCGAGGCGGAGCTGGACTGGCTGCCCGGCTACGAGAACTCCGCGCCGGTCCGGGTCGGCAACGGCGCCGCCCACCAGCTCCAGCTGGATGTGTACGGCGAGGTCACCGAGGCCCTGCACCTGGGCCACATGACCGGGCTCGCCCGCAACGACTACGCCTCCCTGCTCCAGCTCAAGCTGATCCGCTACCTGGAGGACCACTGGGACGAGCCGGACGAGGGCATCTGGGAGGTGCGCGGTCCGCGCCGCCACTTCGTGCACTCCAAGGTGATGGCCTGGGTCGCCGTGGACCGCACCATCAAGCTGATCGAGTCCGGTGACGCGGACGGCCCGCTGGAGCGCTGGCGCGAACTGCGCGACGACATCCACCGGGACGTGTGCGAGAAGGGCTACGACAAGGAGCGCAACACCTTCACGCAGTCGTACGGCTCCAAGGAGCTGGACGCCTCGCTGCTGCTGATCCCGCAGATGGGCTTCCTGCCGCCGGACGACAAGCGGGTCATCGGGACCATCGAGGCGATCCAGCGCGAGCTGTCCACGCCGGACGGCTTCATCCTGCGCTACCCGACGCAGGGCGAGGCCGAGGGCGTCGACGGGCTGCCGGGCGACGAGGGCGCCTTCCTCGCCTGTTCGTTTTGGATGGCGGACGACCTGGCCATGATCGGCCGCGTGGACGAGGCCCGCAGGCTCTTCGAGAAGCTGCTGTCACTGCGCAACGACCTCGGTCTGCTGGCGGAGGAGTGGGACCCGCGCCTGCAGCGCCAGGTGGGCAACTTCCCGCAGGCCTTCAGTCACGTGCCGCTGATCGACACCGCTCTGCGGCTGACGGCTTCGGGGGCCTACGGCGGCTGAACCGTGATTGGTTTATCCGCGCTTCAGCCTGTCTACAGACTTGCTCGAATGTGACCTGCACCACAGGTTTATTCCTGGACAGCCGCGCCGAAATCCCGTTTCGATAGATCCCGCGAGGCCGACAATCTCGGCCTCGAATCCACGGGGGAATTACCCGAATCTTGTCGTTGGCAATGGCGCTGAACGAGAGGTGTAGGGCATGTTGGCGATCCTGACGTGCGCAGCAGGAATTGAGAGCACGGCCCGGTCATGCTGAGCAGGCTCCTCCCGTCAGGGGGGCCCGCGCGCGTCCTCACCGGCATCACCCTGGTCCACACCCTGGGCCAGGGCCTGTGGATGGCGCTCAGCGCCATCTACGCGACCACGGTCCTCGACCTCACGCCCGGCCAGTTCGGCGTCGGCGTCGGCATCGCCGCGGGCATGGCCCTCGCGGTCAGCACCCCGACCGGTCTGCTGGCCGACCGGGTCGGCCCGCGGTCCGTCCAGATCTGGTCCTTCCTCGCCCTCGGGCCGCTGACCGCGGCGCTCCTGGCGGTGAACGGGTTCGCCCAGTACGTCGTCGTGCTCAGCGTGCAGGCCGTCGCCTACAGCGCCAGCCGCAGTGCCCGGATGGCCATGGTGGCGGGCCTCTTCCCCGCGGCGGAACGGGTCTCCGTACGCGCCTATCTGCGGGCCACGAGCAATGTCAGTGTCTCCGTGGGCGCGGCGCTGGCCGGCCTGCTGCTGGTGGTCGACTCCGACCAGGCGTACCGGCTCGCCGTCGTGTTCAATGCGGCCACCTACCTGGTGACCGGGCTGCTCACGCTGCTGCTGCCCGCCGTTCCGGCCCAGCCGGCCCGGCCGGGGCCCGCGCTGATCGTGCTGAGGGACCGGCCGTACCTGGCCTTCATCGCGCTGGACGGGCTGCTGTCCATGCACAATCTGCTGCTCGACGTCGTGCTGCCGCTGTGGATCCTGCACCACACCGACGCCCCGCGGTGGACGATCGCGGCCATCCTGCTCACCAACACCGTCACCGTGGTCCTGCTCCAGGTCCGGGCGGCACGCGGGACGGACGAGCCACGCGCCGCGGCCAGGGCCTCGCGCTCCGGGTCGCTGTGTCTGGCGGTCGCCTGCCTCGTGTTCGCCGCCACCGGCGGGGTGTCCGCCGCGGTCGCCGGGGCGCTGCTCCTGCTCGGGGCGCTCGCCCACGTCCTAGGTGAGATGCGGCAGTCTGCCGGCAGCTGGGGCATGTCGTTCGGTCTGGCGCCCGAGCACGCCCAGGGCCAGTACCAGGGCACGTACGCCATGGGTGCCGATCTGGGCAAGATGATCGCTCCCGCGCTGCTGACCTGGCTCGTGATCGAGCACGGCACCCTCGGCTGGATCAGCATGGCCGTCGGCTTCGTGCTGATCGGCGCCGCCATTCCGGCCGTCGTGAACCGGGCGCTGCGCGGCAACAGGACGGCCTCCGAATTCGTCGCGGCCTGAGCCCTTATTCCCGCATTCCGTGACGCCTTCTTCCGCCGTGCCCGCAATTCGGCACCCGCACGTACGTATTCGGTAATTCGCGCGGCACGTGAACACCTGACAAGGAGGGGACCGTCATGACAGTGGGCGCTATTTCCGCCGCCTCATCCATTGCGGCACCGGCATTGCAATTACCCGTCCGCGACGACACCGCGCCGCCCACGGGCACCGGGATCCACTCATGGTTTTCCGGTTCCTGGCCCGGGGACCTGGTGCACGGCGCCTTCACGGTGCTGGTGCACCGCTACAGCGGCCAGGACGACATCGTGCTGGCGCGGGCGGGCCGGGCCGGTGAACGGCCCGTCGCCGTGCGGTCCCGCGACGCTCAGGGGCTGACGCTCACCGCGCTGGCCGCCGCCCTCGGCGCCCGGTACCGGGAGGCGGCACGCACCGGTGAGCCCGCGGACCTCGGCGACGGTCTGCGCGTCGGCACCGTCCGGACCGACGGCGGCGCGCCCCTCCCCGAGGGCTTCGCGCTCCTCCTGGAGACCGCCGAGGCCACCGGCCGCGCGGCCCTCCACTACGATCGCGCGCTCTTCGCCCCCGGACTGATCCGGCGCATGGCCGCCAACCTCGACACCCTGCTGCACCGTGCCGAGCAGCATCCTCGGACGCCGGTGGCGGACCTGGACGCGCTCTCCGAGCGCGAGAGCCGCCATCTGCTGCGGGAACTCAACGACACCGCTCTCCCCTACGACCGCCGCACCACGGTGCACGCCCTCGTCGAGTGCCAGGCCGCCCGCACTCCCGACGCCCCGGCCGTCGAGTGGCAGGGCTCGGTGCTGACGTACCGCGAACTGGACCGGCAGGCCAACCGCCTGGCGCGGGCGCTCGCCGCGTCCGGCGTCACCCCCGGCTGCCGGGTCGGCCTCTCCCTGCCGCGCACCCACCACGCGGTCGTACTGCTGCTCGCGGTCCACAAAGCGGGCTGCGCCTACGTCCCCCTCGACCCGGCGTATCCGGCCGACCGGCTGACCGCCATCGCCGCGACCGCCGACATGACCGCCGTGGTGCACGACGGGGACGAGGCCCCCGGCTGGCTCGCCGGTGCGTCCGCCGCCGCGCTGTCCTGGCCGGAGCTGTGGGAGAAGGCGTCCGCCGAGGACGACGCGCCGCTCGGCGTCACTGCCGGCCCCGAGGCCACCACCCACCTCATCTACACCTCCGGATCGACCGGCATCCCCAAGGGCGTGGTGATCAGCCACCGCAACACCGTGGCACTGCTCGCCTGGTCCGCGGCCACCTACCGGCCCGAGGACCTGGCGCGGGTGCTGTTCTCCACCTCCCTCAACTTCGACCTGTCGGTGTACGAACTGTGGGCCCCGCTCACCCGCGGCGGTTGTGTCGTCGTGACGGACACCGTCCTGGCGCTCACCGAGACCGATGACCTGCGCCCGACTCTGGTCAACACCGTGCCGAGCGCACTGAACGTGCTGCTCCAGCGTGCGGCCGTGCCCGACTCGGTACGGGTGCTCAACGTCGCGGGCGAGCCGCTGTCCAAGGAACTGGTGAACGCCGCATTCGCCACCACCGGCACCGAGCGGCTCTACAACCTCTACGGGCCGTCCGAGGACACTACGTACTCGACCTGGAAGTGCTTCACCGGCCCGACCGCCGACGCCCCCACGATCGGCGTCCCGATCCACAACACCGTCGCGTACCTGCTGGACGCCGACGGTCGGCCGGTTCCGCTCGGCGCGACCGGCGAGCTCCACCTCGGCGGCGACGGCCTGGCCGGCGGCTACATCAACGACCCCGAGCGCACCCGAGCCGTGTTCACGACCGCTCCGGCCCGGCTCGGTCCCGTACCCGGCGGACGGCTGTACCGCACCGGCGACCTGGCGCGCTGGACCGAGGACGGCGAACTGCGCTTCCTCGGCCGCAAGGACAACCAGGTCAAGGTGCGGGGCTTCCGCATCGAGCTCGGGGAGATCGAATCGGTGCTCCGCGAGGTGGTGGGCCTGCGCGACATCGCGGCGCTGGCCGTGGGCACCGGCAGTGACACCCGGCTGGTCTGCTTCGTGGGCCTGGACGGCGCCGAGGTGACGGCCGAGGCGATGAGCGCCCATCTCCGGGCGAAACTGCCCCACTACATGCAGCCCGCCAAGATCATCACCGCCGATCGGCTGCCGCGCCTCCCCAACGGCAAGGTCGACCGCAAGGCCCTCGCCGCGCGCGACCTCGACTGGGGCACGGACAGCGCCGCCGCGTTCATCGGCGACGACCCCGACCAGGCCCGGGTCGCCCGGGTGTGGTCCGAGCTGCTCGGCCTGACCCGGATCTCCCCCGACCTGGACTTCTTCTCCGTGGGCGGGCACTCCCTGCTGGCCACGCTGCTCGCGGCCCGGCTCTCCGACGCCGCGGGCAGGCCCGTCCGGGTCGCCGAGATCCACAGCCACCGCACCCTGGCGGAGCAGGCGGAGCTGCTGCGCCGGGCCCGTGCGCGATCGGCCGGGACCCCGGCACCCGCGGACGCCTCCGCGCGGCTGCGCGCCGTGGCCGACACCCTCCGGGAGTCCGCGGGCGGCCACGGCGTGCCCGGAGCGGGCACCGCGGCGTTCGTGGACGGCAGGCTGGAGCTGACGTACCACGGTGTCGGCGACACGGACTCCGGCGCCCCGTACGGGCCGACGACCCGCCAGCGCGTCACCTGCATCACCAAGGCCATGCTGGCCTTCGTCGCGCTCCGCCTCGTCGACCGCGGTCTGCTCGGCCTCGACGAGCCGCTGAACGAACGGCTGCCCAGGGCCTTCCGCCGCCGCGACGGCCGTACCGTCGAGGTCACCCTGCGCCAACTGCTGTCGCACACCAGCGGCATCGACGACTCCTACGAGGTCTGGCACGACACCGACCTGCCCGACCTCGACACCTACATCGACAGCCTGAGCGGCTACGGCCAACTCTTCGAGCCCGGTGAGGTGTTCGCGTACTCGGCGGTCGGCACCTCGATCGTCGCCGCGCTGATCGAGAACCTCCTCGGCGTCCCCTGGCGCCGTGCGGTCAACGACCTCATGCTCACCCCGCTCGGCATCGAGCCGATACCGGAGACCCGCACCGAGAACGGCCACTACGGCCACTCCGTCTCCACCGGCTACGTATGGACCGAGAAGGTCAAGCGGTACGTCCGCCACGACCCGCCGGCCCAGACGATCGCCGACGACGCGGCCGGGTCCTTCTCCGTGTGCCTCACCCTGGCGGAGCTGGCAAAGATCGCCCTGCTCGCCGTCAACGACGGCGTCACCGAGGACGGCGAGCGGCTGCTGTCCGCCGCACTCGCCCGGCAGATGCGCACGCCTCAGGTACCCGTCCCCGGCCACCACTTCATGCACGCCTGGGGCCTGGGCTGGCTGATGTTCGGTCCCACCGCGTTCGGGTTCAACTCCAACGGCAGCGGCCACCACAACTTCATCCAGATCTTTCCCGAGCACCGCTCCTTCCTGCTTCTGCTCGCCAACGCCTACCCGTCGTTCGGCCTCTACGAGGACCTGTTGCGGGCCTTCACCGGCGAGGGGCTCATCCGCACCGGGCGCCCGTTCGAGATGGACCTCGACGACTGCCCCGGGCTCTACGCCTCCGACGGCTACCGGCTGCGGGTGGAGCGCGGCGCCGAGCACCTGCGCTACGCCTACTCCGAACGGCAGCCGGACGGTGCGTGGCGGTGCCTGGACGAAGGGGACCTCGTCCTGTCCGGCGCGGGCGGCTTCAGCTCCATGTCCGAGAAGAACATCCTCGCCGGTTCCATCTCCTTCATTCCCACACCCGGCACCGCCACTCCCGGCTACGTCCGGATCGGCCAGCGGTTCGCGAGGAGGACCCGATGACAGAACCGCACGAACGGCACGTGGTCTTCGTGACCTGGAAGGCCGGCAACGCCCCGGCGTTCGAGGCGGCCAAGCGGCTCGGCCACCAGGTGACGCTCATCCGCTCCCTGCTCATGGAGCAGTCCCAGAACATCGACTTCGACACCTGCCCCTACGCCCGGTTCGTCGACCGGGTCCATGTCCTCAAGGACGCCACCGACCCCGGGGCGCTGCGCGCCTGCGTCCGGGCCGTGCACGAGGAACGTCCGGTGGACGGGTTCATCGCCAGCGTGGACGCGCTGGTGGTCCCCGTGGCCCGGGTCGCCGAGGAACTGGGGGTGCCGTTCACGGATGCCGCCGCGGCGGAGGCCGCCAAGCAGAAGGACCGCTGCCGGGACATCCTCGCGGCGGCCGGCGTCGACCGCACCCGGCACGCCGTGGTCGACGGCTTCGAGGAGGCCGCCTCCTTCGCCGCCGCCACCGGCTACCCGGTCGTGCTCAAACCGGCCCGGGGCTCCGGCAGCGAGGGCGCCCATGTCATCGCCGACGAGCGGCAGTTGGCCGAGATCCTGGGCCGGGCCGACCGGGGCGTGTACGCCGCGGGCATCCTCGTCGAGGAGTATCTGAACGGGCGCTTCCTGTCCGCCGAGCTCGGCCTCGCCCAGGGCCGTTTCCTGCGGCTCGCCGTCAGCGAGCGCTCCACCTGGTACCGCCACGAGGCGCTGGAGACCGGCACAACGATCCCCGCCGGGGTCACCGCCGACGAGCACGACCGGGTGATGGAGTTCGCCGAGGCCGTCGTCGGCGCGCTCGGCCTGCGGCTCGGCATCTTCCACGTCGAGGTCATGCTCGGCGCGGACGGCCGGCCCCGGCTGATCGAGGTCAACCCGCGCATCATGGGGTCCTGCCTGCCGAACCTGTTCCAACTGGCGGGCGGCGGGGACATCTTCGAACTGCTCGTGCGCATCCACCTCGGCGAGCCCGTCGAGCACGACCGGAGCGCCTTCACCCACTACGCGACCGTCCGCTGGTTCGGCGCCGCCGACGCCGTACCGAAACCCGCGGCCGTACCGGACCTCGACTGGGCCGCCGCCGAGCACGGCCGCAGTCTGCACGCGCTCACCGTCCGCTTCCCCGACGGCGACATCCTCCTTCCCTGCCGGGGCAACCTCGGCAACTTCGGCGAGGTCCAGGTCGTGCACGCCGACCGCGCGACATCGATCCGCATCGCCGAGGACATCGTCGCCGGCATGGCCGACCGACTCGGTTTCGAGGTGACCAGGTGATGGCCCCGACCGCCTTCTACGACCAGACCCGCAGGCAACTGGCCCGGCTGGGACTGCCGCTGGGCGACCTGGAGCGCGTTCCCCGCTCCGAGGGGACGTTCCCCGACGGCGGGCACTTCCGCATCGAGGTGCCCACCGTCAACACCGTCCCGGCCGCCGAGACCCTGCTCGCCGAGAGCCGCCGCCGAGGCTTCACCATCAACCGCATCACCGAGACCCGCGGCATGTACCGGCACACCGCCCGCGAGATCGGCGCCTACGTCGCGCTCGGCAAGGAGTACGGCACCGAGATCCTCATGTCGGTCGGCCCCCGCGCCACCTACGACATAGGCGGCGGCGTACAGACCCCCGAGGGGTCCCGCATCGGCTACCGGCTGCGCGGCCAGGACCAGATCGTCCGCGCCGTCGAGGACGTCAAGCGCGGCATCGGCCTCGGCGTACGCGGCTTCGTCGTCTACGACGAGGGCCTGCTGTGGGTGCTCGGGCGGCTGCGCAGCTCCGGCGAGCTGCCGGCCGACATCCACCTGAAGGTCTCCGCGCACTGCGGACAGGGCAACCCGGCCTCGGCGCAGCTGCTGGAGATGCTCGGCGCGAACAGCTTCAACCCGGTGCGCGACCTGACCCTCCCCATGATCGCGGCCCTGCGGCAGGCGGTCGGGATCCCGCTGGACTGCCACGTGGACAACCCCCCGTCCTCCGGCGGGTTCATCCGCACCTACGAGGCCCCCGACATCGTCCGTGCCGCCGCACCCGTCCACCTCAAGACGGGCAACAGCGCCCTCGACGGCCACGGCGTGAGCCCCACACCCGCCCAGCTCGACGGCATCCTGCGCCAGGTAGAGATCGTCACCGAGTTCCTCGGCCGGCACTATCCGCAGGCCCGCCAGAGCGCCGCCCGCGCCCTGCAACCCGCGGGCGCGGCCCCGGGGAAGGACGGCTGAGCGATGTGCCGTGTCTACGGCTCCTTCGGCGGCGACCTCGCCGATCCCGGCGTCCTGGGTGCGGTGGCCGCGGCGATGTACCCGGGCGGGCCGGACGAACAGACCCTGCGCGGCGGCGGCGGATGGGCGCTCGGCACCAACCGGCTGGCCATCCAGGGCGTCGACTCCGGCCACCAGCCCTTCGTACGCGGGCCGTTGTGCTGTGTGTTCAACGGCGAGATCTACAACCACCGGCAGCTGCGCGCGGAACTCGCCGCCCGGGGGTACCGCTTCGACGGCGACTGCGACGGGGACGTCCTGCTGCCGCTGTACGAGCTGTACGGGGACGCGTTCACCTCCCGTCTGGAAGGCATGTTCGCCATCGCGCTCGTCGACGAGCGGGCGGAACCCGCGCTGAAGCTCTTCACCGACCACGCCGGCATGAAGTCGCTCTACTACTACCTCTCCCCCGACGGCCGCGGGCTCCGCTTCGCCTCCGAACTGCGCGCCCTGAGCCGGTTCCCCGACTTCCCCGACGAACTCGACCCGCTCGCCGTCGACCGGTACCTCGGCGGCAAGGCGGTCTGGGGACCGGGCACCGTCCACACCGGGGTCCGCACGCTGGAGCCCGGATCGGCCCTGCGCTTCGCCGACGGGCGGGCCGTCGTCACCCGCACCCCGCTGGAACCCGCCGAGCCCGACTGGCCCGACGGCGGGCCGACCGTGGGGGCTGCGGCGGAGCTGCTCGACGAGCTGTTGCGCACCGAGATGGGCCGCATGGTCGACGCCGACGTACCCGTCTGCGTCATCACCAGCGGCGGGCTCGACTCCAGCTACACCACGGCCCTCGCCGCCCATCTGGTCCCGGACGTCGCGTCGTTCAACATCGCCTACCGCGGCGACTGGCCCGCCGACGAACGGCACCACGCCGCCGAGGCGGCCCGCCACTGCGGCACCGCACACCACCAGGTGCTCCTCGACCCGGCCGGCTTCCCCGAGCTCGTCGAGCGGTTCGTCCGCCATCTCGACCAGCCCAACAACGCCCCGCACAGCCTCAGTACGTTCGCCCTCTTCGAGGCCGTCCACCAGGCCGGTTTCAAGGTGGCCCTGACGGGCGACGGCGCCGACGAACTCTTCGCCGGGTACGCCCGGTTCGTCAAGGCCGACCGGGACGACGCCGCCACCTGGCACCGCACCTACCAGGGCACCATGGCCGCGGCCGACACGGCGGCCCTGGACCGGCTGTACACGCCCGGCTATCTGGCACACGTCAGGGCAGCGGGCGGGTACTTCGGCGACCGCAGCGGCGACGAACTCGACCGCCGGGTGCGCTCCGGGGAGCACGGCAAGCTGGAAACGCTGCTGCGCTACGACCAGGACGAGCGGTTCCCGTACTACATCCTGCGCCGCGTCGACCACCTGAGCATGGCCCACTCGGTGGAGGCCCGCATCCCCTTCCTCCAGCCGTCCGTGATGCGTCTGGCGCACGCGCTGCCCGCCCACGTCAAGGTGGCCGGCGACACCGTGAAGGCACCGGTGGCCGAGGCCGCCCGGCGCTGGGTGCCGCGCAGCATCGTCGAGCGCCCCAAACAGCCGTTCACCCTGCCCGTCACCGCGATGATCAGGCCGGGCGAGGCGCTGTACGACATGATCGGCGACCTCTTGCTCGGCCCCGGCGCCCGCTGCCGCGACTACATCCGGCAGGACACGGTGCGCGAGGTCTTCCGCACCCAGACCGAGAGCCCGGCCGCGCACGCCGCCGAACTGCTCTGGTCCCTGCTGGTGCTGGAGACCTGGCTCTCCGCACGCACTCTCGACCCCGCCCCTCTCCCGAAAGGCCCAGCCCGATGACCCAGCTCACCTCCCTGCTGGCCGGCGTCACCAAGGACGACATACGCCGCGACCCGTTCCCGCACATCGTCATCAGCGACGCCCTGCCCCAGGACCTGTACGAGGCGCTCGCCAAGTCGATGCCGAGCGCCGAGTACATCGGCGAGCGGATCGGCAAGCCGATCACCTCGAACGAGCGCTACAACTACATGTCCGAGATGATCCTGGGCGATCCGGCGATGGCGCAGGTGTGGAAGGACTTCGTCACCTACCACGCCTCGCCCGCCTTCTACGCGGAGTTCCTCGACCTGTTCCAGGAGGACCTGCTGGCCAACCTCCCGGACGCGGAGCAGCAGACGGGGCCGCTGCGCGAGCTGCGGGTGGGCCGCCGCAACCGGGACAATTTCGAGACCCACGACATCCTCATGGACTGCACGGCCGTCATCAACTCGGCCGTCACCGGCAAGCCGTCCGCCTACCGCGGGCCGCACGTCGACAAGCCGTACAAGCTCTTCGGCGGTCTCTTCTACATGCGGCTGCCCGAGGACGACGCGGTCGGCGGCGATCTCGTCCTCTACAAGTACCGCCCCGGCGCGCACAAGTTCCACACCAGCGCCTCCGAGTACGGCGACAACCGCTTCGACATCGACCCGAAGTACGTCGAGGAGGTCACCACCGTCCCCTACCGGAGCAACACGCTGGTGATGTACCCCATCAACCGCCTCGCCCTGCACGGGGTGTCGGTGCGCAGCCTCACCCAGCACCAACGCCGCTTCGTCGCCCTCGTCGGCGACCTCCAGCACCCGCTCTTCGACCTCGCGCTCTGAGAGGCCTCCCGTGCTCCCCTTCGACCAGCGCACCGGGAAGATCTGGTACGACGGCGCCCTCGTGGACTGGGCCGACGCCCGCCTCCATGTGCTCAGTCACGGACTGCACTACGCGTCCAGCATCTTCGAGGGCATCCGCGTCTACGGCGGCACACCGTTCCTGCTGAGGGAGCACATCGCCCGACTGGGCTCCTCGGCACGCCTCCTCGACTTCGGCCTCGCGTACGGCGCCGACGAACTGCACGAGGCGACCCGTACGGTCGTCGCCGAGGCCGGCATCACCGAGGGCTACGTCCGGATCAACGCCTGGCGCGGCTCGGAGATCATCCAGACCGCGGCGCTCCACACCTCCGTCCACACCTCGGTGGCCGCCTGGGAGCTCCCGGAGGGCTACTACGCCGCCGCGGACGCCCTGGACAAGGGGGTCGCCCTGGTCATCGGCCGCTACCGCCGGCCCTCGCCCGAGTACGCGCCGGTCAAGAGCAAGGCGGCCGGCAACTACATGATCGGTACGGTCAGCAAGAACGAGGCGCTGCGCGCCGGTTTCGACGACGCGCTGCTCCTCGACGACCGCGGCAACTTCGTCGAGGCGACCGGAGCCCACCTGTTCTTCACCAGGGACGGCGCGCTGCACACCCCGACGACCCGGTGCACCATCGACGGCATCACCCGGGCGTGCGTGCTGGCTATCGCCGAGCGCGAGGGCATCGCCTGCGAGGTGGGCGACCTGCCGCCGGCGTTCGCGGGCGAGGCGGACGGCGCGTTCCTGTGCGGCACGGCGTGCGAGATCCTGCCGGTCAGCCGCATCGGTGATCATTGCTACGACCTCGGTGGCAACGACGTCCTGCGCAGGATCGTCACCGGATACCGGGAACTGACCGAGGGACGCGCCGAGGTGCTCGTCCCCGAATAGGCCTGCTGGACGAGCAAGGGCGCGTGCATGGGTGCGGTAGAGGCGCTGGAGAAGCTGGTACCGGTGGTGCTGGCCTTCGGGTGCGGGGTCGTCCTCGCGCGGCGGAAGGTGGTGCCGGCCGAGAGCTCGAAGGCCTTCGCGGACTACGCCTTCCTCTTCGCGGTGCCCTGCTTCCTGTTCGGGAACATCTACCGCAGCGATCTGGGAGCGCTGTTCGACTGGCGGGCCCTCACCGGGTACGCGACCGCGGCCGGCGCCGCGGCCGTGCTCACCGGGGTGGTGGCCCGGGCCAGGGGGGTGCGCGATCCGCGCGGTGTGGCGCTGCGCATCATGGCGGCCGTCCAGGTGAACACCGCGTACTTCGCCGTGCCGGTGTTCATCATGCTGTTCGGGAACGCGGCGCCGATCTTCCCGGTGCTGCTGTTCCAGGTGTGCGTGCTGTCGCTGGTGATCCTCTCGATCATGGAGCTGGGGCGCCCGGACCGGGCCGGCAGCCCGGCCCGGCGGCTCGGCTCGGCCGTCACCGCCTCGCTGATGACCCCGGTGGTCATCGCCTGCAACGCCGGCATCCTGCTCAACCTGCTGCCCGTGACGGTCCCGGGGGTGGTGCTCGACAGCTTCGGGTTCGTCGGCGACAGCGCCTCACCCGTGGCGCTGTTCGCCCTCGGGCTGCACCTCGGCGGCAGCGGTCTGACGGTGCGCGGCACCACCCCGGAAGAGATGTGGATCATCGCTTTCAAGTGCGTCGCCCTCCCGCTGATCACCTACGCAGTGTGCCGCCACCTCTTCGGCGTCGAGGGCGAGTGGCTCGGCTATCTCGTCCTGATCGCGGCCATGCCCGCGCCGCAGAACCTGTTCATCTTCGCCCAGCGCTACGACGTCGGGGTCGACCTGTCCGCCGCCCTCGTCGTCAAGAGCTCGCTCGTCGCCCTGCTCCTGCTCCCGCTGTGGACGCAGTGGGCGGCGCGGATGACCTGAGCGCACGTCCCGTCGAACCGTTCGAGGAAGGCAGTACCGTGACCCAGACCGCCCAGCTCACCCGGATCACCGTCCAGCAGGTCGCCGGCCGCATCGGCGCCGAGATATCGGGCGTGGACCTGCGCACCGAACTCGACGAGGCCACGGTGGCGGAGATCCGCCGGGCCGTGCTGACGCACCGCGTCCTGTTCTTCCGCGACCAGGACATCACCCATGCCCAGCACATCGCCTTCGGCCGCCGCTTCGGCGCGCTGACCCGGCGCCCCGGCACGAAGCACGGCGTCCACCCCGAGGGACACCCGGAGATCCTCACCGTCGACCCCAAACGCGACACCGAGCGCTACGGCGCCGACTTCGAGGAGCACTACCGCCGCAAGTGGACCTCCCCGCTCGCCGGCTGGCACAGCGATCTCACGCAGGCCGTCAACCCGCCCAGCCTGTCCATCCTGCGCGCCGAGAAGACCCCGCCCTTCGGCGGCGACACCCAGTGGACGAACACCGTCGCCGCCTACGAGGGCCTGTCGGCACCGCTGCGCGAGTTCGTGGACGGGCTGACGGCGGAGCACGCCTTCTTCACCGCGGTCCACCTGCGCCACTCCGACGAACGGGACCGCGAGATCCTCCGGATGTACTGCGCGGACCCGCAGGCCGCCGTCCACCCGGTGGTGCGCGTCCACCCCGAGACCGGCGAGAAGGCGCTGTTCGTCAGCCCGGGCTCGACCACCCGCGTCACCGGGTTCTCCGAGCTGGAGAGCCGCCATCTGCTGGAGCTGCTCTTCCAGCATCTGACCAGCGCCGAGTACACCGTCCGCTTCCGCTGGGAGCCCGGCTCCATCGCGCTGTGGGACAACCGCAGCACCTGCCATCTCGCGCCCACCGATGTCGCGCACCTCGACGCCGAGCGCGTCATGCACCGGGTCACCGTGCTCGGGGAGCCGGCGCAGGGGCCGAGCGGGTTCGTCTCGCAGCTCGTGGCGGGGGAACCGATGCGTGCCTGGTAGGCCCGACGGGCATCGCGGGCAGGGCCCGCCTAGGCTGGAAGCGAACCCATTCCCCATCGCGGAACGGGGGCGGCCATGGCTCCCCTCTCGAAGGCGGGCGCGGCGCTCGCCGCGCTGCGCGAGGACCTCAGCGGCGATGTGTTCGCTCCGGAGGACGTGGGCTACGACGAGGCCCGCGTCGTCTTCAACGCGATGATCGACCGCCGTCCCGCGGTGATCGCGCAGTGCGTGGACGAGGCCGATGTCGTACGGTCCGTGCGCTTCGCCCGGGATCTGGATCTGCACATCGCGGTGCGCGGCGGCGGCCACAGCGTGGCGGGGATGGCGCTGAACGACGGGGGCCTGGTCATCGATCTGCGCCATATGCGCGCCGTCGGCGTCGATCCCGCGGCCCGGGCGGCACGGGTCGCGGGCGGCGCCACGATGAGCGACCTGGACCACGCGACCCAGATGTACGGGCTGGCCACGACCGGCGGCCGGGTCTCCACCACCGGCGTCGGCGGCTTCGTCCTCGGCGGCGGCACCGGCTGGCTGGACCGCTGGAGCGGACTGGCCGTCGACAATCTGCTCGCCGTGGAGCTGGTCACCGCCGACGCCCGCCGGATCCGGGCGAGCGCCGAGGAGAACCCCGAGCTGTTCTGGGCGCTGCACGGCGGCGGCGGCAACTTCGGCGTGGCGACCTCGCTCACACTGAGGCTGCACGAGCTGCCCGAGTTCGCCCTCGCCTTCCTGCTGTACCTCCCGGAGCACGGCCGCGAGGTCGTCCGCACCTTCCGCGACCTGTTCGCCGTGGCCCCGAACGAGGCGGGCGGCGGCGTTCTCTATCTCACCGGCCCGCCCGACGAGTTCTGCCCGCCGCACCTCCACGGCACCCGGCTGTGCGCGGTCCTGCTGACCTGGGCCGGCGGCGAGGCGGGCCTGCGCAAGGTGGCGGAGCCGCTGCTGGCGCTGCCGCACGAGGCGGCGCTCGTCGGGGCGATGCCGTACGTCGACGCGCAGTGCATGATCGACGATCCGCCGGGCTTCCGGAACTACTGGTCGGCGGAGTACCTGTCGGGTCTGCCCGACGACTACGTGAAGGTGTTCTGCGCCGACGCCGAGGCGATGCCGGTGCCGACCGGCACCATCCACGCGCTGATGCCGCAGGGCGGCGCCATCGCCGACGGGCCGAGCCGGTACCCGGTGCCCTACCGGGACGCCGCCTGGGTCACCCACCCGTTCGGCATGTGGGAGGACCCGGCGGACGACGAGCGGGGCATCCAGTGGGTGCACGACGTCCGGGACCACGCGCAGCCGTGGAGCACCGGGGCGGTCTATCTCAACTTCATCGGCGCGGAGGGGCCGGAGCGGGTGATCGCCGGCGTGGGTGCGACGAACTACCGGCATCTGGAGGAGATCAAGCGGAGTTACGACCCGGACAACGTGTTCCGCTTCAACCACAACATCCGGCCCCGGTGAGCGTCCCGGACGCCCCGGCCCCTCGACGGCCTACCGCACGGCGGCGATCACCTCCTGGGCCGCCCGCTCGCCCTCGGTCGCCCCGCCCTCCATGAAGCCCTGGAAGTCGTACGAGCAGTGCTCGCCGCCGATGTGGACGTTGCCCTGGGCGACGCCCTCGTAGCCCGCGTACCGGTGGACGTAACCCACGGGCCAGTACGAATAGGCGCCCTGCGCATAGGGGTTGAGGTGCCAGGCGGAGAGCTGGGCCCGGCCGGTCCAGGCGGCCGAGGTGCCGGGGAAGAAGGCGTCGATGCCCTTGGCGTACCGCGCCGCGAGACGGGTGACGTAGGGATCGCTCTCGGTGGAGAAGGGGCCCGCCGGGGTCAGGGCGCGGGCCAGGCTGCCGCCGTTGTACTGGATGAGGATGCCGCCCGTGCCGGGCTGGAGCTTGGTGGTGTCCCAGGTCTGCTGGACCTCGGCGTCGGTGAAGCAGTCGCCCGCCGAGACGCCGGGCCAGGGTCCGGTGCCCCGCCAGGGGCGGCGGGAGAACTGCATGTTGAGCTTGGTGCAGTGGCCCATGCGGGCGTCCCGCAGGAGGTTGGTCATCCGGGTGTCGAACCCGGCCCGGGTGAGGTCGAGTTGTTTCAGGACCGGCAGCGGGACGCACAGGATCGTGTGGTCGGCGGTGACGGTGCGGGTGGCCCCCGCCTCGGTGAAGGTGAGGGTCTGGGTGCCGTCGCCGTTGGCCCTGAGCGCCTGCAGGGCCCAGCCGTGCCGGAGCGTGCCGTCGGGCAGGAAGCCGGCGATGGCGTGCGGGAGCCGGTCGTTGCCTCCGGTGATGTGGTACCGCTCGTTCGACAGTCCCCAGATGTTGAAGTTGCCGGGATTGGTCTGGTAGCCCATGAGCAGCACCAGGGCGAGCGCCGACTGCTCGGTGGTGTCGGCGCCGTACTCGACGTTGTAGGCCACGTCGAAGAAGCGGCCGAGCGGGGAGTCGTGGCCGCCCGGGACGCGGGACTCGATCCAGTCGTACAGGGACATGGTGTCCAGTGCGGTGCCGGTCGGCGTGCTGCGGTCCCAGCGCACCTCCCCGGCCTCCAGCAGGTCCCGGTGGAGGGCCTGGTAGACGTCCTTGAAGTCCACGTCGGCCTGTTCGCGCGGGTAGTAGGCGCCGTTGAACCACAGAACTTCTTCCGCGCCGCCCGGCCCGCCGCCCAGGAAGTCCTCCACGGGCAGCCCGAACCGGCGGCACAGCTGCAGCATCTTCTTGTGGCTGGTGTCGATCAGCTCCCCGCCGATCTCGGAGCTCTGGCCGTACGCCCAGTGGTCGCGCTGGGTGTACATGCGCCCGCCCACCCGGGCCGGGTCCGCCTCGTAGAGCGTGCAGGCGTACCCGGCGTCGTGCAGGGTGAGGGCGGCGGTGAGGCCGGCGATGCCGGCGCCCACCACGGCGATCCGCGGGGCGGACGCGGCGGCGACGGGGGCCGCGGCGGCGGTCATCGCCGTGGCGGCGACCGCGCCCTTCAGGACGGTACGGCGGCGGACGCGGGCGTCGGCGACGGGCAGGCCCAGCCGCTCGGCGGCCGTGTGGTCGGCGAAGAGGGTGCGCAGGACGTGCATCGAGTGGGTGCGTGACACGGTGCCGCTCCTCAGACGTTGACGGGGTGGTCTTCCGTTCGCTCGGCCGCGTCCTCCAGCACGATCCGGCCGATGATCTCGTAGCGCTCCGGCCGCTTGGCCTTGAGATAGAACCCGAGGCCGAGGCCGCCGAAGAAGACCAGGCCGACGATCCACGGGATGGCCTCGAAGAAGAGCGAGTCGGCCGCCGTACCGGCCGCGGTGTCCAGGTTGGTCACCAGCAGCCCCACCACCGCGATCATGCCGAGGCCGCCGAGCAGGGGGGCGGTCAGCGTGCGGAACCAGTGGCGGTCCTCGGGGTGGTTCTTGCGGAAGTAGCCGATCACGGCGAAGGAGCACAGGGTCTGCACGATGAGGATCGCCATCGTGCCGAGGATCGCGAGCAGGGTGTACAGGTGGATGTAGGGGTCCTGGCCGGTGAGCCAGAACGCGCCGACCAGAGCGACCGCGATGACCGACTGCACGAAGGACGCGATGTGCGGGGAGCCGTGCTTGGCGTGGGTGCGGCCGAGGGCCGGGTGCAGGAAGCCCTCGCGGCCGATGGCGTAGAGGTAGCGCGCCGCGCACTGGTGGAAGGCCATGCCGCAGGCGAACGAGCCGGTGATCAGCAGCCACTGGAAGGTGTCCACCGCCCAGGCGCCGAGGTAGGAGTGGGCGGGGTCGAAGAACAGGTCAAGCGGGCTGGTGCCGGAGGAGCGCTCGACGGAGCCGTCGAGGCCGTTGCCGGCGATGGTCATCCAGGAGACGTAGATGTAGAAGACGCCGACCCCGATCACGGAGATGAGGGTCGCGCGCGGGATGACCCGCTTGGGGTCGCGGGACTCCTCGCCGTACATCGCCGTCGACTCGAAGCCGACCCACGACCAGAAGGCGAAGAACAGCCCCAGCCCGGCGGAGGTGCCGGTGAAGGCGTTGACCGGGTTGATCGGCTCCATGGGGATGCCGTCCGGGCCGCCGCCGTTGAGCAGGACGGCGGTGGCGACCGCGAAGAGGACGGCGATCTCCGCGATGAGCATGACGCCGAGGGCCTTGGCGGTGAGGTTGATGTCGAAGAAGGCCAGCACGGCCGTGACGGCCAGCATCGCGAGGGCGTACAGGATCCACGGCAGATCGACGCCGAGCTGGTCGTTCACGGTGGTCTTCGCGAAGTAGGAGAAGACACCGACGATGGACGCCTCGAAGACGATGTACGCCAGGACGGCGAGCATGCCGGACGCCATGCCCGCGATCCGGCCGAGGCCGTGCGAGATGTAGCCGTAGAAGGCGCCGGCCGCGGTGATCCGCCGGGCCATGGCCACGTAGCCGACGGAGAACACCGTCAGCACCAGGGTCGCGAAGAGATAACCCGCGGGCGCGCCGGTGCCGTTGCCGAAGCCGACCGCGATGGGCAGGTTCCCGGTCATGGCGGTGATCGGCGCGGCGGTCGCCACCGCCATGAACACCACGCCCGTCAGACCTACGGAATTCGCCTTGAGCCGATGGACCTCTCGCGTGGGTGTTTCTGACATTCCCCGCCCCTTTCAACACTTTCAATGTGCTGTCACAACGAAATCCGAAGGTGAAGCCGGGCTTCTGCGTCGGATGCGCCAGTGTGGCGGCGAAGTGACGCGCGCCACAACAGACACGCGGTCATACAAATCCCGCCGCGGCGCGACGCATTGTCGTGCCGCGGGACCCGATGATCGTCCCCGTAACCGCTCGGAGATGTCCCGGAAGCACCGGCGCGGGTAGCGTCCGGCCCATGGACAGCGGATACGACACTCAGGGCGCCGGGATCACCGTGCGGCGGGCGCTGGAACTGCCCGGGCTGCGCGGCGGGCTCCCGGAGATCCTGGCGGGCGCCGACCGCCTGGGGCGCACCGTGCGCTGGGTGCACGCGGGCGAGGTGCCCAACATCGCCTCGCTGCTCAAGGGCGGCGAGCTGCTGCTGACCACCGGCTACGGCCTCGGCACCCGTCCGGCCGAGCAGCGCGCCTTCGTCCGCACGCTGGCCGAGCGGGGGATCGCCGCCCTGGTGGTGGAGCTCGGCCCGCGCTTCACCCGGCTGCCCGCGGCCCTCGTGGACACGGCCCGGGCGACCGGGCTGCCGCTGGTCCAGCTGCACCGCGAGGTGCCGTTCGTGACGGTCACCGAGGAGATCCACACCGAGATCGTCAACGGCCACTACGCGCTCCTCCAGCGCGCCGAGGAGGTCCACCGCCGCTGCACCGAGGCCCTGCTGGGCGGCGGCGGCATCCCCCAGGTGCTGGGCATCCTCGCCGGCTTCAGCGGCAACCCGGTCTTCCTGGAGACCACCGACGGCCGGCTCCTGTACGCCGCGGGGGCGGGCCCGGAGAACGCCGACCCGCTGCAGGTGTGGGAAGGGCTGCGCGGCCAGCACAAGGACACGCCGCCGCCGGCCGGCTCGGTGCTGGTGGACGTGCCGGGCGGCGGACCGGGCACGGGGTCGGTCCGGGCGCGCCTGGTCCTGCTCCCGGTACGGGCCGCGCTCGCCCCGGTGCACCGGATCGCGGCGGAACGGGCGGCCGGCATCCTCGCCGTCGTCCTGATGCAGGCGCGGCAGGAGGAGGAGCTGGCGGCGCGGGGCCGCGGCGACTTCCTGACCGACCTCGCCGAGGGCCGCGTCGCCGCGGAGGACGCGCCCGCGCAGGCGCGCGTGCTGGGCTTCAAGCCGGGTGACGGCCCGCTGCTGCCGGTGGTGATGCGGCTCGGCGACGGGCTGTCCCCGGGGGGCGGCTGGGCGGTCCTGGCCCGTGCGGTCGCCGAGGAGCTGGCGTCGGTGGGGGTTCCGGTGCTGCTGGGCGTACGGCCGGTGGAGGGCCGGGTGCCGCTGTTGCTCGGTCTGCGCTCGGAGTCGGAGCGGTCGGCGGTCGCGGACCGGGTCGCGGCGGCGCTGCGGGCCGGGGTGGAGCGGGCCGGGATGCAGCGGCCGGGGGCCCAGCCGCCGGTCGTGGTGGTCGGGGTCGCGGGGGGCTGGGCGGCGGCCTCGGCGAGCCTTCGGCACGCGGCGGAGACGGCGACGGCGGCGCAGGGCCTGACCGACCGCGCCTGGTACGACGCCCGCCGCCTGGACATCGACCTGCTGCTGTGGCGGCTGCGCGACCATCGGGACCTCGCGGCCTTCGTGGACCGCGCGATCGGCCCGCTGCGCGAGCACGACGCCCGTTCCAAGCCACCGCTGCTGCCGACGCTGCAGACCTATCTGGCGCACGCGGGCCGCAAGGCGGAGACGGCCCGCGAACTGCATCTCAACCGGCAGACCCTGTACAACCGGCTGGCCCGGATCGGCGAGTTGCTGGGCACCGACCTGGACGACCCGCACTCGGTACTGGCGTTGAGCCTGGCACTGCGGGCCCGCCGGCACGTGACGTGACCGGCGGCCTCAGATCAGCGGCCGGGGCTGGGTCAACTCGTCGTAGACGCTGAGCACTTGAGCGACCGTCTCGTCCTCGGTCGGCCATGTCCCCACCTGCCGCGCGCCCCGCTCCCTGAGCAGTTCGCAGCGCTCGGGGTCGCCGAGCAGTCCCACGACGGCCTCGGCGAGCGCCCCGGCATCGCCGTACGGGAGGAGTTCGGCCGCGTCGCCGACGAGTTCGGGCACTCCGCCGACCTCGGTCGCGACGAGCGGCACACGCGCGCGGAGAGCTTCCTGGGCCAGCACCGACCGCGCCTCCCACCGGCTGGTCAGCAGCGCGAGGTCGGCGGCGGTAAGCAGGTCCCGCACATCGTCACGGCGCCCGATGAGGCGGACGGGCAGGCCCTCGTCCTCGATACGGCTCTGCAGTTCGGCCCGCAGCGGCCCCTCACCCGCGATGACGACGAGCGGCAGGGGCTCCATCCGGCGCCACGTCCGTGAGGCGTCCAGCAGGACCTCGTAGCCGCGATGCCGTTCGAGGGCGCCGACCGCGATGAGCAGGGGCCGTCCGATGGCGCCGAGTTCGGCCCGCACCTTGGGCCGCAGCCGCTCGGCCTCGTCCTGCTCGCCCTCGGGTGCGGTGCGCGCCCCGGGCAGCGACACGGCGGCCAGCCGCGCGTCCCGGGCGCCGGTGCGGCGGGCCCGGTCCACGAGCGCCGAGGTGGTGCCGAGGACCACGGAGGCGGCCTTGGCGACCCGCCGCTCCAGCAGGCGTACGAGATGGGCGCGGGCGCCCTCGGCGTACGCCCGGTCGTGCCAGGTGACGACGAGGGGAGTGCGCCGCCCGCTGAGCGCGAGCACGGCACGGAAGGAGGCGTGCAGCCCGTGCGCGTGGACCAGATCGGCGTCCGCGCAGACCGCCCGGAGCGCGGCCACCGAACCGGGGTCGCTGCTGCGGGGCACGTGCACGTGTTCGGCGCCGACCCCGGTGAAGCCGTAGAGGTGATCGGCCTCATCGGGGGCGCACACGGTGACCCGCACGCCCCTCGCGACCAGTCCCGCGGCCAGCGACCGCACGTGCACGCTGCTGCCGGCGTTGCCTCCGCCCAGCACCTGCACGGTGCGCAGCGGCGACTGGCCGTGCGGTGAGTGGCTGCTCACGGGGGTCACGTGGCCGGGCTCCTGGGTCGGGGTCGGGCGGTCACGAAGAAAGTACAGAAGGATCGGGCGGAGGGGGTGAACCGCGAGGATCCCTGCGCGTACGACGTGTACCGCCAAGGATGCCAGGACGTACGGGTGTTCCGGCACCGCCGACGTGCCCGACAGCTCCGGGCGACACGGGCGGGAGCACCTCCGGGGTCACCCACATGGGTGAGCAGCGGCACGCATGTCCGCGAGCCCCGTCCGCCCCGGGCGGACACCGCCCGGGGCACCCCCGTCCCGCGTCTAGCCGTCCCCCCGAGCCGTGGCCAGCAGCTCCTCCGCATGGGCCCGAGCCGTCTGCGAGTCCTCCTGGCCCGCCAGCATCCGCGACAGCTCCCGGATCCGCTCCTCGCCCTCCAGCACCTTCACCCCGGACCGCGTCACCGACCCGTCGTTGGTCTTCTCCACCAGCAACTGCCGGTCGGCGAAGGCCGCGACCTGCGGAAGGTGCGTCACGACGACCACCTGCGCGGTCTTCGCGAGCCGCGCGAGCCGCCGCCCGATCTCGACCGCCGCCTTGCCGCCGACGCCGGCGTCGACCTCGTCGAAGAGATACGTCGGCACCGGATCCGTCCCCGCGAACACGACCTCCACGGCCAGCATCACGCGCGACAGCTCACCCCCGGACGCCCCCTTGGCGATCGGCCGGGCCGGCGCCCCGGGATGCGGCGCGAGCAGCAGCTCGACCTCGTCCGCGCCGGACGGCCCGTACGCGACCGTGCGCCCGCCGACCTCCACGCCCTCGGGGTCCTCGCTCTGCCGGATGTCGAAGGACACGCGCGCGTGCGGCATGGCCAGCGAGGCCAGCTCGGCGGTCACCGCGGCCGCGAACCGCTCGGCGGCCTCGGTCCGCGCATCGGTCAGGGCCTGCGCGAGCCCGCCCAGTTCGGCGCGGAGCGCGTCCCGTTCCGCGGTCAGCTCGTCGATCCGCTCGTCGTCACCGTCCAGCTCGGTCAGCCGCGCGGCGCCCTCCTCGGCCCAGGCGAGAACGGCGGCGACATCCTCGCCGTACTTCCGTGTCAGGCCGGTCAGCGCCGCCCGCCGCTCCTCGACGGCCGCCAGCCGCAGCGGATCGGCGTCGAGGTCGTCGGCGTACCCGGCCAGCTCCCCCGCCACATCGCCCAGCAGGATCCCGATCTCACCGATCCGGTCGGCGAGCGCCGACAGCGCGGGGTCGTGCGACCGTACGGCGTCCAGGGCCCGCTGCGCGCCCGCGACGAGCGTCGCCGCGTCGATGCCCTCGGGATCCTCGGGGTTGCCCGCGAGTGCGGCGTGCGCGGCCGACGCGGCGGACGACAGAGCCTCGGCGTGCCCGAGCCGCTCCGCCTCCTCCGCGAGCTCCACGTCCTCACCGGGCCGCGGTTCGACGCCGGAGATCTCCTCGAGCCCGAAGCGCAGCAGGTCGGCTTCCTGGGCCCGCTCACGCGCGCGCGTGACGATCTCGTCGAGCTCGACGGCGACGGCCCGCAGCCGCCGGTACGCCTCCCCGTACTTGGCGAGCGGCACCGCGACGGCGTCCCCCGCGTACCGGTCCAGCGCCTGCCGCTGCCGGGACAGCTTCAGCAGCCCCTGCTGGTCGGTCTGCCCGTGCACGGCGACCAGGTCGTCGGCCAGCTCGGCGAGCAGCCCGACCGGCACACTGCGCCCCCCGAGATGGGCCCGCGAGCGCCCTTCGGCGGAAACGGTCCGGCTGATCAGCAGCGCCCCGTCGTCGAGCTCGGCCCCGGCCTCCTCGGCGCGTACGGCCGCCGCGGCGCCCGGGGGTACGGTGACCCGCCCCTCGACGACCGCCTTCTCGGCGCCTATGCGCACCAGCGCCGCGTCCGCCCGCCCGCCGAGCAGCAGCCCGAGGCTGGTGACCACCATGGTCTTGCCCGCACCCGTCTCACCTGTGACCGCGGTGAACCCGGGCGACAGCTCGACGACCGCGTCGTCGATGACTCCGAGCGACCGTATCCGCATCTCTTCCAGCACGGACACGACCATACGAGGTTGGGCCACCGCGACGCGAGGCACCCTGTCACCCGGGGGAGTGTACGGAGCTCAGGGGCGCGGGGAACCGCGCGAGCAACCACCCCGCACAGGTGGCTAGTGCGGCGCCCCGCGCCACCCGGAAACAGGCAACGCGAACTTCGCCACCAGCCGATCCGTGAACGAAGCATGGTGCAGCCGGGCCAGCCGCACCGGCACAGCCCCCCGCCGCACCTCCACCCGGGCCCCCGGCGGCAACTCCACGGTCCGCCGCCCGTCGCACCACAGGACCCCCGGCGGAATATGCGGCAGCACTTCCACCGCCAGCACGGAATCGGGCGAGGTGACCAACGGCTTCGCGAACAGCGCGTGCGCCGAGATCGGCACCATCAGCAGCGCCTCCACCTCGGGCCACACCACCGGCCCGCCCGCCGAAAAGGCGTACGCCGTGGACCCGGTCGGCGTCGACAGCACGATGCCGTCGCACCCGAACCCGGTGACCGGCCGTCCGTCGATCTCCAGGACGACCTCCAGGAGCTTCTCCGCACCGGCCTTCTGCACGGCCGCCTCGTTCAGCGCCCAGTCCGTGTGCACGATGGTGCCGTTCTGATGGACGACGACATCGACCGTCATCCGCTCCTCGACCTCGTACGCCTTGGTGACCACCCGGTCGACGACCTTGTCGAGATCGTCCCGCTCGGCCTCCGCGAGGAAGCCGACCCGCCCCAGGTTCACCCCGAGCATCGGCACCCCGGACGCCCGCGCGAATTCCGCGCCGCGCAGCAGCGTCCCGTCCCCGCCGAGCACGATCAGCAGCTCGCACCCGTCGAGGCACTGCGGAGTCGCCTCGTCGACCAGCTCCACGCTCCCCGGCAGCGGCAGATCGGCGGCCTCCGCCGCCAGCACCCGTACCCCGATGTCGGACCGCAGCAGCCCCTTCACCACCAGCTCGGCGCTGCGGATCGCCGCCGGCCGTCCGGTGTGGGCCAGCAGGAAAACAGTTCGAGCTCGGTTCTGTGTCAACGCGGCCCCTCCGCCACTGCACGGTCAACGTCGGCCGGGTCCAGCGCCGGTGCCCCGGACCGCAGCCACAGAAAGTACTCGACATTCCCGGACGGCCCCGGCAGCGGACTCGCCGTGACCCCCCGCACTCCGAGCCCCAGCTCCCAGGCCCGCCCCGCCACACCCCGTACCGCCTCGGCGCGCAGCTCCGGGCTGCGCACCACACCCCCGCTGCCCAGCCGCTCCTTGCCCACCTCGAACTGCGGCTTGACCATCATCACCAGGTCGGCGTCCGGCTTCACGCACCGCGCGAGGGCGGGCAGCACCAGCCCTAGCGGGATGAAGGACAGGTCCCCCACGACAAGATCCACCGGCTCCCCATCGATCGCGTCGAGCGTCAACTCGCGTACGTTCGTACGGTCCTTGACGGTGACGCGTTCATCGCTCTGCAGAGTCCAGGCGAGTTGCCCGTATCCGACGTCGACGGCGACGACGTGCGCGGCCCCCGCCCGCAGCAGCACATCCGTGAAGCCGCCGGTGGACGCGCCCGCGTCCAGCGCCCGCCGCCCCTCGACGAGCAGCCCCTGCGGGACGAACACCTCCAGCGCGCCGGCCAGCTTGTGCCCGCCCCGGGACACGTACTCGGGATCGTTGTCGTCGGAGGAGACGACGATCGCGGCCGCCGTCTCCACTTGCGTGGCCGGCTTGGTCGCGACGGTCTTGCCGACGGAGACGCGCCCCGCGGCGATCAGCTGACTGGCGTGCTCGCGCGAGCGCGCGAGCTTGCGCCGGACCAGCTCCGCGTCGAGACGGCGACGTGCGACTCCTGCCACGTTCGGTTCAGCTCCTGCTTTCGTACGGCGATTCGAGGGGGCGGGCGTCGAGCCCGGTGAGCGCGTCGCGCAGCCCCCGGTGTACATCCTCGTACACCTCGACGTGTCCGTCCGTGGCGAGGTGGTCGGCGTCGGCGAGACGCTCCAGCTGCGCGTCGACCTCGGCGTGACCGGTAGGGGCACGGGGGACGCCCAGCGGGGCCGGGGCGGCGGGGTCGTGCTGCGGCTCCACCGCCTCCGGGGAGGTGCCCGTTTCCGTGACTGCGTCGCTCATGCCCAGACGCTACCCCGAAGCGCTGGGGTACCGTCGATCGCGATGGCCACGATCGCAGAGTGCCGCGCCGCACTCGAGAAGCTCTCGGACAACATGCAGCACGCGCAGGGGGACGTCCGTACGGCCGCCGCCCTGGACCGCTCGGTCAGCTGCCACCTCACCGACCTGGACGTCACCTTCGTCGGCCGGCTCCAGGGCGGCCGGATCCAGGTGCACGACACCGTCCAGGGACCGCCGCCGCAAAAGGCCGAGATCAGACTCGCCATGACCGGCGACGACCTGGTCGCGCTGGTCGACGGCGAGCTGCACTTCGCCAGGGCCTGGGGCTCGGGCCGGGTGAAGCTGCACGCGGGCGTGCGCGACCTGCTGGTGCTCAGGAAGCTCCTCTAGCCGGCTCGGGCCTGCTCAGGCGGACGTCTTCACCGCGCGCGCCTTGCGCGCGGCCGGCACCACCAGCGGGGTCTCCGTCTCCGGGTCGTCGATGATCTGGCAGCGCAGCCCGAAGACCTCCTCGACCAGCTCGGCCGTGACGATCTCCTTCGGCGCCCCCTCCGCGACGACCTCGCCGCCCTTGAGGGCGATGAGGTGGGTGGCGTACCGGGCCGCGTGGTTGAGGTCGTGCAGCACGGCGACGAGCGTGCGGCCCTGCTCCTCGTGCAGCTCCGCGCACAGGTCGAGGACGTCGATCTGGTGCTGGATGTCGAGGTAGGTGGTCGGCTCGTCGAGCAGCAGCAGCGGCGTCTGCTGGGCGAGCGCCATGGCGATCCACACGCGCTGGCGCTGGCCGCCGGAGAGCTCGTCGACGTACCGGTCGGCGAGTTCGGCGACCCCGGTCTGCCGCATCGACTCCTGGACGACCCGCTCGTCCTCGGTCGACCACTGACGCAGGATCCCCTGGTGCGGGTACCGGCCGCGGCCGACCAGGTCGGCGACGGTGATGCCGTCGGGCGCGATGGAGGACTGCGGCAGCAGGCCCAGCGTCCGCGCGACCTTCTTGGCCGGCATCGACTGGATCACCTGCCCGTCCAGCAGCACCCGGCCCTGGTTCGGCTTGAGCATCCGCGACAGCGCCCGCAGGAGCGTCGACTTGCCGCAGGCGTTCGGGCCGACGATCACGGTGAAGGAGTGGTCGGGGATCTCCACCGACAGCTGCTCGGCGATGACCCGCTGGTCGTAGGCCAGGGTGACGTTCTCGGCGGACAGGCGGTTCACAGTGCTCCTTCGGATGTTCTTGTGCGCGGTGCCGCTCATATCCGGCCCGCCCTGCGCTCGGTGACCAGCAGCCACAGCAGATAGACGCCGCCGACCACGCCGGTGACCACGCCCACGGGCATCTGGTCGGCGCCGAAGATGCGCTGCGAGGCCCAGTCGGCGACGACCAGCAGGGTGGCGCCCATGCACAGGGACGGCAGCAGGTTCGGTCCCGGCGAGCGGGTCAGCCGCCGGGCCAGCTGGGGGGCGGTGAGCGCGACGAAGCTGACGGGGCCCGCGGCGGCCGTGGCGGCCGCGGTGAGTAGCACGGCGGAGATCATCAGCAGCGCCCGTACCCGCTCGACGCGCACGCCGAGCGCGTTGGAGACGTCGTCGCCCATCTCCATCATCCGCAGCCCCCGCGCATTGGCGAGCACCAGCGGCACCAGGACGGCGCACAGCGCGAGCAGCGGCCAGACCTGCGCCCAGTCCCGGCCGCTGAGGGAACCGGTCATCCAGACGACCGAGCGGGCCGCGTCGACGATGTCGGAGACGGTCAGCAGATAGCCGTTGACGGCGGTGAGGATCGCGGACATGCCGATACCGACCAGGACCAGCCGGTAGCCGTGCACGCCCTGCTTCCAGGCGAGCAGATAGATGGCCAGGCCGGTCACCAGACCGCCCACGAGGGCACCGAGCGTGACCTGGCCCGCGCTCCCCGAGAACAGCACGATCATGGTGAGCGCCCCGGCCGTCGCCCCCTGCCCGAGGCCGAGGATGTCCGGACTGCCCAGCGGGTTGCGGGAGACGGCCTGGAACAGCGCGCCGCCGAGCCCGAGCGAGGCCCCGACCAGCAGGGCCACCAGGACCCGCGGCAGCCGCAGCTCGTTGACGATGAACTCCTGGCCCGGATCGCCGTTGCCCACCAGCGTCTTGACCACGTCGCCCGCCGAGATGGGGAAGTCCCCGGTCCCGATCAGCACCACGCTCGCGGCGAACGCGGCGAGCAGCAGCAGGAGTACGACGGTCAGGGCCCGGATGTCGAGCCGGGCGGAGAAGCCGCCCGGGGTGCGCACGGCACGGTTGGTCCTCACAGCTGCGCCGTCCTCCGCCGTCGTACGAGCAGGATGAACACCGGACCCCCGATGATCGCGGTGATGATGCCGACCTGGACCTCCGAGGGCCGGGCGATGACCCGGCCGATGACATCGGCGCCGAGCAGCAGCACCGGTGACAGGACGGCCGCGTACGGCAGGATCCAGCGCAGGTCGGGTCCGGTGAAGGAGCGCACCACGTGCGGCACCATCAGGCCGACGAACACGATCGGCCCGCAGGCGGCCGTCGCGGCCCCGCACAGCACGGTGGCCGCGAGCATGGACAGCGCCCGGGTGCGGCCGAGATGGGCGCCGAGCGCCTTGGCGGTGTCGTCGCCCATGGACATGGCGTTCAGCGGCCGGGCCAGCGCGAGCGCGAGGACCATGCCGGTCACCAGGAACGGCAGGACCTGCGCGATGGTCGACCCGGTCGCCGACGACAGCGAACCCACCGTCCAGAACCGCATCCGGCCGAGCGCCGCGTTGTCCGAGATCATGACGGCCTGGAGGTAGCCGTAGAGCGCCGCGCTGATCGCGGTACCCGCCAGCGCGAGCCGCACCGGCGTGGCCCCCCGGCTGCCGCCGAGGAACCAGACCAGCGCCCCGATCGCGGCCGCGCCGAAGAAGGCGAACCAGATGTAGCCGCTCATCGAGGTGACGCCGAGGAACGAGATGGCCGTGACGACGGCCGCCGAGGCACCGGCGTTGATGCCGAGCAGCCCCGGATCGGCCAGCGGATTGCGGGTGAGCGCCTGCAGGACGGCCCCCGCGAGACCGAGCGCGGCACCGGCGAGCAGCCCGAGCACGGTCCGGGAGACCCGCTCGTCGACCACGACATCGCCGTACGTCCCCGTGTCCTGGAACAGGCCGTGCCAGACCTGCGCCAGGGAGAGGTCCTTCGCACCGATCGCGATACTCGCCAGCGCGACGAGCACCAGGAGCACGGCGGAGCCAAGAAGCCCAAGGGAACGTATCGCCCGGCGGCTTGGGGGCGCGGGGGCGGACTCCGCGCGCTGTTCTGGGGGACTGTCGACCAACACGCGGTTAGGTTAGCCTACCCTCGCAATCCGCCTCGACGCCGAGTCGGCACCGAACGACGTCTCACCACCCCAGCCGGGCCAGCGCCTTCCCCGGATCCAGCGCGCACGAACCCTCGCCCGCCGCCGTCCAGGCCGCCGCGCACAGCGCGCGCAGCCCGTCCAGCGCCTCGCCCTCCCCCTCCAGCTCCAGCCGGTCCGCACCGGCCGTGGCCGTCCAGCCCCCGCACCGGAACCCGTCGTCCTCCTGCGCGACCTCCGGCTGCCCGGTGAGCAACCCCCGCAGATCGGCGTCCACATAGGTCGGCCGGTGCTGCGGCGGCGCCGCGAGCAATTGCGCGCCGTCGGTGACGCCGGTGAGCACCAGCAGGGAGTCGACCTCGCCGTTGATCGCCCCCTCGATGTCCGTGTCCAGGCGGTCCCCGACCACCAGCGGCCGCTCGGCACCGGTGCGCAGGATCGTCTCCCGGTGCATGGGAGGCAGCGGCTTCCCCGCCACCTGCGGCTCGGCGCCGGTGGCGATCCGCACGACCTGCACCGCCGCGCCGTTGCCCGGCGCGATCCCCCGCGCGCTGGGAATCGTCAGGTCGGTGTTGGACGCGAACCACGGCACCCCGGCCGCGATGGCGTAGGACGCCTCGGCGAACCGCCCCCACGCCAAGTCGGGCCCGCCGTACCCCTGCACGACCGCCGCCGGCTCGTCCTCCGCCGACTCCACCGGTACGAGGCCCCGCTCACGCAGCGCCACCCGCAGCCCCTCGCCCCCGATGACGAGCACCCGGGAACCGGCCGGCACCTGCTCGCTGATGAGCCGCGCGACCGCCTGCGCCGAGGTGATGACATCGTCGGCGCCCGTCGGTATGCCCAGCTCGGTCAGATGCTCGGCGACAGCGTCCGGGGTCCGCAGGGCGTTGTTGGTGACGTACGCCAGATGCATCCCGCCCGCCCGGGCCGTGGCCAGCGACTCGACCGCGTGCACGATCGCGTTCCCGCCCGCGTACACCACGCCGTCCAGGTCGAGCAGCGCCGTGTCGTACGCCTCGCTCAGGGCCCGGTCGCTGCCCTCGGGGCTCGTCCTGACGCTCCGGCTCATTCCGCATCGCTCCTCGTTCGACGGCTTTCCCCCGATCATCGCGCATGCCACTGACACACGTACGATGCCGGGATGAACTCAGCAGGTCACTCGGAAGCGAAGACGCGCCGGGGCCTCGAACTCACCCCGTTCCGAGGCCTTCGATACGACCCCGACCGGGTCGGCAGTCTGGCCGCCGTGACGTCCCCGCCGTACGACGTCGTCGTCCGCCCCGACGGCCTGCACCACCTTCAGTCGGCCGACCCGTACAACATCGTCCGCCTGATCCTCCCCCAGGCCGGCACCGCCGACGCCCGCAACGACCAGGCGGCCCGGACGCTGCGCCGCTGGCTTTCCGAGGGAGTCCTGACCGCGGACGACGAACCCGGCCTCTACATCTACGAGCAGCGCGACGAGAGCGGCCTGGTCCAGCGCGGCGTCATCGGCGCCCTGCGCCTGTCCGAACCGTCGGAACATGTGGTCCTGCCCCATGAGGACGTGATGCCGCATGTGGTCGCCGACCGCGCGGCCCTGATGCGCGCCACCTCGGCGAACCTGGAACCCCTCCTGCTCACCTACCGGGGCAACGGCTCGGCCGCCGACACCTCCGTCGTACTCGAACGCGTCATCGAGCAGCCCCCGTTGCTCACGACCACCACCGAGGACGGCTTCCGCCACCGTCTGTGGGCCGTCACCGCCCCCGACGACGTGACCCGCATCCAGTCCGACCTGGCCCGCCACCAGGCCCTGATCGCCGACGGCCACCACCGCTGGGCGACCTACCGCCGCCTGCGCGCCGAGCACCCCTCCCCCAGCCCCTGGGACTACGGCCTCGTCCTCCTCGTCGACACGGCCCGCTACCCCCTGCGCGTGCGCGCCATCCACCGCCTGCTGCACGACCTGCCGGTGACGGACGCCGTGGCCTCCCTGGAAGGCCTGTTCCGCGTACAGCGCCTGGAGGTCCCCCTCTCCGACGCCCTGGAGGCCCTCGCCGGCGCGGCCCGCGACGGCAACGCCTTCCTGCTCGCCGGCGACGGCGCCTTCCACCTCGTGGACCGGCCCGACCCCGCCCTGCTGGACCGCACGGTCCCCACCGACCGCCCGCCGGCCTGGCGCACCCTGGACGCGACGGTCCTGCACGCCACGCTCCTCGACCAGATCTGGCACATCCCCGAGGACGACCCCACCCGCATCGCCTACATCCACGACGCGACGGCCACCGTCCGCAAGGCGGAACGCGACGGCGGTACGGCCGTGCTGATGCACCCGGTCCACGAGGAGGTCGTCCGCGACCTGGCCCGCCAGGGCGTCACCATGCCCCGCAAGTCCACGTCCTTCGGCCCGAAACCGGCCTCGGGCCTGGTCCTGCGCGCACTGGACCTGTGAACACCGGCCTCCTGTCGACCCTGGCCGGGCCTGTGCAAAACAAAAGGGGCGGATCCCAAGCCGGGATCCGCCCCTTCCTCATTCCGCCCTACTCCTCGTCGGAGGCCTCCGGCGTCTCGTCCTCGTCACCGAGGGCGTCGACGAACTCGACCCCGTCCAGCTCCGCGAGCCGGTCCGAGGCATCCGTGCTGCCGTCCTTGTCGGACTCCACGGCCTTCGCGAACCACTCACGCGCCTCGCTCTCCCGCCCGGCCGCCAGCAGCGCGTCGGCGTAGGCGTACCGCAGCCGCGCGGTCCACGGCTGTACGGAGTTGGAGGCCAGCTCGGGGCTCTGCAGCGTCACGATCGCCGCGTCCACCTGCCCCATGTCACGCCGGGCGCCGGCCGCGACGAGCCGCATCTCCACCTGCCCGGCCTTGTCGAGCTTGTGCACCTCCGGCGCCCCGGCCATGTCCAGCGCCTTCTCCGGCCGCCCGAGCCCACGCTCGCAGTCGGCCATGAGCGGCCACAGGTCCACGGTCCCGGTCATCCGCCGCGCGGCGCGGAACTCGGCGAGCGCCTCGGAGTACTTCTGGCTCGCGTACGCCGCGAACCCGGCAGCCTCCCGTACGGCGGCGACACGCGACGCGAGCCGCAGAGCCACCTTTGAGTAGCCGTACGCGCCCTCGGGGTCCTCGTCGATGAGCCGGGCGACCATCACCAGGTTCTTCGCGACATCCTCGGCGAGCGTCTTCGGCAGGCTCTGCAGCTCCTGCCGTACGTCCTTGTCGATTTCGTCGCCCGTGACGTCCTCGGGGATCGGCAGCCGCTTGATCGGCTCCCGGTCCCGGTCGTCGCGGCCGCGGTAACCGCCCCGGTCGTCGTCACGGCGCTCGTAGCCACCGCCACGCCGGTCATCACGGCCGCCACGGTCATCACGCCCACGGAACCCACCGGGACGCCCGCCCCGGTCGTCGCGACGGGGACCACGGTCACCGCGGTCATCCCGGCGGAAGCCACCGCCACGGTTGTCGTCACGGCCACGGAAGCCACCACGGTCACCGCCGCGGTCGTCGTCACGGCGGAAGGCGGGACGGTCGTCACTGCGACGGTCGTCCCGGCGGTCGTCACGACGGTCCTGCGGACGGAAACCACCACGGTCGGGACGGTCACCGCGGTCATCCCGGCGGAAGCCACCGCCACGGTTGTCGTCACGGCCACGGAAACCACCACGGTCACCGCCGCGGTCGTCGTCACGGCGGAAGGCGGGACGGTCACCCCGGTCATCACGACGGGGACCCCGGTCACGGTCGTCACGGCGGTCCTGCGGACGGAAACCACCACGGTCGTCACGGCGGAAGCCACCGCCACGGTTGTCGTCACGGCCACGGAAACCACCACGGTCACCGCCGCGGTCGTCGTCGCGACGGAAGGCGGGACGGTCACCCCGGTCATCACGACGGGGATCCCGGTCACGGTCGTCGCGACGCGGCCCGCCCTGGCCCTGACCCTGACGGTCATCACGGCGGAACGGCGGACGGGGACCGCGGTCACCCTCGCGACGGTCGTCACGGCGGCCGTAGCCACCGCCACGGTTGTCATCCCGACGGAAGCCACCACGGTCGCCACCGCGGTCGTCGTCACGGCGGAAAGCGGGACGGTCACCCCGGTCATCACGACGGGGACCCCGGTCACGATCGTCGCGACGCGGCCCGCCCTGCCCCTGACCCTGACGGTCATCACGGCGGAACGGCGGACGGGGACCGCGGTCACCCTCGCGACGGTCGTCACGGCGGCCGTAGCCACCGCCACGGTTGTCATCCCGACGGAAGCCACCACGGTCACCGCCGCGGTCGCCACCGCGGTCGTCGTCGCGACGGAAGGCGGGACGGTCACCCCGGTCATCACGACGGGGACCCCGGTCACGATCGTCGCGACGCGGCCCGCCCTGCCCCTGACCCTGACGGTCATCACGGCGGAACGGCGGACGGGAACCGCGGTCACCGCCACGGTTGTCATCCCGGCGGTAGCCGCCACGGTCGCCGCGGTCCCCACTGTCCCGTCGGCGCTGGTCGCGCTCCGGTCGATCGTCGGGAGAGTTGGTGGACATCGGGTGACTCCTGTCTTCGGTACCGCAAGCATTGTAAAAAGAAAAGGACCCCTGGTCCCAGCTGAACGCTGGTGACCAGGGGTCCTCCCCAAAGATTGTTCGGCGGCGTCCTACTCTCCCACAGGGTCCCCCCTGCAGTACCATCGGCGCTGTAAGGCTTAGCTTCCGGGTTCGAAATGTAACCGGGCGTTTCCCTCACGCTATGACCACCGAAACCCTAATGGTTTCGAGCGAACAAGCACACTTTTCTATTATGCGTTCTGCTCTAAGCCGACA
>NZ_JAMJFL010000018.1 GCF_023544665.1 Streptomyces sp. YS415
TCGAAGGAGGGGGCGCTCAGTGCGCGTACTGGGGGTGGACCCGGGGCTGACGCGGTGCGGGGTCGGCGTCGTCGAGGGAGTCGCGGGCCGGCCGCTCACCATGCTCGGCGTCGGGGTCGTCCGGACGCCCGCGGACGCCGAGCTGGGGCAGCGCCTCGTCGCCGTCGAGCGGGGCATCGAGGAGTGGCTCGACGAGCACCGCCCCGAATGCGTCGCCGTGGAGCGGGTGTTCAGCCAGCACAACGTCCGCACGGTGATGGGCACCGCCCAGGCCAGCGCCATCGCCATGCTGTGCGCCGCCCGCCGCGGCATCCCGGTCGCCCTGCACACCCCCAGCGAGGTCAAGGCGGCCGTCACCGGCAGCGGCCGCGCCGACAAGGCCCAGGTCGGCGCCATGGTCACCCGGCTCCTGCGGCTGAGCGCGCCGCCCAGACCCGCGGACGCCGCCGACGCCCTCGCGCTCGCCATCTGCCACATCTGGCGCGCCCCCGCCCAGAACCGACTCCAGCAGGCCGTGGCCCTGCACGCATCGAAAGGCCGTACGACATGATCGCCTTCGTCAGCGGCCCGGTCGCCGCCCTCGCCCCCGACTCGGCGGTGGTCGAGGTGGGCGGGATCGGCATCGCGGTCCAGTGCACGCCCAACACGCTCTCCGGGCTCCGCATGGGCCAGCAGGCCAAGCTCGCCACCTCCCTCGTGGTCCGCGAGGACTCCCTGACCCTGTACGGCTTCGTGGACGACGACGAGCGCCAGGTCTTCGAGCTGCTCCAGACCGCGAGCGGAGTCGGCCCCCGCCTGGCCCAGGCCATGCTCGCCGTGCACGCCCCCGACGCCCTGCGCAGAGCCGTCGCGACCAGCGACGAGAAGGCGCTCACCGCTGTCCCCGGCATCGGCAAGAAGGGCGCCCAGAAACTGCTGCTGGAGCTCAAGGACCGGCTCGGCGAGCCGATCGGCGCCCCCGCCGTCGGCGCACCGGTCAGCCAGGGCTGGCGCGACCAGTTGCACGCGGCGCTGATCGGCCTCGGGTACGCGACCCGGGAGGCCGACGAGGCCGTGTCCGCGGTGGCGCCCCAGGCGGAGGCGGCCGAGGGCACGCCGCAAGTGGGGCAGCTGCTGAAGGCAGCCCTGCAGACGCTGAACCGCGCCCGCTAGCCCGTACCGAGGAGAACTGCCGTGAACTGGGACGACACGACCGACACCCCCGCCGAGGAGCGGCTCGTCGGCGGGTCCGCCGACCGTGACGACCAGGCCGTCGAGGCGGCGCTGCGCCCGAAGGACCTGGGCGAGTTCATCGGCCAGGAGAAGGTCCGCGAACAGCTCGACCTGGTCCTGCGCGCCGCACGCGCGCGGGGTGCCACCGCCGACCACGTCCTGCTCTCCGGCGCCCCCGGCCTCGGCAAGACCACCCTGTCGATGATCATCGCGGCCGAGATGGGCGCCCCGATCCGCATCACCTCGGGGCCCGCCATCCAGCACGCCGGCGACCTCGCGGCGATCCTCTCCTCCCTCCAGGAGGGCGAGGTCCTCTTCCTCGACGAGATCCACCGCATGTCCCGGCCGGCCGAGGAGATGCTGTACATGGCGATGGAGGACTTCCGCGTCGACGTGATCGTCGGCAAGGGCCCCGGCGCCACCGCCATCCCGCTGGAGCTGCCCCCGTTCACCCTGGTCGGCGCCACGACCCGGGCGGGACTGCTGCCGCCGCCGCTGCGCGACCGCTTCGGCTTCACCGCGCACATGGAGTTCTACGAGCCGGCCGAGCTGGAGCGCGTCATCCATCGCTCCGCCCACCTCCTCGACGTCGAGATCGACTCCGCCGGCGCCGCCGAGATCGCCGGCCGCTCCCGCGGCACACCCCGCATCGCCAACCGGCTGCTGCGCCGGGTGCGCGACTACGCCCAGGTCAAGGCCGACGGGGTGATCACGAAGGACATCGCGGCGGCCGCCCTCGCGGTCTACGAGGTCGACGCCCGGGGACTGGACCGGCTGGACCGGGGGGTCCTCGAGGCCCTGCTCAAGCTGTTCGGCGGCGGGCCCGTCGGCCTGTCCACCCTCGCCGTCGCGGTCGGGGAGGAGCGCGAGACGGTCGAGGAGGTCGCCGAGCCGTTCCTGGTCCGGGAGGGTCTGCTGGCCCGTACTCCCCGGGGCCGGGTGGCCACCCCCGCCGCGTGGGCGCATCTCGGCCTCACCCCGCCCCGCTCCCAAGCGGCCGGAAACGGACAAGGGGACCTGTTCGGGGCGTGAGGACCCCGTGCCGGGCCCGCCCGGCGCGGGCAATGGCCGGGTCAGGAACCTCGGTGCCATGCTGAGCGTTGTTCCTTGCACGCGGACTCGCTTAGACTCCGCCGATGCCGCCGTTGTCGGCGGCACATACACCCCCAACCATCAGGCCGCTCACCATCGCGGTCATGTGAAGGAAGTTCCGACCCGTGAGTCTCCTGACCCTCCTCCCGTTCATCGTGCTCATCGGGGCCATGTTCCTGATGACCCGGTCGGCCAAGAAGAAGCAGCAGCAGGCCGTTGACATGCGGAACCAGATGCAGCCCGGTTCCGGCGTCCGCACCATCGGGGGCATGTATGCCACGGTCAAGGAGGTCAACGAGGACACCGTCCTCCTCGACGCCGGCCCGGGCGTGGACCTGCTCTTCGCGAAGAACGCCATCGGTGCCGTCCTCTCGGACGACGAGTACAACCGCATCGTCCACGGCATCGAGCACGACCTGAAGGCCGACGCCGACATCGTTCCGGACGACGCCTCCTCCCTCACCGAGTCCGACGACGCCCCCGCCGCCTCCGACGAGAAGTCCGTCGACCTCGGGAAGAAGGACGTGGACGCGGAGCCCGCCGACGACGCAGTGGCCGCCGAGACGAAGGCCGACAGCGAGCCGAAGAAGTCCGACGGCGAAGCCGACGCGAAGTAGCCGCATCCCGGAGCACGCGGGCCCGACCCGCATGCCCCGGGCAGGCGCGGCTCTCGCACGGAATCCCGACTACATGTCATGGCCGCAGGCGCCCACCCGGCGAGAGGCGGCCCGAGAGGGAGTACGAGAAGGTGGCAGCACCTAAGAAGGGCCGGAGCGCGGGCGCCCAGAGCAGGCCGGGGCGCTCGCTGGCCCTCATTCTGATCGCCATCGTGGCGCTCACCGGAGGAATGTTCCTCTCCGGGCACACCACCCCGCGACTGGGCATCGACCTGGCCGGTGGTACGAGCATCACGCTGCGCGCGGAGGCCGAGCCGGGCCAGGAATCCGCGATCAACAAGACCAACATGGACACCGCCGTCGAGATCATGGAACGGCGTGTCAACGGTCTTGGTGTCTCGGAGGCCGAGGTCCAGACCCAGGGCGACAAGAACATCATCGTCAACATCCCCAAGGGCACGAACTCCAAGGAAGCCCGGGACCAGGTCGGCACCACCGCCAAGCTGTACTTCCGCCCGGTCATCGCCACCGAGGCCGCCGGCGCCGCCGCGACGACCAGCCCGTCGCCGAGCGCGTCCAGCAGCGCCACGGACAAGGCGACCGACAAGGCGACCCCCTCCTCGTCCCCCTCGGTGACCGGCACGCCGTCGGCGAGCGCCACCTCCCAGGGCCGTGCGGTCACCGACGCCCTGAAGGCGGACCCCACCGGATCGGCGAGCCCCAGCTCCAGCGCCTCGCCGTCCGCCAGCGCCTCCGGTGCCGCGGACACCGGCAAGCTCGAGGCCCAGTACGCGGCCCTGGACTGCACCGACAAGACGGCCCGCGCCAAGGCGGGCGACGGCGCCAAGCCCGCCGAGCCGACCGTGGCCTGCGGCCAGAGCACCCCGGGCCAGTGGCAGAAGTACATCCTGGGCCCCGCCGAGGTCGACGGCACGGACGTCGCCGAGGCCGAGGCCGCCTTCGCGACCACGACCGGCGCCGGCTGGACCGTGAACATGAAGTTCACGGGCGAGGGCCGCAAGAAGTTCGGTGAGATCACCGGCAAGCTGGCCCAGAACCAGCCCCCGCAGAACCAGTTCGCCATCGTCCTGGACAACGAGGTCGTCTCCGACCCGCGCGTCAGCCAGGCGCTGACCGGCGGCAACGCCGAGATCTCCGGCAACTTCGACCAGGAGTCCGCCCAGAGCCTCGCCAACATGCTGTCGTACGGCGCCCTGCCGCTGTCCTTCAGCGAGGACAGCGTCACCACGGTGACCGCCGCGCTCGGCGGCGAGCAGCTCAAGGCCGGTCTGATCGCGGGCGCGATCGGTCTCGCCCTGGTCATCCTGTACCTGGTGGCCTACTACCGCGGCCTGTCGCTCGTCGCCATCGCCTCGCTGCTGGTCTCCGCCGCCCTCACCTACGTGATCATGTCGCTGCTGGGCCCGGCCATCGGCTTCGCGCTGAACCTGCCGGCCGTCTGCGGTGCCATCGTCGCCATCGGCATCACGGCGGACTCGTTCATCGTGTACTTCGAACGCGTCCGGGACGAGATCCGCGAGGGCCGCTCGCTGCGCCCCGCCGTCGAGCGGGCCTGGCCGCGCGCCCGGCGCACCATCCTCGTCTCCGACTTCGTGTCGTTCCTGGCCGCCGCGGTGCTGTTCGTCGTCACCGTCGGCAAGGTCCAGGGCTTCGCGTTCACGCTGGGCCTGACCACCGTGCTCGACGTCGTGGTCGTGTTCCTGTTCACCAAGCCCCTGCTGACCCTGCTGGCCCGCACCAAGTTCTTCGCGAGCGGCCACCCCTGGTCCGGCCTCGACCCCACACGACTGGGCGCCAAGCCGCCGCTGCGCCGTACCCGTCGTCCCGCCGGCCCCGTCGACCCGAAGGAGGCGTGAGATGTCGAAGCTCGGCAACCTCGGCGCCCGACTGCACCGTGGCGAGGTCGGCTACGACTTCGTCGGCAACCGCAAGCTCTGGTACGGCCTGTCCATCCTGATCACCATCACGGCGATCGTGGGCCTCGCGGTGCGCGGCCTGAACATGGGCATCGAGTTCCAGGGCGGCGCGGTCTTCACCACCCCGAAGACCTCCGTCTCCGTCGCCCAGGCGCAGGAGTACGCGGAAGAGGCCTCCGGCCACGACGCGATCGTGCAGAAGCTCGGCGACGGCAAGCTGCGCATCCAGGTCGCGGGCATCGAGACCAAGCAGGCCGACCGGGTCTCCGCGGAGCTCGCCAAGGACCTGAAGGTCGACGAGAACGACGTCACCGGCGAGCTGGTCGGCCCCAGCTGGGGTGAGCAGATCGCCAACAAGGCCTGGCAGGGACTGGGGATCTTCCTGGTCCTGGTGGTGATCTATCTGGCCATCGCCTTCGAGTGGCGCATGGCGGTCGCCGCGTTCGTCGCCCTGATCCACGACATCACCATCACGGTCGGCATCTACGCCCTGGTGGGCTTCGAGGTCACCCCGGGCACGGTGATCGGTCTGCTGACCATTCTCGGTTATTCGCTCTACGACACGGTCGTCGTCTTCGACAGTCTCAAGGAGCAGACCAAGGACATCACCAAACAGACCCGCTGGACCTACAGCGACATCGCCAACCGGTCGATCAACAGCACGCTGGTGCGTTCCGTCAACACCACGGTGGTCGCGCTGCTGCCGGTGGCCGGTCTGCTGTTCATCGGCGGCGGCTTCCTCGGCGCCGGCATGCTGAACGACATCTCGCTGTCGCTGTTCGTGGGCCTCGCGGCCGGCGCGTACTCCTCGATCTTCATCGCCACCCCGCTCGTGGCCGACCTCAAGGAGCTCGAGCCGCAGATGAAGGCGCTGCGGAAGCGCGTACTCGCCAAGCGCGCCCAGGCCGCGGCCAAGGGTGAGCCGATGGACGACGGCACGGTCGGCGAGTCCTACGACGACGAGCCGGAGCCGGACGACGCCGCACCCGCGGTCGTCGGTCCCCGCAACCAGCCCGCCTCCCGCACCCGGGGCCGGGGCCGCCCGTCGGGGAAGCGGCGATGACCGGCATCGAGGAGCTCCTGCTCAGCCGCATCCGTGATGTGGCCGACTACCCGGAGCCGGGGGTGATGTTCAAGGACATCACCCCGCTGCTCGCGGACCCGGCCGCGTTCACCGCGCTCACCGACGCCCTCGCGCAGATCGCCGAGCGCACCGGCGCCACCAAGGTCGTCGGCCTGGAGGCCCGCGGGTTCATCCTCGGCGCCCCCGTCGCCGTCCGCGCCGGACTGGGGTTCATCCCGGTGCGCAAGGCGGGCAAGCTCCCCGGAGCCACCCTCGGCCAGGCCTACGACCTGGAGTACGGCTCGGCCGAGATCGAGGTGCACGCCGAGGACCTCACCGCCGAGGACCGCGTCCTGATCGTCGACGACGTCCTCGCCACCGGCGGCACCGCCGAGGCCTCGATCCAGCTCCTGCGCAGGGCGGGCGCCGAGGTCGCGGGCCTGGCCGTGCTGATGGAGCTGGGCTTCCTCGGCGGCCGCGCCCGCCTGGAGCCCGCCCTGGCCGGCGCCCCGCTGGAAGCGCTGCTCAGGGTCTGACCCGCACCGCACGGAAACGGCCGTCCCGGCACATCGGGGCGGCCGTTTCCGTGCCCGCGGCACCGCGGGAACCGCTCCCCGGGAATCCGGCGGCAGCCCCTCCCGTTGCCCAGGTATACGGCCCTCCCATCGGCCTGAAGGCGATCCTCGGGCGCAGGATCGCTACCATGGGGTATCCGGAGCCTGACCGGGGGACCCGGATCGCGCACGAGGAGCCCTCTTGCCAGACGAGGCCCAGCACCTGACCGCCGCCAAGCCCGACTCCGCCTCGGGCCCCGCGGACAAGCCCGCGCCGAAGACGTCGAACGCGAAGAACGACGCCCGCGGGCCGGTCGAGCACGCCCAGGCGGCGCCCGTCGACAAGTCGGCCGACGAGTCGCGCCCCAAGCCGCCCCCGGCCGAACGCCCCTCCGCCCCCGTGGTCCGCCCCAACACCGGCCAGCCGCCCCGCACCGGCTCCTCCAACCGCGTCCGCGCCCGTCTCGCCCGCCTCGGAGTGCAGCGCTCCAACCCGTACAACCCGGTCCTGGAGCCCCTGCTGCGGATAGTGCGCAGCAACGACCCGAAGATCGAGACCGCCACCCTGCGGCAGATCGAGAAGGCCTACCAGGTCGCCGAGCGCTGGCACCGCGGCCAGAAGCGCAAGAGCGGCGACCCGTACATCACGCACCCGCTCGCCGTGACCACCATCCTCGCCGAGCTCGGCATGGATCCGGCCACGCTGATGGCGGGCCTGCTGCACGACACCGTCGAGGACACCGAGTACGGCCTCGACCAGCTCCGCCGTGACTTCGGCGACTCCGTCGCGCTGCTCGTCGACGGTGTCACCAAGCTGGACAAGGTCAAGTTCGGCGAGGCCGCGCAGGCCGAGACCGTGCGCAAGATGGTCGTGGCCATGGCCAAGGACCCTCGCGTCCTGGTCATCAAGCTCGCCGACCGGCTGCACAACATGCGCACCATGCGCTATCTCAAGCGCGAGAAGCAGGAGAAGAAGGCGCGCGAGACCCTGGAGATCTACGCGCCGCTCGCCCACCGCCTGGGCATGAACACCATCAAGTGGGAACTGGAGGACCTCGCCTTCGCGATCCTCTACCCCAAGATGTACGACGAGATCGTCCGGCTGGTGGCCGAGAGGGCGCCGAAGCGCGACGAGTACCTGGCCATAGTGACCGACGAGGTCCAGCAGGACCTGCGCGCGGCCCGCATCAAGGCCACCGTCACCGGCCGCCCGAAGCACTACTACAGCGTCTACCAGAAGATGATCGTCCGCGGCCGTGACTTCGCGGAGATCTACGACCTGGTGGGCATCCGCGTCCTGGTGGACACCGTCCGCGACTGCTACGCGGCCCTGGGCACCGTCCACGCCCGCTGGAACCCGGTTCCGGGGCGGTTCAAGGACTACATCGCGATGCCCAAGTTCAACATGTACCAGTCGCTGCACACGACGGTCATCGGCCCCAACGGCAAGCCGGTCGAGCTGCAGATCCGCACCTTCGACATGCATCGCCGCGCCGAGTACGGCATCGCCGCGCACTGGAAGTACAAGCAGGAGGCCGTCGCCGGCGCCTCGAAGGTGCGCACCGACGTGCCCAAGGCCGGCAAGGGCAAGGACGACCACCTCAACGACATGGCGTGGCTGCGCCAGTTGCTGGACTGGCAGAAGGAGACCGAGGACCCGGGCGAGTTCCTGGAGTCCCTGCGCTTCGACCTGTCCCGCAACGAGGTCTTCGTCTTCACCCCGAAGGGCGACGTCATAGCGCTCCCCGCGGGCGCCACCCCGGTCGACTTCGCCTACGCCGTCCACACCGAGGTCGGCCACCGCACCATAGGCGCACGGGTCAACGGCCGGCTCGTCCCGCTCGAATCGACCCTGGACAACGGCGACTTGGTGGAGGTCTTCACCTCCAAGGCGGCCGGCGCGGGTCCGTCCCGCGACTGGCTCGGCTTCGTCAAGTCGCCGCGTGCCCGCAACAAGATCCGGGCCTGGTTCTCCAAGGAGCGCCGCGACGAGGCGATCGAGCAGGGCAAGGACGCGATCGCCCGCGCGATGCGCAAGCAGAACCTGCCGATCCAGCGCATCCTCACCGGCGACTCCCTCGTCACGCTCGCGCACGAGATGCGCTACCCCGACATCTCCTCGCTGTACGCGGCGATCGGCGAAGGCCATGTGGCCGCGCAGAACGTCGTACAGAAGCTGGTGCAGGCGCTCGGCGGGGAGGAGGCGGCCTCCGAGGAGATCGACGAGTCGGTGCCGCCCGCGCGCGGACGCAGCCGCAAGCGGCGCAGCAACCAGGACCCCGGTGTCGTGGTCAAGGGCGTCGACGACGTCTGGGTCAAGCTCGCCCGGTGCTGTACGCCCGTCCCCGGCGACCCGATCATCGGCTTCGTCACCCGGGGCAGTGGTGTATCGGTTCACCGCAGCGACTGCGTGAACGTGGAGTCACTGTCCCGCGAGCCCGAGCGCATCCTCGACGTCGAGTGGGCGCCCACCCAGTCCTCGGTCTTCCTGGTCGCCATCCAGGTCGAGGCGCTGGACCGCTCCCGGCTGCTGTCGGACGTCACCCGCGTCCTGTCCGACCAGCACGTCAACATCCTGTCCGCGGCCGTGCAGACCTCGCGCGACCGCGTGGCCACCTCCCGCTTCACCTTCGAGATGGGCGACCCCAAGCACCTCGGGCACGTCCTGAAGGCGGTCAGGGGCGTGGAGGGCGTCTACGACGTCTACCGGGTCACCTCGGCGCGCAGCCGGTCGTAGCCGCTCGTCAGCACCACGGGACATGACGAAAGGGGCTCCCCGCGGGGAGCCCCTTTCCTGTCCGCGGGCGGTCGTCAGCCGCCGAACTCCTGAAGGCCCTTCAGGGCCTGGTCGAGCAGCGCCTGGCGCCCCTCGAGCTCACGCTCCAGCTTGTCGGCCTTGGCGTTGTTGCCCTGGGCGCGCGCCTGCTCGATCTGGCCGCGCAGCTTGTCCACGGCGGCCTGGAGCTGGCCGGTCAGACCCTCGGCACGCGCGCGTGCCTCCGGGTTGGTCCGGCGCCACTCGGTCTCCTCGGCCGCCTGGATGGCCCGCTCGACGGCGTGCATCCGGCCCTCGACCTTCGGCCGGGCGTCCCGCGGGACGTGGCCGATGGCCTCCCAGCGCTCGTTGATCTGGCGGAAGGCGGCACGGGCGGCCTTGAGGTCCGTCACCGGGAGGATCTTCTCGGCCTCGTGGGCCAGTTCCTCCTTCAGCTTGAGGTTCTCGGACTGCTCGGCGTCCCGCTCGGCGAAGACCGAGCTGCGCGCGGCGAAGAACACGTCCTGGGCTCCGCGGAAGCGGTTCCACAGGTCGTCCTCGTGCTCGCGCTGGGCACGGCCTGCGGCCTTCCACTCCGCCATCAGCTCGCGGTAGCGGGCCGCGGTCGGACCCCAGTCCGTCGACCCGGAGAGTGCCTCGGCCTCGGTGACCAGACGCTCCTTGGTCTTCCGGGCCTCCTCGCGCTGCGCGTCCAGCGCCGCGAAGTGGGCCTTGCGACGCTTGGAGAACGCCGAGCGCGCGTGCGAGAAGCGGTGCCACAGCTCGTCGTCCGACTTGCGGTCGAGCCGCGGCAGTCCCTTCCAGGTGTCCACCAGCGACCGCAGCCGCTCGCCGGCCGCCCGCCACTGGTCGGACTGCGCCAGCTCCTCCGCCTCGGCGACCAGCGCCTCCTTGGCGTGCCGCGCCTCGTCGGACTGCTTCGCGCGCTGCTGCTTGCGCTCCTCGCGCCGCTTGTCGACGGTTTCCACGAGCTTGTCCAGACGCTGCCGCAGCGCGTCCAGGTCACCGACGGCGTGGTGTGCATCGACCTGTTCGCGAATGTGGTCGATCGCCACCTGTGCGTCCTTCGCGGACAGGTCGGTGGTCTTCACTCGCTTCTCGAGGAGGCCGATCTCGACAACCAGGCCCTCGTACTTGCGCTCGAAGTAGGCCAACGCCTCCTCAGGGGAGCCGGCCTGCCAGGAACCGACGACCTGCTCGCCGTCGGCCGTACGCACGTACACGGTCCCCGTCTCGTCGACGCGGCCCCACGGGTCGCTGCTCACAGCGCCTCCTCCACATGATGCCTGCTCGGGGCTTCAGCGCCCCCGGGCATCGTCCACAGTTTCGTCACGGCCAACATAGGCGACCGGCGGGTTGCCTGTCCGCATCCCGCGCGACCGAAATTTCGCAGTTGGGGGGTCAGGATTTGGTGACAGTTGCCTTGTTGATCACCACGGTCGCGTTGGGCGCCGTGTTGCCCGTCGTGGGGTCCGCGGCCTGCGCTCCGGCGGCCGCCAGCTTCTTGAGAACCTTCATCCCCGACGCGGACACCGTGCCGAACGGCGTGTAGTTGGGCGGCAGCGGACTGTCCTGGTAGACGAGGAAGAACTGGCTGCCGCCGGAGTTCTTGCCCTCGCCGGTCTGGGCGTTGAACTGGTTCGCCATCGCGACCGTTCCCGCCGGGTAGGTGTCGCCCTTGAGGGTTTTGTCCTTGAGGTTCTCGTCCGGGATCGTGTAGCCGGGACCGCCGGTGCCGGTGCCCGTCGGGTCGCCGCACTGGAGCACGTAGATGCCGCTGTCGACCAGCCGGTGGCACTTGGTGTGGTCGAAGTAGCCCTTGCCGGCGAGGAAGTTGAACGAGTTGACGGTGTGCGGGGCGGCCGACGCCTTGAGGTCGATGCCGATCTCGCCGCAGGTCGTGTCCAGCTTCATCGTGTAGTCCGCGGACTTGTCGATGGTCATGGCCGGCTCTTTCTTCCAGCTCATGGTCTCGACCTTGCCCGGGGCCGCCTTCTCGCACGGGTCCGGGACCTTGCTGGTCGGCGTCGCGCTCGGAGTGACCTCCGGGCCCGCGTTCGACTTGCCGTCGTCCCCGTCGAAGGCGCCGGCCGTGTAGAGCCCGAGGCTGCCGATGAGTATGACGCCGAGCGCGGACGCGATGACCGCGTTGCGCGTGCGTGACTTGCGCCGCGCGTCCGTGCGCCGCTGCTGCTGCCGCAAGAACTTCTCCCGGGCGAGCTGACGCCGCCGCTGTTCCTGGCTGACCACGGGGTTGTCTCCTCAAGCGTCTGAATGTCGACCGGTGCGAGTGCGTCCGGTGGGCCGACCGTCTGCGTGTGCCCCGTACCGTATATGGGTTCGCTGAGGAATCGGCAGCGCCGGTAGGCTCTGACCTCAGGCGCAGCCCACCGACTTGTCGCCCGAACCGACACAACGAAGGACGATCGTGCTCATTGCCGGGTTCCCCGCCGGGGCCTGGGGGACGAACTGCTATCTCGTCGCCCCCGCCGCCGGTGAGGAGTGCGTGATCATCGACCCGGGCCACCAGGCGGCCCCCGGAGTCGAGGAAGCACTGAAGAAGCATCGGCTCAAGCCCGTCGCCGTCGTCCTCACCCATGGCCACCTCGACCATGTGGCCTCGGTCGTCCCCGTGTGCGGCGCGCACGACGTACCGGCCTGGATCCACCCCGAGGACCGGTACATGATGAGCGACCCCGAGCGGGCGCTCGGCCGTTCCATCGGGATGCCGCTGATGGGCGAGCTGACGATCGGGGAGCCGGACGACGTCAAGGAGCTGACCGACGGCGCGAAGCTGCAGCTGGCGGGCCTGGAACTGTCCGTCGCCCATGCGCCCGGCCATACCAAGGGGTCGGTGACCTTCAGAATGCCCGAGGCGGCGGACATCCCGCCGATCCTCTTCTCGGGCGACCTGCTGTTCGCCGGCTCCATCGGACGCACCGACATGCCCGGCGGCGACATGGCCGAGATCCTCGACTCGCTGGCCCGTGTGTGCCTGCCGCTCGACGATTCGACCGTGGTGCTGTCCGGCCACGGCCCCCAGACGACCATCGGCCATGAGCGCGCCACCAACCCGTATCTGCGGCAGGTGGCGGCAAGCCGCCAAGATCGCGGAGCAGCCCCGCGGGCTCCCCGACGAGGAATGTGACGAGATACCTTCCGTGAGCACCTTCAAGGCCCCCAAGGGCACTTACGACCTGATCCCGCCGGACAGCGCCAAGTTCCTGGCCGTCCGCGAGGCCATCGCCGCCCCGCTGCGCAACTCCGGCTACGGCTACATCGAGACGCCCGGCTTCGAGAGCGTCGAGCTGTTCGCGCGCGGAGTCGGGGAGTCCACCGACATCGTGACCAAGGAGATGTACGCCTTCGAGACCAAGGGCGGCGACCGGCTGGCCCTGCGCCCCGAGGGCACGGCGTCCGTGCTGCGCGCCGCGCTGGAGGCCAACCTGCACAAGGCGGGCAACCTCCCGGTCAAGCTCTGGTACTCCGGCTCCTACTACCGCTACGAGCGCCCCCAGAAGGGCCGCTACCGGCACTTCTCGCAGGTCGGCGCCGAGGCGATCGGCGCGGAGGACCCGGCGCTGGATGCCGAGCTGATCATCCTGGCCGACCAGGCGTACCGCTCGCTCGGCCTGCGCGACTTCCGCATCCTGCTCAACAGCCTGGGCGACCAGGAGTGCCGTCCGGTCTACCGCGCCGCGCTCCAGGAGTTCCTGCGCGGCCTCGACCTCGACGAGGACACGCTGCGCCGGGCGGACATCAACCCGCTGCGCGTGCTGGACGACAAGCGCGAGGCGGTCCAGAAGCAGCTCGGGGACGCGCCGCTGCTGCGCGACTACCTCTGCGACGCGTGCAAGGCGTACCACGAGGAGGTCCGCGAGCTGATCACGGCCGCGGGCGTCGCCTTCGAGGACGACCCGAAGCTGGTGCGCGGCCTGGACTACTACACCCGTACGACCTTCGAGTTCGTCCACGACGGTCTGGGCTCCCAGTCCGCGGTGGGCGGCGGCGGCCGCTACGACGGCCTGTCCGAGATGATCGGCGGCCCCGCGCTGCCGTCCGTCGGCTGGGCCCTCGGCGTCGACCGCACCGTCCTCGCGCTGGAGGCGGAGGGCGTCGAGCTGCAACTGCCCTCCACGACCAGCGTGTTCGCGGTCCCGCTCGGGGAGGAGGCCCGCCGGGTGCTGTTCGCCAAGGTGGGCGAGCTGCGCAAGCAGGGCGTCGCGGCGGACTTCTGCTACGGCGCCAAGGGCCTCAAGGGCGCCATGAAGAACGCCAACCGCAGCGGCGCCCGCTACACGGTCGTCGCCGGCGAACGCGACCTCGCCGAGGGCGTCGTCCAGCTCAAGGACATGGAGTCCGGCGAGCAGACGGCGATCGGCGTGAACGAGATCGTCGCCGAGCTGGAGTCCCGGCTGGGCTGAGGTCCGGGCGGTCACGGGGGCTTCGCGGGCACGCGAGGCCCCCGTTGTCCTGAACCGAACGTTCCGGGTCCCTCGGGAGGGTTCCTTATCTCCGGTGAACGGTGGGGACGGGTCCGTTTGCGGCACAATGACCCCTGCCCGCAGAAGGTCCCCCTCTCAAGTGACGGATCGGCGTGATGAGCAAGACGACCCTCCAAGACGTCTCCACCGAGCCCGAGCGCACCGTCCGGGCGCCGCGCACGGAAGGCGGCAGCACGGCCTTCGCGCTGATGCTGGTGATCACCGGCGCGGCCGGGCTGCTCGCCGCGTGGGTCATCACGCTCGACAAGTTCAAGCTGCTGGAAGCGAAGGCCGAGGGGAAGACCTTCGTCCCCGGGTGCAGCCTGAACCCCGTCGTCTCCTGCGGCAGCGTCATGGAGAGCGACCAGGCCTCGGTCTTCGGCTTCCCCAACCCGATGCTCGGCCTCGTCGCCTACGGCATGGTCGTCTGCGTCGGCATCAGCCTGCTCGCCCGCGCCCGCTTCCCGCGCTGGTACTGGCTCACCTTCAACGCGGGCACCCTCTTCGGCGTCGGCTTCTGCACCTGGCTGCAGTTCCAGTCGCTGTACCGCATCGGCGCCCTGTGCCTGTGGTGCTCGCTGGCCTGGGTCGCGACGATCATCATGTTCTGGTACGTCACCTCGTTCACCGTGCGCAACGGCTTCCTGCCCGCACCCCGTTGGCTGAAGGCGTTCTTCGGCGAGTTCACCTGGGTGCTGCCGGTGCTGCACATCGGCGTCATCGGCATCCTGATCATGACCCGCTGGTGGGACTTCTGGACCGGCTGACGGCGCCGCGGGCATTGTCAGTCCCGTGATTTAGGGTTTCAGAGTGGAGCCCGACCTGTTCACCGCCGCAGCCGAAGAACGCCAGGAGAAGGATCCGGCCGCCAGCCCCCTGGCCGTCCGGATGCGCCCGCGCACCCTCGACGAGGTGATGGGCCAGCAGCACCTGCTGAAGCCGGGCTCACCGCTGCGCAGACTGGTGGGGGAGTCCGGCGGCGGCCCGGCCGGCCCGTCCTCGGTGATCCTGTGGGGCCCGCCCGGCACCGGCAAGACGACCCTCGCGTATGTCGTCTCCAAGGCCACCGACAAGCGGTTCGTGGAGCTGTCCGCGATCACCGCGGGGGTCAAGGAGGTCCGCGCGGTCATCGAGGGCGCCCGCCGCGCCACCGGCGGCTACGGCAAGGAGACCGTCCTCTTCCTCGACGAGATCCACCGCTTCAGCAAGGCCCAGCAGGACTCCCTGCTGCCCGCGGTCGAGAACCGCTGGGTGACGCTGATCGCGGCGACGACGGAGAACCCGTACTTCTCCATCATCTCGCCCCTGCTCTCCCGCTCCCTGCTGCTGACCCTCGAACCCCTCACCGACGACGACATCCGAGGGCTGCTGCGGCGGGCGCTGAGCGACGAGCGCGGCCTGAAGGGCGCCCTCGGCCTCCCCGAGGACACCGAGGAGCATCTGCTGCGGATCGCCGGCGGCGACGCCCGGCGCGCCCTGACCGCCCTGGAGGCCGCGGCGGGGGCCGCCCTGGACCAGGGCGAGAGCGAGATCAGCCTCCAGACGCTGGAGCAGACCGTCGACCGGGCGGCGGTGACGTACGACCGCGACGGCGACCAGCACTACGACGTCGCCAGCGCCCTCATCAAGTCCATCCGCGGCTCCGACGTCGACGCGGCCCTGCACTACCTGGCCCGGATGATCGAGGCCGGCGAGGACCCCCGCTTCATCGCCCGCCGCCTGATGATCTCGGCCAGCGAGGACATCGGCCTCGCCGATCCCCAGGCCCTGCCCCTCGCGGTCGCCGCCGCCCAGGCCGTCGCCATGATCGGCTTCCCGGAGGCCGCCCTCACCCTCAGCCACGCCACCATCGCCCTCGCCCTGGCGCCCAAGTCCAACGCCGCGACGACCGCGATCGGCGCCGCCATGGAGGACGTACGCAAGGGACATGCCGGGCCGGTGCCGGCGCACTTGCGCGACGGGCACTACAAGGGCGCCGCCAAGCTCGGCCACGCGCAGGGGTACGTGTACCCGCACGACCTGGCCGAGGGCATCGCCGAGCAGCAGTACGCCCCGGACGCCCTCAGGGACCGCGAGTACTACACCCCGACCCGGCACGGCGCGGAGGCCCGGTACGCGGACGCGGTGGAGTGGACCAGGAACCGCCTCGGTCGCAAGCGGTCCTGAACAGCCTGTAGACTCCCTCGCAGTGCTGTGTCCCGTGCAGTCAGAACGGGACGGTCAGCCGGAGACCCGGTTCTCAGGAACCGGCTCCAGGAGCGTCGCGCACCGTCGAACGGTGTCGCGGGCAGCCCACCACCACTCGTCGCAGGACGGGACCGGTCGGTGGGCCACTCGCGTGCTGCACGTATGTGCCCAGATCAGGGAGCGGCTGCCCAGCAGGTCCGACCGACCGGACGTGCCGGGTCTCCCCGGCTGCGGATGCGACCTCCCTCAACCCTGACAAGCCGAACACCAGGAAATGAGAAACAAGTGGCGAATCAGCCCCGCCCCAAGGTCAAGAAGTCGCGTGCCCTCGGCATCGCGCTGACCCCGAAGGCCGTCAAGTACTTCGAGGCCCGTCCCTACCCGCCGGGCGAGCACGGCCGCGGCCGCAAGCAGAACTCGGACTACAAGGTCCGTCTGCTGGAGAAGCAGCGTCTGCGCGCGCAGTACGACGTGTCCGAGCGCCAGCTCGTCCGCGCCTACGAGCGTGCCTCGAAGGTCCAGGGCAAGACCGGTGAGGCCCTGATCATCGAGCTCGAGCGTCGTCTCGACGCCCTGGTGCTGCGTTCGGGCATCGCCCGCACCATCTACCAGGCCCGTCAGATGGTCGTTCACGGCCACATCGAGGTCAACGGCCAGAAGGTCGACAAGCCGTCGTTCCGCGTCCGTCCCGACGACGTCGTGATGGTCCGCGAGCGCAGCCGCGAGAAGACCCTCTTCTCGATCGCCCGCGAGGGCGGCTTCGCCCCCGACGGCGAGACCCCGCGCTACCTCCAGGTGAACCTCCGCGCCCTGGCCTTCCGCCTGGACCGCGAGCCGAACCGCAAGGAGATCCCGGTGATCTGCGACGAGCAGCTCGTCGTCGAGTACTACGCCCGTTGATCCTTCAGCGGACGTAGCACCACCTGCGCGTCAGCCCGCCGTCTCGCCGCCCTTCCGGGTGCGCGAGGCGGCGGGTTCGTGCATGCCGGGGGTCGCGGGCGCGTGCCGTACGGGACCGCGCGGCGCGGGCAGCCCCCGCAGCGCGCCGGCCGGCGGCCTCCCGCGGCGCAGCGCCCGGGCCACCGCCGCCTCCCGGTCGAGCAGCGCACCCGCCCGTACGCACTCCTCGTACCGCTCGTCGCCCAGCCGCTCCCGGGCCATGGCCTCGCACAGCTCGTGCGGGGCGTTGTAATAGGCCGAGCCGAACAGCGGCAGCCCCACCGAGGGCCACATCCGCTCCGCCGCACCCTGCAGCAGCGCCGCCTCCGCCGGGTCGCCGTCGGCCGCTGTGACCAGGGCCAGCAGCTCCACCGTGAGCACCGAGCCGAGCAGGTCGTGGAAGGAGTGGGCGCCGGCCAGGCAGTCGGTCAGCAGCTCGCGCGCGCGGGCCCGGTCGCCCTCGCGCCAAGCCGCGTAGGCCAGCACGTACAGGGCGTAGGTCCGGGCCCAGCGCTCGCCGTGGTCCTCGCACACCCGGCGCACGTCCTCGCACAGCCGTACCGCCTCGGCCAGATCGTCCTGGAAGGCCCGGGCCATGGCGAGCTCCACCTGGCCCATGAGGACATTACTGTTGAGCTCGCCGATCTCCTGGTAGCGGGCCAGGGCCGAGTGCAGCAGCGTTTCAGCACGGGCCATGTCGTCGGTGACCAGGGCGACACAGCCGATGCGGTGCTCGGCGTAGGCCGCAGCGACCGGGTTGTCCGACGCCTCCGCCTCCTCACCGCACTCGTGCAGCGCGGCGAGCGCGGCGACCGTGTCGCCCTGGAGGACCGCCACATAGCCCAGCACCCACAGGGCCTTCAGCCGGGACTGCTCGTGGCCGGAGTCCAGCCGGACGGCCTGGTCCAGCCAGTGCCGGCCCTCCGACAGGCGCCCGCAGCCGACCCAGTAGAACCACAGCGAGCCCGCGAGGAGCTGGCCCAGATGTGCCTCGTCGGGCTCGGACAGACAGTGCTCCAGGGCGCTGCGCAGATTCGGCAGCTCCGCCTCCACGCGCGCGGCGACCTCCGCCTGGCGCGGCGAGAACCAGTCCAGCTCGCACCAGGTCGCCAGGCCCAGGTACCAGTCGCGGTGCCGGCGCCGCAGCCGCTCCGCGTCCCCGGACGCCGCCAGCCAGTCCGCGCCGTAGGCCCGGACGGTGTCCAGCATGCGGTAGCGCACCCCCGACGCGGTCTCCTCCCGGGAGACCACCGACTGCGCGAGGAGTTCCGAGAGCACGTCGAGGACGTCGTCGGCGTGCAACCCGTGCCCGCTGCACACGTACTCCACGGACTCCAGGTCGAAGCGGCCGGCGAACACCGACAGGCGCGCCCACAGCAACCGCTCCTCGGGCGTGCACAGTTCATGACTCCAGCCGATCGCCGTGCGCAGCGTCCGGTGCCGCCACAGCGCGTCCCCGCCGTCCCGGGTCAACAGCCGGAACCGGTCATCGAGCCGGGCCAGCAACTGCCCGGCGGACAGCGCCCGCAGCCGCCCGGCCGCCAGCTCCACCGCCAGCGGGATCCCGTCCAGGCGCCGGCACACCTCCCGCACGTCGGCATCGCCGGCCGCCACCTCCGTCCCGTGCAGCGCGGCCCGGTCCGCGAACAGCGCGACGGCCTCGTCCTCGGCCAGCGGCTCCAGCGGGAACAGCCGCTCGCCCCGCACCGACAGCGGCCTGCGGCCCACCGCGAGCACCCGCAGCCCCGGCGCCCGGCCCAGCAGTTCGGTCACCAGCTCGGCACAGGCGTCGACCAGGTGCTCGAACCCGTCCAGGACCAGCAGGAGTTGGCGTCCGGCGAGCCGGGACAGGAGCGTCTCGCGCGGCGGGCGGGTGGTGTGGTCGGTGAGCCCCAGCGCCGCCACCACCGCGTGGTCGACGAACGCCGGATCGCGGACCGGCGCCAGCTCCACCCGCCACACCCCGTCCGCCGGCGCGCACCGGGCGGCCGTATGGGCGGCGAGCCGGGACTTGCCCACCCCGCCCATTCCGCACACGGTCACCAGCCGCGCCGCGCCGAGCGCCTCGGCGAGCCCCGCCAGTTCAGCCGTACGCCCGACGAACGCGTCGAGCTCCAAGGGCAGATTGCCGGCCACCGGGATGTCCTCACGCTGTCGGTCTCGCATGGGACACGGAGCGTACTGAAGCGTATTCACTCCGTACAATCGGTTCACCGAACTCGTGCGCCCCCGGGCCGTAATGCGGTACGGAGCCGCGCGCCCGGCGCGATAGGCTCGACCCACGACTTTTCGATGGTGAGACACGTTTCAGGGAGCGGGTGCAACAGTGTCCGGTGGAGAGGTGGCCGGGATCCTGGTGGCCGTGTTCTGGGCGATCCTGGTCTCCTTCCTCGCCGTGGCACTGGTGAGGCTGGCCCAGACGCTCAGGGCGACCACCAAGCTGGTCGCGGACGTGACCGATCAGGCCGTCCCGCTCCTGGCGGACGCCTCCTCGGCGGTGCGCTCGGCGCAGACCCAGATCGACCGGGTCGACGCCATCGCCTCCGACGTCCAGGAGGTCACCTCCAACGCCTCCGCGCTGTCCAGCACGGTGGCCTCCACCTTCGGCGGCCCCCTGGTCAAGGTCGCGGCCTTCGGCTACGGCGTGCGCCGCGCGCTCGCGGGCCGCAAGGACGACGTGCCCGTCAAGGAACCCCGCCGTACCGTGATCGTGGGCCGCACCGTTCCGGCCGCACGGCGGAACAAGCGGAAGAAGGGCTGATCCAGCGATGTTCCGCCGTTCCTTCTGGTTCACCACCGGCGTCGCGGCCGGCGTGTGGGCCACCACCAAGGTCAACCGCAAGATCAAGCAGCTGACCCCGGAGCACCTGGCCACCCAGGCCGCCAACAAGGCCCTCGAGGCGGGAACCCGCCTCAAGGACCGCGCGGTGGGCTTCGCACTCGACGTCCGCGACAACATGGCCCAGCGGGAGGCCGAGCTGGAGAACGCGTTGGGCATCGACGCGGACCCCGAACTCCCCGCAACGCGGCGGCATGCCGTGATCGAGAACCGCACCGAGCCGAAGACGTACGTCATCGACAACACGGCGTACACGTACAACCGGAATGAGGACCACTGATGGAGTCGGCTGAGATCCGCCGCCGCTGGCTGAGCTTCTTCGAGGAGCGCGGGCACACCGTCGTCCCTTCGGCGTCGCTCATCGCGGACGACCCGACTCTGCTCCTCGTCCCGGCCGGCATGGTGCCCTTCAAGCCCTACTTCCTGGGTGAGGTCAAGCCGCCCTTCGACCGCGCCACCAGCGTGCAGAAGTGCGTGCGCACGCCGGACATCGAAGAGGTCGGCAAGACCACCCGGCACGGCACGTTCTTCCAGATGTGCGGCAACTTCTCCTTCGGCGACTACTTCAAGGAAGGCGCCATCAAGTACGCCTGGGAGCTGCTCACCAGCCCTCAGGACAAGGGTGGTTACGGCCTGGAGCCGGAGAAGCTCTGGATCACCGTCTACAAGGACGACGACGAGGCCGAGCGCATCTGGCACGAGGTCGTCGGGGTGCCGAAGGAGCGCATCCAGCGCCTCGGCATGAAGGACAACTACTGGTCCATGGGCGTCCCCGGCCCCTGCGGCCCCTGCTCCGAGATCAACTACGACCGCGGCCCCGAGTTCGGCGCCGAGGGCGGCCCCGCCGTCAACGACGAGCGGTACGTGGAGATCTGGAACCTCGTCTTCATGCAGTACGAGCGGGGCGAGGGCACCGGCAAGGAGAGCTTCGAGATCCTCGGCGACCTGCCGAGCAAGAACATCGACACCGGCCTCGGCCTGGAGCGGCTCGCCATGATTCTGCAGGGCGTGCAGAACATGTACGAGATCGACACCTCCATGGCCGTCATCAGGAAGGCCACCGAGCTGACCGGTGTGGCCTACGGCGACGCCCACGGCTCGGACGTCTCGCTGCGCGTGGTCACCGACCACATGCGCACCGCCGTGATGCTCATCGGCGACGGCGTCACCCCGGGCAACGAGGGGCGCGGGTATGTCCTGCGCCGCATCATGCGCCGCGCCATCCGCAACATGCGGCTGCTCGGCGCCTCCGGTCCGGTCGTCAAGGACCTGGTCGACACCGTCATCGCGATGATGGGGCAGCAGTACCCGGAGCTGGTCACCGACCGCGAGCGGATCGAGAAGGTCGCCGTCGCCGAGGAGAACGCCTTCCTCAAGACGCTGAAGGCCGGCACCACCATCCTCGACACCGCCGTCACCGAGACCAAGCAGGCCGGCGGCACGGTCCTCGCCGGCGACAAGGCCTTCCTGCTCCACGACACCTGGGGCTTCCCGATCGACCTCACCCTGGAGATGGCCGCCGAGCAGGGGCTGTCCGTGGACGAGGACGGCTTCCGGCGCCTGATGAAGGAGCAGCGGGAGCGGGCCAAGGCCGACGCCCAGTCCAAGAAGACCGGCCACGCCGACATGGGCGCCTACCGCGAGATCGCCGACCGCGCCGGTGAGACCGAGTTCATCGGCTACTCCGACACCGACGGCGAGTCGACGATCGTCGGCATCCTCGTCGACGGCGTCTCCTCCCCGGCCGCCACCGAGGGCGACGAGGTCGAGATCGTCCTCGACCGGACCCCGTTCTACGCCGAGGGCGGCGGCCAGATCGGCGACACCGGCCGCATCAAGGTGGACTCCGGTGCCGTCATCGAGATCCGCGACTGCCAGAAGCCGGTGCCGGGCGTCTACGTCCACAAGGGCGTCGTCCAGGTCGGCGAGGTCACCGTCGGCGCCAAGGCCGAGGCCTCCATCGACGCCTGCCGCCGCACGGCCATCGCCCGCGCCCACTCGGCCACCCACCTGACCCACCAGGCCCTGCGCGACGCCCTCGGCCCGACGGCCGCCCAGGCCGGTTCCGAGAACCAGCCCGGCCGCTTCCGCTTCGACTTCGGCTCGCCGTCCGCCGTTCCGACGGCCGTGATGACCGACGTCGAGCAGAAGATCAACGAGGTGCTCGCCCGCGACCTCGACGTCCGCGCCGATGTCATGAGCATCGACGAGGCCAAGAAGCAGGGCGCCATCGCCGAGTTCGGCGAGAAGTACGGCGAGCGCGTGCGGGTGGTCACCATCGGCGACTTCTCCAAGGAGCTGTGCGGCGGCACCCACGTGCACAACACCGCCCAGCTGGGCCTGGTCAAGCTGCTCGGCGAGTCCTCGATCGGCTCGGGTGTGCGCCGTATCGAGGCCCTCGTCGGTGTCGACGCCTACAACTTCCTGGCCCGTGAGCACACGGTTGTCGCCCAGCTCCAGGAGCTGATCAAGGGCCGTCCGGAGGAGCTTCCGGAGAAGGTCTCCGCCATGCTCGGCAAGCTGAAGGACGCCGAGAAGGAGATCGAGAAGTTCCGCGCCGAGAAGGTGCTCCAGGCCGCCGCCGGTCTCGCCGAGTCCGCCAAGGACGTGCGCGGCATCGCCCTGGTCACCGGCCAGGTCCCGGACGGCACCACCGCCGACGACCTGCGCAAGCTGGTCCTCGACGTGCGCGGCCGCATCCAGGGCGGGCGGGCTGTCGTGGTCGCCCTGTTCAGCGTGGTGGGCGGCAAGCCGCTGACGGTCATCGCCACCAACGAGGCCGCCCGCGAGCGCGGCCTGAAGGCCGGCGACCTGGTGCGTACGGCCGCCAAGACGCTCGGCGGCGGCGGTGGCGGCAAGCCGGACGTCGCCCAGGGCGGCGGCCAGAACCCGGCCGCGGTCGGCGAGGCCGTGGACGCCGTGGAGCGCCTGGTCGGGGAGACGGCCAAGTAATGCGCAGAGGACGCCGGCTCGCCATCGACGTCGGGGACGCCCGGATCGGGGTCGCCTCGTGCGACCCCGACGGGATCCTCGCGACCCCGGTGGAAACGGTCCCCGGCCGGGACGTTCCCGCGGCCCGGCGTCGGCTGCAGCAACTGGTCGAGGAGTACGAGCCGATCGAGGTCGTCGTCGGTCTCCCTCGCTCCCTCAAGGGGGGCGAGGGCCCGGCCGCCGTCAAGGTCCGCGGCTTCACCCAGGAACTGGCGCGCATGATCGCGCCGGTTCCGGTGAGGCTGGTGGACGAACGGATGACCACGGTGACGGCCAGTCAAGGACTGCGCGCCTCGGGTGTGAAGTCGAAAAAGGGCAGATCGGTCATTGACCAGGCAGCCGCTGTGATCATCCTCCAGCAGGCACTGGAATCCGAACGGGTGTCAGGTAAAGCACCCGGCGAGGGCGTCGAAGTGGTCATCTGATCGCGATACGGTAACGTTCCGCGCGATGCGGCGGTGTTCGAACAGCCGCCGCACAAAGAGAGGCGGAACGGAAGCGGGCCCCCACGCCGCGCGACCGCCGCCTCGCGGCTCTAGGGGATCGATGACTGAGTATGGCCGGGGCCAGGGCTCCGAACCGTGGCATCCCGAGGACCCGTATCACGGGGACGGTGGATGGGAGGGACAGCAGGCTCAGGCGGGCCAGCAGTCCCCTTACGGCGGCCAGCCGCAGCACTATCCGGAGCAGCAGCAGCCGCAGCAGCCGCAGTACGGCGACTGGGGCACCGGCCAGCAGGACGGATACGGTCAGGCGCAGCAGCAGTACCCGCAGCAGTACGACCAGCAGCAGTACGACCAGCAGTACCAGGGCCAGGGTCAGCAGGGGTACGACAACAACGGCTGGGGCACCGGTACGCACGGGCAGGTCCAGTACACCGACCCCGCGGACCCCTACGGCCAGCAGAACGCCGTCTACGGCGAACAGCAGCCGGACTTCTACGGCACGCCCGAGGCGTACCCGCCGCCGGAGCCGCCGAGCAGACGGCCGGCCGAGCCGGAGCCGCGCACCGACTGGGACCCGGGTCCCGACCAGGGCGAGCACGCCTTCTTCGCGGGCGGCGGTGGCGATGACGACGCCACGGACGACGAGCCGGGGAGCCGGCGCGGCCGCGGGGAGCGGCGGGGCCGGGGCGGCAAAGGCAGCAAGAAAAGCCGTAACGGATGCGCCTGCCTGGTGGTCCTGCTGGTGTTCGGCGGAGGCATCGCCGGGGTCGCATATTTCGGCTATCAGTTTTACCAGGATCGTTTCGGCGCCGCTCCGGACTACGCGGGCAGCGGCAGCGGCGAGCAGGTGACCGTCGAGATCCCCAAGGGCGCCGGCGGCTATGCCATCGGCCAGGAGCTGAAGGCGAAGGGCGTGGTCAAGAGCGTCGACGCGTTCGTCGCCGCCCAGCAGCAGAACCCCAAGGGCAACACCATCCAGGCGGGCGTCTACACGCTGGAGAAGGAGATGTCGGCCGCCAGCGCGGTCGACCTCATGCTCAGCCCGAAGAGCCAGAACAACCTGATCATCCCCGAGGGCACCCGCAATGTCGCGGTTTACAAACTGATCGACGCGCGCCTCGAACTCGACAAGGGCACCACGGCGGAGATCGCCGACGAGAAGGCGGACAGCCTCGGCCTTCCCGAGTGGGCGACGGGCCACAAGGACGTCAAGGATCCGCTGGAGGGCTTCCTCTACCCGTCCAGCTACCCGGTGGCCAAGGGCCAGAAGCCCGAGGCCGTCCTCAAGCAGATGGTCGCCCGGGCCACCGAGAAGTACGAGGAGCTCGGCCTGGAGAAGAAGGCCGAGGACCTGGGCCTGGACAACCCCTGGCAGCTGCTCACCGTGGCGAGCCTGGCGCAGGCCGAGGGCACCAGCCACGACGACTTCCGCAAGATGGCCGAGGTCGTCTACAACCGCCTCAAGCCCGGCAACCCCGAGACCTACGGCTCGCTGGAGTTCGACTCCACGTACAACTACATCAAGAACCAGAGCAAGATCGACCTGACGATCGCCGAGCTGCGGGAGTACGACAACCCGTACAACACCTACTTCGTCAAGGGACTGCCGCCCGGCCCGATCGACAACCCGGGCGAGGAGGCGCTGAAGGGCGCGCTGAACCCGACGGACGACGGCTGGTACTACTTCATCTCGCTGGACGGCAAGACCAGCAAGTTCACCAAGACGCTCGCCGAGCACGAGAAGCTGGTCGAGCAGTTCAACGCGTCGCGGAACAACGACTGACGGCTCAAGGACAGGTGCCATGACAGGTCAGGGCCCAGACGCCCGCCGGGCCGCCGTGCTCGGTTCGCCCATCGCCCACTCCCTCTCGCCGGTGCTGCACCGCGCCGCCTACGAGCAGCTGGGGCTCACCGGCTGGACGTACGACCGGTACGAGGTGGACGAGGCCGCACTGCCCGGGTTCTTCGCCGAACTCGGTCCGGAGTGGGCCGGACTGTCGCTGACCATGCCGCTGAAGCGGGCCGTCATCCCGCTGCTCGACGAGATCAGCGAGACGGCCCGCTCGGTCGAGGCGGTCAACACCGTCGTGTTCACCGAGGACGGCCGCCGCACCGGCGACAACACCGACATCCCCGGCATGGTCGCCGCACTGCGCGAACGCGGCATCGAGCAGGTCGACTCGGCAGCGATCCTGGGCGCCGGCGCCACCGCCTCCTCCGCGCTGGCCGCCCTCGCCCGCGTCTGCACCGGCGAGGTCGTGGCCTACGTCCGCAGCGCGGCCCGCGCCGCGGAGATGCGGGAGTGGGGCGAGCGGCTCGACGTCGAGGTGCGTACCGCGGACTGGGCGGACGCCGCCGAGGCGCTCCGCGCGCCCCTGGTCGTCGCGACCACTCCGGCCGGTGCGACCGACGAGCTCGCCTCCGCCGTACCGGAGCGCCCCGCCACGCTGTTCGACGTGCTCTACGACCCCTGGCCCACCCCGCTCGCGGCCCGCTGGTCCATGTTCGGCGGGGCCGTCGTCAGCGGGCTGGACCTGCTGGTGCACCAGGCGGTGCTCCAGGTCGAGCAGATGACGCGGCGCACGCCGGCCCCGCTGGACGCCATGCGAAAAGCGGGCGAACACGCGCTCGACGCCCGCTAGGATCCTTCCGGTTCCGCAGGGGGCGGGACCGGGAGGGGAACGCGTCCGATGTCCACAGGTCAGCCGCTGGCGTCCGGCAAGAGCCAGATCTTCGAGAGCCTGCTGTGGTTCCTGCCCGACTGGGTGCAGAACACCGTGCTCGTCCTGATCGTGCTCGCACTGCTGGCCACCTGGGTCATCAGGCTGCGCAACAAGCTCGCCCGCCGCCGCGCGCTGCGTCAGCCGCAGCCGCAGCCGGTGCCCGCGATGCGCTACGACCAGGGCAGCGGAGCCGATCACCTCGGCCCGTACGCCCCGCAGCGGCGCCCGGAGGACAGCTCCGCCTGATGGCGCACCCGCGTCGCGCGCTGGCACATTCGCGTCCGACTGATGGACCGGCGACCGGGGACCGCACCGGGACGTGGGAGGATCGGAAGTGGCGGGCCGGGGCCGCGCACCTGGTCGTGCCGTCGCCGTACGCGAGCACACGCGTACGAAGGGCAGTACCAGGGCGCGAGCACTGAGGAGCATCGTTGAGCAGGTTGCGCTGGCTGACCGCGGGTGAGTCCCACGGCCCCGCACTCGTGGCGACGCTGGAGGGCCTCCCGGCCGGCGTGCCGATCACCACGGAGATGGTGGCGGACCACCTGGCCCGGCGCCGGCTCGGCTATGGCCGCGGTGCGCGGATGAAGTTCGAGCGCGACGAGGTCACCTTCCTCGGCGGCGTCCGGCACGGCCTCACCCTGGGCTCCCCGGTGGCGATCATGGTCGGCAACACCGAGTGGCCCAAGTGGGAACAGGTCATGGCGGCCGACCCGGTCGACCCGGAGATCCTCGCCGGGCTCGCCCGCAACGCCCCGCTGACCCGGCCCCGCCCCGGCCACGCGGACCTCGCCGGCATGCAGAAGTACGGCTTCGACGAGGCCCGGCCGATCCTGGAGCGCGCCTCGGCGCGTGAGACGGCGGCCCGGGTGGCGCTCGGCGCGGTGGCGCGGTCGTACGTGAAGGAGACCGCCGGCATCGAGATCGTCAGCCACGTGGTCGAGCTGTGCTCCGTGAAGGCTCCGCGGGGCGTGTACCCGACCCCGGCCGACGTCGAGAAGCTGGACGCCGACCCGCTGCGCTGCCTGGACGCGGACACCTCCAAGGCGATGGTCGCCGAGGTCGATCAGGCCCACAAGGACGGCGACACCCTCGGCGGCGTGGTCGAGATCCTGGCCTACGGCGTCCCCGTCGGCCTCGGCTCGCACGTGCACTGGGACCGCAAGCTGGACGCGCGGCTCGCCGGTGCGCTCATGGGCATCCAGGCCATCAAGGGCGTGGAGCTCGGCGACGGGTTCGAACTGGCGCGGGTGCCGGGCTCCAAGGCGCACGACGAGATCGTGAACAGCCCCGAGGGCATCAAGCGCGTCTCCGGCCGCTCCGGCGGCACCGAGGGCGGCCTGACCACCGGTGAGCTGCTGCGCGTCCGGGCCGCGATGAAGCCGATCGCGACCGTGCCGCGCGCCCTGCAGACCGTGGACGTCACCACCGGCGAGGCCGCCGCCGCCCACCACCAGCGCTCCGACGTCTCCGCGGTCCCGGCCGCGGGTATCGTCGCCGAGGCCATGGTGGCCCTCGTCCTCGCGGACGCGGTGGCGGAGAAGTTCGGCGGCGACTCGGTCGCCGAGACCCGGCGCAACGTGCGCTCGTACCTCGACAACCTGGTGATCCGGTGAACCCGCTGGTGGTGCTCGTCGGCCCGATGGGCGTGGGCAAGTCCACCGTCGGGCAGCTGCTCGCCGAGCGGCTCGGCGTCGGCTACCGCGACACCGACGACGACATCGTCGCCGAGCAGGGCCGGGCCATCGCCGAGATCTTCGTCGACGAGGGCGAGCCCGCCTTCCGGGCGATCGAGAAGCGGGCGGTGCTGCGGGCACTGGCCGAGCACCAGGGGGTCCTCGCGCTCGGCGGCGGCGCCGTCCTGGACGAGGACACCCGCACGGCGTTGACCGGACAGCGGGTCGTCTACCTCTCGATGGACGTCGAGGAGGCGGTCAAGCGCACCGGCCTGAACGCCGCCCGCCCGCTGCTCGCGGTCAACCCCCGCAAGCAGTGGCGCGAGCTGATGGAGGCCCGCCGCCATCTGTACGAGCAGATCGCCACGGCGGTCGTGGCCACCGACGGCCGTACGCCCGAAGAAGTCACCCGAGCCGCCCTGGACGCACTGGAGTTGAAAGAAGCATGAGCGAGGCAGTGACGCGGATCCAGGTCGGCGGAACGGCGGGCAGCGAGCCGTACGAGGTCCTGGTGGGCCGTCAACTCCTGGGCGAGCTCGGCACTTTGATCGGCGACCGGGTCAAGCGGGTCGCCGTCATCCACCCCGAGGCCCTCGCCGAGACCGGCGAGGCGCTGCGTGCCGACCTCGTCGGACAGGGCTTCGACGCCGTCGCCATCCAGGTGCCGAACGCCGAGGAGGCCAAGACCGCCGAGGTCGCCGCCTACTGCTGGAAGGCGCTCGGCCAGTCCGGCTTCACCCGCACCGATGTCGTCGTGGGCGTCGGCGGCGGCGCCACCACCGACCTCGCCGGGTTCGTGGCCGCGACCTGGCTGCGCGGGGTGCGCTGGATCGCGATCCCCACGACCGTGCTCGCCATGGTCGACGCGGCCGTCGGCGGCAAGACCGGCATCAACACCGCCGAGGGCAAGAACCTCGTCGGCGCCTTCCACCCGCCCGCTGGCGTGCTGTGCGACCTGGCCGCACTGGACTCCCTCCCGGTCAACGACTACGTCTCCGGGCTCGCCGAGGTCATCAAGGCCGGCTTCATCGCCGACCCGGCGATCCTCGACCTCATCGAGTCCGACCCGGAGGCCGCCCGCACCCCGGCCGGACCGCACACCGCCGAGCTGATCGAGCGCTCGATCCGGGTGAAGGCCGAGGTCGTCTCCTCGGACCTGAAGGAGTCGGGCCTGCGCGAGATCCTCAACTACGGCCACACCCTCGGCCACGCCATCGAGAAGAACGAGCGCTACAAGTGGCGCCACGGCGCCGCGGTGGCCGTCGGCATGCACTTCGCCGCCGAGCTGGGCCGCCTGGCCGGCCGTCTCGACGACGCGACCGCCGATCGTCACCGCACGATCCTGGAGGCGGTCGGCCTTCCGCTGCACTACCGCTACGACCAGTGGCCCAAGCTGGTGGAGAACATGAAGGTCGACAAGAAGTCCCGCGGCGACCTGCTCCGCTTCATCGTCCTGGACGGCCTGGCCAAGCCCACCGTCCTGGAGGGACCGGACCCGGCCGTGCTGCTCGCCGCGTACGGAGAAGTGGGCCAGTAAGTCCGCCGGGGCGCCGTACGCCCCATTTTGCCTGTGCGCAGGGGCACTTCGGACCGCCCCCGGCCGTTCACCAAACAGCGGCCGGGGGCGGTACCGTTCGGTAGGGAGCGGGGCTCGCCCCTCGCTGCCAGCGCCAATGTCCCGTACGAGATGGAGTGGCACCGGATGCAGCACGCAGTGGGTTCTCCGCTGCCGCCGCCCCACCAGCCGGGGCACGGACCGGCCGTCGGCTGGTCCCCGGCCGCACACCACCCGGGCCCGCACCAGGGGGCCGCCCCCGTCCCACCGCCGGCGCCCGGCTTCGCCGGCCCGCCCCCGGGCCCGGTCCCGCCCGCGCCCCCGCACGTCCCGGGGCCCCCGGCCCCGGACACCACCGGCCACGTACCGCTGCCCCCCGGCGGCCCGGTCGCCATGCCGCCCGCCCCCGCCCCGGGCGCGCCCGATCCGTCGGGCACGACCCTCGCGGTGCTGCTCATCGGCCCGGCGGGCGCCGGCAAGACCAGCGTCGCCAAGTACTGGGCCGACCACCGCCGGGTGCCCACCGCCCACATCAGCCTCGACGACGTCCGCGAATGGGTCCGCTCCGGCTTCGCCGATCCCCAGACCGGCTGGAACGACCACTCCGAGGCCCAGTACCGCCTGGCCCGCCGCACCTGCGGCTTCGCCGCCCGCAACTTCCTGGCCAACGGCATCTCCTGCATCCTCGACGACGCGGTATTCCCCGACCGCCCGGTCGTCGGCCTCGGCGGCTGGAAGCGCCACGTGGGCCCCGGTCTGCTGCCGGTGGTCCTCCTGCCGGGCCTGGAGATCGTCCTGGAGCGCAACGCGGAACGCTCCGGCAACCGCCGCCTCACCGACGAGGAGGTGGCCCGCATCCACGGCCGCATGGCTGGCTGGTACGGCTCGGGCCTGCCGATCATCGACAACTCCCAGCTGGACGTGCAGCAGACGGCACAGGTCCTGGACGACGTCCTCGCCCGCTCCATAGCGAGCCCGCCGAGCTGGTAGGGATCTTTTTGGCGCAGGGGAGCGGACCCACCCAGGGGCGCGGGGAACTGCGCGACAAGCCCCCACCGGCCCGCGCCCGGCGGAACGACCACAGCCACCCCCCACTCGGCCCTCCCGAACGGCGCCGCACCTACACAACTCCTACGCTCGTGTCATGTCAGAGGTGTACGCCACCCGAAGATCCCGCCTGCGGGACCACTGCCAAGCCGGCGGCAGCCAATCCGCTCTGGTCACCCGCCCCGCCAACGTCCGCTACCTGGCGGGCGCGGCCCCCAAGAACGCCGTCCTGCTGATCGGCCGTACCGAGGACGTCCTGGTGTGCACCGGACCGCCGGACGACCGCCCCGCCGAGGGCCGCCCGGACGAGGCGCTGCGCGTGCACCGGGTCCCCGGCGCCGGCGGTGACCCCGCGGTGGCCGCCGCCGATCTCGCCGGGGGACAGCGCGCCGAATCCCTGGCCGTGGAGGAGCACCACCTCACCGTCGCCCGGTACCGGGCCATCGGCTCGGTGGCGCCCCGGCTGCGCCTCGCGGAGCTGGGCGGAGCCGTCGAACAGCTCAGGGTGGTCAAGGACGAGGAGGAGATTTCCTGTCTGCGCATCGGCGCCGAGATCGCCGACCAGGCCCTCGGCGAGCTGCTGGAGTCCATCCTCGTCGGCCGCACCGAACGGCATCTCGCCCTGGAGCTGGAACGCCGGCTCGTCGACCACGGCGCCGACGGCCCCGCCTTCCCGACCTCGGTCGCCACCGGCCCGAACTCCGGCCGCCGCGGCCACCGGCCCACCGACCGGCGGGTCGAGGAGGGCGACTTCCTCTCCGTCTGCCTGGGTGCCACCTACCGCGGCTACCGCTGTGAGATCGGCCGTACCTTCGTCATCGGCACCTCGCCGGCCGACTGGCAGATCGAGCTGTACGACCTCGTCTTCGCCGCTCAGCGCGCCGGCCGGGAGAGCCTGGTGCCCGGCGCCGCCTACCGCGACGTGGACCGCGCGGCCCGCCAGGTGCTGGACTCCGCGGGGCATGCGGAGGGGCTGCCACCGCTCACCGGTCATGGCGTCGGGCTCGAAATCGACGAGGACCCGCAGTTGGGTCCCGCGGCCATGGGTAAACTGGACGCTTGCGTGCCGGTCACCGTCGAACCGGGGGTTCACCTCCCGGGCCGGGGCGGCGTCCGGATCGATGACACGCTCGTCGTCCGCCCCGAGGCGGACGGCGGACCCGAGCTACTCACCATCACGACCAAGGAGCTGCTCGCGCTGTAGGAGTGCGTGCGCCGGGGTCGTCCACGTCAGTCCAGGAGATTCCGCAACCGTGGCTTCCACGAACGACCTCAAGAACGGCATGGTGCTCAAGCTCGAAGGCGGCCAGCTCTGGTCCGTCGTCGAGTTCCAGCACGTCAAGCCCGGCAAGGGCCCGGCCTTCGTGCGCACCAAGCTCAAGAACGTGCTCTCCGGCAAGGTCGTCGACAAGACGTTCAACGCCGGTGTCAAGGTCGAGACGGCCACTGTCGACAAGCGCGACATGCAGTTCTCGTACATGGACGGCGAGTACTTCGTCTTCATGGACATGGAGACCTACGACCAGCTGATGGTCGACCGCAAGGCCGTCGGCAACGCCGCCAACTTCCTGATCGAGGGCTTCACCGCCACCGTCGCGCAGCACGAGGGCGAGGTGCTCTTCGTCGAGCTGCCGGCCGCCGTCGAGCTCGTCGTCCAGGAGACCGAGCCGGGCGTCCAGGGCGACCGCTCCACCGGTGGCACCAAGCCCGCCACCCTGGAGACCGGTCACCAGATCCAGGTGCCGCTCTTCATCACCACCGGTGAGAAGATCAAGGTCGACACCCGCACGAGCGACTACCTCGGCCGGGTGAACAGCTAACCGTGGCTGCCCGCAACACGGCCCGCAAGCGCGCCTTCCAGATCCTCTTCGAGGGCGACCAGCGCGACGCCGCCGTCCTGACCGTCCTCGCGGACTGGGTCCGGCTCTCCCATGCCGACACCCGCCAGCCGCCGGTGAGCGAGTACACCATGCAGCTCGTCGAGGGCTACGCGGAGCACGCGCGGCGGATCGACGAGCTGATCGCGCAGTACTCGGTCGGCTGGACGCTGGACCGGATGCCGGTCGTGGACCGCAACATCCTGCGGCTCGGCGCCTACGAGCTGATCTGGGTCGACGAGACCCCGGACGCCGTCGTGCTCGACGAGATGGTGCAGCTGGCCAAGGAGTTCTCCACGGACGAGTCGCCCTCGTTCGTGAACGGCCTCCTCGGCCGTCTGAAGGAGCTCAAGCCGACGCTGCGCCGGGAGGCGTAGGCGGCGGTACGACGAACGCCGGGGGCCCGCAGCGCGGCTTGCTGCGGGCCCCCGGCGTTCGTGCGCCCAGGGGCGGGGTGGTGTCGGCTGCGGGCGGCCCGGCGGTGGGCCGCAGCTGGTCGCGCAGTTCCCCGCGCCCCTGGGGAGCTGCTCCTGGCGGCATTGCGTGGCCGCCGCCCCGTGCGGGACAGAAAAACCGCCGGGGTGGCCGGACCTTCAGCGGTCCGGCCACCCCGGCGGCACGTTTCTGCTCAGTCGGCAGTTGGGTCAGCTGTCCTCGTGGGACACCGCGCGACGGGCGTCGGCGTCCAGCACGCCCCAGCTGATCAGCTGCTCGGTGAGGACCGAGGGGGACTGGTCGTAGATGACGGCGAGTGTGCGCAGGTCGTCCTGGCGGATCGAGAGCACCTTGCCGTTGTAGTCACCGCGCTGCGACTGGATCGTCGCGGCGTAGCGCTGCAGCGGCCCCGCCTTCTCGGCCGGTACGTGGGCCAGGCGCTCCAGGTCCAGAACCAGCTTCGGCGGCGGCTCGGCGGCCCCGCCCGGCGTGGTGCCGGGCAGCAGCTCCTGCACCGGAACGCCGTAGAAATCCGCCAGCTCGGCAAGGCGCTGCACGGTCACGGCACGGTCGCCGCGCTCGTACGAACCGACCACCACGGCCTTCCAGCGTCCCTGGGACTTCTCCTCGACACCGTGGAGGGAAAGGCCCTGCTGGGTGCGGATGGCCCGGAGCTTGGCCCCGAGCTGTTTGGCGTATTCGCTGGACATATAGCTCCCCGGACACTGTGTCGACGCGGCCGGCCGTCTTCCTGCCGCGCGGCTGGTAACTCACTGTGAGGTTACGCAGCGTGACTCTCGTGCGTCAAGCCGAATGGTCCACACCGACTCTTCCGTGGTCGCGGCCATCGGTTGGGCCAAAGGGGTGATCCGGGTCCGGTTCCGGGCCTGCTACGGTGGATGACGCAAACCCGACGTCCTTTAAGGTCCGTCCCGTGAGGCGGAGAAGGAGGTCCTTTTCCCATGGACACTCATGCGTCCGATGCGCGGCCCGTTCTCGAGGGCCCCGACATCGCGCGGGTACTGACCCGCATCGCCCACGAGATCGTCGAACGCGCCAAGGGCGCCGACGACGTGGTGCTCCTCGGCATTCCGACCCGGGGCGTCTTCCTCGCCCGGCGACTGGCCGAGAAGCTCGAAGAGATCACCGGCGGCAAGATCCCGGTCGGCTCACTCGACATCACCATGTACCGCGACGACCTGCGCATGCACCCGCCGCGCGCACTCGCCCGCACGGAGATCCCCGCTGACGGGCTCGACGGCCGTCTGGTCGTCCTGGTCGACGACGTGCTCTTCTCCGGCCGCACCATCCGTGCCGCCCTCGACGCGCTGAACGACCTCGGCCGCCCCCGCGCCGTGCAGCTCGCCGTGCTCGTCGACCGCGGCCACCGCGAACTGCCCATCCGCGCCGACTACGTCGGCAAGAACCTCCCCACGTCGTTGCGGGAGACGGTCAAGGTCCAGCTCACCGAGGAGGACGGTCGCGACACCGTGCTGCTCGGTGTGAAGCAGACCTCGTAGCAGCCGGAACGCGTCCGCCCGTTCGGCGCGCCCTCGCCTGCCCGGAATCTCCCGATACCTGAACTGCCTTACGGAGCCTGACAGATGCAGCGTCATCTCATCTCGGCCGCCGATCTCACCCGCGACGACGCCGTCCAGATCCTCGACACCGCCGAGGAGATGGCCCGGGTGGCCGACCGGCCCATCAAGAAGCTGCCGACCCTGCGCGGCCGCACCATCGTGAACCTCTTCTTCGAGGACTCCACGCGCACCCGCATCTCCTTCGAGGCCGCCGAGAAGCGCCTGTCCGCGGATGTCATCAACTTCTCCGCCAAGGGATCCAGCGTCTCCAAGGGCGAGTCTCTCAAGGACACCGCCCAGACGCTGGAGGCCATGGGCGTCGACGCCGTGGTCATCCGGCACGGCGCGTCCGGAGCGCCGTACCGGCTCGCCAACTCCGGCTGGATCGACGCGGTCGTGATCAACGCCGGTGACGGCACCCACCAGCACCCCACCCAGGCCCTGCTGGACGCCTTCACCATGCGCCGCCGGCTCGTCGGCCGGGACGCCGGGATCGGCCAGGACCTGGCCGGCAAGCGGATCACGCTCGTCGGCGATGTCCTGCACAGCCGCGTCGCCCGCTCCAACGTCGACCTGCTGCACACCCTCGGCGCCGAGGTCACCCTGGTCGCCCCGCCCACCCTGGTGCCGGTCGGCGTCGGCACCTGGCCGTGCGAGGTGTCGTACGACCTCGACGCCGTGCTCCCCAAGTCCGACGCCGTGATGATGCTCCGCGTCCAGCGGGAGCGCATGAACGCCGCCTTCTTCCCCACCGAGCGCGAGTACTCGCGCCGCTACGGCCTCGACGGCGACCGCATGGCCAAGATGCCCGAGCACGCCATCGTGATGCACCCCGGGCCGATGGTGCGCGGCATGGAGATCACCGCCGAGGTCGCCGACTCCGAGCGCTGCACCGTCGTCGAGCAGGTGGCAAACGGAGTCTCCATCCGGATGGCCGTCCTGTACCTGCTGCTGGGCGGCAACCAGCCCGCCGTCACCCACACCCGCATCGAGGAGAAGTAAGACAGATGAGCAAGATCCTGATCCGTGGTGCGAAGGTGCTCGGCGGCGAGCCGCAGGACGTCCTGATCGGCGGTGCGACCATCGCCGAGGTGGGCACCGGTCTGAGCGCGGAGGGCGCCGAGGTCGTCGAGGCGGCCGGCAAGGTGCTGCTGCCGGGCCTGGTCGATCTGCACACCCATCTGCGCGAGCCGGGCCGTGAGGACTCCGAGACCGTTCTGACCGGTACGCGCGCGGCGGCCAGTGGCGGCTACACGGCCGTGTTCGCCATGGCCAACACCTTCCCCGTCGCCGACACCGCCGGTGTGGTCGAGCAGGTCTACCGGCTCGGTCAGCAGCACGGTTACTGCGACGTGCAGCCCATCGGGGCCGTGACCATCGGCCTGGAGGGCAAGAAGCTCGCCGAGCTCGGCGCCATGCACGAGTCGGCGGCCGGGGTCACCGTCTTCTCCGACGACGGCAAGTGCGTCGACGACGCCGTGATGATGCGCCGGGCGCTGGAGTACGTGAAGGCCTTCGGCGGCGTCGTCGCGCAGCACGCCCAGGAGCCGCGGCTGACCGAGGGCGCCCAGATGAACGAGGGCGTCGTCTCCGCCGAGCTGGGGCTCGGGGGCTGGCCCGCGGTGGCCGAGGAGTCGATCATCGCCCGGGACGTCCTGCTCGCCGAGCACGTCGGCTCCCGCGTCCACATCTGCCACCTGTCGACCGCCGGGTCCGTCGAGATCGTGCGCTGGGCCAAGTCCCGCGGCATCGACGTCACCGCCGAGGTCACCCCGCACCACCTCCTGCTCACCGATGAGCTGGTGCGCTCGTACAACCCGGTCTACAAGGTCAACCCGCCGCTGCGCACCGAGCGTGACGTGATGGCGCTGCGCGAGGCGCTCGCCGACGGCACGATCGACATCGTCGCCACCGACCACGCCCCGCACCCGCACGAGGACAAGGACTGCGAGTGGGCCGCGGCCGCCATGGGCATGGTCGGCCTGGAGACCGCGCTGTCGGTGGTCCAGGAGACGATGGTGGACACCGGGCTCCTCACCTGGGCCGGGGTCGCCGAGCGCATGTCCGTCAAGCCCGCCGAGATCGGGCGGGCGACGGGCCACGGCCGTCCCGTCTCGGCTGGTGAGCCCGCCAACCTCACGCTCGTCGACACGGAATACCGTGGGTCCGTGGACCCCGCGGGCTTCGCCTCGCGCAGCCGCAACACTCCGTACGAGGGGCGTGAGCTGCCGGGCCGTGTGACGCACACGTGGCTCCGGGGCAAGGCCACGCTCGTCGACGGGAAGCTCACGTGACACCTGTAACCCTCCTCGCGGCCGGACGCACGGCCGCCCTCGCGGCCGAGCAGAAGTCGGCCGAGGTGACCGACTGGGCCGCCCGGATCGGCTGGCTCGTCGGACTGGCCCTCTTCGTCGCGCTCGTCTACTGGCTGATGCGCGAGGGCTGGAAATGGCGCGGCACGCTCCAGGGCGACCTGCCCGAGCTGCCCAGCGCGCCGTCCGAGCCGGGCGAGGCCACACTGACGATGAGCGGCCGGTACCACGGCTCCACGACCGCCGGGCAGTGGCTCGACCGCATCGTGGCGCACGGCCTGGGCACCCGCAGCCGGGTCGAGCTCACGCTGACGGAGGCGGGCCTGGACGTCGTACGCCCCGGGGCGAGCGACTTCTTCGTCCCGGCCGGGCAGCTGCGCGAGGCCCGGCTCGACAAGGGCATCGCCGGCAAGGTCCTGACCGAGGGCGGACTGCTCGTGGTGACCTGGGCACACGGCGACCGCCTGATCGACTCCGGCTTCCGCTCGGACACGGCAGCCGAGCACACCGAGTGGGTCGACACCCTGAACCAGATGATCAACAACACGGAAGGCGCACGATGACGACCTCCACCAGGGGAGCCACCAGGGTTCCCGCCGTCCTCGTCCTGGAGGACGGCCGGATGTTCCGCGGCCGCGCCTACGGGGCCGTGGGGGTGACCTTCGGCGAAGCCGTGTTCTCCACCGGGATGACCGGCTACCAGGAGACCCTCACCGACCCGTCGTACCACCGGCAGGTCGTCGTGATGACCGCCCCGCACGTCGGCAACACCGGCGTCAACGACGAGGACGCCGAGTCCCAGCGGATCTGGGTCGCCGGATACGTCGTGCGCGACCCCGCGCGCGTGCCGTCCAACTGGCGTTCCCGGCGCTCGCTGGACGAGGAGCTGCGCCGGCAGGGCGTCGTCGGGATCTCCGGCATCGACACGCGCGCGCTGACGCGCCATCTGCGCGAGCGCGGCGCCATGCGCGTCGGCATCTTCTCCGGCAACGCCCTGCCCGACGAGGGCACGATGCTCTCCGAGGTGCGCCAGGCCCCCGAGATGACGGGCGCCGACCTCGCCGCCGAGGTCGCCACGAAGGAGACGTACGTCGTCCCCGCGATCGGCGAGAAGAAGTTCACCGTCGCCGCCGTCGACCTCGGCATCAAGGGCATGACCCCGCACCGGATGGCCGAGCGCGGCATCGAGGTGCACGTCCTGCCGGCCACCGCCACCGCCGAGGACGTCTACGCGGTGAACCCGGACGGCGTGTTCTTCTCCAACGGCCCGGGCGACCCGTCCACCGCCGACCACCCGGTCTCCGTGATGCAGTCGGTCCTGGAACGCGGCACCCCGCTGTTCGGCATCTGCTTCGGCAACCAGATCCTGGGCCGCGCCCTGGGCTTCGGCACCTACAAGCTGAAGTACGGCCACCGCGGCATCAACCAGCCCGTGCAGGACCGTACGACCGGCAAGGTCGAGGTCACCGCGCACAACCACGGCTTCGCCGTCGACGCCCCGACGGACCAGGTCTCCGACACCCCCTTCGGCCGCGCCGAGGTCTCCCACGTCTGCCTGAACGACAACGTGGTGGAGGGCCTCCAGCTGCTCGACAAGCCGGCCTTCAGCGTCCAGTACCACCCCGAAGCGGCAGCCGGCCCGCACGACGCCGCCTACCTGTTCGACCGCTTCGTTTCCCTGATGGAGGGCCAGCGTGCCTAAGCGCACCGATATCCAGTCCGTCCTGGTCATCGGCTCCGGCCCGATCGTCATCGGCCAGGCCGCCGAGTTCGACTACTCCGGCACCCAGGCGTGCCGCGTGCTCAAGGCCGAGGGCCTGCGCGTCATCCTGGTCAACTCCAACCCGGCGACGATCATGACCGACCCGGAGATCGCCGACGCCACCTACGTCGAGCCGATCACCCCCGAGTTCGTCGAGAAGATCATCGCCAAGGAGCGGCCCGACGCCCTGCTGCCCACCCTGGGCGGCCAGACGGCGCTGAACACCGCGATCTCGCTGCACGGCAACGGCGTCCTGGAGAAGTACGGCGTCGAGCTGATCGGCGCCAATGTGGAGGCCATCAACAAGGGCGAGGACCGCGACCTGTTCAAGGAGGTCGTCGAGGAGGTCCGCAAGAAGATCGGGCACGGCGAGTCGGCCCGCTCCTACATCTGCCACTCCATGGACGACGTCCTGCGGGGCGTCGAGGAGCTCGGCGGGTACCCGGTCGTCGTCCGCCCGTCCTTCACCATGGGCGGCGCCGGCTCCGGCTTCGCGCACGACGAGGAGGAACTGCGCCGCATCGCCGGACAGGGCCTCACCCTCTCGCCGACCACCGAGGTGCTCCTGGAGGAGTCCATCCTCGGCTGGAAGGAGTACGAGCTGGAGCTGATGCGCGACAAGAACGACAACGTCGTGGTCGTCTGCTCCATCGAGAACTTCGACCCCATGGGCGTGCACACCGGTGACTCGATCACCGTGGCGCCCGCGATGACGCTGACCGACCGCGAGTACCAGGTGCTGCGCGACGTCGGCATCGCGATCATCCGCGAGGTCGGCGTCGACACCGGCGGCTGCAACATCCAGTTCGCGGTGAACCCCGAGGACGGTCGCGTGATCGTCATCGAGATGAACCCGCGCGTGTCCCGCTCCAGCGCCCTCGCCTCCAAGGCGACCGGCTTCCCGATCGCGAAGATCGCCGCCAAGCTCGCCGTCGGCTACACCCTCGACGAGATCCCCAACGACATCACGCAGGAGACCCCGGCCTCCTTCGAGCCCACGCTCGACTACGTGGTCGTCAAGGCCCCGCGGTTCGCCTTCGAGAAGTTCCCGAGCGCCGACTCCACGCTGACCACCACCATGAAGTCGGTCGGCGAGGCCATGGCCATCGGCCGCAACTTCACCGAGGCGTTCCAGAAGGCGCTGCGCTCGCTGGAGAAGAAGGGCAGCCAGTTCACCTTCGTGGGCGAGCCCGGCGACAAGGCCGCGCTGCTGGAGGAGTCCGTCCGCCCCACCGACGGCCGGATCAACACCGTCATGCAGGCCATCCGCGCGGGCGCCACGCCCGAGGAGGTCTTCGACCACACGAAGATCGACCCCTGGTTCGTCGACCAGCTCTTCCTGCTCAAGGAGATCGCCGACGAGCTCGCCGAGGCGCCCGAGCTGACCCCCGAGCTGCTCGCCGAGGCCAAGCGGCACGGCTTCTCCGACCAGCAGATCGGCGAGATCCGCGGCCTGCGCGAGGACGTCGTCCGCGAGGTCCGGCACGCGCTCGGCATCCGCCCGGTCTACAAGACGGTCGACACCTGCGCCGCCGAGTTCGCGGCGAGGACGCCGTACTTCTACTCGTCCTACGACGAGGAGACCGAGGTCGCCCCGCGCGAGAAGCCCGCGGTGATCATCCTCGGCTCGGGCCCGAACCGCATCGGCCAGGGCATCGAGTTCGACTACTCCTGCGTCCACGCCTCCTTCGCGCTGAGCGAGGCCGGGTACGAGACCGTGATGGTCAACTGCAACCCGGAGACCGTCTCCACCGACTACGACACCTCCGACCGCCTGTACTTCGAGCCGCTGACGCTGGAGGACGTGCTGGAGATCGTCCACGCGGAGACGAAGGCCGGTCCGATCGCGGGCGTCGTCGTGCAGCTCGGCGGCCAGACGCCGCTGGGCCTGGCGCAGGCGCTGAAGGACAACGGCGTCCCGGTCGTCGGTACGTCCCCGGAGGCGATCCACGCCGCCGAGGACCGCGGCGCCTTCGGCCGCGTCCTGAAGGAGGCCGGGCTGCCGGCCCCCAAGCACGGCACCGCCACCACCTTCGCCGAGGCCAAGGCCATCGCCGACGAGATCGGCTACCCGGTCCTCGTCCGGCCCTCGTACGTCCTCGGCGGGCGCGGCATGGAGATCGTCTACGACGAGACCCGGCTGTCGTCCTACATCGCCGAGTCGACCGAGATCAGCCCGACCCGGCCGGTCCTCGTCGACCGCTTCCTGGACGACGCGATCGAGATCGACGTGGACGCGCTCTACGACGGCGAGGAGCTCTACCTCGGCGGCGTGATGGAGCACATCGAGGAGGCCGGCATCCACTCCGGCGACTCCGCCTGCGCGCTGCCCCCGATCACCCTCGGCGGCTTCGACATCAAGCGGCTCAGGGCGTCCACGGAGGCCATCGCCCGCGGCGTCGGCGTGCGCGGCCTGATCAACATCCAGTTCGCGATGGCGGGGGACATCCTCTACGTCCTGGAGGCCAACCCGCGCGCGTCCCGTACGGTCCCGTTCACCTCGAAGGCGACCGCGGTGCCGCTGGCCAAGGCCGCCGCCCGGATCTCGCTCGGCGCGACCGTCGCCGAGCTGCGGGCCGAGGGGCTGCTGCCGCGCACCGGCGACGGCGGCGAGCTGCCGCTGGACGCGCCGATCTCCGTCAAGGAGGCCGTCATGCCGTGGTCGCGCTTCCGCGACATCCACGGCCGCGGTGTGGACACCGTCCTCGGCCCGGAGATGCGCTCCACCGGCGAGGTCATGGGCATCGACTCCGTCTTCGGCACGGCGTACGCCAAGTCGCAGGCCGGCGCGTACGGCCCGCTGCCCACCAAGGGCCGCGCCTTCATCTCGGTGGCCAACCGCGACAAGCGCTCGGTGATCTTCCCGGCCCGCGAGCTGGTCGCGCACGGCTTCGAGCTGCTCGCCACCTCCGGCACCGCCGAGGTCCTCAAGCGCAACGGCATCAACGCCACCGTGGTGCGCAAGCAGTCCGAGGGCACCGGCCCGAACGGCGAGAAGACCATCGTCCAGCTCATCCACGACGGCGAGGTCAACCTCATCGTCAACACCCCCTACGGCACCGGCGGCCGCCTGGACGGCTACGAGATCCGTACGGCCGCCGTGGCGCGGTCCGTGCCCTGTCTGACGACCGTGCAGGCGCTGGCCGCCGCGGTGCAGGGCATCGACGCCCTCACCCACGGCGACGTGGGCGTCCGTTCGCTCCAGGAACACGCCGAACATCTGACCGCGGCCCGCGACTAGCAGCCCTGAGGGGGACACCGGAAACGGTGTCCCCCTCTTGCTGAGGACACCCCGTTCTGGTGCGGACAGCACATTCCCCGGTGAGGACCATGTACAAGATCTTCTTCAACCTCGTCTTCAAGAGGATGGATCCCGAGCAGGCGCACTACCTGGCCTTCCGCTGGATCCGGCTCGCCGCGCGCATCCCGGTGCTGCGCACCTTCATCGCCGCCGCGCTCGCGCCCCGCCACAAGGAGCTGCGCATCGAGGCCCTCGGGCTGCGGATGCACGGGCCGTTCGGGCTCGCCGCCGGCTTCGACAAGAACGCGGTCGCCATCGACGGCATGTCGATGCTCGGTTTCGACCACGTCGAGATCGGCACCGTGACCGGGGAGCCGCAGCCCGGCAACCCCAAGAAGCGGCTCTTCCGGCTCGTCCCGGACCGGGCGCTGATCAACCGCATGGGCTTCAACAACGAGGGCTCGCTGGCCGTCGCCGCGCGCCTGGCCTCCCGCAACCCGGTCTTCAGGACGGTCGTGGGCGTGAACATCGGCAAGACCAAGGTGGTGCCCGAGGCCGAGGCGGCAGGTGACTACGTGAAGTCGACCGAGCGGCTGGCGCCGTACGCCGACTACCTGGTCGTGAACGTCTCCTCGCCGAACACGCCGGGGCTGCGCAACCTCCAGGCCACCGAGGCGCTGCGCCCGCTGCTGAGCGCCGTGCGCGAGGCCGCGGACCGCACGGTCACCACGCGCCGGGTGCCGCTGCTGGTCAAGATCGCCCCGGACCTGGCCGACGAGGACATCGACGCCGTGGCCGATCTGGCGGTCGAGCTCGGTCTGGACGGGATCATCGCCACCAACACCACCATCGCGCGCGAGGGCCTCGGCCTGGCCTCCGACCCCGCCCTGGTCAAGGAGACCGGCGGACTGTCCGGCGCCCCGCTCAAGGCCCGCTCCCTGGAGGTGCTGCGGCGCCTCTACGCGCGCGTGGGCGACCGCATCACCCTCGTCGGCGTCGGCGGCATCGAGAACGCCGAGGACGCCTGGCAGCGCATCCTGGCCGGCGCCACGCTGGTCCAGGGATACAGCGCCTTCGTCTACGAGGGGCCCTTCTGGGGCCGCGCGATCCACAAGGGCCTCGCCGCCCGCCTGCGCACCAGCCCGTACGCCACCCTCGCCGACGCGGTCGGCGCCGACGTGAGGAACGCCGCATGACTCTGGAACCCTTCGGCGCGCGGCTGCGCCGGGCCATGGACGAGCGGGGCCCGCTGTGCGTGGGCATCGACCCGCACGCCTCGCTGCTCTCGGAGTGGGGCCTGAACGACGATCTCGCGGGGCTGGAGCGGTTCAGCCGCACGGTCGTCGAGGCCATGGCCGACCGGGTCGCCGTCCTGAAGCCGCAGAGCGCGTTCTTCGAGCGCTTCGGGTCGCGCGGGGTCGCCGTGCTGGAGAAGTCGGTGGAGGAGGCGCGGGCGGCCGGGGCGCTGGTCGTGATGGACGCCAAGCGCGGCGACATCGGCTCGACCATGGCCGCGTATGCCGAGTCCTTCCTGCGCAAGGGCTCCCCGCTGTTCTCGGACGCGCTGACGGTCTCGCCGTACCTCGGCTACGGCTCGCTCGCGCCCGCCGTGGCGATGGCGCGGGAGAGCGGCGCGGGGCTGTTCGTGCTGGCGCTGACCTCCAACCCGGAGGGCGGCGAGGTCCAGCACGCGGTCCGCGCGGACGGCCGGGACGTCGGCGCGACGATGCTGGCCCACCTGGCCGCCGAGAACGAGGGGGAGGAGCCGCTCGGCTCCTTCGGGGCGGTCGTCGGCGCCACGCTCGGCGATCTGTCCTCCTACGAGCTGAGGATCAACGGTCCGCTCCTGGCGCCCGGCATCGGCGCCCAGGGGGCCACCCCGGCGGACCTTCCCCGGGTCTTCGGGGCGGCGGTGCGCAACGTGGTGCCGAACGTCAGCCGGGGGGTGCTGCGGCACGGTCCCGACGTCGGAGCGCTGCGCTCGGCCGCCGAGCGGTTCGCGGAGGAGATCCGGGCGGCCGTGACGGCCGGGTGAGTCCCGCCGGGACGCCGACCGGGAGTATTTAGACGCTTGTTCGAGTCCGCCGAGGAGTGGCCGCGGGCCGACTTGAGTCTGAATACATCCTCAAATCCGGGGCAATATGTCTGCAATGTCCGTCCTGGCGGAGGCTGACCAGGACTTTTCCGCTGTTCTCGCTGACTCTGGCGGACTTGCCCGCTAGTCTCCGAGCAGAGAACGGGCAAGCGTGTTGCTCGTACTCCGCAGGTGTGGGGCGACTAGGTTCCTCACCGGTCCGTATCCGACAGTCAACATCCGAGGTGACGTAGGCGTGGCTCTTCCGCCCCTTACCCCTGAACAGCGCGCAGCCGCGCTCGAAAAGGCCGCCGCGGCTCGCCGGGAGCGGGCCGAGGTCAAGAATCGACTCAAGCACTCCGGCGCCTCTCTTCACGAGGTCATCAAGCAGGGCCAGGAGAACGACGTCATCGGCAAGATGAAGGTCTCCGCCCTTCTTGAGTCGCTGCCGGGCGTGGGCAAGGTCCGCGCCAAGCAGATCATGGAGCGACTCGGCATCTCCGAGAGCCGCCGTGTGCGTGGCCTCGGCTCCAACCAGATCGCCTCCCTGGAGCGTGAGTTCGGCAGCACCGGCTCCTGATCCCGGGCACTGCCGGGAAGGGAGTCCCGGGCACCCCGGGATTGCTGGAATAATCGCTGCATGAGTGAACGTCCGCGGCTGACCGTGCTCTCCGGCCCCTCAGGGGTCGGCAAGAGCACGGTCGTCGCCCATATGCGCAAGGAACACCCCGAGGTCTGGCTCTCGGTGTCGGCGACGACCCGCAAGCCCCGACCCGGCGAGAAGCACGGAGTCCACTACTTCTTCGTCACCGACGAGGAGATGGACAAGCTGATCGCCAACGGCGAGCTGCTGGAGTGGGCCGAGTTCGCGGGCAACCGCTACGGCACGCCGCGCGCGGCCGTGCTGGAGCGCCTGGAGGCAGGCGAGCCGGTCCTGCTGGAGATCGACCTCCAGGGTGCCCGGCAGGTCCGCGACTCCATGGCGGAGGCCCATCTGGTGTTCCTGGCTCCTCCCTCCTGGGAGGAGCTGGTGCGCAGGCTCACCGGCCGCGGCACCGAGCCGCCCGAGGTCATCGAGCGCCGGCTCCAGGCGGCGAAGATCGAACTGGCCGCCGAGCGGGAGTTCGACGAGACCCTGGTCAACACCTCCGTCGAGGACGTGGCGCGCGAGCTGCTAGCCTTGATGGACGTTGTGTGATCGTCTCTGATCGCCTGACTTAATCTTTCCCATCCATCGGAAGGTAGAGCGTGTCCTCTTCCATCTCCGCGCCCGAGGGCATCATCAACCCGCCGATCGACGAGCTCCTCGAGGCCACCGACTCGAAGTACAGCCTCGTGATCTACGCGGCCAAGCGGGCCCGCCAGATCAATGCGTACTACTCGCAGCTCGGCGAGGGCCTCCTCGAGTACGTCGGTCCGCTCGTCGACACCCACGTCCACGAGAAGCCGCTCTCGATCGCCCTGCGCGAGATCAACGCGGGACTCCTGACGTCCGAGGCCGTCGAGGGCCCGGCGCAGTAATATTTCCTGCTTGCAGCAGTCTTTTCCACAGGCCCGGCAGTCACGCTGCCGGGCCTGTGGTGTGTCATGGGGTTGTACGTGTTCCGAGCGTTTTCCGAGCCGGGGAGAGACCGTGGACAAGCCGAGGGTCGTTCTGGGGGTCAGCGGTGGCATCGCCGCGTACAAGGCCTGTGAGCTGCTGCGCAGGCTGAGCGAGTCGGGACACGACGTCCGGGTCGTGCCCACCGCCTCCGCGCTGCACTTCGTCGGCGCCGCCACCTGGTCGGCCCTGTCCGGCAACCCCGTCTCGACCGAGGTGTGGGACGACGTCCACGAGGTGCCGCACGTCCGCATCGGCCAGCACGCCGACCTGGTGGTGGTCGCCCCGGCCACCGCGGACATGCTCGCCAAGGCGGCGCACGGCCTCGCCGACGACCTGCTGACCAACACCCTGCTCACCGCCCGCTGCCCGGTCGTCTTCGCCCCCGCCATGCACACCGAGATGTGGGAGCACCCGGCCACCCAGGAGAACGTGGCGACCCTGCGCCGCCGGGGCGCCGTCGTCATCGAGCCCGCCGTCGGCCGCCTCACCGGCGTCGACACCGGCAAGGGCCGGCTGCCGGACCCCGCGGAGATCTACGAGGTCTGCCGCCGGGTGCTGGCCCGGGGCGTCACCGAGCCCGACCTCACCGGGCGGCATGTCGTCGTCAGCGCCGGCGGCACCCGCGAGCCCCTCGACCCGGTCCGCTTCCTCGGCAACCGCTCCTCCGGCAAGCAGGGCTACGCCCTCGCCCGCACCGCCGCCGCGCGCGGCGCCCGGGTCACGCTCATCGCCGCGAACACCGGCCTGCCGGACCCGGCGGGCGTGGACGTCGTCCAGGTCGGTACGGCCGTGCAGCTGCGGGAGGCGGTGCTGAAGGCGGCCGCCGACGCCGACGCAGTGGTCATGGCCGCGGCGGTCGCGGACTTCCGGCCGGAGGCGTACGCCGCCGGGAAGATCAAGAAGAAGGACGGCCAGGACCCGGACCCGATCGTCCTGGTGCGGAATCCGGACATCCTCGCGGAGATCTCCGCCGACCGGGCCCGCCCCGGCCAGGTGGTCGTCGGCTTCGCCGCCGAGACCGACGACGTGCTGGCCAACGGCCGTACCAAGCTGGCCCGCAAGGGCTGCGACCTGCTGGTGGTGAACGAGGTGGGGGAGCGCAAGACCTTCGGCGCCGAGGAGAACGAGGCCGTGGTGCTGGGCGCCGACGGCACCGAGACGCCCGTCCCGTACGGCCCCAAGGAAGCGCTGGCCGAAACCGTGTGGGATCTGGTGGCCGCGCGACTCGGCTGACGGTCGCAATTCGCCTCACGGCCTCCGGAAACCCCGCACATTGGGGCGTGGCGCCCCTGGCCAAGCCCACGGAGGATTGGGCAGAATGCCCGTGCCGCAGGTCACAGCGTTCCCGAGAGACGAGACGGGTGGGCCCGCGGCCGAGCGCGACCGATAAACTGTTCTCGGACGACGCCGGGCGCAGCCCCCGTCCCGTCCAACAATGATCAGCCAGCAGCCGCTGCAACCCCAGGGAGCGTTGTGTCCCGTCGCCTGTTCACCTCGGAGTCCGTTACCGAGGGCCACCCCGACAAGATCGCTGACCAGATCAGCGACACCATTCTCGACGCGCTTCTGCGCGAGGACCCGACCTCCCGGGTCGCCGTCGAGACGCTGATCACCACCGGCCTGGTGCACGTGGCCGGAGAGGTCACGACCAAGACGTACGCGGACATCGCGACGCTGGTCCGCAACAAGGTTCTCGAGATCGGCTACGACTCCTCCAAGAAGGGCTTCGACGGCGCCTCCTGCGGTGTCTCCGTGTCCATCGGCGCGCAGTCCCCCGACATCGCGCAGGGCGTCGACACGGCGTACGAGAGCCGGGTCGAGGGCGACGAGGACGAGCTGGACCGTCAGGGCGCCGGTGACCAGGGCCTGATGTTCGGCTACGCGACCGACGAGACGCCGACGCTGATGCCGCTGCCGATCTTCCTGGCGCACCGGCTGTCGAAGCGGCTGTCCGAGGTCCGCAAGAACGGCACCATCCCCTACCTGCGCCCCGACGGCAAGACGCAGGTCACCATCGAGTACGACGGCGACAAGGCCGTCCGCCTCGACACGGTCGTCGTCTCCTCGCAGCACGCGAGCGACATCGACCTGGAGTCCCTGCTCGCCCCCGACATCCGCGAGTTCGTCGTGGAGCCGGAGCTGAAGGCGCTCCTGGACGAGGGCATCAAGCTGGACACCGAGAACTACCGCCTGCTGGTCAACCCCACCGGCCGCTTCGAGATCGGCGGCCCGATGGGCGACGCGGGCCTCACCGGCCGCAAGATCATCATCGACACGTACGGCGGCATGGCCCGCCACGGCGGCGGTGCCTTCTCCGGCAAGGACCCGTCCAAGGTGGACCGCTCGGCCGCCTACGCGATGCGCTGGGTCGCCAAGAACGTCGTCGCGGCGGGCCTCGCCTCCCGCTGCGAGGTCCAGGTGGCGTACGCCATCGGCAAGGCCGAGCCGGTCGGTCTGTTCATCGAGACCTTCGGCACCGCCAAGATCGACGCCGAGAAGATCGAGAAGGCCATCGACGAGGTCTTCGACCTCCGCCCGGCCGCGATCATCCGCGACCTCGACCTGCTCCGCCCGATCTACGCCCAGACGGCCGCGTACGGCCACTTCGGCCGCGAGCTGCCCGACTTCACGTGGGAGCGCACGGACCGCGTGGACGCGCTGCGCAAGGCGGCGGGCCTGTAAGGCTCCGCCTCCCGCCCGACCGACGAGGCCCGGCATCCCTTCGGGGGTGCCGGGCCTCGCGCATGTCCGGGTGCCGCCGCTGTCAGTGGCGTTTGGTAAGAATGCAAGGGTGAGCAGCGAAGACGGGCAGGTCGGGGGTGGGGCCGAGGGGGCGCCGCCCGAGCAGCTCGCGTTCATTCGGGAGAGTGTGCGCAAGGCCAAGGGGCCGCGGGCCAAGCCGCGGACCTGGCGGGGGGCGGCGCTTGCTCCGGAGCTGCCGGTCGCGCGGGTGCTGGTGGACAAGGGGGTCCTGCACCTCGACCGGTACTTCGACTACGCGGTGCCCGAGGAGTTGGACGCCGACGCGCAGCCCGGGGTGCGGGTGCGAGTGCGGTTCGGGGCCGGGCGGCACCGGGTGCGGGACGGGCGCCGTGAGGGCGGGGGGCTGATCGACGGGTTCCTGATCGAGCGGCTGGCCGAGTCGGACTACTCGGGGCCGCTCGCCGCGCTGGCCCAGGTGGTGTCGCCGGAGCCGGTGCTGGACGAGGAACTGCTGGGGCTGACCCGAGCTGTCGCTGACCGGTACGCGGGGAGCCTGGCCGATGTGCTGCAGCTCGCTGTCCCGCCGCGCAGCGCCCGGGCCGAGCAGCGGCCCTCGCCCGGGCCGTTGCCGGCACCGGCGCCGCCCGACGTGGGGTCGTGGGAGCGGTACGAGCACGGCGGGGCGTTCGTCCGGGCGCTGGCCTCGGGTGGGGTGCCCCGGGCCGTGTGGAACGCCCTGCCCGGGCCCGAGTGGAGCGAGGAGATCGCCCGGGCGGTCGCGGCGACGCTGGCCTCCGGGCGGGGGGCGCTGGTCGTGGTGCCCGACGGGCGGGCCGTCGCGCGGGTGGATGCCGCGTTGACGGCGCTGCTGGGGGAGGGGCGGCACGCCGTGCTCACCGCCGACGCCGGTCCCGAGAAGCGGTACCGGGAGTGGCTCGCCGTGCGCCGGGGGTCCGTGCGGGCCGTCGTGGGGACGCGGGCGGCCATGTTCGCGCCGGTGCGGGAGCTCGGGCTGGTGGTCATCTGGGACGACGGGGACGACAGCCACAGCGAGCCGCATGCTCCTCAGCCGCATGCGCGTGATGTGTTGCTGCTGCGGGCCGCGCAGGACAAGTGCGCCTTCCTGCTGGGGGCTTGGAGCTGCACGGTCGAGGCCGCCCAGCTGGTGGAGAGCGGGTGGGCCCGGCCGCTGGTCGCCGGGCGCGAGCAGGTGCGGGGGGCTGCGCCGCTGGTGCGGACGGTGGGCGACGGGGACCTCGCCCGGGACGAGGCCGCTCGCGCCGCGCGGTTGCCGACGCTGGCCTGGCAGGTGGTCAAGGAAGCGGTGCGGCAGGGGCCGGTGCTGGTGCAGGTGCCCCGGCGGGGGTACGTGCCGCGGCTGGCGTGTGCCAACTGCCGGGCGCCCGCTCGGTGCCGGCACTGTTCGGGTCCGCTGGAGGCGCAGGACGCGGGGGCGTTGCGGTGCGCGTGGTGCGGGCGGGAGGAGGGCGCCTGGCACTGCGCGGAGTGCGGGGGGTTCCGGCTGCGGGCTCAGGTCGTGGGGGCACGGCGGACCGCTGAGGAGCTGGGGCGGGCGTTTCCGGCTGTGCCGGTGCGGACGTCCGGGCGGGAGCAGGTGCTGGACACGGTGCCGGGGGTGCCGGCGCTGGTGGTGAGTACGCCGGGGGCTGAGCCGGTGGCCGAGGGCGGTTACGCGGCGGCTCTGCTGCTGGACGGGTGGGCCATGTTGGGGCGGCCCGATCTGCGCGCGGGGGAGGATGCGTTGCGGCGGTGGATCGGGGCCGCGGCGCTGGTGCGGCCGCAGGGGGACGGGGGGACCGTCGTGGTGGTGGCGGAGCCGACCTTGCGGCCTGTGCAGGCGCTGGTGCGGTGGGATCCCGTGGGGCATGCGGTGCGGGAGCTGGCGGAGCGGGCCGAGCTGGGGTTTCCGCCGGTCTCCCGGATGGCGGCGGTGTCGGGGACGGCCCAGTCCGTGGGGGAGTTCCTGGCGGCCGTGGAACTGCCGAGGGAGGCGGAGGTGCTGGGGCCGGTACCGGTGCCGGTCACCGCGCCCGGTCGGCCTCGACGGGTGGGCGGGCCGCCGCCGGGGGAGCAGTGGGAGCGGGCGTTGATCCGGGTGCCACCGGGCAGCGGGGCGGCGCTGGCCGCTGCGCTGAAGGCTGCGCAGGCCGCTCGGATGGCTCGGGGCGGCGCCGGTGGGGAGGCGGCGGTCCGGGTGCGGATCGATCCGCCGGACATCGGGTGACGGGGCGGCGGGGCCGGGGGCGGGGTGCGGTGAGTTCGCTTGCCGTGGATTGGTGGGGCCGGGCTGGGTGGCTGGGGGCCGGTGCGCGGTGGGTTGGCTCGCCCGCACTTGCAGGGCGGCCCACCGGAAGGGCCCCAGCGCCCACCCGTACCCGCCCCAGCGGCGTCGGATGTGAGGCGATGCCCGCCCGCGGTGGCTGATGTCGGCCGGAGACGATCGCGCCCCCGGCCTCCCGGTGTCGGAGGGCGGGGGCGTGGTGGGCGGGGGCGTCAGCCGTTGCGGGGGGACGGGAAGGCTGGGGGGCGGGGGTCTTCTCGGAGGGCGGGAGTCGTGGCCGTCGGCTGGGTCGGCATCGACCGCGCCGCGGGGACCGTGGGGACCGACGGGATGCCCGTGTTGACGCTCACCGTGCGGGTGCTCGCCGCCTCCGTCGTGCGCTCCGCCTCGGCCGCCGCCTGGGTCACGGCGCGGCGGGAGCCGTAGCGGCGGTGGACCGCCTGCTTGGTCACGCCGAGGGCGGAGCCCACCGCGTCCCACGAGAAGCCGAGTGAGCGGTCGAAGTCCACGGCCGCCGTCACCAGGGTCTCGACGCTGTCCCGCAGCTCCTGGGCGAGACGTACCGTCGGGGCGGGGGCACGTCCGTAGACGACGAAGCCCGTGGACGGGCCGGAGCGGCGCGGGCGGTAGACGTTGCCCAACTGGGCGGTGAGCGTGCGCAGTGCGTCCACCTGCCGGCGGACCCGCTCGATGTCCCGCACCAGCAAGTGCAGGCTGGCCCGAGCCTGGGCGTCGTGGGTTGCGTGGTCGGCCATGAACAAGCCTCTCGAACCGGCGTTGAAAAGGAGTGGGCCGCGCGATGTGCGGCCCATAGGGGTCAACTCTTTCTTGACCAACGCGTAGGCGCTCCGCTGGTCACGCAGAGGGGGCGTACCGGCATATGCGTGCGCCGGGGGGTGCGGGGCCGTCGGCCGCCGGAGGGCGGCCGTCCCCCAATAGACTGGTGTGCTGCCCGACCCATCCCGACCGAGAGGCCCGCACCCACCCATGAAGCTCGTCTTCGCCGGTACCCCCGAGGTCGCCGTTCCCGCCCTGGACGCTCTTCTCGCCTCCGGGCGGCATGAGGTGGCCGCTGTCGTCACCCGGCCCGACGCCCCCGCCGGGCGGGGACGCAGGCTCCTCGCCTCTCCGGTGGCCGAGCGGGCCGAGGAGGCCGGGATCGAGGTGCTGAAGCCCGTCAAGCCGCGCGACCCGGAGTTCCTGGAGCGGCTGCGGGAGATCGCGCCGGACTGCTGCCCGGTGGTCGCCTACGGCGCGCTCCTGCCGCGCGTCGCCCTCGACATCCCGGCCCATGGCTGGGTCAACCTGCACTTCTCCCTGCTGCCGGCCTGGCGCGGGGCCGCGCCCGTGCAGCACTCCATCATGGCGGGGGACGAGATCACCGGCGCCTCCACCTTCCTCATCGAGGAGGGCCTCGACTCCGGGCCCGTCTACGGCACCGTCACCGAGACGGTCCGGCCCACCGACACCAGCGGCGACCTGCTCACCCGGCTCGCCTTCGCGGGCGCCGGGCTGCTCGCCGCGACCATGGACGGGATCGAGGACGGCTCGCTGAAGGCCGTACCGCAGCCGGGCGAGGGCATCAGCCTGGCGCCGAAGGTCAATGTGGAGGACGCCCGCATCGACTGGAGCGCCCCCGCCCTGCGCGTCGACCGGGTCGTGCGCGGCTGCACCCCGGCGCCCGGTGCCTGGACCGTCTTCCGCGGGGAGCGGCTCAAGCTCATCCAGGTCCAGCCGGTGCCGGACCGGACCGATCTCGCCCCGGGCGCGCTCGCGGTGGGCAAGAACAGCGTGCACGTCGGCACCGGTTCGTACGCCGTCGAGCTGCTGTGGGTGCAGGCCCAGGGCAAGAAGCCGATGCGGGCGGCCGACTGGGCGCGCGGGGTGCGGATCGCCGACGGCGAGCTGCTCGGGGCCTGACCGGGCCGCGCACCGGGCGCCCGGTGCGACGTACGCTGGACACGCACGTCCAGCACATGTCATCCAGCAACGCGGAGCACCTTTTTCGTGAGCGACACCACCCGTCGGCCCGGTAGACCCGGCAAGCCCTACCGGCGGCCCAAGAAGGACCCCGTCCGCTTCCTCGCCTTCGAGGCCCTGCGGGCCGTGGACGAGCGGGACGCGTACGCCAACCTCGTCCTGCCGCCGCTGCTGCGCAAGGCACGGGAGCAAGGGGACTTCGACGGGCGGGACGCGGCCCTCGCGACCGAGCTGGTGTACGGGACGCTGCGCCGGCAGGGGACGTACGACGCCGTCATCGCCGCCTGCGTCGACCGGCCGCTGAGGGAGGTCGACCCGCCGGTGCTCGATGTGCTCAGCCTCGGCGCGCACCAGCTCCTCGGCACCCGGATCCCGACGCACGCCGCCGTGTCCGCCTCCGTCGAGCTCGCCCGGGTCGTTCTCGGCGACGGGCGGGCCAAGTTCGTGAACGCCGTGCTGCGCAAGGTCTCCCAGCACGATCTCGACGAGTGGATCGAGCGGGTCGCGCCGCCCTACGACGACGACCCCGAGGACCATCTCGCCGTCGTGCACTCGCACCCGCGCTGGGTCGTCTCCGCGCTGTGGGACGCGCTCGGCGGGGGACGCGCCGGGATCGAGCGACTGCTGGAGGCCGACAACGAGCGGCCCGAGGTGACCCTGGTCGCCCGGCCGGGGCGGGCCACCACCGAGGAGCTGCTCGGCGAGGAGGCCGCGGTGGCGGGGCGCTGGTCGCCGTACGCGGTGAGGCTGGCCGAGGGCGGTGAACCCGGCGCCATCGAGGCCGTACGCGAAGGGCGGGCCGGGGTGCAGGACGAGGGGAGCCAGCTCGTCGCCCTCGCGCTCGCCAACGCGCCCCTGGACGGGCCCGACACCAAGTGGCTCGACGGATGCGCCGGGCCGGGCGGCAAGGCGGCGCTGCTCGGTGCGCTCGCCGCCGAGCGCGGGGCCGTGCTGCTCGCCTCCGAGAAGCAGCCGCACCGGGCCGGCCTTGTGGCCAAGGCGCTCGCCGGCAACCCCGGGCCGTACCAGGTGATCGCCGCCGACGGGACCCGGCCGCCGTGGCGGCCCGGCTCCTTCGACCGCGTGCTGATGGACGTACCGTGCACCGGTCTCGGCGCCCTGCGGCGGCGGCCGGAGGCGCGGTGGCGGCGCAGGCCCGAGGACCTCGACGGGTTCGCCCCACTGCAGCGGGGCCTGCTGGGCACCGCCCTCGACTCCGTGCGGGTCGGCGGGGTCGTCGGCTACGCCACCTGCTCCCCGCATCTCGCCGAGACCCGTGCCGTCGTCGACGACATGCTCAAGCAGCACCCGGGCGCGGAGCTGATCGACGCCCGCCCGCTGCTGCCCGGCGTGCCGGACCTGGGCGACGGGCCCGACGTCCAGCTGTGGCCGCACGTGCACGGCACGGACGCGATGTATCTGGCGCTGATCCGCCGCACCGCCTGACCGGCCGGGCGGCTCAAGGTCCGGCCGGCCGAGCCATCGGTTCCGCCGCCTCGGCGGGACCGACGCCGCCGTCCTCCTTCGCCAGCCGGTGCGGCCACCACACCTTCGGGCCGACGTCCATGAACAGCGCCGGGACAAGGATCGAGCGCACGACGAAGGTGTCCAGGATGACGCCGAGCGCCACCGCGAAGCCGATCTCCGCGAAGGCGACCATCGGGAGCGTGCCGAGGGCGGCGAAGGTCCCGGCCAGGACCAGGCCGGCCGAGGTGATGACCGCGCCGGTCGCGGCGAGGCCGGTCACCACGCCCGCCCGGGTGCCCTGGCGGGCCGACTCCTCGCGGATCCGGGTGGTCAGGAAGATGTTGTAGTCGATGCCCAGGGCGACCAGGAAGACGAAGACGAACAGCGGGAAGTCGGTGGACTCGCCCGCGTAGTCGAAGAGGTGCCGGAAGGCGAGCGCGCTGATGCCCAGGGCCGCCGCGAAGGACAGGATCACCGTGCCGATCAGCAGCAGCGGGGCGATCAGGGCGCGCAGCAGGACGCACAGGATCAGCAGCACCACGATCAGCACCAGCGGAATGATCAGCAGGTTGTCGTGCGTGGTCGCCTTGTCCATGTCCAGCAGGGCCGCCGTACCGCCGCCTACCTGGGCGTCGGCGTCCGGCACCGCGTGCACCGCGTTCCGGACCCGCTCCACCGTCTGCTTGGCGGCCTCGCTGTCGGCCGGGTCGGACATGGTCGCCTCGAACAGCACCTTGCCCTCGAAGGACGGTTCGGTGCCCGGTGGCAGGCCCAGGGACTCCGGGACCACGCCCGGGGTGTCCGCCACCGCCCGGCCGACCTCCTCGGCCCGGTCCTGGTTGCTGATGATGACGAGGGGATCGCCGCTGCCAGCGGGGAAGTAGCGTTCCGAGACCTGCTGGCCGGTGATGGAGTCCGGGGTGCCGGTGAAGGCGTCCGCGTTGCTGATGCCCTCGGCGCGCAGCTGGATCAGGCCGAGGGAGCACAGGGCGAGGACCGCCGCCGTGACCGCCCACACCATGCGCGGCCGCACGGAGATACGGCGGCCCATGCGGGCCCACAGGCCCCGCTCGTGCGGGTTGGGGGCGCCGAGGTGCGGGATCGCCGGCCAGAAGATCCACCGGCCGCAGATCACCAGCAGGGCCGGGAACAGCGTCATCATGGCCAGCAGCGCGACCGCGACCCCGATCGCCGCGACCGGTCCGAGGCCTCTGGTGGAGTTCATCTCGGCGGCCAGCAGCACCAGCATGCTCAGCACGACGGTGGCGCCGGAGGCGATCACCGCCGGGCCCGCGCGGTGCAGGGCCAGCGCCATCGCCTCGTGCCGGTCCTCGTGGGAGCGCAACTCCTCCCGGTACCGGGCGACGAGCAGCAGGGCGTAGTCCGTCCCCGCGCCGAAGACCAGCACGGTCAGGATGCCCGCGCTCTGGCCGTTCACGGTCAGGCCGGCGTGCTCCGCGAGGAAGTAGATGAGGGCCTGCGCGGTGAGCAGGGCGGCGATCACGGAGAGCAGCGGGACCACCAGCAGCGTCGGGCTGCGGTAGGTGATCAGCAGCATCACGATGACGACCGCCATGGCCGACAGCAGCAGCGTGGAGTCGATGCCCTCGAAGGCCTCGGAGAAGTCGGCGGAGGTGCCGCCCGGACCCGTGATGTGCACGGCGAGGCCGCCGCCGCCCTCACCGGTGACGGCCCGGATGTCGTCGACCGCGGGCGAGATCTGCTCCCAGCCCTTCTCGTCCATCGTGATCGGCACGTACACCTGGGCCGCCCGCGGATCGGTCTCCCGGTCGTAGGTGGGCCCCCGGGTCTCGTCGCCGCGGATCCCGTGCGCGGTGAGCTGCTTCAGCTCCCGCACGTCCGCCTCGATCGCGTCTCGGTCGCCGGCCGTGAGTCCGCCGTCCCGGGCGTAGATGACGATGGCGGGGATCTGCTCCGGCCTGAAGTCCTCGGACATCTGCAGGACTTGGGTGGACTCGGCGGAGCCGGGCAGCCAGGAGGCGGCGTCATTGTCCTGGGCGTCGGTGAGCTTCTGGGCGAACGGCGCCGTAAGGAACAGCACGATGAGCCACAGCACCAGGACGACCCACTTGGCCCGCCGCCCGCAGACGAGATGCGCAATCCCACGCTTTTCAGTCATCGCCACCCCCGGGGCCGCAAGGATCCCACGCACCGGAGCCCCCGGTAAGGGGCGCCACGACGATCCCCCGCGGGGCGTGGCAGAGTTGGGTCATGGCCGTGCAGATCAACCCCAGCATCCTGTCCGCCGATTTCGCCCGCCTTGCGGACGAGGCGAAGGCGGTCGAAGGAGCCGACTGGCTCCACGTCGACGTCATGGACAACCATTTCGTCCCGAACCTCACGCTCGGTGTGCCGGTCGTAGAGTCGCTGGCCCGTGCGACGGACACTCCGCTGGACTGCCATCTGATGATCGAGGCCCCCGATCGGTGGGCGCCCCAGTACGTAGAAGCGGGGGCCGGTTCGGTCACCTTCCATGTCGAGGCGGCCGCCGCTCCGGTGCGGCTGGCCCGGGAGATCCGGGCCAAGGGTGCGCGAGCCTCCATGGCGCTCAAGCCCGCGACGCCCATCGAGCCGTACGAGGACCTGCTCCCCGAGCTCGACATGCTGCTGATCATGACGGTCGAACCCGGTTTCGGGGGTCAGGCGTTTCTCGACATCATGCTCCCGAAGATTCGCCGCACCCGCGAGTTGATCAGCAAGCACGGGCTCGAGCTGTGGCTTCAGGTGGACGGCGGGGTCTCGGCCACGACGATCGAGCGGTGCGCGGAGGCGGGCGCGGACGTCTTCGTGGCCGGTTCCGCGGTGTACGGGGCGGCGGATCCCGCCGAGGCGGTCCGCGCGCTGCGGGCCCAGGCGGAAGGAGTGACCAAGACCGCGGCCTGGGCATGCGACCACTGAGCCAAGGGAACGTGAACGGCGCCCATCAGGGCGGATCCGGTGCGCCGGATCTGCAAGGATGAACGGCGAATCCAGAGTGTGAACAGTAGTGAGGAGATCGCCGTGTCGGGTATGTCGGCGGGCCGGTCAGCCATGCGGATGGGACCCGCTGAGCTGGTGCAGGCGGCGGCCATGGCCCGCCGCTTCTACCTCGAGGGAAAATCCAAGATCCAGATCGCCGAGGAGTTCGGCGTCAGCCGCTTCAAAGTGGCCCGGGTCCTGGAGACCGCCCTCGAGAGGGATCTCGTGCGTATCGAGATCCGCGTCCCCGCCGAGCTGGACGCCGAGCGCTCGGACGCGCTGCGGGCCCGCTACGGCCTCAGGCACGCCGTCGTGGTCGAGTCGCCGGCGGAGGCCCAGGACTCTCCCGACCCGGAGAACCTGGGAGAAGTGGCCGCCGATCTGCTCGGCGAACTGGTGAACGAAGGTGATGTCCTGGGCCTGGCCTGGGGCCGCTCCACCATCCACATGGCGGCCGCGCTCGACCGGCTGCCGCCGTGCACGGTGGTGCAGCTGACCGGCGTGTACGACGCCGGGACCGCCGAGCGCGGCTCGGTGGAGGCGGTGCGCCGGGCGGCCCAGGTCTCGGGCGGTGACGCGCACCCGATCTACGCGCCGATGCTGCTGCCGGACGTGGCCACCGCGGCGGCGCTGCGCAACCAGACCGGGATCGCCCGGGCCTTCGAGTACTTCGACAAGGTCACGGTCGCCTGCGTCTCCATCGGCTCCTGGGAGCCGGGCATCTCCACGGTGCACGACATGCTCAGCGACCAGGAGCGGGCGCACTACGCCTCGCTCGGGGTCGCCGCCGAGATGTCGGCGCACCTCTTCGACGCCGACGGCCGCCGGGTCGGGCGGGACCTCGGCGAGCGGTGCATCACCGTCAAGGCGGACCAGCTCCGCCGTATCCCCGAGGTGGTCGCCATAGCGGGCGGGGCGCGCAAGGCGTCCGCGATCGACGCCGTGCTGCGGTCCGGGCTCGTCACCAGCCTGGTGACCGACACCTCGGCGGCGGACGTGCTGATGACGGCCGGGCCCCCGCCCAAGCCCGCGCTCAACAGGTCCGACCCGGACGGAATCTGACGGAAGATCAGCAGGGGGCGGCCGTGGCCGCGTCGACGCGATGCCGCCGCGGTCCGTCCCCCGTTCCCGACGACCGGCACGACTCGTTCAGGGCGGTGGGGAGATGACGGAAGTCCTGGCCACACTGGACCTCGCCGGGGTCACCGACAAGGCGGGCCTGATGGACCGGTGCCTGCGGGACCTGGGGCTGCCGGAACACTTCGGCCGCAACTGGGATGCGCTGGCCGACGTCCTCTCCGATCCCGGCCTGTGGCCCGAGGGCCCGGCCGTGATCGTCGTACGGAACTGGGAGCCGTATGCCGAGGCCCGGCCCGCGGAGTGGGAGACCGCCCGCGAGGTCTTCTCGTCCGCCTCGGCCGTCACCGCGGCGCTCGCCCTTGGAGGATCCTCCTAAGCGCCTCTGACCAGCCTGGACGAAGAGACCGTGTATGGCATTCCGGTCGTCATGGGAGAATGAAGTACGTGCTCTTTCCCCCTGGCTGACCTGTCCGGGGGCCACCTCTGATCGACTGGGATGTGCAGCACGTGCGTTTCCTCAATGACATCCAGCCCCCGTACGACCTGACGTACGACGACGTCTTCATGGTGCCGAGCCGCTCCGCGGTCGGTTCCCGGCAGGCGGTGGACCTCAGTGCCCCTGACGGCACGGGCACCACGATTCCGCTCGTCGTCGCCAACATGACCGCCATCGCCGGCCGCCGCATGGCGGAGACGATGGCCCGGCGCGGTGGTCTGGTGGTCATCCCGCAGGACATCCCGATCGACGTCGTCACCGAGGTCGTCACCTGGGTCAAGAGCCGTCACCTGGTCCTCGACACCCCCATCGTGCTGTCCCCGCACCAGACGGTCGCCGACGCCCTCGCCCTGCTGCCCAAGCGCGCGCACAACGCCGGTGTCGTCGTCGACGACGACTTCAAGCCGGTGGGCGTGGTCACCGACGCCGACCTCACCGGCGTGGACCGCTTCACCCAGCTCGAGGTCGTCATGTCCCGCGACCTGCTGCTGCTCGACGCCGGCATCGACCCGCGCGAGGCCTTCAACACCCTCGACCACCACAACCGCCGCTACGCCCCCGCCGTGGACGCGGACGGCAAGCTGGCCGGCATCCTGACGCGCAAGGGCGCCCTGCGGGCCACGCTCTACACCCCGGCCGTGGACGCGGACGGCAAGCTGCGCATCGCCGCCGCCGTCGGCATCAACGGCGATGTGGCGGGCAAGGCCAAGCAACTGCTCGACGCGGGCGTGGACACGCTCGTCATCGACACCGCGCACGGCCACCAGGAGTCGATGATCAGCGCGATCAAGCTGGTCCGCGCGCTCGACCCGCAGGTGCCGATCGTGGCCGGCAACATCGTCGCCGCCGAGGGCGTCCGCGATCTCATCGAGGCCGGTGCCGACATCATCAAGGTCGGCGTCGGACCCGGTGCCATGTGCACCACCCGCATGATGACCGGCGTCGGCCGCCCGCAGTTCTCCGCGGTGCTGGAGTGCGCCGCCGAGGCGAAGAAGTACGGCAAGCACGTGTGGGCGGACGGCGGTGTCCGGCACCCGCGCGACGTGGCGATGGCCCTCGCGGCCGGTGCGTCCAACGTGATGGTCGGCTCCTGGTTCGCGGGCACCTACGAGTCCCCGGGCGACCTCCAGCACGACGCCCAGGGGCGGGCGTACAAGGAGTCCTTCGGCATGGCCTCCGCGCGCGCGGTGCGCAACCGTACGTCGGAGGAGTCGGCCTACGACCGGGCCCGCAAGGCGCTGTTCGAGGAGGGCATCTCCACCTCGCGGATGTTCCTCGACCCGGCCCGGCCGGGCGTGGAGGACCTGATCGACTCGATCATCGCGGGCGTCCGCTCCTCCTGCACCTACGCCGGCGCCGGCTCCCTGGAGGAGTTCGCCGAGAAGGCCGTCATCGGCGTCCAGAGCGCCGCCGGCTACGCCGAGGGCAAGGCGCTGCACGCCAGCTGGAGCTGACCCTTCCTGCCTCTCGTACGGCCCCCGTCGTTCCCCTTCCGGGAACGGCGGGGGCCGTTCTGCATGCCCACCTGGAAGCCCTCGCCAAAGCCCCTCCCCAAGGCCCTCGCGCAATGGTCGACAGCCGCCGTGCAACGAACACCCACCCAGGCCCGATGCACGCAATGATCATGCGGGTATGCGCAAGGTTGCTGCATTTCATCAGCAACGCCCCACCTCATAGGCTGTCGCCTCGTACGTGGCGTGGCGGGGACCCCGCTCGGTGGGTCCCTGCTTCGAAGGGGTGCCGCCTGGTCCCTGCCGCCCTGACCGGCAGCGATGAAGGAGCCAGCGCGTGCTCGACCAAGGCGCACCCCCGCACGATCCAGGCAAGACCGCCCCCGCGTCCCCGGGGCTCGGCGCGCGCCTGATGCGACGCAAGCCCGTGGAAGCCCTGGTCGAGGAGGGTGGCCAGGGCGAGGGAGGGTCGCTCAGACGCTCCCTGGGCCTGTGGCAGCTCACCATGATCAGCATCGGTGCCACCCTCGGCACCGGCATCTTCGTCGTCCTCGGCGACGCCGTCCCCGAGGCCGGTCCCGCGGTCACCCTCGCCTTCGTCATAGCGGGTCTCACGGCGCTGTTCTCGGCCCTGTCCTACGCCGAGCTCGCGGGCAGCATCCCGGTCGCCGGGTCCTCGTACTCGTATGCGTACGCAACGATGGGCGAACTCGTCGCCTGGGTCTGCGGCTGGTGCCTGGTGCTGGAGTACGGCGTCTCCGTGGCCGCCGTCGCGGTCGGCTGGGGCGAGTACCTCAACGAACTCCTCGACGGCACGATCGGTGTCACCATCCCCTCCGCGCTCTCCTCGGCGCCGGGCGAGGGCGGCATCATCAACCTGCCCGCGCTGCTCGTCGTCGTGCTGGCGATGGTGTTCCTGCTCGGCGGCGTCCGGGAGTCGGCACGCGCCAACACGATCATGGTCGCGGTGAAGATCGCCGCGCTGGTGCTGTTCTGCGCGGTCGGCTTCATGGGCTTCAAGTCCGGCAACTACGAGGACTTCATGCCGCTCGGCATGGCGGGCGTCAGCGCCGCCGGTGCCACCCTGTTCTTCTCCTACATCGGCTTCGACGCCGCCTCCACCGCCGGTGAGGAGGCCAAGAACCCCAAGAAGGACCTGCCGCGCGCGATCATGCTCTCGCTGATCATCGTCACCGCGCTGTACGTCCTGGTCGCCGCCGTCGCCGTCGGCGCCTGGAACTGGACGAAGTTCGAGGGCTCCGAGGCCTCCCTCGCGGCGATCATGACCGACGTCAGCGGCCAGTCCTTCTGGGGCACCCTGCTCGCGCTCGGCGCGGTCATCTCCATCGCGTCCGTGGTCCTCACGGTGCTGTACGGCCAGACCCGCATCCTCTTCGCGATGTCCCGCGACGGCCTGGTGCCCAAGGCGCTCGGCAAGGTGGACCGCAAGACCGGCACCCCGCGTCTGAACACGATCCTCGTCTCCGCGTTCTGCGGTGTCCTCGCCGCGATGATCCCGCTCGGCAAGCTCGTCGACGCCACCAGCATCGGCACGCTGTTCGCCTTCGCGCTGGTCAACATCGCGGTGATCGTCCTGCGCTACCGGCGTCCGGAGCTGGAGCGGACCTTCAAGGTGCCGTTCGGTCCGGTGCTGCCCGTCCTCGGCTTCGCGTTCTGCGCGTACAACATGTTCAGCCTCGACACCGTGACCTGGGTGGTCTTCGGGTGCTGGATGGCGGCCGGTCTCGTGTTCTACTTCCTGTACGGCTACCGCCGTTCCCGTCTTGCCGTGTCAGAAGTGAAGTGAACCACCCGCAGTGCTGAACGATCTCGACGAACGCATCGTGCACGCCCTCGCCGAGGACGCCCGCCGCTCCTACGCGGACATCGGGCAGCTCGTCGGCCTGTCCGCGCCCGCCGTCAAGCGGCGCGTGGACCGGCTGCGCGCCACCGGCGCCATCACCGGATTCACGGTACGGGTGGACCCGTCGGCGCTCGGCTGGGAGACCGAGGGGTTCGTCGAGATCTACTGCCGGCACAACACCTCGCCGGACACCATCCGGCGAGGGCTCGAGCGCTATCAGGAAGTCGTGGCCGCGTCCACCGTCACGGGTGACGCGGACGCGGTCGTGCAGGTCTTCGCCTCCGACATGCGCCACTTCGAGCGGGTGCTGGAGCGGATCGCCGGGGAGCCGTTCGTGGAGCGGACCAAGTCGGTCCTGGTGCTCTCGCCGCTGCTGAGGCGGTTCTCCTCGGGCTCGCCCACCTAGCCGGGGCGCCCCCACCCGGTCTTCTTGACGCAGGTATCGCCCCGGGGCCGCCTCGTCGATGCGGAAGATCAGCGCGTAGACCGAGTAGGGGTGGCGGCCGTCAGGACGAGCTCGCGGGCGCTCTCCGCCCTCGCTACCCGAAAGCCCGGCAGCGGAGAGCCCTGCGCCAGCGGCCGGGGCCGGACGCCATGACGTCCGCGCCGCCGATCAGCCGGGCGTACGCGGCGATGGGCCCCGTCCGAAGGACGCGTCCAGGGCATCGGCCGGGCCCTTGCCAGAGCGCGTCGCGCGCCGCGACCACGAGGACCGAGTGCTCGTCGATGCAGGCCAGGCCGGTGCTCGTGAATTCTACCTGCACGAGAGGGCCGAGTCGGCCTAGTATCGAGCCATGACCTGGCGACATTGATCCATAACCCGTCGTGCCTCCCGAGGGCCGCCGCGGACGCCGTACCCCGCGTCCGATCCGCCCCTCAGGGAAGGCCTCATGACACTCTCACCCGCGCGCGTGCCCGCCACCACCGGCAGCCTTCGACGGCTCACTCGCACGCTGTACGGTTACGCGTTCCTCGACGATCTCGTCCTGCTCTACCCGCTGTACGCCCTGCTCTTCGCCGACAGCGGGCTGTCGCTGTGGCAGATCTCCTCGCTGTTCGCCCTGTGGTCGATCACCGGCGTCGTCCTGGAGGTGCCCTCCGGCGCCTGGGCCGACGCCGTCTCCCGCCGGGCGCTGCTGTGGCTCGGCCCGCTGCTCAGCGCGGCCGGCTTCGCCCTGTGGGTGCTCATCCCCTCGTACGGGGCCTTCGCGGCCGGCTTCGTCCTGTGGGGCATCAGCGGCGCGCTGGGCTCCGGCGCCATGGAGGCCCTGGTCTACGACGAACTGGACCGGCACGGCGCCGCCGACCGCTACGCCCGCGTCATGGGCCGGGCCCGGGCGGCGGGGCTGCTGGGCGTCATGGCCGCGATGGCGGCGGCCGGTCCGGTGTTCGCGCTCGGCGGCTACCGGGCCGTGGGCGCGGCGAGCGTCGCCGTGTGTCTGCTGGCCGCGCTGACGGCGACCCGGTTCCCGGAGGACCGGAACCGGAAGGGCGACGACGAGGGCTGGGCGGCGACCCTGCGCACCGGTCTCGCCACCGCCCGCACGGACCGCTCGCTGCGCGGGGCGCTGCTGCTCGTCCCGGCGGTGGCCTGCGTGTGGAGCGCCCTCGACGAGTACTCGCCGCTGCTGGTCCGGGAGACCGGCGTGCCCGACGGGTTCGTGCCCTACGCGCTCCTGCTGATCTGGGCCGCGGTCACCGCCGTCAGCCTGCTGGCGGGCCCCGCGGAACGCCTCGGCACGACCGGCTTCACCTGGCTGATCGCGGCCTCCGCCGTCGCCCTGGCGCTCGGCGCGCTCACCCGCACCCCGGCCGGCCTCGCCCTGATCGCCGTGGCCTTCGCGGGCTTCCAGCTGGCGACCGTCCTCGCCGACGTCCGCCTCCAGCACCGCATCGAGGAGGGCGGCCGGGCCACCCTCACCTCGGTCGCGGGCCTGGGCACGGAACTGCTGACGGTCCTGGTCTACGGCGCCTACGCGGTGGCCGGCGACCACGCCTCCCACGGCGCGGTGTTCGCCCTGTTCGCGCTGCCGTACCTGGTGGGGGCGGTGATCAGAGGGGCGGCCGCCAAGGCGCGGCGCTGACCGCGCAACGAATCGCCGCCTCGGCCGCGGAGCACGCAACGTTCCGCTCACGAGCGCGCAACGGCTCCTGCTTGTCCGGCCGAGCGCGGCGACCGTACCGTCTAGAGGACCCCTTGAACCCCCTTCCGCCCGGTGAGGATCACGCATGCGCACCGCCCTGCTCCAGAGCTCCGGCCGCCCCGGCTCGGTCGCCGAGAACCTCAAGGTGCTCGACGAGGCCGCGGGCCGTGCCGCCGCAGCGGGTGCCGGGCTGCTCATCACGCCGGAGATGTTCCTGACCGGGTACGCGATCGGCGACGGCATCGCGCGGCTCGCCGAGCCCGCCGACGGGGACAGCGCGGACGCCGTCGCGGAGATCGCCTCGCGGCACGGTCTCGCCCTCGCCTACGGCTACCCCGAGCGGGACGGCGAGACCGTGTACAACTCCGCGCAGCTGATCTCCGCCGACGGCACCCGGCAGGCCAACTACCGCAAGACCCACCTCTTCGGCTGCTTCGAGCGCGACCACTTCACGCCGGGGGAGCGGCAGGTGGTGCAGGCGGAGCTGAACGGCCTCCGCGTCGGCATCCTGATCTGCTATGACGTCGAGTTCCCGGAGAACGTGCGCGCCCACGCCCTGGCCGGCACCGACCTGCTGGTGGTGCCCACGGCGCAGATGCACCCGTTCCAGTTCGTCGCCGAGTCGATGATCCCGGTGCGTGCCTTCGAGAACCAGATGTACGTCGCCTACGTCAACCGGGCCGGCCGGGAAGGGGAGTTCGAGTTCATCGGCCTCTCCGCCCTGGCCGGTCCCGACGGCGTCGCCCGCGCCCGCGCCGGACGCGGTGAGGAGCTGGTGTTCGCCGACACCGACCCCGCGTTCCTCGCCGCCGCCCGCGAGGCCAACCCGTACCTCCAGGACCGCCGCCCCGGCCTGTATGGGTCCCTCGTCTGAATCTCCCCCCTCTGCTTTCTCTGCTTTCTCAGCTTTCGCAAGGAGTCCGTACCCCATGACGTCCACGGTGCCCACCGCCGTCCAGCACGCCGACGAGCAGCAGCCGCCGATCACCATGTTCGGGCCGGACTTCCCGTACGCGTACGACGACTTCCTCGCCCACCCGGCCGGCCTCGGCCAGATACCCGCGACCGAGCACGGCACCGAGATCGCGGTGATCGGCGGCGGTCTGTCCGGCATCGTGGCCGCCTACGAGCTGATGAAGATGGGCCTGAAGCCCGTCGTCTACGAGGCCGACCAGATCGGTGGCCGGCTGCGCACCGTCGGCTTCGACGGCCCGGGCACCGAAGGCCTCACGGCCGAGATGGGCGCGATGCGCTTCCCGCCGTCCTCCACCGCCCTGCAGCACTACATCGACCTGGTGGGCCTCGAGACCCGGCCCTTCCCCAACCCGCTCGCCGAGTCCACCCCGTCGACCGTGGTCGACCTCAAGGGCGAGTCGCACTACGCCGAGAGCGTCGACGACCTGCCCCAGGTGTACCGGGACGTCGCCGCGGCCTGGAACAAGTGCCTCGAAGAGGGCGCCGACTTCTCCGACATGAACCGCGCGATGCGCGAGCGGGACGTCCCGCGCATCCGCGAGATCTGGGCGCAGCTCGTCGAGAAGCTCGACAACCAGACCTTCTACGGCTTCCTCTGCGACTCCGAGGCCTTCAAGTCCTTCCGGCACCGCGAGATCTTCGGTCAGGTCGGCTTCGGCACCGGCGGCTGGGACACCGACTTCCCCAACTCCATCCTGGAGATCCTGCGCGTCGTCTACACCGAGGCCGACGACCACCACCGCGGCATCGTCGGCGGCTCCCAGCAGCTGCCGCTGCGCCTGTGGGAGCGCGAGCCGGAGAAGATCGTGCACTGGCCCTACGGCACCTCGCTGGCGAGCCTGCACGAGAACCGCGCCCCCCGCCCGGCGGTGACCCGGCTGAACCGCACCGCGGGCAACCGGATCACGGTGACCGACGCCGACGGCGACATCCGCACCTACCAGGCCGCGATCTTCACCGCGCAGTCCTGGATGCTGCTCTCCAAGATCGCCTGCGACGACTCGCTCTTCCCGATCGACCACTGGACCGCCATCGAGCGCACCCACTACATGGAGAGCTCCAAGCTGTTCGTGCCCGTGGACCGGCCGTTCTGGCTGGACAAGGACGAGGAGACCGGCCGGGACGTCATGTCGATGACCCTCACCGACCGGATGACGCGCGGGACGTACCTGCTCGACGACGGCCCGGACAAGCCCGCCGTCATCTGCCTGTCGTACACATGGTGCGACGACAGCCTGAAGTGGCTGCCGCTGTCCGCGAACGAGCGGATGGAGGTCATGCTGAAGTCGCTCGGCGAGATCTACCCGAAGGTCGACATCCGCAAGCACATCATCGGCAACCCGGTGACCGTCTCCTGGGAGAACGAGCCCTACTTCATGGGCGCGTTCAAGGCCAACCTGCCCGGCCACTACCGCTACCAGCGGCGCCTGTTCACGCACTTCATGCAGGACCGGCTGCCCGAGGACAAGCGGGGCATCTTCCTCGCCGGTGACGACATCTCCTGGACGGCCGGCTGGGCCGAGGGCGCGATCCAGACCGCGCTGAACGCGGTGTGGGGCGTCATGCACCACTTCGGCGGCGGGACCGACGCCACCAACCCCGGGCCGGGCGACGTGTACGACGAGATCGCCCCGGTGGAGCTGCCGGAGGACTGACCTGCCGGAGGACTGACCGCCCCGGGTCAGTCCGGCAGGGGGGTGAGCAGCATGCGGCCCGCGAACCCCACGGCCGTGTCCAGCCGTTCGGTGAACTCCCCGGCCAGCTCGGGGAGCCGGCGCAGCGCCCACAGCGCCCGGGCCGCCGACCAGGTGGCGTCCCGGGCCCGCTCCAGGCTCCACGAGCCGAGCAGATGCGTGAGCGGATCGGCGATCTGGAGCAGGTCGGGGCCCGGCATCAGATCCTCGCGGATGCGCTCCTCCAGCGAGACGAGGAGATCGCCCACCCGGTCGAACTCGTCCTCCAGATCGGTCGGTTCGCAGCCGAGGGTACGACAGGCGTCCACGACGGCGAGCGCAAGATCGTGGCCGATGTGCGCATTGATGCCCGCCAGCGCGAACTGCAGCGGTCGTACGCCGGGATGGCGGCGGAACTGGAACAGGGGCCGCCAGCAGGCGGGCGGGCGGGGTTCGTCGGCGACCGTGCCGACCGCCGCGAGGTAGCGCTCGGCGAACCGCACGTCCAGCGTGACCGCGGCCCGCGGATCCGCGAAGTGGCCCGCGTCGATCCGCCGGTCCACCGCCTCGGTCACCGCCAGGTAGACGCGGTTGAAGACGGCGACGCCGTCCCGGGCGGGCAGGGCCGCGTCCAGGGCGCGCATCCGCGTGACGACCGCGTCTACGGGGGTGGTGAGTTGTTCGCATTGCGCCATGGGGGCAGAGTCGCAGCTTTAGGGTTGCGGGAGGGTCGGCGGGCCCGACGCTTCCCCAGAACGGGGGAACGCGCCCGCCACGGGGGGAGTGAGCAGTGGCAGGGCAACGTGCCCGACGTCTGGCGGCGCGCAGGTCGGGGCGGCGACGGTCCGCCCGGCGGGGCGCCATGGTCGTGGCGGCCTCGGTCGTGGTCGCCGTCGGTACCGCGACCGGGATGATCTCGGCGCTGGAGGAGGAGGGCGGCTCCGACGAGGCCCGCCCCGAGGTGACGCACTCGCCGCGCCTGCAGTCGCTGCCCGTGCGGCCGCCGGTGTCCGCGTCGCCCAGCGCGTCGCCGTCCGCCACCCCCTCGCCGACGAAGAAGAAGCGGGCGGCGAGCCCCACACCCTCGCCCACCAGGACCGAGCCCGAGCGGCGCACGGCCGCCGTCTCCACTCGGCTGTACCGGCACCCCGAATCCCAAGTGCTGGACTGGGTGCGGGAGAACACCGGCGATCCGCGGCACGGCGTCATACAGTCCCGGATAGCCGCCCAGCCGGCCGCGGTGTGGTTCGCCGACTTCACCCCGGAGAACATCACCGCCCGGGTCCGCGCGGTCACCTCCGGCGGCGCCGGCCTCGGCCGGGTGCCGGTCGTGGTGGCGTACGCGATACCGGACCGCGACTGCGGAGGGGCCAGCCAGGGCGGGGCGCCCGGCCTCGACGCCTACGACGACTGGATCGACCGCTTCGCCGCGGGCCTCGGCTCCGGCGATGTCATCGTCGTCCTGGAACCCGACTCCGTCGCCCTGGCGGACTGCCTCTCCGTCGGCCAACGGGCCGACCGCTTCGCCTCGCTGGCCCGCGCGGGACGCGTCCTGAAGGAGGCCAACCCCAAGGCCCGCGTCTATTACGACGCCGGCCACTCCGGCTGGCACGCCCCCGCCAAGCAGGCGGGCTGGCTGAAGCAGGCCGGAGCCGCCTCGCCCGCCTCCTCCGACGGCATCTTCAGCAACGTCTCCAACTTCCACACCACGGCCGACGAGAGCGCCTACGACCGACAGGTCCTCGACGCCCTCGGCGGCCCCGCCTCGCTCGGCGCCGTGATCGACACCAGCCGCAACGGCAACGGCGCCCCGACCGACGGCCAGTGGTGCGACCCGGCGGGACGGAAGATCGGCCGGGCGCCCACCCTGAGCACCGGGGAGGCCCGGATCGACGCCTACCTGTGGGTCAAGCTGCCGGGGGAGTCCGACGGCTGCAAGGGGACGCCGGGCACGTTCAGCCCTTCGTACGCCTACGACTTGGCGTCGTCGTAGGAGGAGGTGCCCTCGTCCAGGAGCGGCTGCCGGGTCTTGAGGTGGGCCGGGGCGAAGAGGCGCAGGGCGTGGTAGCCGGTGATGACGACCAGGGTGCCCAGGGCGATGCCGTTGAGCTCGAAGGTGTCGGTGAACTCCATGGTGACGTTGCCGACGCCGATGATGATGCCGGCGGCGGCCGGTACCAGGTTCAGCGGATTGCGCAGGTCCACCCCGGCGTTGAGCCAGATCTGCGCGCCGAGCAGGCCGATCATGCCGTACAGGATGACCGTGATGCCGCCGAGGACGCCGCCCGGGACCGCGGCCACGACCGCGCCGAACTTCGGGCACAGGCCGAACAGCAGCGCGAAGCAGGCGGCGGCCCAGTAGGCGGCCGTGGAGTAGACGCGGGTCGCCGCCATGACGCCGATGTTCTCGGAGTACGTGGTGGTGGGCGGGCCGCCGACCGCGGTGGAGAGCACCGAGCCGACGCCGTCGGCGGAGATCGCGGTGCCGAGCTTGTCGTCGAGGTCGTCGCCGGTCATCTCGCCGACCGCCTTGACGTGTCCGGCGTTCTCGGCGACCAGGGCGATCACCACGGGCAGGGCGACCAGGATCGCCGACCACTCGAAGGACGGGCCGTGGAAGGCGGGCAGGCCGATCCAGTCCGCCTGGCCGACAGCGGTCAGGTCCAGGCGCCAGTGGTCGGTGACCTTGCCGCTCGCGTCCATCGAGTGGATCTTCCCGAAGATCCGGTCGAAGGCCCAGGAGGCGCCGTAGCCGACGAGCAGGCCGAGGAAGATCGCGATCCGGGACCAGAAACCGCGCAGACAGACCACGGCCAGACCGGTGAACAGCATCACCAGCAGGGCCGTCCACTGGTCCTGCGGCCAGTAGGTGGTCGCGGTGACCGGCGCGAGGTTGAAGCCGATCAGCATGACCACCGCGCCGGTGACGACCGGCGGCATCGCGGCGTGGATGATCCGCGCCCCGAAGCGCTGGACGGCGACCCCGACGAGGAAGAGCGCCACCCCGACGACCAGGACCGCGCCGGTCACGGTGGCGCTGGTGCCGCCCTCGGCGCGGATGACCGCCGCCACGCCCACGAACGACAGTGAACAGCCCAGATAGCTGGGGACCCGCCCGCGCGTGGCGAGCAGGAAGACCATGGTCGCGACGCCCGACATCATGATCGCCAGGTTGGGGTCCAGGCCCATCAGCACCGGGGCCACGAAGGACGCCCCGAACATCGCCACCACGTGCTGGGCGCCGAGTCCGGCGGTGCGCGGCCAGGAGAGCCGTTCGTCGGGCCGGACCACCGCTCCGGGTGCCGGCGTGCGTCCGTCGCCGTGCAGTTTCCAGCGGACGCCAAGATCCATGGTGCGGTTTCGCTTTCGGTCGTGCGTGCGGGTGTCCGGACCATTGTCAGGGGTGGAAGCGGATGCCGATCATCCGCTCAGTCCGGCGCTCAGGTCCGGGCGCCCGCGTCGGCCCTCAGGGCCGGGGGTCGGGCACGGCCGCGTCCGGGCGGTTGATCCGGGCGGGCTTGCGCTCGGCGGTGCGCAGGACGCCCGCGAAACCGGCCAGGCCGGTCGACAACAGCGTCACCAGGGCGAACGACACCACCAGGCTGGTCAGCTGGGCCAGCCCCCCGATCGCGCTGGGCGCGACCAGGCCCGAGGTGTACGTGATGGTCGCGACGCCCGCGATGGCCTGACTGGGGTTGGGGCCGCTGCGGCCCGCCGCCGCGAAGCACAGCGGCACGACCACCGCGATGCCGAGCCCCACCAGGGCGAACCCGGTCATCGCTATGGCGGGATGGTCCGCAAGGACGATCAGCAGACCGCCGAAGGTGGCGAGGACACCGCCGGAGCGCACGGTGCGCACGGCGCCGTACCGGTCCACCACCTTGTCGCCCGCGATCCGGGCGATGGCCATGGTGAGCGTGAACGCCGTGGTGCACGCGGCGGCCAGCCCGGCCGAACTGCCCAGCTCGTCACGGAGGTAGACGGCCGACCAGTCGAGGCTCGCCCCTTCCGCGAACACCGCGCAGAATCCGACCGCGCCGATGAGCAGCGCCGAGCGCGGCGGCAGCGCGAACCGGGGCGGCGGTTCCTCGTCCTGGGCGGGCTGGAGGTCGAGCACCCAGGCGCACGCGACCACTCCGGCAACCGTCAGCACGGCCGCCGCCAGCGCGTGGTGGACACGGGCGTCCGTGCCGAGATGGGCGGCGAGGGTGCCGCCGAGGGAGCCGAGGACCGCGCCCGCGCTCCACATGCCGTGCAGCCCGGACATGATCGACCGGCCCAGGCGGTTCTCCACCTCGACGCCGAGCGCGTTCATCGCCACGTCGGCCATGCCCGCCGTGGCGCCGAAGACGAACAGGGCGAGGCAGAGGGTGAGCAGGTTCGGGGCGAGGGACGGCAGGACCAGGGCGAGCGTCCACAGCGCCATCAGCGCGCGCAGGGCGGTGCGGGCGCCGAAGCGGTGGGTGATGCTTCCGGCGAGCGGCATCGCCACCGAGGCGCCGAGCGCGGGGAAGGCCAGGGCCAACCCCAGCTGGCCCGCGCTCACCGACGCGTGGTCCTGGATCCACGGCACCCGGGTCGCGAACGACCCGGCCACGGCTCCGTGCACGGTGAAAACCGCGGCCACGGCGTAGCGCGCCCGCTTCACCTCGCGTCCGTCGTAGACCACGTCACTCATGCTCAGGCCCCTCCCTGTGGCTGTTGATGCCGTAAACTATCAGGAAGCTTGCCTGATAGATAGGGGCCCTCAATGGCCGCGCAGCGCACGGCCCCGCCGATCTGGAAGGATCCCGGCATGTCCGCATCCCCCAGCACCGCCCGGGCCATCAACGACCGGCTCGCCCTGCGCCTGCTCCAGCGGGAGGGCCCGCTGACGGCGGGGCGGCTGAAGGAGCTGACCGGACTGTCCCGGCCGAGCGTCGCCGACCTCGTCGACCGCCTCACCGCCGCCGGACTGATCGAGGTCGTGGGGGAGTCGGGGGAGCAGCGGCGCGGCCCCAACGCCAAGGTGTACGGCATCGTCGCCGCCCGGGCCCATCTGGCGGCCCTCGACGTGCGCACCGAGGGCGTCGCGGTGGCCGTGTCCGACCTGGTCGGCAGGGTGCTGGCGGAGGCGTCGGCGCCGATCGACGGCGGCGTGGGCACGGGTCCCGCGGTCGAGCAGGCGGTGGCCCTGGTGGAGCGCGCGGTGAAGGAGGCCGGCGTGGACCGGCCGCACACGGTGGGCATCGGCGCGCCCGGTCTGATCGACCCCGCGACGGGTGAACTGCGCAGCTCCACGGGCCTGCCGGAGTGGCACCGGCGGCTGGTGGCGGCGCTTCAGGAGCGGCTTCCCGAGGCGCGGATCAGCGTCGAGAACGAGACCAACATGGCGGCGCTGGCCGAGCAGCGGGACGGCGCGGCGGCGGACCGCGACACCTTCGTCCTCCTCTGGCTCGGCATGGGAGTCGGCGCCGCGGTGGTCCTGGACGGCGTGCTGCGCCGGGGCGCCTCGGGCGGTACGGGCGAGATCGGTTTCCTGCCGGTGCCGGGCACCACGGGCCTGCCGTCCGCGACGGACTGCGACGGCGGCTTCCACTCGCTGGCGGGGGCGACCGCGATCGCGGAACTGGCGGCGCGGCACGGCGTGACGGCGCCGGAGACCGCGGGCGAACCGCATGCGGCGACGCTGGTCCGTACGGCGGTGCGGGCCGCGGACTCGGCCGGGCACGCCGGATTCCTGGACACCCTCACCGACCGCCTGGCCCTCGGCGCCGCGGCCGTCACCTCGGTCCTGGACCCCGGCTGCGTGGTCCTGGGAGGCGAGATCGGCCGGGCGGGCGGGCCGGAGCTGGCGGCCCGGGTTCAGGACCGCCTGGTCCGCATGTCACCCCTGCCCACGGAGGTACGGGCGAGCACTCTGGGCGGCGCGGCGGTGCTCAGGGGCGCCCTGCTGACGGCGCGCGACCGGGCCCAGGAGGAGCTGTTCGCTCCACCGGCCCGCTAGCGGATCCGCTCAGCGGATCGCTCCACCGGCCCGCGGGCGCATCCGCTCAGCGCCCGAAGCGCACCGCCAGATACTCCTCGAAGGTCCCCGTCCCCACCGCCCGCTCGGGTGCCAGATGCCCGCCCGCCCGGAAGGCCCGGTACGCCTTGCCCGCCAGCGGGACGCTCACCACCCGGCGCTTGCGGCCCGTCGCCTTCAGGTACGCGCGGGCCAGGGAGTCGAACGCCCGCACCTGGGGGCCCGCCAGGTCCGGGACCCGGCCCGCGGGAGTGGCCAGGGCCAGCTCGACCAGACGGTCCGCCACCTCGGCCACGTCGACCGGTTGGTCCCGTACCCCGGCCGGCACCAGCATCACCGGAGGCTTGGCCAGGACCTCGAACACCCGCGCCAGCAAGTCGTGGAACTGCGTGGCCCGCAGGATCGTCCAGCCGAGGCCCGACTCCTCGATCAGCTTCTCCACCGCGAACTTGCTCCGGTAGTAGCCGAACGGCACCCGGTCGACCCCGACGATCGAGATGTACACGAGGTGTCCCACGCCGGCCCCGCGCGCCGCCGCGATCAGCTGCGCCGCCGCCTTCTCGTCCCCGCCGCGCGGTGTGCTCGCGCAGTGCACGATCGCGTCCACGCCCGACACGGCCGCGTCGAGGGCGGGCCCGCCCTCGCGCAGGTCCACGGCGTACGGCTGCGCGTGCCGGCTGAGCACCCGCACGTCGTGCCCGTCCGCCTCCAGCCGTTCCGCGACGAGCCGGCCGAGGGTTCCGGTACCGCCGGTCACCAGGATCGTTGTCATGTCCCGCATCCTGCCAGAGGAGGGGGTTGAAGGCCCGGCGGCGGGCAAGGGCCGTCGTCACCGCCGCCGGGCCGGTCAGAGCATGGGGCTCAGCAGGCGCCGAGGTCCTGCCACACGCCCCATTCACCGGTGGTCCCGGGCTCCTCGCCCTTGGTCCACCACTTCGCCCTCCACGAGTGCCCCTTGTGGGAGACCTGACTATTGCCGCCGTACTCCGTGGTGGAGTTCCAGCCGGGCGCGGTGCAGGTGCCGGGCGTCGGGGTCGGCGTCGGTGTCGGGTTGGTCGGGTCCGGGCTGGGACCGGTGCCCGATCCCGGTTCCACCAGCGTGGTGCCGCGGGCCAGGTCCCCGGCGAGGGCGTACGTCGTCCCGTTGATGTTCACCGTCCAGTTCCACGGCGTGGACACCGGCAGGTAGTAGTTGAACGACAGCTCCACCGAGGCGCCCGGCGCCAGTGCCTGCCAGCTCGGCAGCTTCAGCGAGACCCGGTGGAAGTCGCCCTTCAGCCCGCCCACGTTGGAGCCGGTGTGGTCGCTGCTGATCACCTTCGTGCCGAAGCCCGACTGGTCGGAGGCGTTCCCCGGAGCGGCGGTCGCGTAGTCGAACTGGAACTCCGTACCGCCCGGCAGGGCCGACTTGGTGCGGTTGGTGATCTTCACCTTGGGCGTGATCGGGTAATTGGAGTCGCCGAGCTTGAACTCCCCGAACTCCACACCGATGTCGACGGCCTTCGTGGGCATCGCCTTGTTCGAGACCTTCGCGCCGTACGGGGCGGCCGACTTGAACTTCTCGTACATCGCGGTCGTCAGCGTCGACCCCGGCTCGTACTGGCCCTTCGCCGCGTTCCAGCGGTAGTCCCCGGCCAGCTCCCACACCATCGTGCCGCCGATGCCGTTGCGGACGACGTAGTCGGCCTTGGCGTTCACCGACTGCTCGTCCTCGGTGGACAGGAACACCTTCTTCTCGGCATTCCACAGCCACGGTGCGACCAGCGTGGAGTCGTACTTGCGGGCGTAGGTGCCGGTCAGTTTGGTGTCCGCAGGGAAGCCGTATCGGGTGACGTAGTCGCCGACGACGCCCTTCTCCAGGTTCTTGGCGTGCCACATCGGGTTCGAACCGGCCGGCGACTCCTTGCCGTTGGTGTCGAGGTCGTGCCAGAGGTTGTCGATCCCGGTGGCCCCGTCACCGCACTTGGTCAGCCCCGACCCGGCCGGGCAGTTCGTGGACGGCGCCCTGCCCCACAGGCCGTCGGTCCCGCCGGTGACGTTCTTGAACCCCCGCGTGTAGTAGGGGAGCCCGATGTTGATGCGTCCGGCCGGCATCGAACCGCGGAAGTAGTGGTACGCCCAGTCGGTGTTGAGATAGCCGATTCCGCCGTACTGCGAGGCCGAGTACACGCCCGCCGCGGCGAGTTCGGCGTCCTTGCCGTCGTCGAAGAGCGAGGCGTTGGGGCCGACGTACTCGTTCCAGGCGCCATGGAGGTCGTACGACATGATGTTGACGTAGTCCAGGTACTTCTGGACCTGGAAGGTCTCCATGCCGCGCAGCAGGTAGCCGGAGGAGGGTGCCGCGACCGAGAGCAGATAGTGCTTGCCGTCCGCCGCGCCCGCCCGGTCGAGCTTCTCGCGCAGGGTCTTCATCAGGACCGCGTAGCCCTTGACCAGACCGGCCCTGCGGGCGTTGGAGAGGGACCAGTCGAGCGGGTTGCCCGCGTCCTTCATGGTCGTCGGGTACTCGTAGTCGATGTCGACGCCGTTGAAGCCGTACTTCCTGATGAAGTCGACGGCGGACGTCGCGAAGGTGTCGATGCCCGCCTGGTTGACCGAGCCGTCGGCGTTGGTGGCCATCGAGTAGAAGCCGCCCGAGTTCACCCGCGTGCCGTCGGCCGCGAAGTAGCCGCCGGTCTCGGCCCAGCCGCCGACCGAGATCAGCGTTTTGACGTTCGGGTGCTGCTTCTTGAACTTGTTCAGCAGGTTGAAGTGACCCTTGTAGGAGAAACCGGGGTCCATCTCCGCCCCGGTCACCCCCGGCCAGGTCATCCCGGTCGCCGGGTTGGTCGGGCCGTCCGCGCCCACGGAGAGCTTGTTCGAGCCGTCGACGTGGGCGAACGCGTAGTTGAGGTGGGTGACCTTGTCCCAGGGGATGTCCGGGGCGAGGTAGGCGGGGGTGCCGTCCTTGCCGGTGCGCCAGCCGGTGAAGTAGCCGATCACCCGGCGCTGGTGGTCGGCGCCCATCTTCTCCCGGCCCTCGGCGTCGTAGACCGAGCAGTAGGGGACGTCCACGCCGGGCGTCTTGTAGAGGCCGTCGGGGCGGCAGGACTCCTGGTCGGCGGCGTGCGAGGCGGTGGCCGGAAGGCCCGCGAGCACCAGGCCGGCGACCGTGGCCGCCGCGGCGAACAGGGCGGGTCTCGCTCGGTTGCGTGACAGCAAGTCGGTTCCTCTCCACGGAAGTTGCGCAGACCCTAGGGAGGACTAGACCAATGCGTCAATAGGTATGGACCAATTCGGAGAGAAGAGAAGTCCAGCCGCGCAGCCTGTGAGCCACCCCACAGCCGTCCCCCGCATGGACGCCGATCAGGCGTGGCACACTGGCCCTGTACCAGAAGCAGCGCACTCCGGGGTCGGTGAAAGTCCGAACCGGCGGTTACAGTCCGCGACCCGGTCGCCTCCAGCGGCCGGTTGACCAGGTGAAATTCCTGGACCGACGGTTAAAGTCCGGATGGGAGGCAGTGCGCGGCGGGCGGGCATTCGTGCGCGCCGCCGATCTGAGCTCGTCCCCTGCGGACGGGTCTTTCCGGCGTCGCCCCCGGTGTCGTCGTCCGCGGTCTCTGTCGTTCCGCGACAGCCCCCGGAGTCCGTGCCCCGATGTGGCAGGAGGACCCGGGACGTGTTCACCGGAATCGTCGAAGAGCTGGGCGAGATCACCGCCGTCGAGAACCTCGGCGACGCCTGTCGCTTCCGTCTGCGCGGCCCCGTCGTCACCGAGGGCGCCAAGCACGGTGACTCCATCGCGGTCAACGGCGTCTGCCTCACGGTCGTGGAGCACGAGGGCGACGAGTTCACCGCCGACGTGATGGCCGAGACCCTGAACCGCTCCAGCCTGGGCGCCCTCGACGTCGGTTCCCGCGTCAACCTGGAGCGCCCCACCGCGGTCGGCGCACGCCTCGGCGGGCACATCGTGCAGGGCCATGTCGACGGCACCGGCGAGGTACTGGAGCGCAAGCCCTCCGAGAACTGGGAGATCATCAAGATCTCGCTCCCCGGCGACCTCGCCCGGTACGTCGTGGAGAAGGGCTCGATCACCGTCGACGGCATCAGCCTCACCGTCGTCGACGCGGGCCCCGACTACTTCACCGTCAGCCTCATCCCCACCACCCTCGCGCTGACCACGCTCGGCCTCAAGCAGCCCGGCGACCCGGTCAACCTCGAGGTCGACATCGTCGCCAAGTACGTCGAGAGCCTCCTCGGAGGGGCCAAGTGAACTGGCTGAACTCCGAGGCCTTCGTCCTGTTCGGCCAGCACATCATCTGGTCGGACATGGTCGGCAACATCCTGGGCCTGATCGCCCTCGCCCTCGGCTTCCGGCGCTCCCTGTGGACCTGGCCGGTCCAGTTCCTCTCCGGCCTCGTCCTCTTCGGCGCCTTCTACGGCCATCTGACCGGCAGCGCCGGCAAGCAGGTCGTCGTCATGGCCGTCGCCCTGTACGGCTGGTGGCAGTGGCAGCGCGGCACCGCCCGGGCCGCGGACGGCAAGGTCGCCGTCCGGTTCGCCACCTGGACCGAGCGCGCCCTGATGGCCGCCGCGGCCGCCGCCGGCACCGTCGCAGTGGCCCTGCTCTTCAAGGCGTACCCGAGCCTGTCCTGGGATCCTTGGCCGGACGCCTACATCTTCGTCGGCACCGTCGTCGCGATGTACGCCCAGGCCCGCGGCATGGTCGAGTTCTGGTTCGCCTGGCTCCTCGTCGACCTCGTCGGCGTCCCGCTGAACTTCGCGAACGGCTACGCCTTCTCCGGCTTCGTCTACGTCATCTACGGCGCGCTCGTCCTGTGGGGCATGCGCGACTGGTGGCTGCGCTCCCGCAGGGACTCGCGGCCCGTCCTGGAAGGAGCGCCCGCATGAGCAGGGTCCCTGTGCTGTACAGCAGCGACAACATCGAGGACTGGTCGCTCGACCCGATCGAGCAGGCCATCGCCGACATCGCGGCCGGCCGCCCGGTCGTGGTCGTCGACGACGAGGACCGGGAGAACGAGGGCGACCTCGTCATCGCCGCCGAGAAGGCGACCCCCGAGATCGTCGCGTTCATGATGAGCGAGTGCCGCGGCCTGATCTGCGCCCCCATGGAGGGCGAGGAGCTGGACCGGCTGCGCATCCCCCAGATGGTCGAGAACAACACCGAGTCCATGAAGACCGCGTTCACCGTCAGCGTGGACGCCTCGGGCGCCCACGGGGTGACCACCGGCATCTCGGCCTCGGACCGCGCGACCACGCTCCAGCTGCTGGCGAGCGGTGCCGCCGGCGCCGACGACTTCGTCCGGCCCGGCCACATCTTCCCGCTGCGCGCCAAGCCCGGTGGCGTCCTGGCCCGCAACGGCCACACCGAGGCCGCCGTCGACCTCGCCCGCCTCGCGGGCCTGCGCCCGGCCGGCGCCATCGTCGAGATCGCCGGCGAGGACGGCCGGATGCTCCGCCTGCCCGAGCTGATCCCCTTCGCCCGCAAGCACGGCCTGACGATCATCTCCATCGAGGACCTGATCGCCTACCGCCGCTCCGCCGAGCCCACCGTCCGCCGCGAGGCCGAGGTCCACCTGCCGACCTCGCACGGCACCTTCACCGCGTACGGCTACCGCTCCACCGTCGACGGCGTCGAGCACGTCGCCCTGGTGCACGGCGCGATCGGCGACGGCGAGGACGTCGTGGTCCGCGTCCACTCCGAGTGCCTCACCGGCGATGTCTTCGGCTCCCTGCGCTGCGACTGCGGCCCCCAGCTGGACGCGGCCATGGACCGCATCCAGAGCGAGGGCCGGGGCGTCGTGGTCTACCTGCGCGGCCACGAGGGACGCGGCATCGGACTGCTGTCCAAGCTGCGCGCCTACGAGCTCCAGGAGCGCGGCCGCGACACCCTGGACGCCAACCTGGAGCTGGGGCTGCCCGCCGACGCGCGGGACTACGCGGCCGGCGCCCAGATCCTGGCCGACCTCGGGGTGACGAGCGTCCGCCTGATGACCAACAACCCCGACAAGACCGACGCGCTCGTCCGGCACGGCATCAAGGTCACCGACCGGGAGCCGATGCCCGTCACCGCGGGCGAGCACAACCTCCGGTACCTGCGCACCAAGCGGGACCGGATGGGACACGACCTGCCCTGGCTGGAGGCGGCCCCCGTCTCCGCGTGCGGCAACCAGTAAGCGCAAGGCAACCGAGGAGAGACGTGAGCGGCAAGGGTGCACCGGAACTGTCCGTACAGAACGTGGGCGATCTGCGGGTCGCCGTCGTCGCGGCGCAGTGGCACGAAAAGGTGATGGACGGCCTGGTAGACGGCGCCCTGCGCGCCCTGCACGACCTCGGCATCGACGAGCCGACCCTGCTCAGGGTCCCCGGCAGCTGGGAGCTCCCGGTCGTCGCCAAGGTCCTCGCGGGCCGCGGCTACGACGCCGTCGTCGCGCTCGGCGTCGTCATCCGGGGCGGCACCCCGCACTTCGAGTACGTCTGCCAGGGCGTCACCCAGGGCCTCACCCAGGTCTCCGTGGAGACCGGCGTCCCCATCGGCTTCGGCGTCCTCACCTGCGACACCGAGGAGCAGGCCCTGGACCGGGCCGGACTGACCGGCTCCAACGAGGACAAGGGCCACGAGGCGGTGACCGCGGCGGTCGCCACCGCGGCCACGCTGCGTTCAGTATCCGAACCCTGGCGCTGACGAAGCGGGTACGTGGCATAGGCTGAGCGTCACCATGTCCAAGAAGACGTTCGAGGAGCTCTTCACCGAGCTCCAGCACAAGGCAGCCACCGGCGACCCCGCCACGTCCCGCACCGCGGAACTGGTCGAGAAGGGTGTCCACGCCATCGGCAAGAAGGTCGTCGAAGAGGCCGCCGAGGTGTGGATGGCCGCCGAGTACGAGGGCAAGGACGCCGCCGCCGAGGAGATCTCGCAGCTGCTGTACCACGTCCAGGTGATGATGGTCGCGCGCGGGATCTCCCTCGACGACGTCTACGCCCACCTCTGAGCCGCTGCCCCACCCACCCGCACATCTCACGCAAAGGAAGCCGACCTCATGCTGCGCATCGCCGTCCCCAACAAGGGTTCCCTGTCAGGCCCTGCGGCGGAGATGCTGCATGAGGCCGGCTACCAGCAGCGCCGCGAGTCCAAGGAACTGCGCATCGTCGACCCGGAGAACGAGGTCGAGTTCTTCTACCTCCGCCCCCGCGACATCGCGATCTACGTCTCCTCGGGCCGCCTCGACATCGGCATCACCGGCCGTGACCTGCTGATCGACTCCGCCGCCGACGCCGAGGTGATCCTCCCGCTCGGCTTCGCCCGCTCCACCTTCCGCTTCGCCGCCAAGCCCGGCACCGCGCAGGGCGTGCAGGACCTGAAGGGCCGGACGGTCGCCACCTCCTACGAGGGCATCGTCGAGGCGTACCTCGCCGACCAGGGCGTCGACGCCTCCGTCGTCCACCTGGACGGCGCCGTCGAGACGGCCATCGAGCTCGGGGTCGCCGAGGTCATCGCCGACGTCGTCGAGACCGGCACCTCGCTGCGCAACGCGGGCCTGGAGGTCTTCGGCGAACCGATCATGAAGTCCGAGGCCGTCGTGATCCGCCGTACCGGCGCCGACGCCGAGGACCCCAAGGTGCAGCAGTTCCTGCGCCGCCTCCAGGGCGTCCTGGTGGCCCGGACGTACGTGATGATGGACTACGACTGCCGCGTCGAGCAGCTGGAGAAGGCCGTCGCCCTCACGCCCGGCCTGGAGTCCCCGACCGTCTCCCCGCTGCACAACGAGGGCTGGGTCGCCGTCCGGGCGATGGTCCCCGCCAAGGAGGCCCAGCGGATCATGGACGACCTGTACGACATCGGCGCGCGGGCCATCCTCACCACGGCCATCCACGCCTGCCGCCTCTGAGAGCACACCAGATGTCCGACCTTCCCGCCCTCCCCGTCACCTTCCGGCCCGGCCGCACCCGTGCGGTCCTGCTCACCGCCGGTGCCGCGATCTTCGTCGTGATCACCACGGTGGCCCTGCTGCTGGAGAAGCTCGGCCCGGGTGAGCGCCTCAGCTTCGTCTTCACCGGGGCGCTCATGTTCGGCGTCCTGGCCCTGCTCGCCCGGGTCCGGGTCGTCGCCGACGACGCCGGCGTCACCGTGGTGAACATCGCCGGCAGGCGCCGGCTGGAGTGGGCCGAGATCATCCAGGTGAACCTCCGGCCCGGCGACCCCTGGGTGTTCCTCGACCTCAGCGACGGCACCAGCCTGCCCGCCCTGGGCATCCAGCCCGGCATCGCCAAGCAGCAGGCCATCGCCGACGCCCGCGCGCTGCGGGCGCTCGTGGAGGCCCGCGGCACGAGGGATCTGCCCTAGAGAGCCCGGTCGTGATTAATCTGTTGGCGGAGGCGTTCTCGTGACGCCTCCGCCGCTGATGTTCCCTGCTACCCGAGGAGTGACTCCCTCCAGCGATGGACGGATCGTCCTGTAGTACCTGCGCCGCCCCCTCCCGAGTTACCGAGGCGGCGGCATGACCACCCCCCTGCTCTTGCTCACCGCGGCATTCCTGCTGATCCTCGCCAACGGCTTCTTCGTGGCCGCCGAGTTCGGCCTGGTCACGGTCGAGCGCCCGGAGGCCGAGAAGGCCGCCGCCGAGGGCGACCGCCGCGCCCGTACCGTCGTCGAGTCGCTGAAGGAACTCTCCTTCCAGCTCTCCGGCACCCAACTGGGCATTACCATCACCTCCCTGGTGGTCGGCATGCTCGCCGAACCGGCGCTCGCGGAGCTGCTGAACGGCCCGGTCACCGCCATCGGCATCCCCGACGGCGCCGTCTCCGGGGTCGCCGTGATCGTCGGCATGCTGCTGGCCTCGGCCGTGCAGATGGTGATCGGCGAACTTGTGCCGAAGAACTGGGCGGTCTCCCGGCCCTTGCAGGTCGCCCGGTTCGTCGCGGGTCCGCAGCACCTGTTCGCGCGGGTCTTCCGGCCGGTGATCGCCGCTTTGAACTCCGTCGCCAACCGGCTCGTCCGCGCGCTCGGCATCGAGCCCACCGAGGAGCTGGCCTCCGCCCGCACCCCCGGCGAACTCGTCTCCCTGGCCCGCCACTCCGCGCAGGCCGGCACCCTGGAGCAGGACACGGCCGACCTCTTCGTACGGACCCTCTCGCTCGGCGGGCTCACCGCGCAGCATGTGATGACCCCCCGGGTGCGGGTCAGCGCGCTGCAGTCGTCGGCGACCGCCGAGGACGTGGTCAACCTGACCCGTGCCACCGGCCTGTCCCGCTTCCCCGTCTACCGGGAGCGGATCGACGAGGTCGTCGGCATGGTCCACCTCAAGGACGCCCTCGCGGTCCCCGCCGCCGACCGGCTGCGCACCCCGGTCGGCCGGATCGCCCGGCCCGCCCTGCTGGTCCCCGAGACCCTGCCGGTCCGGCCGCTGCTCGCCCGGCTGCGCAGCGAACAGCCCATTGCCGTCGTCGTCGACGAGTACGGCGGCACGGCCGGGGTCGTCACCCTGGAGGACATCGTCGAGGAACTCGTCGGCGAGGTCCGCGACGAGCACGACGGCCAGGACGTCCCCGAACTCGCCGCCGCCCCGGCCGAGGACGGCAGGCCGGCCTGGGACGCCGACGGCAGCTGCCGCGTCGACGTCCTGCGGCGGATCGGACTCGACGTGCCCGAGGGCCCGTACGAGACCGTCGCCGGTCTGGTCGCCGACCTGCTCGGCCGCATCCCGGTCCCCGGTGACAAGGCCGAACTGCCCGGCTGGCGGCTCTCGGTGCGCCAGGTCGGTCACTACCGCGCCGAGCGGGTCCGCCTCGTGCGCACCGCCCCCGTGGTGGAGGCCGTCCGATGAGCGTGCTCCAACTCCTCTTCGCCGCCCTGCTCGTGCTCGCCAACGGCTTCTTCGTCGGCGCCGAGTTCGCCCTGGTCTCCGTCCGCCGCAGCCAGATCGAACCGCTCGGCACGGCCCGGGCCCGCCAGGTGCTGTACGGCCTGGAGCATCTGCCGCAGATGATGGCGGCGGCCCAGTTCGGCATCACGGTCTGCTCGCTGACCCTCGGCGCGGTCGCCGAACCGACGGTCGCGCACATCCTGGAACCGCTCTTCGCGTGGGTCCGTCTCCCGCACGCGATGATCCACCCGCTGGGGTACGTCATCGCCCTGGCGACGGTCGTCTTCTTCCACCTCGTCGTCGGGGAGATGCTCCCGAAGAACCTCGCGATGGCCGCCCCCGAGAAGGCCGCGCTCTGGCTCAGCCCGGGCCTGGTCGCCTTCGCCCGCCTCTGCCGGCCTCTCACCGCCGCCCTCGGCGCCTGCGCCCGGGGCATCCTGCGGCTGTTCCGGGTCGAGCCCAAGGACGAGGTCGAGGCCGTCTTCACCAGCGAGCAGCTCAACCGGCTGGTGGAGGACGCGGGACAGGCGGGCCTGCTCGACCCGGAGGAGCAGGAGCGCCTGGAGGACGCCCTGGAGCTGGGCTCCCGCACGGTGGCGGACGTCCTCCTGAGCCGCGAGTCCCTGATCACGGTCCCGCCCTCGGTCACCCCGGGCCGGATCGTCGGCCTGACCGCCCGCACCGGCTACTCCCGCTTCCCGGTGGTGGCGCAGACGGGCGCCTTCATGGGCTACCTGCACGTGAAGGACGTACTGGATCTGGAGGACTCGGAGCGTGCGGTGCCCCAGCAGATCTGGCGCCCGATGACCACGCTGCGCCCCGAACTCCCCCTGGACGACGCCCTGACGGTCATGCGGCGGGCGGCCACCCACCTGGCGCAGGTCGCGGACGCGTCCGGCCGGGTGCTGGGCCTGGTCGCCCTGGAGGACGTCCTGGAGCTGCTGGTCGGCGAGGTGACGGACCCGGCGCACCGGGAGGTGCCGAAGCAGCCGGAACAGGTGCTGGCGTCGTAGCGGGGTGCGGGCGCGGGATCCGTCCCCTCACAGGGCCGGCGGATCCTGCGGCCCGCGCCCCGACAGCACCTCGCCGTAGGCCTGCATCAGATCCGGCAGCCGCAGGGTCGACAAGTCGTCCCGGGTCAGGGCTCCCGGGTAGGTGGACAGGCGCAGATCCCGGTACGCGCAGCTCTTCTCGTACAGCGTCCGCAGGAACCGGCCGTTGCCCAGCTCGTCGATCCACCCCTGGTCCACGACGTGCCCGGCGATGGAGCGCAGCTCGTCCAGGGCCTCCTCGTCCCACACGTCGCCGTTCTCACCGGCGAGCACCTCGCCGATGGAGGTGAGCTCCAGCGGCCGGTAGGAGGGGAAATCCACGCGGGTGGTGAAGCGGGAGGACAGACCGGGGTTGGCGGCCAGCAGGCGGTCCATGCCCTCGGGGTAGCCGGCCAGGATCACCACCAGGTGGTCCCGGTTGTCCTCCGCCCGCTTCAGCAGCACCTGGAGCGCCTCGTCGCCGTACGCGTCGCCCTTGCCGTATCCGGTGTTGGACAGCGCGTACGCCTCGTCGACGAAGAGCACCCCGCCCAGCGCGGAGTCGATCAGCTCGTTCGCCTTCACGGCCGTCTGTCCGAGGTACTCGCCCACGAGGTCGGCCCGCTGCGCCTCGACGAGGTGGTCACCGCCGAGCAGCCCGAGTGCGTAGAAGACCCGGCCGAGGATGCGCGCGACCGTGGTCTTGCCGGTGCCGGAGGGGCCGGAGAAGACGAAGTGCCGTTTCGGCGGCTGGACCGGCAGCCCCTGGCCCGCCCGCAGCCGGGCCATGTTCAACTGCGCGGAGAGCGCCTTGACCTGGCGCTTGACCGGCTCGAGGCCCACCATGCGCTCGAGTTCGGCGAGCGCCTCCTCGAGTAACCCGGGGTCCGTGGGCCCCGCGGGCAGCGGCTGCCCGGGCAGGCCGGCCCGCTCGCGCACCGCCGGGTCGGGCACCGGCGGCAGCGGGCCCGACGACGGCAGATCCGGCCCGGAGAACTTCAGGTCCCGCCCCTCGCCGAAGATCGGGTCGAGGGTGTCGGGGCCGTCGACGGAGTCCTGGCCGAACCCGGTCAGCGTGATCGGTGCGAGATCGCCGGCCTCGTCGTACCCGTCGCCCTCGGCGATGGCGGCGAGCCGGGCCGAGGTGTCCATGAAGGCGGGGTCGACCCGGTGCACCGCCCGGTACAGGGGGAGCGCGGCGGCCGACCGGCCGGTGCCCTCGTGCGCCCGCGCCAGCCAGTACCGCAGCTCCTTGCGCTGCGGCTGCTCGCTGCGGCAGCGCATCAGGGCCGCCGAGAGCAGCGGTTCGGCCTGGCCGTACATCTCCAGCCGGACCCGGGCCATGCCGCCGAAGAGCCCGGCCTCGATGCCGAGCATGGGGTCGTCGATCAGCGGGTCGGTGTGCCGGACGAGCTGCTCCCAGTCCTTGACCAGATAGGCCCGGCACGCGTGCAGGAAGCGGACCTGGGCGTCGGCGTCCACCGGCGGCAGCCCGGCGAGCGCCCGGTCCAGCTCCGGCACATGCCGGCCGTCCAGCCAGTGCGAGGCGTGCGCGAGCAGCAGATCGCGCGGGCTCTCCAGCACCGGCTGCACCCACCAGCCGAGCCAGTACCAGGAGTTGAGGGTGCGGCGGTGCCGGGCGCGCTGTTCCCCGAAGCGGTCGCGGTGCCGGAACATCCGCAGCAGCGCGGTCGTCGTGTCGACGCGCAGCGCATGCAGACCGAGCCAGCCGTCGGCCATGCCCGGATCCATCCGCACCGCGGTGCGGAACTCCTCCTCCGCCTGCGGATAAGCGCCCATGGTGTAGGCATCCACGCCTCGCAGCCAGGCGAGGTCGGCCGGGGCCTCCGGGCCCTGCGTGCCGAAGTCCATCACGTCCCCCACAAACCGTGCCCCCGTCGGTTGGCCACCGGGCCGTCGCCCGTCGGCCTTGAGAGTAGAACCGCCGTGCTGCGGACCGGAGTTGCAACGGTGCGCGGCGCTGTCGGCTCCAGGTCGCACCGAGGGCATCGTACCTGCGGGGGTGTGGCCCGCCCCAGGGTGCCGCACCGGCCGTTTGGCGAGGTGGGAGCAGACGGGGGGCGCATCGGCCGGTGACCGAGGGTGAGCGAATCACGGCCCGGCGCGTCCGGAAAAGGGGGTGAGGGCAGAACGAAGCCCCCGATCACGGGGGAACAACCGGGGGCTTCGCGTCTGGCGGGCGGTCCGCATCGACCGCGCATTGAGAACGTAAGACCTGTACGGCCCCTGGGTCAAGCGGAGTTGGGGCCCTGCGGCGAGTTCTCGCCGACCTCCCTTCACCACTTCACCACATTGCGGAGGGTCCCTCACGCAGAGTAATGATGTGGTCGGTTTCCAGGGTCCCGGCAGGCCCGGGACGCAGCTCGTACCCCTCGGCGCACTGCCGTACCAACCCGTCCGCGAAGGGCCGCGAGGGGTCCGCGGCGAAGTGTTTCTCCTCCGCCGCGACCCAGCCGTCCCAGAACTCCCGCTGCTCCTCCCCGTCCCGCGACCGGCCGCGCGCCCAGGACTCGGCCGGCGGCAGGTCCATCCACAGCAGAAAGGCCAGATATGGCCGTAGCGCGCGCCGCCCGGCGCCGACGCCCTCGACCAGGATCACCGGCGCGGGCGGCAGCGGCACGGGGTCCCGGAAGCGGCGGGCGTGCCAGTCGTAGGGGGCGTAATGCGCGGTTTCGCCGTGGGAGAGGGGTTCGATCACCTGGGTCTGCAGCCGGCCCGTCCAGTCGAAGAGCTCGTCGTGGCTGGCGATGTCGTCGAGCCGCAGCACCGGGGCCCCGTCCAGCGCTCGCGCCAGCCGCCCGGCGAACGTCGACTTGCCCGAGCCGGCGTGCCCGTCGACGCCGATCAGCCGGACGGGACCGCAGGACGCGGGGAGGCGGTGGAGCCGTGCGGCGAGGTGGTCGATGGCGGTTCCCGGGGTGAGTGAGGCGTGCACCGGAAGTCTAGTGAGGCGGCACCTCGGGCGGCGTCAGTGGTCAAGGCCAATGTTCCTGGCGCGGCATGCCCGAGAGTGCTGGCCAGAGGCGTCGGCTGCGGCCATAGTTGGCGCACACACGTGCACTGGACCTGCCCCGACAGACACCTGGGGGTCTTCCGCCCATGAGCAGATCCGAACAGCCGTCCCGCAGAACCGTCCTGACCGCCGCCGTCGCCGCCGCCGTGGCCGGTGGAGCAGGCGCGGTCCCGGCCGCGGCCGCTGCTGCCGACGCGGCCGGCCCCGCGCAGTCCGCGGCCGGCCAGATCGACAACCGCGCCTGGACGACGTACACCGACTGGCGCTCGGGCACCGGCAAGGGCACCCGTGTCGTCACGGGCGCCCGTCCCGGGGTGGCGATCGGCACCCCCGTCGGCCGCATCGACTACACCGACCCGCACACCGGCACCACCGCCGGCTGGGAGTACGCGACCTGGACCTCGCCCGTCCACCGGCTCGCGGTGCCCTCCACCGAGGCCATCGCCTCCTGGAACGCGCACACCCCGGCCGGCACCTGGCTCCAGGTCGAGCTGAAGGGCACCTACTCCGACGGCACCGACACCCCCTGGTACGTCATGGGCCGCTGGGCCGCCGGCGACCAGGACATCAGGCGGACCTCCGTCGACGACCAGACCGACGACAAGTCCACGATCTGGACCGACACCTTCGCGATCGACGACCCGGCGACGGGCCTGCGGCTGACCTCGTACCGGCTGCGGCTGACCCTCTACCGCAAGCCGGGCACGAAGCGGACCCCGACCGTGTGGCGGGTCGGCGTCATGGGCTCCGACGTCCCGGACCGCTTCACGGTCCCGGCCAGCACGCCGGGTCTCGCCCGGGAACTGGCCGTGCCGCGCTACTCGCAGGAGATCCACGTCGGCCAGTACCCCGAGTACGACAACGGCGGCGAGGCCTGGTGCAGCCCCACCTCCTCGCAGATGATCATCGAGTACTGGGGCGGCCGGCTCACCGAGGAGCAGCTGGCCTGGGTCGACCCGGCCTTCGCCGACCCGCAGGTGTGCCACGCGGCCCGGTTCACCTACGACCACCAGTACGCGGGCTGCGGCAACTGGCCCTTCAACGCGGCCTACGCGGCCACCTTCAAGGACCTTCAGGGCGTGGTCACCCGGCTCGGCTCGCTGACCGACCTGGAGACGCTGATCGCGGCCGGGATCCCGGCCATAACGTCCCAGTCGTTCCTGAAGGAGGAGCTGACGGGGGCGGGCTACGGCACCTCGGGCCATCTGATGACGGTGATCGGCTTCACCGCCGAGGGCGATGTGATCGCCAACGACCCGGCCTCGCCGAGCAACCCGGAGGTGCGGCGGGTGTACCGCAGGCGGGAGTTCGAGAACATCTGGCTGCGGACCAAGCGGTACAACGCCAGCGGCAAGGTCGCCTCGGGCACCGGAGGCGTCTGCTACCTGTACTTCCCGGCGCGCCTGTCCGAGCGGCAGTGCGCGGCGCTCGCGGCGGTGGGCGTGCGCTGAGAGTCCTGCGACGGCCCCCGTGCTCCGGCCGGGGGCCGTCCGCTGTGACCAAGCTCTCGGCCACAAAAGCCCCGCTCGGTGGCAAGGTGGACGGATGACCACGAATGCAGCCACGGTCGCCCGCGTCCGCACCGGCGGCCCCACGGAAGACGGCCCGAAGATCCTCGAACACGTCCTGGGATGGACCCTCGTCGTGGTCGTCGCGATGCTGGTGACCCAGCTCGGTCTGCTCTGACCCGATGTGATCTGACACATATTCGAACCTGGCATACTGCGGGAGTCCCGCCGCCGGCTTGAGACCAGGGTCGACTGTGAAGAGTGAGCAGCACGCTGCCGTGGTCCGCCCCCGGACGCGCGGCACCGAGCGATCGGTGGCCCGCCGCGCCGAACTCCTCGCCATCGGGCGGAGGTTGTTCGCCGACACCTCCTACGACGCCCTGTCGATGGACGACATCGCGCGGCAGGCGCAGGTGGCGAAAGGGCTGATCTACTACTACTTCCGGTCCAAGCGCGGCTATTACCTGGCGATCATCGAGGACTCCGTCGCCGACCTGGTCACCCACGCGGCGAGCGGCGTCGAACTGCCCCCGGAGGACCGGGTCCACCGCACGCTCGACAGCTATCTGCGCTATGCCGAGCACAACCAGGCCGCCTACCGCGCGATCGTCAGCGGCGGGGTCGGCTTCGACGCCGAGGTGCACGCCGTCCGGGACGGGGTGCGCGAGGCGATCGTCGCGACCATCGCCGAGGGCGCGTACGGCCGTACCGACATCTCCCCGCTCGCCCGGATGGGCCTGCTGGCCTGGGTGTGCAGCGTCGAGGGTGCCGCCCTGGACTGGACGGCCCGCCCCGGGCTCTCCCGGGACACCATGCGCGAGCTGCTGGTGAAGACCCTGGGCGGCGCCCTGCGCGCCATCGAGGAGCTGGACCCCGCCCACCCGGCTCCCCGGGCCGCCCGCCGCGAGGCATGACGAAGGGGCGGAGTCTCGTGGTCTCCGCCCCCAGGTCCCCCGCTGGAGGGGTCAGTTGATCGCCTTGATGAGCTCACCGTTCGCGGTGTCCCCGCTGAGCTCCCAGAAGAACGTGCCGGCCAGTCCCTGCTGGTTCTTGTACGCCATCTTGGTCGCGATGGTCGCCGGGGTGTCGTAACTCCACCAGTCGGAGCCGCACTTGGCGTACGCCGTGCCGCCCACGGTGCCGGTCGCCGGGCACTTGGTCCTCAGGACCTTGTAGTCCTCGATGCCCTGCTCGTAGGTGCCCGCCGCCGGGCCGGTCGCGGTGCCGCCGGGCGCCGACTGGGTCACTCCGGTCCAGCCGCGGCCGTAGAAGCCGATGCCGAGCAGGAGCTTGGAGGCCGGGATGCCGAGGCCCCGGAGCTTGGCGATGGTCGCCGAGCTGTGCATGCCGGCCTTCGGGATGCCCGCGTAGGAGGTCAGCGGGGAGTGCGGAGCCGTCGGGCCCGTGGCGTCCCAGGCGCCGAAGTAGTCGTAGGTCATGGGGTTGTACCAGTTGACGTACGGGGCCGCGCCCGCGTAGTCGGCCGCGTCGATCTTGCCGCCGGCGGTGGCGTCGGCGGTGATCGCCGCGGTCACCAGGTTGCCGGTGCCGAACTTCGCGCGCAGGGCCTGCATCAGGTTCTTGAAGGCCGCCCGGCCGCTGGTGTCGCAGGTGAGACCGCAGGCGTTCGGGTACTCCCAGTCGATGTCGATGCCGTCGAAGACATCCGCCCACTTGGAGTTCTCGACCAGGTTGTAGCAGGACTGGGCGAACGCGGCCGGGTTCTGGGCCGCCTGGCCGAAGCCGCCGGACCAGGTCCAGCCGCCGAAGGACCACAGCACCTTGATGTGGGGGTGCTTCCTCTTCAGCTCGCGCAGCTGGTTGAAGGTGCCCCGCAGCGGCTGGTCCCAGGTGTCGGCGACGCCGTCGACCGATTCGGCGGCGGTGTAGGTCCGCTCGGTGGCCGCGTAGGAGTCGCCGATCACGCACTTGCCGCCGGTGACGTTGCCGAAGGCGTAGTTGATGTGCGTGAGCTTGGCCGCCGAACCGGACGTCTCGATGTTCTTGACGTAGTACTTGCGGTCGTAGGTGCCCCATTCGGTGAAGTAGCCGATCACCTTGGAGCCTGCCGCCGCCTCGGCCGCGGGGGCGTTCGGCCGGTCGGGGGCCGAGGCGGTGGCCGAGCCCGCCCCGGCGAGCAGTCCGGCGCCGAGGACGGCCGCACAGGCGGCGGAGACCAGCGCCCGGAAACGGGTGCGGTGGGGAATCTGCATCGGGTGTCTCCTCGTGGGGGAGAGGGGGACGTGCGCCGATTGGCATGAACGCGGTAAGCGTCGTCCGCACAGTAGGAGGACTAGACCAGTTGGGTCAATGGTTCGGACCATTTCGCGCGGCTCGAGTTTTCTTGGAGTAAGCGGTCGTTAACTGGTGACTCGGTGCCTCCGATCGGGCATACTCACAGCGCACAGCCGCTGGTCAGCAGCTTCCGCGACCCGGGAGTGCGAGCCGCCGGCGCACCATGTGAGACCTGGCGGAGCCGCCCCACCCAAGGCGCACGTCCGCCGATGCGCCCGACAAGGGAGGAGAGCGTCGCCATGCCCGACCGCGCCCCGCAGCCGGTGGACCGGCAACTGCCCACGGACGAGGCCCGGGATCTGATCTCGCTCGTCCGCGACATCGCCCAGCGCGAGATCGCCCCGAAGGCGGCCGAGGAGGAGGACGCCGGACGCTTCCCGCGCGAGGTCTTCGCCCTGCTGTCCGAAGCGGGCCTGCTCGGACTTCCCTACGACGCCGAGTACGGCGGCGGCGACCAGCCCTACGAGGTCTACCTCCAGGTCCTCGAAGAGCTCGCGATGGCCCGGCTCACCGTCGGCCTCGGTGTCAGCGTGCACACCCTGTCCTGCTACGCCCTCGCCGCCTACGGCACCAAGGAGCAGCAGGTCGAGCACCTGCCCGCGATGCTCGGCGGCGGTCTGCTGGGCGCCTACTGCCTGTCCGAGCCCTCCTCCGGCTCCGACGCCGCCTCCCTGCGCACCAAGGCGGTGCGCGATGGCGATGGCTGGGTGATCACCGGGACCAAGGCCTGGATCACCCACGGTGGCATCGCCGACTTCTACACGGTCATGGCCCGCACCGGCGAGGAGGGCCCGCGTGGGATCACCGCCTTCCTGGTGCCCGGCGACGCCGAGGGGCTGAGCGGAGCCGCGCCCGAGAAGAAGATGGGCATGAAGGGCTCACCGACCGCGCAGGTCCACTTCGACGGAGTGCGGGTGCCGGACGAGCGGCGCATCGGCGAGGAGGGGCAGGGCTTCGCCATCGCCCTGTCCGCGCTGGACTCCGGGCGGCTCGGGATCGCGGCCTGCGCCATCGGCGTGGCCCAGGCGGCGCTGGACGAGGCGGTGGCCTACGCCTCGGGGCGGCGCCAGTTCGGGCGGCCGATCTCCGACTTCCAGGGCCTGCGCTTCATGCTGGCCGACATGGCGACCCAGATCGAGGCGGGCCGGGCGCTGTACCTGACGGCGGCGCGGCTCAGGGACGCGGGACGGCCGTTCGCCAAGCAGGCGGCCATGGCGAAGCTGCACTGCACCGACACCGCGATGCGGGTGACCACGGACGCCGTGCAGATCCTCGGCGGGTACGGCTACACGGCCGACTTCCCGGCCGAGCGCTACATGCGCGAGGCCAAGGTGCTCCAGATCGTCGAGGGCACCAACCAGATCCAGCGCATGGTCATCGCCCGTCACCTAGCGGGTCCCGAGGGGCGCTGAACTCACCCGGCCGCACCGTCGGCGCCGCCAGCCGGATCCACTCCGGGTCGTGGCGGCCCGGCAGCGTGCGGCCACGGTCCGCCCAGGTGCGCATCAGATCCCGGTAGATGGGCGGGTCCTGAGGCGGCGGCGGAGGAAGCGGAACCGATTCTGCCGGGGGCGGCACGAAGACGCGTCGCGGACGCCCGGTCGTCGAATAGGTGGGGGTCATACCAGGGCAACGCGGTGGTGACCGGGCAGGTCACCGATGCACGGAATCGGCTGTGCGTTCGCCGACACCCCTGCGGGCGCGTGGGCCTGCCGGCGCCGTTGCGGGCGTAGCGGGCTTGCCCGTATCTCTGCGGGCGCACGCACCCGCGGACGCCCCTGCGGGCTCAGCGGGCTTGCCGGTACCTCTGCGGGTGCACGGACCCGCAGGCGCTTCTGCGGCCACAGCGGTGATCGCCGATGCCCCTGCGGGCGCACGGACTTGCCGACGCCTCTGCGGGGACAGCGGACTTGCCGGCACCTCGGCGGGTGCACGGACCCGCCTAAGCTCCTGCGGGCGCACCGGACCCGCCTAAGCTCCTGCGGGCACACCCACTTGTCGGCACCTCTGCGGGTCCAGCGGACCCGCCGACGCCCCTGCGGGCGCACGGGACCCGCGCCACGGCAACCAGTTGGCGTGGCGCGGGACTCGGCGTGGGCCGGTACGGAGGGTCGCTCAGGCGGCGTGGCGGCGCATCACCGGCACGCGCATCGGGCGGGAGCCCGGGCCGCCGACGTGCGAGAACGGCTGCGTCCGCCAGTCGAGCCCCTGGGGGAGCGTCAACAGCAGGGCGGTGTCCTGCTCCTGGGGTTCGGCCGACTCGTCCGCGGGGCGGGCGTCGGTGGCGCGACGGCCGGTGCCGGCGCACACCGTCAGACCGAAGGGGTTCCACGGCGAGGCGCACAGCGCGTGCTCGGGCAGCACCTCCTCGTCCGCCAGCAGCGCGATGGGCTGCGCGCAGTCCGGGCAGATCACCCGGTACATCTCGAAGGTGTCGTACGCGTCGAACTCCTCGTCGGCGAAGTCGGCGTCGGGTTCGACACCCTCCGGCTCGGGCTCGACGACAAGCTGCGGGCGCTTGGGTGCGGTACGACCAGGGCGCTTAAGACTCTGCATGGGATTCTCCCCCTCGGGCTGGGCCGTTCAGGCGCTGCGGCCTCGACCACAGCAAGCACTTCCCGCCCCGTCCGGGAGGTAATCACGAGAACATCACGGAGCCGGTCCAGGGGCTGTGTCGTTCGTCACATGCCGTCCGCAGGTGCCCGGGACGGTTCGTGCCCCGCGCGGCACACCGGCTGCTCCCGGTCACATCACGAACCGGGCATGACTGCGGCCGCTCAGGTATCCGAGGAGGTCAGGGGCACTGTAGGTTCTAGCGCCATGGAGGAGCTGGACCGACAGATCGTGCAGCTGCTCGTCAAGGACGGGCGGATGAGCTACACAGACCTGGGCAAGGCCACGGGCCTGTCCACGTCGGCCGTGCACCAGCGGGTGCGACGGCTCGAACAGCGTGGCGTCATCCGTGGCTACGCCGCGGTCGTGGACCCCGAGGCCGTCGGGCTGCCCATGACGGCGTTCATCTCGGTGAAACCCTTCGACCCCAGCGCACCCGACGACATTGCGGAACGGCTGGCCGGGGTCCCCGAGATCGAGGCCTGTCACAGCGTCGCCGGCGACGAGAACTACATCCTCAAGGTGCGGGTGTCCACGCCCCACGAACTGGAGGAGCTGCTGGCGCGGGTGCGTTCGCTGGCGGGGGTGTCGACCCGGACGACGGTCGTGCTGTCGACTCCGTACGAGGCCCGGCCGCCGCGCATCTGACCCCACCTGCGTGCCGGGCGGCCGGGGCGAGGCGGGAGACTGTTCCCCATGAGTGAGCGCAGCCCCGAGCCCCAGACCGTCCTGCTCCGCCGAGGAGAGGTCCACAGCCCCGCCGACCCCTTCGCCACCGCGATGGTCGTCGAGCGCGGGCAGGTCGCCTGGGTCGGCTCCGAGGGGGCCGCCGACGCCTTCGCCGACGGGGTCGACGAGGTGATCGACCTGGACGGCGCGCTCGTCACCCCCGCCTTCACCGACGCCCATGTGCACACCACCGCCACGGGCCTCGCCCTGACCGGCCTCGACCTGTCCGGAGCCCCCACCCTGGAGGCGGCCCTGGATCTCGTACGGGCCTTCGCCGCCGCCCGCCCGGACGACCGCGTCCTGCTGGGCCACGGCTGGGACTCCGCCCGCTGGCCCGGCGGCCGACCGCCGACCCGGGCCGAACTCGACGCGGCCACCGGCGGGCGGCCCCTCTATCTGTCCCGGATCGACGTCCACTCGGCGGTCGTGACCACCGCCCTGCTCGACCTGGCCGCCCTGAGCCGCGTCGACGGCCCCCTCACCGCCGACGCCCACCACGCCGTACGCGCCGCCGCGCTCGGCGCGGTCACCCCGGCCCAGCGCGCCGAGGCCCAGCGCGCGGCCCTCGCCCACGCCGCCTCCCTCGGCATCGGCACCCTCCACGAGTGCGCGGGCCCGGAGATCTCCTCCGAGGACGACTTCACCGGGCTGCTCCGGCTCGCCGCCGAGGAGCCCGGACCCCGGGTCGTCGGCTACTGGGCCGAACAGGATGTCGCCAAGGCGCGGGAGCTCGGCGCGGCCGGCGCCGCGGGCGACCTCTTCGTCGACGGCGCCCTCGGCTCGCACACCGCCTGCCTGCACCAGCCCTACGCCGACGCCGGGCACACCGGCACTGCGTACCTGGACGCCGCCGCCGTCGCCGCCCATGTCACCGCCTGCACCGAGGCGGGGCTCCAGGCGGGCTTCCACGCGATCGGCGACGCCGCCGTGACGGCCGTCGTCGAAGGGGTGCGCGCCGCCGCCGAGAAGGTCGGCCTCGCTCGCGTCCGGGCCGCCCGGCACCGGATCGAGCACGCCGAGATGCTCACCCCCGAGACGATCGCCGCCTTCGCCGAGTTCGGCCTGACCGCCTCCGTGCAGCCCGCGTTCGACGCCCTGTGGGGCGGCGAGGACGGCATGTACAGCGCCCGTCTGGGCGCTGAACGAGCTCGCTCGCTGAACCCCTTCGCGGCCCTGCTGCGGGCCGGTGTCCCGCTCGCCTTCGGCTCCGACAGCCCGGTCACGCCGCTGGACCCGTGGGGCACGGTCCGCGCCGCCGCCTTCCACCGGACGCCCGAGCACCGCGTCTCGGTACGGGCCGCGTTCACCGCGCACACGCGGGGCGGCTGGCGGGCGACCGGACGGGACGACGCGGGTGTGCTGGTCCCCGGTGCGCCCGCCGACTACGCCGTCTGGCGCACCGGCGACCTGGTGGTCCAGGCGCCGGACGACCGGGTCGCCCGCTGGTCGACCGACCCCCGCTCCGGCACCCCCGGCCTGCCCGACCTCACCCCGGGCCGTGACCTGCCCGTCTGTCTGCGCACGGTGGTGGGCGGACGGACGGTGTTCGTACGGCCGGGCGAGTGATCTCCGGGGGTGGCGTGCCGCCGATCCGGTGCCGCAGCCTCGTCGCACGGCCCGCGCGTCCGCCCCGCTGACCAGGGCATTGAGGAACGACCCGCAGGTCGAACGGCTGTTGACAGCCGACGGCGGGGGGCCGGTAGGTTCGGCCGAGTCCACCACCGGACGCCCGACCAGGAATGCGTGAACGTTCCGGGAACTCGCCGCAACGCCGCTGGGTCAGGGACGGTGTCCCGCACCGGGGCACCGCCACTGGCAGCCAGGCTCAGCGCTCGCACCACGGCGAGTGAACGTTCCGGCCGGTCGGGGAGGTGTGACCCGGGTGGGGCCCGGGCGCTCAGTAGACAACGGCTTTCGGTCGACCCGCAGCCAGCGGGCCCCAGGTCGGCCCGAAGGGCGCCGGGCCCCCATCCGCAGCGCACGCACATGATCCGAAAAGCACATGCGTACCCCACTCTTGTGGAATGGACACCACCATACGAACGTGATGTCACGTAATCGCAGGCCGCGCCCACTATGGTGGACGTCTGCGGACGCACACGAAGGGGCAGTGGTGAACGACGGCGACGGGATCCGTGAGGCGGAGGTCTCGGGGAAGCGGTTCGGTCCGCTCGGCACCGCATTGGTGATCATTCCGACCTACAACGAGGCGGAGAACATCAAGGCGATCGTCGGCCGGGTGCGTTCGGCGGTGCCCGAGGCGCACATCCTCGTGGCCGACGACAACAGCCCCGACGGCACCGGCAAGCTCGCCGACGAACTGGCCGTCGGGGACGACCACGTCCATGTCCTGCACCGCAAGGGCAAGGAGGGCCTTGGCGCCGCCTATCTGGCGGGCTTCCGCTGGGGTCTGGACAACGGCTACGGCGTCCTGGTCGAGATGGACGCCGACGGTTCCCACCGGCCCGAGGAGCTGCCGCGGCTGCTGACCGCGCTGAAGGGCGCCGACCTGGTCCTGGGCTCGCGCTGGGTGCCCGGCGGCCGGGTCGTGAACTGGCCCAGGAGCCGTGAGTTCATCTCCCGCGGCGGCAGCCTGTACTCCCGGATGGCCCTTGATCTGCCGCTGCGCGACATCACCGGCGGCTACCGCGCCTTCCGCCGCGAGACCCTGGAGGGCCTCGGCCTCGACGACGTCGCCTCGCAGGGCTACTGCTTCCAGGTCGACCTCGCCCGCCGTGCGGTCAGGGCTGGCTACCACGTCGTCGAGGTGCCCATCACCTTCGTCGAACGCGAGCACGGCGACTCCAAGATGAGCCGCGACATCCTCGTGGAGGCCCTGTGGCGGGTCACCACCTGGGGCGCCCAGGAACGGGCGGGCAAGCTCCTGGGCCGGGCGAAGCCGCAACCGCCCAGGTCCTAGTCCTACGGCCGGGCAGGCCCCGTTGATAGCCCTTATCCCGCGCTGAGCCGGGGCCAGGCACACTGGACGCATGACGACTGGCGCACCGACTCCCATGCACCCCGCCCGGCCCCGGCGCTCCCGGCTGCGCACCTTCCTGCCGCTGGGCATCGCCGCCTGGCTGGTGCTGGAGATCTGGCTGCTGACCCTGGTCGCGGGGGCGGCGGGCGGCCTGACGGTCTTCCTGCTGCTGCTCGTGGGTCTGGTGCTCGGCACCGTGGTGATCAAGCGGGCGGGGCGGCGCGCCTTCCAGAATCTCAACGAGGCGCTCCAGCGGGGCGGCACCCCGGCCCCGTCCGGCGGGGGCAACGGCCTGACGATGCTCGGCGGTCTGCTGCTGATGCTGCCCGGCCTGATCTCGGACGTGCTCGGCCTGCTCCTGCTCGTCCCGCCGGTGCAGAAGGCCCTCGGGCGGTACACGGAGCGCACCTTCGACCGCAAGCTCCGCGAGGCCGGTGCGGGGTCCTTGGGCGGCGCCTTCCAGCAGGCCCGCATGCGGCGGCCCGACGGCAAGGTCGTGCAGGGTGAGGTCATCAGGGACGAGCCCGCGGACACCCGCGGGGGGCCGCGTCCGCCGCTGACGCGCTGAGCCGGAGACAGGGGCCGAGCCGGAGACATGCGGAAAACCGCGGGCGCCGTACGAAGAACGTACGGCGCCCGCGGTGTTGTGCTGTCTTGTGCTGGATCGGGGTTCCGGGCCCCGGGGGGACTAGGCCGACTTGCGGCTGTCCCTCGGGTGGACCGCGATGTTCATCGCGCCGGAACGCAGTACGGCCAGGCGCTCCTCGAGGACCTCTTCGAGTTCCTCGCGGGTGCGCCGCTCCATCAGCATGTCCCAATGGGTACGCGCGGGCTTGGCCTTCTTCTCCTCAGGGCCGTCGCCGTCCACGAGGAGTGCCTGGGCCCCGCAGACCTTGCACTCCCACTCCGGCGGAATCTCCGCCTCGACCGAGAAGGGCATCTCAAAGCGATGTCCCTTCTCGCATGCGTACTCCACGGCCTGGCGCGGGGCCAGGTCGATGCCGCGGTCCGTCTCGTAGCTGGTCACCACGAGGCGCGTGCCGCGAAGAGCTCGCTCACTCATGAATCGTGCCTCCCGGGCTTGTCGCCCACAGGACAGGTGTCGCTGTCGTCGTCATCCGGTCAACGTCCGGTCGGCGGTAAAGATTCCCGTTCCGGGTCATGCGTCGCCGTCGTAGCCGCCCCTTGTTGTACCCACCTGCGCCCGGTTTGTCACATCTGCTAGGAGATGTGACCCAGCGTTTCGCTATCTTTGACGCGCAGTAACGGTACGCCTGGCAGGCCAAACGCGTACACTACCGCTCTTTCGCGCCGAACGCTAAATCCTTGCCGGAACCGGGTTCCCCGCGTCGCTGATCGCCTGCCGCACCGGAACCCGCGCGAGCAGCACGAACCCGAGCGCGAAGAAGGCCACCAGCGAGATGATCGCGTCGCGATAGCTGCCGGTCAGCTGGTAGGTCAGCCCGAACAGCAGCGGCCCGAGCCAGCTCGTCCCGCGGTCGCTCACCTCGTACGCGGAGAAGTACTCGGCCTCCTTGCCCGGCGGTACGAGATGGGAGAACAGGGAGCGCGACAGGGCCTGGCTGCCACCGAGGACCAGGCCGATCCCGGAGGCCAGCACGAAGAACCACACGGGTGCCCCGGCGGGCAGGAAGTACCCGGCCGCCAGTGTCACCGTCCAGGCCACCAGCGACCCGAGGATGGTGCGCTTGGTGCCGTAGGTGCGGGCCAGCCGGCCCATCAGCAGCGCCCCGGCCACGGCCAGCACCTGGACCAGCAGCACCGCGCCGATCAGCGTGGACTGGCCGAGCCCCAGCTCCTTGGAGCCGTAGATTGAGGCCTGCGAGATCACCGTCTGGATGCCGTCGTTGTAGACGAGGTAGGCCAGCAGGAAGGCGAGGGTCAGCGGGTGGCGGCGCATGTCTCGGACGGTCGCCGCGAGCTGCCGGAAGCCGGGGGCGGTGGCGCGCTCGCCGGGGGAGGAGCGGCGGTCGCGCAGCCTGCGCAGCGGTACCAGGGTGAAGGCGCCCCACCACAGGCCGGCCGCGGCCAGGCAGATGCGCACGGCGGTGGTCTCGGAGACGCCGAAGGAGTCGTGCGCGAGATACAGCACCAGGTTCGCGACCAGCACGAGGGCGCCCGCCGCGTAGCCGAAGGCCCAGCCCCGGGAGGACACCGCGTCGCGCTCCTCGGGCGGGGCGATCTGCGGCAGGTAGGAGTTGTAGAGCATCATCGCCACGGACTGGGCCGCGTTCGCGACGATCAGCAGGGCGCCGCCCAGCAGATAGCGGTCGCCGTCGAGGAGGAACATGCAGGCCGTCGCGGCGGCCCCGGTGTAGGCGGCCGCGGCGAGCAGCGGCTTCTTGCGGCCGCTGCGGTCGGCGGCGGCGCCGACCAGCGGCATCACCAGCACGGCCACGATGACCGACAGGGACACCGAGTAGGCGAAGAAGGACCCGGCGCGCACCGGGATGCCGAGCGGGTGGACGAAGCCGTCCGCGTCGGCGGCCGCCTCGGCCACCGTGGTCAGGTAGGGGCCGAGGAACACGGTGAGGACGCTCGTCGAATAGACGGAGCACGCCCAGTCGTAGACGTACCAGCCGCGCTGTTCGCGCCGCCGCTCCGCGGCCTCCTCGGCCGCCGCCGTCCCCATGGTGCCGGTGTCCACCCGCGCCCTCGCTTCCCCGTCCGGGCCGCGGGCCGCCGGGGTGTCAGACCCAGACGCCCCGGTCCTCCATGACCTTGCGCAATGTCTCGATGTGATCGGTCATGATGCCATCGACGCCCAGGTCCAGGAGCCGGTGCATCCGGTCCTCCTCGTTGACCGTCCACACGTGCACCTGGAGCCCGTGGGCGTGGGCGGTGCGCACGAAGCGGTGGTCGACGACCTGGATGCCGGACTGCGTCTCGGGCACCTGCGCGGCGACCGCCGACCGGCGCACCGCCGCGGGCATCCCCCAGGAGCGCAGCCGCAGCCCGAGCACCCCGCGCGTGCCGTAGGACGTCGCCAGCCGGGGACCGGCCAGCCGCTGGGCCCGTACGACCCGTGCCTCGGAGAAGGAGCCGAGGCAGACGCGGTCCCACGCGCGGGTGCGTTCCATGAGGTCGAGGAAGGGCAGCAGCGCGGACTCCGCCTTGACGTCCACGTTCCAGCGGGCCTCGGGGAAGGCCTCGAGGAGCTCCTCGAACAGCGGCACCGGCTCCCGGCCGGCCACGCGCGCGTGCCGTACGTCCGCCCAGGGCAGGTCGGCGATCCGGCCGGCGCCGTCGGTCACCCGGTCCAGCGTGGCGTCGTGGAAGGCGACCAGCCTGCCGTCGCGGGTGCAGTGGACGTCGGTCTCCAGGTACCGGTAGCCCAGGTCCACCGCGCGCCGGAACTGGCGCAGGGTGTTCTCCAGACCTGCCGCCGCCCCGCCCCGGTGGGCGAAGGCGAGCGGACCGGGGTGGTCGAGATAGGGGTGGCGTATCGGCGTGCTCACCGTCGCAGTATCGCGCGCCGGGGTTGACCTGTGGCAACGACCGTGCTGCCGCCGGGTGCCGCGGGGACGGCGAAGACGCGCAGGAAGAACTGGGCGAGCGGGCCGATGGCCAGCGCGTACAGCAGGGTGCCGACCCCGATGGTGCCGCCCAGGAGGAAGCCGGTGACGACCACCGCGACCTCGACGGCGGTGCGCATCAGCCGGATCGAGCGGCCGGTGCGCCGGTGCAGGCCCGTCATCAGGCCGTCGCGCGGGCCCGGTCCGAAGCGGGCGGCGATGTAGAGGCCGGTGGCCACACCGTTGAGGACGATGCCGGCGACGAGGAGGGGTATCCGGACGGTGAGGGTGTGGACCTCGGGAAGGGCGGCCAGGGCGCCGTCCATCGCGATGCCGACGACGAAGACGTTGGAGACGGTGCCGAGGCCCGGCCGCTGGCGCAGCGGGATCCACAGGAGCAGTACCGCGGCACCGACGCCGATCGACACGACGCCGATCGTCAGACCGGTCAGCTCGGCCAGCCCCTGGTGCAGCACGTTCCAGGGTTCGAGGCCGAGGCCGGCTTCGACGAGGAGCGCCGAGCTCGCCCCGTAGAGCGCGAGACCGGCGTACAGCTGGATCAGCCGTCTCCCGAGACGGTCCGTGGTGGACAAGAGGGTCCCCCCTGTGGTGGTAGTGGCCTGCCTCATGACACCCTGTGGCTTGAGGAGAACGGCCATCCAGGGCCAATCCGGGGAAGGTGGACTGATTTCCATGGCGCAGTGGACCTCGGCGGTGGGACCGGCTCAGCTCGCCCGGCTGCTCAGCTCCCAGCAGGACCGCCCGGCGGGCCCCGGCACGCGCCGCCCGCCCGCCTACCGGGCGCTGGCCGACGGGATCCGGCTGCTGGTCCTGGAGGGGCGGGTGCCGGTCGCGGCGCGGCTGCCCGCGGAGCGCGAACTGGCGCTCGCGCTGTCCGTGAGCCGGACCACGGTCGCCGCGGCCTACGAGGCGCTGCGCGCCGAGGGCTTCCTGGAGTCCCGGCGCGGGGCGGGCAGCTGGACCGCGGTCCCGGCCGGGAATCCGCTCCCCGCGCGCGGGCTGGAACCGCTGCCGCCCGAGGCCCTCGGCTCGATGATCGACCTCGGCTGCGCCGCACTGCCCGCCCCCGAGCCGTGGCTGACCCGGGCCGTGCAGGGCGCCCTGGAGGAACTGCCGCCGTACGCCCATACGCACGGCGACTATCCCGCCGGGCTGCCCGCGCTGCGCGCGATGATCGCCGAGCGGTACACCGCGCGCGGGATCCCGACCATGCCCGAGCAGATCATGGTGACGACCGGTGCGATGGGCGCCATCGACGCCATCTGCCATCTCTTCGCCGGGCGGGGCGAGCGGGTCGCCGTGGAGTCGCCGTCGTACGCCAACATCCTCCAGCTGATGCGCGAGGCGGGGGCGCGGCTGGTGCCCGTCGCCATGGCCGAAGGGCTCAGCGGCTGGGACCTGGACCGCTGGCGGCAGGTGCTGCGCGACGCGGCGCCCCGGCTCGCTTATGTCGTCGCCGACTTCCACAATCCGACCGGCGCCCTCGCCGACGACGACCAGCGGCGGCAGCTGGTGGAGGCGGCACGCTCCGCCGGCACCGTGCTGATCGCCGACGAGACGATGACCGAGCTGTGGCTCGACGCGGACGTCTCCATGCCGCGGCCGGTGTGCGCCTTCGATCCGGCCGGGGCCACGGTGATCACCGTCGGTTCCGCGAGCAAGGCGTTCTGGGCCGGGATGCGCATCGGATGGGTGCGGGCGGCGCCCGATGTGATCCGCAGCCTGGTCGCCGCGCGCGCCTACGCCGACCTGGGGACCCCCGTGCTGGAGCAGCTGGCGGTGAACTGGCTGTTCAGTACCGGCGGCTGGGAGCAGGCCGTCGAACTGCGCCGGCGTCAGGCCCGGGAGAACCGGGACGCGCTGGTCGACGCGGTGCGGCGGGAGCTGCCCGAGTGGGAGTTCGAGGTCCCCAAGGGCGGGCTGACGCTCTGGGTCCGCACCGGCGGCCTGTCCGGCTCGCGGCTGGCGGAGGCCGGGGAACGGGTCGGTGTCCGGGTGCCCTCAGGCCCCCGCTTCGGGGTCGACGGCGCCTTCGAGGGCTATGTGCGGCTGCCGTTCACCGTGGGCGGCGCGGTCGCCGAGGAGGCCGCGGTACGGCTGGCCGCGGCGGCGCGCCTGGTGGAGAGCGGGGGAACGGGCGGCGGCGAGGCGCCGCGCACCTTCGTGGCGTGAGGGCGGGGACGGCTAGGCCAGCTGGGAGGGCTCGGCCGTTTTCGCCTCCGCGGCCACGGGTTCCGGCTTGAGCACCGGGACCGGCTCCGGCTTCAGGACCGGGACGGGCTCCGGCTTGAGCACTTCCGGCTTGAGCACTGGGACGGGCTCCGGTTCCGGCTTGAGGACCGGGACAGGCTCCGGTTCCGGCTCGAGCACCGGGACGCGCTCCGGTTCCGGCTCCGGGGCGGGTTCCGGCTGCTGCTCCGCGTCCGCGGGGGTGGTGCGGGGCGGGAGCAGGTCCGCCACCGCCTGGCGGTGGGCGTCCGTGGTGGCGTCGTCGTAGGGATCCGGGGTGGCCGGGACCTGGAGGCGCAGGACCGGGCCCGCGCCCAGCCGGGCGTACCCGCGGCCCGGGGGGACCTGGGTGGTCGGGGTGGTGTGCGGGGGTGCGCCCAGGAAGGCCGTCAGCTGGGCCGCCGTCGCGGGGCCCAGGACCGCACGCGCGCGGGTGTGCTGCTGCACGGCTTCGCTCAGCAGCTCCGCGCTCTCGAACTGGTCGGCCACGACCACGGTGACGTTCGCCGCGCGGCCGTGCCGCAGAGGCACCTGGAGCAGGGACTGCGGATCCTTGTGATCCTCGGTGGCGGCCAGGTGGGTGAAGGCCGTCGGGCGGTCCAGCAGGAGCCACAGGGGGCGCTTGGTGTCCTCCGGCGGCGGGTGACCGGCCTGGCGGGCGCGGTTGGCCGCGATGAGCCGGCGTTCCGTCTCGTGCGCCGCCCATTCCAGGCTGGCCAGCGCTCCGGCCAGTGCGCACTCCACGGCGAGGACGCCGTCCCGGCCGGTCAGGCAGGCGTACTCGCCGGTGGCGCCGCCCTCGACGATGACGACATCGCCGTACTGAAGGGCCTGCAGGGCGATCGAGCGGAGCAGGGTGGAGGTGCCGCTGCCGGGCTGGCCCATGACCAGCAGATGGGGCTCGGTGGAGCGGATCCCGGTGCGCCAGACGACCGGTGGCATGTCGCGCTGCTCCTCGCCGTGGGTGAGCGGGAGCGTGCGCTGGACCTCGCCGGGGTCCGTGAAGCCGAGCACCGTCTCGCCGGGGGACGTGACGAAGCGCTGGGCGGCGATGTCGGTGGGCAGCGGCGGCAGGACCGCGAGGGAGAGCCGGTTGCCCTCCTCGTCCCAGGTGAAGCGGTACTCCCGGCCGCGGCCCGACTTCGCGGCGAGCAGATGCTCGATCCGCGCGCGGGACTCGGGCTCGCCGTCGGTGAAGTAGGCCGGGTAGCGGATCGTGAGGCTCGTGAAGCGCCCCGAGGCGTCGAAGTCGTACTCGGGGAAGGCGCTGTCCCACTCACCGCCGTGGGCGTACAGGGGTTCGGGGTCCTCGGGGGCCGAGAAGTACGGAACCAGGGCCTCGTACAGCGACTTCAGGCGTTCCGTCTGCGACTCGTCCGGGCCGTCCGGGGCCGCCGGGGTGCGGTCACGGCCGTGCCAGGCTGCCGCCGCCATCAGGGTGATGACGGCGAGCAGCGGGCCGTAGGGGACGAGCGCGACGACCAGGATCACCGAGGCCACCAGGAACAGCAGTGGCCCGCGCCTGTCCTTGGGGGTGTCGGCCCACTTGCGCCGCCCGGCCGAAGCCAGCCGGCGCAGCCCGCGGGTGATCGTGATCAGCGGGTGGAGGACGTCGGTGGCGCTGTCGGCCGCCGTCCGGGCCAGCTCCCGGCTCCGGGCGATCTGCGCGCTGCCTGTGCTCAGGATGCGGGGGAGGGGGCGCCGGGCCACTGCTGTCTCCTGGAGGTGCGTACGGACGGGACGGGCGGGCTCAGAACTTGATGCCGCCTAGGAGGCTCGCCAGGCTCTCGCCGCCCGCCTTGATGCTCGGGGCGATGGCCGTGCTTGCCAGGTAGAACCCGAACAGCGCGGCCACCAGGGCATGGGACGCCTTGAGGCCGTCCTTCTTGAAGAAGAGGAAGACGATGATGCCGAGCAGGACCACGCCTGAGATGGACAGGATCATTTGAGTTCTCCTGGTTTGCGGGGACAGTCACCATGAGTACTTCCAGGATCACAGGATGTATCCATACGATAAAAGGTGCAAGTGGGTGAAATTCGGCGGATTTCCCCCGGTTGGTGGAGTCGTTCCGGGCCGGGTGAGCTGGGCTCCTGCGTCCGGCCGGGTTCGTGGTGATCTTTACCTCGGGCACATCGGGTCATGTGCCGCGCGAGCCAGTACCCTGGCGATTCACCTGAACGGTTGTAACGGAGAGGCGGACCGGCGATGAGTGAAGCCCCCGACCCCGAGGTCGTGGAGCTGGCGACCAAGATCTTCGATCTGGCCCGGCAGGGGCGGACCGAGGCGCTCGTGGCCTATCTGGACGCCGGTGTTCCGGCCGACCTCACCAATGATCGCGGCGACTCTCTCGTCATGCTCGCCGCCTATCACGGCCACGCCGAGGCGGTGCGCGCGCTGCTCGCGCGCGGGGCCGAGGCCGACCGGATCAACGACCGGGGCCAGACCCCGCTCGCGGGGGCCGTGTTCAAGGGCGCGACGGATGTGATCCAGGCGCTTCTGGACGGCGGCGCCGACCCGTCGGAGGGCACCCCGTCGGCCCTCGACACCGCCCGTATGTTCGGCAAGACGGACCTGCTCGAATTGTTCGGCGCACACTGATCCGTACGCTCTGACCAGCTACGACACGGAAAACGGGGGAGGCGGTACGGGGCCGCCGAAATTTCGGTCGCGGCAGACGGAACTGCCGAGTCATCATGACGTCGTGATTCACGGACGCGATGGCCGGGCAGGTGTTGCCGCACCGCGCGGACCGTGAAGCGGTCCGCATGGGCCACCTACGAGAGGCAGAGGAAGATGGCTTACAGCAAGCAGGAAACGGCGGGCGCCCCGACGTGTTGTCACGCGGCCAGGTAGAGCACGTCCCCGGTTGCGTCGACGCTTGATGTGAGGCTGTTTCCCATGTTCGATCCGGTCATAGCGCCCAGCGGTACGCTGCTCGGCCTGCTCCAGCGGGGCCGTGGCGACGGCACCCTCCACGCGCTCACCGCCCCGCGCGCCGAAGCGCTCGCGGCACTGAACCACTGCGTGCTCAGCGACCCCCGCCACGACTGGCAGGTGGAGAACCGCTCCCTGTACTACGCACGGCTCTTCCTCGACCTGAACGGCGAGCTGGACGAGATCGAGGCCCATCTCTTCGACGTCGAGGACGTCTTCGACACCGAGGAGTCCCGCACCGGCCTCACCCTGGCCGTCCTCGGCCACCTCGCCTCCTACGGCAGACGGGACGCCCTCGCCCTGCTGCGCCGGTACGCCGCCACCGGCGCCAACTGGGCCTGGGCCCTGGACGAACTGGCGCTGCGCGACGACGACGCCGGACTTCGCGCCCTCGCCGCGCCCGTCCTGGCCCGCTTCGCCACCGACGCCGAGGGCGAGGCCGAGCTGGCCGCCGCCGTACGCGACGCTTTCGAGCCACGGCCGTGGCGGCTGTGGGCCGAGGATCCGCGCGAATCGGTCGCCACGCGGGTGCGTGCCGCTCAGGAGGCCGGCTGTTTCGACCGCTGGCAGCGGCAGATGCGCCCCGCCGGACCCCGCCCGGGGTGGAGCGTGCGGGCCGTCTTCGAGTGGGCGCAGCAGGGCGTCGACCGCGGCGCCGCGCTCCACGTGCCCGCCGCCCGATGCCTCGCCGCCGTCGCCGGACCCGAGGACCGGCCGGAGATCGTGCAGGCCGCCAAGGACGGCACCGAGGGCGCCCGCTGCACCGCCCTGCGCTACCTCGCCGACAGCAACGACCCCGACGCGCTCGACCTCATCGAGGCGGCCGTGGCGGCAGGGCCGCCTCCCGTCGTGGAGGCCGCCGTCGACGCCTTCGAACGGATGCGCAGCGTCGCCGCCGTCGACCGGGCCCGCGGCTGGGCCCGCCGGCCCGATCCGCTGGGTGCCTCCGCCGGACGCATGCTCGCCTGCCGCGGCGGGGCCCAGGACAGCGACCTGGTCCTCGCGGCGCTCCGGGAGGCCGTCCGGGGCGAGGGGCCCGACGCCAAGACCCTGTGGACCCTCGTGGACGGCGCCGGACGGCTCGGCATCGCCTGCGCGGCGCCCGTCCTGCGCCACATCTACCGCGAGACCGCCTCCTCCCATCTCCGCGGCAGGACCGCCCGCGCCCTCGCCGCCACCGATCCCTCGTTCCGCTCCGGCTTCGCCGTCGAATGCCTCTGGGACTGCGAGGAGACCACCCGCGAGATCGCCGCCCGGCACGCCGAGACCGGGGACAACCGCGTCGTGGAGCGACTGCGCCGGCTCGCCGCCGACCCGGCCGAGGAGGCCGAGGTCCAGACAGCCGTACGCAGCAGGATCGGCCCCGACGCCCCTACCGGATGAACGAGGGATGACCCGCGGGTCAGGCGGGCGTGGACACGGCCTGACCTGCTCGGGTGTGCAGCGCAACGCTCATGGGACGTTCCCTGTCCGGAAAGATCCACGTTGACGCGGCCACGTCCAGCACGGCGACAACACCGGTATGCGTGTCGTCATCGTGACCGAATCCTTTCCCCCCGACGTGAACGGCGTGGCCCACTGCGCGCTCCAGACCGCCCGACACCTCGTCGATCGCGGTCACGCCCCCGTCGTCGTCGCCCCGGCCCCCGCCCCCGGGAGCAAGCTCGGCGCTCTCGCGCCCTGCCCCGTCGTCCACATCCCCTCCCTCCCGCTCCCCGGCTACCCCCAGGTGCGCGTCGCCCTCCCCAGCCGGCGTCTCGCCGCGGCGCTCGTCGAGCACAACGCGGACATGGTCCACCTGGCCAGCCCCTTCGTCATCGGCGTCCGCGGGATGGCCGCCGCCGCCCGGCTCGGCATCCCCGCCGTCGCCGTCTACCAGACCGACCTGGCCGGCTACGCCCGCACCTACATGGGCGCCGGCGAGGCCGCGGCCTGGCGCCGGATCCGCTCCGTCCACTCCGCCGCCGACCTCACCCTCGCCCCGTCCAGCGCCTCCCTGCACGACCTGGAGACCCATGGCGTGCCCCGGGTCAAGCTGTGGCCGCGCGGGGTCGACACCGTCCGCTTCCGCCCCGACCTCCGGGACGATGCCCTGCGCCGGGAACTCGCCCCGAACGGCGAGCTGATCGTCGGCTACGTCGGCCGGCTCGCCCCCGAGAAGCACATCGAACTGCTGGCCGGCGCCTGCCGTCTGGAAGGCGTCCGGGTGGTGATCGTGGGCGACGGACCGAGCCGCCCCGGCCTCGAGCAGACGCTGCCCGGCGCGGTCTTCCTGGGCCGCCGCACCGGCGACGACCTCGCCCGGATCTTCGCCTCGCTGGACGTCTTCGCCCACACCGGGCCCTTCGAGACCTTCTGCCAGACCGTGCAGGAGGCCATGGCCAGCGGGGTGCCCGTCGTCGCACCCGCCGTCGGCGGCCCGCTGGACCTGGTCGCCCACGGACACACCGGCCTGCTCTTCCCGGCCGGTGACGCCGGCGCCGTACGCGAGGCCGTGCGCGCCCTCCAGGCCGACCCGGGCCTGCGCACCGCCTACGGCAGCGCCGCCCGCGCCATGGTCGAGGGGCGCACCTGGGCGGCCGTCGGCGACCAGCTCATCGGCCACTACGCCGACGTGCTGGCGGGCCGCAGGGCGAAGGTGGCGGCGGCGTGAACGAGTCACTGCGCATCGTCCGGCTCGCCAACTTCGTCGCGCCCGCCTCCGGCGGACTGCGCACCGCGCTGCGCGAGCTCGGCAAGGGCTTCAAGGCGGCCGGGCACGCACCGGTGCTCATCGTGCCCGGCGAGCACCACACCGACCGGGAGACCGAGCAGGGCCGCGTCATCACCCTGCCCGGCCCGGTGCTCCCCGGCACCGGCGGCTACCGGGTCCTGGCCGACAAGCGGCGGGTGGCCGCCCTCCTGGAGGAGCTCGGCCCCGACCGGCTGGAGGTGTCCGACCGCACGACGCTGCGGTGGACCGGCAAATGGGCGCGACGCGCGCGCGTGCCGGCCGTGATGGTCTCCCACGAGACGGCCGACGGCGTCCTGCGCACCTGGGGTGTGCCGGAGGGCGCCGCGCGGCGCACCGCGGACGCCTTGAACGTCCGTACCGCCCACACCTACGCGCGCGTGGTGTGCACCACGGAGTTCGCCGAGCGCGAGTTCGTGCGGATCGGCGCCCGCAACGTGGTGCGCGCTCCCCTCGGGGTCGACCTGGTGCAGCGGCACCCGGCGCTGCGGGACGCGGGGCTGCGCGCCCGGCACGCGCGCGGGGACGAGGCCCTGCTCGTCACCTGCACCCGGCTGTCGGTGGAGAAGCGGCCCGGTACCGCGCTGGACGCCCTGGAGGCGCTGCTCGACCGGGGCAGGCGGGCGGTGCTGGTGGTGGCCGGGGACGGGCCGCTGCGGCCGCGCCTCGAACAGCGGGCGCGGGAGCGCGGGCTGCCGGTGACCTTCCTCGGACATGTCTCCGACCGGGCCGTGCTCGGGGCGCTCCAGGCATCGGCCGACGTGTGCCTGGCGCCGGGGCCCGCCGAGACCTTCGGGCTCGCGGCACTGGAGGCGATGGCGTGCGGGACGCCCGTGGCGGTGAGCACGTCGTCCGCGCTGCCGGAGGTGATCGGTTCCGCGGGGGCCGTCGCCGCGGATCACGGGGAGGCGTTCGCCGACGCCGTGGAGCGCCTCCTCGCCCGTCCCGAGGCCGAGCGGCGGGAGGCGGCACGCGCGCGGGCCGAGTGCTTCGGCTGGGACACGGCGGTCGCCGCGTTCCTCACCGCGCACGACGTACCCCTCCCCGGGCGGGACCGGGTGCCGGAGGGCGTGGCATGAGACCGCTGCGCTTCGTCGCCCTCGGAGACTCCCTGTCCGAGGGCGTGGGCGATCCCGTCGGGGACGGGTGGCGCGGCTGGGCCGCGCTGCTCGCCGGCGGGCTCGCCGAACAGCCCGTGGACTTCACCAACCTCGCCGTCAGCGGGGCGCAGACCCGGGACGTACGGGAACGGCAGCTGCCCCGGGCGCTGGAGCTGCGGCCGGACGTGGTGTCCGTCGTCGTCGGCGTGAACGACACCCTGCGCTGCACCTTCGACCTCCATGCCGTCGCGGACCGGCTGGACAAGGTGTACGGCGCCCTCACCGCGCGCGGGTCCGTCGTGCTGACGGCGTGTCTGCCGGATCCGGGGGCGATGCTCGGTCTGCCCGGGGCGCTGGCACGTCCGCTGGCCCGGCGGCAGCGGGCGGTCAACGCGGTGGTGCACGCGCTGTCCGAGCGGTACGACGCCGTGCATCTGCATGCGGCCGAGGGCGCCTGGCTCACCGACCGCGCGTTGTGGAGCGCGGACCGGCTGCATCCGGGGGAGCGGGGGCACCGGCAACTGGCGGTGCGGTTCCACGCGTTGCTGGCGGAGGGCGGGCTGGCCACCGGCGTGGCGCCGTCGCCGGAGCCCGAGTTCCCGGCTCCCGCCAAGGCGGCGAGCCTGTGGTGGCTGGCGACGGCGGGGACGGGCTGGGTGGCCCGGCGGTGCACCGATCTGGTGCCGCAGCTGATGTCGCTGGCCATGGACGAGATGCGGCACCGCGCGCGGGGGACGAGTGCGCGGCTGGATCTGCGCACGGCGCATGCGGTGTCGGCGGCGCTGGCCGCCTTGACGGTGGCGGAGCAGCAGCCGGATGCGGCGTAGCCGGGAGGGGTGCGTAGGGGCTCGTCGCGCGGTTCCCCGCGGCCCCCTACCGGGTCAGCGTGCTCGTTCCCTGTGCCCCCCTACCGGGTCACCGTGCTCGCTCCTCGCGCCCCCTACCGGGTCACCGTGCTCGTACGGCTATGAAGCGGACCGGGGTTCCGGGCACCGCCTGGGCCGCGGCCGGCAGGTCCTGGGCTCGGACCACCGCGATCACCGGGTAGCCGCCGGTGGTCGGGTGGTCCGCCAGGAACACCACCGGTCTGCCGTCCGGGGGGACCTGGACCGCGCCCAGCACCATGCCCTCGCTGGGGAGCTCGCCGGGCCCGGAGCGCTCCAGCGCGGGGCCCTCGGTGCGCAGGCCGATGCGGTTGCTCGCGGGGGACACGCGGTAGGCGCGGGAGGTGAAGGTGCGTACGGCGTCCGCGGTGAACCAGTCGTCCCGGGGGCCGAGGGTCACGTGGAGGACCAGTTCCCGGGGCGGGGACGGTCGGGGCGCCACGTCCACGCGTGCGTGGAGGGCGGTCGGCGGGCCCAGGGGGAGGACCATGCCGTCGGCCAGGGGCGGGGGGCCCAGGCCGGACAGCAGGTCGGTGGAGCGGCTGCCGAGGACCGGGGCGACGGCGATGCCCCCGGAGACGGCCACATAGCAGCGGACGCCCTTGACGGCCGGGCCGACGTCCAGGACGGCCCCGGCCGGAACGTGCACGGGGGCGCCCCAGGCGGCGGGGCGGCCGTCCACCGTGACCGCGCAGGGGGCTCCGGCGACCGCGGCGACGACCGCCGAGCGCGGCCGTACGGCGACGCCGCTGAGCGTGGTCTCCAGGACCGCCGCCCCGGGCGGATTGCCCACCAGACGGTTGACCAGGGCCGCCGTGGGCCCGTCCAGCGCCCCGGAGCGGGGGACGCCGAGGTGGGCGTGGCCGGGGCGGCCGGTGTCCTGGACGGTGGTCAGGGCCCCCGCGCGGACGACGGCCAGGGCGCGGTCCGTCATGAGCGTCTCCTCGCGGCGGCGGGGACGAAGCGCACGCGGGTGCCCGGCGCCAGCAGCGCGGCCGGTACGCGCGTGTGGTCCCACAGCACCGCGTCCGTGGTGCCGATCAGCTGCCAGCCGCCCGGCGACGAGCGGGGGTAGACGCCGGTGTACGGGCCGGCGAGGGCGACCGAGCCCGCCGGGACGGCCGTCCGGGGGGTGTCCCGGCGCGGCACGTGATAGCGCGCGGGCAGACCGGTGAGGTAGCCGAAGCCGGGGGCGAAGCCGCAGAAGGCGACCGTGAACTCCGTGTCCGCGTGGATGCGGGCCACCTCCTCGGGGCGCACGCCCCAGTGCGCGGCGACGTCCGCCAGGTCCGGTCCGTCGTAGCGCACCGCTAGTTCGACGACCTCACGCGCGCGTGGAGGCGCCGCGGGCACCTCGCAGGCGGTGAGCTCGGACGCCAGCCGGGCCGGGTCCGGGATGCCGTCGAGGAGGACCGTACGGGCGGCCGGGACGATCTCACGGGCCGACAGCGAGCCCTCGGCGCGGCGCCGCAGCAGCTCCGCGTGCAGCGCCTGGGCCTGCTCGCCCGAGGAGACCTCGACGAGCAGGGCGTCGTCCCCCACGCGCAGCGTCCTCATGCGAAGGCCTCCACCCGGACCCCGGAGCGCTGGAGCTCTTCGCGGACCCGGCGGGCGAGGTCCACCGCGCCGGGCGTGTCGCCGTGCAGGCACAGGGAGCGGGCCCTGATCCGGATGCGCGCCCCGGAGTGGGCCTCGACCTCGCCGAAGCGGGCCATGCCGACCGAGCGGGCCACGACGGTGTCCGGGTCGGTGACGACGGCGCCCTCCCGGTCGCGGGGGACGAGGGTGCCCTCGTCGGTGTAGGCGCGGTCCGCGAACGCCTCCGTGACCGTCGGCAGCCCCGCCTCGGCGGCCAGCTCCAGCAGCCGGGAGCCGGGCAGCCCGAGCACCGGCAGCGTGGCGTCGGCGAGGAGCACCCCGCCGACGACCGCGCCCGCCTGCTCCTCGTCGCGCACCACCCGGTTGTAGAGCGCGCCGTGCGGCTTGACGTACGACACGCGCGTGCCGGCCGCGCGGGCGAAGACCTCCAGCGCGCCGATCTGGTACGCCACCTCGGCGGTCAGCTCCGCGGACGGCACGTCCATCGCGCGGCGCCCGAAGCCCGCCAGGTCCCGGTAGGAGACCTGGGCGCCGACCCGTACCCCGCGCTCGGCCGCCAGCTCGCACACCCGCCGCATGGTGACCGCGTCCCCGGCGTGGAAACCGCAGGCCACATTGGCGCTGGTGACGACGGACAGCAGCCGCTCGTCGTCGGTGAGCCGCCAGCGGCCGAACCCCTCGCCGAGGTCGGCGTTCAGATCGATCGAGGTCATGGATCTCCTGTCAGGCGGCGTTCAGCACGCGGTACTGCGCGTCGCGGGCGTCGGTGAGGAACATCTGGCCCGGCGCGTGGGTGAGGGCGAACGGCGGGCGGGACGCCGCGACGGCCGCCTGCGGGGTCACTCCGCAGGCCCAGAACACCGGGATGTCGTCCGGCGCGATCTCCACCGGGTCCCCGAAGTCGGGGCGACCGAGGTCGTCGATGCCGAGAACCGAGGGATCGCCGCAGTGTACGGGGCCGCCGTGGACCGCCGGGAGCAGGCTGCTCTCCCGGATCGCCGCCGCCAGGTGCTCCGGCGGCACCGGACGCATCGACACCACCATCGGGCCGTGCAGCCGTCCCGCTGAACGGCATTGACGGTCCGTCACGTACATCGGGACGTTGCGGCCCTGCTCGATGTGGCGCATCGGGACCCCCGCCTCGGTCAGCGCCCACTCGAAGGTGAAGCTGCAGCCGATGAGGAACGACACCAGGTCCTTCCGCCATTGTGCGCGCACGTCCGTCGGCTCGGCCACCAGCTCGCCGTCCCGCCACACCCGGTAGCGCGGCAGATCGGTGCGCAGATCGGCGCCCTCGGCGAGCACGGTCGTCCAGGACCCGGCGTCCGTGACGTCGAGCACGGGACACGGCTTGGGGTTGCGCTGGCAGAACAGCAGCATGTCGTACGCCCAGTCCGCGGGCACCGAGATCAGGTTGACCTGGGTGTGGCCCGCCGCGACCCCGGCCGTGGGGCCCGTGAGCCCCGCGCGGAAGCGGGCGCGGGCGTCCGCGGGCCGCCACGCGTGCGCGTGCTCGTCGACGAGGACCAGGGGGTGGTCGTCGGTGCGGCTCATACCAGCTCCTTCCCGCGCGTCTCCGGCAGCCCGAGCAGCGCCAGCGCGGCCAGCGCGTAGCCGATCGCGCCGAAGACCAGCGCGCCGCCCACACCCCAGCTGTCGGCCAGGAAGCCGACCGTGGTCGGGAAGACGGCACCCACCGCGCGGCCGGTGTTGTACGTGAAGCCCTGTCCGGTGCCGCGCACCGCCGTCGGGTACAGCTCGCTCAGGAACGACCCGAAGCCGCTGAAGATCGCCGACATGCAGAACCCGAGCGGGAAGCCCAGGACCAGCAGCAGGGTGTTCGCGCCGCTCGGGATGTTCGCGTACGCCAGGATGCAGAGCGCCGACAGCAGCGCGAACAGCCAGATGTTGCGGCGCCGGCCGAGCCGGTCGGTGAGGTAGCCGCCGGTCAGATAGCCGAGGAAGGCGCCCGAGATCAGGAAGGTGAGATAGCCGCCGGTGCCGACGACCGACAGGTCGCGTTCCGTCTTCAGGTAGGTCGGCACCCATGTGGCCAGGGTGTAGTAGCCGCCTTGGACCCCGGTGGAGAGGAGCACGGCGAACACCGTCGTGCGCAGCATGCCCGACCGGAAGATGGCGGTGAACGAGCCCTTTCGCGGGCTGTGCTCCCGTACGGCCACCGCCTGGGGCGCGTCCTGGACCCGGCGGCGCATCCAGATCACGAGCAGCGCGGGCAGCGCGCCGGTCCAGAACATCACCCGCCAGGCCAGATCGTCGTCGAGCAGCGAGAAGACCAGCGTGTACATGATCGCGGCCAGCGCCCAGCCCACGGCCCACGAGCTCTGGATCGCGCCCAGGGTGCGGCCCCGGTGCTTGGCGCTCGCGTACTCGGCGACCAGGATCGCGCCGACCGCCCACTCGCCGCCGAAGCCCAGGCCCTGCAGCGCGCGGAAGACCAGCAGCGTCTCGTAGTTCGGCGCGAATCCGCAGGCGACGGTGAAGACCGCGTACGTGACGACGGTGATCATCAGCGCCTTGACCCGGCCGATCCGGTCCGCGAGCACCCCGGCGAGGGCGCCGCCGACCGCGGACACCACGAGCGTGACGGTGGTGAACAGGCCGGTCTGGCCGCTGTCCAGGCCGAAGTACGCGGCCAGCGCCATCATGCTCAGCGGCAGCGTGAAGTAGTCGTAGGAGTCCAGTGCATAGCCGCCGAACGCGCCGGCGAAGGCGCGCCGGCCCCGCGGTCCCAGGGCGCGCAGCCAGCCCAGTGCGCCGTCGTCGGGGGCGCCTTGCGTGGTCGTAGGAGGGGCGCCGGTGGCGGGAGGGGTCGTGCTCATGTGCACCTCGCAGAGGGAGGACGAAGGGTGCCGGGAACTGAGCCGTGCCGTGCGGAACGTGACCGGACGCCGCGGTGAGGGAGGCGGCGCCGTGTGCAGCAAGGTAGAGGATTGTTGAACGATCCCTCAATACCCACGTTGTCTCGTTCTTGCATCTGCGATTGAATTCCGGGCATGGCAGAGCAGCTGACGGGACTGGCCGGCGACCGGGCCCTCCTCGGGCGCACCAGCACCGCCGAGCGGGTCGCCGACATCCTCAGGACCCGGATCGCCGAGGGGTACTTCCCGCCCGGCACCCGCCTGTCGGAGGACAGCATCGGCGGCGCCCTCGGCGTCTCCCGCAACACGCTGCGCGAGGCGTTCCGCCTGCTCACCCATGAACGGCTGCTGGTGCACGAGCTGAACCGGGGCGTCTTCGTCCGGGTCCTGACCGTCGAGGACGTCGAGGACATCTACCGCACCCGCGCCCTGGTCGAGTGCGCCGTCGTCCGCGGGCTCGGGGAACCGCCTTACGGCCTGGACGGCCTCGAGCAGGCCGTCGGGGAAGGGCAGCGGGCGGCACGCGAAGGTGACTGGAACGCGGTGGGTACGGCCAACATCCACTTCCACCGGGAGCTGGTGGCCCTGGCGGGCAGCCCCCGCACCGACGAGCTGATGCGCAGCGTCTTCGCCGAGCTGCGCCTCGCCTTCCACGTCGCGGACGACCCGCGGCGGCTGCACGAGCCCTACCTGGCCCGCAACCTGGAGATCCTCCAGGCCCTTCGGGACGGCGACCGGGACGAGGCCGAGCGGCTGCTCGCCGTCTATCTCGGCGACTCGCTCCGGCGGGTCGCGGAGGTCTACCGGCGCCGGGTGGGGGAGGACACCTGAGGAGTGCCGCGGTCTGCCGCGGCGGTGCGAGGGGCGTCGTTCTGGGTCGTTTGGGTTGTTGTCAGACCCAGGACCTAGTCTGTGCACCGTGACTTCGCCTGCATCGACGGACAGCGTTCCGCCCCAGCTCAGCGCGGGGCCGCGCCCCGCGCCGGGCCCGGCCGCCGACGAAGGCCTGGCGCGGCGCCTGCGCGCGCTCGCCTGCACCGCCCCGCTGCACGACCTGGACGCGCGCAAGGCCAACCTGGCCGGCGAGTACTCGGTGTACGGCATGGCGGAGGTGGCGCTCGCCGCCATCGACCTGGTCACCCTGAACATGGACTTCGACACGGGCGCCGACCACGACCAGATAGTGGCCAGGCTCATCCCGCGCATCGCCGCCCAGGCCCCGCGCCGGCCCGTCGCCGAGCACGAGCGGGTGGCCCGCTGGGTGCTGGAGAACCTGATCAACGTCGGCAGCGTCGACCGCGGATTCCGTGCCGTGTACGGGACCTTCACCCCGGACGGCACCTATGTCCGCCGCGACTACGACTTCAAGCTGATCGAAGAGGTGCCGGGCCCCGGCGGCACGGTGTACCTGCGGACGACGGACGAGGCGGTCAACGTCCTCGTCGGCGCGCTGGACACCGATGTCACCAGCGCCCAGATCGCCGCCGAGGTCAAGCTGGAGGTGCTGATCAGCCGCGGCCGCCTCGCCGACGCCCAGCTGGCCGCCGAGCAGGCCCGGTACCGGACCGTGCAGTACTCCGAGACCCTGCGCCGGGCCCTGGACGCGACCCGGCGCAACGTCCGCGCGGTGGACTGGCTCCGGACGGTGCCGGACATGATCGCCGAGGCGCTGGACCACGTCGCCGACCGCTACCGCCACGAGAACGCGATCCTCACCAACATCCGCAAGGCGCGGGACGAGTCCGAGGACCCCGAGCACAAGCGCCGGGCCGCCGAGCTCGTCGACATCGTCAAGGACTGCATCCGGCGGCACACCCAGCTGCAGTCCCGCCTGCTGGAGGCCGGGCCGCTGTTCCGCGCGGAGCAGGACCGGCAGGCCTTCGCGACGCCGATGACCAGCTCGGGGATCGATCTGTACGGCCACCTCGTCGCGCCCGTGCTGCCGCTGCCCGTGGCACAGGCGGTCCGCGTCACCGACGCGTTCTTCGGACGCGGGACGGGCCTGCGGACACCGGTGTCGGTGCGGGTCGGGGACCTGGTGGACATACTGCTGACTCCTCCGGTGGAGCGGGAGCACCTCGGCGCCGAGATGCCGGAGCCGGATCTCATCGCCACCCCGGACGACAGCCGGTTCAGCGAGGAGCAGCTCACCGCGGCGACGGAACTGCTGGACCTGCCGGCCGACGCGCCACGGCGCCTTTCGGGGCTGCTGGCCGAGGCGCGGCGAGCCGACCCCGAACTGCCCTACCTGGTGGCCCTGCTCGCCGTGCACGCGGCCAGCCCGGCGGTCGGGACCGCCTACCGGCAGGGCGAGCAGAAGCTGCTGTTCGCCGTGGACGACGGCACCGAGCTGGACGACCCGGAGTTCGGCGGGGCCGATCTGATCGTCGGCACCGCCCTGCTGGACGCGGCGGGAATGGCCGCGGACCGGACGGAAGCAGCATGAACCGAGTGACAGCACAGCAAGGAGCCCAACCGTGAGCGAGCACGTCGAGTGGAGCGAGCCGGAGGCCGCCGCCCTCTCCGCGAGTGCCGCCGTCACGCCCGCGGACGCCGCCGACGCGGCCCGGCTGGTCGCCTTCGGGCTCCAGCCGAAGCTGCAGCCCGCGCGGGACCAGGAGTACACCGAGCTGCTGCGGCGCTACCGCGAGGACCCGCCGTTCGCGCGGCTCGCGGACGCCGTGGCCGCCGGCCTCGGGCTGGTGGTGCTGGAGGTGTCCCCGCGCGCGGGGATGGCGGTGACCGCCGCCGAGGACTCGGTGTTCGCCGTGCGCATGGGCGACTACGCCCGGCGGACCTCCGCCGACTCCGGCGACCGCTTCCTGCACGGGCTCGCCCACCTCGCCGTCGCCGCCCTGGCGTTCCCGCGGCCCGAGGACCTCGCCGACGACGGCTACATCGGGCGCGTCTCCGTCAACGGCGTCGACGCCTTCGTACGGCAGGCCTGCCGGCGCCTGGAGGAGCGGGCCGAGGAGCAGGGCGAGAACACCGACCCGGCCAGCGACGCGCCCGGTCTGGAGGCCGCCTGGCGGATCTGGGCCAGACGCACCGCCACCGGCGCCACCAAGGACGCCCGCAGACTCGCCGGGTCCACCACCGGCATCGTCGGCAAGGCCGTCGCCTTCCTCACCGACTCCGGATTCCTCCAGCGCACCGGCGACGACAACGGCGGTACGTACCGCACGACCGCCCGCTACCAGCTCCAGGTGCGCGACATGGCGGGCAGCGCCGCCATGGCCGAGCTGCTGGAACTGGGCGTCGTCCCGGTCACCGACGGCACGGCGACCCTGCTGCCGCCCGAGGAGGGCGACGACCTGGAGCTGGTGGCCGACGCCGGACTGCCGTTCCACGCGCCCGCCCACTCCTGAACTTCCCCGCCCTGCCGAAGACTTACGAGAGTCCGCCATGTACGAGCTGTCCCGCATCCGCCTCTACTCCATCGGTCCCGCCGGTGCGCGCTACGCCGACACCGTGCTGGACCTGCGGGGCGTGGGCGAGCCCGTGCCCGACCCCGCGCCCGCGCAGGCGGAGTTCTTCGCGGAGGAGCCCGTCGGCCCGCCGCGCCGGCCCGCGCCCGCCGGCGTGCTGTTCCTGGAGAACGGCGGCGGCAAGTCGGTGCTGCTCAAGCTGATCTTCTCGGTGATGCTGCCGGGCCACCGCAACACCCTCGGCGGCGCCAGCTCCGGTGTGCTGCGCAAGTTCCTGCTCGCCGACGACTGCGGACACGTCGCCCTGGAATGGCAGCACACGCTGACCGGCGAGTGCGTGGTGGTCGGCAAGGTGAGCGAGTGGCGCGGGCGGCAGGTCTCCAACGACCCGCGGAAGTTCGCCGAGGCCTGGTACTCCTTCCGGCCCGGGCCCGGGCTCGCGCTGGACAACCTGCCGGTCGCCGAGTCCACCGCCGTACGCCCGTCCGCCGAGGGTGTCTCCGGAGCGCGGGGCCGGCGCCGCACCATGAAGGGCTTCCGGGACGCCCTCACCGAGGCGGGCAAGGCGTACCCGCATCTGGAGGTGCACTGGGAGGAGATCCACGACCGGTGGATCGAGCACCTCGGCGACCTCGGTCTGGACCCCGAACTCTTCCGCTACCAGCGGGAGATGAACGCCGACGAGGGCGAGGCCGCCGGCCTGTTCGCGGTGAAGAAGGACTCCGACTTCACCGACCTGCTGCTGCGCGCGGTGACCGACACCCGGGACACCGACGGGCTCGCCGACCTGGTCAGCGGGTTCGGCAACAAGCTCGGGCGGCGCGCCGAGCTGATCGCCGAGCGGGACTTCACCGCCGGGTCCGTCGATCTGCTCGGGCGGATCGTGGAGGCGGCCGAGGCGCGCTCCCGCGCGCGGGACATCCACACCGGGGCCGAGCGGCGGACCCGGACCCTGGCACGGCGGCTGTCCGCGCGCGGGGCCCAGGAGCGGGTGCGGGCGGCCGACCTCGCCCAGCGGGTCACCGCCGCCGCGTACGCCGTCACCCATGCCGAGGCGGGGCGGGAGCGCAGCGCCTCGATCGCCGCCGAACTCGCCTACCGGCACGCCTCGCTGGCCCTCGCCGCCGCCGAGAAGTCCGCGGCCGCGCAGAAGCGCGAGCTCGCCGAGGCCCGCACCCTGCACTCCGCCTGGCAGGCCGCCGAGGCCGTGCTGCGGCACCGCGCCGCCGCCGACCGGGTCGCGCGCGTGGCTGCCGCGATCCAGGAGGCCGAGCGGGACGCCGCCCCCGCCCTCGCCGCCCGCGCGAAGGCGGCCGTCGATCTCGTACGGGCCCTGCACGCGGCCGCGGAGAGCGCCGAGTCCCTCGCCAACGAGGGGGAGGAGCGGTCCGCCGCGCTCCAGGAGGTCGGGGAGGCCGCCCACCGGGACGCCACCTCCGCCGCCACCGAGGCCCAGCGCGCCCGCAGCGAGATCGGCCACCTCAAGCAGCGCCTGTCCGAGGTCGAGCAGGAGACCGCCGAGGCCGTGCGCGCCGGCTGGCTCGACGACAGCGCCCCCGACGCCGACCCGGCCCGCGCGGCCCTGGCCGCGAGCGACGCCGAGAAGAGCGCGGTCGCCGCCTGGGACTCCGCGCGGGATGCCTCCCGGCGGGCGGCGGAGCACGCGCGCGAGGCGGCCGCCACGGAATCCCGCGCCGAACTGACCGCCGCCCGCGCGGCCGACGCGGCGACGGCCGCCCAGCGGTCCTACGAGGCGGAGCAGCGGCTCGCGCAGGCCCTGGCGGCCGAGGAGCGGCTGGCCGAGCTCCTGAGCCTGCCGGGCCCCCTCGGCGAGGCGCGGGCGGGCGTGCCCGGCCCCCGGGCCGGGAGGGACGCCGTGTCCGGCGGGACGCCCGCAGCGGCGGTCGGCGGCAACGGCCCGCATGCCGCCGCCGGCGCCACCCCGCGCGCCCGGACGGCCGCCACCGGCGCCGGACAGCCCGTCGGCCCCGACGGCACGCTCACACCCGAGGAGCTCGACCGCTTCGCCGACGAACTGCGGGAACTCCTCGACGACGCCGTCTCCTCCGCCGAACGGCACCTCTTCGAGCTGCGGACGGCCGCGGCCGACGACTCCCGCATCCTCGGCGCCCTCGGCGACGGCGGGCTGCTGCCGCCGGGCCCCGACGTGCTGGCCACCGTGGAGTACCTAGGTGAGCACGGCATCCCCGCCCTGCCCGGCTGGCGCTACCTCGCCCAGGCCGTCGACCCCGCCGACCACGCGCGCGTGCTGGCGGCCCGGCCCGAGCTGGTCGACGGCGTCATCATCACCGACCCCGCCACGCACGCGCGTGCCCGCGAGGTGCTGGGCGAAGCGGCCCTGCTGCCGCGGTCCGCGGTGGCCGTCGGCACCGCCGCCGCCCTCCTCGCCCCCACTCCGGGCACCGACGCGCACCCCGGCGACGTCTTCCTCGTACCGCCGAACCCGGCCATGCACGACGAGCACGCCGCCGACGAGGAGCGGCAGGCGCTGCGCGCGCGGGCGGCCGAGCGGGACGAGGAGATCCGCGCCCTCGCCGCCCGGCTCGGCAAGGACCGGGAGCTCGCCGCGCGGCTCGCCTCCTGGCGCACCGGCTGCCCGGCCGGACGGCTCGTCGAGCTGGCCGAGGCCGCGCGGCAGACGCGCGCGTTCGCCGAGGAGTCCGAGGCCGAACTCGCCGAGGCGCGGGCCGTGCGAGCGGAGGCCGACGAGGCCGCCGCGGAGGCCGCCCAGGTCCGCGACGAGCGGCAGGAGGCCGCGCAGAAGGCCCGGCGCGCCGCCGATGCCCTCGCCGGACTCGCCTTCCGGCTGCGCGAGCGGGCCGGCTGGCAGGCCAAGCTGCGTGAACTCGCCGACGAGGCCGCCGAGTCGGAGTCCCGCGCCCAGGCCTGCCTGGAGCGCGCCCGCGCCGCCGACGAGGACCGGCGGGCCGCCCAGCGCGCCGCCGACGACGCCCGCCGCACCGCGCGGGCCCTGCGCGCCGAGCGTGCCGAGATCGCGGGCGCCCCCGACGACGTACCGGAGACCGGCGCCGAGGCGCCCGAGGCGTCGCTGCCCGCCCTGCGCGAGGCCTACCGGGCCGCCTCGCAGGTGTACGAGAAGGTCGGCGTCGGCGCCGATCTGCGGGCCGAGCAGGCGCGTGCGGAGAGCGACGAGAGCGCGGCGCGCGCGGACCTGGACCGGCTGAGCAACAAGGTCCGCACCCGCGCGGAGCAGTTGCTGCAGTCCCCCGACGGCTCCGACGGGCCGTCCCGGCAGGCGGCCGTCGCCCGCGCGGACGAACTGGTGCAGCTCCTGGAGACCCGGATGTCGACGGCGAGCGAGCAGCTCGGGCGGCTGCGCGGCGAGGCCGAGCGGCATGCGCCCGAGGACGGCGAGGCGCACGCCGAGCTGTCCGAGGAGCTCCAGCCGCGCGATGCCGAGCACGCCCAGGCGCTGCTGCGCACGGCGACCGCCGAACTGGCCTCGCGCGCCGAGGCGTTGGGGCAGGCCCGGGAGGCGCACGCCGAGCTGCTGGAGGCCCACCGCGCCGCCGAGGACGCCGCCGGCGGCTTCGACGAGCTGGCCGCGATGCTCCGCGATCTGCTGCGCGAGCACGCCCCGGAGGTGGATCAGGAGGAGAGCGAGCCCTATCCGGGCAGCCCGGACGAGGCCCGGCAGTCCGCCGCCGAGGCCCGCCGGTCGCTGCGCGGCTGCGCCGCCGACCTGTCCGCCGCCGAGGCGGCCGTCCGTGAGGCGAGCGATGTGCTCGTGCGGCACGCCAACTCCACCCGGTACGAGCAGGTACGCACCCCCGCGCGGCAGCAGATCCGGGAGCTGCCCGCCGCCGCGCTGCCCGAGCACGCCCAGAAGTGGGCGGACGCCTTCGCGCCCCGGCTGCGGGTCCTCACCGACGAACTGGCGCAGCTGGAGCGCAACCGCGACTCGATCGTGGACCGGCTGCGAGGGCTGGTGGAGTCGGCGCTCGCCACGCTCCGGTCCGCGCAGCGGCTGTCCCGGCTGCCCGAGGGCCTCGGCGAGTGGTCGGGGCAGGAGTTCCTGCGGATCCGGTTCGAGGAACCCGACCAGGCCACGCTCACCGAGCGGCTCGGCGAGGTCATCGACGAGGCCACGCGCGCGGCGGTGAAGAAGAACTCCGATCTGCGGCGGGACGGAATGTCCCTGCTGCTGCGCGGAGTCGGCGCCGCCCTCCAGCCCAAGGGGGTCGCCGTCGAGATCCTCAAGCCGGACGCGGTGCTGCGTGCGGAGCGCGTGCCCGTCGGGCAGATGGGCGACGTGTTCTCCGGTGGGCAGCTGCTCACCGCGGCCATCGCGCTGTACTGCACGATGGCGGCCCTGCGCTCGAACGACCGGGGCCGGGACAAGCACCGCCACGCCGGCACGCTGTTCCTGGACAACCCCATCGGCCGTGCCAACGCGACCTACCTGCTGGAGCTGCAGCGGGCCGTCTCCGACGCCCTCGGTGTCCAGCTGCTGTACACCACCGGCCTGTTCGACACCACCGCGCTCGCCGAGTTCCCGCTGGTCATCCGGCTGCGCAACGACGCCGACCTCAGGGCGGGGCTGAAGTACATCAGCGTCGAGGAACATCTCCGCCCAGGACTGCCGCAGCAGTCCGAGGGGGAGGACGCGGTGCACAGCGAGATCACGGCGACCCGGATGTACCGACGGCCCGCGGCTGACGATCAGCCGGTGGTGCGGCCGTGACGGTCGCGGGGGCGTCGTGATCGCCCCCGCGCGCCGGTGCAGGTCCGTGTGGCACACCCGGCGACCCGCTCGGTCGGCCCGCTGAACTCGGCCGCATCGGCCCGGCCGTAGGCGCTGTGCGGCCCCGAAGCAGTCCGGTCCTCCGTAGGGGCCGAGCAGTACATCCAGAAGGGTCGTGAGGTACCGGCACCGGTGTTGCTCCCGGCGTCAGGAGTGCGACAGCTGCCCCGCGCCGCGCCGCCCGTGTATCCGCCCCTGGCCCCGCTCGGTAGACCGGGCCTGGCGCCGTGCCTTGCGCCGCTCCCGCCGCAGCTGCCGTGCGGTGCTGGCCGGCGTCGACACCACGCCGTGGCGCTGGTTCCACACCTGACGGGTCACCCAGACGTCCAGCGCGGCCCAGGTCGCGACCACCGTGCTGGCCACGCTGCTGAGCACCATCGGGAACGCCAGCCACGAGCCGGCCAGCGTGCACAGGAAGGCCACCACCGCCTGCATCAGCGTCACGGCGATGATCAGCACCGCCCGCACCGCCGCCGTACGCACCGGGTCGGGCAGCCGACGGCGTCGCGCCGGTTCCTCGACCCACAGCGGGCGATACAGCGCCTCCGCGAGCGCCTCGTCGCGCTCCTCCTGCTCCGCCCGCTCCCGGGAGCGGGCGGCCCGCGGTGGCGGCACCGCCTTGACCTCCGGGCCCGCCGGAATCTCCCTCCGAGCCGCCGGAATGTCGAGATCCGGCGCTTCAGGACCCTCCCGTACCGTCAGGCGCGTCGCCGCACCGCCGTCCTCAGGCGCCTCGCGCCGCTGAGCCGTGCCCATCACCGTGTCACTCCCCACCGCCAGCAGACCGCTCGCTTCCGTGTCCGAAGACCCGGCTCCCCAACGGCTGCCCGGCTTGCGCTGTTTTACGCCGCCGGGAGGCGAGATGCGGCTCGTGTGGCCGATTCTGCCCCCGTTTCCCATGAAGAAGGACGAACGACCTCGCCCGAAGATTCCCAACGAGGGAAAAATTCCAGCCAATTGACATCGCGGACGAGCAGGGCCGGTCCCGGCGGTCGGCACTCGGATCCGGGAGGCAATCTCCCCCAATGGCCGGACAACTCCCCATCTCTCGCCCACGGTACGGAAGTTCAGCTTCCGGACGGCTCTTCGAGTTACCTGTGCGTCGGTAGTAGGCTCGCGCCGTTTGTTGACGCACATGTGTACCCCCGTCCGGTGGGGGTCGAGCTGGGGGAGGCCATGCGCTTTCGCGGGAAGTCCATCCGCCGGAAGATCGTGGCGTTGCTTCTCGTGCCGCTGGTGTCCCTCACCGCGATCTGGGGCTTCGCCACGGTACTGACGGGTCGTGAGGCACAGCAGCTGTTCAACGTGTCGTCCGTCGTCGAGGAGATCGGCTATCCCCTCGAGGACACGGTCCGTGTCCTGCAGCAGGAACGTCGGCAGACGCTTGTCCACCTCGCCGACCCGCGCGCCTCCGACGGGTTCGCCGCCCTGAGGCGCAGCCGCAGCGCCACCGACGAAGCCGTCGCCGAGATCCGCAGGAACGCCAAGAACCCCGACGTGCGCGACGCGATGGGCCAGGGCACGGACGAGCGCCTCACCGCCGTCATGGACGCCTTCGACGGCATCGCCTCCCTGCGCCGCAGCGTCGAGGACGGCACCGTCAACCGGGCCACCGCCCTGAACCTCTACAACAGCCTGGTCGAACCCTGTTACATCCTGCTCGCCAACCTCCACGTCGTCGACAACGTGGAGATGGACAAGGAGTACCGCGCCCTGGTCAGCCTGGCGCGTGCCCGTGAGCTGCTCTCCCGTGAGGACGCCCTCCTCGGCTCCGCGCTGATCGTCGGCAGGCTCACGCGACAGGAGCTCCGCGAAGTCTCCGACTACGCCGCCCAGCGCACCCTGATCTACGAAGTCAACCTCCCCCTGCTGCCCTCCTGGGAGCGGGACCGCTTCACCCGCTTCTGGAAGAACGCCGCGAGCGCCCCGCTGCGCGTCGCCGAGGAATCCGCCGTCTCGACCGGTCCCGGCACGCCCAGCGGTGTCACGGCGAAGAGCTGGGACGCCGCGGCCGGAAATGTCCTCGAAGAACTCGCCGAGCTCAACGACCAGGCGGCCGACCGCTACCAGGACCGCGTCCGGCCGGTCGCGATGGGCGTCATCGCCAAGGCCGCCATCGCCGGCGTGCTCGGTCTCGTCGCCCTGCTGGTCTCGCTGGTCCTGTCCGTCCGCATCGGCCGCACCCTCATCCGCGACCTGCGGCAGCTGCGCCTCGACGCCCACGAGGCGTCCGGTGTCCGCCTGCCCAGCGTGATGCGCCGCCTGTCGACGGGCGAGCAGGTCGACGTGGAGACCGAGGTCCCGCGCCTGGAGTACGACAAGAACGAGATCGGCGAGGTCGGCCAGGCCCTCAACACCCTCCAGCGCGCCGCCGTCGAGGCCGCCGTCAAGCAGGCCGAACTGCGCGCCGGCGTCTCCGAGGTCTTCGTCAACCTCGCCCGCCGCAGCCAGGTGCTCCTGCACAAGCAGCTCACCCTCCTCGACACCATGGAACGCCGGACCGAGGACACCGACGAACTCGCCGACCTGTTCCGCCTCGACCACCTGACCACCCGCATGCGCCGGCACGCCGAGGGCCTGGTCATCCTCTCCGGCGCCGCCCCCTCCCGGCAGTGGCGCAAGCCCGTCCAGCTCATGGACGTGGTGCGGGCCGCCGTCGCCGAGGTCGAGGACTACGAGCGCATCGAGGTCCGCCGGTTGCCCCGGGTGGCCGTCACCGGCCCGGCGGTCGCCGACCTCACCCATCTCGTGGCCGAACTCCTGGAGAACGCCACGGTGTTCTCCCCGCCGCACACCGCCGTCCATGTGCTCGGCGAACGCGTCGCCAACGGCTTCACCCTGGAGATCCACGACCGCGGACTCGGCATGGCCGCCGACGCGCTCCTGGACGCCAACCTCCGCCTGGCCGAAACCCCCGAGTTCGAGCTCTCCGACACCGACCGGCTCGGTCTCTTCGTGGTCAGCCGGCTCGCTCAGCGGCAGAACGTCCGGGTCTCCCTCCAGCCCTCCCCGTACGGCGGCACCACTGCCGTCGTGTTCATCCCCGACGCCCTGCTGACGGACGACGTACCGGACACCAACGGTCTCGGCTTCCGGCTGGACCGGCCCGGCCCCTCCAAGGAGGCCGAGCTGGAGGAGGCCCGCCGGCAGGAGGAGAGCCGCCGGACCGCCCTCGCCCAGGTGCCCGTACAGCTGCCCGGGCTGCCCACCCAGCTCCTCGACGGGCCGGTCGAGCTGGAGGCGCCCGTCGATCTGGACGCCCTGGGCGACTTCCCGGACGGGCTGGACGACGAGGACGGGGAGCGCGGCGGCCTCTTCCGCCCGCGCCGCTCCCACCTCGCCCGCGCGGAGGACCCCACCGCCCGCAACGCCACGCCGGATTCCACCGACCCGGACCATGCCGCCGCGGAGGACGACCTGGGCGCCGCGGTCGGGCTGCCCCGGCGCCGGACGCCGAAGCTGGTCAGCTCGCACGGGCGCCCCGTCACCGAGCAGCGCACCCGGCGCGACGAGGCGGAGGAGCACCCGACGGGCGCCGGCCGCCACGACCCGGCCGGCCCGGCACCGCTGCCCAGCCGGCGGCGCGGGGACGCGCCCCTGCGCCGCGGCCCCGGCGCCTCCGACCCGGTCGGCGAGCGCACCGGCCCGCCCGCGGGCCGGGACTCCTCGGGGGCGCCCTCCCCCCTTCCCCGGCGCACCCGGCGCGCGGAGATCGAGTCCAGCAACCCGGGCGCACCCGACCGGCGCCCCGCCCCCGTGCCCGAGCAGACCGGCTCCGGCACCGGGCCGCTGCCGCGGCGGGTCCGCCAGGCCAATCTCGCACCACAGCTCAAACGGGATCCCGCCCGACCGACCGAGGGCTCGACGGAGCCCACCGAGCGGGACGCCGACGAGGTACGCAACCGCATGGCCTCGCTCCAGCGCGGCTGGCAGCGCGGCCGCGAGGAGAACGCCGCGGGCGACGACGCCCCCAGCGGCACAGCACCACGAGGAACGACAAAGGGGGACGGTCGATGACCGCACCGAAGGCGACCGGCCACACCGCGACCACCGCGTCCGGCGAGCTCAACTGGCTCCTCGACGACCTGGTGGACCGCGTCGCCAGCATCCGCAAGGCCATCGTCCTCTCCGGGGACGGACTGCCGACGGGTGCGTCCAAGGACCTGACCCGGGAGGACAGCGAGCACCTGGCCGCCGTGGCCTCCGGCTTCCACAGCCTCGCCAAGGGCGTGGGCCGCCACTTCGAGGCGGGCAGCGTACGGCAGACGGTCGTCGAACTCGACGACGCCTTCCTGTTCGTGACGGCCGCCGGCGACGGCAGCTGCCTCGCCGTCCTCTCGGACGCCGACTCGGACGTCGGGCAGGTCGCTTACGAGATGACTCTCCTGGTCAAGCGGGTCGGGGTGCATCTGGGTACCGCTCCACGCACCGATCTGCCCGCGGGCGGGTAGTGGGATGACATGAGTGCAGACGGTCAGGGAAGAAGCCACTGGTTCGACGACGAGGCGGGACCGGTCGTCCGTCCGTACGCCATGACGCGCGGCCGCACCACCAGTGCGGCCCAGCACCGCCTCGACCTCATCGCGGTGGTCGTCGCGGAGTCGCGCGCGGACGACCCGGAACCGGATTCGACCCTTTCCCCGGAGCACGTGGACATCGTCGGTCTGTGCCGCGACGCCCCCCAGTCGGTCGCCGAACTCGCCGCCGAACTCGACCTGCCCATCGGAGTGGTACGCGTCCTCGTCGGCGATCTGGTGGACGGGGAACTCGTCCATGTGAACCGGCCCGTTCCCCCGGCGGAACTGGTCGACGAGAGCATTCTGCGCGACGTGATCAACGGGCTCCGGGCGCTGTGACCGGCGCGGGAGGCGGGGTCGCCACCGACGCCCTCCGGGAACGCGAGGGCGAGCGCACCCTCCTGATCGCCACCCGCGGCTTCCGCGACGTACTCGTCATCGAAACCCCCGGCGGCGGACGCTCCGGCACACCGCCGCCCGACCCATCAAGCAGGAGAAGAGAACGATGATCTTCGGGCGTTCTGAGCGCGGCAAGCCCCCGGTCGAGCCCGTCACGCTCAAGATCCTGGTGGCCGGCGGCTTCGGGGTGGGCAAGACCACCCTGGTCGGCGCGGTCAGCGAGATCAGGCCGCTGCGCACCGAGGAGTTCCTCACCGAGGCCGGCCGCCCCATCGACGACACGCGCGGGGTGGAGGGCAAGAACACCACCACGGTGGCGATGGACTTCGGCCGCATCACCCTGCGCGAGGACCTCGTGCTGTACCTGTTCGGGACGCCCGGCCAGGAGCGGTTCTGGTTCATGTGGGACGAGCTCTCCGAGGGCGCGCTCGGCGCCGTCGTGCTGGCCGACACGCGCCGCCTGGAGGACTGCTTCGCCGCCGTCGACTACTTCGAACGGCGCTCCATACCCTTCCTCGTCGGCGTCAACTGCTTCGAGGGGTCCGCCCGTTACCCGGCCGACGACATCAAGCGGGCCCTCGACCTCGACGAGGACGTCCCCGTCGTGCTGTGCGACGCGCGTGACCGGGAGTCCGTGAAGGAAGTCCTCATCGGCGTCGTCCAGCACGCCATGGCGTACGCGGCGGACCGCAGGCAGGCCGTCGCCACCTGATCCCGTGTGCGCACGGCCCGTACCCCCGCCGACCGGGGTACGGGCCGCGGCTCGTGGAGGGCCGCACGCGCGCGTGTCTACTCCTCGCCGTCCTCCAGCCAGCCGAAGCTCTTCTCCACGGCTTTGCGCCAGTTGCGGTACTCGCGGTCCCGCACCGCCGCGTCCATCGACGGCGTCCACTCGACGTCCCGCTGCCAGTGGGCCTTCAGCTCGTCGAGGTCGTTCCACACCCCGGTCGCGAGCCCGGCCGCGTACGCGGCACCCAGGCAGGTCGTCTCGGACACCCGGGGCCGGATCACCGGCACATCGAGCACATCCGCCTGATGCTGCATGAGCAGGTTGTTCTTCGTCATGCCGCCGTCCACCTTCAGGGTCGTGATCTGCACCCCGGAGTCCTGGTACATGGCGTCCACGACCTCGCGCGTCTGCCAGCTCGTCGCCTCCAGCACCGCGCGCGCGAGATGGGCCTTCGTGACGTACCGGGTGAGCCCGGTGACCACCCCGCGCGCGTCGGAGCGCCAGTACGGCGCGAACAGACCGGAGAACGCGGGCACGATGTACGCGCCCCCGTTGTCCTCGACGCTCGCCGCCAGCGACTCGATCTCGTCCGCGGAGCGGATGATGCCGAGCTGGTCGCGGAACCATTGGACCAGCGCGCCCGTTATGGCGATCGACCCCTCCAGGCAGTACACCGGCGCCTCCCCGCCGATCTTGTAGCCCATCGTCGTCAGCAGACCGTTCTTCGACGGCACCGGCCGGTTGCCGGTGTTGAGCAGCAGAAAGCTGCCCGTGCCGTACGTGTTCTTCGCGGTGCCCACGTCGTAGCAGGCCTGCCCGAAGACCGCCGCCTGCTGGTCGCCGAGCGCGGAGGCGACCGGCACGCCGGCGAGCTGGCCGACGGCGGTGCCGTACACCTCGGCGGAGGAGCGGATCTCCGGCAGGACCGCCTCGGGGACGTTCATGGCGGAGAGGATCGAGGAGTCCCACTGGAGGGTCTCCAGGTCCATCAGCATGGTGCGGCCTGCGTTCGTCACGTCGGTGACATGCCGGCCGCCGTCCGTGCCGCCCGTGAGGTTCCAGATCAGCCAGGAGTCGATGGTGCCGAAGGCGATCTCGCCGCGCTCGGCGCGTGCCCGGAGCCCGGGCACGTTGTCCAGCAGCCAGGCCGCCTTGGGCCCGGAAAAGTAGCTGGCCAGCGGCAGGCCCGTCCGGTCGCGGAAGCGGTCCTGCCCGTCCGGGCCGCCGAGCTGGCTGCACAGCGCGGAGGTGCGGGTGTCCTGCCAGACGATCGCGTTGTGCACGGGCTTGCCCGTCGCGCGGTCCCAGAGCACGGTCGTCTCGCGCTGGTTGGTGATGCCGAGCGCGCTGAGCTGGTCGGCGCGCAGCCCCGCCTTGGCGATGGCCCCGGCGACCACGGCCTGCACCTTGGACCAGATCTCGGTGGCGTCGTGCTCCACCCAGCCCGGCTTGGGGAAGATCTGGCGGTGTTCGCGCTGGTCGACGGCGACGATGGCGCCGTTCCGGTCGAAGATGATGCAGCGGCTGGAGGTGGTGCCCTGGTCGATAGCGGCGACGAACTTCTCCGTCATGACGTCCCCTTCGTGGGTTCCTTCAGAAGGCTGCGTTGAAGATGAGCCCGGACAGCGCCCCGCCGATCAGCGGTCCCACCACGGGGATCCACGCGTAACCCCAATCGGAGGTGCCCTTGTTGGGGATCGGCAGCACGGCGTGCGTCAACCGCGGACCGAGGTCGCGGGCCGGGTTGATGGCGTATCCGGTGGGACCGCCGAGCGACAGACCGATGCCGACCACCAGGAAGGAGACGATCAGGATCGCCGTACCGGACTGGCCGAGCCCTTCGGTCAGCCCGAACGCCAGGACGGGCAGCACCAGTCCGACAGTTGCGATGATCTCGGTGACGAGGTTCGCCACGGGCCGGCGGATCGCGGGGGCGGTGGCGAAGATGCCGAGGGTCGGCTGGGCCGTGTCCTCCTCCGCGTTGGCCTGGAACTGCGCGAAGTAGGCCAGCCAGCACAGCACCGCGCCGAGGATCGCCCCGACCAGCTGGCCGGCGACGTAGACATGGACCGTGTCCCATTCCCCGGTGTCGACGGCGATGCCCAAGGTCACCGCCGGGTTCAGATGCCCGCCGGACAGCGGCGCGGCCGTGTACGCCCCGGCCAGCACGCCGAAGCCCCAGCCGAAGGCGATGACGACCCAGCCCGCGTCCTTCGCCTTGGAGTCCTTCAGTACGACGGCGGCGACGACTCCGGCGCCGAAGAGGATCAGGATCGCGGTTCCGATGACCTCACCGAGGAAGATGTCCCCGTTGCTCATGGCGGCTCCTAGGCGCTGGCCCGGGGTGATCGACCCCGTTCCTCCGTGCAGGGTGCGTTTCCCGTGGCGACTTCAGCCGAAGGCAGGGAAGTCCCGCGCCCCGCCCGGCGTCCGTGACGAGCGTGCCGTCGTCGTCGCATCGCCCCAGGGGCCGGTTGTGGCTGGATCAGGCGGACGCCGCACGGGCGCAGTGCCTGGTACGCCGTGAATGTACGGCGATGTCGACTGACACCGGAAGTGTTCACCGGTGTCCCAAGGGCGTCAAGGTCGCGGACGGGAACGGTTGAGGGCACCTTCGTACGCTCGTACGCGGCACCGCCAGGCCCGGACTCAGCCCCTGCCCGGCTCCACGACCGCCCACTGCGCCTGCGTCTGCGCGGCGGCGGTCCCGGCTCCGCGCCGGATCTCATGGCCCGGCAGCCCCGCGCGGCCCACGACCCAACTCGCCCCCGGCAAGGCCTTCGCGGCCTGTTTCAGGGGCGCCAGACAAGCGGCCGCCTGCCGGTGGTCCAGGACGCTGCCGGGCGCGCACAGGACCGTCGCCAGGGACAGCGTGACGGGATGCCCGCCCGCCGACCAGGGGGCGTCCAGCACGGCGGCGGCCAGCGGATCAAGATCTTCCGGATCCGCGAGCACCAGGAAGTCGTCGCCGCCGATGTGTCCCACGCGCGTACCGCCGGACGCCGCGTGCTGCAACGTCCGCCCCACGGCGCGGATCAGCTCGTCGCCCGCCGCGAATCCCGCCCCGTCGTTGACCCGTTTGAAGTGGTCCACGTCGAGCCAGCTCAGAGCGTACGTCCGCCCGTCCGCGATCCGCCGGTCCACCTCGCCGGTGATCACGTCCGATCCGGGCAGCCGGGTCAGCGGATTGAGCCCGGCCGCCTCCTCGACCCGCGATTCGGCCAGCGCCCGCACGAGGTCCGCCAGCCGTACGACGCCCACGCACCGCCCGTACCGGTCCACGACCGCCACGTCGTCGGACGTACGGTCCCGGTCGCCCACCGCCACGACGTCCAGCACCTGCCAGGCGGTGGCGTCGACGCCGACCGTCCGCGGCGGATCGCCGAGCTTGGACGCCGGCCGGTCCGCGTACAGGGCATGGCCGTAGCGTCCCGACATCGACAGCAGGAAGCGGGAACGGTGCACCGAGCGCACGGGCACGCCGCGCGTGTCGACGAGCAGCACCCCGGACACGTCGGGTGACCCGGTCAGCAGGGTGCGCACCTGGCCGGCCGACGCGGTGGCCGGCAGCAGCGCGGCGGGCCGGACGAACTCGCGGACGGCCGGACCCGAAGGCGGGGTCGCCCCGCCGCCGGGGCGGCGGGGCGGAACGTATACGTCCGCGGCGGGCAGCCGGGCGGGTGGCGCGAACAGCTCACCCTGCGCCAGCTGCGCGCCGGCCGACACCGCCGCCGCGCACTGCAACTCGGTCTCGACGCCCTCCACGCACAGCAGCGCCCCCAGCTCGTCGCACAGCGTCCGCATCGCGCGTACGGCCGCCGAGCGCGCCAGCAGCGACGCGTCGAGCTTCACCAGATCCGGCGCCACGTCGACGAGCAGCCGCAGGGGTACGTCCCCGTCCCCGACGCCGTCCGCACTGATCCGGAAGCCCTGCTCCCGCAACCCGGCCACCGCCTCCAGCAGCGCCTGCTGCGGCACGTGCGTGTACGGCGGGACGATGTCGAGGGTCACCTCCCAGGGCATCCGCCCCACTTCCCGGACCGCCTCGGCCAGTTGGGCCAGTCCGCCGAGATCGGCGAGAGTGCCCGCGAAGACGTTGATGTGCAGCGGCAGCAAGGTCTCCTTGCGGGCCGCCGCCCGGACCGCCGACACGGCGAGGCCGCCGTCGAGTTCGGGGTCCCGCCGGGCCTCGGCCAGGATGTCGCCGGTCTCCGGACGGGCAAGAACCTCCAGCCCCGCCACTCCACCGGTCGTCAGATTGACCACCGGCTGAAAGGCGAAGCGGAGCGTGTCCGACCAGGAGTGCACGGCAGCATAATCGCGCCCCCGGCACGCACCCGAGCCCAGTTCATGAGACGTTCACGCAGGATTCCGGGATGGTCACAGAGCGTGCGCAGCCCCCGTGCGCGCCCCCTCTCCTCCGCCCGGGTCAGCGCACCGCGATCACCGCCGAGCCGTGCCCGAACAACCCTTGGTTCGCCGAGATGCCCACGCGCACGTGCGCGATCTGCCGCTCACCCGCGGAACCCCGCAACTGCCATGCCAGCTCACACACTTGGGCCACGGCCTGAGCGGGTACGGCCTCGCCGAAGGAGGCGAGCCCGCCGCTGGCGTTCACGGGTATGCGCCCTCCCGGGCTCGTCACCCCTTCCCGCAGCAGCTTCGCGCCGTCCCCCTCGGCGCACAGCCCCAGGTCCTCGTACCACTGCAACTCCAGGGCGGTGGACAGGTCGTAGACCTCCGCGAGCGAGAGATCGCCGGGCCCGATGCCGGCCTCCTCATAGGCGGCGGTCGCGATCGACGCCCGGAACGACTGGCTGGCGGGCTCCACCGCGACCGCCGAGTCCGTCGCGATGTCCGGCAGGTCGAGCACGGTGCTGGGGTAGTGCGGCGTCACCGTGGACACGGCGCGGATCCGCACCGGATGCGCCACGCCGTGCCGCCGCGCGAACTCCATGCTGGACAGCACCAGCGCGGCCCCGCCGTCCGAGGTGGCGCAGATGTCCAGCAGCCGCAGCGGATCGGCGACCGTCGCGGAGGCGGCCACCTCCTGCGCCGTGACCCGCTTGCGATAGCGCGCGTACGGATTCAGCGCCCCCATGGCGGAGTTCTTCACCTTGACCTGCGCGAAGTCCTCGGGCGTGTCCCCGTGCACGGCCATGCGCCGGCGCGCGTACAGCCCGAAGTACGTCGGATTCGTCGCCCCCAGCACCTGGAAGCGGAGCCAGTCGGGATCGTCGGGGCGATCCCCTCCTGCCGGGCGGAAGAAACCCTTGGGAGCGGCGTCGGCCCCCACCACCAGCACGGTGTCGGCGAGCCCCGCGAGGATCTGCGCCCGCGCGGCCCCGATGGCCTGCGCCCCGGACGCGCATGCCGCGTAGACGCTGGTGACCCGCGCCCCCTGCCAGCCGAGCGCCTTCGCGAAGGCGGCCCCCGAGACGTATCCCGGATAGCCGCCCCGCACGGTGTCCGCGCCGACGATGGACCGCACGTCCCGCCAGTCCAGCTCCGCGTCGGCCAGCGCGGCCCGAGCGGCCACCGCCCCGTACTCGACGAAGCCGCGCCCCCACTTGCCCCACGGGTGCATGCCCACGCCGAGCACCGCCACGTCCTGCGCCATGCCCTCACCGCCCCCTCGTCGGCCGCCACTGCCAGGTCGTCCACACGGCCTCCGCGTCCTCGTGCAGGACGCCCGGCACGACCTCCACCTCCATGCCCACCGCGAGATCACCGACGGTGACCCCGGGAACGGCCTGCCCCAGCACCACCAGCCGCTCGGCGGCCAGTTCCACAGCGATCAACGTGTACGGCTCCCACGGAAGTTCCGGATCGGTCACATAGGGTGACGGTGGCCGATACCGGCTGTCCGTGTACGACCAGACGCGGCCCCGCCGGGACAGCGGGACCTCCTCCAGATCGCCACCCGGGCACCCGGGGTTGCGGCAGTGGACGTCCTCGCGGGGGAAGAAGACCGAGGCGCAGGCGGAGCAGCGGGTTCCTAGGAGCCGGAAGCCGTCTCCGTCCCCGGCGAACCATCCGGCGACCACGGGTGTGCGTGTACGCGACAAAGTCCCTCCCCGGTAACCGATCTGACACTCCGTCAGGAGTGTGTCACGGGCCCGCGCGAATGGGCAGCGGTCCGCCCGCCACGGTGCAGCACCCGCCCCCGGAAGACGTCCTTTCCGTGATCGGATACAGTCCGCCGCGTGTCCGAAACTCAACACTCCAACCCCAACTCCGCGCCCGGTTCCCACTGTTCGAGCTGCGGAGCGCCCTATGGAGAGGGCGTCACCGGCTGGCCCCGCACCTGCCCGGTCTGCGGCACCGTGGCCTACCGCAACCCGCTCCCGGTCGCCGTCGCGCTCCAGCCCGTGTACGACACCAAGGGCACCGCCCTTGTCGTCATCACCCGAACCGTCGCTCCCGCGCGCGGGGGCATCGCACTGCCCGGCGGTTACCTCGACGACCGCGAGGACTGGCGGCAGGCCCTCGTGCGCGAACTCAAGGAAGAGACCGGCATCGACGCCGCCACCCGGGACGTACGGCTGGTGGACGCGATGAGCTCGCCCGACGGCCATCTGCTGCTGTTCGGACTGCTCCCGGAGCGCCCGGCCGACCACCTCCCGGCATCCGCCGGGACGGACGAAACGGAGGGCTGGCACCTCCTGCGCCGCCCCGAAGAACTCGCCTTCCCCCTGCACACGGTCGCGGTACGGGCCTGGTTCGAGGGCCGCTACATCTGAGTTCAGGCCTGCGCGAGCCCTCGCATCCGCACCGGGTAGGGCGGCTCGCTCACGCCGTCCTCACCCTCCCGCTCCACCACCACCTGCCGGCCCACCCAGCGGGCGACGTACCGCTCGACCTCCGGTTCGTCCCAGCCGTCGCCCGCGTCCGGCACCACCAGCCCGCCGCCGGTCCTGCCCCGGGCAGGCGCCCACACCTCCAGCTCCAGCCCCCCGTCCTCGCCCCGCACCGGCAGGACGGCACCCGCGCGCGCGAGCACCGGGATGCGAGACAGCGGCGCGTCGACCAGCACCTGACCCGGACCCTCGTACACCTGCTCGGTTATGGTGTCGTACCACCGCCCCCGCGGCAGCTGCACCGCACGCCGGTCCGTGCCCGGATCGAGCACCGGCGCCACCAGCAGAGAGTCCCCCAGCAGGAAGGCGTCCTCGCAGTCACGCAGCGCCCGGTCCTCCGGAGCGCCCCACCAGACCGGCCGCACATAGGGCGCCCCGGTACGCCGGGCCAGATGCGCCAGCGTCAGGAAGTACGGCAGCAGCCGCCTGCGCTGCACGAGCGCCACGCGCGCGTACTCCAGCACCTCCGCACCGAACTCCCACGGCTCCCGGCGCCCCGCCCGCCCACTCGCGTGCGTACGGAACAGCGGCAGAAACGCGCCCAGCTGGAACCAGCGCAGATACAGCTCGGGCGACGGACTGCCGTCGAAGCCCCCCACGTCCGGCCCCGAGTACGGCACCCCGCACAGCCCGAGCCCCATCACCAGCGACAGCGACACGCGCAGCCCCGGCCACCCCGTCGCCACATCACCCGACCAGGTCCCGCCGTAGCGCTGAAGACCGGCCCACCCGGAGCGGGAGAAGACGAACGGCCGCTCCCGGGGCGCCAGCTCGCGCAGCCCCTCGTACGCCGCCCGGGCCATGCACAGGGCATAGACGTTGTGCCCCTCGCGATGATCACCACCGCGGCCCTCCAGGGCATGCCGGGCGGAACGGGGCAACGTCGACTCCCCGAAGGCGGTGAACGACGTCGGTTCGTTCATGTCATGCCAGAAACCCGCGAACCCCTGCGCCAGCCGTTCCTCGTACAGACCGCCCCACCACTGCCGCACGCGCGCGTGCGTGAAATCCGGGTACACCGCCTCCCCGGGCCGGACGACCCCCTCGACGAGACGGCCGGAGGCGTCCCGCACAAAGGCGTCCACCGCCGCCCCGCCGACGTAGACGTCGTTGCCGGCATCGGCCTTGACCGCCGGGTCGACGACCGACACCAGCCGGATCCCGTCCCGTCGCAGCTCCTCCGCGAGCTGGGGCAGCTTGGGGAAGCGGTCCTGGTCGACGGTGAAGACCTGATGGCCGTCGTAGTGGTCGATGTCCAGATGCACCGCGTCCAGCGGCAGACCGCGCTCCAGATAGCCCGAAGCTGTCCGCCGCACCTCCTGCTCACTGCCGAAGCCCCACCGCGCGTGGTGGTGCCCCAGCGCCCAGGCGGGCGGCAGCGCCGGCGCCCCGGTCAGCGAGGCCCAGGTGAGCAGCACGCGCGCGGGCGTGCCCACCATGACCCAGCAGCGCAGCGGCCCGCCCTCCATGCGCACCTCGCAGATCCCCGCCCGGTCGTGTCCGGAACCCGCCCCCTCCTCGCCCTCCCGCAGCGTCACCGCGCCGTCCCACGAGGTGTCGTGGAACACCAGATGAGTGGCCGCGTCGGCCACCACCATCTGCACCGGCATCGTGAGGTACAGCGGATCGGCGTCCGGCCCGAAGGCGTGACCGGGGTCGGTGTTCCACAGGCGGTACGTTCCGTCCCTCAGCCGGGGCCCCGACGCCCGCCCGCCGAGCCCGAAGAAACGCGCGTCCGCGGCCACTTCGGAGCGCTGCATCCAGCGCGCGGGCCCGCCCCCGACCGGCTCCCACCACCGGGGCGGCAGATCCCGGCGCAGGGTGACCCCACCGGGCGTACGCACCTCCACGGCGCCGTGCCGCGACACCACGACCGTCACCCGCTCGGCCACCACCCGCCAGCCGCCGTCCTTGTCCGGCTCCAGCACGGCCCGGGGATCCGGCTCCGGGCAACGACCGGCGAGCGCGTACGACGGCTCCGCCTCCGCCCCGTCCCAACCCCAGAAGACGGCACCGTTCACGGTCACCGTGATGCGCAGCATCGTCCTGCTGAACCGGAGAACCCCACCTCCGGGGCCGGGCTCCACCTCCCGCACGGAACCGGGCACACGCGCCCGCTCGGCCCCCCTGGCCGGCAGCCCGGCGGCGTCCGCGCGCCGCCTGCGCCACGCCGCCCGCACGGTACGCAACCCCTGCGCCGCCCCCGCAGAACCGACCACCTTCACCGAACGCACCAGGTCACGACCGTCCATGCTGCTCAGCCTGCCATCGGCGGCCCCGCACGGGTGTGTCGTTCAACTGCCGTTCACCCGTGCCGGGACCACATCTTCACGACGCCGACTATGTGGCGGGCGCCCTGGTGCGGGAGTCGATCACATGGCATCGTCCGTGTCAGCCGCGTCACGCGCACACCCCGCTCGTGCGCGGACGACGCACACCACGCGCACAGTCCGGGAGCCGCCCCATGCCGACCCAGAACCCCGAGCCGCTCTGGCAGCCGGATCCGCAACGCATCGCCGACGCACAGGTCACGAAGTTCCAGGCCTGGGCGGCGCAACGCCACGGAGCACCGGCCGAAGGCGGCTACGCGGCACTGCACCGCTGGTCCGTCGACGAGCTGGACACATTCTGGCAAGCGGTCACCGAGTGGTTCGACGTACGGTTCTCGACCCCCGCCACGCGCGTGCTCGCCGACCGCGCGATGCCCGGCGCCCAGTGGTTCCCCGGGGCGACCCTGAACTACGCCGAGCACGCCCTGCGCGCCGCCGCCACCCGGGCAGCCGAACCCGCTCTCCTCCACGTCGACGAGACCCACGAACCGAGCCCGGTGACCTGGGCCGAGCTCCGCCGCCAGGTCGGCTCCCTCGCCGCCGAACTGCGCACGCTCGGCGTACGCCCCGGTGACCGCGTCAGCGGCTACCTCCCGAACATCCCCCAGGCCGTCGTCGCCCTCCTCGCCACGGCCGCCGTGGGCGGCGTCTGGACCTCCTGCGCCCCCGACTTCGGCGCCCGCAGCGTCCTCGACCGCTTCCAGCAGGTCGAACCGGTCGTCCTGTTCACCGTGGACGGCTACCGCTACGGCGGCAAGGAGCACGACCGCCGTGACACCGTGGCCGAACTGCGCCGCGAACTGCCCACCCTGCGCGCCGTCGTCCACATCCCGCTCCTCGGCACCGAGGCCCCCGACGGCGCCCTGGAATGGTCCGCCCTCACCAGCGCCGACACCGAGCCCGTCTTCGAGCAGGTGCCCTTCGACCACCCCCTGTGGGTGCTCTACTCCTCCGGCACCACCGGCCTGCCCAAGGCCATCGTCCAGTCCCAGGGCGGCATCCTCGTCGAGCACCTGAAGCAACTCGGCCTGCACTGCGACCTCGGCCCCGAGGACACCTTCTTCTGGTACACCTCGACCGGCTGGATGATGTGGAACTTCCTCGTCTCCGGCCTCCTCACCGGCACCACGGTCGTCCTCTACGACGGCAGCCCCGGCTACCCGGACACCGGCGCCCAGTGGCGCGTCGCCGAACGCACCGGCGCCACCCTCTACGGCACCTCCGCTGCGTACGTCATGGCCTGCCGCAAGGCGGACGTGCACCCGGGCCGCGACTTCGACCTCTCCAAGGTGCAGTGCGTCGCCACCACCGGCTCACCCCTGCCGCCCGACGGCTTCCGCTGGCTGCACGACGAGGTCCGCGAGGACCTCTGGATCGCCTCCGTCAGCGGCGGCACCGACGTCTGCTCCTGCTTCGCCGGAGCCGTGCCCACCCTCCCCGTGCACATCGGAGAGCTCCAGGCCCCCAGCCTCGGCACCGACCTCCAGTCCTGGGACCCGAGCGGCAAGCCCCTCATCGACGAGGTCGGCGAACTCGTCGTCACCAACCCCATGCCGTCCATGCCGATCCACTTCTGGAACGACCCCGACGGCAGCCGCTACCACGGCAGCTACTTCGACACCTACCCCGGCGTCTGGCGCCACGGAGACTGGATCACCGTCACCTCACGCGGCTCGGTCGTCATCCACGGCCGCTCCGACTCCACGCTCAACCGCCAGGGCGTCCGCATGGGTTCCGCCGACATCTACGAAGCCGTCGAGCGGCTCCCCGAGATCAAGGAATCCCTCGTCGTCGGCATCGAGCAGCCCGACGGCGGCTACTGGATGCCGCTGTTCGTCCACCTCGCCCCCGGAGCCGTCCTCGACGAGGCCCTGCTGGACCGCATCAAGCAGACCATCCGGGAACAGCTCTCCCCGCGTCACATCCCCGACGAGGTCATCGAGGTACCGGGCGTCCCGCACACCCTCACCGGCAAGCGCATCGAGGTCCCCGTCAAACGCCTCCTCCAGGGCACCCCCCTGGACAAGGCCGTCAACTCGGGCTCCATCGACAACCTCGACCTGCTGCACTTCTACGAGGACCTCGCCCGCAAGCGCGCCTGAGCCCTCCGGAACAGCCCCCGCAACCTGGCCTCGGACGCCGCCCGCACAGGCGAAGCCCGAGGCCAGAGCCATTGTCAGTGGCGCCGATTACTGTGAGTGAGCACAGATCGACCGTGCACACACAGGGGGAAAACATGGCGCACACCGACCACCAGACCATGCGACGCGTCCTGCGCCGCGAGATCGCCGGCACCATCGGCCTGCTCACCGACGAGCACGACTTCCGCGCGATGCGGCGCTACCGCAGCTTCGCCTTCGACAACCACACGACCTACCTCGAACAGGTCGAGGCCCTCCTCAAAACACGCGCCTCCCAGGGCAGCCACACCACACTGGCCCTCTTCGACCCCCAGGAGTACGCCGACTTCTGCGCGGAAACCGGCCTGGACCCCGACATCCCCTCCACCCGCACCCGCTTCACCGCCGAACTCGCGACCACCGGCCCCAGCCTCCCGTACGACGGCCGGCCCCTGACCGACCTCGTCCCGGACCTCATCGACGAGGCCGTCCGCCAGGCCACCTGGGAGTACGCCTCCACCCTCCTGGCCCGCCTGGGCGCCTGCGCCACCTGCGGCGAGGACATCGGCCGCGCCGCCTTCACCCGGGCCTCGTCGCTGCTGCTCCGCATCCTCGAAACCGCCCGGCCCGGCCACCGACATCTCGTCTGCAGCGTCTCCGGCACCCCGGAACCCCTGGTGTCCGTCCTCCATGCCGACGAGGACGCGAACGGCACCACAGAACTCGACGAGGCCGAAGCCCTCGAATTCACCACCGTCCTGGCCCTCGGCATCGCCACCCAGAGCCCAGGCGGACTCGTCATGCGCACCAGCACCCCCGGCACCACCGACACGATCTACGGCTGGCGCCTGCGCGGAGACGGCCTCGAACCCCTGACCGCGGGCGAGGTCTTCGACGCCTACTGCACCGACGTGGAATCCGGCGATCTCATCTCCCCGGAGTCGGACGTCGACTACACCGCCCCACCGGACCTGGGAGAGACGGGGACGGCTCCCGGACACACCCACTGAACGGGGGAGGGGCGCCCCACCCGAAGGTGGAGCGCCCCTACACGACCAGGCGACAGCGTCCGGGGACCGCCTACTCGCCGGACAGCACGGCCTGCGCCGCGCTGCGCGCCTCCTCGGCGCTGTCCGTCGCCCGAGCGGCCGCCGCGGCCCGCTCGCACTGCGCCAGCGTGTACTTCGCCAGGGTCGCCCGCACGTAAGGAATCGACGCCGCACCCATGGAAAGGGAGGTGACACCCAGACCGGTCAGCACACACGCGAGCAGCGGGTCGGACGCGGCCTCACCGCAGACGCCACAGCTCTTGCCCTCCGCCTTCGCCGCCTCCGCGGACAGCGCCACCAGATCCAGCAGCGCCGGCTGCCACGGGTCCTGCAGACGGGACACCGCGCCCACCTGACGGTCGGCGGCGAACGTGTACTGGGCGAGGTCGTTGGTGCCCAGGGACAGGAACTCGACCTCCTGAAGGATCGAGCGAGCCCGCAGCGCGGCCGACGGAATCTCCACCATTGCGCCGAACTTCGCCTGAAGCCCGGCCGCACGGCACGCGTCCGCGAACGCCTTGGCGTCGGCACGGTCGGCGACCATCGGGGCCATGACCTCGAGGTAGACCGGTAGGCCTTCGACCGCCTTGGCGAGCGCCGTCAGCTGGGTGCGCAGGATCTCCGGGTGGTCGAGCAGCGTCCGCAGACCGCGCACACCCAGCGCCGGGTTCGGCTCGTCGGCCGGGGTGAGGAAGTCCAGCGGCTTGTCCGCGCCCGCATCCAGCACCCGCACGACGACACGGCCCTCGGGGAAGGCCTCGAGCACCTGACGGTAGGCCTCGACCTGCTTCTCCTCCGACGGAGCGTTCTTGCTGTCGTCGAGGAAGAGGAACTCGGTACGGAACAGACCGACACCCTCGGCACCCGCCTCGACCGCGGCCGGTACGTCCGACGGTCCGCCGACGTTCGCCAGCAGCGGCACCTTGTGTCCGTCGGCCGTGGCACCCGGCCCGGTCGAGGCCGCCAGCGCGGCCTTGCGCTCGGCGGCCGCCGCCTCGAGCTGCTCCTTCTTCTCCTCGCTCGGGTTCACGAAGATCTCGCCGGTGCTGCCGTCGACGGCGATCATCGTGCCCTCGGCGAGCTCACCCACACCGGGCAGCGCCACGACGGCCGGGACACCGAGCGCACGGGCCAGGATCGCGCTGTGGCTGGTCGGCCCGCCTTCCTCGGTGACGAAACCGAGCACCAGGGTCGGGTCCAGCAGCGCCGTGTCGGCCGGCGCGAGGTCCCGGGCCACCAGCACGTAGGGCTCATCGCTGTCCGGGACTCCCGGCATCGGCACCCCGAGCAGACGGGCGACGATACGATTCCGCACATCGTCGAGGTCGGCCACCCGACCCGCCAGGTACTCACCGGCATTCGCCAGCAGCTCGCGGTAAGCGGCGAAGGCGTCGTACACCGCGCGCTCCGCGCTGCTGCCGACGGCGATACGGCGCTCCACATCCGCCATCAGCTCGGGATCCTGGGCCATCATGGCCTGCGCCTCGAGAACCGCCTGGGCCTCGCCCCCGGCCAGATTGCCGCGCGCCATCAGGTCGGCAGCCACAGCGTCCACGGCCTTGCGGGCGCGCCCCTGTTCACGCTCCGCGTCCTGCGCCGGAATCTGCTTGGCCGGCGGTTCCAGGACCGCCGTGCCCATGTGCCGAACCTCGCCGATCGCCACACCGTGGCTCACGCCGACGCCTCGCAGCGTTGTCTCCATCTCACCCGTCTCCGTTAGTGCGGCGGGCCCCGCCGCCGCGGTGGTTGTCCCTACGTGCCGTCATGGGACGGCGTCGGCGTCACTTCCAGAGGAAGAGGCTGTCGCCGGCCTTCACATCGCCCTCGTCACGGAGATCGGCAAGAGCCTCGGCGGTGGCCTCGAGAGCGACGATCGGGCACACCGGCGACTTTCCGGCGGCCTCGACGGCGGCCGGGTTCCAGCGCACCACGGCCTGACCGCGGGTGACGGTGTCGCCCTTGTTCACGAGCAGCTCGAAGCCCTCGCCGTTGAGCTGCACGGTGTCGATGCCGAGGTGAGTGAGGACTCCGTGGCCCTGCTCGTCCACTACTACGAACGCGTGCGGATGAAGGGAAACGATGACTCCGTCCACCGGAGATACGGCCTCGGAGGGCTCACGGACAGGGTCGATCGCTGTACCCGGGCCGACCATGGCCCCGGAGAAGACCGGATCAGGCACTGCGGCCAGTCCGATGGCGCGTCCGGCGAGCGGGGACGTCACGGTGGTCATGGGAAGCCTCCCAGGGGTGGAGATCTAGATGGGCCGTCACTGCCTGTACCGGACGGCGCACTGTTCAGCAGGGTATGTCATATGAAGTACCGGTTCCGCATGAGCAAGCCGTCTGGTGGTCTAGACCATAACCCCAAACGATTTGCACCCGCTCCGCGGCCCCGTGTACAGTCGTACTCCTGCTTGAGGCTGAGCGACGCACACCAAGCGTCTTTGCCGGGCAGCATCCAACTTGTCAGATCCTATCTCTGGATCACTTTCCGCATGCCTGCGGAACGGTGGTCAGAGGGCCGGAAAAACC
>NZ_JAMJFL010000019.1 GCF_023544665.1 Streptomyces sp. YS415
TGCCAGTTGCTGATCTGCACGTCATGGGGCGAGGGGTCGCCCTTGCCGGTCTCGACCAGCTTCTTCAGGCTCATGAGGTAGGTCGCCCACTTGGTGGAGCAGTGGTGCATGAACTCCACCTGCTCCTTCCAGCCCTCGTGCCGGAACAGCACGATCGTGAAGTCGTCCTCCTGCTTCAGCTCGAAGCTGACGTGCGTACCGATCCACTCCGGCGGGCCGTCCACGACCTCCCAGACCACGCGCTCGGCCGGTTCGGCCTCCAGGACCTTCATGTCGAACCCGCCGGGCACGAAGCGGAACCGGATCACTCCGCCGACGGCACTGTCGCCCTCCGTGTCCTGCGTCCACCAGCCCGCCAGTCCGTCGATGGTCGTCAGGGCGGTGTAGACCTCGTCGGGTGACGAGGTGACGCCGATCCTGTGCAGGATGTCCACCATGTCGCTGCCTCTTTCCTGGGATGAGCGCCCGCGTCGGGGCGCGGTACCGCCATGCGGTACGGGAAGACTTCGGGAAGCGCGCGGTCACTTCTCCTGGCCGCGCTGGATCGCCTCGGCGATCCGCTTGATGCGCTGCAGCCGGGCGTCCCATGTGGCCCCGACGGCCGACAATTGGGCGACTGCGCGGGCGAGTTGGGCCTCGTCCACCTCGTAGCGGCGCTCGCGTCCGGAGGGCGTGACCTGCACCAGTCCGACCCGGTGCAGTACACCGAGGTGTTTGGCGACCGCCTGCCGCGTCACCGGAAGCCGGCCGCTGAGCGTGGTGGCCGTGCCGCCGCCGTCGGCGAGCAGCACGTCGAGCATGCGTCGCCGGGTGGGGTCGCCCACGGCCGACCAGAGTTCGTCGTCGACGGAGACGGTCACCGCGTCGACACCACCCTCGCGACGTAGCCGACGAGGCGGGGCAGGAAGTGGTCCCAGCCGGTGACGTGCTCGCGGTAGGCCTCTTCGAGTACGGCCGCCTCCCAGCCCCGCTCCCAGAAGCCGGTCTCACTGAAGCGCAGCAGGGTGCCCGCGCCGGAGGGAACCAGTTCGAAGGTCACCAGCAGCGCGTTGCCCGGCGCCGCCGTCGCGCCCTCCTCGTAGACCCACCGGAAGGAGAACCGTCGCGGCGGGTCGGCGTCGACCACCGTGAGGGGTACGACGGTCGCCTCCGGGGTGGTCTTGTCACCGAAGGTGATGGTGCCGGTGGCGCCGGGCACCGGGGCGAGGTCGGCCTCGTCCGGCCACCACTCCCGCAGGTGCTCGGGCCGGCTGACGACCTCGTAGACCACCTCGGGCGTGGCGTCGATATGGATCTCCCGCTCGATGCTGCCGTATTCCATGCCGCTCTCCAGCCATTAGCAACCTTTGGTTGCGTATAACGGTAGAGCGGTACGGCCCAATGCGCAACCGATGGTTGCTAATGGCTCCGGTGCTGGTCGTCCGCCGGGCCCTCCGGGTCGGGGTGTGACGTCTCCTCGAAACGGCGCACGTCCTCCTCGTCCCACTTGCTGGTGTCCCGGGGCTGGGTGTACGGCTCCGCCTCGGGCGGATGTCCGCCCGCGATGGCGCGCTGGCGCACGGTCTCGGCGTCGAACTGCAGGCCGAACAGGATCGCGAGATTGCTGATCCACAGCCACACGAGGAAGACGATGACGCCGGCCATGGTGCCGTACGTCTTGTTGTACGAGGCGAAGTTGGCCACGTAGAACGCGAACCCGCCCGAGGCGGCCAGCCAGATCACCAGGGCCAGGAAGCTGCCGGGGGTGATCCACTTGAAGCCCTTGACCTTGGCGTTCGGGGTCGCCCAGTACAGGATCGCGATCATGATGGTGACCAGCACCACCAGCACGGGCCACTTGGCGATCGACCACACCGTCAGCGCCGAGTCCTCGATCCCGAGCGCCTGTCCGGCCTGGCTGGCCAGACCGCCGGTGAAGACCACGATCAGCGCGCAGGCCACCGCCATCACCATCAGCACCACGGTGACGGCCACGCGCACCGGCAGGACCTTCCACACCGGCCGGCCTTCCGGCATGTCGTAGACGGCGTTCGCGGAGCGGATGAAGGCCGCCACGTACCCGGACGCCGACCACACCGCGAGCCCGAGGCCGATCAGGGCCATCACCGAGCCGGTGCCGGCGTTGTTCTGCAGCTGTTCCACCGCCCGGGTGATGATGTCCCGCGCAGAGCCGGGGGTGAGGTCCTGAAGGTTTGTCAGCACCTTGTCGGTCGCCGACTCACCGGCGATGCCGAGCAGGGACACCAGCACCAGCAGCGCCGGGAACAGGGACAGCACCCCGTAGTAGGTCAGCGCCGCGGCCCGGTCGGTCAGCTCGTCGTCCTTGAACTCCTTGACGGTGCCCTTGAGCACCGCCCACCAGGCCCCTTTCGGCAGCTTCGTGGGCGAGTCCGGCGCCGCCTCCTCGACCTGCTCGTCAGGCCCCGCCTCCTCCGGTGACGGCCGCGCTCGCGCCGAGCGCTCGTCGGAGTCGTGGTGTGCCTTGCGCCCCGGAAGATGCAGCTTCGTCATGACCACCGGGTATCCGCGCAGCGCCCGCTCAAAGCTGAAGGACCGTCATTCTCGGTCGGGACCGCTACTCCGCCCGCAGGAGCCCGCCCGGACGGGTCGTCAGGCCGCCCGGCGCCGGGCGCGCCCGGCGCCTTCCGCCCGCGACAGGGTGCGGGCCGCGCTGACCTGATAGGTGGTCTTCCCCGGATCGGTGACCGGGGCGCCCAGCGTGATGCGGCCCGTCGCGCGCAACTCCTCGCACACCTCCGTCGGCAGGGCGACGTAGCACCCGCCGGTACCGCCGGCGGAGCCGACCGGCCGCCAGTAGCCGTAGCGCAGCCGGCCGCCCGCGTGAGCCGTGACGAACACCGGCGTGCGGGGGTCGGACACAATCCGCAGCACCTCGGCCGCGGGCCCGGCGAGCGGGGCCACGGGCCCTCGCGGGCGGGACCCGGCAGCGGTGCTCGGACGCGGGGCGGCGGGGCCGGCCGCCCGGTCGAGGAGGCTTCTATGCGTGAGCGGCATCGGCAGGGTCCTTCCAGACACGGGAAACGGACACCGATCGCCCCGTCCGGGCCCGGTGTTGATCTTGCTGCGCCGCATTCTTGCCCACGGCACTGACAATGCGGTTCCACCTCCTCACGGCGCGCTCACGGCGTCCGGCTCGTCGGCCTCCCAGCCGTCGGCCGGGCGCCGCGCGGTGGGGGGCTCGGTGAGGTAGGCGGTGGTGCCGGTGAGGTCGAGCAGGCGGGTGAGCTGTGCGGAGCGGTTGTCCAGGTGCAGGGTGGTCCGCGCCCGCTGCGTTCGCCGCCGGAGCATGAGGAGCGAGGACAAGCCCACGGAGTCGATCAGGGTCAGGTCCGTGCAGTCCAGGTGGAGGTCCGAGGGACTCGTGCCGTGTTCCTGGACGTAACTGTCGAGGGCGTCCGACAGCAGGGCGAGAAACGTGCCCCCGGTGTCGTAGTCGAGCTCGCCCCCGACCGCCGCGACGAGCACGCCGGGAGCGACGGTGCGGGTGACCACCCGGAGGGCCGGATACGTGCTCATGCGGCCACCTCCGTTCCGGGTGCGGCCGTGGCGGGCGGGGCGTCCAGGGCCGCGCCCGCGTCCCGCAGGAAGCGCTGGGCGCGCGGGAAGTCGTGCAGCTCCGTGGCCAGCACCGCCAGACCCAGCCCCAGCGAGGCCACGGGGACCCGGCGCACGGTGAGGATGTGGGCGGTCCAGGTGACGAACCGCAGGAAGATGTCGCCGTCGTCGAAGTAGAGGGCGGTGGCCAGGAAGTCGAGGATGTGGCTGATGTCCTCGGCGGTGCGGTCGTACTGGTCCGGGGTGTACTGCCGCATCGCCGGATACCGCTCCTCCAGGTCGTGCAGCGCCTGCTTCACCAGGGCGGACCGGTTGCGGAGGATGAGGGTGTACTCCTGGTCGGCGAGGTGCGGCAGATCGTCGACCTGGTGCCGGTCGGCGGAGGCGTACGGCATCTGCAGCCCGGCCTCCAGGAGGTCGGCGGCCCCTCTGGCGTCCTTCGCCCAGGCATCGGCTCGCAGGACGCGGGCCTGACGGCCGTCGGGGCCGAAGGCGGCGCCGCCGACGACGACCGGAACGCCGATCGACTGACACGCCGTCAGGGCCGCGTGGGCCTTGGGCAGATGCGTGGGGATCGACACGGACAGCAGCACCGCCTCGGGGCGGGTGGCGTGCAGGTGGGTGATGAGGTGGGGGGTCGGCACATGGGCGCCGAGGAAGTCCACCCAGTGGCCGCGCCAGCGCAGGGTCTCCGCCACGAGGCGGGCCGGCAGGGCGTGCCACTCCCCGTCCACGCACGCCACGGTCACCCGGGGCCGGTCGCCGGAGGGGCGGGGCAGGCGCTGCGCCAGGGCCGCCACCGCCCGGTCGTTGATGGCGGTGACGGCGTGCTCATCGGCCACGGTGATCCGGTCGGCCGCCCATTCCTCGCCCACCTTGCGCTGCACCGCGGCGATGACGTCGAGGAGAAGGGACTCCGGGCACCACCCCTCCTGCGCGGCCGAGTCCACCACGTCGATCGCCGCGGCCTCGTCGGCGTCCAGCGCGGCCGTCCACAGCCGTTCCCGCAGCGCCAGGATCTCGTGATCCGCCGGTACGGCACTTCTCATGCGTCGTTCTCCCTGTTCGCGCCTTCCGTGGCGGCGGTACGGCCGGGGCGTCCGCCGACGAGCTGGAGGCGGCCCCGGCTGCCCGTCGGGTTGGTGAGGGCGAGGGTGGCCATGTCGTCGTGGTTGCGCCCGCCGAGCCACTGGTCCGCCAGCATGTGCACGCGTTCGACCAGTGCCTCGGGGGGCATCCGCGCGCAGTCGCGGAGCGCGGCGCGCAGCCGGCGCTCGCCGTACATCTCGTCGCCGAGCGGGCCGCCGCGGGCCTCGGTGATGCCGTCGGTGTACAGCAGGCAGCTCTCGCCGGGCGCCAGGACGACCCGTGCGGTGCTCGCCTGTACGTCGGGCATGGCGCCGATCAGCTGCCCGCGGGTCTGCGCCTCCTCCACCTGCCCGTCCCGCCGCACGATCAGCGGCGGGAGGTGGCCGGCGCTGGTCAGCCTGAGGTGCACCAGCCCGGCGCGGAAGCGGGCGGAGGCCAGCGTCAGGGTGGCGAAGCGGGCGCTGTGGGAGTTCAGCAGCGCGCCGTTCAACAGGCCGAGGACCTGCTGGTGGTCGCCGGAGAGCGGCAGCAGCGCCTGCAGGATGCTGCGGATCTTGCCGGTGAGCACCGCGGCCTCCAGCCCCTTGCCCGCCACGTCGCCCAGGACCACGAACGACTCCTGCGAGGGGTCGGCGCCGGGATGCACGTCGTAGAAGTCGCCGCCGACCCGTTCGTGATCGCGGGCGGCCCGGTAGCGGCCGGCGTATCCCACGCCGTGCACCTGGCGCAGGGTGGGCGGCAGCAGGTCCCGCATCAGGGCGCCGGTGATGGCGGCCTGCTCGGTGTAGAGGCGGGCCGCGGACAGCGCGGCTCCGGCCCGCGAGGAGAACAGGCGGGCGAAGACCTCCTCGCCCTCGTCGAAGGCTCGGTGGCTGCCGGAGCGGAGCAGGACGAGGGCGCCCGCCGGGATGCCGTGCCCGGGCAGCGGGGTGACGATCACGGAGCCGATGGGGCCGGCGAAGCCCGGCGGGACGGCCCAGTCGGGGATGCTGTCGGGGCTGATCCAGCGGGCGGGCACCGGCGGGAAGCCCTGCAGCGCCTCGGTCAGCCCCGGCACCGCCTCCGGGTCGATCTCCCGCTTGGTCTGGCTGAGGGGCCCGCCCTTCTCCGCGTAGGTGAGCGGATGGCGGCGGCCCTGCGCGGGAGCGACCACCACGGCGGCGTCCGCGAGGTGTTCGGCGGCGAGCCGCGCGGTCACCTCCAGACAGCGGTCGAGGTTGAGCGACGAGAGCAGGGCGCTGGAGGCCGCCGCCAGGATCGAGGCCCGTTCCCGCGCGCTGTCCAGGGCCCGCTCGGTGAGCCGTAGATCGGTGTCCTCCAGCAGCCACCACACCACCTCGCCGCCGGGGCGGGGCGTGGGGTGGGCGCGGAAGGCGCGGTCGGCGATCGTGCCCGCCGCCGGGGCCGGCTCGCCGGTGCCGGCGTCCCCCGGCGTCAGGCCGCGGTGCGCGTCGAGGAGCCAGTGCGGCGCGGTCCGTCCGGCGCCGCCGCCCGGGGCCGGGTCGGGCAGGAGGGTGCGGGCGGCGGCGTTGAGATCGACGACGCCGCCGTCGCGGTCCATCACCAGGATGGGACAGGGGGCACCGCGCCACGACGCGCCGACGCCGCAGTCGCCGCGCGCGGGGGCGGAGGATTCGGAGGCGGGAGAAGGAGTCACAGGCAGGGGAGCGCCGCGTGTGCGCCCGACCCCCTTCCTGCTGCTGGACAACATGGTCGTTTCACCGTCTCCCGATCGGCGCGCCCCCGGCACGTGCCCTTGGCACCGCGTGGACCGGCGGACAGGGGTGAGGGCCGCGATGCGCCCACCGAACGCGAGAGCATCCCGGCCCCTGATACAGCGTCAGAACTCCGGCACGGTCTGCCGGTCAGTGCCGCCGCCCCCGCAACTTGCCGAGCAGGCGTTGCGCCTGTGCCCGGCGGCGCGGGTCGGCCGAGGCGCGGCGAACCTGCTCCGCGGTACGGCGTCCCTGCGGGCTGCGACTGAACTGCTTGATCTTGTCCAACATGCCTGGCATGTCTGCCTCCTGACTTCGGTGGACGACAATGCCGGTACGGCAAAGCCTTTGTCCGCAACCGGTTACCCCGCTTCGGCCGGGTCATCCCTGTCTTCCTCGCCCCGGCATCCGGCGCCGCGGATCCGGGGCGCCGAGGTGACGGCTTCGAAGATCACTCGTTTGCCCTAGGAGCGAATCTTTCCGCCCTCACCCGGAAGAGCGAAGCGATCATGCCCCTGCGTCGGCCCACGGTCCCCGGCAGCGAACCGCGCGTACTCGACGTGGAGCTCGCCGAGGCCGCGCTCATGAAGCACTACGCCCGGTTGGTCCGACTGGCCTACGTCACTCTCCCGCGCGACCTGGGGCGCCACCGGCGGGTCCTCACCGCGCACGGTGTCGTGCAGCGGGCACTCCCCCGCCGCCGGCCGGCCGTCCCCGGCCTGCGCCGGGCGAGGGAGGCTCAGCAGACCGCCCCGGCCGAGTACACCGCCCTGCGCACGCGTGTGCTGCGGGACGCCATGGCCCAGGAGTCATGGTCCGCACGGCTGTCCCGGGCCCGCTCGATGCTGCCCGCGGTGTGGGGGCTGCGGGTCTTCCCGCAGCCCGGCGGCGCCGAGGAGATGGCGCTGGACCGGGCTCTCGCCCAGGCCGACTGGCCCGTGCGGGCGGCCGTCGCGCTGCTGGTGCTGGACGAGGAGTCCGCCGAGGGCGCGGGCGGTGTCCTGCGGGCGGTGGGCGTGGCCGAGCCGGAAGGCGCCGTCCTGGCGGCGCGGCGGCTCGTCGAGCAGGGGCACCCCTCCTCGCCGGAGGCCCATCCCGCCGCCGAGCAGCCGCCGGACCCGGGCACCGGCGTGCCGGTCAGCGCCCTGCTCGCCCCGGAGTTCGATCCCTGCCTGCTGCACGCGCGGCCGACCGACCTGCTCCGCCGCCGGCACCGGGTGCGTTCCGCGGCGACCGCCGTCCTGCTGGCCGGGTGCGCCGTGGTCACCGCGCTCGCTCTCCCGGACGGCACGACCGACCGGGTCGGCAGCGGGCGGCACGGTCCGGCGTCGGCGGCCGGCGCCGAGGCGGTGCGCCGCACACCCCCCGACGCCTGGGCCGACACGGCCCGCGTCGACTTCACCGCCTGGCCCGCCCGGGGCGCGCGGACCGACGACCGGGACCTGCTGGAGCGGGCTCTGCGGGCCTGGTCGGCCCCGGACCGGCGGGTGCGGCGGTCGGCGGAGCCGGGAGCGGCGTCCTCGGGGACGGGCCGGCCGCCGCGTCTGCTGTTCGCCGGTGACGTCGACGACCGCGCGGTGGTCCTCCTGCACGACGACCTCACCACCGTGCGCTACAGCGAACCGCTGTCCGGCGACGGATCGCCGGAGCTGGTCTCGGCCCTCACCGAGGGCGCCGACGTGACGACCGCGGCCGCGATCGTCGTCTCCCGCTCGGCGGACTCGGTACGGCTGCTGCTGGCGCCGTGGATCGCCGAGGCGGGCACCCGCGACCTGCTCGCGCCCGACACCGGGGTCCGCGCCCTGGACAGTTCCGGCAGCGGCGTCACCGGTCCTGTTCCCGTGCCGTCGGCCGGCGGCGACTGCCGGACCTGGCCGGTGGTGCGGCTGCGGTCCTCCCCGCGCATCGTGGAAGACCACGCGTTCCTGCTCACCGACCTCGGCGGCCTGTCGCCCGCGCACCTGACCTACATGCCCCCGCCGGAGCGCGGAGTGCGGCCGCGTCCGCCCCGGGAGGCCACCGGCCCGGATGCCCTGGAGGGCTGGGCGCGCGCCGCGTGCCGCCTGGACGGGCTGCGGGGCAAGGGGGTGCGGGCGGTGAACCACTGGGTGTTCGCCCAGCAGGAACTGCCCGAGCGGGCCGGGCGGGCCACGTGGGTGTGTGCCCGGGCGGACACCTGGCGGGGCCGGGGACGCGTGGAGTACCTCTTCCTCGGCCCGGGCAGCGGCGCCGCGCGGTCGGCCGGTGTCCGTGCGAACACCGCCGAGTGCAGCCGGTTCGGGCAGGACGTCGTGGCCGGCATCGACTGGCGGGCCCCCTCCGGGGCGTCGTACCTCCTCGCCGCCGGAAGCAGGTCGCTCACCCGTGTGGAGGCGGCGTCCCCGGTCCGCGCGGCGGCCGACGGACGCTTCCTCGCCGTCCGCGCCCCCAAGGGCGCCGACGCGCAGGTCAGCGGACGGCTCTCGGGTGGGGCGGAGGTGGACGGCCCCCGGTGAGCTGCGGGTGCGGACCGTCCGCCCGCGCCACAAGGTGGGAAGCGGAAACCGCGGCACTGCCCCGGACCCGCCGGACGGGCCGCGACCAGGAGAGGCTCACGACATGGCCAAGGACAGCAGCCGGGAGCAGAACCTGCGCAAGGGCGACAAGGTCGCCTGGAGCAGCCACGGCAGCGAGACGACCGGCAAGGTCGAGAAGAAGATCACCGAGCGGACCGAGGCCGCCGGCCGCACCGTCGACGCCTCGTCGGAGGAGCCGCAGTACGAAGTGCGCAGCGACAAGTCCGGGCGTTCCGCCGTCCACAAGCCGTCCGCCCTCAAGAAGCGCAAGAAGTGAGCCGCGGATGGACGAGGAACAGCGTCAGACGTGGGAAGAGTTCCGCGAGCTGGTCACCATGAAGCCGGCGGAACTGGAGAAGTGGCTGGAGACGGAGGAGTCCCGCGGCGCCGGGCAGAGCAAGGACGGCGGTGAGTCGACCGGGCACGCCTCGGGCCGCCGCATCCTCACCATCCTGCGCACCTCCAAGGGCGACCTGTCGGACGAGGACTACGGGCACATGCGCAAGGTCGTCGGCTACATCCGCCGCCACCTGGCCCAGCGCCCCTCCGGCGACGTACGCGACACGCGGTGGCGCCACTCGCTCATGAACTGGGGCCACGATCCGCTTGCCTGACGGGTGTGGGACCGGGGCGACAGTCGTTCGCCCCTGTCGCGAAACGGGCTCTCGCCCCGGCTCGGGGGGTCTCGGGGCGAGAGCCCTGTCCCTCCCGCGTATGTCACTTCCGCAGGGAAGCCGCCCGCGGATGCAGGCCCCGAAGAAAATGAGTGCCGGGCGCGCGATCTGCGGCACCGGTCAGCGGCGAAGGTCGCGCAGTACCTCGCGGGCGGCCCGCGCCCCCGAGGCCATCGCGCCCTGGACCGAACCGGTCGCCCGGTGGTCGCCGCACACATAGCGGCCCGCGCCCACTCGGGTGGTCCGGCTGAGGGGCTGCGGCGGCGCCATGGCGGGCAGCGCGTCCTCGACCGTACGGACCGTCAGGAGCTGCCAGTCGTCCGTACCCGTCCCGTACGCCTCGCCGAGGGCCTCGCGCACCTGGCTCTCCCGGCCCTCGACGTCGTGGCCCAGTACCGAGGTGGCGATCAGCGCATGGCCCGCCGGGGCGTACTCGGGCACGACCTCGCTGAGGACACAGGTGTTGAGGAAACGGCGCCGGGTGTCCACGAGCAGCGTCGGCTCGCCCAGCGGGGACCGCGGGGCGACATGGAAGTACGTCGTCACGACCCGGTAGGCGGGGAGGTCGACGTCGGGCAGCAGCGAGGCGACCGCTCCGGGTCCGGTCGCCACCACCACGGCCCGCGCCGGAAGCTCACGGCCCCCCGCCGTCAGCACGCCCGCGCCGGTCAGCTGCTCCACGGGCGTCTCCAGCCGCACGGTGCCGGTGGGCAGGGCGCCGGCCAGGGCGCGCGGGACGGCTCCGACGCCGTGCGCGGGCAGGCACAGCGTGCCGCGCAGCATGCTCCGCCACACCAGGTGGAAGACCCGGCCGGAGGTGACCAGTTCGTCCTCCAGGAACACCCCCGACAGGAACGGCCGGAAGAACCGCTCCACCAGGTCGTCGGAGATCCCGGCCTGCGCGAGCGCCGTGCGGGTGGTGGTGTCCGCCGTCCGCTTCAGGCGGCGCGCCGGAAGCAGCATGTCGCGGGCGGAGAGCACCCCGAGGGCAGCCAGGTCGCGCGGCCCGGCCAGTCGCCCCGGCAGCAGATCCGGCAGTGTGCGCGGGCGCCGGGTGGGATCGCTGAAGCGCAGCCTGCCCGCCGGGCCGTGCACGAGCGCGCCCGGGGTGAAGGGCCGCAGTCCGAGATCCTTCAGCACCAGCCGGCGCCGGACCTGGGGGTAGGAGGTGTTGAACACCTGGAACCCGCGGTCCACCACGAACCCTTCGACCCGGTCGGAGCGCATGCGTCCGCCGACCTCGTCCGAGGCTTCCAGCAGCCGGACGCCGACCCCGGCCTCCAGCAGGTCGCGGGCGCAGGCGAGCCCGGCGACACCGGCCCCGACCACCACCACGTCCGTCGCCTTCTCTGCGGCGCCCACATGACCACCTCTCCCGCGTCGACCCCCTGGCACTTCGCCGTGTTCCCCGCCCCGGGATGCACCAACGCGGCCCGGTGGGACCGGTCAGCCGTCGTCCGTGCGCGCCTGTCGGCGGGAGGGGGCCATCGCCCAGCGGATCCCCCCCGGTCAGGGCGGTGCCGAGCGGGCGCACGCACAGGTTTTCGGCGACCGGGACGCGGGGCAGCCGGAGCGCTCGGGAGGCCCAACCGGGCAGCAGGGTCACGGCGTTGGCGGCCAGCACCGCGTACGGCAGGCGGGCGGGCCAGGGGATCGGCGGCCGCAGCAGCAGGTAGCGCGCCGTGTCCCGCGCCTCGGGCGTGGCACGCAGTTCGGCGCGGTAGGCGGCCAGCCGCCGCTCGAGCCCGGCACGGTCGGTCGGCGGATCGGGGACGCCGAGCGCGGTGGCGATGCGGGCCATGTCCGCGACGTATCCGTCGCAGCCCGCGTCGTCCAGCGGGCGGGCGCCGTACCGCTGGTGGGCGCGCAGGAAGCAGTCGACCTCGGCGATGTGCACCCAGCACAGCAGGTGCGGGTCGGAGGCGTGGTAGGGCCGGCCGTCGGAGGCCGTGCCGCGCACGCTCTCGTGCACCGCCCGCACCCGGTCGCAGGCCTCCTGGGCGCTGTCGGCGGGGCCGTACGTCGTGACGGCCAGGAAAGTGCTCGTGCGCTGCAGCCGCCCCCAGGGATCGCCCCGGAACCCCGAGTGCCCGGAGACGGCGGCCATGGCCAGCGGGTGCAGCGACTGGAGGAGCAGCGCGGCCAGTCCCCCGGTGAACATCGAGGCGTCCCCGTGCACGCGGCGCACGGGCCGGTCGGGGCCGAACCAGCGCGGTCCGGGCGTGCCGTGGATGTGCGCGCGGTTGGCCGGTCCCTCGGGTCCGGCCACCCGGGAGAAGATCGCCTCGCCGGTACGGTCGCGTATGCGGCCGAGGTCGGTCGGCAGCCTCATGGTCTCGGTGCCTCCTTCCCCCGGCGCCGCGAGGACGCCCACGGGGTACGGGTATCCCTTTCCGGGCCGGTCACCCCGCGAGCGGGCCGCGATCTCGCCGGTCAGCGCGCCGCCAGGCCGGCCAGTCCGCGCAGCACGGCGCCCCGACCGCGGTCGGGCACCGTCCACAGCGTCTGCCCCCGCACCCCCCACCGCTCCAGCAGTGCGTTGGCGGCCAGGAAGCCGGTCGTCGCCGCGCGCTCCATCAACGCCACGGGCAGGTCGGTCCGCACCAGGTCCCCGGCCACCACGAGGGCGGGGTCGGGGGTGCGGACGGTGGGGCGGTCGGCGTAGCCGCCCACGGGGAACAGCGGACAGTCAGCGCGCCACTCGTGGCGGGCGTCGACGACGGTGGCGGTGTGGGATTCCGGGCAGATCCGGTGCAGCTGCTCCACGAGCCGCTTCTGCTCGATCTCGCGGTCGGCGTCCGGCGGCAGGGCGTAGGCGTGGAGTTCCACGACGGAGCCTCCGGTGCGGGAGGACCAGCGCGCCGCCTCGTCCTCCCAGCGGTCCAGCACGCTGATGTTGTCCAGCGTGCCGAATCCGCTGGTGCCCAGGAAGCCCGGCCGGTCGTGGGCGAGGGGCCGGTCCAGCCAGAGCCTGCTGACCAGGAAGGGCGGGGCGGTGCGCAGACGTGCGACGCGCTCGCGCCAGGGCTCGTCGGCCAGGTGCGGCGAACGGGCGGCCAGGGAGCGCAGGCCGGAGGCGTCCAGGGCGAGCACGACACCGTCGTACCACCGCTCCTGGCCGCCGGCGACGACCTCGAAGCCGCCTCCCCGCGCGGGCTCGACGTGCTCGACCGGCGTGGCGGTGCGCACCTCGGTGCCGTGTTGCCGCAGGTACCGGGTGAGCGGATCCCACAGGGCCGCGGGGAAGGGATCGCGGGGAACGTCGAAGAGCAGGCCCTCGGAGGAGCCGAGGAAGTAGATGTGGAACATCAGCGCCATCTCGGCGGCCGACAGCTGCCGGGGGTCGGCGAAGAAGCTCCGGGAGAACACCTCGAACGCCAGATGGCGGGCGTCCTGCGGGAAGCGGACGGCGTCCAGGAAGTCGTGCGCGCTGACGGCGTCGAGGCGGTCGTAGATGTCGGGCACGCGCACGTCGAGCAGGGGCAGCGCGGCGACCGGGTCCATGGCGCGCAGGTCCTTCAGCCGGAAGGAGCGGCTGAGGGCGGCGAAGCCGAGCGCGCTCCACGGCGGGGTGCGCGGCACGTGCCGGAAGCTGTCGCGCAGCCCGCCTGCGTGCAGGAGCGGATAGTCGGGCAGGCCGGTCAGCCGGGACAGGGCGGGGTCGGTACGGCGCAGCAGCCCGCGCAGGTTGTAGTACTGGCGGAAGAACGCGTGGAAGCCGCGGCTCATCGTCACCGTGCTGCCGTCCCGCAGCCGGGTGAACCAGCCGCCGACCCGGCCGCCGAGGTAGGGCTCGCGTTCGTACAGGGTGACGGCCACGCCTCGTTCGGCCAGCGCGGTCGCGGCCGCCAGCCCCGCGATGCCGCCGCCGATCACGGCGACGGTGGGCCGGCCCTCGGCCTGCCGGGCTCCCGGGGGCGCGACCAGGACCCGGGCACGGCGGTCCCTGCCGCGGCGGGCGGCGGGCGGGCGGTCCGTGGCGCCGCTCATCGGCCCGTCTCCCCTCGTGCGGCCACGAAGGTGTGGGTGATGCCCGTCTGCCAGCCGGGCAGGGGCAGGGCGCGGACCCGCTCGAAGCCGGCCGCGCCGATCCGCGCGGCGAACCGGTCGGCGGTGTCGAAGTCCACGACGCTGCGCCACAGGTGCCGGTACAGCGGCCCGTCGCCGAGCGCGGTCGCCGCGGGCTGGACGATGCCCCGGCACACCAGCGTCCACACGGCCCGGTCGGCGCGGCGCCCGCTGAGGGAGTACTCGTGCACGCCGAGGCGCCCGCCTGGCGGCAACAGGTCGTGGACCGTGGCGAGTACCGCATCGGGGTCGGCGACGTTGCGGAAGAGGTAGGCGGCGAACACCGCGTCGAACGGCCCCTTCACCCCCGCCTCGGCCAGGCCCTCGGCCGGTGCGTGCACCAGGGTCACGCCGTCCGCCCAGGGCTTGGCGGCGGCGCGGGCCAGCATGCCGGAGGAGGCGTCCACGGCCGTGATGTCGGCGGCGGGCAGGACGGAGCGCAGGGCGGCCGTGGAGGCACCGGTCCCGCAGCCCAGGTCCAGCAGGCGCAGTCCTTCTCCGCGTCCGGGCAGCCCGAGCCGGCGCACGGAGCGCCGGAGGTGCGCGTGGTAACCGGGGTTGGCGGCGACCAGCGCGTCGTAACTGCGGGACGCGTGGTCGAAGGCGACGGCGAGGTCTTCGTCGCGCAGCAGGGTCATACGGACTCCAGGGGCCCCAAGGGCCCGGTCGGTCGGCAGGGGCGGGCCGGCCGGCGCGGCCGGGGTGCGCACGCGCACCTGCCCCTGCTTCCGGTCCCGGGGCCCCGGCGGATGCGGCCGGCCGTCACCGATTCGTCCACGGCTCCGGCCGTGCGATCTCGCGAGCCGCGCTCCTGGTCGCGACCTCGGGCAGCGCCGGCGCCCGGTCGTGCCTGCGCTGCCGGTAGGGGTTGTCGGGCGGGAGCTTGCTGGAGACCCGGCCGTACATGCCGAAGGTGGCGATGACCAGGCCCATGACGAAGCTGAAGACCACGTTGGTCATCCCGAAGTCCAGGAAGTTGGCGGGCCGGTCCAGGACGAAGAGGTGGGCGAAGCCGCTCAGGACGAACAGCGCGCCCACCGTCATGTTGAGGGTCGAGGCGAAGTTGCCGCCGATCACCGCTCCGACGAGCAGCGCCAGGCCCACGACGGTGGAGATGACGCTGAGCGTGAGGTTGGTGGTCATCCCGGCGATCTCGTCGCCCTCCGTGTCGAACGGGCTGAGGGCGTCGGCGAAACCGAGGGCCCCGAAGGTGAGCAGAACGAGGCCGCACAGGCCGGCGCCGTAGCGGTAGACCGTCGCCAGGTGGTGGTCGACCGGAAGTTCATCCCGTAGCTTCATGCCCGCATTTCAACGGGTACGGGTGGAATGGATGCGGTTTCACACCCTTCCTGGTGGACCCCTCCCCGATCACCCCTGGTCGGCATCCCGGCGCAGCAGGACGAGTTCCCGGTTCAGCTCCGCCAGGAAGCGGACGACCACCGCCAGTTCGTCCGGGGTGAAGCGGCCGCGCGCCGTGTCGGTGCTGCGGGCCAGCGGCCGGAAGTAGTCCCGGGCCAGGTTCCTGCCCCCGGCCGCGTAGTGCAGGTGCACCACACGGCGGTCGTCGACGGCACGGACGCGCCGGACGTGGCCCGCCCGCTCCAGCCGGTCCACGCACGCGGTCATCGCGCCGGAGGTGAGGTTGAGCTGCCGGCGCAGCCGGCCCGGGGTCATCGGCCCGTCGTCGGGGTCGGCGTCCAGGATCGCGATCAGCGCCTGGACGTCGGTGAGATGCAGCCCGTGGGCCTGGGCGAACTCCTGGGCGATGCGGTTGAACTCGCCGTTCATCCGGCGCAGCAGAACCGCGAAGGACTGCAACCCTGTCGGGTCGTCCGCGGGAAGAGACGGCGAGGGCAGGCCGGGAGCGCTCATACCCCCAGCATAAAGTAACTTGATCGTTGAGATACTTTGTCGTCGACACATTCCGTCTACTGCTTTGGGACGCTCATGAACATCGCACCGCGCCGGGCCCGGTGGCTGGTACCCCTGGTCCTGCTGCTCGTCTGGCTGGGCGTCGGCGGCACGCTCGGCCCGTACGCGGGCAAGCTGGGCGAGGTGGCCACGAACGACCAGGCCGCGTTCCTGCCGCGGAGCGCCGAGTCCACCCAGGTCCTCGAAGCCCGGGAGGCGTTCGACCAGTCCGAGACCCTGCCCGCCATCGTGGTCTGGACGGCGGGCGGCGAACGGGTCGGCCAGGAGCAGCAGAAGGCCGCCACCCGGGCGGTGAGCGCCCTCGCCGGGCAGCCCGGCCTCGTGGGCAGGCCGTCACCCGCGATCCGCTCCGAGGACGGCCTGGCGTTGCAGGCCGTCGTCCAGCTGGAGCCCGACCTGGGCGAGGAACTGCCCACCGCCCTGGACCGGATACGTCAGGCGGCGAAGGGCGTGCCGGGGACCTCGGCGCAGATCGCCGGACCGGCGGCGAGCCAGGCCGACCTGTCGGACGCGTTCGCCGGCATCGACGGCCTGCTGCTGGGCGTGGCGCTCGGCGCCGTGCTGCTGATCCTGCTGCTCGTCTACCGCAGCGTCCTGCTGCCCTTCCTGATCATCCTCGGCTCCGTGTTCGCCCTGGGGCTCGCCTGTGCCGTCGTCTACGCGCTGGCGCAGCGGGACGTGGTCCGGGTCGACGGCCAGGTGCAGGGCATCCTGTCGATCCTGGTGATCGGCGCCGCCACCGACTACGCCCTGCTGCTGGCCGCGCGCTTCCGCGAGGAACTCGCCACGAGCGGGGACCGGGCCTCGGCCGCGGTGGCCGCCGTGCGCCGCTCCTTCGGCGCGATCACCGCCAGCGCGGCCACCGTCGCGCTCGGGCTGCTCGCCCTGCTCGCCAGCGACCTCACGAACAACCGTGCGCTCGGACCGGTCGGCGCCATCGGCATCCTGTGCGCCGTCCTGTCCACGCTCACCTTCCTGCCCGCCGTGCTGGCCCTGCTGGGCCGGGCCGCGTACTGGCCGTCCCGGCCCAAGCCGTCCGAGATGTCGGCGCAGGGCAGCGGAGTGTGGCGGCGGATCGCCCGGACGGTGGACAGCCGGCCCCGGCGGACCTGGGTGGTGACCGCGGTCGTGCTGGCCGGCTTCGCCTGCTTCTCGCCCGCCCTGTCCTCCAAGGGCGTCCCCCTGGACAAGATCTTCGTGAACGACGCGCCGTCGGTCGCCGCCCAGGCCACGCTCGGCGAGCACTTCCCCGGCGGGTCCGGCAACCCCGCCGTCATCATCGCCGACGCCGACCGCGCGGATGCGGTGACCGCCGCCGCGAGCAGGACCGAGGGCGTGGCGTCGGCCGCTGCCGTCTCCGCATCGGGGCGGCCCGGCGGGGGTGAACCGCTCGTCGTCGACGGCCGGGTGCGCATCGACGCCACCCTGGAGGCCGCGGCGGACAGCGACGCGGCCAAGGAGACGATCGAGCGGCTGCGCACGGACGTGCACGCCGTCTCCGCCGCCGACGCGCTGGTCGGCGGCTACACGGCACAGCAGTACGACACCCAGCAGACCGCCGCCCGGGACCGCACGGTCATCGTGCCCGTGGTGCTGGCCATCATCCTGCTGATCCTGACGCTGCTGCTGCGCTCCCTGCTCGTACCCCTCCTGCTGGTCGCGACGGTCGCCCTCAACTTCCTTGCCACCCTCGGAGTTTCGGCGCTCGTCTTCGAGCACCTCCTCGGCTTCAGCGGCACGGACGCCTCGGTGCCGCTGTACGGCTTCGTGTTCCTGGTGGCGCTCGGCGTGGACTACAACATCTTCCTCATGTCCCGGGTCCGGGAGGAGGCGCTCGTCCACGGCAGCAGGCAGGGCGTGCTGCGCGGGCTCACCACGACCGGCGGCGTGATCACCTCCGCCGGAGTGGTGCTCGCCGCGACCTTCGCGGCCCTGATGGTCATCCCCTTGGCGTTCCTGGTGCAGATCGCGTTCATCGTCGCCTTCGGGGTGCTGCTGGACACCCTCGTGGTGCGCTCGCTGCTGGTGCCCGCCCTGGTGATCGACATCGGGCCCAGGGCGTGGTGGCCGAGCGCGCTCGCCCGCCCCCGCACCGGGGAGAAGTCCCAGGCCACACCAGCGGAGTAGCGGCACGGCCGCCGACATGCCGACGGCCCGGTCCGCGTCTAGCGTGGGCCGGGCCCTGTGCCGCGGCCAGAAGGAACTCCGATGCCGGTTGCCCGCAGTCCCCTGTACGCCCGTACCGCCGTCGTGACCGGAGCGGCGCGCGGTCTCGGCGCGGGACTGGCCCGGGACCTGTCCCGCCGGGGCGCCCGGGTCGCCCTGCTCGGCCGCGAGGAGCGGACGCTGGCCGAGGTCAGCGACACCCTCCCGGGCGAGTCCGCGTGCTGGGAGGTCGACGTCACCGACGCGGACGGCATGTTCCGCGCCGCCGCCGACATCCGCGCACGGTTCGGACCCCCCTCGATCGTGGTCGCCAACGCGGGAGTGGCCGAGGGCGGTCCGTTCGCCGAGGCCGACCTCGCGGTCTGGCGCCGGGTGATCGAGGTCAACCTCGTCGGCAGCGCCGTCACCGCCCGCACCTTCCTGGCGGACCTGTTCGCCACCCACGGCTACTTCCTCCAGGTCGCCTCTCTGGCATCCATGGGCACCTCGCCGATGATGAGCGCCTACTGCGCCTCCAAGGCCGGGGTGGAGTCCTTCGCCCACGCCCTGCGCGCGGAGGTTGCCCACCAGCACGTCGGCGTGGGGATCGCCTACATCAACTGGACCGACACCGACATGGTCCGCGACGCCGACGAGCACGCCGTACTGCGGGAACTGCGCCGCCACATGCCGGCACCGGCGCGCAAGGTCTACCCCGTCGCGCAGGTGGCGGACCGGCTCGTCACGGCCGTGGAACGCCGCCGTCCGTCCGTCTACGTGCCCGGATGGCTGCGCGCGATGCAACTGGTGCGCGGGGCGATGCCGCCGGTCGTCACGATGCTGTCGCGCCGCGAACTGCCCCGCCTGGCCGCCGCCGAGCCGTTCACCGCGACGGGGCTGCTCGGCGCCGGCGGTCGCGCCGACCAGGCGGCCGGACCGGCCGCCCCCATCCCGTGACCGGGCGGTCCGGCCCCGGTCGCGCATCCGCCGGCGGCACTTCGCGCGAAGTGTTCGTGGACGAGCGGACCCGCAGGAATCGGGCGAACCGCCCGCCGCGCCACACCCTGGAGGAACGGCCATGAGCACGGACGGACAGCGCGGCACACAGCGGCTGCACTGCCTGGTGACCGGGGCGACCGGCTACATCGGCGGACGGCTGGTGCCGGAACTGCTGGACGCCGGTCACCGGGTGCGATGCCTGGCCCGCTCCCCCGGCAAACTCCGCGACCACCCCTGGGCGGGCTACGTCGAGACGGTCCAGGGCGATGTCACCGACGCGGAGTCGGTCGCCGCCGGGATGCGCGGCATCGACGTCGCCTACTACCTGGTGCACGCCCTGGGCAGCGGTACGGGTTTCGAGGACACCGACCGCCGGGCGGCCCGGATCTTCGCCGAGCAGGCGCATGCCGCCGGTGTACGGCGGATCGTCTACCTCGGCGGGCTCACACCCGAGGGCGTCCCCGAGCGGTCGCTCTCGCCGCACCTGCGGTCCCGGGCCGAGGTGGGACGCATCTTCCTCGACGCGCCGGTGCCCGCCGCGGTGCTGCGGGCCGCGGTCGTCATCGGGTCCGGGTCGGCCTCCTTCGAGATGCTGCGCTACCTCACCGAGCGCCTGCCCGTCATGGTCACCCCCAGCTGGGTCCACACCCGCACCCAGCCCATCGGCGTCCGCGACGTCCTGCGCTACCTCGTCGGCTGCGCCACGCTGCCGGGCGACGTGGACCGGGCGTTCGACATCGGCGGGCCCGACGTCCTCACCTACCGGGAGATGATGCGCCGTTACGCCGCCGTCGCCGGACTGCGGCCGCGGGTCATCGTGCCCGTGCCCGTGCTGACCCCCCGGCTGTCGAGCCACTGGGTCGGCCTGGTCACCCCGGTTCCCGCTTCCATCGCCCGGCCGCTGACCGAGTCGCTGCGGCACGAGGTCGTCTGCCGCGAACACGACATCGCCCGGTACGTGCCGGACCTGCCGGGCCGGCCGCTGCCCTTCGACGAGGCCCTGTCCCTGGCGCTGCGCCGGGTCCGGGAGGCGCAGGTCGTCACCCGCTGGTCCTCCGCCGCCGTCCCCGGAGCACCGAGCGACCCGCTGCCCACCGACCCGGACTGGGCCGGCGGCAGCCTCTACCAGGACGAACGGCAGCTGAGCGTCGACGCTCCGCGCGATGCGCTGTGGAAGGTGATCGAGGGCATCGGCGGTGACAACGGCTGGTACTCCTTCCCGCTCGCCTGGGCCGTCCGCGGCTGGCTGGACCGGTTCGTCGGCGGGGTCGGCCTGCGCCGCGGCCGGCGGGACGCGGAACGCCTGCGGGTCGGCGACTCGCTGGACTTCTGGCGGGTCGAGGAGATCGAACCCGGCCGGCTGCTGCGGCTGCGCGCGGAGATGCGGCTGCCGGGGCTGGCCTGGCTGGAGATGTACGCGGAGACGGACGCCGACGGCGGCACCCGCTACCGGCAGCGCGCGTTCTTCCACCCGCGCGGACTGCTCGGCCACGCCTATTGGTGGTCCGTCTCGCCCTTCCACGCGGTCGTCTTCGGCGGCATGGCCCGCAACATCACGCAGGCCGCCGCCAAGGGCATGAGCGCGCGCGGGCCCTCGGCGCACTCCCCCCGCATCCGGCTGCCGCGCCGTGACCGAAGAGTGCGGCAGTAGGGGCCTCAGTACACCGTCAGGAGTGTCACATGACCGTCGCGGTCGTCCTGTTCACCTCGGATCTGCGTCTGCACGACCATCCGCCGCTGCGCGCCGCCCTGAAGGCGGCGGACGAGGTGGTGCCGTTGTTCGTCCGCGACCCCGCGATCCACGCGACCGGCTTCGACGCTCCCAACCGCGCGGCCTTCCTCGCCGACTGCCTGGCCGACCTCGACGGCTCGCTGCGCCGGTGCGGCGGACGGCTCGTCGTGCGCTCGGGCCCGGTCGTCCGTGAGGTCCTCGCGGTCGCCGGCGAGTGCGGGGCGAGCGAGGTGCACCTGGCGGCCGGCGTCACGGGCTACGCCCATCGGCGCGAGGAGCGGCTGCGGGACGCCCTGCACGGCCAGGGGATGCGGTTGCGCGTGCACGACGCCGTGGTCACGGCCGTCGCCCCCGGCGCGCTGACCCCGGCCGGCACCGACCACTACGCCGTCTTCACCCCGTACTTCCGGCGCTGGTCGCAGGAGCATCTGCGGGAGGTCCTCGCCGCGCCCCGCACGGTACGCGTGCCCGGCGCGGCGCGCGGCGAGCCGCTGCCCGGCAGGGACGGGCTGTCCGGCCTCTCCCCCGGCCTTGCCGTCGGGGGCGAGCTGCGCGGCCGGGACAGCTACTCCCGGTGGGCCGCGGGGGACCTGGCCGAGTACGAGGACCGGCACGACGACCTGGCGGGCGACGCGACCTCCCGGCTCTCCCCGTACCTGCACTTCGGTGCCCTCTCGCCGGTCGAACTCGTCCAGCGGGCCCGGGCGCGCGGCGGACCGGGCGCGGCGGCCTTCATCCGGCAGCTGTGCTGGCGCGACTTCCACTACCAGGTCCTCGCCGCCCGGCCCGACGCGTCCGCCCAGGACTACCGCACCCGGCACGACCGGTGGCGCACCGAGGACGAGGCGGCCGAGGACATCGCCGCGTGGCGGGACGGCCGTACCGGCTATCCGGTCGTCGACGCCGCCATGCGCCAGCTGCGCCACGAGGGCTGGATGCACAACCGGGCACGCCTGCTGACGGCGAGCTTCCTCACCAAGACCCTGTACGTCGACTGGCGGATCGGCGCCCGCCACTTCCTGGACCTGCTGGTGGACGGCGATCTCGTCAACAACCAGCTCAACTGGCAGTGGGTCGCCGGCACCGGCACCGACACCCGCCCCCACCGCGTCCTCAACCCGGTCGTCCAGGGCAAGCGCTTCGACCCGCAGGGGGCGTACGTGCGGCGCTGGGTGCCGGAACTGGAGCACGTCGAAGGCAGCCGCGCCCATGAGCCGTGGCAGCTGCCCGAGGAGGAGCGGGTCGACTATCCCAAGCCGCTGATCGACCTCGGTGACGGGCTCGCGCGCTTCAAGAGGGCACGTGGCCGCGGCTGATGAAGGGACGCCCTGGCGCACGTCGGCACAGCCCTCGCCGCCGGCCGTTGATCGCTGCATCCGACCCGGAGCCCTCGACGGAAGCACTGGTGTCCGAATGGCCATGAGCGAGGAGGGGTTGTGCATGCTGGGACTGCGGCCCGCGGTGCCCGAGGCGGACGGAGGCGTGGGCGCCCCGCTCACCGCTCTGGACGCCACCGAGGCTGTCGGGACCGTGCTGGAGCACTGGCTCGGCGCGGCGCTGGACCGCACCCGCGAGACGGACGCACTGTTCGCCCATGACGTGGCGGACCGGGTGAGCGCCTTCGCGCAGCGCGGCGGCAAGCGGCTGCGCACGGCGTTCACCTGGTGCGGATGGCGGGCGGCCGGCGGCTCGGGCGACGCGGACGCGGTGCTGCGCACCGCCGCCGCCCTCGAACTGCTCCAGGCGTGCGCCCTGGTCCACGACGACGTGATGGACGGATCGGTACTGCGCCGGGGCGCTCCGGCGCTCCACGTCGACCTCGCCCGCAAGCACTGGGCCGCGGGGATGAGCGGCTCGCCGGAGTCGTTCGGGGTCTCCGCCGCGGTGCTGGCCGGCGATCTCGCGCTCGCCTGGGCCGACGACCTCCTGACGGAGACAGCCCTCGCCTCGCCGCACGGAGCGGCGCTCCACCGGGAATGGCAGGCGATGCGGGGCGAGATGGTCGCCGGGCAGTACCGCGACCTGCACTCCCAGGCCACCGACTCCTCCGGTGTCGACGAGGCGCTGACCGTCGCCACGCTCAAGAGCGCCCTGTACACCGTGGCCCGGCCCCTGGCCCTGGGGGCGTCCCTGGCCGGCGCGGACGAGCGCACGCTGGACACGCTGCGGGCCGCCGGCCGGTGCGCGGGACTGGCCTTCCAGCTCCGTGACGATCTGCTGGGCGCCTTCGGGGACCCGGCGCGGACCGGGAAACCCGCCGACGACGATCTGCGCTCGCGCAAGCTGACGTATCTCCTCGCCGTCGCCGTCCGGCTCGCCGAGGCCCGCGGGGACGGGGAAGCCGCCGCCGTGCTCGCGCCGGGCACCGGGCAGCGGTCGCCGCGCACGGTGGACCGGATGCGGGCGGCGCTGGAGCGCGTCGGGGCCAGGGACATGGTGGAGGAGAAGATCGCGGACCTGGCGTCCCGGAGCCTGCGGCACTTCGCCGCGACCGGCGCCGAACCCGCCGTACGCCGGGAGTTCGCCGAGCTGGTCGCCCGGGCCTCCGGCAACGGCCCGCACCGTGGCGGGGAGGACGCATGAGGAGCGTGGCGGGACCGACCGACCATGTCGTCGTGGTGGGGGCCGGGCTGTCCGGACTCGCCTGCGCCCTGCACCTGCTGGGCGCGGGCCGCAGGGTCACCGTCGTCGAACGGGACGCGGGCCCGGGCGGCCGGGCCGGCCGGGTGCGGCTGGGCGGGTACGAGGTGGACACCGGGCCCACCGTGCTGACCATGCCGCACCTGGCGGACGAGGCGTTCGCGGCCGTCGGTGACAGCCTCGCCCGCCGGGTCGAACTGGTGGCCCTGCACCCGGCCTACCGGGCCCGGTTCGCGGACGGCACCTCCCTCGACGTGCACACCGGCGCGGAGGCGATGGAGGAGGAGGTCCGGCGCTTCGCCGGACCCGCGGAGGCGGCCGGCTACCGCAGGCTGCGGCACTGGCTGACCGAGCTGTACGGGGCGCAGATGCAGCGGTTCATCGACGCCAACTTCGACTCGCCCGTCCAGCTCCTCCACCCCGACCTGGCACGCCTGGCCGCCCTCGGCGGTTTCGGCCGCCTGGACCGGCAGATCGGCCGTTTCCTCTCCGACGCCCGCCTGCGCCGCGTCTTCTCCTTCCAGGCCCTGTACGCGGGCGTCGCCCCGGCCCGGGCCCTGGCGGCCTACGCGGTGATCGCCTACATGGACACGGTGGCCGGGGTCTGGTACCCCAAGGGCGGCATGCACGCCGTCCCCCGCGCCATGGCCGACGCGGCGGCGGACGCCGGCGCCGGGTTCAGGTGGTCGGCGGAGGTCTCCGCACTGGAACGTTCCGCGGGCCGGGTGCGTGCCGTGCGCCTGGCGTCCGGTGAGCGGATCGCCTGCGACGCGGTGGTGCTGAGCTGTGAACTGTCCACCGCCCACCAGCTCCTGGGAGGCGCGCCCCGACGGCCCGTGCGGCTGAGCCACTCACCGTCCGCGGTGATCCTGCACGCCGGGGGCGACCGCACCTGGTCCGACCTCGCCCACCACACCCTGTCCTTCGGTACGGCGTGGAAGCGCACGTTCGAGGAACTGACCCGCTCGGGAACCCTGATGAGCGATCCGTCCCTGCTGATCACCCGTCCCACGACCCACGATCCCGCCCTGGCACCGCCCGGCCGCCATCTGCACTACGTCCTGGCCCCCTGCCCGAACACCACCGTGGGCCCCTCCGCCGAGAGCTGGCGAAGCCTCGGCCCGCGCTACCGCGACAGCCTGGTCGCCGAACTCGAGCGCCGGGGCCTCGACGGGTTCGCCGCCAGTGTCGAGGAGGAAATGCTGGTGACCCCGCTGGACTGGGCAGCCCAGGGGCACGCGGCGGGCAGCCCCTTCTCCGTCTCCCACCGGTTCGCCCAGACCGGCCCGTTCCGGCCGCGCAATCTGGTCCGCGGCTGGGACAACGTGGTCCTGGCCGGCTGCGGCACCACCCCGGGCGTCGGGGTGCCGACGGTCCTCATCAGCGGCAAGCTCGCCGCCGCCCGCATCACCGGCGGCCGCGGCAGGAGCGCCGCCCCGCCCTCCGTGCGGTCCTCCTCCACCTCACCCCGGGCAGGTTCGGCATGACCCGTCGTGAACTGGACGCCGCCGCCATCACCGACCCCGCGCTGCGCGCCGCCTACACCGAGTGCCGGCGGCTCAACGCCCGCCACGGCAGGACCTACTTCCTCGCCACCCGGCTGCTCCCGCTGGAACGCCGCTCGGCCGTGCACGCCCTGTACGGCTTCGCCCGCTGGGCCGACGACATCGTGGACGACCTCGACCGCAGCCGGACCCCGGACGAGCGCGACCGGATGCTCAAGCGGCTGGAGGGCGACCTCGCCCGCGAGCTGCGCACCGGCGGCGGGGACGAACCGGTGGTGCGCGCCGTGGCCGACACCGCCCACCGGTACGACATCGACCGGGCGCTGTTCGCGGACTTCCTGGCCTCGATGCGCGCCGACCTGACCGTCACGGACTATCCGACCTACGCCGACCTGCGGGAGTACATGCACGGCTCGGCGGCGGTCATCGGGCTGCAGATGCTGCCCGTGCTCGGCACGGTCGTCCCGCGCGAGGAAGCAGCCCCGCACGCCGCCGCCCTCGGTGAGGCGTTCCAGCTCACCAACTTCCTGCGGGACGTGGGCGAGGACCTGGACCGGGGCCGCGTCTACCTGCCGGCCGACCTGCTCGCCGCCCACGGGGTGGACCGGCCGCTGCTGGAGTGGAGCCGCCGCACCGGACGCAGGGACCCTCGCATCCACGCCGCGCTCGTCGCCGCCGAGGCCATGATCCGGGCGGTGTACCGGACGGCGGAACCGGGCATCGCCATGCTCGACCCGCGGGTGCGCCCCTGCATCCGCACCGCGTTCACCCTCTACGGCGGCATCCTCGACGCCATCGCCTCCCAGGACTACGCCGTGCTGCACCGCCGTGCCGCGGTGTCCCGGCTGCGTCGCGCGGCCACCGCGACGGCCGGTGCGGTCCATGTCCTGCGTGCGCGGCGGCGCGCCCGCGGCGTGCGCGAGGCGGCCCCGGAGGACAAGGCGTCACTCGGACGAAGGGAGCGGTGAGGTGAGGAAGCGAGCGGACGGCCGCCGCTGGACACCGCCGCTGCGGCGACGGCCCGACGGCCCGGACTGGGCCGCGCAGGGCCCCACCTGGCGGCAGGCGCGGCCCGCCCTGATCGCCGACGCCCTCAAGCGGGCGAGCACGCGCCCGTCCGGGAACTGGTTCGTCGTCGGCGCCTCCCGAGACGTGCCCGTCGGCGGGCGCCCGTACGGCAGGACCGTGGGCGGCGTGGAGGTGGTGCTGTGGCGCTCGGCGGCGGGTGAACTGCGCGGCGGGCCGGGTGCCTGCCCGCACCTGGGCGCTCCCCTGCGGGACAGCCGGGTGGTGTGCGGCACCCTGGTGTGCCATTGGCACGGACTGGCCCTGGACGGTACGCCGTTCGCCGGCTGGAGCCCGTACCCCGTGCACGACGACGGGGTGCTGGTGTGGGTGCGGCTGGACGCGGTCGGCGGCGAGGAGCCCTCGGAGCGCCCCCTGGTGCCGACGCGGCCGGCGGCGGACGGTGCGGTGGACTCCGTGTTCACGGCGGTGGGGCGGTGCGAGCCGCAGGACGTGGTCGCCAACCGGCTCGACCCCTGGCACGGCTCCTGGTTCCATCCGTACTCGTTCGTCGACCTGACGGTGGTGCGGGAGCCGCAGGGCGAGGAGGACGACGCCTTCGTCGTCGATGTCTCCTTCCGGGTGGCGGGCCGTCTGGTGGTGCCGGTGCGGGCCGAGTTCACCGCACCGGGGCCGCGTACGGTCCTCATGCGCATCACCGAGGGCGAGGGCGCCACGTCGGTGGTGGAGACGCATGCCACGCCGCTGACCGGTGAGGGGGACGCCCACCCGCGGACGGCCGTGGTGGAGGCGGTCGTCGCCGCCTCGGACCGACGGGGCTTCGCCCTGGCCCGGGCCGCCGCGCCGGTGCTGCGCCCGCTGATGCGCCGTACGGCCGGACGGCTGTGGCGCGACGATCTGGCCTACGCGGAGCGGCGCTGGGCGCTGCGCAGTACCGGCCGTTTCCCGGGGTGAGTCACCGGCGGCGCAGGAACGGCAGTTCCAGGGCCGTGCGCAGCATGGGGCCGACGGGGGTGTGCAGGCCGACGGTCCAGTCCTCCCAGGGCGTGGTGCCACCGTCGAGGAAGCGCAGCAGGCGGTCGCCGGGAAGGTGACGGAAAAGGCCGGTGAAGAAGGCGGGGCCGTCGATCCGCCCGGTGTCCAGGGCCCGCAGGAACACCGCGTCCATGGCCAGCGACCGCCACCGGTGGGGCGCGGGCACGACGGCCCGCCCCCCGCGCAGCGCGGCGGCGATGTCCCGGCTCTGCCGCTGCACGGCGGCGAAGGTGTAGCCGGTGGACGGGCGGGTGGCGCCGCCCGCGGTGCCGATCCGGAAGACCGCGTCGCCGACCCGGCGGGGGAAGCGGCCGTCGGTCATGGGGATGGCCCCCTGTTCCGCGTCCTCCACGGTGAAGTCGCCCAGGCGCAGGATCTCCCGGCTGTAGTGGCCGAGCGCCGCCTCGTAGGCCTCGGTGGTCAGCGGGGTGCGGGAGAACTCGGTGTACTCGACCAGGGCCCGGTCCGGGGCGAGCGGGAGGACGTAGCCGAAGGCCAGTCCCTGGCGGGGCTGCGGCACCCGGAAGTCCATCAGGTCGGCGACCGCCGGATCGAAGCGGTCCTCGCGGGTACGGACGAACCAGCCGCGGAAGTGCTGCAGCAGCGCGGTGCGGGCGGGCGGGAGGGCACGCAGGGGGCGTGAGTCGAACACGTGGCGTCCGCGCAGGGTCAGGTGCCCGCCGTCGGGGGTCGAGCAGCGGACTTCCGCGCCGTCCCGCACGTTGCGTACGGCGTGCGCGGTGGCGCGCAGTACACGCGTTCCGGGGGCCTCGGCCAGCCGGGCGTGCACCAGCTGCTCGAAGCGGGTGGAGCGCAGCATGTGGTAGCGCAGGGGTGCGGGGTCGAGGGTGATCGCCTCGCCGTCGGAGCCGTGGACCCGCAGCCGGGACCAGGACGCGGTGATCGCCTCCTCGAAGTCGCCGGTCCCCTGGTCCCAGTAGCACCAGGTGCGTTCGGGCGGTCGCGGCGGTCCGTCCGGTGGCTCCACCACGGTCACGCTGTGGGTACCGGCCGCCGTCAGCCGGTGCGCGAGGCTGAGTCCGGCCGCGCCGCCGCCCACGATGATCACGTCGGAGGCGGCGCCGGTGCCCGGCAGGGGTGGGGTGGTCACCTGGCACGCCGCTCGACGACGGGCTCGCCGTCCGGTGCCGTGCGCAGGCGTTCGCCGTCCGTCGCCAGCGCGGTCACCACGGCGCCGACGAGCCGGTCCGGGTCGCCGCCCGGGGGCATGGGCGGGGCGGTGCCGGACACGGCCCGGTCCGCGAACCCCGTGTTCAGGTGACCCGGCCGGATGTCCAGCACCCGGATGCCGCTGCCGCGGGCCTCGCGCCGCACGGCGTCCAGCCAGGCGCCCAGCGCGGCCTTGGACGCGCTGTAGTCGGCCATCCCGGGCTGCGGGCGCTCCGCGACCACCCCGGTGAGGGCCGCGATCACCGAGCCCTCGGACAGGACGTCCAGGGCGGCCCGGAAGAACGCGGCGGGGGCAAGGAAGTTGACGGCCATCAGATGCTCCGCCACCTCGTCACCGACCTTGTCGGCCGTGCCGAACGCGACCGTCCCGAACGCGGTCACCACGGCGTCCAGGCCGCCGAGTTCGCCGGCGGCGACGCGTACCGCACGGGCGCAGGACGCGGGATCGTACGCGTCGAACAGCACCGTCGGCACTCCTGGGTGCGCCCCGGTGATCCGGGACAGGCGGCTTCGGTCGCGGCCGGCGATCGCGGGGCGCGCTCCTTGGCGCACCAGCTCGGCGGTGAGGGCGGCACCGAGAGCGCCGGTGGCCCCGGCCACCAGCACACGTGCGCCATTGATGTCCACGACTCGCTCCGGTTCTCAGGGGTCTCGGCACGGGAAGGCGGTGCTTTTCCCGCGCCGTCACTTCTGCCGATCGGGTTCGCGCGGATGCACGTGCGCCCTGGTCACGTCGGTGGCTGTCCGCCCTGCACGAGCGACTCCACGACCGCGACGGCCTCCGCCAGACCCGAGGGGCGGGGCAGCCCCGGCACCGTCCGGCCCGCCCAGCCGGGGCCCAGCGTCAGGACGAGCGGCTTCCTGCGGGAGCCGCGCACACCCCACTGCATCGAGGCCACGTGCTGGGCCAGGGGGCGGCTCGCCGTGGTGCGGGACTGCGCCCACAGGCCCACCGCGACGGGACCGGTCCGGCGTACCGCCGCGACCAGCGACTCGACGGGCAGGGCACCGCCGAACATCCGTACCGGTATCCCGCGTTGGGTCAGCGCCACGGTCAGCACCTCCAGCGGCAGGGTGTGGTTCTCCCCCGGCACACAGGCGAGCAGCGTGGTGGCCCCGGGGCGGGGGGCCGCCGCGGCCGGGGCACCGCGGCGCAGCGCGCTGGAGACGTGCCAGGAAAGGAAGTGCTCCACCTCGACGTACCGCTCGTCCGACCGCTCCCACTTGCGGCCGACGGCCTGGAGCGTGGGCACGATGATCTCGGTCCAGGCGGCGATCAGGCCGTGCTCCTCTATCGCCGCGGTGAGCAGCCCGTCCAGGGCGGCGGCGTCCAGGCGCAGCGCCGCTCGCGCGACGCCCTTGCACTCCTGGCGCGCGTCACCGAGGCGCAGGCCGCTGCCGGCCCGGTCGGGCTCGCGGGCCGCCGGTCGGGGGGGCGCGGCCGCGGGGCGGGGGGCCTGGTCCGGTTCCGGCGGCGCTCCGCTGAGCGCGATGCGCGCGGCCTCGGCGGGAGGCAGCCCGCTCGCCGTCAGGGCGCACATCCGCTCCAGCCGCGCGACGTCCGCGGCGGTCCAGCGGCGGTGCCTGCCGCCGGTGCGGTCGTCGGGGCCGAGGCCGTAGCGGCGGTCCCACGAACGGACGGTGGTAGGGGCCACCCCGAGCCGCCGGGCGACCTCGCCGGTCGTCAGGCCGCCCGCACGCACCGTGTCGTCATCAGCTCGGTCGGGGTCCACGGGGTTAGTGTACGTCGATATAGCGACGCACAAACGACGCATGTTGTGCGCATCGTTTCCGATTCCAAGACTGGGTGACACGCGGCGCCGATCCCGTGCCCCCACGGCGACCGGTGACCGCCGGACGGCCTTCCGTCCCCGCCCATGCCGCACGGCAGGAGGAACCGGGCCATGAACGCGACCACACGATCCACCACGTCGGTTCTACCACCAGTGGGCGCTCCGCCGCCGGAGGAGACGCTGCACGAGGACGAACTGGCCCGTGGTCTGCGAGCCGCCGACGAAGCCGCGTTCGCGGCGATCTACCAGCGCTGGGGAGCCCTGGTGCACACCATGGCGACCCGGTCCCTGGGCGACACCCACGAGGCCGAGGACGTCACGCAGCAGGTGTTCATCGGCGCCTGGCGCGGGCGGGCCGGCTTCCGCCCCGAGCGCGGTCCGCTGGGCGCATGGCTGGTCGGCATCACCCGACGCAAGATCGCCGACGCGCTCACGGCCAGAACCCGGCGCCTGAACCTGATCGACTCGGCCGCCCACGGCACCGACACCCTCCGGCCCGAGGGTGCGGCAATGGACGAAAGCCTCGACCGGATCGTCCTGCTGCACGAACTGTCCCGGCTGCCGCAGCCCCAACGGCAGGTACTGGGACTGGCGTTCTACGAGGATCTGACCCAGGCCCAGATCGCGGAGCGCACCGGCATGCCGCTCGGCACCGTGAAGAGCCACGCCCGCCGCGGCCTGCACCGCCTGCGCCTGGTACTGGAACAGGCGCCCGTCGAGAGCGCGGACGCATAACTGCGCCTCACCAGCGACGCCGGCCGCATCCGCCACGGCCCCCGCATCAGAAGTCCCAGCACCTCCCGATTCCGGGAGGCGCACTCCTCGAAGGGATGATCACCATGATCCCCCGGACCCCCCTCACCCTCGCCACTCTCGCCGGCGCCTGCACCCTGACCCTCGGCCTGGGCACGCCCGCCCTGGCGGCCCCCGCCGCGGAGGACGACACGGCCATGGTGTCCGTCTTCCACGGCGTGCCCGGTCTGACCGTGGACGTCTACGCCAACGGCGACGAACTGCTCAGCGACTTCAAGCCCGGCACGGTCACCGACCCCCAGTCCCTGGACGCCGGCACCTACGACATCCAGGTCTTCGAAGCGGGCCAGGGCCCCGACGGCACACCGGCCGTCGAGAAGAAGATCGAGGTGCCGGCGGGGGCCGATGCCACCGTCGCCGCCCACCTCTCCGCCGACGGCAAACCCCAGCTGACGGCCTTCGTCAACGACGTCTCCAAGGTCGACGCGGGCAAGTCGCGGCTGACCGTACGCCATGTGGCCGCCGCCCCGGCGGTGGACGTACGAGCAGGCGGACAGCCGGTGTTCAAGGGGCTGGAGAACCCCAAGGAGGACACCGCCCTGGTCGACGCCGGCGCCGTCTCCGCCGATGTCGTGCTCGCCGGCACCGACACCGTCGCCATCGGCCCGGCGGACCTGAACCTCCAGGAGGGCACCAGCAACGTCGTCTACGCCTGGGGCAGCGCCGCGGACAAGAACCTGGCCCTCAAGGCCCAGACGTTCAGCGGCATGGACAGCGCACCGAAGGGCGTGAACGCGGGCGGCAACGGTGCCGCGGTTGCCGGTGACTCCGCCGGCGAGTGGCCTGCCTGGGCCGCCGCGGCCGGTGCCGTGACCCTGAGCGTCCTGGTGGCTCGCCGTCTCTCCGGCCGCCGTGCGTGAGACCGCTCGACCCCTCAACGGCCGGATCGTGGCCCTGGCCGCACTGGCGGTCCTGACGACAGCACCCGCGCCGTCAGGGCCGCCTTCGCATCCCGCCGACTTCGGCCGGCCGGCGACTGCGGCGGCACAGGACCCCGCGGCACCCCGGGCCGAACCCGCGCGGCACTCCCCGCAGCCCGAGCGCGTCCTCGTGCCCGCTGTCGGACTCGACGCCCGGGTCCGGCCGGTGGGCGTGACGGGGCAGGGCGCCATGGCCGTACCCGCCGACCCCTCGGTGGCCGGGTGGTACCGCTTCGGCCCCGTGCCGGGAAGCCCGGGGGGTTCGGCCGTGCTGGTCGGGCATGTGGACAGCGACACCGGGGCCCTGGGGGAGTTCGCCGCGCTGTACGACGTACGCCCCGGCGACCGCGTCGAGGTGCGCCGCGAGGGGGCCGGTCCCGTGGCCTACCGCGTGCTGTCGCGCACGACGGTGCCCAAGGACGAACTTCCCTCCTCCCTGTTCCGCCGGACCGGCGCCCCGGTCCTCACGCTCATCACCTGCGCACCTCCCTTCGTCCCCGAGCAGGGCGGCTACCTGTCCAACCTCGTCGTCACGGCACAGCCGTCCCCGGCCTGAGCAGCCCGCGACCAGCACACGAGCACGGGAGACGGGAGGGCAGCGGTGACACACGTCGATCACGCGCACCTGCTGGAACTGGCGCTGGGCAACGCCGGGCGGTCCGACGACGCCGTCGCCCTGCAGCACCTGGCCGTCTGCGTTCTCTGCCGACAGGAACTGACCCGTGTGACCAGGGTGGTCAGCGCCGCATCCGACATCGACCTGTCGGACCTCGCCACTCCGCCTCCGGAGCGGCTGTGGGAACGGATCCAGCGCGAGCTGGCCGAACCCCCGGACCGTGCGAAGCCCCCACGCTCGCAGTCCGAGCAATGAATAATCACAGTCGTTCAGCATCGGGACGACCTCGTTCGTCGATCGGACAGTGAGGGGGCGGAAATGACACCGCGGTGGGGGCTCGGCGTGGCGATGGCCGCCGGGGCGGCGGCGCTGCTCCTGACGGGATGCAGCCAGCCGACGGATTACAGCGAGATCGTCACGTTCACCGACAAGCACGGCCGGGCCTGCACCGCGGCGGTGGTCGTCGATCAGGAGCAGAGCGAGGGCGACGACTACGAGATCGCCAGCATCGACTGCGACTACCCTCCGGAGGGCCGTACGCCGGGAGCCACCGGCTACTCCCCCCTGCCGGAGCGGGACGAGGACTGATCCCGGGCCCACTCACTCCCGTGTCACATGGCGTTCCGTGATCGCCAGGGCGGCCGCCATGATGCTCAGTTGGGGGTTCACCTCCGGGCAGCCGGGCAGGGCCGAGCCGTCGGCGATCAGGACGCCGCGCACGCCCCGCAGGCGGCCCTCCGGGTCGGCCGGGGCGTGCTCGGGGTCCGATCCGGCGGCGGCCGTTCCCGTCGGGTGGAACGCGGACACATGGAGCTGACGTGCCGTCACCTTGTGCAGCAGCGACTCCAGTTGCTCCGGGGTGCGGGCGCGCGGGGCGTGCGGGACGCCGGTGAGGACCTCCTCGGCACCAGCGGCGAACAACAGGCGGCCCATGGCGCGTTGGGCGCGCAGGAGGCGTCCGGCGTCGCGGGGCGCCAGGTCGTAGCGCAGCAGTGTGCGCTCCCGGCCGAGGACGCGGCCCGAGGGGCGGTCGGCGACCATGGCGCCGAGGGTGGCCAGGTGCTCGGTGGTGTCCAGTTCCCGCCGCAGGGCCCGTCCCACGCCCGGCAGGACGAAGGAGGTCATGCCCGGGGGCGCCGCGGTCGCCTCGATGAGGATGCCGTCCGCGTGCAGCTCCTCGACTCCGACGCTCTGCAGCACACCGCTGCCGTCGGAGACGGGATGGCTGAAGCGGCCCGCGACGCTGATGGCCGGGTGCACGCTGAGGTTCCGGCCCGTACGGGGGTGCCCGCCCAGACCCGAGCGGCGCAGCAGCTGCGGGGTCTGCAGGGCGCCCGCGGCGACCACGACCAGCGGGGCGAGGATCTCCAGTTCGCTGCCGTCGGGGCGGGTCACGAGCACCCCGGCGGCGCGGGGGCCGCCCGGCCGGTCGGGGTCGGTGAGGATCCGCCGTACGCGGGCACCGGTCACGATCCGGGCGCCGGACGCGCAGGCGTCGGGGAGCACGGACAGCTGAACGCTCTGCTTGGCCCCGCTGGGGCACCCGACGACACACTGGCAGGAGCCCTTGCAGCCGGGGGCGTTGCGGCGCAGGGGTGCCGCCTCCCAGCCGAGTCCTTGCGCTCCGGCCAGGGCGAGCCGCCCATTGGCGCCGATCACGTCCAGCGGCTGCCGTGCCACGCGCAGCGTGCGTTCCACCTCGTCCAGGCGGGCGTCGAAGCCCTCGGCGGCGGCGAAGCCGTGGTGACTGCGCCAGCGGTCCACGACGTGGCCGGGGGTGCGGTAGCAGGTACCGGAGTTGACGACCGTGGTGCCGCCGACCGCGCGGCCCATCGGCAGGACCAGCGGCGGACTGCCGAGCGCGAGCGTGGCGCCGCCGTTCCGGTAGAGGTCGGTGAAGCGGTCCAGCGGGGCCCGGCGCCCGAACGACGCGGTCGTATGGTGCTCCCCCTCCTCCAGGACGACGACGCTCAGCCCCGCGCGGGCCAGGGTCCGGGCGGCGACGGCGCCGCCCGCGCCCGATCCGACGACGACGGCGTCGGCGGTGGACCGGGTGGGCCAGTGGTGGGAGGGGGTGCAGTCCAGTGGCGGGTCGTCGGGGGCGGGCAGCGGCGGCGCCGAAGGCCGGTGCAGGGTGCGCTCGGTGCCTGCCGCCAGCAGTACCGGGACCTTGACCGCCTGCAGGAGGGGCAGGAGCGCCCGGTGGGAGGCGAGGCGGGTCATGAGGTGCTCGCGTTCCGCGCAGTCGAGCCCGGACAGCCGGCGTCCGGTACGGGCCACGGCGTAGGCGTCGACCGCCCGGGCCGCTCCGTGCAGCGCGGTCCTGGCGGGAGCGGGCAGCGCGTCGAGCAGGGTCTCCAGGCGCCGCGGCACGCCGTGCGTCCAGTCGGCCGTGCCGTCGTCGGCGAGCAGGGCGGCGGCAAGTGCCGCGAGCGGGGAGGCGGGGGGCTCGGTCATCGGTCTCGGATCTCCAGGGAGGCGGGAGGTTTGGCCACTGGCCTCTCGCCTCCGCGGAGGCGGGGGCTTGTCATCGGTCTCCGGCCTGCAACCTCCGCGGAGGCGGGGGCTTGTCATCGGTCTCCGGCCTCCGCGTGCGCCGTGCCCGTCAGCCGCCATTCGGCTTCCTGCCACCACCGTCCCCACCAGCGTTCCAGGCTCACCACGGCGTCCGCAGTCTCGCTGTTGCGGCACACCGCGGTGGAGCCGTCGGGGTCGGTGTAGGTCAGGGTCAGGGTCCGTTCGGGTGGCTGCGTGACCGTCACCCGGATACGGCGTCGGCCCACGCGGCCCGCCACCCGCCACTCGGGCAGGCCGAGGGCGGCACGGAACCGTCCGCCGCCGGCCCAGCCCACGGCGGTGCGTTCCGCTCTGCGGGGCCAGGTGCGTCCGTGGCGCAGCAGGCGCAGGAACACCAGCGGCGGCAGCCGGTTCAGTCCGGGGCGCTGGGACACCGCGGCGATGATCTCCAGTACGTCGCCGTCGCCCAGGTCGGCGTGGAGCCATGCCCAGCGCCGGGCGTTGCCGTGGCCGTAGATGCGGGCGCTCGCGCCCGGCGCCTCCTCCAGCGGCAGTTCGCGCGTGCCGTGGCGGAGGGTGCCGCTGTAGCGGCAGCGGGCGGCGGGCAGCATGTGGCTGGCCGGCAGCAGCGGGCGGCGCCACGACCAGCGGGGGAAGGTGTGCAGCGGCGGGCCGTCGGGCGTCTCGGTGAGGTCCCAGGTGAAGGCGCCGGCCGAGCCGGCGAGTCGGCCGGGCTGTGCGCGGACGCCCTCGGTGCGGAAGCCCTGCGGTTCGCCCGTCCACGGTTCGGGGCCGAAGCGTTCGTACTCCACGGGGCCGTCCTTGGGGAAGACGGCGGCCCAGCCGTGGGCGTAGGCGCCGGAGCCGTCGGTGGGCGCCACCAGTTCGTGGTGCAGCCAGACTCCGGTGCCGGTCGCCGGGTCGGTCAAGGTGGTGTACCAGACCTCGGTGCGGCCGGGTGTGCCGTCCCATTTCGGCGCCGGTGCCACGGGGGCGGCCGGACGCGGGAAGCGGAAGCTCGCCAGGAAGGGCAGCAGGCCGGTGGCGAGGGGGAAGCGCAGGGTGCCCTCGCCGACCCGTTCGCCCTCCTCGTAGAGGGTGAACGGCAGGACGGTCATGGAGGTGAGCGGGCGGGCGGGCGAGACGGACTTCCAGCCGTCCAGCAGCAGGCGCCGGCCCTCCAGGGCAAAGGTGATGCGGTACCGGATGCGGTGGCGAGCCAGTGGCGAGATCTCCAACTCGCCCACCGCTTCGGCATCGTCGGCCCGCCCTGCTATCCGCAGCCGCCCCGTCAGTCGCGCCCGTGTCGTGCGGTGCGGCAGCAGCACCGCATCGGCCCGGGCCACGAGGTCCACCCGTACCGGGCGGTCGCCTTGTTCGTCGCCCAGGCGGACCCGGCCCAGCATCGTCTCCTTGAACACCGTTCCCCGGGAGGTCACCAGGCACCGTCCCGGCGTCGGCGGGCGCGCGCGAGGTCGTCGAGCATGATGCGTTCCGTCGCCGACAGGTAGGCGTCCGCGGCGGCGCGGGCCGCCGCCCGGTCACCGGCGGCAACGGCGTCGACGACCGGTGCCAGCCGGTCATGGGCGGCCCCGGCTTCGGCGAACGGGCCGACCAGCGCCGCGCGCACCGGCAGGTAGGCGTTGAACAGGGTGTTGGTCAGCAGTACGTACACCCGGTTGCCCGTCGCCCGGGCGAGAGCGCGGTGCACCTCGGCATCGGTGAGCTGCGCGGCCTCGCCGCCCTCCGCGTCCCGGACCGCCGCCATCAGGCGCCGCAGGTCCGTGACTTGGGCCGGGGTGGCGCGGGCGGCGGCGCGTTCCGCGATCAACGCGCCGATATGGCGCCGTACTTCGAAGATCTCGCCGATCCAGTCCGGGCTGTGCCCCACGAGCATCGGCAGCAGGTCCGCCCCGCCCAGGCGCAGGAAGTCCCGCACCCGGGTCCCCACGCCGTGCCGCGTCTCCAGCAGGCCGGCATGGGCCAGCCGGCCGAACGCATGCTTGAGCGTGGTGCGGTTGACGCCGAACTCATCGGCCAGTTCCCGCTCGGGCGGCAGGTAGCTGCCGGCGGGATGACGACCGCCGAGGATGTCCTCCCGCAGCCGCTTCTCCAGCACATCGACCGTACTCTCCCGCGGCAGCACACCCATGCCGGCTCCCCTTCAGTGGCTCAGTGGATGAGCCACTGAACCACTGAGGGGTTGTGGCAGTCAACGCTTGCGCGGTCAACTCCCGTGATAAACCGGGCAGATCACCGTGCCGCGATCAAGGAGACCCCGTCCATGAACCGACCAGCTCCGCTGCCGCCCGACACGAAAGTGCTGTCCATAGGGCTGCATCCGAGCGCTCTCGACTACACACGGATGCCCGAAGGGATCGACGAGGAGGTGTTCACCGCCCGGATCGAGGCAGCGAACGCGCACCTGCGCGAGGCGGGGTTTCACGTGGTCCCCTGCCTGATCGACGCCTCCCCCGACCGCGCCGAGGCGGCTGTCCGGGACCGACTCGAGGAGCACACCTTCGGTCTGGCGATGATCGGAGGCGGTGTTCGCATGCTGCCCGAGCACACCCTGCTGTTCGAGCGACTGGTCAACACCCTCACCGAGGCCGCAGCCGGGGTCCCGCTGTGCTTCAACTCGGCCCCGGAGAACACCATCGACGCGCTCAGGCGGTGGATCAGAGCCTAGCGCCGCCGGTCAGGCGCGACAGCGCAGCATCTCCAGGGGCAGGTGGGCCAGGACGTCCGCCCAGAACTCCTCGCCGAACTCACGGATACCGGCCTCGGAGACCCGCAGCGGAACCCACTCCACGGCACTGAATCCACTCGCCCGCAGGCACGCCTCGTAGACCTCGCGGCGCGGGGCCGTGCTGACGATGCTGATCGGCTGAGGGTCGAGGAGCGCCGTCACCCGCACCCGCGGACCCGTCTCGGTCTCCTCGCCGGTCGGCTCGCAGCGGAACCCGTACGCCTCCAGGGACGCGCAGTCGAACCGGTAGTCGGGCTTCTGGGCGAGGACGAAGAACTCCCCGCCCGGCACCAGGCTGCGGTGGATGTTCCGGCACATCCGCTCCATCGCCGCCACGTCCTCCGCGTAGTTGAGGCACTGCACACCCAGCGCGATGTCGAAGCGCCGGTCGAGTTGCCGCAGTCGGGCCACGTCACCGACCTCGTAGCGGACGCCGAGCGGATCCCGTTGCTCCATCTCCCGTGCGGCGGCGATCATTTCGGCGGAGATGTCCACTCCGAAGACATTCGTCGCGCCACGCCGCTTGAACTCGCGGCTGTAGAAGCCGGTGCCGCACGCCAGGTCGAGCACCGACTTGCCGGTCACGTCCCCGACCATGCCGAGGAAGCTCGGCACCTCCCCGTACCGCATCAGCGGCAAGGACTTGAACCCCTCGAATGCCTCGCCGATCCGGTCGTACTGCTGCACGCTCACGTGCTGCCCCCTTCTGCGCTTCATCCGGTACGCGGCCATGCCGGACCCCGCTTTTGGAGGTCCGTCGGCCGTGGCAGCGAGTCTTCACCGACGCGCTCCGGGGGCCGTACTGGCAGATGACACGAAGAAGCCGAGGGGGTGAGCCTCGGATCAACCAACAGACGCACGCCCTGCACCCGGACGGAGCATGTGCCGACAACGCACACGGCCCGCCCCGATATTCGGGACGGGCCGTGTATCCGAGCGCCGGGCAGGCCTTGCACCTGCATCTCCCCGCAGGAAGCGGGGCGTCTTTCCTTGGACCACCAACGCAGAACCGGAGCGCCGGTCTCCCGGCGGACCGCTCAAGATCGACCATACAGCATTCCCGGCCACCGCACCTGTCACCGACTCGCCCCGAGTGATTCGCGCCGGTCTCCGGTCGCCCGCCGCGCGTACACCTCGATCTCGATCTTCATCCGAGGGTCGGCCAGGCCGCACATCAGCATGGTGGCGGCCGGGCGGACCTCTTTGAAGCGGCGGCGCAGGACCGGCCAGCAAGGCTCGAAGTCGGCACGGTCGGGCAGCAGGTAGCGCACCCGCACCACGTCGGCGAACGTGCACTGCGCCTCCGTCAGGGCGGCCTCGATGTTGCGCAGGCACTGCTCGGCCTGTTCCACCACGTCGTCGGAGATCGTCATGGTGGCGTAGTCGAAGCCGGTCGTCCCGGACACATGCACCCAGTCGCCGTCCACCACGGCGCGGGCGTAGCCGATCTGCTCCTCGAAGGGGGAGCCGCTGAGGATCGCACGTCGCTCTGTCATGCGCCGCACGTTAGGTGACCAGCAGGTATACGTCTAATACGGGCGTCGTCATGAGTTGATATCTCTAGGCGTATGGAACGCCCAGAGCTGCCTCTGCCCCAGCTGCACGCATTCGTCGTACTCGCCGAGGAACTCCACTTCGGTCACACGGCCGCCCGCCTGGGCATCGCGCAGCCGCCGTTGAGCCAGCAGATCCGACGTCTGGAGGACAAGGTCGGCCATCCGCTGTTCCGCCGTGAGCCCGGGCGCGTCACTCTCACTCCCGCCGGGCGCGAACTGCTGCCCGCCGCCCAGCGGGCTCTCGGCGAGCTCGCGAACGGACTGGCCGCCGCCCGGGCCGTCGGATCAGGCCGGGTCGGCCGGCTGCGCATCGGCTTCGCCGCCTCCCTCGCCCTGACCGTCCTGCCCCGGCTGCTGCGCGACTTCCGGCAGCGGTTCCCCGGCGTGCACCTGGACATCCGGGAGATGACGACCACCCCGCAGATCGCCGCCCTGCGCGACCGGACCCTCGACATCGGCCTGCTGCGGGAACCCGAGGACGCCGCCCCGGAGCTGGCCTTCCGGACGGTGCTCACCGAACCGTTCGTCGCCGTGCTGCCGTCCACCCACCCGCTGACGGCCCACCGCACGGTGCCCCTGGCGCAGTTGGCCGGCTCGCCCTTCGTGCTGCTCCCCCGCGAGATCGGGCCAGGCCTGCACGACCGGATCACCGGCCTGTGCACCGCGGCGGGCTTCACCCCTCGGATCGTTCAGCACGCCGTGGAGTGGCAGACCGTGTGCGCCCTGGTCGAGACCGGCCTGGGGGTCTCCCTCGCCCCGGCGAGCATTCGCCGTATGCGGCTGAGGGGCGTCGCCTTCCGCGGGCTCGGCCCCGGCACCGCCCGCACGCGCGTCGCCGTCGCCTGGCGCACGAACGACGAGAACCCGCTGGTCACCCAGATGCTGGAGACGATCGGCCGACCGGTCCACGCACACTCGCCCGCACCGCCGGACGCCAGCCCTTCCAGGTGAATTGCGCGCTCGGGTCGACTCCACGGCGGGAGTGCGCGGTAAGGCCCGATCGGGTTCTTGCACGGTGTGGGCCCCCGATGCCGAAGGAGAGCAGCCATGCGCGTACGCGTCACCCTCGTCCCCGCCGCCCTGACCGCCACCGTTCTCGCCGCCGCCGGCGACGCCGCCGCCCACGACGCCCCAGGAGTGCATGTCTCCAACAACGCGCCCGTGGTCACCGTGGTCAACACCGTCGAGGTCGACGACCCGCTGGAGGACGTCCTGGAACACACCCTCAACTTCGGGGACGGCTACAACTGGGGCTGAACCCCGGCCCGGCCCGGAAACCCGGCGCCGCCGGTGCACGCCCCGGCGCGTGTGCGGGCGTGCGCCGTGCCTGCGCCCCCGGGGAGCGCTTGTCAGCCGACCTGATCAGGCACTACTGTCACCACGCCTTGGTGAACGGGAAATCCGGTGTGATGCCGGTGCGGCCCTCGCCACTGTGATCGGGAAGTCCGGCTCCGGCCCTCGCGGGCAGCCACTGGGTCCTAGGACCCGGGAAGGCGGAGTACGGGCGGTGTCACCCGTCAGCCAGGAGACCGGCCAAGGCGCGTCAACCATCCACGAGGTGCTGGAGAGGGTCTGCTGAGCCATGCACATAGCCGAGGGATTTCTGCCTCCGGCGCACGCCGTCGCCTGGGGTGTCGCGTCCGCGCCGTTCGTCGTCCACGGAGTCCGGTCACTCACCCGTGAGGTCAGGGAGCACCCGGAGAGCACCCTGCTCCTCGGCGCCTCCGGAGCCTTCACCTTCGTCCTGTCCGCTCTCAAACTGCCCTCGGTGACCGGGAGCTGCTCCCACCCCACCGGCACCGGCCTGGGCGCCATCCTCTTCCGGCCGCCGATCATGGTGGTCCTGGGCACCATCACCCTGCTCTTCCAGGCGCTGCTGCTCGCGCACGGCGGCCTGACCACCCTCGGCGCCAATGTCTTCTCCATGGCGATCGTCGGGCCCTGGGCCGGATACGCCGTCTACAAGCTGCTACGGCGCTACGGCGCGCCGCTGATGGCCGCCGTGTTCTGCGGCGCGTTCGTCGCCGACCTGTCCACCTACTGCGTCACCAGCGTCCAGCTGGCGCTCGCGTTCCCCGACCCGAGCAGCGGGTTCCTGGGCGCGCTCGGCAAGTTCGGCTCCATCTTCGCCGTCACGCAGATCCCGCTCGCGGTGAGCGAGGGACTGCTCACCGTGCTCGTGATGCGGCTGCTGGTGCAGTCCAGCAAGGGCGAACTGACCCGGCTCGGCGTGCTCCTGACCGAAGGCAAGCGGGTCCGGACCGAGTCGAACGAGGCGGTGGCCCGGTGAAGCGCAACACGAAGATCAACCTGCTGCTCCTGCTGGCCGTGGCGCTGCTCGCGGTCATGCCGCTCGCCCTCGGTCTCGGCGACCACAAGGAGGAGCCGTTCACGGGCTCCGACGGCGAGGCGGAGACGGCGATCACCGAGATCGACCCGGACTACGAACCCTGGTTCTCGCCCCTGTACGAGCCGCCGTCCGGGGAGATCGAGTCGGCGCTGTTCTCCCTCCAGGCAGCCCTCGGCGCGGGTGTCCTCTGCTACTACTTCGGTCTGCGGCGCGGCCGGAAGCAGGGGGAGCAGCGGGCTCTGGAACGCGATGCCGCGGGTGCGCGGGGTGCCGGGGAATCCGACCGCGAAGGGGTCTGATCCCGGGTGCTGCCGATCGACGCGGCGGCGCACAGCAGTCGCTGGCGCCGGCGCCATCCCGTGGACAAGGCCGTGCTCGGGCTCGGCCTGACCGTCCTCGCGATCTCGCTGCCGCCGTGGCCGGGCGCCGCCCTGGTCCTCGTGACGTCCCTGATCGTTCTGCTGGGTCCGGCGGGTGTGCCGGGCCGGAAACTGTGGCGCGCCTACCGGGTGCCGCTGGGCTTCTGCGTGACCGGCGCGGCCACGCTGCTCGTCCAGGTGGGCGGGCCGCACGGGTTCGTCTCCCTCGCCGACGACGGTCCGCTGCGCGCCGGGGAGTTGCTGCTGCGCACCTCGGCGGCCTCCCTGGGCGTGCTGCTGTTCGCGTTCACCACACCGATGTCGGATCTGCTGCCCCGGCTGGTGAAGGCGGGCGTGCCGGCGGCCGTGGTCGACGTGGCGCTGGTGACGTACCGGATGAGCTTCCTGCTGCTGGACTCGATGCGCCGGGTCCGGGAGGCGCAGGCCGCCCGGCTCGGGCACACCACGCGGGCGGCGACCTGGCGGTCGCTGGGCGGGCTCGGGGCCACCGCCTTCGTGCGGGCCTTCGAGCGGGCCGTGCGGCTGCAGTCGGGGCTCGCCGGACGCGGCTACGACGGCACGCTGCGCGTGCTGGTGCCCGAGGCCCGCGTGTCCGCCCGTTTCACGGCCGCGAGTTGCGGGCTCCTCGTCGCGCTGGCCGCCCTCACCGTCGTACTGGAAGGTCCCCTGTCATGAGCGAGTTGGTCGCCCTCCAGGACGCGTCCTACGCCTACGAGGAAGGGCCGGTCGTGCTCGACGGGCTGGACTTCGAGGTGTGCGAGGGGCGGGCGCTGGCGCTGCTCGGACGCAACGGCAGCGGCAAGACCACGCTGATGCGGCTGCTGAGCGGCGGACTGCGGCCGCGCACGGGCCGGCTGACCGTCGAGGGCAAGGTGGTCTCGTACGACCGCAAGGGGCTGACCCGGTTGCGGACCACGGTGCAGTTGGTGGTGCAGGATCCGGACGATCAGCTGTTCGCGGCGTCCGTCGGGCAGGACGTGTCCTTCGGGCCGCTCAATCTCGGGCTGACCAGCACCGAGGTGCGCGGGCGGGTCGAGGAGGCGCTGGCCGCTCTGGACATCACGGCGCTGGCCGACCGGCCCACCCATCTGCTCTCCTACGGCCAGCGCAAGCGGACGGCCATCGCGGGCGCGGTGGCGATGCGGCCGCGGGTGCTGATCCTCGACGAGCCGACCGCCGGGCTCGATCCGGACGGACAGGAGCGGCTGCTCGCCACGCTGGAGCGGCTGCGGGCGAGCGGTACGACGGTGGTCATGGCCACCCATGACGTCGATCTCGCACTGCGCTGGGCCGATGACGCGGCGCTGCTCACCCCGGGCGGCGTCCGCACGGGTCCCGCGCCGCGGATGCTGGCCCGTACGGATCTCCTGCGGGAGGCCGGGCTGCGGTTGCCGTGGGGGGTGGCCGCGGCGGAACTCCTGCGCGCGCGAGGCCTGTTGGGCGACGATGCCGCAGGTCCCCGTACCCCTGACGAGCTCGCCGCGCTGGCCGCGTCGGCACCGGCGGACGGCTGACGCGCCCGGGGCGTGGAAAAGGAATTGCCGTGGGCGTCCGGCTCACGTTGGCTGGGCGGCATGGCTGACCTGAGTACCGACCGTCTCCTGCTGCGTCGCTGGCAGGACTCCGACCTGGAACCGTGGGCGGCGATGAACGCCGATCCCGAGGTGCGCAAGCATCTGGGTCCGGCGCTGACCCGTGAGCAGAGCGACGCTTCCGTGGGGCGCTTCCTGGCCGAGTTCGACCGGCGAGGTCATGGGTGGTGGGCGGTGGAGGTGCGGGCCACGGGTGACTTCATCGGCTTCGCGGGCCTTGACGAGGTGGAGGACGACACCCCGTTCGACGGGGTGGAGATCGGCTGGCGGCTCGCCCGGCCGGCCTGGGGGCAGGGGTACGCGACCGAGGCCGCCAGGGCGGTCCTGGCGTACGGCTTCGACACCCTCGGCCTGCCGGAGATCCTCGCCGTGACCACGGCCACCAACTTCCGTTCCCAGGCGGTGATGCGCCGCATCGGCATGACCCGGGCCCCCGAGCACGACTTCGACGACCTCACGGCACCAAAGGGGCCCCTGCGTCCGAACGTGGTGTACCGGAAGACGCCGCCCGTCCGGTCTTGAGACGTCAGCGCTCATTCCATCTGCCAAGACGGGAGGTTCAGCATGTCGTACCCGGAGGACCTGCGGTATCCGCCGTCCCGCTACCACGGCGACCGGGGGGAAGTGAACGCCGTCTTCCGCCCCGCCTACACCCCGCCGGACATCTCCTCGCCCGGCGGCTCGACGCACTACCTCGCCACCAGCGAGTCGACCGGAGGGGAGTTCGGCCTGTACAAGGCGGAGTTGGCGCCCCGGTCCGCCGGAGCGAAGACCCACTTCCACAAGACCATCTCGGAGTCCTTCTACGTCCTCTCGGGCGAACTGGAGCTCTACAACGACGAGAAGTGGGTCACCGGCCGCGCGGGCGACTTCCCGTACGTGCCGGTCGGCGGCCTGCACGCCTTCAAGAACGTGACCGACGAGCCGACGTCCATGCTCATGCTCTTCTCCCCGGGCGCCCCACGCGAGGAGTACTTCGAGCAGGTCGCGGAGATGGCACAGCGCGGCGGCGAGGAACTCAAACGGTTCCGCGTCCGCCACGACAGCTACTTCGTCGAGGACTTCGATTGATCACGAGGTCGTCAGCGGCAGGGTCGTGAAGGTGTGTTCCTCCCACAGGCGGCGGGACGCCTCCTCCGGGTAGGCGGTGACCGTGGGTTCGGTGTCGAGGAGCTGGACGAGACGTCGTCCGGTGTCGTAGGCGGGCCAGCCGGGGTCTCCCCCGGTGGCGAAGGCGGCCCAGGCGGAGCGGATGCGGGCGGACAGCGCCTCGGTCCCGGCGGAGGGCGCGGGGCCGATCAGCAGGGCGCCGACGCCGTCGTAGACGCCGAAGGTGAGAGGTATGTCCAGGCCGTGGCAGGCGCCCAGGGCACCGCCGCCCGCGGGGGCCGGCCAGGTGAGCTCGTAGACGTGAGCGCGACCGCCGCCGGCGACGTGCGCCTCGGCCAGGTGCACCGTGGGCATGCGGAACAGCCAGTCGGAGTGGACGAGTTCGAAGAGGCGCTCCGCCGAGGCGCCCGGGAAGGCGGCGCGATAGGTGCGCCCGGCGTCCGGGGCCGGACCGAACAGGCTCAGGGCGGTGGCGGCGCGGGTGTCGTCCACCCTGCCGAGCAGACCGCCGAGCAGGAGGAACAGCCGGTACTCGTCCCGGGTGTGCCCGGCGATCAGCTCCACGCCCCGGGCTGCACCGCTCGCCAGCGCCTCCCAGGGCGCGCGGGTGAGAACCTCGCCGTCGACGACCGGCGCGTACGGCGTCGCGGTGTGGGCGACCGCGCCCCAGCGGTGCGCGTACTCACGCATCCGCCCCCTCAGTGCCACCCCTGCCTCGGGCAGCTTGCGCGGGTCCACGCCGGACAGGTCGGCCGCCGTGGGCCGCAGCTCCAGCTGCCCGGCGAGCGCCCCGGCGATGTCCACGGCCAGCTCGTCCGAGAAGAACGTGCCCGGGAAGCTCTGGAGGATGGCCCGCCGGAACAGGCCCCGCGTCCGGTCCATGGCCAGCAGCGCGGCGATCGACCCCGCGCCGGCCGACTCGCCGAAGACGGTGACCCGGTCGGGGTCACCGCCGAAAGCGCCGATGTTCTCGCGCACCCACTCCAGCGCCGCCACCTGGTCGAGCAGCCCGCGGTTGGCGGGGGCGCCCTCGATCCGGGCGAACCCCTCGATCCCGACCCGGTAGTTGAAGGTGACGACGACCAGGTCACCGTCGCGTGAGAGGCGTCCGCCGTCGTAGGCGGGATCGTCGGCGGAACCGAACTTGTAGGCGCCGCCATAGATCCAGACCATCACCGGTCGGCGGGCCGCCTCGTCCACGTCCGGCGTCCAGACGTTGACCGTGAGCCAGTCGTCTCCGGTGACCGTGCTGTCGACGGTCGTGTCCTCGGGGCCGAAGGGCTCCTGCGGGGGCGGCGGGCCGTAGGCGAACGCCTCCCGCACTCCGTCCCAGCGGCTCGCCGGGCAGGGGGCCATGAAGCGCGCGTCCCCCACCGGTGGCTGGGCGTACGGGATGCCGCGGAAGACCAGCGAGCCCGCCTCGCGACGGCCGCGCACAGCTCCTGACGCAGTCCTGACCTCTGGGTGTGCGGCACTGTTCATGAAGGCTCCTCCAGCGACGGTCCGCCTCGGCCCGGCCATCCTGTCAGAACCGGTAGCCGGTGAAATCGGTGAGGTGGACGTATCCGAGGCGCTGGTAGACGGCGTTGCTGGTGGGGTTGGCGGGGTCCGCGTACAGGACGACGTCGGTGGCGCCCGCCGCCAGCGCGGCACGGCTCACCTCGGCGGTCACGGCGCCCGCGTAGCCGCGGCCCCGGAGGGGGGCCGGGGTGTAGACGGGGTCCACCCGGACCATGCCGGCGGCCATGGAGGTCGCGGCCGCCATGGACGCGGGAATGCCGTCCGGGGTCTCCCAGAAGGTGAAGTGCCGGTCGCCGAAGCGCGAGGCCTCCCAGGAGCCGGCGTCGATCAGGTCGAGGGAGGACTGCTCGCCGACCTCGACGCAGAACTCACGGCACCACCGCACGACTTGACGCCGGTCCTCCTCGCCGGTGACGCGGCCCCGGCCCGCCGGGGGCGGCTGCGGCGGGGTGAGCGTGCCGAGCCGGTAGAGGTGGGTCCGCCAGAAGGGGACCGGTGCGGCACCCGTGTGCCGGTGCCATGACTCGGCGAACACGGTGGCGGTGTCGTGGTCCGCGATGACGTCGGAGGGGGAGATGCCGAGGGCGGCCAGGTGGGGGGCAAGGGTTGCGGCCTGCTCGGCGGTGAGCGGGGTGAGGGTGAGGCGGCCGCGGGGGGTGCGGTAGAAGACGGCGCGGACCTCGCCCTCCGACTCCAGCCGGCCGAAGACGGTTGTCTCGGCGCCGGGTACGTCGGCCGCGCGCAGGCGGAGTTTCGCCATGTCCGTCAGAGGGGTGTTGTGCAGGGCCGGACGCGAACGCAGGAAATCCCCGGCGTGGGCGAGGAACTCGTCGATGTCCTCGGTGAGGTGCCAGTCGTATGGGCGCATGATTCATGATCCCTGCTTGACGGAGTGCGGGCGCCCTCCCGCGCGGCTCGGGACCGTCCGGCGGATTTCTGATCAGTAGGGTCATAGCCCTATGAAGGCTCTGATCGTGCTGTCCGCCGCGTTCGTCGTTTTCGTCGCGCCAACCTCCCTGGTGTGGCTGCTGGGTCGGCGCGCGAAGGTCCCCAACTGGACGCTGATCGTGTTCGTGCTGGCCGGGTGGCTGACCGTGTTCGCCGGGTGGTTCCTCTCGCAGCGCGCGCAGCCGAGCCTGTTTCCCGAAACGTCGCCCTGCCACGGCATCGACGCCACGCCTGTCTCCCAATACGTCCCGCCCGACTCCTTCTGCCGCCACGCCGACGGGGAACTGCGGACCGTGAACGGGCCGGACTCCCGGTTCGTGTTCTGGACGGCGGCCGGCACCACTGCGGCGATGCCGCTCGCCGCCGTCCGCGCGCGACGCCGTGCGGCAGCACCGTCCGCCACGGGCTAGCGGCGTCCGCTGTGTTCGAGTCGGTCGGCCAGGCGGCGGGCCTGGTTGAGAAGGGTGCCGTACGTCGCCAGGCCGTCGGGGTCGTCCGGGACCGCGTCGGGCAGGCGTCGGCGCAGGTCGTCGAGGGTGTCGCGGAGGACCTCGGTGGCCTCCTGGCGCGGGGGGTCGGGGTCTTCGTCCGGGGTGACACGGGCGCTCGTGCACCAGTGCAGGGCGTGGGCCGTCCGGTGCAGGAAGTCGGCGTAGGGGCCGGTGATCTCGCGTCCCGGCCATCGGGGGTCGTCGTCCCGGGCGCACACTTCGAGGATGGTCCGGGTGACACCGGCCGCATGGACGGCGACGTCGTCGAGCACGGTGAGGACATCGTCGTAGCGCTGCTCGGGGACGGCCACGCCGGGCCTGCGACGGCGCGGGTTGGCGCGCAGGCTCTCCCGGGTCCAGCCGACCGCCGAGCGCGCCTCGTCGACCAGGCGATCGAGGCGCAGGGCCCGATCGTGCCAGCCGGTGGCCTCGTCGGCGTCCGGCCGGCCCCGCGCCAGGCCGTCGGCGACATCACCGAGGAGGTCCTGCGCCTCGCGGGCCGCGTTGTCCAGGGCCGCCCGGGTGTCGCGCAGGTACAACGGGGGCCGGATCAGCGCGTTCACCGCGATGCCGACCACCGCGCCGAAGACCGCCTCGGCGATACGGGCGCCCGCCGGGCCGACCCCGACCGGGCCGCTGGTCAGCACGAACAGGGCGCCCGTGGCGGCGTAGATGCCCTGGCTGCCCAGCCGTCGCCAGTTGCCCAGCAGCACCGCGACCGGGAGGACCAGGGCCATCGCCACGAGCGTGGAGTCCAGCACCATGGCACAGGCCGTGGCCACGACCGTGCCCGTGGCGATCGCGGCGAGCTGCTGCAGGCCGTGCGCGATCGAGCGGTACACGGTCGACTCCACCAGCACGATCGCCACCCAGGGCGCCATGAACGCCATCGGCGCCTGGAGCCACCAGCCGACCACGGCCCACGCGACACCCGCGGCCAGCGCCGCCTTCGCCGCCTGGAACGCCACATCACGCTCCCGGCCGGGCTCCTTCCACGCCCGTCGCACACTTCGTCCGGCACCTCGCGCATGGCGCCGCGCCGCGGACACCTTTTCCTGAAACCACCGCATCACGGGCCAGGTGCCACACAGGACGCGTTCGATGCCTGCCGATGTGCGATCGCCTGTCCGGCGCGGCTCCGCGCCTCGCTGCGATTCCGCACAATTCCGTCACCCCGCCACCGTTCACCATCCCGCCACAACCGCGCCGTTGACGCGCGTAGCGCTTGGCCTCACGCTGGTCAGCGGTCGCCGCCGCGAGGGCGGTGGCCACCACAACCTGAAGTCGACGACCGGGAGGTCGGAATGTTCAGACGGATGGCACGTTTCCTCGCCGCGTTTGTCATGATCACGTCGGGTGCCGTGGCCGGTGTCAGCGCCACCGCGGGCCCCGCGCACGCCGACGAGTGCTACACCTGGAGCCGCACCCTGTCCCAGGGCGCGTCGGGCAGCGACGTCACCCAGCTCCAGATCCGGGTCGCCGGCTGGGTCACCTCCGGCGAGCGCCTCTCCTACGACGGCCAGTACGGCGCCCGCACGGCCGCCGCCGTGAAGAAGTTCCAGTCCGCGTACGGCCTGGCCGCCGACGGAGTCGCGGGACCGGCGACCTTCAGCAAGATCTACGCGCTCCAGGACGCGGACTGCACGCCGATCCACTTCAGTTACGCCGAGCTCAACCGCTGCAACTCCGACTGGTCCGGCGGCGCGGTCTCCGCGGCCACCGCCAAGGCGAACGCGCTGAAGACCATGTGGAAGCTGGAGGCCATACGGCGGGCGCTCGGTGACGTCCCGCTCACCGTCTCCAGCGGCTTCCGCTCCTACGCCTGCAACAACGCCGTCGGCGGCTCGTCCACCAGCCGTCACCTGTACGGCGACGCCGCCGACCTCACGGGCTCCCCCACCCTGTGCCGCCTCGCCCAGCAGTCCCGCACCCACGGCTTCTCGGAGATCCTCGGCCCGGGCTACCCCGGCCACAACGACCACACCCACGTCGCGTTCGACCCCTCCCCCTACTGGTCGGCGCCCACCTGCGGCATCTGACCGCCGTTGCCGGAGCCGGCGGCCGGCACACGGGCTCCCAGCAGGCGCCTCACGTCCTGCGGGTGCCGGCCGTCGGCATCGGACCGATGGAGTGACGCGCTGTGCCGCTGACGGGCCCGGCGGTCAGTCCGCCGAGATCGGCGTCGACGCGGGACGGGGCCCCCGGCGGAGTGCGGCCACCGCGGCGCCCGCGTCCTCGGCGTAGAAGCGGAGGGTCCGGGCTTCGGCGGGACTGCCCAGGACCCGGGTGTAGCGGACGGGTTCGGTCAGTTCGACGGTGACGGTCGTCTGACCGCCCACGGCCAGCTCGGCGACGCCGTTCCCGTCCACGGCTCCCGGCCTGCTCTCCGGGAACCTGCGGTCCTGGCGCACGGAGGCGATGCGGCCGGCCGGGACACGGATGTCGAGCAGGGCGCCGTAGCGCAGCCGCAGCGAGCCGTCGGCGCCGATCACATGAGGGCGCACCGCGCAGGAGGCGTGCAGGGCGATGACGAAGTAGCAGCCCCAGATGTCGAGGACGAGGGTGACGGCGTGCACCATCGGCCAGGGGATCAGGAAGGCCAGGGCCACGGTTTCCACCACGCAGACGAAGAAGAAGCCCAGCATGACCGCCGTCTGGCCCGGGGCGTAGGGAACGGCGAGGTCGCCGTCGCGTACGCCGTGCGGGCCGCGGCGGGTCACCCAGCGCAGGAAGCTGGTGGACAGGAAGACCTCGTGGGCGGTCAGCCTGCGCACGGGCGCCGGGACGGTGTCGGCGAGCGCGGCACCGAGGGCGGCCCGGCGGCCGAGGCCCCCGCGGCGGTGGCGCCGGTGGTCGAGGGCGAACAGGGCGCCCGCCCCGGTCATGACGGCGAGCACCGACAGCTCCAAGGCCGACCGTAGGAGCGGCGGGACGGCCACTCCCCCGGCCAGGCACAGGACGAACGCGAGCTCCCCAGGCAGCAGGGCCGCGCACGACCACCGCACCGCCTTGCGCCACACCTTCGTCCCGCCCACAGTCTCCGTGATTCGCATGGCGCCAGTAGAGACGTTGACGTTGCGACAAGGTCAAGCCACCCGGAGTGTACGTTCGTACGCTCTGGCTCTAGGCTGCCTTCCATGACTCTTGACGTGGTGCGGCGGCCCGCTCCGGCCGAGCGGCGGGCCCGGGTGGCCGTCGCGGTGCTGTTCTTCACCAACGGCGCCCTGTTCGCCAACCTCCTGCCGAGGTATCCGCAAATCAAGGCGGACCTCGGCATCGGGAACGCGGCCTACGGCCTGGCCGTCGCCGCCTTTCCCGCGGGCGCCATCGCGGCCGGGCTCGCGGCCGGGGTCGTCATCCGGCGGCTCGGATCGGCACGGGCCGCGGTGGGCGGGACGCTCGTCACCGGTGCCGGCATCCTCGTCGCGGGGCTCGCCGACTCGATCGCCTGGTTCGCGGGCGCGCTCTTCCTGGCGGGCGCGATGGACGCGATCACCGATGTCGCCCAGAACGCCCACGGCCTGCGCGTCCAGCGCCGCTACGGGCGCTCCATCATCAACTCCTTCCACGCCGTCTGGTCCATCGGCGCCGTCACCGGTGGCGCCATGGCCGCCGCGGCCATCGCGCTCGGTCTGTCGAGGGGACAGCACCTGGCCGTATCGGGGGTGGTCTTCGCGGGGGCCGCGTGCGCAGCCCTGCGCCTGTGCCTGCCCGGACCCGACACCGAGGAGAGCGCCGAGGAGGAGGGCGTACGGCGGTTCGAGGCCACCGTGCCGGGCCGGCGGACCGCCTGCGTCCTGGCCGCTCTGGTCCTCATCGCCACGGCGGGCACGATCGTCGAGGACGCGGGCAGCTCCTGGGCCGCGCTCTACCTCTCCGACTCCCTGCACGCCTCGGTGACGGTGGCGGCCGCCGGCTTCATCGCCCTCGTCGGCGCCCAGTTCCTCGGCCGACTGATCGGCGACCGGCTCGTCGACCGGTTCGGGGAGCGTGCCGTGGCCCGCGCCGGCGGGCTCGTCGCCGCGTGCGGGATGGGGCTCGCGCTGGCCGTTCCGACGGTGGGCGGGACCGTCCTGGGATTCGCCGCGGCCGGGTTCGGGGTGGCGACGCTGGTGCCCGCCGCGATGCATCAGGCCGACGAGCTGCCCGGCCTCAAGCCCGGCTCGGGACTGGCGGTCGTCTCCTGGCTGATGCGCCTGGGATTCCTCTGCTCGCCGCCGGTGGTCGGCCTGGTCGCCGATGCCACCAGTCTCCGGGTCGGCCTGCTGGTCGTCCCCGCGGCAGGCATGCTCGTCCTCCTGCTGTCCGGGGTGCTGCACCCTCGGCGGCGGTAGGCCGGGGGCTCCGTTTTCCGGGACGCCGGACTCCCGCGAGTGTACGATCGTACGCATGCCGACGGACCACTTCGCGGACGATCCCCGCAGCAACCTCGAGCGGATGCTGGCGGGCGACCTCTACATCGCCGACGATCCCGAGATCGCCCGCAGGCAGCAGCAGGCCACGCGGCTGGCAGCCCGCTACCAGGCCGCCTACGCCGAGGACCCGGACGCCGCCCGGAAGATCCTCGCCGAACTCCTCGGTTCGCTGGGCGAACAGGCGCATGTGCGGCCGCCGTTGTTCGTCGACTACGGCAGCAACATCACCATCGGGGCGCGGACCTTCGTCAACTTCAACCTCACCGCGCTGGACGTCGCGGACATCACCGTCGGCGCGGACTGCCAGATCGGACCGAACGTCCAACTGCTGACCCCCACCCACCCGTTGGAGCCGGGCCCCCGGCGCGACAAGCTGGAGGCGGCACGGCCTATCACCATCGGCGACAACGTCTGGCTGGGCGGGGGCGTCATCGTCCTGCCCGGGGTGAGCATCGGCGACGACTCCGTCATCGGCGCGGGCTCGGTGGTGACGAAGGACGTCCCCGCGGGCGTCGTCGCCGTCGGCAGCCCCGCCCGGGTCGTCCGTACTCTCTGAGAGCGCACCGACATGGCCACCGGGCACACCGACCCCCAGCGCCGCGAGCGCATCCTCGCCGCCACTCTCGACCTCATCGCCGAGGAGGGCGTCGCCGGGGTCTCCCACCGCAAGATCGCCGCGCGCGCCGGGGTGCCGCTGGGGTCGATGACGTATCACTTCGCCGGTATGGACGAGCTGCTGCGCGAGGCGTTCGGGCGGTTCGCCGATCATGTCGTGACCGTGTTCGACGCCCACCTCGCCGCGCCGGACGGCCCCGAGCAGGCCCGCGAGGCCGTGACCGACCTCGTCCACGCGCTGTCCGAGGGCACCCGGCGCGACCTCGTGCTGACCCAGGAGCTGTACACGCTCGCCGCACGCCGGCCCGCGTACCGGGAGCTCACCGACGCGTGGATGCACCGCAGCCGGGTCCACCTGGAGAAGCACTTCGACCCCGACACCGCCCGGCAGCTGGACGCGCTCATCGAAGGGCTGATCCTGCACCGGGCGCTGTCCCGCCACCCCCATGACCGGGCCCTGACCGCGGAGGCGGTCACCCGGATCACCACCCCGAGCCGCCTCAGTCGATGACCGCGGTGGCCTCGACCTCCACCAGGTGTTCGGGTACGTCCAAGGCGGCGACCCCGATCAGCGTGGCGGGCGGGACCGGGGCGCCGCCGAGAACCGCGGCGGCGCGGGCGATGCCCTCCATGAGCAGGGGCATCTTGTCGGGGGTCCAGTCGACGACGTAGACGGTGAGCTTCGCCAGGTCCGCGAGGGTGGCGCCGGCCTCGGCCAGGGCGGTGGCGACATTGAGGTAGCAGCGTTCGACCTGCGCGGCCAGGTCGCCCTCGCCGACCGTGACGCCCTCGGCGTCCCAGGAGACCTGCCCGGCGACGAAGACCAGCCGGGAGCCGCTCGCGACCGACACCTGCCTGTAGGCGTCGATCTGCGGCAGACCGCTGGGGTTCAGGAGCGTGATGGCCATGGTGGACGTCCTTCCGTGCTCTCTTGCGGTTACTCAGGAACCATAGGAGAGTGTGCGTTGACGTGGAAGAACGCACTTTTCGGTGACGGAGTAACCGTATGGTGAGCAAGCAGGTCAGGGGCGGGCCGGAGGACGCGGATCTGGCGCGCGCGGACTCCCTGGCGCGGGAGATCTTCTCCGATGTCGCCAACAAGTGGGCGCTGTTGATCATCGAGTTCCTGGGGGACCGGACGCTGCGGTTCAGCGAGCTGCGCAACGAGGTCGAGGGCATCAGCCACAAGATGCTCACCCAGAACCTGCGCATGCTGGAGCGCAACGGACTGGTCGAGCGGACGGTGTATCCGACGGTGCCGCCGCGCGTGGAGTACACCCTCACCGCGCCGGCCCAGGACCTGCGCGAGACGATCGACGGCCTGTGCCGCTGGACGCGCGCGCACCTGGGGCATATCGAGTCCTCGCGCCATCGATTCGACGTCTGACCGGTCAGGCCGTCCGGCGGATGCGCCCGGGGGCGGCCGACGCGGTGCGCAGGCGCCGGCCGCGACGGGTCAGTCCCCAGGGCTTGAGGACCGAGACGACCGTCATGAAGACGTAGGCCGACAGGGACACGACCGGGCCGAACACGACGTCACCGGCGTCGGGCAGCGGGCCGCCCGCGGCGACGGCGGTGACCGCGGAGTTCACGCCTGGGCGCAGGGCGAAGACCGTGGCGGTGAGGGTGGCCAGGGTCAGCCAGAACTTGGTGTACACCCACCGGTGCCTGGCCAGCCCCCACACCGTGCCGAGGGAGAGCAGCAGGCCGCTGAGGAGTGTCAGGAACGCGACGGGGAGCAGCAGCCAGTCCGCGAAGAGCTTCATGGCCCGCACCGACGCCTCCACCGTCACCGGCGAACCGGTGGTCGCGGCGGTGCCGCCCAGGGCGAGCAGGCCGAGGGTGACGCCGAGCCAGGAGGCGGAGGCGACGACGTGGACGACGAGGGTGGCCCGGCGAGCGGGACGGCTGAGTTTCACAGAAATCAGCCTGCCGAGCGGCCCTGGCCGACGCGTCTGACGCCGGGAGCAACCTCATGTACTCGCCAGGGCGTACGCCGCCGCGCTCAGGCTGCTCCGCCGACGCCGGGGGCGACGAGTCCGGCGGGCGTCCTCCTCCCGGGGCCGGCCCGGCTCCCCACCGGAGGCCGCCTCCCCCGGTCCTTGAGGACTACGACTTTCGTCCGCCCCACCCGGGCCCGCGGCCCGATGAGCGCGGCCTCCGCTCTGGCTAGCGTCGGGGCATGCGAATAGGACTACTTGGCACCGGCAACGTCGCCCGAGCACTGGCCCACGGATGGAGCGCCGCGGGACACGACGTCCTCCTCGGCTCCCGCAAGCCGGACGAGCGCAAGGATCTCGGCCTTCCCGTGGCCGGGCTGAACGAGACCGCCGCGCACGCGGAGGTCCTGGTGAACGCCACCCCCGGGAACGTCTCCGTCGACCTGCTGCGCTCCATCGGCGCGCCCGCCCTGGCCGGCACCCTGCTGATCGACGTCGGGGTCGGCCTCAACGACGACTTCACCGAACTCTCGCACCCCAACAGCAGCCTGGCCGAGCAGATCCAGGCGGCCTTTCCGGACACCCCCGTCGTCAAGACGCTGTGCACCATGGACGCCACCACGATGGTCGCCCCGGCAGCGCTCACGGGCCCGAGCACCGTCTTCCTCTCCGGCGACGACGCGGAGGCCAAGCGGACCACGGGGAGACTGCTCACCGACCTCGGCTGGCCGGAATCGTCCCAGCTCGACATCGGCGGCATCACGAGCGCCCGCGGGCAGGAACACTTCGCGCTGCTGTTCATCGGGATCGCCAACGGGCTGGGCTCCCACACGTTCAACATCAAGGTGGTCACCCTGCCGTGAGGCAGCAGGGGGAGGAAGTCACCGCCCTGCCGTGAGGCAGCGCGGGGAGGACGTCACCGCTTCTGGTGGCGCTCCAGCCGGGCGGTCGCCGTCTCCGCGCGGCGCCCGGCCTCCCGCACCCGGCGTTCGAGGGCCCGCAGCCCGTCGCGCGCACGGCGTTCCTCGTCGCGGGCCCTTCGGAGGTCCTCCTCGACGCGGTTCAACTCGTCCGTCAACTCGCTGAACCGCCGCTCCAGCCGGGCGGTGCTCTCCCTGGCCGCCTCCGCCTCCCGTCCGGCCCCGGCCGCCTCCTCCTCCAGCGCCCGCAGCTCGCTCGCGGCCGTGTCGGCGTCCCGGCGGGCCCGGGCCAGCGCCTCGTCGTCGCGGCGCTTCGCCGGAGGGGGCGCGGGCGGCGGGGCGGCGGGCCGGCGTACCGCGGCCGGGCTGGCGTCGGGGAAGCCGACGGCCGCCTCGAACGGCCGGGCCAGCCGGCCCTGCGCCCATTCGCGCGCCGCCTCCGGGTCGGCGAGGACGGTGTGCAGGGTCGCCTCCACCTCGCGCCCCACGTCGTCGCCGACCGGATGACCGGCCCGCGCCGCCAGCTGCCGTGCCTCCTGGGAGAGGGCCCGGATCAGGGTGCGCTGCCGGCCGCTGAGTTCCCGCAGCTGCGCCCCGTCCAGGTCGTGATGGGCGCGTCGCAGCCCTTCGCCGAGCTTGAGCAGGGCCGCCACCTCGTCGGGGCGTTCGCGGACGAGGAGGTTGCTGACCCAGGCCGAGCGGCTGGGGCGGCGCAGCTTGCCGATCTGCTCCGCGAGGGCGCGCTCACCCGCCGTACGGGCCTCGGCCGCCCGTACGTTGCGCGCCGCCGTGAAGTCCTCCGGCCGCAGCGCGTACAGCTCGTCGGCGACCGTGTCGATGTCCACGCGGGCTCCTGTCGATGGCCGGCACCGGCGCTTTCGAGCCTAGGAGGGCCGGGCGCGGAGTGCGCGCCGGGAACCCGGCGGTCGGGTGAGCTTCATGAACGCGGACCGACAGGGCTGGCAGATCTTGCCACCCGTTCCATCAAAGTGCTGGTCAGCGACGTATCCGGCGAGGCGTCAGGTGGCGCAACAGTTCCGCAACACCCTTTTCCCTACTGGATGAGTATGGTTCCGGGCATGCCTCCCACCGACCGCATCCGCGACCACGCCGGCCAGGGCGCGACCACCGTCGCCGCCCACCGCGCGCGGCGTCGGCTGCGTGCGGACCGGGCGCGCCAGCTGGCGGACCTGCTGCGTCACCAGACCCTTGCCGGCGGTTTCCCCGACGGCACCCTTCCCCACGAGTCCGCCCTCGCCGCCGACTACGGTGCCACCCGCAACACCGTCCGTGAGGCCCTGGACCTCCTGCGAGCCGAGGGTCTCGTGGCACGCCAGCCCGGCGTCGGCACCGTGGTCGTCGGCCGCAAGTACCCCCATGGCCTCGACCGGCTGATGGGCCTCGCGGAAACCCTCCATGAACACGGCCGAGTCACCAACGAGGTCCGTACCCTGGGCCCCGCCCCGGCGCCCCACCCCGTCGCCGATCGCCTGCGGGTCCCGCCCGGCACCGAGGTCCTCTACTTCGAACGCCTGCGCCGTCTCAACGGCCTCCCCCTCTCCCTCGACCTCACGTACATCCCGCTGGACATCGGTTCCGCCCTCCTGGGCGAGGACCTGGAGAACACCGACGTCTTCCGCCTCCTGGAGACCGTCACCGGCCGACCGCTCGGCCACGCCGAGATCACACTGGAGGCGGTCAACGCGGACGCCCACTCCGCCGCCGTACTCCAGGCGCCCCGCGGTTCGGCCGCCCTCATGCTGGAACGTCTCACGCACCTCGCGGACGGCCGCCCGGTCGATCTGGAGTTCATCCGCTTCCGCGGCGACCGCATCTCGATGAGCGGCCTGCTGCACCGCTCCCACTGACCCACCTTTCCCCGAGTCCGACATCCCTGGAGTCAGCCATGCCCTTGGCGCCCCAGCGGGCCGACGTGCCCGTGACCATCGACGAGTCGAAGTGCATCGACGGCTGCACGCTGTGCGTGGACATGTGCCCGCTGGACTCCCTCGCCATCGACACCAGCAGCGGCAAGGCCTACATGCACGTCGACGAGTGCTGGTACTGCGGCCCGTGCGCGGCCCGCTGCCCCACCGGAGCCGTCACGGTCAACATGCCCTACCTGCTCCGGTGAAAGGTCCCGCCTCCATGCATCGCTCGGCATTCGCCGCCTGCGCGGTCGTCCTCCTGCTCCCCCTCGGGGCGTGCGGCACCGCGGCGGGTGACAGCTCCACCGTCACGGTCACCGTCGGCTACCAGTCCAAGACCATCAACACGGTCACGGCAGGCACCCTGCTCCGCTCCCTGGGCTACTTCGAGAAGCAGCTCAACTCCCTGGACGACGGGGTCACGTACAAGGTCGCCTGGCAGGACTACGCCACCGGCGCCCCGATCACCGCCCAGATGACCGCCGGGAAGATCGACATCGGTTCGATGGGCGACTTCCCCCTGCTCATCAACGCCGCCCGCGGCAAGCAGCTCGGCCGCCCCACCCACCTGGTCTCGGTCACCGGCTACAACCTGCGCGGCGGCCTCAACACCATTGTCACGGCCCCCGATTCGGGGCTCACCTCGCTGCAGGACCTCAAGGGCAAGCAGGTCTCCACCAGCGTCGGATCCGCCGCCGACGGCACGCTCGTACGGGCTCTGCAACGCGCCGGCATCGACCCCGCCGAGGACATCGAGAAGCTCAACCAGCAGCCGGCGGTGGGCGCTTCGGCCCTGGCCTCGGGCAGTGCGGACGCCCTGTCGCAGTTCGTCGCCTGGCCCGGTCTGCTCGCCCACCAGGGCAAGGCGAAGGCCCTGTACGACGGCGCCCAGCTGAACCTGCCCACCTTCCACGGCGTCACCGTGCGCCAGGACTTCGCCAAGGAGCGGCCCCGCGTGCTGGAGGCGTTCCTCGCCGCCCAGGCGCAGGCCACCGACTACCTCAACGACCGTCCCGTGGCCGCCGCCGAGAAGGTCGCCGAGGTCACCGGGCTGCCCGCCGAGGTCGTCTACCTCTACAACGGCGCCCACGGCATCGCCACCTTCGACCCGGCCCTCAAGCCGCGGCTCGTCTCCGCGCTGGAGGAGGACGTGGCGGTCCTGAAGAGCGCCAAGCTGACCGGTGACGTGGACGTGGACTCCTTCGTCGACGACCGGTACGTGAAGAAGGCGCTCGGAGCGTCGTACGCCAAGCGCCTGGCCTCCGCTCCCCCGGCCGCCGCGGGCGAAGTGTGGGCCAAGGGCGCGACACGGACACGGGCCTTCGAGTCCCCCGAGGAACTGCTCGCTCATGTGGCGGCCCACCGGGACACGCTCCGCGCCGCCTACGTTCCCGACGCCACCACCGGCACCCTGTGGTTCGCGGACAAGGCGGTGTGGGTGGCCGACGGTGAGCGCCTGGCGCCGTTCGTCGCCCCGGCGACCGCACGGGCCTACGTCGAGGCCCACAAGGGCGCCCGGATCATCACTTACGCCGACGCCCTGGAGCGTGCCTCGTGAGCCGCACCCCGCCGCGCGCCGCCAGATACGCCCTGCGGACCACCGCTGTCGCGGGCGCCCTGGGCCTGTGGCAGCTGCTGACCGCCAAGGACGTCGACGTGTGGCTGCGCTTCTCGCAGTTCCCCACCGTCACCGACGTGGCCGGCGCCTTCGCCGACCGGCTGTCCGGGCCCGACTACTGGACGGATCTCACCGACAGCCTCACCCGCATCCTGAGCGGTTTCCTGCTCGCCGCGGTGCTGGGCGTGGCCACGGGCGTGCTCGTGGCCCGCTCGCCACTCGCCGAGGACCTGCTCGGCCCGCTGCTGGAAGTCGTCCGCCCGATCCCGGCCATCGCCCTGGTGCCCGTCGCGATCCTGCTGTTCCCCTCCAACGAACAGGGGATCGTCTTCATCACCTTCACCGCCGCCTTCTTCCCGGTCCTGGTCTCCACCCGGCACGCGGTGCGCGCCCTGTCTCCCGTGTGGGAGGAGGCGGTGCGCACCCTGGGCGGTGGCCGGCTGCGGATCCTCGGCTCGGTCGTCCTGCCCGGCGCACTGCCCGGTGTCTTCGGCGGGCTCTCGGTCGGCATCGGCGTCTCGTGGATCTGCGTGATCTCCGCCGAGATGATCTCCGGGCAGTACGGGGTGGGCTACCGCACCTGGCAGGACTACACGGTCGTGGACTACCCCGGTGTCTTCGTCGGCATGGTCACCATCGGTGTGCTCGGCTGGCTCACCTCCACGGCCGTCGAGCTGCTGGGCCGCCGGCTGACCAGCTGGCTGCCGCGTACCTCGTACGTCCCCGGTGGGCGGCCCCCGAGGCGGGCGCGCGACGCCGGCCCCCTCGCCCCCGCCGGCCCCACCACCAAGGAGAACGTGCCCCATGACCAGCTCGTCTGACGTGCGTTCCCCCGCTCGCACCGGTGCCCGGCTCGCCCTGCGCGGTGCCGACCTGGGACGGCCCGGAGCACCCGTGCTCCAGGATGTGGACCTCCAGGTGGCCCCCGGCGAGATCCTCACCGTGGTCGGCCCTTCCGGCTGCGGCAAGTCGACGCTGCTGCGCACGCTGGCCGGGCTGCTGGCGCCCCTCGCCGGAGAAGTCGTCCAGGACGCGGGCCCGCTGACGGGCCCCGCCGCCGACCGGGCGCTGATCTTCCAGGAGGACGCCCTGCTGCCCTGGCGCACCCTGCGCGCGAACGTCGAACTGCCCCTCGCCATCAAGGGGGTGGGGCGCCTCGAGCGCCGTGCCCAGGCCGACTTCTGGCTCACCCGCGTCGGGTTGAGCGACCAGGCCCGGCAACTGCCGCACCGCGTCTCGGGCGGACAGCGCCAGCGCGCCCAACTGGCCCGTGCCCTCGCGGGAGCACCTCGCGCCGTGCTGATGGACGAACCGTTCGGCGCCCTCGACGCCCAGACCCGGGCCGGCATGCAGGACATGCTGGTGGAGGTGTGGCACGGCACCGGCGCCACCGTCGTCTTCGTCACGCACGACGTGGACGAGGCCCTGTTCCTCGGCGACCGCCTTGCCCTGCTGGGCTCGGGCCGCCTGATCGCCGTACGGGACGTACCGCGCCCGCGGGAGCGTGCCGCCCTCGACGACCCGGCGCGGCTCGCCCTGCGGCGCGACATCCTCACCTCCCTCGGTTCTTGAAAGGCACTTTGGTGAACACCCCTGTGCGGATCCCGGACGTCACCGACGCCGAGGAACTGACCTGCGACGTCCTGGTCATCGGCGGCGGCACCGCCGGCACGATGGCGGCGCTGACCGCCGCCGAGCGGGGCGCGGACGTCCTGCTGCTGGAGAAGGCGCACGTGCGCCACTCCGGCGCGCTCGCCATGGGCATGGACGGCGTCAACAACGCGGTCGTCCCCGGCCGCGCCGAGCCCGACGACTACGTCGCCGAGATCACCCGCGCCAACGACGGCATCGTGGACCAGTCCACGGTGCGCCAGACCGCCACCCGCGGCTTCGCCATGGTGCAGCGCCTGGAGTCCTACGGGGTCAAGTTCGAGAAGGACGAGCACGGCGAGTACGCGGTCCGCCAGGTCCACCGCTCCGGCTCGTACGTGCTGCCGATGCCGGAGGGCAAGGACGTCAAGAAGGTCCTGTACCGGCAGTTGCGGCGGCGCGAGATGCGGGAGCGGATCCGCATCGAGAACCGGGTCATGCCGGTGCGGGTGCTCACGGCGCAGGGGCGGGCCGTGGGAGCGGTCGGCCTCCACACCCGCACCGGTGCCTTCGTCACCGTCCGCGCGGGCGCGGTGATCCTGGCGACCGGCGCCTGCGGCCGCCTCGGCCTGCCCGCCTCCGGCTACCTGTACGGCACGTACGAGAACCCGACCAACGCCGGCGACGGTTACGCCATGGCCTACCACGCGGGCGCCGAGCTCACCGGCATCGAGTGCTTCCAGATCAACCCGCTGATCAAGGACTACAACGGCCCGGCCTGCGCGTACGTCGCCAACCCCTTCGGCGGCTACCAGGTCAACCGGCACGGCGAACGCTTCGTCGACTCCGACTACTGGTCGGGCCGGATGATGGCCGAGTTCGCGGCGGAGCTGGCCGGTGACCGGGGCCCGGTCTACCTGAAGCTGAGCCATCTGCCGGAGGAGTCGATCACGGCACTGGAGTCGATCCTGCACTCCACCGAGCGCCCGACCCGCGGCACCTTCCACGCGGGCCGCGGCCACGACTACCGCACCCACGACGTCGAGATGCACATCTCCGAGATCGGGCTGTGCGGCGGCCATTCGGCGTCCGGGGTACGGGTCGACGACCACGCCCGTACGACCGTCCCCCGGCTGTACGCGGCCGGGGACCTGGCCTGCGTGCCGCACAACTACATGATCGGCGCGTTCGTCTTCGGAGACCTGGCCGGCGCCGACGCGGCCCAGTACCGGCCGTACACCGGGGAGTTGCCCCTCGATCAGCTCCGGTCCGCGCACGAGCTGATCTACCGGCCGCTGCGCCACCCCGACGGGCCGCCACAGCCCCAGGTCGAGTACAAGCTGCGGCGTTTCGTGAACGACTACGTGGCGCCCCCGAAGTCCGGGGCCCGGCTCTCCCTGGCCCTGGAGGCGTTCGAGCGGATGCGCGCCGACATCGCGGCCATGGGCGCCCGCACCCCGCACGAGCTGATGCGCTGCGCCGAGGTCACCTTCATCCGGGACTGCGCGGAGATGGCCGCGCGGTCGTCCCTGGCCCGCACGGAGTCCCGCTGGGGCCTCTACCACGATCGCCTCGACCATCCGCACCGGGACGACGCGTCCTGGTTCCACCACCTGGATCTGCGCAAGTCCCCCACGGGCGCGATGGAGTTCACGGCCCGTCCGGTGGCTCCCTATCTCGTGCCGGTCGAGGAGTTCAGTCCGGTCGGCGGTCCCTCACGCCCCCTCGGCGAGATCCACCCGCACCAGGTGGCGACCGCAGGCGCCCGGGAGGCGGCACCGGTGGCGGCACGGCCGGCGCAACCCGCGACCGGTACTCCCGACCGGTCCGGCACCGACGCGGGCCCGTCGGCCACACCACGTCTGCTCGAACTCCTCGCCCTCGCGGAGAACGAACCTGAGCTCGGCCTGCTTACGCCCTACTTGACCGACGCCGACCCCACCGTCCGCCGCACGGCGGTCACCGTCCTGACGGAGACGGTGCCACCGGGCACCGGACCCGCTCTGGCCGCCGCGCTCGCCGACACCGACGCCGAGGTCCGCTCCACGGCGGCGGCCTCACTGCGGGAAGTGGTCGAGACACTGACCCCCGAACCGGCACTGCGCGACGGCCTCGCCGCCGCCCTGACCACGGCCGACCCCCTCGCCCGGGCCGCCGCGCTGGACGCCCTGCGCGTCCTGCGGCTCGGGGAGACCGGGCTCTTCGTGACGCTGCTGGCCGACCCCGACATCGCCGTCCGGCTCGCTGCCGTGCGCGCTCTCGTGTCGGTCGACGCCACCGCCGAGCTGGCCCGGGCGGCCACCGCCGACCCGTCCCGGGAGGTCCGCGTCGCCCTGGCGAAGGCCCTGGCCACCGTGCCGGACCGAGAGCGCGGGGACGCCCCGGCGGACGGTTCCGGACCAGGCGCGGCCACCGCCGCTCTCGCCGAACTCATCGCAGACGCGGACGCTTTGGTGCGTGCGGCCGCCTTCGAAGCGCTGGGCACGACCGGTTGCCCGCCCGGCGTGACCCCACGCGCGGTGGCGGCCCTGGCCGACCCGGCCTGGCAGGTCCGGGCGGGAGCGGCCACCGCGCTGGCGCTCGCGGACCCCGGGCATGCCGTCCCCGCCCTCGCCAAGGCGCTCGCCGAACCGAACGCCGATGTCCGCAAGGCCGCCGTGACGGCGCTGACCCGGCACCGCGTCACCGAGGACGTCCGAGCGGCTCTGGCCACGGCGACGACGGACCCGGACGCCGACGTCAGGGCCTTGGCGGCCCGGGCGCTGTGACGGCGGTGGGGCACCGGCCGCGTCAGACGACGGTCACCGGGTGCCGCACCACCCCGTCGAACAGATAGCCCTGCGCGTTGGGCACGGCGACGTCCGGCTGGGTACGGCCCGCCGTGTCGGTGGCGCGGGCCAGCAGATGGGTGGCGCCGGGCCGGTCCGGCCGCCAGGCGACGGACCAGCGGGTCCAGGTGTGCGCCCGAGGCCGGTCGTGCAGCCTGGCCCGCCGCCAGCTCGCCCCGCCGTCGGTGCTGACCTCGACCTGCGTCACGGCGCCGGCGCCCGACCAGGACCGGCCGCGCAGCACATGCCCCTGTCCGGCGGGGAAGGTGGCCCCGGTCGCCACCTCGAAGGCACTCTTGATCGTCTGCCGGGTCAGCGGCGCGCTGCCCTCCGCCGGGTACGCGGGCCCGAACAGTCGGTAGAAGGCCGTGTTCCAGGGGGAGAACAGCGGCTCGGCGGACACCTCGATGTCACCGACCCACTTGATCGACGCGATCCCCACCCAGGAGGGCACCAGCACCCGCACGGGATACCCGTGGTCGTAGGGCAGCGGTTCGCCGTTCATCTCGTACGCGAGCAGGACGTCGTCCAGCGCCTTGGCCAGCGGCAGCGGCCGGCGCACCCGGCCCAGGCTCTCCCCGCCGCTGAGGTACTCGGCGTCCAGGCCACGCGGCTGGACGTCCACCGCACGAGAGGACAGCCCCGCCCTGCGCAGTACGTCGGCCAGCCGCACCCCGCGCCAGCGGGCGACGCCGATCGCGCCCAGCGTCCAGGGGGTGCCGGTGACCGTCTCGCCCTGCTGGGTCGTGTAGGAGGAGCGGCCGTTCCCGGCGCACTCCACGAACGCGGTCCGGGTGACGGCGGGCAGGGCGCGCAGATCGTCGTAGCCGAACTCCACCGGCCTGTCCTCGCCGGGCGCGCTCCGCAGCCCGGTGCCCCACAGCCGCAGCCGCCAGTCGTGGGCGTCCAGGACAGGGGTGGCGGTGTGGTTGCGCACGAAGAACAGCTCGTTGGGCGTGTGGTGGCCGGTTCCGCGCAGGGCCTCCCAACGGGTCTCGGCGTTGGTGCCGCGCTGGATGAACCACTCCGGCGGCAGGGGCTTGACGATCGGGGCGACCGCGGCGCGGGCCGGACCCGGGGTGGGCAGCACGGTGGCGGCGGCCGTGGCGGCGAGCAGAGTGAGCAGCCGGCGGCGGCTGACCCCGTCCGCTCTGGCTTCCCCGTCGAGCCACTGGCGCAGCCGGTGCCGGTCGTAGCCGGCCTCGTCGAGGCGGGGTGCGGGAGGAGGTGAGGGCACGGCGGAGGCGGGCATGGCGGGTCCTGTCGTCAGGGGGAGGCCGAGTATGGAAGGAAGAGCCGGCGCCTGGGGCGGCCGGGCGGAAGCGGCGTGGGATCAGCCGGCGCAGCGACACAGCGCGGCGGCCACCCGGACGAGATCCACGGTGCGGCGGCGCGTCAGAGGCTCCAGCGGCGGCATGCCGGGATGCAAGCACGCGATTCGTGAACGTGTCAACGGAACTCCCACAAGGGCCATCCGGCCGCAATTGTGAACGGAACACTTCGGCCGTATGGCGCAGCATTGAGAATGTGAGACGCAGGGGCAAGCGACATTGACCTGGCTGGAATTGACTGCAACTCTCATGGCGTGAGCAAGCCCGAGAACCCCGCCGCGCGCCTGATCGTCGATCTGCGACGTCAGTCCAGCGCCCGCTGTGCCGACTGTTGTCGCACGCACTGACAAGCGCCGTTCCCCTTCGCTCCGTTCTCACGGCCGGCCCTCTTGCCGAGCCGCCTTCGTCACAGACGTCGGTTTCCTCGTAACCCCTTTTGCGCGAGGTCTCCTTTCCTTTCGTTCGACGTCTGCCCTTTGCCCTTCTCCTTGACCGGTTTCCCGAACAGGACCCCTTCCATGGCTGCCACCACCGCGTCGACGCGACGTCAATTCCTCACTCTGCTCGGCCTCTCGACGGTGGTCGTGAGCTGCGGCACCGCCGCCACCGGAGCCTCGTCCGGAAAGGACCAGACCCGAAAGCTGCGCTACCAGGGCTGGGCCGGCCAGGTCACCCTGCCGGAACTGGCCGAGGACCTCGGGTATCTGGGGGACGTGAAGCTGGAGTGGGTCGGCAACACCATCAGCGGCCCGCAGGACATCCAGTCCGCGGCCACCGGCCAGGTCGACTTCGGCGGCGCGTTCAACGGAGCGGTCGTCAAACTCGCCGCGAACAACGCGCCCGTCAAGGCGGTCATCAGCTACTACGGCTCCGACAAGCACGCCTACAGCGGCTACTACGTCCTCGAGGACAGTCCGATCCGATCCGCCCGGGACCTGATCGGCAAGAAGATCGGGATGAACACCCTCGGCGCGCACGCCGAGGCCATGCTCGGCATCTACCTCCAGCGCGGCGGCCTGTCCCCGGCGGACATCGACAAGGTGGAACCCCTCGTGGTGCCCCCGGTCAACACCGAGCAGTCGCTGCGCCAGAAGCAGATCCACGTGGCCGTCCTCAGCGGCATCCTGCGCGACAAGGCGCTGGCCACGGGTGGCATCCGGCCACTGTTCACCGACTTCGAACTGCTCGGCGCGTTCAGCGCCGGCACCTACGTCATGACGGACCGCTTCCTCAAGCAGAACCCCGACACCGCGCGGACGTTCGTGACCGCGGTCGGAAAGGCCATCGAGTGGGCCCGTACCACGCCGCGGGAAGAGGTCATCGCGCGGATGACCGACATCGTGAAGAAGCGCGGCCGGAACGAGGACGCCGCGCCCCTGAAGTACTGGCGTTCCTTCGGCGTCGCGGAGACGGCGGGCCGGATCTCCGGCAAGGAACTGCAGTTGTGGATCGACTGGCTGAGCGAACGCGGTGACATCGACAAGGGCCAGGTGAAGCTGTCGGACCTCTACACCAACGACTTCAACACGGCGAGGAGCTGACCGCGATGCCTGAATCCACCACAGCCGCCGCCATTCCCAAGATCGTGTTCGAGGGTGTGAGCAAGGAGTTCACGGTCAAGGACCGGGCGGGACATCGGCAGAGCACCCGTTTCACCGCCCTCGACGACATCCATCTGGACATAGCCGCGGGCGAGTTCGTCGTCCTGGTCGGTCCCAGCGGCTGCGGGAAGTCGACGCTGCTGGAACTGCTCGGCGGCCTCACCCGCCCCACCAGCGGGCGGATCCTGCTGGACGGCGAACCCATCGACGGCCCAGGCCTGGACCGGGGCATCGTGTTCCAGCAGTACGCCCTGCTGCCGTGGCGCACCGCGCAGGGCAACGTCGAGTTCGGCCTGGAGGCCACCGGCGTGCCCCGGCGTCAACGGAGCGCCAAAGCGCGGGAGTTCCTCGACCTGGTCGGCCTGACCGGGTTCGAGGACCGCCATCCGCACGAGCTGTCGGGCGGGATGCGGCAGCGCGTGGCGATCGCCCGCAGCCTCGCCTACGACCCCGATGTGCTCCTCATGGACGAGCCGTTCGCCGCCCTGGACGCCCAGACCCGCGAGTCGCTCCAGGACGAACTGCTGCGTATCTGGCAGCGCACCGGCAAGACCGTCGTCTTCATCACCCACGGCATCGACGAGGCCGTCTACCTGGGGCAGCGCGTCGCCGTCATGACGTCGAGGCCGGGCCGCATCAAGCGGATCGTGCCGGTCGCCTTCGACTCCCGCACGGCCACCGACGACCTCCGCTCCAGTCCCGAGTTCGCCCGCTACCGGCACGAGATCTGGTCGCTGCTGCACGACGAGGTGGCCCGGGCCCAGCAGTTGGAGAAGGAAGAGGCATCCGTATGAGCGCGACGACCGGCACAGCAGCCGACACGACCAGGGCGCCCGGCGCCGTGGAGTCCGCCGAGCCCGTACGGGCCCTCTCCCCCGGCGTCCCGTCCCAGACTCGGGGGGCGACGAAACCGGCCCCCCGCAAAGCACCCCCCGTCCCGGGCCGGGGCCGGCGTCTGGCGCGCCTGCTGCTGACGGCGGCGACGAAGTCCGCGGCCATCGCGGCGCTGCTGCTGCTCTGGGAGACGGCACCACGCCTCGGACTGGTCGACCGGACGTTCCTGCCGCCCTTCAGCGAGGTCGCCCGCGCCTGGTGGGAGCTGGCGGCCGACGGGCAGCTCGCCGACAACGCCCGCGCCAGCCTGGTGCGTTCCTTCAGCGGATTCGGAATCGCCGTGGCCTTCGCCGTACCGCTCGGCCTGCTGATCGGCTGGTACCGGCCGGTCGCCGACCTCCTCGGACCGCTGCTGGAGGTGTTCCGCAACACCGCGGCGCTGGCCCTGCTGCCGGTGTTCGTGCTCCTGCTGGGCATCGGCGAGACCTCGAAGATCTCCATCGTGGTGTACGCGTGCACCTGGCCGATCCTGCTCAACACCATCAGCGCCGTCCGCACCGTCGACCCGACCCTGCTGAAGCTCGCGAGGTCGATGGACCTGTCCGCGCCCCGGCTGTTCCAGAAGGTCATCCTGCCGGCCTCGGTGCCGGTGATGTTCACCGGCATCCGGCTGGCCGGAGCGGTGTCCATCCTGGTCCTGGTCGCCGCCGAGATGATCGGCGCCAAGGCGGGCCTCGGCTATCTGATCAACGCCTCGCAGTACAACTTCGCCATCCCGCAGATGTACGCGGGCATCATCACGATCTCCGCCATCGGCGTCGCCTTCAACCAGCTCCTGGTGACCGTGGAACGCCGGCTCAGCTCCTGGCGCGTACCCGCCGACCGCTGACCGAGCCCCGCCGCACGCCCGCCCCACTTCCCCTTTCCGAGGAACCCTCATGCCCTCCACCGGTCCACGCACCCTGCATCTGAACGCCTTCCTGCTCAACGCCGGCCACCACGACGCCGCCTGGCGGCACCCCCGCACCCAGCCCGAGAAGATCACCGATCTGCGCTACTTCCAGCAGCTCGCGCGGACGGCGGAACGCGGCCGGCTCGACTCCGTGTTCCTCGCCGACGGCCTCGCCCTGTGGGGCAACGCCCGCTACAACGCGCTCGGCGGCTTCGAACCGCTGACCCTGCTGTCCGCGCTCGCCGCGGTCACCGAGCACGTCGGCCTGATCGCCACCGTCTCCACCACCTTCAACGAACCGTTCCACACCGCACGCAAGTTCGCCTCCCTGGACCACATCAGCGGGGGCCGGGCCGGCTGGAACATCGTCACCTCCGGCACCGTGAACGAGGCCCGCAACTTCGGGCAGGACGAGCACCTGGAGCACCGGCTGCGCTACGAGCGGGCCCGGGAGTTCCTGGAGGTGGCCACCAAGCTGTGGGACAGCTGGGAGGACGACGCGGTCCTGCTCGACCGGGAGCGCGGCGTCTACGCCGACACCGACAAGGTGCGGGAGATCGGCCACCGTGGGGAGTACTTCGGAGTACACGGCCCCCTCAACGTGCCGCGCAGCCCGCAGGGTTACCCGCTCCTGGTGCAGGCCGGTTCCTCGGAGGACGGCAAGGAGTTCGCCGCGCAGTACGCCGAGGCCGTCTTCACCGCCCAGCAGACCCTCGCCGACGCCCAGGCGTTCTACAAGGACCTCAAGTCCCGGCTCACGCAGCACGGCCGTACCGAGGAGCAGCTGCTGGTCCTTCCCGGCATCGCCCCCGTCATCGGCTCCACCGAGGCCGAAGCCCGCGCGCTGGAACAGGAGCTGACCGACCTTCAGGTACCGGAGTACGGCCTCGCCCAGCTGTCCGGGATGCTCGGCACCGACCTGACCGGGCTGCCGCTGGACGGGCCACTGCCCGACCTGCCCGAGGAGCGGGACATCAACGGCAACAAGAGCCGCTTCACCCTCGTCGCCCAACTCGCCCGCCGCGACGGCCTCACCCTGCGCGAACTCATCGCCCGGCTCGGCGCGGGCCGCGGCCACCACGTCTTCGCCGGCACCCCCGAACAGGTCGCCGACCACCTGGAGGAGTGGTTCACCCAGGGCGCCGCCGACGGCTTCAACATCATGCCGCCCCATCTCCCGGGCGGCCTGGAGGACTTCGTCGACCACGTCGTGCCGCTCCTGCAGCAGCGCGGCCTGTTCCGCACCGAGTACACCGGCCGCACCCTGCGCGACCACTACGGCCTGACCCGCCCCGCCAACCGGCTCGCCACGGCGGCCTCGGCAGCGGGCTGGCCGGCGTGAGCGGGCTCGACCTCACCGCCGACGTGCTGGTGGTCGGCGGCGGGCCCGCCGCCACCTGGGCCGCGCTCAAGGCGGCCCAGGACGGGGCGGACGTGATCCTCGCCGACAAGGGCTACTGCGGCACCAGCGGCGCCACCGCCTCGGCCGGCACCGGGGTCTGGTACGTCCCGCCGGAGCCGGCGGCGCGGGAGGCGGCCATGGCGAGCAGGGAGGCCCTCGGCGGCTACCTGGCCGACCGGCGCTGGATGGCCCGCGTGCTGGACCAGACGTTCGCGGGCATGAACGAACTGGCGGCGGCGGGGCGTTACCCCTTCCCGACAGGACCGGACGGCCGACAGCTCAGGAACGGGCTCCAGGGCCCGGAGTACATGCGCAGGATGCGGATCCGCGTCCAGCGGGCCGGGGCCCGCATCCTCGACCACAGCCCGGTCACCGAACTGCTCACCGACCCCGCGGGGGCGGTCGCCGGCGCCCGTGGGTACCGGCGACAGGTCCGGCAGCCCTACCGTGTGCGCGCCGGGGCCGTCGTCCTGGCCACCGGCGGCTGCGCCTTCCTCAGCGGCGCCCTGGGCTGCAACGTCAACACGGGCGACGGCGCGCTGTTCGCCGCCGAGGTGGGGGCGGAGCTGTCGGGGATGGAGTTCTCCAACGCGTACGGCATCGCGCCCGAGGGCACCTCCGTCACCAAGACCGCCTTCTACTCCTTCGCCACCTTCTACCGTGAGGACGGCACGGTCCTGGAGGGCGCGGCCAGCCAGGGCGGCCGGTCCGTGATCGCGCGTACGCTGCTCGAGGAGAAGGTGTACTGCCGCCTGGACCGGGCCGACGCCGCGGCCCGGCAGGCGATGCGGCTCGCCCAGCCGAACTTCTTCCTCACCTTCGACCGGCTCGGCATCGACCCCTTCATCCAGCGCTTCGCCGTCACGCTCCTCGCCGAGGGCACCGTGCGCGGCACCGGCGGCATCCGCATCACGGGCGACGACTGCTCCACCACGGTCCCCGGGCTGTACGCGGCCGGGGACGCGGCGACCCGGGAACTGATCTGCGGCGGCTTCACCGGCGGCGGCAGCCACAACGCCGCCTGGGCCATCTCCTCCGGCACCTGGGCGGGTCTGGGCGCGGCTCGTCACGCCCGTGCGCTCGGCGGAAGTGCCGCTGCCCGGCGCCTGGACGCGGCCGGGGGCGCCGGGCTGCGGCCGACGGCGACTCCCGGTCCGGCAGACGATTTCCGGGAGGTCGTCACCGCGGTCCAGGGCGAAGTGCTGCCGTATGAGAAGAACTACTTGCGGCACGGGGACCGGCTCGCCGCCTCGCTGAAGGTGCTCGACGGCGTGTGGGCGCGGGCCCGGGCCTCCCTGCACGCCGGGGGCGGCGACATCGTGCGGGTCCGGCAGGCGGTGGCGATGGCCGCGCACGCCCGCTGGATGTACGCCGCGGCGCTCGCCCGCACCGAGACCCGGGGCATGGCCAAGCGGCTCGACTTTCCCGGGCAGGACCCCGGGCAGCACCACCGCATCGTCACCGGCGGCCTGGACCGGGTGTGGACCCGCGCCGAGCCCCTGCTGCCCGCGCTGGAGGTGGCTTCGTGATCGAGCTGGTCTCGGCGGACCGCTGCATCGCCTGCGACAAGTGCGTGAAGGTCTGCCCGACCGACGTCTTCGACCGCGGCGAGGACGGCATCCCCGTACTCGCCCGCCGGGAGGACTGCCAGACCTGCTTCCAGTGCGAGGCGAACTGCCCCGTCGACGCCCTGTACGTCGCGCCCCTGACCCACCCGCTGCCCGAGGGCTCCCCCGCCCGGGACGAGGAGCACCTGGACGAGACCGGCCTGCTCGGCAGCTACCGCCGGCACATCGGCTGGGGGCGGGGCCGCACCCCCGGCGCCCTGCGCGCCGTAGGCCCTCCGCTCAGTCCGCCCGGGGCCACCAGCCCTTCGCCGCCCATCACCTCCTGACAACCCCCACGACCACACCGAACACCCACCGGAAGGACACCCGCACCATGACCACCAGCACCGACTTCGACATCCGCCGGATCGGTGGCCGGATCGGCGCCGAGATCCTCGGCGTGGACCTCTCCACGGAACTCGCGCCCGCCATCACCGCCGAGATCAACTCCGCGCTGCTGGAGCACAAGGCCCTGGTCTTCCGCGGCCAGCACCTGGACGACGCCGGTCAGTTGCGCTTCGCCTCGCTCTTCGGGGAGCTCACCACCGCGCACCCGACGGTTCCCTCCGTCGATGGCCAGCCGCACATCCTGCCCGTCGACGGCGAGGAGGGCATCCGGGCCAACCAGTGGCACACCGACGTCACCTTCGTCCGCACGCCGCCGAAGGCGTCCACCCTGCGCGGGATCGTGATCCCGCCCTACGGCGGCCACACGCTCATCGCCAACTCGGCCGCCGCGTACCGGGATCTGCCCGAGCCGCTGCGCGCGTTCGCGGACAAGCTGTGGGCGGTGCACACCAACGACTACGACTACGCCGCCCCGAAGAGCGAGAAGGCCGCCGAGCACCGCAGGCGGTTCGTCTCCCGGAAGTACCGCACCGCCCATCCGGTGGTCCGCGTCCATCCCGAGACCGGGGAACGCGGGCTGTTCATCGGCGGGTTCGCGCAGAGCATCGTGGGCCTGGGCCCGTCCGACTCACGGGACCTGCTGCGCCTGTTCCAGTCCTACGTCACCCGCCCGGAGAACATCGTGCGGGTGGCCTGGCAGCCCGGCGACCTCGTGCTGTTCGACAACCGCATCACCCAGCACTACGCCCCCGACGACTACGGCGACCTGCCGCGCCTGCTGCACCGCGTCACCGTCGCCGGTGACGTCCCGGCCGGCGTCGACGGCACCCTCAGCCATGTCGTCGAGGGCGACGAGGCGGCCCACTACACACCCGCCACGGCATAGCGCACGGCCGCCGGGGGCGCCGGCATCCGGCACCCCCGGCGGCCTTCGCTCAGGCGCCGCGCCGGATGCGGCGCAGCAGCACGAACCCGACGAGGACGAGGACCGATCCCGCGGCGGCCGGCCAGAGCTGGGCGCCGGTGTCGGCGAGGCTGCCGCCGACGGTCTGCGGTTCGGTTCCGGCCGCCGGCGACTGCTCCGCGCCGACGGGGGCCGCCGGGTTCTCGGTCGGCGATGCCGTTGCCGTCCCCACGGCCTCGGCCGGGGCGTCGTCGGCGGGGGGCGCCGACGGGGTGGCGTAGGTCTTCGGCTTGTCGGCGCCGGCGGACGGGGCCTCGTCCGCCGGAGGCTCCTCGCTCGGCGTGGCGGCCGGGGGTGCCTGCGTCGCGGGCTCGGTCGCGCCGTCGTCGCCGGTCGGCGTCGGGTCGGCGGGCTCCTGCGGCTCGTCGGACTGCTCCGGCTGCTCCGGCTGCCCGGTCTCCTGCGGCTCCTCCGGCTGCTGGGTCTGCCCGGGCTCCTCCGGCTGCTCCGGCTGGCCGGTCTCCTGGGGCTCCTCCGGCTGCTGCGGCTCCTCGGGGAGGGCGCCGCCGTCGCACTGCCGTCCCTCGTTGATGCAGTCGACCATCTCCCGCATCAGGTCCTCGTCGAAGACGTTGATGAAGTCACCGTGGTCGGTGACGGGCTTGTGCAGCTGCTCCGGGAAGGAGTCGACCGCGAAGAGCGGCTTCGTACGGCCCCCGTCGTCCAGGCTCGGGGCGTCCACGTCGTAGACGATCCGCTGGACCAGTTGCGGGATGGCCTGGAAGCCGGCCGGGCAGGAGCCGTCGGCCGCCGCGAACGCCACATGGGTGCGGTGGTTGGCGCTGTCGATGTTGCGGCCGTCCCAGCAGCTCTGGAACTTGAACGTGCGCACGACGTCGCTGCCGTCGGGGCAGAGCGGGTACTTGTCCTTCAGCTGCCGGTCCTCGAACCCGGTGCAGCTCCAGGAGGCGTTGGCGTTGGCCGTGCCGTTGACGAAGGCCTTGGCGTCACCGGTGATGATGCGCAGCAGGCGGGGCATGGCCGTCACCTCGCCGGTGGGGCTGCCCTGGAAGGTCAGCGTGACCTCGCGGGGCGTGACGATCTCACCGGCGTTGCCCTCGATGCCGCCGCCGGGTGCGTCGGCGTCCTGTTCCTGGGTGCCGTTCTGCAGGCGCAGGACGGGCCAGTAGTAGGAGGACTTGTCGCCCTGGTTCTCGCAGCTGGTGTCGGCGGCGGCCAGGTCCTCGTCGCTGGCGAAGGCGTCGTTGTCCTGGTTGCCGATGTAGTCGTGGAAGTGGTGGGCGCCGTTGGAGACGCCCGGCGCGACGATCACGTTGTCCGAGTTGAACACGCCGTTCTCGTTGACCCCGCAGCTGGTGGTGAAGGTGCCGCGGGAGGCGCCCTCACCGGCGGCCGGGGCCTGGGCGTTGGGCTGGACAGTGGTGATGTCGGCGAAGTCCGCGGCGACGGGGCCGTTTCCGCCCTGGCCGCCCTCCGGCTGCTCCTCGGGGACGGTCAGTTCGCAGCCCGCCAGCGCTTCGAGCCCTTCGGGGCGCTCTCCCGCGTTGCCGATCGCGACGGCGATCCGCTCGATCGTCCCGCCCCGCTTCTCCTTCAGCGGGTTCATGATCGATTCGTCGGTGAAGCCGGTGTCCTGCCGCTGTTCCGGTGTCGCCTCCTGCAGTTGCTGATAGGCCTCGGCTATCTGGCCGTCCAGGGCGGCGAGTTCGTTGTCGACGTCCGTCCTGGCCGCGTCCGGGACCTCGGTCAACTTGGCGCCCACGTCGGGGCAGTCGATCGTGGCACCGCCGGTCTGGGCCGCTGCGCCGTCACTGCCCTCGGTCGCCGAGGCGTAGATGTTGGTCGCCACCAGTCCGCCGCCGCCCAGGATCAGCGCGACCGCGGCGAAGGTCGCGCGTCGTGGGCCGGTCGGGCGCCTGCGCGTAGTGCGTCTCAAGGCAGTACTCCTACGTTCGTGACGGGCGAGCGGACATACAGATCCCTCGCCCCCATACGGACCGGGGGTCCGCCGTGTTCAACCGCCCCACGAATTCATACGAACATCTCAGGGACCTCCACATCACAGCCCCAGTCGCCCCCGTACGCCCATATGCCGCGCATGCAAGTAGCGCGAGGACCCCGATCAAGGCCCCTCGAACAGGCGGGTTAGCATATGAGCACCGCCTAGCTCGAAAGAGACTTCTGTGACTGTCAACGACGACTCGTTCACCAACTGGAAGAACCGCGAGGAGATCGCGGAGTCGATGATCCCGATCATCGGGAAGCTGCACCGCGAGCGGGACGTGACGATCCTGCTGCACAGCCGCTCCTTGGTGAACAAGTCGGTGGTCAGCATCCTGAAGACGCACCGGTTCGCGCGGCAGATCGCGGGCGAGGAGCTGTCGGTCACCGAAACGCTGCCCTTCCTCCAGGCGCTCACCACGCTCGACCTCGGCCCGTCCCAGATCGACATCGGCATGCTCGCCGCGACGTACAGGTCCGACGACCGCGGCCTGTCGGTGGCGGACTTCACCGCCGAGGCCGTCGCCGGCGCCACGGGCGCCAACAAGCTGGCGGGCGGCGCGGGCCGGGACGTCGTCCTGTACGGCTTCGGGCGCATCGGCCGCCTCGTGGCCCGTCTCCTGATCGAGAAGGCGGGCTCGGGCAACGGGCTGCGGCTGCGCGCCATCGTCGTCCGCGGCGGCGGTGACCAGGATCTCGTCAAGCGCGCCTCGCTGCTGCGCCGCGACTCCATCCACGGCCAGTTCCAGGGCACGATCACGGTGGACGAGGAGTCGAGCACGATCCTCGCCAACGGCAACGCCATCAAGGTGATCTACGCCAACGACCCGTCCGAGGTCGACTACACGGCGTACGGCATCAAGGACGCCATCCTGATCGACAACACCGGCAAGTGGCGGGACCGCGCGGGCCTCTCGCAGCACCTGCGCCCCGGTATCGACAAGGTCGTCCTGACCGCTCCCGGCAAGGGCGACGTCCCGAACATCGTGCACGGCGTGAACCACGACACGATCAAGCCCGACGAGCGGATCCTGTCCTGCGCGTCCTGCACCACCAACGCGATCGTCCCGCCGCTGAAGGCGATGGACGACGAGTACGGCGTCGTCCGCGGCCACGTGGAGACCGTCCACTCGTTCACCAACGACCAGAACCTTCTGGACAATTACCACAAGGCGGACCGTCGGGGCCGCAGCGCGCCGCTGAACATGGTCATCACCGAGACCGGTGCCGCCTCCGCCGTCGCCAAGGCGCTGCCCGACCTCAAGGCCCCGATCACCGGCAGCTCGATCCGCGTCCCCGTGCCGGACGTCTCGATCGCGATCCTCAGCCTGCGCCTGGGCCGGGAGACCAACCGCGAGGAGGTCCTGGAGTACCTCCGCGACGTCTCGCTGAACTCGCCGCTCAAGCGCCAGATCGACTTCACCACCGCCCCCGACGCCGTCTCCATGGACTTCGTCGGCTCGCGCCACGCCTCGATCGTCGACGCCGGCGCCACCAAGGTCGACGGCGACAACGCCATCCTCTACCTCTGGTACGACAACGAGTTCGGCTACTCCTGCCAGGTCATCCGGGTCGTGCAGCACGTCTCCGGCGTGGAGTACCCGACGTACCCGGCCCCGGCCGTCTGATCCCAGGCCCCGCCCCGCGCCGCCCGAGCCCGCAGAACGCTCAGGCGGCGCGCGGCTGTCCGGCGTCCAGCAGGTCCATCAGCTCGGCGCGGTGCAGCCCGGCGACGCGGTCCAGCAGGTCGGGATGGCGCAGCAGAGCGGCCGCCCGGCGGTCGTTCTCGTCGGGCGCCGTCAGACGCCGGAACTCCATCGGCGCACCGGCGGCGTGGCCCCCGGTGAGCACGGCGCTCACCGCGGCCTCGGCCAGCAGCGGCTCGGCCAGCAGACTGGCCGCCCAGCTCGCCACCACCTCGTCCACCCAGCTCCGCCAGGGCTCGGAGTCGCCCTCCGCGCCGGTGATCCAGTCGAGCCGGGCCGAGCCCCCGGAGCCGGTCATGCCCGCCAGCGCGGCATCCGTCGACGTCGGGAAGCGCAGCCAGGCCGCGACCGTGACGGCCTGGCGAGCCTGCACGTCGCAGAGGGCGGCGGCGAGTGCGCCGCCGTTGGGCGGGAAGGCGCTCGTCAGCCAGCGGGCGGTCGCCGCGATGAGCGAGGAGAAGTCCGAGAGCACTGGCGGGCCGTCCGAGGTGTGCGCGAGGAGACAAGGGGTACCGCACACACGGTAGCTGCCCGCTCCGTCACTCCATCAGTCCGGCCGCGAGCGTGGCCGCCAGCTCCCAGCACGCCTCGAGGTCCTTTTTGCCCGGTTCGCCGGTTACCGTCACCGCCTCGGCGGCACGCCGCCAGCCGAGCCCCGTGGTGACGGACTCGATGGAGCGCACCGCGCCCGTGACGTCGTTGCCCCCGTGCACGTAGTAGCCGAAGGGCCGCCCGCGGGTGGCGTCCAGGCACGGGTAGTAGATCTGGTCGAAGAAGTGCTTGAGGGCCCCGGACATGTAGCCGAGGTTGGCCGGAGTACCCAGGAGGCAGGCGTCGGCGTCCAGGACGTCGGAGGCGGTGGCGGCCAGGGCCGCGCGCCGGACGACACGGACGTTCTCGATCTCGGGTGCGGTCGCCCCGGCGACGGCGGCCTCGAGCATCGCCTGACAGTGGGGCGAGGGCGTGTGGTGCACGATCAGCAGAGTTGCCACACGACCGAACCCTGCCGTGCCGTCACGCCGTCCCGCAAGTTCGGCGGCCCGGCCTGGAAGTGGTGCGTTCACGTCACGAAGCCAGGGGTAACCGCTCTGTCGAGGTGTCCGTCACGGGGCGGAGAAGCCCCGCGGAGTCCGCGTCATCGCCCACGACCGAGGCCGTAAAAGATACGGCGGTCACATCATGACCGTCCGGGTTTACGCGGCTGTGGTTGCGTGACTACGGTGTCCCGGGTGTCGGCACAAGGGCCACACAGGTAACTCTCCTAAGAGGTGTTTCGCTCTGTCTGGGTTCCGTCGAGATGGGATCGCGCAGCAAACGCTGCCCACGCGCAGCCTCGGACAGGCCCAGGCGCCACCGGACGGTGACTCCTCCGCGCGGGCCGGACGGACTGCCCGGTCGGTCAAGGAGCGGGACGCGTTCTTCGACAACGCCAAGTACCTGGCCATCGTGCTGGTGGCGATGGGGCACGCCTGGGAGCCGCTGCGGGACGACAGCCGGACGGTGACCGCGCTGTACATGGTGGTGTACGCGTTCCACATGCCGGCGTTCATCGTCATCTCCGGCTACTTCTCGCGGAACTTCGACGCGAGCCCGGGCCGCATCAAGCGTCTGGTGACCGGCGTCGCCGTCCCCTATGTCGTCTTCGAGGTGGCGTACACCTTCTTCACCAGATGGACGGACAACGAGCCGGACCGCGACATCAGCCTGCTCAATCCGCTGTATCTGACGTGGTTCCTCGCGGCACTGTTCATCTGGCGGCTGACCACGCCCTTCTGGCGGGTCGTCCGGTGGCCGCTGCCGCTGGCGCTCGGGGTCGCGATGCTGGCCACGCTGTCGCCGTCGATCGGCAACGACCTGGACCTCCAGCGCGCGTTGCAGTTCCTGCCGTACTTCGTGCTGGGTCTGGTGCTGAAGCCCGAGCACTTCGCGCTGGTGCGCCGCCGTGAGGTGCGGATGCTGGCGGTGCCGGCGTTCCTGTGCGCGGTCGTGGTGGCGTACTGGGCGGTCCCGCGGATGAACTACGCGTGGTTCTTCCACCGCACCAGTGCCGAGGAACTGGCCGCGCCCGCCTGGTACGGGCCGGTGATGACGCTGGTGCTGTTCGCCTGCTCGGTGGTCCTGGTCGCGTGCTTCCTGTCGCTGGTGCCCGGGCGCGGCATGTGGTTCACGGCGCTGGGCGCGGGCACGCTGTACGGCTATCTGCTGCACGGCTTCGTGATCCAGGCGGCCAACAAGTGGCACTGGTCCCACATCGACGCGGTGCACGAGCCGCTGGGGAAGATCGCCGCGACGCTGGTCGCCGGGGCGATCGTGACGGTGCTGTGCACGGCGCCGGTGCGGCGGGTGTTCCGGTTCGTGATGGAGCCGAAGATGGACTGGGCGTTCAAGCGTGATCCGGCGGAGGCCGCCCGATCCCGCTGACACAGCCGGGGCCGGGCGGCACGCCGCTCGCTGCGCGGTCAGCGGCGGGTGGCGTCCTTCGCGGCGTCCTTGGCCTTTTCCTTGGCCTGCCGGACGTCGCCCTTGGCCTGGTCCGCCTGGCCTTCGGCCGTCAACCGCTCATTGCCCACCGCGCGGCCTGCCGCTTCCTTGGCCTTGCCCTTGGCCTGTTCCATCTTGGACTTGTTCTTCTGGTGTCGCGCCATGACACGTCACTCCACACCGTGCTCGGAAAACTCCTGCTCCGCTCCGGGTGAACCGGCACGGGCAACGTAAACCGCGGTTCCTACGAATGGGCCTGTGCGCGCTCGCCGACCGCGGCCACGGCGGCGGACACCTGTTTCTGCAGCGGTTCGGCCAGGGGTTCTCCCCCGACGGTGGCCACCAGGTCGCGGGCGAGGTGGTAGAGCTTGGTGTTGCTGTTCTGGGAGGCCATGACCAGGACCGCCCAGGCGTCCTCGGCCTTCAGCCCGAAGGAGGCCATCAGGATGCCCCGGGCCAGATCGATGGTGGGACGGGTCTGCATGGCCCGCCTGAGCTGGACGACCTCGATCCGCAGATCTTGCAGCATGCTCTCGTCCTCGGTCTCGTGGTCCGATGCGGACGGCTCGAAGTGGTCGGCGTCCTCGTCGGCCGGAGCGAACAGCGAGAGAGTACCGGTCAGCGCGAGGAGCCGCTCGGCGACGGGTCCAGCGGAACGCAGGACGACCGTCTTGCCCTCACGCAGGGCGCGGTGCCGTATGCCCAGCACGATGTTCAGCGCGGAGCAGTCCCAGAACTCCAGGCCGCTCAGGTCCAGGTCGACGCCATGGACCGAACGGCCGAGGGCCTCGCGCAGGGCGCCCTCGAGCGCCGGAGCGCCGTCGAGGTCCAGTTCGCCTCGGACGACCACCGTCATACGGTCGCCGTCGGGGCGGATGTGGATCTCGGGCGAGCATGTCGACCGCACCGCCGACACCGCCTCTGCCATGACCGCCTCCCCGGTCATCAGTACCGCTTGTCGCTACCAGCGTCACCGGTGAAGCGCTCACACGTCAAGCGATACATGAAATCTAGTTCGTGTTTTTGATTACGCGAATACTCAACCGTACAATCGCGCCATGGAGGGAGTTCCGGAACCACACGCAGGATGGACGTTCCTGACCAATCACGCCCGGGTCCTGGCCGCCATCGCCGACGACCGCAATGCCCGCATCCGCGATATCGCTGTGCGCTGCCGGCTCACCGAGCGGGCCGTACAGAAGATCATCGCCGACCTGGAACAGGCGGGGTATCTCTCGCACACCCGGGAGGGACGCAGCAACACCTACCGCATCGATCCCAGCAAGGTTCTGCGCCATCCGGCGGAGGCCGGCGTGACGGTGGCGTCGCTGCTCTCACTGCTCGCCCAGGACGAGGCCGACCGCACGGGAATGCCTCAGTCGGCCTCGACGTCCAGGGGCAGCGAGTAGCGCAGCTTCTCCGTGGCCCGCGCGCCGAGCCGGTCGTAGAACCTGATCGCGTCGGTGTTCCAGGCCGGCGTCTGCCACTGGATCCGGCCGAGTCCGCGGGCCCGTGCGTCCGCGACCACCGCGGCCATGAGCATCGGGCCGATGCCCAGGCCGCGGTGGCCGGACCGGAGGAACAGGCAGTCCATGAGGAGGTACTCGTCGCCGTCCCAGGTGGACACCTCGGGGGCGCAGGACGCGTAGCCGACGATGTCGCCGTCGCCGAGATCCGCCACGAACACGGACAGGCGCGGCGGCTGCGCCTGCCCGAACAGCAGTGTCTCCAACCGCCGGGCCAGGTCTGCGGGCGGCGGCAACGCCTTCTCGTAAGCGGCGTGTTCGGCCGCGAGGCCGGCGACGTCGGGCAGATCCGCGGGCCGTGCGGGGCGCACGCGCGGGGCTGCGGTGGCGGTCAACGGACCTCGCCCGCCAGCACATCGGCCCGCCAAGCAGTCAGCCGGGCCTCCATGTCGCCCTCCCCGTCCAGCACCTGGCGGCTGAACGCGTCCCGCTCATGGGCCAGTACGGCGGCCTCCCACACACAGGGCGCGAGACCCGTACGGCCGGGCCGCAGCGCGTCGAAGTCCCCGGCGGGGCCGGTGAAGACGGCGAGGTCGGACATGTAGCCCTCGATCCAGGTGTGCACGAGGACGTAGTCGCCATCACCGCCTGCGTGCAGCAGCACCACGGACAGGCCCAGGGAGCCGCGCAGTTGCGCCATCGCCAGATGATCGGCGGCGATCCGCAGCGCCGCGCGTGCGTCCTGTTCCGTCACCGCGCGTCCGGGCGCCTCGATCGCGTAGGCCTTCACGGCGTGCCCGGCGACCTGGTGGCTGCCCAGCGGGCGAACGGCGCGGGCGTGGTGAGCCTCGGCCAGGGCGAGCAACCCGTTCGCGTGGGCGGGGGTCCGCTCTTCGTCTATGTCCGTCACCACATCATCATGCCTTGCCCCTGGCCCCATCAGAAGGTGCCGGTGAGCGGGGGTGCGGCCTCGGTTACTCTGTGCCGCCGGGTTGGTGAGGGGAGATCGAAGTGGTGGGGCGTCGAGCGGCCTGTGCTGCGGTGCTGGTCGTGTTGGTGGCGGGATGTTCGTCGGGGGCGGGGGACAACGGGCCGACACCGTCGGACGGTTCGTCCGCGCCGCGGGCAACGGCAGCCGCCGTGCCCAGCGGGGGCTCCCTCGGCGGGGCGGGCTCGCCCTGCGCGTTGCCGGTCACCTTCGACATCGCCGAGGAGTGGAAGGCGGAGGCCGTCGGCGGTGACGGCGAGGTGTCGCAGGAGATCGCCGACGCGGTACTGCGTCAGGGCCCGGTCGCCCTGGTCTGCGAGGTCGACGCCAAGCCGGCGGGCAGCATCGGCTTTCTGCGGGTGTGGACCGGCGAAGCGGGCGACGACGACGCCCGTACCGTCCTGGAGGCCTTCGTGGCCGCCCAGGGCGAGGTGAGCAAGGAGAAGTACGGCAGCTTCACCGCGGGAGGTCTCACCGGTGCGGAAGTGACGTACCGGTACGACGACGAGTTCCTGGAGGAGAGCAAGGAGGAAAGGGCCCTTGCCGTCGTCACCGCACAGGGGCCGGTCGTCCTGCACCTCGGCGGACTGGACACCGAGGAGCACCGGGCGATGCTCCCGGCCTACGAACTGGCCAGGAAGACCCTGCGCCCGGGCAGCAGCCAGTAACGCGTGAGGCCGCGCCCGCGCCGGCACGGCCTCACCGCCCGTCAGGCGTGCGTCTGCCGGTGCAGGCGGATGATGTCGGCGTAGCGCAGACCGCTCGACTTCATCGTGCGCTTCTGGGTCGCGTAGTCGACATGGACCAGGCCGAAGCGCTTGTCGTAGCCGTAGGCCCACTCGAAGTTGTCGAGCAGGGACCATGCGTAGTAGCCGGCCAGCGGCGCTCCCTTGCGCACGGCGCGGGCGCAGGCGGCGACATGCTGCTCCAGGTACCGCGTGCGGTCGGGATCATGGACGCTGCCGTCCGGCGCGACCGTGTCGGGGAAGGCCGAGCCGTTCTCCGTGACGTACAGCGTGCGGACGCCGTAGTCGTCGGTGAGGCGCATCAGCAGGGCTTCCAGGCCGTCGGCGTCGATCTGCCAGTCCATGCCGGTGCGCGGCACGTCGGGCAGCCGGACCTCGCGGGCGTACGGGACCGGGCCCTCGGGGTCGTCGGTGACGGTTGCCGGGAAGTAGTAGTTCAGGCCGTGCCAGTCGAGCGGTGCGGCGATGGTGTCCAGGTCGCCGGGGCGCTCGGGGAGGTCGACGCCGTACAGCTCGCGCATGTCGGCGGGGAAGCCGCGGCCGTAGACGGGGTCGAGCCACCAGCGGTTGCTGTGGCCGTCCATGCGGGCGGCGGCCGCGATGTCCTCGGGGCGGGTGGAGGCGGCCTCGACGGTGGAGTGGTTGGTGACCAGGCCGATCCGGGCGCCGGGGGCCGCCGCGCGGATGGCCTGGGTGGCGAGGCCGTGCCCGAGCAGCAGGTGGTACGAGGCCTGCACCGCCGCGGTGAGGTCGGTCAGGCCGGGCGCCATCCGGCCTTCCAGATGGCCGATCCAGGCCGAGCACAGGGGCTCGTTGAGGGTGGCCCACTGGGTGACGCGGTCGCCGAGGCGGGTGGCCACGGCGGCGGCGTAGGCGGCCAGGTGCTCGGCGGTGTCGCGGACGGTCCAGCCGCCGCGGTCCTGGAGGACCTGGGGCAGGTCCCAGTGGTAGAGCGTGATGCTGGGGTTGATGCCCGCCGCGAGGAGGGCGTCGACGAGTCGGTCGTAGAAGTCCAGGCCGGCCGCGTTGACCGGGCCGTCGCCGCCGGGGACCACACGGGGCCAGGCCAGGGACATGCGGTAGGCGTCGACGCCGAGGCGCCGCATCAGGGCCACGTCCTCGGGCCACCGGTGGTAGTGGTCGCAGGCCTCGTCGCCGTGGTCGTCGTTGTCGACCTTCCCCGGGGTGTGGGAGAAGGTGTCCCAGATGGAGGGCGAGCGGCCGTCTTCGGCGACGGCTCCCTCGATCTGGTAGGCGGAGGTCGCCGTGCCCCAGCTGAAGTCGTCGGGGAAGGCGGCGAGGTCTATCGGTTCGGGCACAGAGAAAACCTCTCTGGGTCGGGGCAGGCGCTACTTGACGGCGCCGGCCGTCAGGCCGGTGACGAGGTAGCGCTGCAGGAGCAGGAAGCCGGCGACGACGGGCAGGCTGACGACGAGCGAGGCGGCCATGATCTGGTTCCAGTACACGTCGTTCTGGGTGGAGTAGCCCTGGAGCCCGACCGCGAGGGTGCGGGTGGTCTCGTTGGTCATGACGGAGGCGAAGAGGACCTCGCCCCAGGCGGTCATGAACGCGTAGACGGCGACGGCGACGATGCCGGGGATCGCGGCCGGCACGACGACCCGGAACAGGGCGCCGAGCGGCCCGCAGCCGTCGACCTTGGCCGCCTCGTCGAGATCCTTGGGGACCGAGTCGAAGTACCCGATCAGCATCCAGATCGAGAACGGCAGCGAGAAGGTCAGATAGGTGAGGATCAGGCCGCCGCGGGAGCCGAACAGGGCGATACCGGTGGCGTTGCCGATGTTGACGTAGATGAGGAAGAGCGGCAGCAGGAAGAGGATGCCGGGGAACATCTGGGTGGAGAGCACCGTGACCGTGAAGACGCGCTTGCCGCGGAAGCTGTAGCGGCTGACCGCGTAGGCCGCGAACACCGCGATGGTGACGGAGCAGACGGTCGCCGCGCCCGCCACGATCAGCGAGTTCATGAAGTAGTCGGCCAGCGGCACCGTCTCCCAGATGTCGAAGTACGGGCGGACGGTGAGTCCCGAGGGCACCCACTGGAACTTCCCCGACACGTCCTCCAGCGGCTTCAGCGAGCTGGAGATCATCACGTAGACGGGCAGCAGCACGAAGACCGTCAGCAGGGTGAGGAAGATCCGGCGGCTCCACAGGAAGGACTGCGGGGCGGCCATCGGCGAGCGGGCCGGCCTAGACATCGGTGGCCTTCCTTCCGCGGGAGGTGAGCGCGAGGTAGACGCCGGTCACCATGAGCAGGAACAGCAGCAGCAGGACCGACATCGCGGAGCCCGTGCCGAAGTTCCAGGTCTGGAACGAGGACTGGTAGATGTGCAGCGAGATGAGGTCCGCCGCCTCCGGTGCCGCCCGGCCGAACAGGACGAAGGGCGTGTTGAAGTCGTTGAACGTCCACAGGAACAGCACCAGCACGAGGACCTGGTTGACCGGGCGCAGGGACGGCAGGGTGATCCGGCGGATCTGCTGCCAGACGCCGGCCCCGTCGAGCGCGGCCGCCTCGTACATCTCACGGGGAATGTTCTGCAGCCCCGCCATGATGATGAGGAAGGCGAACGGCCAGCCCTTCCAGACCGAGACGACGAGCAGCGTGATGAAGCTGTTCTCGCCGATGAGCCAGAAGGGCGGCGAGTCGGTGAGCCCGAGCTGGTCGTGGATCACGTGGTTCACCAGGCCGTTGTCCCGCTGGAACATGAACGCCCAGGTGATGACGGCCGCGTAGACCGGCAGGGCGTACGGGACCAGGAAGATCGTGCGGAGCAGTCCGCGGCCGCGGAAGGACTCCTGGAGGTAGATCGCGGCGGCCGCGCCCAGCAGCCAGCACAGGCCGACCGAGAGCGCGGTGAACAGACAGGTCGTGACGAACGACTTGAGCAGGGCCTCGCCGACGGGTGCGTCGAAGTCGAGCGCGATCTTGTAGTTGTCCAGGCCCGCCCAAGGGGCGGTGCCCCAGTCCCGGATGTGGAACTGGGTGAGCTCCCTGAAGCTGACCACGATGCCGATGACCATCGGCACCAGGTGGACCAGGAGTTCCAGGAGCAGTGCGGGCAGCAGGAGCAGATACGGCAGGGACACCTGGCGCAGCCGCCCGGAGCGGCGCTTGCGGGGCGCCGCTCCGGGGTCCTGCTTCGGTGCCGTTCGTTCGCCGGTGCCGTAGGCAGCGGTGGTGGTCATGGAGCTGTCCGTGGTCACGAGGCGGGCATCTGCTGCTGGGCCTTCTCGAGCTTGGCGCGCACCGATTCGGTGGTGACCGCCCGGCCCGCGGCGGCGTCGGCGAAGAGCTCCTTGACGGCGGTGCCCACGACGGTCTCGAACTGCGACTCCTCGGGCACCTGGGGCAGCGCGGAGGCGCTGGTGGCGAGGGTGTCGCGCAGGACGGCGAGCGCCGGGGTGTTGAACGCCGGGTCCTCCTGGGCGGACTTGACCGGCGGGATGGAGCCGTAGGCGGTGTTGAGGACCTTCTGCTCCTCGTCGCTGGTCAGGAACTTCACGAACTTCTTGGCACCGTCGATGTTCTTGGTGTTCTTGAAGACGGCGAGGTTGATGCCGGCGACCATGGAGTTGGTGCTGGTGCCCTCGCCGGGGGTGCCGGACTGGACGGGGGCGGGCGCCACGCCCCACTCGTCGTCCTTCATGCCCTGGGCCTTGAAGGTGGCCGAGGCGGTCTGCCACAGCACCATGGCCGTCTTGTCCTTGGCGAAGTCGCTGAGGGACTGGTTCTGCGCGTACTCCGCGTTCCCCGGCGCGATGATCTTGTCCTTGGCCATCAGGTCGACGTACTGCTTGACCGCCGCCACGGCGCCGTCGGAGGTGAAGTCGGGCTTGCCGTCGGGGGTGAAGAAGTCCGCGCCGTGCTGCTTGCCGAGGACGAACACCTGGTGGATGTTGTTGGAGAGGTTCGAACCCTCGGCGCCGAGCGCCCACTTGCCGTCCTTGGACAGCTTCTTGCCGATCTCGGCCATCTCGGCCCAGGTGGCCGGGGGCTTCTCGATGCCCGCGTCGGCGAACATCTTCTTGTTGTAGTAGAGCGCGTAGGCCATGGAGTACAGCGGTACGGCGGCGGGGTCCTGGCCCTGGACTCCGGTGGAGCCGAGCGCGGAGTCGACGAAGCGGTCCTTGCCGCCGATCGCCTCGAAGTTCTTCGCGTCCCAGGGCAGCAGGGCGCCGGTGGCCTGGAGGGAGGCGCTCCAGGTGTTGCCTATGTTCAGGACGTCGGGTCCCTGGCCGGAGGTGGTGGCGGTGAGGATGCGGTTGAGCAGGTCCGACCACGGCACCACCTCCAGCTTCACCTTGATGCCGGTCTCCTTCTCGAACTTGTCGAGTTCGGGCTGGAGGACCTTCTTGTCCACCTCCAGGCTGGCGCCCTGGTTGGAGGCCCAGTACGTGAGTGTCTTGGGCTTGTCGTTGGAGCCCTCCGAGCCGCTCGACCCCCCGCCGCAGGCGGCCGACGTGAGGACGAGCGAAAGGGTGACGGCGCCGATGGCTGCGACTCTGCTTCTGCGCATGACTTCAGTAGGCCTTCCGGGAAGGAGCGACTGTCGCCTGCGGGGGTCCGGAGCCGGTGCCCCGCATGCGGACCCGTCCCCCCACGGCTTAATTTAGGACGTGAGTTAAGCGTCAAGCTAAGATCGCGTCAAGAGCCTTGGCGCAGGTGGATTGCGGCCGGGGCCGCGAGACGAGGGAGCAGGGGTGACAGTGCGCAGCGGTCGTACGGTACGTGACCTGCGGCGGGAGAATCGCACCGCCGTGCTGCAACGGCTGTACTTCGACGGACCGCTGAGCCGGTTCGCACTCGGGCCCGCCACCGGACTCAGCTCCGGTTCGGTGAGCAACGTGGTTTCCGAGCTGATGGCCGAGGGTCTGGTCGAGGAGGCCGGCAGCGTCGACTCCGTCGGCGGCCGCCCGCGCACCCTGCTGCGGGTCAGCCCGCACAGCGGCCACATGATCGGCATCGACGTGGGCGAGACACGGGTCCGCATCGAGCTGTTCGACCTGGCCCTGACCGAGCTGGCCCGTCTGGAGAAGCCGCTGGCCACCGACGGGCCGCGCCGCGTCGACCGCTACGACGTCGATGTCGTCGTACGTCATCTGCGCGAGGGCATCGCCGAGGTGCTGGAGATGACCGGGATCAGCGCGCAGGGGCTGCTCGGGGTCGGGATCGGCGTCCCGGGCATCGTCGCGCGCACCCCCGGGGACGGCGCCATCGTGCACGGGCAGACCATCGGCTGGGACGCGGTGCCGCTGGAGCGGTATCTGCGGGAGTCGGGGCTGCTGCCCGAGACGGTGCCGTACTACGTCGACAACGGCGCCAAGACGCTCGGCCAGGCAGAGATGTGGTTCGGCGCCGGGCGCGGCGCGCAGAGCGCGGCGGTGGTCCTGTTCGGCTCCGGCGTCGGGGCGTGCGTGGTCTCCGGCGACATGGGTCCGGGCCGGGCCGTGGAGTGGGGGCACCTGACCGTACGGGTCCGGGGTCGGCGCTGCCGCTGCGGCGCACAGGGCTGCCTGGAGGCGTACGCGGGGGCCGAGGCGTTGCTGGAGCGGTGGGCGGAAGCCGGGGGCCGGCCGCCCGCGGGAGTGGACGAGGAGACCGCCCTGACCGCCATGCTCGCCGCCGCCTATCCGGCCGAGGGCCCCGCCGACGAGACCGCCCTGACCGTCCTGGAGGAGACCGCCGAGTACCTGGGCGCGGGCTTCTCCGACCTGATCAACCTGTTCCAGCCGGAGCGGATCCTGGTCGGCGGCTGGGCGGGGCTGCAACTGGGCCGCCGTTTCCTCGATGCGGTACGGTCGCACGCCACGGCCTACTCGCTGCGGTACCCGGCCTCGCACGTCCGCATCGACCTGGGCACGCTCGGCCCGGACGCGGTCACCGTCGGCGCCGCGATCCTGCCGCTCGCCGACTTCTTCGCCCGGGGCGGGCGGCCCGTGGAGTCGGAGCCGAAGGAGCCGAATCCGGCGTGGCAGACCAACCTCCAGGACCGCGCCGCCCAGTGAGTGGCCCTCCGGGCCGGGTGCGGTGACGCCCCCGGCCCGGAGGAACCGGTCACGGGAAGGACGTGACGGTGGACGGGACGGTCGAGCTGCCCGACGGGGCCGTGGAGGCGCCCGTGTTGTTGATGACGTGCTCGTAGTGGCCGTTGCCGCCGAGCGAGACCACCAGCAGGCTGTGGAACTTCACCCCCGGCTTCACCGGGGCCTTGAAGCCGTGGTCCTGGCGGATGGTGGGATCGACGTTGTAGTAGCAGTAGCTGCCCATCCCCCACCCTTCGTGGGTGTTCACCGAGTCGTCGACGCGGTAGCCGGCGTACCCCCGGGTCGTGCCGTTCTGGATGGCGGCCTGGTTGGGGGCGTCGTAGGCCTTCTCGTTCTGGAAGAAGATCGTCCGGCCGCGTTCGCCGTACCACTCGACGTCGTACTTGTTGAAGTGCTCCACGAACAGGCCGGTGGCCAGGACGTCGTCGCCGTTGACCCGGACGCCGTAGTCGGCGCGGTTGGTCTCCCAGCCCACGCCCTCGCCGTGGTCGGCGCGCCACACCCAGGTGTGGTCGATGATCGTGTCGTCGCTGTTGACGACCATGCTGGTGGTCGCCTTGCCCGCGCCCGCGCCGCCGATCCGGATGTACACGTCCTGCACGGTGGTCGGGTTGGCCGCGTGATCGGCGGACGCTCCCTGCGGGCCGACCTCCAGCAGCGTGTTGGAGTTGACCGGTCCGGCGTCGATGAGGAAACCGGCCAGCCGGACCCCGTCGACGTCGCCGACCCGCATCGCCGTCACTCCGTTGTCGGGAATGATCGTCGCCAGGCCGAGGCCGAGCACGATGGTGTCGGCCCGGTTGATCTGGATCGTCTGGTCGACGTGGTAGACGCCGGGGGTGAACAGCAGGTGCAGGCCCTGGGCGACGGCCCGGTTGATGGTCGCCGCGCTCGCGCCCGGCTTGACCACGTAGAAATCGTTCAGCGGGATCGACCGGCCCTGCGGGGTGCCGCTCTCCCACGTCGTGCCGCGGGCGTTGGTGCGCAGGGCGGGCGCGAACACCTTGTACTCGCTGCCGTCCAGGTACAGGAACGGCTTCTCGCGCGAGAGGGGGGTGTTGGCCAGGGTGGTGTACTTCGGCTCCGGGAAGGCGGTCGCCGGGGCGCCGACGGTGCCGGAGAAGACCTGGTTCCACACCGAGTTGGACCAGCCGCCGATGGAGCTGTCGCGGGTGTACCACTGCTGCTGCGAGTAGTTGCCCACCTGGCCGTCGATCTTGGAGTCGGCGATGTAACCGCCGCTGGCCCAGCCGTAGCCGTTGGGGGCGAGGTTGAGGCCGCCCTTGACGTGCATCCGGCGGAACGAGGAGGCCTGCGAGACCGCCCAGCGGTTCGTGCCGCTCACCGGGTTGACCGCCAGGTTCTCCGCGGCGCGCCAGAAGTTCTGGGTGGCGTTGCCGTTGAACCAGCCCGCGTCGACGGTGATGTCGCCGTTGATCGTGGTGTCGTCGGGGCGCAGGCCGAGGCCGGCGATCTGGGTGTAGAAGCCGATCTGGGCGTTGAGGCCGCTGTAGGTGCCGGGCTTGAAGAGGAAGGCGTGCCGCCCGTTGCCGAACTGGGCCGACTCCTGCTGCCGGAACACCTCGTCGAGCTTGGCCTGGATGCCCGGGGTCGACGGGTCGAAGACATGGACGTTCGGGCCGAGGTCACCGCCGCCGGGGATGGTGGGGCCGCCGTCGGTGGTGCCGAAGACCTTGAACTCCCAGAGGGAGTAGCCGTATCCGGTGGCGCGGGCGGTGCCGAACACGCGGACGTAGCGGGCGGTGCCGGAGACGTTCAGGGTCTGGGTGCCGCCGGTCGCCGTGGTGGTGGAGTAGGCGGTCGACCAGTCGCTGCCGTTCTGGGAGATCTCGATGCGGTAGGCCGTCGCGTAGGCGGCCTCCCAGCGCAGTTCGACCTGGCTGAGCGCGGCCGGGGCGCCGAGGTCGACGCGGATCCACTGCGGGTCGGAGAAGGCGCTGGACCAGCGGGTGCCGTTGTCGCCGTCGACGGCCGCGGTGGCGGGGGTGCCGGCGTTCTCCTGGCTGGAGGCGGTGACCGGCTTGCCCTGGGACAGCAGCGTGGGGGCCGCCTGCGCCCGGCCGGCCGGAAGGACGGCGAGCAGGGCTGCGGCCAGGGCGAGGACGAGCACGGCAACGACGCCGCGGTGTGCGGGTCTGGGGGGTGGGCCGGCTGCGGGCATGAAGTGGCTCCTCGATAGGGAGAGTTGAACGGAAAATGAGCGCGCTCTCGGGAACCCTGCCGCTGGCGCTGCGACCGGTCAAGAACTCCGTCACGACTTTTCTTTCACCTTTCATTAAGTGCGTTGACCGGAAACCGGTCCCCGACCGGCACCTCCCAGTGGTTCAGACCTCCGGCAACAGCAGCGGCCGGCCCCGGACGGTCCGCCGGAGTGCCCCCAGGCCTCCCGCCAGCGCTTGAGTCGCTTCCCATCCCGGCAGCACCACTGCTCGACCGGGCCCCAGGTGTCATATTCCGCTCGTTTACGACCAGTTGGACACCTGCGCTTTTCCGTCATGTTTCGCAAGACGACCGCGGAAGCTACACACAGGCACCACCATGTGACGCGATGGATGCGTCGGCGACCGGCTACTGAGGGGGGCACGGCGTCACGCAAGGGGGGTGCGTCCGCTCCACGCGAGCGGCACTCACCCCTGCCCGGGGAGGGGACACAACCGCATGAAGCGGATCTTATGCACCACCGTGGCGACGGTGGGCGCGCTCATCGCTGCGCTCGGACTGCCGGCCGGAGCGGCCCACGCGGACAGCACGCCCCGCGTCGATCTGCGGGTGCTGGTGGTCAGCGACGGCGGTCCGTCGACGGACGCGATCGCCGCCGAACTCGAGGTCGCCGGGACGCCGTACACCGAGATCGACCTGACCCGGGCGGACCGCCCGGTGATCGACGCGGAGCTGCTCGCGGACACCGTCGACGGCCGGCCGCGGGCCAAGTACCAGGCGGTCGTGCTGCCCAGCGACAACCCGTTCGCGGCCGGCTCGGACGAAATGGCGGCGCTGGTCGCCTACGAGCGGACGTACAGCATTCCGCAGGTCGACGCCTACACCTACGCGCGTCCGGAGGCCGGTCTCGAGTACCCGGTCGAGGGCGGCTACGCCGGAAGCCTGGACGGGGTGCGGGCCGAGGTCACGGACGCCGGACTCGCGGGGCCCTTCGGCTATCTCGACGGCGCGGTGCCCTTCGAGGACAACTCCCCCACCGTCGGGGAGAGTTACGCCTACGTCTCCACGCCCGTCACGGGTGCCGACTTCACCCCGTACGTCGACGCCGCCATCCCGGGAACCTCCCGGCGCGGCTCCCTGGTGGGTGAGTACCGGCACGACGGGCGACGCGAACTCGTCGTCACCTTCGTCTACAACCGGCACCAGCAGCAGTTCCGGCTGCTGGCCCGCGGGATCGTGGCCTGGATGACGGGCGGGGTGCACCTGGGCGCCTCGAAGAACTACTTCGCCGTGCACGTGGACGACGTGTTCGCCGCCGACGACCGCTGGAACACCGAGCTGAACTGCACGCCCGGGGACGTCGACTGTCCCGACGGGGCGGGCACCCCCGACCCGATCCGGATGACCCCCGCGGACGTCGCCCACGCCACCGACTGGCAGGACGGCCACGGCTTCACCCTGGACCTGGCCTACAACGGCGCCGGAAGCGTCGAACACCGCGAGGACAACGGCGGCGCCGATCCGCTCACCGACCGGTTCCTCGCCGACCGCGCCGAGTTCCGCTGGATCAACCACACCTACACGCACGCCTTCCTCGGCTGCGAGCAGGACACCACGGTCGTGCCCTGGCGGTGCGCCACCGAGCCGGACGGCACCGTCCGCTGGGTCGGCCGGGACACCGTCACCGACGAGATCGCCACCAACCGGGTCTGGGGCACGGGCGTCGGACTGCCCCTGGAGAACGACGAGTTGGTGACCGGCGAGCACTCGGGGATGAGGGTGCTGCCGCAGCAGACCGCCGACAACCCCCACCTCGCGCCCGCCCTCGCCGACACCGGCATCGCCTGGCTCGCCTCGGACAACTCCCGCGAGCCGCAGCAGCGGCAGGTCGGCGGGTCGGCCACCGTGCCCCGGCACCCGATGAACGTCTTCTACAACGCGGGCCGGTCCGCCGAGCAGGTCGACGAGTACAACTGGATCTACACCAGCCGCGCCCAGGGCGGCAGCGGCCTCTGCGAGGACAACCCGGCGACCTCCACCTGTCTCACCGAGCCGCTGGACACCGCCACCGGCTACGCGCAGTACATCGTGCCGCTGGAGACGCGGACCGCCCTCGGTCACGTCCTCGCGGGCGACCCGCGACCGCACTTCATCCACCAGTCCAACCTCGCCGAGGACCGCATCGCCTATCCGGTGCTCGACGGCGTCCTCGACGGCTACGCGGCGCTGTTCGCCGCCGACACCCCGCTGGTGAACCCACGGATGAGGGAGATCGGCGCCGAGCTCCAGCGCCGCGCCGCCTGGCGGGCCGCGCTCGGCGACGGCCGGGTGAGCGCCTACCGCATCGGCGAGACGGTGACCGTCGAGGCACCGGACGGGATCACGGTCACCGCGACCATGCCCACCGGCACCACCCTGGCCGGCGCCGCCTTCGGCGAGCCCTACGCGGGCGGGCGCTCCGGCTGGACGTCCTCGGCGGGTGCTCCGCTCACCCTCGCCCTGCCGTCCTCCCCCGCTTCCACCCCGGCCGGCACCGGCGCCCCCGAACCGGTTACGGGCCCGGCGCCCGACACCCCGGTCCCGGCGGGGGCCAGGGAACAGGTCCCGTACGCCCCGGCTATCTGACGGCGTACCGATCGAAGGTCCCGGCCGCCCACCCGCGGCCGGGACCGGCACGACCACCCCACTCTTCGGCCGTGGAGCACATCGATGCACGATCCCCGCGGCGCGCGACGCTCGGACGCGACGCGCGTCACCCTGCTCACCGAGGGCACCTACCCGCACAGCCACGGAGGCGTGAGCGTCTGGTGCGACCAGCTCGTCACCGGCATGCCCGACCTGGACTTCGACGTCATCGCCGTCACCGGCACCGGCCACGAACCCGTGGTGTGGGAGCTGCCCGCCCATGTGTCACAGGTCTGGTCCGTTCCCATGTGGGGCGCCCCGCCACAGGGCGACCCGCCCACGGGACGCGCCCGCCGCCGCCTCGCCCACGCCTACGAGCGGTTCCTCACCGCGCTCCTCGACCCCTGTGCCGAGGACGGCTTCGCACCGGCGCTGTACACGATGGCGCGGGCCGCCGCGGACGGCACGCTCAGCCCTTTCCTCCGCGGTGACCGGGCGGTCTCCGTGCTGGCCTCCGTGTGGAACCGGCCCGGCCTCGTGGTCCGGGAGGCCCGGCCCTCGCTGCACGACGCGCTGACCGCCACCGCACTGCTGGAGCACTCGCTGCGCCCGCTGACCGCGCCGGTGCCGAGCGGCGGCGTCACCCACGCGGTGAGCGGAGGCGTCGCCGTGCTGCCCGGCCTGGCCGCGCTGGAACGTTACGGCGTGCCGCTGCTGCTGACCGAGCACGGCGTCTACCTGCGCGAGCGCTACCTCGGCTACCGCACCGCGCCCTACCGCTGGCCGGTCAAGGCCGTCGTGCTGGGCTTCTTCCGGCTGCTGGCGGAGGAGAGCTACCGCAGGGCGGCGCTGATCACGCCGGGCAACCGCTACAACCGGCTCTGGGAGGAGCAGGGCGGTGCCGCGCCGGAGTCGATCCGGACCGTCTACAACGGCGTGGACCCGGCGGCCTTCCCGCCCGCCGGGCCCGAACCGGAAGGACCCACCCTCAGCTGGGCGGGCCGGGTCGACCCGATCAAGGACCTGGAGACCCTCATCCGGGCCTTCTCCCTCGTACGCGCCGAACTGCCCACCGCCCGGCTGCGGTTGTTCGGGGGCACGCCGCGCGGTGGCGAGGCGTACCGGGAGCGCTGCGAGGCGCTGGCCACCGAGCTGGGGCACGCGGACGCGGTCACCTTCGAGGGGCGCGTCGACGACATCAAGGACGCCTACGCCGCGGGAAGCGTGGTGATGCTGTCCAGCATCAGCGAGGGCTTCCCGTTCACGCTGATCGAGGCGATGTCCTGCGGCCGGGTGACCGTCTCCACCGATGTGGGCGGGGTGCGGGAGGCCGTCGGCGACACCGGACTCGTGGTGCCGCCGCGGGACCCGGCGGCGATGGCCGCCGCCGCGCTGGAGCTGCTGCGCGCCCCGCAGCGGCGGGCGGCCATGGGGGAGGCGGCGCGGCTGCGGGTGATCGAGCAGTTCACCCTGCGCCGGACCATCGACACCTTCCGCGCCATCTACCAGGAACTGCCCCTTGCCGGACGGGTGCCGGCGCCCGCCCCGGAGCCGGAGAGGAGCCTCGCGCTGTGAGCGGGCCCATGGCACTGGAACCGGGCGGCGTGGAGCAGGACACCCTCGCGCTGCGCCTCGCCACCGACACCACGCTCGCGCTGCGTCTGCCGGACCGCGGGACGCGACGCGCCGAGGTCGACGGGCTGGCGGCGGAGCTGGCCGACCGCGTCGGGCCGGCGGTCCATCCCTACGAGGTGGCCGCGCTGCTGGAGTCGGAGGGCCTGACCGCCGCGGTGGTGAAGGAGCGATACGGCCATCCGAACATCTTCTCGCTGGCGTCCGCCCTGTACGAGCGGGTCCCCCGGGTCTTTCCCGAGCCCGCGCCGACGGCCGACCCCTGGCGCCCCGACCATGTGCGCTGTCTGCTGCGCGGGGTGCTCTTCGCGCTGCCGGGACTCGCGTATCTGCTCGCCGCGCCCCTGTGGCACGGCACCGCCCACACCACCGCGCTGATCGTGGCCGGGCTGGTCTCCTGGGCGTGGGGACAGGCCCTGGGCCACCGGGCCCATCTGCGCCGGGCGACCGGCCGTCGCGAGGCGGGCCGCACCCTGCTCGTGGGCGCCCCGCTGGGCGCGCTCGGGGCGACGGCCTGCGCCGCGGTGCCCGCGCAGGGCGGGCCGGTGACCCTGGTGGCGGCCGCGCAGTCGGCCTATCTGGCCGCGGCGGGCGTGCTGCTGGTGCTCGGCGCGGAGTGGCTGCTGCTGGCCGCGCTCTCCCCGCTGGTCGCCGGGTCCGCGATGCTGCCCTGGTGGGAGCTGGGCCCGGAGCTGCGCGCGGGGCTGCCCCTGCTGGCGCTGCTCGCCACGCTCGCGGTCACGGCCCACGCCCTGCGCACCGCCCTCGCCGCGCCGCCCGGCCCCGCCGCTCCCCCGCCGGCGGCACACCGGTCGTTGCCCTACGGCCTGTTCGGGCTCTCGGCGGCGGTCCTGGTGCTGCTGGCGGGACGGCAGCACCCGTACGCGGTGATCGCGCTGACCGTGTCCATGGGCCCCGCGGAGTGGCTGCTGTACCGCTACCGGGGACTGTCCGTCGGCGCGCTGCGGGCCGCCGCGACCCCGGCCGCGTTCCAGTGGCGCTCGGCCGGTGTCCTCGGGCTGTGCCTGCTCGCCTACCTCCTGCCCCTGGTGCCCGCCGCGCTGCTCACCGGCAGCGATCCGGCGGCGCTGCTGCCGCTCGCGGCCGCCTTGTGGACGGCCCTGCTGCTCCAGGCGTTCGGCATCGCCTGGCCGCCCGCGGCGATCTGCGCGACCGCGGCGGCCTGCGCCGGCGCCGCGCCCCCGCACCACCTCCCCCTGGCCTACGGCTCGGCCGCCCTGTGTCTCACGGTCTGCGTGCTGTGGACGCTCGGCCGACCCGCCCCGCATGTCTGAGCCCACCGCGGCTCGCCGCAACCGACCGGAAGGAAACACGAGTTGACCTCCGCACCGCTCGCCGCCGTCACCGGAGCCGAAGGCTTCATCGGCTCCCACCTCACCGAGGCACTGGTGGCCTCGGGCCACCGGGTCAGGGCGATGGCCCAGTACAACTCCTTCTCTTCCTACGGCTGGCTGGAGACCCTGCAGCCGGAGGTCCTGGACCACGTCGAGATCGTCCTCGGCGACGTCCGCGACCCCGGCTCCGTGCGCGGCCTGCTGGAGGGCGCCGACTGCGCCTACCACCTGGCCGCCCTCATCGCGATCCCGTACTCCTACCAGGCGCCGCACAGTTACGTGGACACCAACGTGACCGGCACCCTCAACGTGCTGGAGGCCGTCCGGGCCCTGGGCACGCCCCGGCTGGTGCACACCTCCACCAGCGAGACCTACGGCACCGCGCAGACCGTCCCGATCACCGAGGACCACCCGATCAACACCCAGTCGCCGTACGCGGCTTCCAAAGCGGGCGGGGACCGGCTCGCCGACAGCTACCACGCCAGCTTCGGCACGCCCGTGGTGACGCTGCGCCCGTTCAACACCTTCGGCCCGCGGCAGTCGATGCGGGCGGTGATCCCCACCGTGATCGGCCAAGTGGCCGCCGGGGAACGGACGATCACCCTCGGCGATCTGCGTCCCACCCGCGACTTCACCTACGTCAAGGACACCGCGCAGGCGTTCCTCACGGTGGGCACCGCGCCCGCCGAGCAGGTGGTGGGGCGCACCTTCAACGCCGGTACCGGCGGCGAGATATCGGTCGGCGACCTGGTGGCGCTGATCGGCAAGGTGATGGACACCGCCCCCGACGTACGGGAGGACACCGAGCGGCTGCGGCCCGCCGCCTCGGAGGTGATGCGGCTGGTGGCGGACGCCTCCCGGCTCACCGCGGCGACCGGCTGGGAGCCCGCGCACACGCTGGAGGAAGGGCTCGCCCGGACCGTGGAGTTCTTCCGCGACCCGGCCAATCTGGCCCGCTACAAGACCGGCATCTACAACATCTGACACCCTCCACCACGACGTTCCATGAAGGAGCAGTCACCATGCACGCAGTGATTCTGGCAGGTGGCAAGGGCGTCCGGCTGCTGCCCTACACCACGGCCCTGCCCAAGCCGCTCGTTCCCATCGGCGACCAGCACGCCATCCTGGAGATCGTGCTGCGCCAGCTCTCCGCATGCGGCTTCACGCACTGCACCCTCGCCATCGGCCACCTCGGGGAGATCATCCGCGCCTATGTCGGCGACGGCAGTCAGTGGGGCATGCAGGTCACCTACGCCACCGAGGAAAGCCCCCTCGGCACGATGGGCCCGCTTCTGGCGCTGCGCGACCAACTGCCGGAGAAATTCCTGGTGATGAACGGCGACATACTCACCGACCTGGACTACGCCGACGTCCTGCACCGGCACCAGGGCTCGGGGGCGCCGCTGACCATCGCCACCTACGCGCGCAAGGTGCACATCGATTTCGGGGTGCTGACCACCGACGCCAGCAGGGTGGTCGCCTTCACCGAGAAGCCCAGCATGGACTACCGCGTCTCCATGGGTGTCTACGGCCTGTCCCGCGACACGCTCGCCCCCTACACCCCGGGGCTGCCGCTCGGTTTCGACGAGCTGGTCCTGGATCTGCTCGCCGCCGGACAGCCCCCGCACGCCTACGAGTTCGAGGGGTACTGGCTGGACATCGGCCGCCCCGACGACTACGACCGGGCGAACGCGGAGTTCACCAGCCGCAAGTCGCTTCTGCTCAAGGGAGCCTGAGCACCGTATGCGCATTCTCGTCCTGGGCTTCACCGGATATCTGGGCGGCCATGTCGCCGAGCACCTGCGTGCCCTGCCGGGCACGCAGGTGCTCGGCGGCGGCCGCTCGTCCGACGCCGACCATCACGTCGACCTCGCCTCGGCCGACCCCGAACGGCTGGCGAAGACCCTCGCCTCGGCGGCACCCGACACCGTGGTCAACTGCGCGGGCGCCGTCGCCGGCGACGCCCTCACCCTCGCCGAGGTCAACACCCGGGGCCCCGCCGTACTGTGCGCGGCGCTGCGGGCGGCGGCCCCGGCCGCGCGTCTGGTCCATCTGGGCTCGGCCGCCGAGTACGGCCCCGGCGCCCCCGGCTCCAAGGTCACGGAGTCGGCCCCGACCAGCCCCGTCGGGCCCTACGGCGCGACCAAGCTCGCGGGCACGGCCGCGGTGACCGCCTCGGGGCTGGACGCGGTGGTCCTGCGGGTGGGCAACCCGGTGGGGCCCGGGGCACCCCCGGCGGGGCTGCCCGGCCGGGTCGCCGCCCTGCTGCGCGAGCCCGGCCCGGTGCTCAGGCTCGGGGATCTGTCGGCCTGCCGCGACTTCGTCGACGTACGCGACGTGGCACGGGCCGTGGCGCTGGCGGTGACCGCGCAGGGGCCCCTGCCCGCCGTGCTGAACATCGGCGGCGGAGCGGCGGTGCCGGTCCGCGACCTCGTCCATGGGCTGGCCGAGCTGGCGGGCTTCCGGGGCCGCATCGAGGAGTCCGCGCCCAGCTCGGCCCGCTCGGCGCAGGTGTCGTGGCAGTGCTCGGACATCACCGCCGCGCAGGAGGCGCTCGGCTGGCGGCCGGTCCGTTCGCTGGCGGAGTCGCTGGGCGCCCTGTGGGAGGGCGGGCGGACACCATGAGCCTGCTGATTCCGCTGTACGTCCATCCGGCCGAGGATCCGGGCGCCTGGCACCGGCTGATCTCGGCCGCGGCCCACACCTACGCGGTGATCCTCAACCCGGCCAGCGGACCGGGCCGGGAGCCGGATCCGGCGTTCACGGCGGCAGCGGGCGCGCTGCGCACCGCGGGCGCCCGCCTGCTCGGCTACGCGGACACGGCGTACGGGCGCCGCGACCCCGCCGAGGTCGTCGACGACCTGCGCCGGCACCAGGAGTGGTACGCGGCCGACGGCTGCTTCCTGGACCGGGTGCCCGCGGAGCGGGCCGGGCTGGCGGAGTGCCGGAAGCTGGTGCGCTCCCTGCGGCGGGCCGGCGCCGGGACCGTGGTGCTCAACCCGGGCGTCCATCCGGCGCCCGGCTACGCCCGCCTCGCCGATCTGACGGTCACCTTCGAGGGCCACTGGTCGACATATGTCTCGGCGTTCACCCGCCCGGCGTGGACCGCGCGGCACCCGGCCGAGCGGCTGTGCCATCTGGTGTACGGGGTGCCGGAGGCGCTGGTGCCGCTGGCCGTGCGGACCGCGCACGAGCGGGGGGCGGCGGTGTCGGGGCCGGTGACGGGCGAACAGCCCAATCCCTGGGCCGGGTTGACGCCCGCGCTGTCGGGGGCTGCGGGGTGAGGCGGGCGGCCTGGGCCGTGGCGCTCGTGACCCTGGCGGCGCTGACCGGGTGTGCGGGGGCCGACGAGGACCCGGGCAGGGCGCCTGTGTGGCAGCCGCGGCCCGGGCTGGCCTGGCAGTGGCAGCTCGACGGGCCGGTGGATCCGTCGGTCGACGTGCCGGTCTACGACATCGACGGCTTCGAGAACTCCGCGGCGGACGTGGCCCGGCTGCACCGGGACGGGCGCAAGGTCATCTGCTACGTCAACGTCGGCGCCTGGGAGGACTTCCGCCCCGACCGGGAGGACTTTCCCGCCTCGGTGCGCGGCCGGTCCAACGGCTGGAAGGGCGAGCGCTGGCTGGACATCCGCCGGCTGTCCGTGCTCCGGCCCCTCATGGAGCGCCGCTTCGACATGTGCCGGGACAAGGGTTTCGACGCCGTCGAGCCCGATCTGATGGAGGGGTACGGCAACGACACCGGGTTCCCGCTCACCGCGCGCGACCAGCTGAGGTACAACCGCATGATCGCGGACCTCGCGCACCGGCGCGGCCTGTCCGTCGGGCTCAAGAACGACCTGCCCCAGATCCCCCAGCTGGTGCGGCACTTCGACTTCGCGGTCAACGAGGAGTGCGCCCAGTACGACGAGTGCGGGGAGCTGAAGCCGTTCATCGCGGCGGGCAAGGCCGTCTTCCACGTGGAGTACGCCGAACCGGCCGCCGCCTTCTGCCCCGACTCGCGCCGGCTGAAGCTGTCGTCGATGCGGAAGCAGCCGGAGCTAGGGGTGTGGCGGGCGCCCTGCTGAGGCGAGCGGCCCTCCGTAGGCTGGGCGCATGACCGAGGTGAACGTCCACGTGGTGCAGCTGCTGGTGTCGCCCGTCCACCGGCTCGCCGGGCGCCCCGCGGACGGCGCGGGGACCGAACCGGCCGGCGAACTCGTCCGGCGGGCGGAGGTCCGCGAGGGGCTCGGGCTGGTCGGCGACCGGTACTACGGGCAGCGGGCCCACCGGGACGCCTCGGTGACCCTGATGGCCGAGGAGAACCTGCCGCCCGGCATCGACCTGCGCCACACCCGCCGCAACATCCTGCTGCGGGGCGTCGACATCGACTCCCTCGCCGGCTCGGTCATCAGCCTCGACTGCGGTACGGGCCCGGTGTCGTTCGCCCTGAAGCGCCCCGCCCGCCCGTGCGCCTGGATGGACGTGACGATCGGCCCGGGGGCCCAGCGGGCGCTGCGCGGCAAGGGCGGGGTGCGGTGCACTCCGCTGTCGGACGGGGTACTGGAGGTCGGGGAGGCGGTCCTGCGGGTGCTGAGCGGGTAGCCCGGCGCGGTGGTGCCGCGCCGGGCTCGTGGTGCCGTCCGTCAGGAAGGCGTGTCGGTGCCGGTGTAGAAGGCGATCGTCGCCCGGGTGGTGGACTCGACGCTCTCCGCGTCCGCGCCGGAGGCGGTGTACGCGGCGCCCCACAGCTCGCCCGAGCGGGTCATGCACGCCTTGCCCTCGTCGGACATCGCCCACTCCTGCGCCTGCTCCGGGCTGAGCCCGCCGCCCGTGAGGTGCAGGGCGAGCCCGAGCAGGACCATGTCCCAGCCGACGCCGGTCGCGCCGGGCCCGTACTGGCCCCAGAACTCCTCGGGGACGACCGCCACGTGCTCGAGCTCCAGCAGGGTGCGCTCCTCGCCCTCGGGGGTGAGGCGCAGCAGGACCTCGCTGAAGCCCGGGTCGGGGCCGAACAGCCAGCTCACCCGGAGCAGGTTCGGCTCGTCGCACTGGAGGATCTCGCCACCGGCCTGCCCTTCCAGCTGGTAGCGTCCGCCGACCTTGAACTCGCCGCTGACCGGCAGGAACCAGCGCGCGATGCGCTCGGGGGAGGTCACTGCGTCCCACACGTCGGCGACCTCGGCGTCGTAGGAGCGGCGCAGCACCACCGTACGGGCCTCGCCCGCCTCGACCCGCCGGGTGCCGACCTCGCGGTGCAGCCGGTTGATCTCGTCGACGATCTCAGTCATCCCTGCTCACTTCCTCTTGCTGTCTGCGCTCGCGCTTGCCGCGCGCGAGCTCCGTACCGAGCGCGTCGAGCCGCTGCTCCCAGAACCCCCGGAACCGCTCCAGCCAGTCGTCCACCTGACGCAGCGGCGCGGCGTCCACGGCGTACAGCCGCCGGGTGCCCTCCGCCCGCACGGACGCGAAGCCGTTCTCCCTGAGCACCTTCAGGTGCTGGGACACGGCCGGCTGCGAGATCCCGAACTCTTCCTGGATGGCGGCGCCTATCTCGCCCGACGCCCGCTCACCCGTGGCGAGCAACTCCAATATCCGGCGTCTGACCGGATCCCCGAGAACATCGAAGGCGTGCACGGCACCGACTATGCCACCTGCAGCTTATATAAGGCAACTCTTAAATAAGGTGGGTCTTGAACAAGCGGTGGAACCTTTTCCTCGGCCTCCCTCGTCGCGGGCACACGAAAGCCCGGACACCGCGTGTCGTCGCGATGTCCGGGCGGGTGTGCGGTGCGCTCGGGGTCAGCCGTCGCTGAGGCGGGCGCGAAGGAGCTTCTTGCCCAGCTCAGCACCCTTGCGGCTGTCGGCCTGGGCCTTGCGGAACAGGTCCGCGACCTCGGTGTCCTTCTCGCGCTCGGCGTCCTGGATGTACGACTCCAGACGCAGCGCGTTGCTCAGGCACGCCTCGACGTACCAGACCAGGTTGTAGTCCTTGTCCTGCGTACCGGTCACGCCGCCGGTCTCGGCACTGCTGGCCATTCGGGCCTCCTTCCTCGTCGGTGCGGGGCCCGACGGGCCCCGCCTGTCGTTGCGGGCCGAGTACCCGCGTCGGCCGGGGCCAGTCAGCCCATGGAGGGCCGATCCTGGAGCGCGGCCCGGCCGCCACCACCGTGGGCACCCCCGCTCTCCTGCGAGCGACCGCACGCGGCCAAGGCCGACGGGCGGGCAGTGGTCCTCCCGAGCGGCTGACATCGGCGTCAACTCGCTTGATCCTTACGGCAATTCAGACAGTTGGCGCAGAAGTGAACAGAGAGCGGGCGGATTCGGAGCGAAGTACGCATCGACCGTGCGAGAGCAGTCGATGACGGTGTGTACTGTGCTGCGAGCGCCTCGTCAGGGGTTCTCGCACCCACCCCTGCCCACTCTCTGGATACCGATTCGATGATCGAACTACCGGACCTAGCCGCCGGCGGTCTGGCCGCCGGCACACTGTCCGCGCTCGTTCTCAGCGGCGGTCTGCTCCGGTCGCGGCGCCAACGGACCGTGCAGCGCGACGAGATCGCCGCCCTGCGCGCCCATCTCGACGGCGTGGTACAGACGTTCGCCGCCGAGATCGAGCATCTGGCGGCCAAGCGCGTCCCCGCCGCCGCCCGCCACCTGACGCATCCCCATGTCGCGGTGCCCGGTCCCCTGCAGCTCCGGGCGGCCGGATCCTCGCTCGGCGTCGCCATGGAGAACGTGCTGGAACAGCTGCGCGTCGAGCTGACCGCCCAGCACCTGCGCGTCGACGCCGCCGCACAGGCCGGGATGCGCGGGGCGACCCGGGAGATCCAGGCCGCCCTGTACCGCCTCCAGGACGCCCTGCGCGGTCTGCAACAGCAGTACGACGACCCCGAGTTGACGCAGACGCTGTTCGAACTGGACCACGAGAACGAGCAGTCGCTGCGGCGCGCGCAGGTCGCCGCGGTGGTGTGCGGGGCCTGGGTGGGGCTGGCCCGCGAGGAGTCCCACGTGGTGGACGCGGTGACCGGCGGCCAGGCCCGGCTCGCGGGCTACCACCGGGTCCGGGTCAACAACCATCTCGAACCCGGCACCGCCCTGGTCTCGCACGCCGTCGAACCGGTCGCGATCATCGTCGCCGAGCTGCTGGACAACGCGCTGCGGCACTCCGCGCCGGACACGGACGTGGTGGTCAACCTGGAACACGTCCACCACGGCGTCTGCGTCACCGTCGACGACGCCGGCCTCGGCATGACCCAGGACGAACGCGCCCGCGCCCAGCGGATGGTGGCCGGCACCGAGCCCATCCTCCTCACCGACCTCGGCGATCCCCCGCGCATGGGCCTCGCCGCGATCGGCCAGCTGACCCGGCAGTTCGACCTGAGCGTGGACCTGTCCTCGCCCTCCCCCTACGGCGGGGTCCGGGGCGTGCTGCGCGTCGACAGCCACCTGCTGACCCGTATCGACCCCGACGCACGGCCCCCTGCCGCCAGCGCCCCACGCCCGACCCGCAGGCCTCAGAACGACGAACCGACCCGCAGGCCGCAGACCGACGAACCGGCGCGCAGCACCTCGCACGACTACGTGCCCGAACCCGAGACCCACGACCCGCGGCCCACCGCCGACGGGCTGCCGCAGCGCCGCCGCCGCACCAGGGCGGCCGCCCCCGAGCCGGCCGTGGCCCCGCAGCGCCCGTCCGCGCTGCGTCCCGAGGAGGCGGCCGCCGCGCTCGGCGGGCTCCAGGCCGCCACCGCCGCCGCCCGCTCCGAGACCGCCGAGCACGACACCGAACGCGACGACCACGAAGGGGGCACGGCCCGATGACCGGCCGCGACACAGGAGACACCGCGTGGGCTCTGGATCCGATTCTCGAGGTGCCGCATGTGGTGGCCGCCGTACTGCTCACCCGGGACGGCCTCGTCACCGGCTGGACGGACGCGCTCACCCAGCCGTCGGCCGAGCGGGTCGCCGCCATCACCAGCACCGTGCAGGGAGCCTGCCGTACCGCCGCGGCCGCGTTCGCGGACCGGGAGCGGGCCGAGGTGCGGCAGGTCGTCATCGAGTCGGATCACGGGTACGTGCTGATCGTGCCGACCGACCACGGCACCTGCGTCGCCGCATACGGTGACAGCGAGGTGCGCCTGGACCTGCTCGCCCACCGGGTGCACTCCCAGGTGGCACGGCTCGGCGAGAAGGCGATGGCCGCCGCGCCCCGAGGCACCGACGGCGGCGCGCCGGCATGACAGCACGCCCGGGCGGCCGTCCGCTGGTCCCGGCGTATCTCTCCACCGGCGGCGTGGCCCGGCCCAGCCGCCCCCAGCTGGAACGGCTCTCGGTGCTCACCGGCAGCGGTGAACCCGCGCCGGCCGGCCTGCCCGCCGCCGAACTCGCCCTGCTGGAAGCCCTGGACGGCGGATCCCTGACGGTGGTGGAGGCGGCGGCGCACCTGCGTCTGCCGGTCTCCGCCGTGCGGGTCCTGGCCGGCGCGCTCCTGGACCGCGAGCTGGTCCTCGCCCGCGCCCCCGTCCCGCCCGCCGAACGCTTCGACCCCGACCTGCTGAAGAGAGTGGCCGATGGCCTTCGCGCCCTCAAGCACGACTAGCGGCATCCACCTGCCGGACACCGCCCGCGACCTGGTGAAGATCCTGGTCACGGGCCCCTTCGGAGTGGGCAAGACCACCCTGATCGACTCCGTCTCCGAGATCCGGCCGCTGCACACCGAGGAACGGCTCAGCGAGGCGTCCGCCCCGGTGGACGACCTGGCCGGGGTGCGGGAGAAGTCGACGACCACCGTCGCCATCGACTTCGGCCGGATCAGCCTCGACCACGGCATCGTGCTCTACCTCTTCGGCACGCCCGGCCAGGAGCGGTTCCGTGCCCTGTGGGACGACATCGCCTACGGGGCGCTCGGCGCGCTGGTGCTGGTCGACAGCCGCCGGATCGACGCCTCCTTCGACGTCCTCGGCCTGGTCGAGGAGAGCGGGCTGCCGTACGCCGTCGCCTTCAACGCCTTCCCGGACGCGCCGGACCACTACACCGAGGCGCAGTTGCGCGCCGCGCTGGACCTGGAGGCGGGCACCCCGATGGTGACCTGCGACGCGCGCGACCCGAACTCCTCCATCGACGCACTGCTCGCCCTGGTCCAGCATCTGATCGACCGCCACCCCCCGGAGAACCGGTGACCACCTACCCCGCCGCCCAGCAGACCTTCTCCCGCTCCGCGCCCGTGCGGCTGTGGGAGGACGGCTTCGCCCTCGACCCCTACCGCTACTACGAGGACCTGCGCGCCCAGGGCCCGGTCGGCTGGGCCGAGTTGGCGCCGGGCGTACCGGCGTACGTCGTCACCGACCGGCGCGCGGCCCTGGACCTGCTGCACGACACGGAGACGTTCTCGCACGACCCGCGGCCCTGGGAGTCGACGGTCGCCGACGACTCGCCGGTGCTCGGCATGATGCGCTGGCGGCCCAACACCCTCTTCGCGGACGGCGCCGATCACATCCGCTACCGGACCACTTTGATCGACACCTTCGACCGGGTCGAACCGCACGACCTGCGCGCCCGGGTGCACCGGGCGGTACGGCTGCTGGTCGGCCGGATCGGGCCGCGCGGCCACGCGGACCTGGTCGGCGACTTCGCCCGGCCGCTGATGGCGCTGGTGTTCAACAACCTCTTCGGACTGCCCGACAGCGCGAGCGACCGGCTCAACGCGGCGCTGGGCAAGATGATGGAAGGCGGCTCCGAGGCCGCCGAGGGCGAGGCGGAGTACGGCGGCTACGTACTGGAGCTGATCGCCGCCAAGGCCGAGCGGCGCGGGGAGGACCTCCCCAGCTGGCTGCTGGACCATCCCGCCGGGCTCACCCCCGAGGAGGTCACCTGGCAGGTGTTCCTCACCCTCGGCGCCGGACACGAACCGACGGCGAACCTGGTGTCCAACGCCCTCTCCCGCATCCTCGGCAACCCCTCCTACTACTCCACCCTCACCAGCGGCGCCCGCCCGGTGATGGACGCCGTGGTGGAGGTGCTGCACCACGAGACACCCCTGGCGAACTACGGCATCCACTACGCCCGCCGGCCCCTAGCCTTCCACGGCGCGTGGATCAGGGCCGCGGTCCCCGTCGTCATCTCCTACGGGGCCCTCGCGCACGCCGCCGAGCAGAGCACCGGCGGCCACCGGCACCCCGGGGACGCCTCGCACCTGTCCTGGTCGGCGGGCCCGCACGCCTGCCCGGTCAAGCAGCACACCCTGCTCATCGCGACGGAGGCCATCGAGCGGCTCACCCAGTGGCTGCCCGATCTCGAACCCGTTCTGCCGCGCGAGCGCCTGACCTGGCGGCCGGGGCCGTTCCACCGTTCGCTGACCTCGCTGCCCGTGCGGTTCAGCCCCCGCTCCCCCGATCTGCCTGGAGGCCCGTCGTGACCGTGACCGACCGCACCGAACGCTTCGCCCTGGACCCGTTCGGCTCCGACATCGCCGCCGAGTCCGCCCGGCTGCGCGCCCTCGGCCCGGTCGTGCCCGTCGATCTGCCCGGCGGGATCCCGGCCTGGGCGCCCACCGGCTACGACACCCTCAAGGCGCTGATCCTCGACCCACGGGTCAGCAAGGACCCCCGCAAGCACTGGAAGCTGTGGCCCGAGATCTCCGAGCACCCCTCCTGGGGCTGGATCCTCGGCTGGGTCGGCGTGGTCAACATGCTCTCCACCTACGGCCCCGACCACGCCCGGCTGCGCAAGCTGGTCGCGCCCAGCTTCACCCAGCGCCGCACCCAGGCGATGCGCACCCGGGTCGAAGCGATCACCGCGGAGCTGCTCGACCGGTTGGCGGACGCCGACGGCGGGGCCGTGGACATCAAGGCGGCGCTCGCCCATCCCCTGCCGCTGCGGATCATCTGCGAACTGTTCGGTGTGCCCGACGAGCTGGTGCCCGACACCACCCGGCTGATCGCGGCCATCATGGACACCTCGGACCCCTCCCCCGAGCACGCCGCGTCCGTGCAGCGGCAGATCGGCACGGTGCTGCCCGCCCTGATCGCCCACCGCGTCGAGCACCCCGGGGACGATCTGACGACCGAGCTGATCCGGGTCCGCGACGAGGACGGCGACCGGCTCAGCGACGAGGAACTGCTGTACACGCTGCTGCTGGTGATCGGCGCCGGGTTCGAGACGACGGTGAATCTCATCGGCAACGCCGTCGTCGCGCTGCTGCGGCGGCCCGAGCAGCTGGCAGCGGTGCGGGCCGGGGAGATCGGCTGGGACGCGGTCGTCGACGAGACCCTGCGGGTCCACCCGTCCATCGCCTCGCTGCCGCTGCGGTTCGCGGTCACCGACGTCGAGATCGCGGGCGTCACCATCCCGGCCGGGGACGCCATCATCACGACGTACGCCGCCGCGGGCCTCGACCCGGCGCACTACGGCCCGGACGCGGACACCTTCGACGCGGCGCGCGGCGCCGACGACCACCTGGCGTTCGGCATCGGCGTGCACCGCTGCATCGGCGCCCCGCTGGCCCGGGTGGAGGCACTGACCGCCCTGCCGGCGCTGTTCGGCCGGTTCCCCGGCCTGCGGCTCGCGGTCGACGCGGACGAGCTGCGTCAGGTGCCGTCGTTCATCGCCTTCGGCTGGGGGGAGATTCCGGTACTGCTGGGCGAGTGACCCTTAGAAGGGCGCGCGAGGGCCGACCGGTCCCCCGTTCCGGTCGCGCCCCCGCGGCTCGTTGAACCTACGTCCGGCACAGGGCGCTTGTGAACCGCGTCGATGCCCGCTGTCGGGAGCTCGGGGCTCACCTGTGCACAAGTGAGTCCGGTTCGCCCTGCTTCACGCCGTGCAGGGCGGGCTGGTCGAGGTCGCCCGCCGCCAGATGAGCGAGCACGACCTCGTACAGGTCGCCGCCGCCGGCCAGGAGCTGCCGTTCGAGGACGGGTTCCGCGGCGCGGACGTGCTCGCGCACGGTCTGCGCGTGCACGCCCAGCGTCTGCGCGGCGCGTTCGGCGTTGCCCCCGGCCGCGATCCAGGTGCGCAGGGTACGGCGCAGGTCACGGGTGTCGGCGTCCAGGCGGGCCAGCAGGTCGTGCGCCCAGGCGCGCATCGCGGGACCGGTGAGCAGCTCGCCGAGGTCGGCGGGGGCGGGGGCCCGGTCGTCCTCACCGTGGGCCAGGCTCTCCTGGGTGTTCAGCGCGAGATGGACGACGGCGCGGGCCGCGAGGTCGGAGAAGTCGGTGCCCAGCAGGGCCTCGACGCGTTCCATCCGGGCGCGGACGGTGTTGCGGCTGACGCCGAGCACCTTGGCGGCGCTGACCGCGGTGAACTCCAGACCGAGCCGGGTGGTGGCGAGCAGTTCCGTGTGCGTGTGGTGGGACAGGCCCGCGAGCGGCCCCAGCACCCGGAGCGTCCAGGCGCGCAGGGCGTCGGGGGCCATCAGCCGCTCGGGGTGGGTGCGTTCGGCGTACACCGCCGCCTTGTCCGGCCGGAAGTGCGCCACGGCCAGCGCGCTGACGGCCTGTCCGTAGGCGGTGGCGGTCCGGGCCAGGCTCTGCCGGGCGCTGCCGCCGAGGAAGACCCGCGGGCGGGGACCGATCAGCGAGCGCAGGGCACCGGCCACCGCCTCCCGCGGGGTGACGACGATGACATGCTCGTCCCGGGCGGGGCACCGCACGACCAGCGCCTGCTCCCCCGTCGCGTCCAGGCACTCCTCGGCCAGTCCGTCGCGTTCCTCGGGGCGGCTCTCCACGACGTACACACAGGCGGTGTCCGTGTCGAGCAGCCCGGGCCACAGTCCCGCGGCGACCCGGCGGGCGGCGACGGTGTCCTCGACCATCAGCAGCTGCAGGATGGCCAGGCGCAGGTCGGAGGTGGCACGTTCGAGCCGGTGCACGGCGACCGTCGACTCATGGGCCCTGAGCAGCACGTCGAGTACCTGCACGGTGTGCGTGACGATCTCGGAGGCCCGCCGGTCGAAGGGAACCGCTCGGGAGACGGTCAGCACACCCGCCGACGCCGGCACCCGGACCAGCCGCAGATGGCGCCCCGGCCCCTCCCAGGCGGCGGAGGCGATACGGCCGGCGACCATGTCGTCGAACAGCTCCTCGAACGGGCCGCTGTCCAGCGAGGTCCCCGCGAGGACGGCACCGGATCCGTCGTGCAGACAGACCGTGCCGTCGACGGCGTCGGCGAGCCAGGCGACGACCTGCCGGACGCGCTGCCCGCCCGGCCGCAGCAGCCCCAGCAACTCCCGCTCCCACTCCGCGCCCCGCACCTCCGCACGACGGCTCGCACCCTCTCGGCCAGCCACGATCGGCCTTCCTCGTCATTCGTCCCGTTTCGGCGTACCGGTCCGGGACGTTACCTCACACCCACCGAACCGGCCGCCGGTGTTCCGGCGAGGACGGGTTCCCATAACGGGCCGCTTCAGGCGCCGGGCGCCGGGCCGGGCACGTGATCGGGCCTGCCCTGCGTGTCCCGGCCCGCGGCAGGGCTTAGGCTCGGCGGATGGCCAAGTACTTCGACGTGCACCCCGACAACCCCCAGGCGCGTGTCGTCTCCCAGGTCGCCGACAGCGTCCGGGCCGACGCGCTGATCGCCTACCCGACGGACTCCTGCTACGCCCTGGGCTGCCGACTGGGCAGCCGCGACGGGGTGGAGCGGATCCGGTCCATCCGCCGGCTGGACGACCGGCACCACTTCACCCTCGTGTGCCAGGACTTCGCGCAGCTCGGCCAGTTCGTACGGATCGACAACGACGTGTTCCGCACGATCAAGGCCTCCACGCCCGGCAGTTACACCTTCATCCTGCCCGCGACGCGCGAGGTGCCGCGCATGCTCCAGCACCCGAAGAAGAAGACCGTCGGCGTGCGCATCCCCGACCATGTCGTCACCCAGGCGCTCCTCGCCGAGCTGGGCGAGCCGCTGCTGTCCAGCACGCTGCTGCTGCCCGACGAGGACGAGCCGATGACGCAGGGCTGGGAGATCAAGGACCGCCTGGACCATGTGCTGGACGCGGTGGTCGACTCCGGGGAATGCGGCACCGAGCCGACGACGGTCATCGACTTCTCCGGCGGGGAGGCCGAGATCGTACGGCGCGGCGCCGGTGACGTCTCGCGCTTCGAGTAGGACCCGGGGCGGCCGGGGGCCTGCGGTGACGCGTGGAACGATGGCCCGGACCTGGTCCTGACCGAGGGAGGCACGACCGCGCCATGACCGTCGTACAGGGAACCGCCGTCGACATCGCCACCGAGGACGGCACCGCCGACGCGTATCTCGCCCACCCCGGTGACGGCGCACGCCACCCCGCCGTCCTGCTCTACATGGACGCCTTCGGGCTGCGGCCGCGGCTGCGGGCCATGGCCGACCGGCTCGCCGGGGCCGGATACACGGTCCTGGTGCCGAACGTGCTCTACCGTCACGGCCGCGCCCCGGTCGTGGAGTTGCCCGAGTTCATCGACCCGTCGGCGCGTCCGGAGATCTTCGAGCGGCTCGGGCCGGTCATGCAGGCCCTGACGCCCGAACGCGCGATGCGGGACGCCGGCGCCTATCTGCGCTGGCTCGCCGAGAGCCCGTCGGCCGCCGACGGTCCCGTCGCGCTGACCGGCTACTGCATGGGGGCCCGGCTGGCGCTGCTCACCGCCGGGACCTACCCGGAGCGGATCGCCGCGGCGGCCGGTTTCCACGGCGCGCGGCTGGCAACGGACACCCCCGACAGCCCGCACCTGCTCGCCGAACACATCACCGCCGAGCTGTACTTCGGCCACGCGGACCAGGACCCCGCCCTGCCCGAGGAGCAGCAGGAGCGTCTGGAGAACGCGCTGTCCGCGGCGGGCGTCCGCCATCGCTGCGAGGTCTATCCGGGCGCCCACCACGGCTTCACCCAGGCGGACACCGCCGCCTACAGCCAGGAGGCGGACGAGCGGCACTGGGCGGCGCTGCTCGATCTGCTGAAGCGAAACCTGATGGGCGCCTGACGGCTGCCCGATCCAGGCCCTGTCGTTTGGATCAGCCCGGCTGTGAGATGCGGCAACCCTCGGCCGACCCGAGCGGGGTCTGGTGCGTGCAGCTGCAAGGCGGAGGAGGGCGTCGACGCGGAGCGTCGGCAACCGACGACAACGCCGCAGATGTGCGTGCCAGACCCCGCGACGCCGGGGTGATCCGAACGAGAGGGCCTAGGGTGCGGCCATGACCTCGCAGCCCTATCTCTCCGAACTGTTCTCCCTCGACGGCCGCGTCGCCCTGGTGACCGGCGGCAGCTCCGGCATCGGGCGGGCCATCGCCGGGGCCCTCGCCCGCGCCGGGGCGAGTGTGGTGGTCGTCGCCCGCAAGGAGGCGGAACTGGCCGCGACGGTCGAGGAGTTGACGGGCGACGGCTGCCGGGCCGGCTGGGTGAGCGCCGATCTGAGCACGCGGGCGGGCGTGCGGGCGGGGGCCGAGGAGGCGGCCGGGATGTTCGGGGAGCCGGACATCCTGGTGAACTCCGCCGGGATCAACCTGCGGCCCCCCATGACCGAGCTGGACGAGAACGTCTGGGACCTCACGATGGCGGTGAACCTGGAGGCGCCCTTCCTGCTGGGGCAGCGGTTCGGGCCGGGGATGGCCGAACGCGGCTTCGGGCGGATCATCCACGTCACCTCGCAGCAGGCGCACCGGGCGTTCGTGCAGAGCGGGGCCTACGGCGTCTCCAAGGGGGCGCTGGAGTCGCTGGCCCGGTCGCAGGCGGAGGCCTGGTCGCCGTACGGCGTCACCTGCAACACCCTGGTGCCGGGGTTCGTGATGACGCCGCTCAACCGGCGGCTGTCCTCCGATCCGGAGAAGGTGGCGGCGCTGGCCGCCCGCACGATGACCGGACGCAACGGCCTGGCCGAGGACTTCGCGGGGGCGGCCGTCTTCCTCGCGAGCCGCGCCTCCGCCTATGTCACCGGCCAGGCCCTCTTCGTCGACGGAGGTCTGTCCGTCCACTGACCGGTCAGGCGCCGACGTACTCCGCCAGGTGCCGGCCGGTGAGGGTGGAGCGGTCGGCGACCAGGTCGGCGGGTGTGCCCTCGAAGACGACCTTGCCGCCGTCGTGGCCGGCGCCCGGGCCCAGGTCGATGATCCAGTCGGCGTGCGCCATGACGGCCTGGTGGTGCTCGATGACGATGACCGACTTGCCGGCGTCCACGAGCCGGTCGAGCAGCCCGAGCAGTTGCTCGACGTCGGCGAGGTGGAGGCCGGTGGTCGGCTCGTCGAGGACGACGATCTGCCGGTCGCCGCCCTTGTCGGCCATGTGCGTGGCCAGCTTCAGCCGCTGCCGCTCGCCGCCGGAGAGCGTGGTCAGCGGCTGGCCGAGGGTGAGGTAGCCGAGGCCGACGTCGGCGAGGCGGCTGAGGATGGCGTGCGCGGCCGGGGTCCGCGCGTCGCCGGAGCCGAAGAACTCCTCCGCCTCGGTCACCGACATCCCGAGCACCTCGCTGATGTCGCGGCCGCCGAGGTGGTACTCCAGCACCGCGGCCTGGAACCGCTTGCCCTCGCACTCCTCGCAGGGGGTGGCGACGCTCTGCATGATGGCCAGGTCGGTGTAGATGACGCCGGCGCCGTTGCAGGCGGGGCAGGCGCCCTCGGAGTTGGCGCTGAACAGGGCCGGCTTCACGCCGTTGGCCTTGGCGAAGGCCTTGCGGATCGGGTCGAGCAGTCCGGTGTACGTCGCCGGGTTGCTGCGCCGCGAGCCGCGGATCGGGGTCTGGTCGACCGAGACGACACCCTCGGCGGCCGGGACGGATCCGTGGATCAGCGAGCTCTTGCCGGAGCCCGCGACGCCGGTGACGACGGTCAGCACGCCGAGCGGGATGTCGACGTCCACGTTCTGCAGGTTGTTGGCGCTCGCGCCGCGGATCTCCAGGGCGCCGGTGGACTTGCGGACCGTGTCCTTCAGGGCGGCCCGGTCGTCGAGGTGGCGGCCGGTGACCGTGCCGGAGGCGCGCAGGCCGTCGAGGGTGCCCGCGAAGCAGACGGTGCCGCCCGCCGTACCGGCGCCGGGGCCGAGGTCGACGACGTGGTCGGCGATCGCGATGGCCTCGGGCTTGTGCTCCACGACGAGCACGGTGTTGCCCTTGTCCCGCAGCCGGAGCAGCAGGTTGTTCATCCGCTGGATGTCGTGCGGGTGCAGGCCGATGGTGGGCTCGTCGAAGACGTAGGTGACATCGGTGAGGGCGGAGCCGAGGTGGCGGATCATCTTGACGCGCTGGGCCTCGCCGCCGGACAGGGTGCCGGCGGGCCGGTCGAGCGCGAGGTAGCCGAGGCCGATCTCCACGAAGGAGTCGAGGGTGTGCTGCAGCGCGGTGAGCAGCGGCGCCACCGACGGCTCCTTGAGGCCGCGGACCCATTCGGCGAGGTCGCGGATCTCCATCGCGCAGGCGTCGGCGATGCTGATCTTCTTGATCTTCGAGGACCGGGCGCCCTCGCTGAGCCGGCTGCCGTCACACTCGGGGCAGACGGTGAAGGTGACGGCGCGCTCCACGAAGGCCCGGATGTGCGGCTGCATCGCCTCCTTGTCCTTGGACAGGAAGGACTTCTGGATCTTCGGGATGAGGCCCTCGTAGGTGAGGTTGACGCCGTTGACCTTCACCTTGGTCGGCTCGCCGTAGAGGAAGGCGTGCATCTCCTTCTTGGTGAACCGGCGGATCGGCTTGTCCGGGTCGAGGAGGCCGGACTGGGCGTAGATGCCGACGGTCCAGACGTTGTCCGACTTCCAGCCGGGGATGGTGAAGGCGCCCTCGGAGATCGACTTGGAGTCGTCGTAGAGCTGGGTGAGGTCGATGTCGGAGACCTTGCCGCGGCCCTCGCAGCGGGTGCACATGCCGCCGGTGCGCTCGAAGGTGGCCTTCTCGGCCTTGGTCTTGTCGCCGCGCTGCACGGTGATCGCGCCGCTCGCCTTCACCGAGGCCGTGTTGAAGGAGTACGCGCTGGGCGGGCCGATGTGCGGCTTGCCCAGGCGGCTGAAGAGGATGCGCAGCATGGCGTTGGCGTCGGTTGCGGTGCCGACGGTGGAGCGGGGGTCGGCGCCCATGCGCTGCTGGTCGACGCTGATCACGGTGGTCAGACCGTCGAGCACGTCGACCTCGGGTCGCGCGAGGTTCGCCATGAAGCCCTGCACGAAGGCGGGGTAGGTCTCGTTGATCAGCCGCTGCGACTCGGCGGCGATCGTGTCGAACACCAGGGAGCTCTTGCCGGAGCCGGAGACGCCGGTGAAGACCGTCAGCCGGCGCTTGGGCAGCTCGATGCTGACGTCCTTGAGGTTGTTCTCGCGGGCCCCGTGCACGCGGATCATGTCGTGGCTGTCGGCGATGTGCGGCGCAGGCGACTGCGTGTCTTTCCTGGTGGTGGCCCTGCTCATCGTGTCTCCGTCTCCTGGGTCGCCTGGCCGGATCTGACCGGCTTCGAACAGTACGTCAGGTTCTACTCGATCGCCGCGGGACTCGGTAACGGATCAGCGCTCGGCCGGTTCCCGATCAACCCTCCACGCTAGCCGCGGCCCCGCGGTGGTGCTTCTCCATTTCTGACCGACCGGCTCGGTCACGGGGTCACCGGGCGCTCGGAGAAGGTCTCCAGGACGACGGCGGCGTGCGTGCCGCTGACGCCATCGATCGTGTGGATGCGGCGCGGCACGTCCTGGAGACCTTCCGTGGGGGCGGTCCTGGCCGCACGAGGCGGTGGCCGATCGCGCCCTGGTTACGCGGGCAGCGTCAGCAGCACCAGGCCGGCCGCCAGTACCGCCAACCCGCCCCAGGACGCCGCCGGAAGCCGCTCGCCGAGGACGGCGACCCCGAGGACGGCCGCGACGGCCGGCTCGCCCAGGGTCAGCGACGTGGCCACGGACACGGAGGTGCGCCGCAGTCCGTGGCCGAACATGCGGTACGCCAAGTAGACGGTGAACAGGGCGAGATACCCCGCCACCGCCGCACCCCGGGCGGTGGCCAGCCAGCGCATGTCGACGCAGAGCAGGAGCGGCAGCACGAGCAGTCCGGCGGCGCCGAACAGCACGCCCATGACCGCGTCCGAGGAGTGTCCGCGCCTGATCAGCCCGCCGCCGATCAACGCGTACACGGCGTACGACAGTCCGCCCGCCGCGGCGAGCAGGACACCCGTGGGATCGATCGGCGTGGCGTGGCCGGTGAGGCCGGGGCCCATCACCAGCAGCGTGCAGCCCAGCACGGTGGCCGCGGTGGCGCCGGTCCAGCGTGCGGTCGGCCGGGCCTGTCCGGTGATCCAGGCGAGCAGCCCGGCGAACACCGGGGCACTGCCCAGCGCGATCACCGTGGCGACGGCCACGCCGGTGCGCGCCACCGCCGGATAGAACATCACCGGGTAACCGGCTACCGCCGCCGCGCCGAGGACGAGCAGCAGGCGCTCACGGCGGGTGCAGGCGGCCGGCAGGGTGCGGGCGCGGGGAGAGGTGAGGAACAGCAGGAGCCCGCCGAGGGTGAGTCCGGCGCAGCCGATGGCCGCCGCCGGGGCACCGGCCGGTGCCAGGGAGCTCGCGGTTCCGGTCGTGCCCCACAGCACGGCCGAGGCGAGGATGGGCGCGGGTCCGCCGAGAAGACGGGAACGGGAGGTGCGCGGGGCCTGGGCGGCCGGGCGCACGGGGGCCAGGGAAGAAGTACGTTTCGGCACTGTCGTGAGCTTCCGTCGTCGAATGCGTCTGGGACTCGATCCGAAACGGGCGCACGACACAGCCCCCTGACCGCCCTGAGGGCCGGTCGGGGCCGGGAATCACACCAAGGTGTCCGCGCCCGTCAGGCGCAGAGCGGCGGCAGAACGACGTGCCAGTAGGAGTTCACCCGGTGATCGTACACAACCGGGTGACGCTCGCCGATGATCATGCTGGATGGCCTCGGGGGAAGGGTTTTCCGGGGGGATTCGTGGTCCATACCCCGCGAGGTGGCCGAGCGGCCCTGGTCCGTGCACTGTGGGAAGGGTGCCGGTGCACGGAGGGACAACCGCCCCCCGCCCTGCCGTCCTAGCCTGATGACGCCCGCCGGAGAGACCGGCATACCCATGCGAGACCCGGGAGAGTCACATGTCCGATGCCGTCGAGCCGGTCCAGCCGGTCCTGGAGCCCGCGGCCACCGCTATCGCCGAGGCCACCGCGAACCCGCCGTACCTCTTCGAGCTGCCGCCGGCCGAGGGCCGCAAGGCCGTGGACGAGGTGCAGTCCGGCGAGATCGACAAGCCCGCGGTCGACGAGGAGTGGGTCACCGTCTCCGGTGGGCCGACGGGCAGCGTCCGGGTCCGCCTGGTGAGGCCCGCCGGGGCCGAGGGCACCCTGCCGGTGATCCTCTACATCCACGGCGCGGGCTGGGTGTTCGGCAACGCCCACACCCACGACCGGCTGGTGCGCGAGCTCGCGGTCGGCGCGGAGGCGGCCGTGGTCTTCCCGGAGTACGACCTGTCCCCCGAGGCCCGCTACCCGGTGGCCATCGAGCAGAACTACGCGGTGGCGAAGTGGATCGTGGCCGAGGGCGCGTCCCGCGGCCTGGACGCCTCGCGGCTGGCGGTGGCCGGTGACTCGGTCGGCGGCAACATGACCGCCGCGCTGACGCTGATGGCCAAGGAGCGCGGGGATGTGCCGCTGGTCCAGCAGGTGCTGTTCTACCCGGTGACCGACGCCGCCTTCGACACCCCGTCGTACCACCAGTTCGCCGAGGGCTACTTCCTGCGCCGCGACGGCATGCAGTGGTTCTGGGACCAGTACACGACCGACGAGGCCGAGCGCGCCCAGATCACCGCGTCCCCGCTGCGCGCCACCACCGAGCAGCTCACCGGGCTGCCCCCGGCGCTGGTCATCACGGGCGAGGCCGATGTGCTGCGCGACGAGGGCGAGGCCTACGCCAACAAGCTCCGGCAGGCCGGTGTGGCCGTCACCTCGGTGCGCTTCCAGGGCATCATCCACGACTTCGTGATGCTGAACGCCCTGCGCGAGACGCATGCCGCCGAGGCCGCGATCAGGCTCGCGGTCGACACACTGCGCTCCGCCCTGCGCGGCTGACGGCGCCGACGAACGAACGCGGCGGGCCGGCCCCCTGAAGGGCCCGCCCGCCGCGCTGTCGTGCGCGCACCGTCAGTCGGTGCCGAACTCCATGGCCGCGCTGTCGAGCAGTTCGTCGCTGTCGGGGCCCTTGCCGCCGGAGGCGATGGCCTCGGCGCCGCCCTCGGTCAGCGCGCCGATCAGGCTCGTCGGCCCGGCGGCGTCGACGGACGCCGAACTAGGCGCGCCGACCATGCCGAGACCGGCGTACAGCTCCAGCTTGGTGCGCGAGTCGGCGATGTCGAGGTTGCGCATCGTGAGCTGGCCGATCCGGTCCACCGGGCCGAACGCCGCGTCCTCGGTGCGCTCCATGGACAGCTTGTCCGGGTGGTAGCTGAACATCGGGCCGGTGGTGTCGAGGACCGAGTAGTCCTCGCCGCGCCGCAGCCGCAGGGTCACCTCGCCGGTGACGGCCTGGCCGACCCAGCGCTGGAGCGACTCGCGGATCATCAGCGCCTGCGGGTCCAGCCAGCGGCCCTCGTACATCAGCCGGCCGAGGCGACGGCCCTCGTTGTGGTACTGGGCGAGGGTGTCCTCGTTGTGGATGGCGTTCACGAGCCGCTCGTAGGCCGCGTGCAGCAGGGCCATGCCGGGCGCCTCGTAGATGCCGCGGCTCTTGGCCTCGATGATCCGGTTCTCGATCTGGTCCGACATGCCGAGACCGTGCCGGCCGCCGATGGCGTTGGCCTCCATCACGAGGTCGACGGCGGAGGCGAACTCCTTGCCGTTGATCGTGACCGGGCGGCCCTGCTCGAAGCCGATCGTGACGTCCTCGGTGGCGATCTCCACCGCGGGGTCCCAGAACCGCACGCCCATGATCGGCTGCACGGTCTCCAGGCTGGTGTCCAGGTGCTCCAGGGTCTTGGCCTCGTGCGTGGCGCCCCAGATGTTGGCGTCCGTGGAGTACGCCTTCTCGGTCGAGTCCCGGTAGGGCAGGTCGTGGGCGACCAGCCACTCCGACATCTCCTTGCGGCCGCCCAGCTCGGTCACGAAGTCCGCGTCGAGCCAGGGCTTGTAGATCCGCAGGTGCGGGTTGGCGAGCAGGCCGTAGCGGTAGAACCGCTCGATGTCGTTGCCCTTGAAGGTCGAGCCGTCGCCCCAGATCTGGACGTCGTCCTCGAGCATCGCCCGGACCAGCAGGGTGCCGGTGACGGCACGGCCGAGGGGCGTGGTGTTGAAGTACGCCCGTCCGCCCGAGCGGATGTGGAACGCACCGCAGGTCAGTGCGGCCAGGCCCTCCTCGACCAGCGCCGCGCGGCAGTCGACCAGGCGCGCGATCTCGGCGCCGTAGGTCTTCGCGCGGCCGGGCACCGACGCGATGTCGGGCTCGTCGTACTGGCCGATGTCGGCGGTGTACGTGCAGGGCACGGCACCCTTGTCGCGCATCCAGGCGACCGCCACGGAGGTGTCGAGGCCCCCGGAGAAGGCGATCCCGACGCGCGAGCCGACGGGGAGGGAGGTAAGCACTTTGGACATAGCAGAAGTATGCACGAGGACGCATGAACATGCAACGCGTGGTGCTGCCGGACCGCCGACCCGGCCCTGCGGTACGGGTGAGCCTGGTGTGAAGGCTTGCTTCACCGTGCCTTCACCCCGTAGACCTTGCCCTCACAGTCGGCCGTGGCTCGGGGGGAGTTGGCTCATGGAAGGCACGATCGACGGGTTCCGCTACGGTGCGGTGACCCCGGTGGCGTCCTATGTGATGGCCTGCCTGGGCGGGGCCCTGGGACTGCGCTGCATCGTCCGGTCCCTGATCAACGCGGACTCCTGGAAGCCGGGCTGGCTGGCGCTGGGGGCCACCTCCATCGGCTGCGGCATCTGGACCATGCACTTCATCGCGATGATCGGTTTCCAGGTCGAGGAGACCCGGATCCGCTACGACGCGGTCCTGACGGTGCTGAGTCTGGTGGTGGCGATCCTGGTGGTCGGCATCGGCGTCTTCCTCGTGGGCTACCGCGGCGCCGGGGCCGGCTCCCTGCCCCTCGCGGGCGCCGTCACCGGGCTCGGCGTGGCGGCCATGCACTACCTCGGCATGGCGGCGATGCGGCTCAACGCCGACGTCGGCTACGACGGCTTCACCGTGACCCTGTCGCTCCTGATCGCCATCGCGGCCGCGACCGCCGCGCTGTGGGCGGCGGTGTCGGTGCGGGGCTTCACGACGAGCCTCGGGGCGAGCCTGGTGATGGGGGTGGCGGTCTCCGGGATGCACTACACCGCGATGGCGGCCGTGGACGTCCATCTGCACGATTCCGCCGCGGGGCCCTGGTCGGGCGACTCCCCCACCTCGCTGCTGCTGCCGATGCTGCTGGGGCCGGTGGTGTTCCTGCTGCTGGCGGGCGTGGTGGTGATGTCCGACCCGCTGCTCGTGCTGGGCAACGGCGAGTGGAACCGGCCGGCCGGGCAGACGGCGAAGGAACCGGCGTCGCCGGACCGGGGCAGCAACAGCGGTGCGCGCAAAGCCCGTTACTAGGTGGCTGCTTCCACGGAATCCCCCGCCGCCCCTTCCTAGATCGTTGTTACGGTGCACCCGTGTCTGACTCTTCACGCGATACCGCCGAAGGCGCCGGCTGGGGAACCGCGGAACGCGGCGCGTACCAGCGGCTGATGCCCACCGACGTCCGCAAGATCTCCTGGCTGGACCCGAGGATGCTGTGGGCGGCCCGCAACGGCGTGCTGGCCTCCTGGTTCGGGGATCCGACGGGCCGGACCCGCGGCCGTTGGGTGGCCCAGCGGGCCGCGGCCGGAGCGCCGGCCGACAAGGTGATCGGGCGCACGGACCCCGACCGCTTCTCCTTCCTGGTCATCGGGGACACCGGCGAGGGCGACGACCCCCAGTACGCCGTGGTGCCGGGGATGCTGAAGGCGGGGCAGGACACCAGCTTCGCGGTGCTGGCCAGCGACGTGATCTACCCGGCGGGCAGCGCGGACGACTACGGCGCGAAGTTCTTCCGCCCCTACCAGGACTACCGGGCGCCGATCTACGCGATACCGGGCAACCACGACTGGTACGAGGACCTCGGCGCCTTCATGCGCGTCTTCTGCGGCGACGCCCCGCCGCTCGCGCCCGAGCCGAAGCCGCGTGCGCTGACCAGGGCCTGGCTGCGCTCGCTGCTGTGGCACCGGCCGAGCCGCACGGACGGCCAACGCCTCGACGAGGCACGCACGTTGCGCTCGGACCCGGCCCAGCAGGCGGTCCAGCCGGGCCCGTACTGGGCCCTCGACGCGGGACCGGTCCGGATCGTGGGCATCGACACCGGACTGCTGGGCACCCTCGACGCCGAACAGGGCGCCTGGCTGCGCCAGGTCTCCCGCGACCCCCGCCCGAAGATCCTGATCACCGGCTCACCGCTGTACGTCGACGGCGAGTACCACCCCTGCGCGATCGAGGGCGGCGGCACGGTGGACGACATCGTCCGCGACCCGGCGCATCGCTATGTCGCGGCGATAGGCGGCGACATCCACAACTACCAGCGCTATCCGGTGCGGGTGGAGGGAAGGACGATCCAGTACGTCGTCTCGGGCGGCGGAGGCGCGTTCATGCACGCCACGCACACCATTCCCCGGGTCGACGTGGCGAACGTGACCGAGCAGGACTTCCGCTGCTACCCGCTGCGCGGCGACTCCCTCGCCTTCTACAGCAGGCTCTACGGCCGCCGGCTGCGCCTGCGCCGCTTCTTCACGCTGACCGAGGCGGAGGCCGCGGCGGTGGTCGCGGAGCGGCTCGGCATCCCGCTCACCCGCTCCCGGCAGGGCACACCGCGCATCACGCGGCGCGTCCGCCTGGTGGCCGGACTGCTGGGCGCGGGCCGCCGCCCCGACCGCACCGCCCGCTTCCGGCTCCCTGTGCGCAAGATCTACACCTCGCTGTTCTCACCGAGCTCGGCGACGTACAGCCCGCCGTTCTTCAAGTGCTTCCTGCGGGTGGACGTCTCGCCGGAGTCGGTCCGGCTGCGCTGCTACGCGGCGACGGGCAACCGGGCGCAGGAGATCGACCCGCCGGTGGAGGACGAGGTGACGATCCCGCTGGGGTGAGCCGGAACGCGCGCGGGCGCTACCTCTGCTCGACGTCCTTGACGAACACGACTCCGTCCATGCCCGCCGACTGAGCCGGGTCCAGCGGGGAGTAGCCGAACCAGGGGGAGACGCGTGCGGTGGTGGACAGGCCGGCCAGCTGGGGGGCGTCCAGGAGACAGGAGTTCTCCGGGAGTGCGTACAGCAGGCCTTCGAGCGTGTCCGGGGGCGGGGTGCCGACCCCTCGGTGCCGGATCGTGCCGAGGGCCGTGGCCAGGAAGGCGTACGCGTCGCCCAGGTGCGCGTGCATGAGCGCGCCGGCGCTCCACCACTCCACGCGCAGGTCTCCCAGGTGCATATGGCTCTTGTGGCGCTGGAGATGGCCGTTGTGGGCGAAGAGCAGGGCCGGGCCCCGGCCGGCGACGGCGAGGAGGTTGTCGGCCATCATCCGGGCCCGCAGGCCCACCAGGCGCGTCATGCGGGCCGGTGAGGTGTCCGCCATCCAGTGGTGGTAGCGCAGCAGGCCCGTCGCGGTGCGGCCGTACAGGCGCGCCCGGTCGCAGGCGTCCCGCGAGGTCGCCGCGATCAGGTGGGGGGTCTCGGCGTCGAGCAGCGCCACCAGGTCGTCGGCCAGCAGCCGCAGCTCCCCGGCCTCGGCCGACCGGCCCACGGACCGGGCCGGGTCCATCATCGCCGCGGGTTCGCTCCAGCGGTCGTCGGTGCCGAGCAGGCGGTCGAGCGTGTCCGCCGTGCAGGGCAGCAGGTCCGCGTCGACGTGGGCGGCGAGGTAGGCGTGGAGTGCGGTGAGGGCCTGCCGGGGGCTCGCCGCGCCGGTCATCTCCAGCGGGCCGTCGAAACCGGCGAAGCGGAGGTGCTCGGACGCGGGCAGGCCGGCGTTGTGGGCGCGCATCCAGCTCACGAGGTGGCGGTTGGCCGCGGACGCGCCGAAGCCGTGGCTGAATCCGCGCTCCATGACGTCGTCCAGGGTGCCGGTGCCGGAGGTGACGTAGTCGTCGACGACGAGGCCCCTCAGACAGTCGCTCTCGATCGCGATCGTCCGGTAGCCCTCCTGCTCGACGAGTTGCCGGAACAGCTCGTTGCGCAGGTCGAGCAGGGCGTCCTCGCCGTGGGTGGGCTCGCCCAGGGCGAGCAGTCGGGGGCGGTTGGGGAGCAGCTTCATGACGGCGGCAGCCTCGACGGCATGCGCGGCGTCCTTGATGTCATTCGCCATGCCCTCAACGGTATCGTTGAAGATTCGGTTGAGACTTTCACGCGACATCGGCAGGGCCATGGGGAAAAAGCTTCAAACCGGGGAACGGCTCAGACCCGTTGACCTGGCCCGGGGACACGGTCTGTCCACGCAGGCGGTCAGGAACTACGAGGAAGCCGGCATCCTCCCGCCCGCGGCCCGGACACCCCACGGCTACCGCACCTACACCCCGGTGCACGCGGCGGCCCTGCGCGCCTTCCTCGCCCTGGTGCCGGGCCACGGCCACCGGACAGCGGCGGAGATCATGCGGGCGGTGAACGAGGGCGCGGCCGAGGAGGCGTTCCGCCTCATCGACGAGAGCCATGCCCAGCTCCTCGACGACCGCCGGACCCTGCACGCCGTCGAGCGCGCCCTGCGCGACCTGGAGCCCGCCACGGGCTCGGAGCCCGCCGGCACCTTCATCGGCCCCCTGGCCGGCGAGCTCGGCATCCGCCCGGCCACCCTGCGCACCTGGGAGCGCGCCGGGCTGGTGCACCCGGGCCGTGACCCCCTGACCGGCTATCGCGTCTACGACGAAGCCGCCGTACGGGACGCCCGGCTCGTTGGGCAACTCCGGCGCGGCGGCTACCTTCTGGAGCAGATCGCCCCGCTGATCAGCCAGGTCCGGGCGGCCGGCGGTCCGGAACCCCTGGAGGCGGCACTGCGCGACTGGCGCGCCCGGCTGTCCGCCCGCGCACGGGCGATGCTGACCGGTGCGGCCGAGCTGGAGGCCTACCTCCGCGAGCGCGACTGACGCCTCGGCCGTGCGCGGGCGGACACCGGACAGAACAAACCCCAGGCCACTGGCCTGGGGTTGGTCGGGTACCGGTACGGCCGCCGTACGGCTCAGATCAGTTCGAGCTGCCGTTCCGGCTGCCGCGTCGGCGCGGTCTTCGCGTCCCACGGTCCGACGGTCCGTACGTACCCGTAGATCACTGAGGCCATCGCCAGCAGGAGCAGCGGTCCGTACACCCACGGATGCCTCGCCATCTCCATCGGCAGCCAGCGGTACGACAGCAGGAGCGCGGTGAACACCGTCGCGCCGTAGGCGACGAACCGGATTCCCGAGCGGTCCCAGCCCCGGTCGTAGGTGCGCAGTGCCGCCTCGATGGTGAGCGTGAAGACCACGCCGGCGATGAGGTCGGCGCCGTAGTGGTAGCCGAAGCCCAGGGTCGCGGCAAGCGTGGCGACGAGCCAGATCGTTCCTGCCCAGCGCAGGACCCGGGGGCCCGTGCGGGAATGGATGAAGATCGCCAGCGCCCATGCGGTGTGCAGACTGGGCATGCAGTTCCGGGGGGTGATCCCGTCGAACGGCATGTGCTGGGGAGGTTCGATCGCCGGCAGCGTGTGGGGCCAGATGTCGGTGACCGCCCACTGCACGCTGGGCGTGGATTCCGGCGCCCAGAGGCTGACCGCCGCCCATTGCTCGGTGCCGGTGCCGTAGGCGAAGAGCGGTCCGACCACCGGGTAGATCATGTAGAAGGCCGGTCCGACGAGGCCGATCACCAGGAAGGTGCGCACCAGGTGGTGGCGGGGAAAGCGCCGGTCCGCCGCCACGCCGCGGAGTTGGTACAGCGCGACGACGACCGCGGCGACCGGGAGCTGGCCGTAGACGAAATCGAGGGCATTGAATCCGACGGCGCCACTGGCCTCGACGATCCGGCCCACCAGCCAGGAGGGATTGCCGAGTGCCTGGTCGGCGGTGGCCACGTACTGGTCGAGCACCGACGGCCGGGTCTGCGAGGTGATGAACAGCCAGGTGTCGCCGGTCTTGCGGCCGGCCATCAGCAGCAGGGCCAGCCCGACGCCCTTGAGCAGCAGGACGCGTTCCCGGCCGGTGCGGCGGGTGACGGCGATGACCGCGCAGCCCAGAATCACCCACAACGCGCCGTTTCCGAAGGGATGCCCCTCGGTCACCTTGACGTCGAATATCCAACGGACCAGCAAAAAGGCGAGATCGACGGCGATCGCGGCGCCCACCGCGATGAAGCGCTGCCGCCAGGTGAGGACCACCATCATCAACGCCATGGAGGCGTACAGCAGGCCACCCGATTTGGGGGCGAATATCACCTCGCGCACCTGATTGGTGATCGGTCCCGGCAGGCCGTAGTGGCGCGAGGCGAATTCCAGCGCGATGAGGAACGCGAGCGCCACGACGCCCGCGACGGCCCAGAGTCCCGTCCGTGGCCGACGCCACACGGGCGGTGTGGCCCCGCCGCCTATTCGCGGGGATATGAGTGCTGGTCTGTTTCTCAATTTTCGGCCGATTTGTTAGTTGTTGGGAGCGGGGCAGGGCTGGTTTCCCCGCCGGGGGAAGACGGAAAGACCATGGTCCGGGTTCCGGCCCGGACGGCTGCGGCGGCCGTGGGCGGCGAAATCCCTGATCAGGGCCGCCGATCATACAAACAACGGCCCGCCCGTCACCAGCGCCCCGGCTCACTCCCCACGATCGGCTCCGATTCCTTCCCGTCCACCCCCACCGGCACCTCACCGGCCACCATCACCCGGTGCATGATCCGCGGGTGGTCGAGGTGGGCGTTGTCGCTCGGGGCCAGATGGATCGTGGCGCGGTTGTCCCAGAAGGCCACACTGCCCGGCTCCCAGCGGAAGCGGGCCGTGTACTCGGGCCGGACCGCCTGGTCCAGAAGCAGGTCCAGCAGGGCCTGGCTCTCGGCCCGGGAGAGGTCGGCGATCTGCTCCACGTAATAGCCGTTGACGCCAAGGATCCGCTCCCCCGTCTCGGGGTGGACCCGTACCAGCGGGTGGAGCGTCGCCACCTGGTGCTCCAGCAGGTGGCGGACGTACGCGTCGTCGCCGGGGCGGGACTGGTAGCCGACGCCCAGGCGGTGTTCCGCCCTCAGCCCCGACACGAACTCCCGCATCGGGGCCGACAGTCCGGCATACGCCGCCGCCAGGTTCGACCACGTCGTGTCGCCGCCGTACGGCGGAACCGTCTCCGCACGCAGGATCGTCGCCGCGGGCGGGTCGACACGGGCACCGTGGTCGCAGTGCCAGCCGCGCAGCAGGGTGTGCCGGCGGCGGCGCAGCCACTCGTCGTGGTCCATGCCGAAACGGCCGCCCAGCTCCAGCCGGTCCGCCGTCGTCTCCACCTCCGGGAAGTCCGGCGGCGACGCCTTTCCCCGGCGCGGCAGCACGACCAGGGAGCCGAAGCGGCGGGCGAACGCCACATGGCCGGCGTGGTCGAGCCGCTGGTCCCGGAAGAACACCACCTTCCAGCGCAGCACCGCCGCCCTGATCGCGGCGATCACCGCGTCGTCGAGGCGGGCGGCCAGATCCACGCCCGTGATCTCGGCGCCGATGTGTCCGGCGACCGGCTTCACCTCGATCCCCGCCGTCCGCTCCGTCCCTTCCGCGGTGGCCCTGTCCCTGGTCATGCGCGCTCCGTCGGTCGTCGGCACCGGCTCCCGTCCCCGCCGGTTCCCCGCAAGATCGTGACAGCAAACGGCGAGCCTGACGAGGACTCCGGCAAATGCGTTGAGCGCCCGGCCGCCCGGCGGCTACGGTCCCGATCATGCTGCCTCTGGTGGAAACCGACGAGGAATGGGACGCGGTCGTCCCCGACGAGAGCGTGATGCGCCCGGGAGCGGAGGACCTGTGCGCGCGCCTGGGGTTCGGCGGGGCGGCACTGACCCGCTTCCCGGACGGGTCGCAGCCGGTGTACGCCGTCGGCGACGACCTCGTCCTGAAGCTGTTCCCGGCGGCCGCCGCCGAGGACGGCATCGCGGAGGGCCGAGTGCTGTCGTACCTCCAGAACCGGCTGCCCGTACCGACGCCGCAGGTGCGGGCCTTCGGGGCGTACGAGAACGGCTGGCAGTACGTCCTCATGTCCCGCCTGCCCGGCGAGACCCTGGCCGGCGCGTGGGACCGCGTGCCGAGGGCCGACCGGGAGCGGATCGTCGCCGGGGTCGGGGAGACCCTCGCGGTGCTCCACGGGCTCGACCCGCAGCCGCTCCAGGACGTGCTCGGCCCGGGTGACTGGGGGGCCTTCCTGGACCGGCGGAGCGCGCGAGTGGTGGAACAGCAGCGGTCGCACGCGCTGGCGGAGGTCTGGCTGGAGCAGATACCGGATTTCCTCGCGTCCGTCCCGCTGCCCCGCGCACCCCGGCCGTCCCTGCTGCACACCGAGGTCATGCGCCAGCATGTCCTGGTCGATCCCGAGGGCTGGCGGCTGACCGGGTTCTTCGACTTCGAGCCGGCGATGATCGGCGACCCCGCCTATGACTTCGTCGGCGTCGGGCTGTTCGTCACCAGCGGTGACCCCGGGCTGCTGTCCCTGCTCGCGCGGTCCTACGGCCGGACCTTCGAGCCGTCCGTGCTGCTCGCGTACACCCTGCTGCACGTGTACAGCAATCTGCCCTGGTACCTGCGGGAGCTGGGCGCACCCGACGAGCGGACACTGCCCGCACTGGCGGAGGCCTGGTTCGGGCTCCCGGCGTGAACGGAGCGGATCGCCGGGTTCCGGCCCCAACTGCTCCCCGATGCCTCTATGTTCACGGCGAAGTCGACGCTGTCCGCTCTCGGCCGGGAGGCCCTCGTATGCGCTTCGCGCTCCGCTCCGCCCTCACCGCGGCGGTGGCCGCCGCCACCTTCTTCGTGGGCGGTGCCGGTACCGCCCAGGCCACTCCCCCGGGACCGGGGGTCACCGGCCGGGTCATCAGCCAGAAGACGATAGGCGGCACCGACTACATCCTGCGGGAGGTCACCATTCCGCCCGGTCAGGCGACCGGATGGCACTACCACGACGGTCCGCTGTACGCCTTCGTGCAGGAGGGCACGCTGAGTCACTTCGACGCGACCTGCGCCTCGGACGGGGTCTATCCGACGGGGAGTTTCGTCGAGGAGCCGGCCGGTCCGGGCAATGTGCACATCGGGCGCAACCTCGGTGACACGGCGATCGTCCTCGACGTGCTGTACGTCCTGCCGCACGGGGCGCCGTTCTCGCAGGACGCCCCGAACCCCGGCTGCCCGTTCCAGTAACTCCGGGAACCCGCCCGCCTCAGCCGTTCCGGCCGCGCAGGGCCTGCAGTGCCCGGTCGGCGTGGGTGTTCATGCGCAGTTCGCTGCGCACCACCTCCAGGACCTTGCGGTCCTGCCCTATGACGAAGGTGGTCCGCTTGGTCGGCGCCATCGAGAGGCCGCGCTTCACGCCGAACCGGTCACGGACCGTGCCGTCGGTGTCGGAGAGCAGCAACATGCCGAGTGTGTGCCGCTCGGCGAACTCCTGCTGGCGCTCCACGGGATCACCGCTGACGCCGACGGGCCGGGCGCCGACGGCGGCGAACTCGGCGGCCAGATCGCGGAAGTGGCAGGCCTGCGCGGTGCAGCCGGGGGTCATCGCGGCGGGGTAGAAGAAGAGCACCACCGGTCCCTCGGTGAGGAGTTCGGACAGCTTGCGGGTGGTGCCGGTCTCGTCGGGGAGGGCGAAGTCCTCGACCGTATCCCCGATCTCCACACGTGCGCTCACTGGTGACCCCTCCGTCGTCCGGCTCGGTCGGCCGTCTGCGGCGTGATGTTACCGGAGCGTAGCGCGGCGGCTTCCGCGCGGATGGAGGCCAGGCGCCGCTCGGTCTCCTGGGCACGGGAGCAGGCGAGGGAGTCGTCCACCATGCCGGGGTCCGGCGGCTGGGTCCGGCGGCTGGGGACGGCGGCTGGGGACGGCGGCTGGGGACGGCGGCTGGGTCCGGCGGCTGGGTCCGGCGTACACCCCGCGCTCGGTGCACAGCCGCTCGGCCGCGGTCAGGATCAGCTCCCGGGTCGCGCCGACCTGCTCCGCCGGGGCGCCCTGCCTGCCGTGCCCACCTCCCCCGGGACTGCTCGCTCCGCCCGCGCCGGCCGGTCCCTCCGGCGGTCGCGGTCCGCCGCGCGGCGGCCGCCGGAGGAACGGGAGCCTGCGCGACGACAGCGTCCCGCCGTTCAGGCGAAACCCGGTGCCCGCGGGCGTGCCGGGCCGCCCGTCCGTCGAGAACTGACCCGTGACCCTGCCGCTGATCCCCCCGATGCTCGCCACGCCCGGCACCCTCCCGCCCGCCGCGCAGGACGCGCGCTGGGCGTACGAGACCAAGCAGGACGGCCAGCGGGTGGTGGTCTACCTCGCCGGGGACGGCGGCCTGGTCCTGCGGGCCCGGTCCGGTGAGGAGGTCACGGCCGCCTACCCCGAGCTGGGCCCGCTGGGCGGTGCGCTCGGAGCCACGTCCGCCGTGCTGGACGGGGAGGTGATGGCCCTCGACGAGCAGGGACGCGCCGACTTCCAGTTGCTGCAGTCCCGGATGGGGCTCGCCCACGCCCCGGCCCGGGCCGCACACCGGGCCGCCCGGACGCCCGTGCACCTGGTGCTGTTCGACGTGATGCACCTGGCCGGACGGCCTCTGGTCCGGCTCCCCTATGTGACGCGCCGCGAGCGGCTGGAGGGGCTCGGGCTCGACGGGTCGCACTGGTCGACGCCCGCGGCCCTCGTCGGCCACGGCGAGCAGGCGCTGCGGGCGACCCGGGAGCACGGTCTGGAGGGCCTGGTCTGCAAGCGGCTGGACTCCGTGTACGAGCCCGGAGTGCGCTCCCGGGCCTGGATCAAGATCCGCAACATGCACAGCGAGGACGTCGTGGTGGGCGGCTGGCTGCCCGGCAAGGGACGGCTCACGGGCCTGCCCGGGGCGCTGCTGGTGGGTCAGCGGGCGGGCGGGCAGCTGCGGTACGTCGGCGGGGTCGGCACCGGCTGGAGCCACCAGGAACGGGAGGAGCTCGCCTTGCTGCTGAGGGCCGCCGCGACAAACGTATGCCCGTTCGATCCCGTGCCGGCGGTGCCCGGTGCGCGCTGGGTGGTGCCGCGGCTGGTCGGGGAGGTGCGGTTCAGCACCCGGACCCGGGCCGGGATGCTGCGGCAGCCGTCGTGGCTGCGGCTGCGGCCCGATCTCACGCCGGAGGAGTCCTCGGCGGACATGCCCGACCCACTGCCATGATCCAAATATTGGGGTGCCCGTAACCGCTCGGACGCCCACCTCCTCTTGGCGCGGACATGAAAAGTCGGGAAGCTGAACTCCCCATTCCCCCACAGCCGTTGGGCTGCGCCCGCATCATGAGGAGGACGCAGTGTCGTCATCGTCGTCGAAGAAGCACCGCAGGAGATGGCTCACCGGGCTCACCGGTGCCGCCGCCCTCGTCATCGCCTTCCCCTCCGTCGCCCTCGCGGCCCCGCCGTCGGCGCTGCCCGCCAACGCCGAGCCCGCCGAGTTCACCTACCAGCCGGCCTTCGACTACGACACGGACGGCTGCTACGCCACGCCGGCCATCGGCCCCGACGGCACCGTCAACGGCGGCCTCAACCCGACCGGCGCCCTCAACGGCAGCTGCCGTGACGCCTCCGACCTCGACAACACCAACAGCTACTCCCGCTACAAGTGCAACAACGGCTGGTGCGCCTACCTGTACGGCCTGTACTTCGAGAAGGACCAGGCCCTCGCGGGCAGCAGCATCGGCGGGCACCGGCACGACTGGGAGCACGTGGTGATCTGGGTGCAGAGCGGCGCCGTGAAGTACGTCTCCACGTCCAACCACGGCTCGTTCACGGTGACTTCGGCATCCGCGGTCCGCTTCGAGGGCACGCACGCGAAGATCGTCTACCACAAGGACGGCATCAGCACCCACTGCTTCCGCCTGGCCAACACCAACGACGAGCCGCCGGAGAACCACAAGCGCACCTGGCAGTACCCGCCGCTGGTCGGCTGGAACGGCTACCCCGCGGGCGTGCGCGACAAGCTGGTCGCGTACAACTTCGGCAGCGCCAACTTCGGGCTGAAGGACGCCTCCTTCGGCAACCACCTCTCGTCCGCGAAGCCGGCGGGGATCACCTTCGACCCGTACGCGTGACGCCGTAGGGCCCGGGGCGTAGGACCAGCGCCGCTTCCCGCCTCCTCCCCGGGCCCGATCCGGTGGCGCCGGCCGCTGTCTAGCGTGAACGCCATGGACGCCACCGACACGAGCGGACAGCTCGAAGAAGCCCTGGAACGCCTGCACTCCGCCGGTCCCGAACGCGACGGCTGGCTCAGCAACCACGCACCCATGGTCGTCGAGGCCCTCGCCGCCCACGGACACGCGGGCGCGGTGCACCGCTGGCTGGACCTGTACCGGGACCGCCTGGAGGACTTCCCCGACCGCCTGGCCCCCGTCACGGACGACAACTGGCGCGCGGCGCTGGGTGATCCGCGGCGGATCGCGGACTGGACCGACCACTTCTCCCGCACCCTCGCCGACCGTCCCTGGCGGGACGTCCTCGCCGAGTGGTGGCCGCGGCTGCTGCCGGGGATGTACGGCGGCGCCACGCATGTCGTCATCCGGGCCGGCCACGCCGTACGCGCCCTCGAAGCCGGTGAGAGCGCGCCGAGGCTCGCCGAACTCGCCCACGCGCTGGGCTACTGGGCGGCCCGCCACCAACCGGTGACCGGCTTCGCCGTGCTGCCGGGCGCGCCGACGGCCGGAGAGTCCCTGGACGCCGTACCCCCGATCGGCGAGGGGCACCTGGGGTTCCGCAACCGCCTGGCCGCGGTCGACCGGCTGCCTGTGTGGGCGGACGACGTCACCGACCCGGACGTCGCACGCGCCCGGCTGACCGAACTCGTCCGCGCCGCGACCCACCGCTACGCCACCCACGGCCACGGCGAACCGACCATGCTCGTGCACGCGGCGACCGCGCCCAACGCCGTGCTGCGCACGCTCGATGCGCTGCCCCGCGAGTTGTGGGCACCCAGCCTGCACGCGGCCTGGACCGCGTCCGCCGTCGTCACCGCCATCTACGCCCCCGACGAGCCGGTGGACTACGCCCCGCCCGCCCAACTCACCGCCGAGGAGGTCATGGAGCGGGCCCTCGCCCACGGCGACGAGCACGTCATCAAGCTCACCGACACGGCCCTGGACGTCGGTGACGACCTCGCGCTCGCCGCGGCCCAGCGGGCGATCGAACTCAGCCCGCCCCTGATCCCCTGATCAGATCCTCCCCCAACTCGGTTCGTCCGTAGAGGACATGGAGCCCTTCCCGCCGCGAGACCAGCAGGCCCGCTTCCCGCAGGACCGACAGGTGCGCCGAGACGGTCGACGGCGCCAGGCCGTGCCGGGCGGCGAGTTCGGTGGTCGAGGCGGGGGTGGTGAGGCCGGTGAGGAGCGCGGCGCGGTGGTGTCCGAGGAGCCGGGCCAGGGCCTGGGACGGGCTCGGCGGGCCGCTGTCGTGCAGGCGGCCCATCCCGCGCGCCGGGTAGATGACGGTGGGCTGCCAGGGACGGGCGAACCCGCTGACGACATCGGGCCACACGAACACGCTCGGCATCAGCAGCACACCCCGGCCGTCGGCATGTTGGGCATCGGCGACCTCGCCGTACATGCGCAGGGTCAGGGTGTGTCCCGCCCAGCCGATGCCGGGGTGCAGGCCGGTGAGCAGCGCGTCGAGCCCGCCGTCCGCCGCCTGCCGGGAGCGGTGGGCGATGTCGCCCTCCAGGACGGCCCGGTGACGTGGCCAGTCCGGGGCGAGCAGCGCGTGCCAGGCCTGCTCGGTGAGGTCGGCGAGGCGCCGGACGGTGGCGGCGGGGTCGTCGAGTGCCGCACGGCCCTCGGGTGACGCGGCGAGTCCCGGCGTACAGGCGAGGGAGCGGGCCATCTCGGCGTGCGCGAGGGCCGGGTCGGTGGCGCGCATCCGCGCCAGTTCGTCCTCGATCGAGGGATACGGCTCGTCCGGGGGCGGGCCGAGGAAGTCGGGGATGTAGCCGCCCGGGGGCGGGATGAACAGCCACAGCGGGGACAGGTCAAGCGCGGCGACGGTACGGCGGACGCGGCGCAGCCAGCCGCGGTGGTAGCCGTGCCGGGCGGGGCGGCGCAGCAGCCGCAGCGCCTCGTGGGTCTGGCACAGCGGCGAGATCGCGAACCGGCAGCGCGTCAGGTCCTCGGTGCCCAGGTCCAGGGTCAGGGGCAAGGCGGTCTCCGTGGGTGATTCGGCCCAGGACGAAAGAGTAGAGGCGGCCGGCGGGGCCCAGCACGCTGACCCCGATGACCGATCACCGAACAACAGCCGCCGGACGCACCGCCGTTGGCCCCGCCTGGCGCCGGGGCGCCGTCGTCGCGGCGCTGATGCTGGCCGCGTTCACCTTCAACACCACCGAGAACCTCCCCGTCGGCCTGCTCCCGCTCATGGCGGACGACCTCGGGGTCTCCCTGCCGGCCGCGGGCATCCTGGTCACCGGCTACGCGCTCACCGTCGTCGTGGTGTCGCTGCCCCTCGTCCACGCCACCCGCGCGATCCCCCGCCGCCACCTGCTGACCGTGCTGCTCGGCCTGCTCGCCGCCGCGAGCTGGGTCTCCGCGCTCGACGCCGTCTCTTACGGCCCGCTGCTCGCCGCCCGCGCGACGACGGCGCTCGCGCAGGCGCTGTACTGGTCGGTGATGGGTCCGGTCGCGGTCGGCCTGTACCCGCCCGAACGGCGGGGCCGGATCATCGGGCTGCTGTCGGTCGGGGGCTCGATGGCCACGGTGCTCGGCGTGCCGGCCGGCACCTGGCTCGGCGGACACGCCGGCTGGCGGACCCCGTTCGCGGTGCTCGGCGCGCTCGCCCTGGTGTCGCTGGTCGCGGTGGCCCTCCTGCTGCCGACGTCCCGCCCGCAGGAGAGTCACTCGGCCTACGGAGTCGCCCCGGACCGGCGCCGGTTCCTGGCCGTCGTCACCGTCACCGCCCTGTCCGTGACGGGCGTGTTCACCGCGTTCACCTACGTCGCCGTCTTCCTCGACGAGGTCGGCGGCTTCGACGAGGCCGCGGTCGGCGCCGTGCTGCTGGCCTTCGGGGCGGCGGGCCTGGCCGGGGTCACGGTGACCGGGATGCTCCTCGACCGCTTCCCGCGCGCCACCCTCGCCGTACCGGTCACCACCCAGACCCTCGCCCTGCTCGGCCTGTACGCGGCCGGGCACAGCCAAGTGGCGGCCGTGGCCCTGCTGATGCTGCTGGGGGCGTCCGTCGGCCCGGCGTTCATGGCCTCGCAGAGCCAGGTCCTCCAGGTCGCCCCGGGGCGCACCGAGTCGGCCCTCGCCGCCAACTCGGTCGCCTTCAACGCGGGCGTGGCCGTCGGTGCCCTCTTCGGCGGCGGCCTGTTCACGGCGGTCGGGGTGTGCGGGACCTTCCTCGCCGGAGGCCTGCTCACCGCCGGGGCACTCGCCGTGCTCGCACGGGAACGGGGAGCGCGCTGAATCGTGTGGACGCAGTCCCATTGCCCCTTCGGCCGGCGTCTGTCCTGAGCGTCGCGAATCGAGCGGTACGGCACGGCCCTTGTGATCCGAAGGTCTATCGTGTCGGCATGTCCGTCCCCGAACTGATCCGTATCGTCTCCCGCGACTCGCCCATGGCGCTCGCCCAAGTGGAGCGTGTTCGAACCGAGTTGGCGGCCCTGCACCCCGGGGTGCGAACCGAGGTCGTGCCGGTGAAGACGACCGGCGACAAGTGGCTGGGCGACCTGTCGAAGGTCGACGGCAAGGGGGCGTTCACCAAGGAGGTGGACGCCGCCCTGCTGGCCGGTGAGGCCGACCTCGCGGTGCACTGCGTCAAGGACGTGCCCGCCGACCGGCCACTCCCCGCCGGCACCGTCTTCGCCGCCTTCCTCCAGCGGGACGACATCCGCGACGCGCTGATCCATCCGGACGGTCTCACCCTGGACGAACTGCCGGACGGCACCCGGATCGGCACCTCCTCGGTGCGCCGGATCGCCCAGCTCGCCGCGACCCACCCGCATCTGCAGTGCGTGCCCTTCCGCGGCAACGCCAACCGGCGGCTGGAGAAGCTGCGGGCCGGCGAGGCGGACGCGCTGCTGCTCGCGGTGTCCGGTCTGGAGCGGATCGACCGGCGGGACGTGATCAGCGAGGTCCTCTCCCCCGAGACGATGATGCCGCCGATCGGCGCGGGCATCCTCGCCCTGCAGTGCCGGGAGGGCGACGACGAGATCATCGACGCCGTCAGCGGCCTGGGCGATCCGGACACGCACCGGGAGGCCACCGCCGAGCGGATGTTCCTGCATGTGCTCCAGGGGCACTGCAACAGCCCGATCGCCGGGTACGCGCGTGTGGACCATGGCGGGGAACTGTCCCTGCGGGCGTGCGTGTTCACCCCGGACGGCAAGACCCGTCTCAACGCCCACGAGTGGGCGGGCCGGCTGGATCCGGCCACGCTGGGCACGTCGGTCGCCGTGGCGCTGCTGCGTCAGGGCGCGCGCGAGATCATCGACGGCATCCCGCACTGAGCCGGGGCACCGCTCAGGCGGTGCCCTCCTCGGCCTGGTCGCGCAGGAAGTTGCTCACCTGGTGGGCGAGGCACTCGCGCCCCGCCCCGGCGTGCGCCGAGCCCTCGTGCAGGCCGATGCCGCCCGCCCACAGTCGGCGCTCGGTCCACTCCTCCTCGACCCGCAGCTGGATCTGCACGTCGACCTGGCTCAGGCTCGCCTCGGGTCCGGCCGCGTACAGCACGGCGGTGGCCCGGCGCAGCGGGTAGACGTCGAAGCCCTCGATGAACTGGGAATTGCGCCAGTCGATGAAGGCGCTCTCCCCGTCGGAGCCGATCCGGACGTCGATCTGGCCGTCCTCCAGGTGGATGCCGTAGTGCCGCTCACCGCGGTTCTCGACCGTCACGCGCAGGCTGAAATAGGTCAGCCCTTCGGCGGCGTCGTCGCGTCCACGCGGAGGCTCGTTCTGCTCCAGACGGTGGACGCGGACGCGCAGACCGGCATGCTCGTCGTACTCCTGCCAGTCCCCGACCACGTTCGGCTCGCACACACTGCACCTCTTCGACCTCAGAGAGCTGCTTCCTATCTGTGTGCTCAGCGCACTGTCAAATGAGCGGAATGCGCCGTGGCCAGCGCATTCACCCTCTTTGATCGCTGATCAAGCGTTGCGCAGGCACAATCGGCCGCCCGGCCCGGCGGGCGGCGGCGGAAGCGTGCCGTACATCACGTCCGCCGTCTTGATCTGCGGGCGCCCTCCCCCGCCGAGTTCGACCGGCATCAAAATAAGCGGCGAATTCTCCAATACCGGGGCAATTGTTTTGATTCCGCCATCACGGGGAATTCTTACCGAAGTGCTTCGGACAGGAGGCACGTCCGTGGGAGCCCGGTGTCCGGGTCCCGGATGTCCTTCGCGTGCTTCGACGCCGCGCCTCCCACGGTGACTGTCCCAACAGGCACCTTGAGGGAGGTGCGCTTCATGCCCGTCACCACCGGCAGAACGAAGCAGCACCCGCATGACGACGCCCCCGACACCGCCGCCGACTTCCAGCGGCTCGCGCGGCTGCCCGAGGGGCCGGAGCGCAAGGCGCTCCGCGACGAACTGGTCCGGGTCTGGCTCCCCATGGCGGAGCGCATCGCCGTCCGCTTCAAGGGGCGCGGCGAAGCCCTCGAAGACCTCTACCAGGTCGCCGCACTCGGTCTCGTCAAGGCGGTCGACCACTACGACCCGGCCCGTGGCTGCGCCTTCGAGGCGTACGCCGTGCCGACCGTCACCGGCGAGATCAAGCGCCACTTCCGCGACCACATGTGGACGCTGCACGTACCCCGCCGGGTCCAGGACCTGCGCAACCGGGTACGGCAGGCGAACAAGGAACTGTCGCAGACCAGCACGGGCCGCGCGCCCACCGTCCAGGAGATCGCCGAACACACCGAGCTGACCGAGGCCGAGGTCCGCGCGGGCATGGAGGCCCTGGACTGCTTCTCCGCGCTGTCCCTGGAGGCGGAGATGCCCGGCACCGACGGATACGCCCTCGGTGACTCCATCGGCGGGCCCGATCCGCGCTACGACATCATCGTCGACCGGGTGGCCGTCCGGCCGTGTCTGGAGAAACTGCCCGAGCGCGAACGCACCATCCTCTATCTGCGGTTCTTCCAGGGCATGACGCAAAGCCGCATCGCCGAGCAGCTGGGGATCTCCCAGATGCACGTCTCGCGACTGCTCAGCGGCTGCTTCGCCCAACTGCGTGAGGAACTGCTCGTCCAGCACCGCTAGCGGCGGGGGCCCTACGGGGCCCCTGGCGTCCCCGGGATCTGCGTCGGACCGTGACGGTCGAGGGCATCCTCCAGCTCCGCGCGGATCTCCGGGGGCATCTGCCCGTCGCGGCCCCAGATCAGGATCAGGTCCGCGACATTGCGGAGCTTGATGTTGGTGTGCTGGGAGACGTCCTTCAGGACCGCCCAGCCCTGGGCCGGGGCGACGCGGCCGAGGGCCACGATCATGCCGATCGCCTGGTCCACGACGGCGTGCGAGACGACGGCCTCTTTCAGCTGCTCGACCTCCCGCTGGAGCTCGGAGATCCGTCCGGACTGGTCGGCAGGCTCGTGGGGTACCTGGGTCACACATCCATCCTCGTCACTCGGGCAGCGGTATGCCACCGGGCAAAGGGTGGAATCATCATTGTTTCAGCGCGGCGGCCGGGGTACTCGGCAGGCGCCGTCAGAGGTACCGGCCGGACACTGGTAAGAGACGCCGGTGGCCGCCGGCCCGGCGAGACCAGGACGCGACAGCCATGAACCACGACACAAAGCTCCCCAGCGGTACGAGGGACCTCGTCTCCACGCATGCCGTCTTCGGCGCACCCTGCTGGGTGAGCCTGACCAGCCGGGATCTGGGGAGCACCGAGGACTTCTACAGTGCCGTCCTCGGCTGGCGCTGGCGCACCGGCAGGCTCGGCGAGCGATTCCGCATCGCGTTGGCCGACGGCGTGCCCGTCGCCGGGATCGCCGCCGTCGCCACCATGTGGCAGATGGCGGTCGCGTGGACGCCGTACTTCGCCGTGCGCAGCGCGGACGAGGCCGTCGCGAAGGTCCAGGAGCGCGGTGGTACGGCCGCGGTCGGGCCGATCTCCTTCCCGCCCGGGCGGGCGGCGCTGCTCGCCGACCGGGACGGCGCGACCTTCGGCATCTGGGAGGGCGAACTCGTCGGCGACTGGGACACCTGGCGCCGCTCCACCCCGGCCTTCATCCGCCTGCACACCCGCGACGCCTTCGACTCCGCGATCTTCTACGGCGAGGTGCTGGACTGGGCCTCGGAGCGCCCCGGCTGCTGCGAGGTCCACTACGAAGGCGGCGAGGTCGTGCTGCGCAGCGGCGGCGACGTGGTGGCCAAGATCGAGTCGGGGGCGCTCGGTGCCGCCCCCGACCCCACCATCCGGCCCCACTGGCAGGTCCACTTCGCCGTCTCCGACGTGGCGGGCTGCGCCCGGGCCGCGGAACAGCACGGCGGCAGCGTCCTGTCGATGGACGAGGACGAGGCCGTGCTGCGCGACTCCGACGGCGCTCAGTTCACCGTGACCTCCCGCCGCGGGCGCTAGGCGCCGGCCGTACGGGCACGGGTCCGGGACGGGCGGGACAGCAGGACGAGGCTGCGGGCGGTGACCGTCATCGTGGTGGCCGCCTTGTGCTCGGTCTCGTCCGGGGCCGCCGGTTCCGCGGTGTCGATCAGGGTGGTCCAGCGTTCGCCGAAGGTGGCGTCCGGCAGCTGGAAGTCCACCGGCTCCCAGTAGCTGTTGAGCAGGAGCAGGAAGGAGTCGTCCACGACGGGCCGGCCGCACTGGTCGGGCTCGGCGATGGCGTCGCCGTTGAGGAACACGCCGACGCAGTGGGCGTCGGAGCGCTGCCAGTCCTCCTCCGTCATCTCGCGGGCGTCCGGCAGCAGCCAGACCAGGTCGGGCAGCGGCTGGCCCGCGTGCGTCACCGTCTCACCGCGGAAGAAGCGGCGCCGGCGCAGCACGGGGTGGGCGCGGCGCAGTCCGATCACGTACCGGGTGAAGTCGGCGAGGGCCTGCTGCTCCCCGGTCAGCCGCCAGTCGATCCAGGAGACCTCGTTGTCCTGGCAGTAGGCGTTGTTGTTGCCGCGCTGGGTGCGGCCGAGTTCGTCGCCGTGGCAGAGCATCGGGATGCCCTGCGACAGCAGCAGCGTGGCGAGGAAGTTGCGCTGCTGGCGGGCGCGCAGCTCCAGCACGGCCGGATCGCGGGTCTCGCCCTCCGCGCCGCAGTTCCAGGACCGGTTGTCGCTCTCGCCGTCCCGGTTGCCCTCGCCGTTGGCCTCGTTGTGCTTGTCGTTGTACGAGACGAGGTCGCGCAGCGTGAAACCGTCGTGCGCGGTGACGAAGTTGACGCTGGCGCGCGGCCGGCGCCTGCTGTGCTGGTACAGGTCGGAGGAGCCCGTCAGCCGGGAGGCGAAGTCGCCGAGGGTGTGTTCGCCGCCGCGCCAGAAGTCGCGCACGGTGTCGCGGTACTTGCCGTTCCACTCCGACCACAGCGGCGGGAAGTTGCCGACCTGGTAGCCGCCCTCGCCGACGTCCCACGGCTCGGCGATCAGCTTGACGCGGCTGATCACCGGATCCTGCTGGATCAGGTCGAAGAACGCCGAGAGCCGGTCCACCTCGTGGAACTGGCGGGCCAGGGTCGCCGCGAGGTCGAAGCGGAAGCCGTCGACGTGCATCTCGGTGACCCAGTACCGCAGCGAGTCCATGATCAGCTGGAGCACGTAGGGGTGCCGCATCAGCAGGCTGTTGCCGGTGCCGGTGGTGTCGTAGTAGTGCGACCAGTCGCCGTCCACCAGCCGGTAGTAGGAGGCGTTGTCGATGCCCCGGAAGGACAGGGTGGGGCCCTTCTCGTTGCCCTCGGCGGTGTGGTTGTAGACCACGTCGAGGATCACTTCGAGACCGGCCTCGTGCAGCGCCTTCACCATCGCCTTGAACTCGGTGACCTGCTGGCCCCGGGTGCCGTGGGCGGCGTAGGCGTTGTGCGGCGCGAAGAAGCCGATGGTGTTGTAGCCCCAGTAGTTCGACAGGCCCCGGTCGGTCAGCACGCCGTCCTGGACGAACTGGTGCACGGGCATCAGCTCGACGGCCGTGACCCCGAGCGAGGTCAGGTGCTCGACGACGGCGGGGTGCGCGAGCCCGGCGTAGGTCCCGCGCAGTTCGGGAGGCACGTCCGGGTGGGTGCGGGTCAGGCCGCGGACGTGGGCCTCGTAGATGACGGTGTCCGCGTACGGCCGTCTGGGTGGACGGTCGTCGCCCCAGTCGAAGTAGGGGTCGGTCACCACGCCGAGCATGGTGTGCCCGGCGCTGTCCGCCGGGGCGGGACCCTCGGGGGCGCGCTCGAAGAGCGAGGCGTGGTTGTCCATCTGCCCGTCCACCGCCTGGGTGTACGGGTCGAGCAGCAGCTTCTTCGGATTGCACCGGTGGCCGACGGCCGGGGCCCAGGGGCCGTGCACCCGGTAGCCGTACCGCTGGCCGGGGCCGACTCCGGGCAGGTAGCCGTGCCAGACGAAGCCGTCGACCTCGCTCAGTTCGACGCCGGTGTGCTTGCCCGCGTCGTCGACCAGGATCAGCTCGACCCGCTCGGCGACCTCGCTGAACAGGGCGAAGTTCGTGCCCTGGCCGTCGTAGGCGGCACCCAGCGGGTAGGGGTGCCCGCTCCAGGCGTGCACCCCTGCACCATGCTTGCGCGCGGTCACCGCGCCTCCTCCAGCACTCGCTCCGGAGTGCTCGCCGGGCCGGCCAGCGCGGCGGCCGGGACCTCACGGGGCACATCGAGGCCCTCGCGCAGGCTGGGCGCCGGGGCCGTCGGGACCAGCGGGACGCGCTCGCCGGCGCGGGCACGCTGCGAGAACCAGATGACCTTGCTGCCGGTGTCCGTGGCGCAGCACCCCCAGCCGTCGCTGATCGCGGCGATGTGCTCCAGACAGGCGCGGAGGTCCTGGTCCGGGCGCAGATCACGGTTGTTGTCCCCGATCGCCGTGATCAGGTGCTGTCCGTTCCACCACATCTCGATCGACGTGTTCTTGTCGGTGGCGTGCTCCTCGATGGCGTTGAGCAGCAGTTCGGCGCCGCCGCACACGGGCTCCACCAGGTTCTCCAGGTCCCAGAACCGGAGGTGAGCGGCCAGGATGCGCCTGACCTGTCCGACCCGTTCAGGGCTGACTTCCACGTCGAGGTGGTAGTAGCAGGGCACTGCGGTCTTCATCTTGTTGGCTCCTCACCGGCGAGGCTCGGCACTTCCCCCGTCCCCGCGGGACGGGCCCCGAACGCGAAGCGTGAGCATTGATCGCTTCTGAGTCACCTCAAGGGTGTGAGGGCTACGCCATTCGTGCAACACGAGGAGTCAACCGGGGGATCCTTCGGATTCGTTGAAGCTCTAACAAGACGCTGGGTCGTCGCGCGTGCACCATGAGTGAAGACCTCCATGCCCGTAAGGCATCCGTGTCGCGCGCACGACCACCCCTCTTCGTGTGGTTTCGTGCCATGAATCCCGAGAGGTGAACGGCGTCATGTTGCTACCGGCCAAAGCCGAAGTCGCCCGCCAGCTTGGGCGTTATCGGGCCTGGGAACGCGTGATGCTCGCGTCCCCGAACGACCGCGCGGTGCGGGCCACATTCGAGGACTCGGGCTACACGCTGTGCGTGCTGATGGGCAAGCGCTGCGCGCGCGAGGCCGCGGACGCGGCCGAGCACTATCTGCGCAGCAGCCTCGGCACGTATCTGCGCGAGCAGAACGAGCGCCCCCGACCGGGGGTCGCCGCGAGACGGGGTCCACCGATCACCAAGCGGCGTTCCCGGGCCGGCCGGTAGATCCTGCCGGCGCAGCTTGAATCCCCGGCCGGGCCCTTGAGGGGTCCGGCCATGAGCACGGCGGAGGCGACACCATGAAGGCAACCGCGGCCATCGGCCGTATCCCGGTTCGGCACGTAGGGCCGGCCGTGGACTGCGGCAGGCGCCCGGCGAAGGCGGTCGTGGGCGAGACGTTCGAGGTCTCGGCGACCGTGTTCCGCGAGGGGCACGATGCCGTGGCCGCCAATGTCGTGCTGCGTGATCCGAAGGGGCGTCCCGGTCCCTGGACGCCGATGCGCGAACTGGCGCCGGGCAGCGACCGCTGGGGCGCCGAGGTCACCCCCGACGCCGAGGGCCTGTGGACGTTCCATGTGGAGGCGTGGAGCGACCCGGTGACCACCTGGCGGCACACCGCCCGCATCAAGGTCCCGGCCCGGATCGACACCGGGGTGGTCCTGGAGGAGGGCGCCGACATCCTGGAACGGGCGGCGGCCGGGGTTCCCGCCGGGCGGCGAAAGGTTCTTCTTCGCGCGGCAGGTGCCCTGCGGGACGACTCGCTGCCGGTCGTGACCCGACTGGCGGCGGCTTTCCGGCCCGAGGTGGACGCGGTGT
>NZ_JAMJFL010000002.1 GCF_023544665.1 Streptomyces sp. YS415
AGAACCCCCGTACCGTTTATTCGGTACGGGGGTTTTCTGCGTTTAGGCTCTTTGTCATGCGCTATGACCTCGTGATCTTCGACAACGACGGTGTGCTCGTCGACAGTGAGCCCATCTCCAACCGGCTGCTCGCCGCCTATCTCACCGAGCTGGGGCACCCGACCACCTACGAGGACTCGCTGCGCGAGTACATGGGCGCCGCCATGCATCGCGTACACGATCTGATCGAGGAGCGGACCGGGGAGCGGCTTCCGGGGGACTTCGACGATGTCTTTCACGCTCGGGTGTTCGCTGCCTTCGAGCGGGAGTTGAAGCCCGTGGCCGGAGCTGAGGGGGTGCTGGAGAAGCTGGCCGCGGACGGGGTTCCCTACTGTGTGGCCTCCTCCGGGAGTCATGAGCGGATTCGGGTGGGGCATCGGACGACCGGGCTGGCGCGGTGGTTCGAGGAGGAGCGGATATTCAGCTCGCAGGACGTCGGGCGGGGGAAGCCGGCGCCGGATCTGTTTCTGTACGCGGCCGAGCGGATGGGGGTCGCGCCGGAGCGGTGTGTGGTCGTGGAGGACAGTCCGCTGGGGGTGCGGGCTGCCGTCGCGGCCGGAATGGATGTCTACGGGTTCACCGCGATGACGCCCGCCTCGCGGCTGGCGGGTGCCACCGGACTCTTCGGCGCCATGGGGGAGTTGCGCGATCTGCTGGGCTGACCAAAGCTGAGGAGAACTCATCTTTGGCTGGATCTACCCACGAGTACGCCGGGGCCCTACGCTCCCGCCATGACTGATGTGCTGCGGCGCGGCAGGGCCTCGCTGGCGTTCAGCTTCTTCGCCCAGGGCGTCGCTTTCGCGCTGCTGGTGACCCGGATCCCGGCCATCCAGGACCGGTACGGGGTCTCCGACGCGCTGCTGCCGGTCTTCCTCGCCGCCGTGCCGATCCTCGCCGGGGTCGGGAGCGTGGCGACCGGGCGGCTGGTGAAGCGGGTGCCGCCCAGCAGGGTGCTGCGGTGGTCCCAGCCGGTGGTGTTCCTGGCGCTGCTCGGGGTCGCCGCCGGGGACCGGATGCTTGCGCTGGCCCTGGCGCTCGGGGCGTTCGGGCTTGCGGTGGGGGCGCTGGACGCCTCCATGAACATGCTCGGGGTGAGTCTGCAGCGGTCGTACGGGCGCAGCATCATGCTCAGTTTCCATGCCGCGTACAGCCTGGGCGGGATTCTGGGGGCCTCGCTGGCGTGGGCGGGGGCGCACTGGGATCTCGCGCTGTTCGTGTCGTATCTGCCGGTCGTGGTCGTGCTGCTGCCTGCCGCCTTCGCGGGGAGCCGGTGGTACGCCGACGGGGAGCCGGCCGCGGCGGTGCGGGAGGAGGCTGCGCAGGGGTCCGCGGCCGGCGTCGGGTTCAAGGTGCTGTTGCCGTTGTGTCTGGTGATGACCTTCGCGTACATCGGGGACTCCACGGTCTCCAACTGGAGTGCGAAGTATCTCCAGGACGTGCTGGGGAGCAGTGAGCAGCTCGCGACCGTGCCGTATGCCGTCTACATGGTGACGACGCTGCTGGGGCGGTCCCTCGGGGACTTCGGGGTGCGGCGGTTCGGGGCCGTGGCGGTGGTGCGCGGTGGGACGGTGGTCGCGGCGGGTGGGTTCGCCGTCGTGGCCGTGGCGCCCGGGGCGTGGGTCGGGATGCTCGGATTCACCTTGGTGGGGCTGGGGTTGTGCGTGTTGGTGCCGCAGACCTTCGCCGCGGCGGGGCGGTTGTTCCCGGGGGCGTCCGACGCGGCCGTTGCGCGGCTGAATGTGTTCAACTATGTCGGTTTTCTGGTTGGTTCGCCGTTGGTGGGCGCCTTGGGGGATGCGTGGAGTTATCGCGGGGCGATGCTTGTGCCGATGGTGTTGGTGGTGGTGACGCTCGTGTATGCCCGGTCGTTCGACGCTCAACCGGACCGATACGGTGGCGGGCATGAGCGGGCGCGCACAGCTGATGTGGGACGAGGCAGTAACGGGCTATGACTTCGGTCCGGAGCATCCGATGGATCCGGTCCGGCTCGCTCTGACCCGGGGACTGGTCGAGGCCTTCGGGCTCGACCGGGACGTGGATGTGGTCGCGGCGAAGGCGGCGGGGGAGTCGACCTTGCGGCTCGTGCACCGGGAGGACTACATCGCGGCCGTGAAGGCGGCGTCGGTGGAGCCGCGGGCCGCGGACGGGTCGTACGGGCTGGGGACGCTCGACGATCCGGCGTTCGCGGGGATGCACGAGGTCTCGGCGCTGATCGCGGGGCAGTCGGTGGGGGCCGCTGAGGCGGTGTGGCGGGGGGATGCGCTGCACGCGGTGAACTTCGCGGGTGGGCTGCATCATGCGATGCCCGGGGGAGCGTCGGGATTCTGCATCTACAACGACGCGTCGGTGGCCATCGCGCGGTTGCTGGAGCTGGGCGCCGAGCGGGTCGCGTACGTGGACGTGGACGTGCACCACGGGGACGGAGTGCAGGCCGCCTTCTGGGAGGACCCGCGGGTTCTGACGATCTCCCTGCACGAGCATCCGCGGACCCTGTTCCCGCAGACCGGGTGGCCGGAGGAGACCGGGGCGGCGGGGGAGGCCGAGGGGTCCGCCGTGAATGTGGCGTTGCCGGCGGGGACCGGGGACGCGGGGTGGCTGCGGGCGTTTCATTCGGTGGTGCCGGAGTTGATCGCCGATTTTCGGCCGCAGGTGTTGGTGACGCAGCACGGGGCGGACACGCACTTCGAGGATCCGCTGGCGCATCTGGCGGTGTCGTTGGACGCGCAGCGGGCTGTGCAGGTCGCCTGCCACGAGCTGGCGCACGAGTACGCCGATGGGCGCTGGGTGGCGCTCGGGGGTGGCGGGTACGCGGTGGTGGATGTGGTGCCGCGGTCGTGGACGCATCTGGTGGGGATCGCGGCGGGGCGGGAGATCGCGCCGGAGGCCATGATCCCTGAGGGATGGCGGCAGGAAGTGTTCGCTCGTACGCGGCAGTTGGCGCCGGCGCGGATGACGGACGGGCGGTGGCCGGTGCAGTGGGAGGCCTGGGAGGCGGGGTACGACCCTGCGGATCGGCTGGACCAGGCTGTGCTGGCGGCTCGGCGGGCGGTGTTTCCGTTGCGGGGGCTGCTGCCGTAGAGGTTGAAGGGGGCCTCGTCCTCGGACGCCGGACGGGCTGAAAACGCTTACGCCGACCGTGGGAAGTTCCGCTGTTCCGGTCCTCCCGTGGGGGATCGTGCGTCAGCATCGCTCCCGTGTTGTCCATCGGTGCTCTGCGAGCTCATCTGGTCGCTGCTCGGCTGGCGGGGGTGGTGGCCACCTCGCGGGAGGCGAGTCTGCGGAGTTATCGGCTCTTCGCCGCCCGGGACCCGAGGGTTCTGCTCGGGATTGACCCGCAATGTTCCTGGGAGGCCCGGGAATTGGTCGCACTCATGGCCGACAAATGCGGGGTTTCCGCTGATCCCTCGCGCGTGGACGGGCATGATGTGATCGATCCGGCCCGAACGGTTGCCGCTCTCGACTCCTTCGCCGCCCGGATCGCGGCCGTCGCTCAGCGCAGCGGCCCCGTGCTGATCGGCACCGGACATCCGCATCGACTGCTCGGTTTCTACGTCGCTTTGGCGGACGCTCTGTCGGCGGCAGGCTGTGTTGTCCTCACACCGGCGCAGGGTCGCTGTGTCGACATAACGACCCGGTTCGGTCTACGCACGTACAACCTGGACTACGTACGAGGAGTCGCGCTCGTGCGGGAACCGGGCCGCTTGAGCTCCGGTTGTGAGACCGGCGCACACACGCACTCGCCCCTCCCGGTTCGTACCGCGCTGGCCGCTGCGGCCGAGGCCGGAGGGCCGTTGCCGGAGCTGGTCATCGGGGATCACGGCTGGGTCTGCGGAGCAGGTCAGCTGGGGTTTGAGGCCATTGGTCTCGCCGATACCGATGACCCCGCGCTCTTCGTGGGGGAGGCCGAGGGGACCGTGTCCGTCGTCGTTCCACTTGATGACGCTGTGCGGTCTGATTACTACCGGCCGCTTACCCGCTACGTACTCAATCGAGCGTGTCTGTCACAGTAGGCCGCCGATGGGTGCACCTCTTCCCCACTCGCATCACCCGCCCCTACATTGGGGAGTGAGCACGCAACGACGAAGAGTCACCGGAAGGGGAAGCCGGTGGCCGTCGAGTGCGGAAGGTTCAGGTGTGTCATGGCTGCAGCTGGCGAGAGGCCTCTGAACGAGGTTCAGTTCCTTACCGTGGCGGAAGTCGCCTCGGTGATGCGAGTGTCGAAGATGACCGTGTACCGGCTGGTGCACAGCGGTCATCTGCCCGCGATCCGGGTGGGGCGGTCCTTCCGCGTCCCCGAGCAAGCGGTGCACGAGTACCTCCGCGAGAGTTATGTGGGGGTGGAAACAGCCTGATGGCACGGGGTCCGGGGGGATCCTCAGGGCACCACCGGATCTCCCCCGTCCACCTCGATTACGACCTCAGCGCTCGGGCGGGTAGGCTAGCCCCTCGTAGGTCGTGTGGGCCCATGGCGCCCAAACACCGAGTGATGAGAAGTGAGCGAGGGTAGTCGTGGGCTCTGTTATCAAGAAGCGGCGCAAGCGGATGGCCAAGAAGAAGCACCGCAAGCTGCTCAAGCGCACGCGCGTTCAGCGTCGTAACAAGAAGTAGGTTCGCGACGCGAGCCGCGAGAGCGTATGTGTGGCCCCCCACCGGATCCGGTGGGGGGCCACGCGCGTTTCCCGGGCCGGTGTGCGGCGGACCGGACCCTGTGCGTAGGCCCGGCCGCCGGGATGGCTTGGTCTGTTCGTACGTCCGGGGGTGCCGTCACTTCGCGCAGCGGGTGGTCATCACAGGGCGACACCGACCCGCTAAGTTGGCGGCACACGGGGAACCCGGCAGGGTAACGAGCAGCGGTACATCAGGTCTGGACGATTCCTGGAAGGAAGGCGCTGATCTTGGGCAAGGTCGTGCTCGTGACCGGAGTGGCCCGTCAACTGGGGGGCCGGTTCGTACGACGGATCCAGCGTGACCCAGGGGTCGACCGGGTCGTCGGCGTGGACGCGATCCCGCCCGAGCATCATCTGGGCGGTGCGGACTTCATCCAGGCCGACATCCGGCAGGCCGGCATAGCGCGGGTCCTGGCCGAGACGGGCGCCGACACGGTCGTACACCTGGATGTGACGGGCACGGCGCTCGGCACCAGCAGCCGGACCGCGGTCAAGGAGACCAACGTCATCGGCACCATGCAGCTGCTCGGGGCCTGCCAGAAGTCGCCGACCGTGCAGCGGCTGGTGGTGAAGTCCAGTACGAACGTCTACGGGTCGGCGCCGCGCGATCCCGCCGTGTTCACCGAGACCACCCCGCCCAAGTCCCTGCCGAGCGGCGGGTTCGCCAAGGACACCGTCGAGGTCGAGGGCTATGTGCGCGGCTTCGCCCGGCGGCGGCCGGACGTCGCGGTCTGCGTGCTGCGGTTCGCCAACATCCTCGGCCCGACAGCGGACTCGCCCCTCGCGGCGTACTTCTCGCTGCCCGTGCTGCCGACCGTGTTCGGCTACGACCCGCGGCTGCAGTTCGTGCACGAGGACGATGTGATCGAGGTGCTGCGGATCGGCTCGCACGAACCCGAGCGCGGCACTCTCAACAGCGGCACCTTCAATATCGCCGGTGACGGAGTCCTGCTGCTGTCGCAGTGCGCGCGACGGCTCGGCCGGCCCACCGTGCCCCTGCTGCTGCCCGCCGTCACCTGGGCCGGCTCGCTGGTGCGCACGCTCGGCATGACGGACTTCTCGCCCGAACAGATCCGGCTGCTCACCCACGGCCGGGTCGTGTCCACGGACCAGATGCGCGAGACGCTCGGCTTCCGGCCGAAGTACACCACCGCGGAGACCTTCGCGGACTTCGCGCGCAGCCGCGGACCCGGACTGCTCCCGCCGGAGGCCCTCGCGGGGGCCGTCGACCGGATCGCCGCGCTGTCCCTCGAGGGCAGCGGTCACCCCCCGACGCAGAGCGCCAACTGAGGAGCGCATCAACGATGGCGGACGCCAAGGTCATTCCGTTCGACGACGACCGGTCCCGCGCGGGCGCCGTACAGCGGCCGCCGCGGCGCCGGAGCACGGGGAACCGGCGCACCGGCGCGGACCCCGCGCTGGTGCGTGAGGTCCGTGAGGTCCAGCCCCTGCCCGACCCGGCGGCCGCGCAGGATGATGTCCAGGTGACTGAAGAGAAGCAGGAGCCGCAGGACGGCGGCGGCCTGGAGCGGCGCCTCGCGGGCGGTCTGTCCTTTCTGCGCCGCCGCCTCACCGGGGACTACGAGGTCGACGACTTCGGCTACGACGAGGAGCTGACCGACCAGGTCCTGATGTCGCTGCTGCGCCCGGTGTACGAGAAGTACTTCCGGGTCGAGGTGAAGGGCGTGGAGAACATCCCGTCCGAGGGCGGCGCCCTGATCGTCGCCAACCACTCCGGCACCCTGCCGCTGGACGGCTTGATGATGCAGGTCGCCGTCCACGACAACCACCCCGCCGGGCGTCATCTGCGGCTGCTCGCCGCGGACCTGGTCTTCATGCTGCCGGTGGTCAACGAACTCGCCCGCAAGCTCGGCCACACCCTGGCCTGCGCGGAGGACGCCGAACGCCTCCTCGGCCAGGGCGAGCTCGTCGGGGTGATGCCGGAGGGCTTCAAGGGCATCGGCAAGCCCTTCAGCGAGCGCTACAAGCTCCAGCGCTTCGGCCGCGGCGGCTTCGTCTCCACGGCGCTGCGCCAGGGCGCCCCGATCATCCCGTGCTCGATCGTGGGCGCGGAGGAGATCTACCCGATGATCGGCAACGCCAAGACGCTGGCCCGGGTCCTCGGATTCCCGTACTTCCCGCTGACCCCGACCTTCCCCTGGCTCGGCCCGCTCGGCGCGATCCCGCTGCCGACGAAGTGGACGATCCAGTTCGGCGAGCCGATCCTCACGGACGGCTATCCGATGGAGGCGGCCGAGGACCCGATGCTGATGTTCAACCTGACGGACCAGGTCAGGGAGCAGATCCAGCACACCCTCTACAAGCTGCTGGTGCAGCGCAGGTCGGTCTTCTTCTGAGCCCTGCCGCAGACGGGCGGACCGAAGAAACGTTTATACGGCAACGGGGGCGCCCTTCCTGAGAAGGGCGCCCCCGATCCGCGTGGCCGGCTAGTCCGCGTCCTCGCCCTCGATGCCGAGCCCGGGGAGCAGGCCCGGGAGGAGCGGCGGGAGGGTGACATCCGGCTCCGGCACCGGCGGGGTGCTGGTCGACGGAGTCGTACTGCCCGCGCTGTCCTTCGGCGGGTCGAGCAGGCCGCCGGTGTTTCCGCCGAGCAGGCCGTCGTCCTCGCTGCCGGAACTCGCGGACCTGCTGGGGCCGCCGCTGCTGGACTGGCGGCCGTCGGAGGCGGTGTTGCCGCTGCTGGGGGCCGCGGAGCGGTCCGTGCCGGACGTGCCGGTGGAGGCCGCGCCGGAACCGCCCTGCCGGGGGCCGGAGCCGCCGCCCTTGGCGGGGGGCTCGGGCAGCAGGGACTGCAGCGGGGCCACCTCTTCGTCTATGGCGTCGAAGACCGACGACACCCGCTCGCCGACGTCGCCGAGCTGCACGGGGAGCCGGTCGCGCAGGGCGCCCCAGGTGTCGCGGTGCGAGCGGGAGAACGCGGACAGCGCCTGCATGGGGCCGAGCGAGTCCGGGTCGGCCGCGTACGCCGCGGAGAGCAGCCGGTGGCCCTCCGAGGCGTCGTGGTGCATCCCGGACAGGGCGCGGCGGATCTCGCCGAGGGACTCGTGGTCGAGGTGGCCGCCGCGGTCGCGCTCCATCAGCCGGCGCGCTTCGCTGAGCCGGGTGGAGGCCTGGTCGAGGAAGACCTGGCCGCGCTCGCTGTCGCCGTCGGTGAGACCGCGCTTGAAGTCCTCGATGCCGCGCTTGAGGCCGTAGAGCGAGTCACCGGGCAGGGCGTCACCGCTGGCGGCGGCGACTCCGCCGAAGGCGCCGGCGGCGACCCCGACGCTGAGACCGCCCGCGGCCAGGCCCTTGGTGAGCCGGGAACGCGGGCGCAGTTTGCCGAGCGGGCTCGCCCGATGGGCGCCCCGGGCCCGATGGGAGCGCTGCTCGGGTACGGCGGAATCCGCCCCGCCGCCCGCGCCCTCCAGGAGCATGGCCTCCATCGCGGCCACGAGCTGGGCCCGCTGGACGACCTTGACCTCCGGATCCATCTCCGGCTTGGGCAGTTCGCCGAGACCCGAGGCGAGGGCCAGCAGGCGACCCGCCTCGGTCTGTTCCGCAGCAGCCGGGGCCGGTGCCGGTCCTTCGGACTGCTCGGCCGCCGTGCCCCGGTCGGACTGCTCCTCCAGGGCCAGGGCGAAGGCGTTCGCCCGCCGGTGCGCCGATACGTTCGCGATCACTGGCGGCACCTCCTCTCGTCATGACGGTCGACTCCCCAGGGGGTCCTGAGGGTTGCACGACCCGACCACATCCACCCGATCGTGTGATCGGCGGCGGCCGGGTAGTGACCACAGGGAGCCTGCATCCCGCACAACGAGCGTCGCGGCACTTGGGTTACGGACGGCGGATGATCGGATCGGGGAGTCAACGGACTTTCACCGAAAGCAAGTTGGTTATTACTGAGCGTATGCGGTCAGCGGGCGTCATCCGGCAGGAGCCGGGCGAGGGTGCGGACGGCGCGGTACTGGAGGGTCTTGATGGCCCCTTCGTTCTTGCCCATGACGCGGGCGGTCTCGGCGACGGAGAGGCCCTGGAGGAAGCGGAGCGTGACGCACTCCTGCTGCTGCGGATTGAGCCGCCGGACGGCGTCCAGCAGGGCCGCGTTGGACAGCGACTCCAGCACCGAGTCCTCGGGGGAGCGCTCGACCTCGTTGGCGTCGAGCATCTCGCCGGTGGTGACCTCCAGCCGGAAGCGGCTGGACTTGAAGTGGTCGGCGACGAGATTGCGGGCGATGGTGACGAGCCAGGCGCCGAAGTCACGGCCCTGCCAGGTGAAGGTGCCGATCCGCCGGAGGGCGCGCAGAAAGGTCTCGCTCGTAAGGTCCTCGGCGGTGGCCTTTCCGCCCACGCGGTAATAGATGTACCGGTAGACAGTGTCGCTGTACTGGTCGTAGAGACGCCCGAAGGCGTCGGCCTCGCCGGCCTGTGCGCGTTCGACGAGATCCATCATGCGGGCGCTGTCGCTGTCAGCGGCCGGACGCCGGGCGGTCGTGGCACCGGTCGAACGCCCCCGTCTGCCGACGGCGGGTCCGCCGTCGGCGAGCGCGTAGCACGGCCCGACGGGGGTGGCGGCTACGGCAAGGGTGGGGACGGCGTACGCGGTGGGGACGAAGCCGCGCAACAGGTCTTGGACCGTTGCGCGCAGCGTAGCCAGGCCCGAGGCGTCAACCCCGACGTGTGGGTACACGGGACTCCCAGAGGCAGAGCTTCCATCACGTGCAGTACGGGACCGTTCACCCGTCGTAGCGACGGAGGGGTACCGGATTGCGTCTGAGGAGAATAACGCTTCGTACAGGCACTGCTACACCCAGTTGCTCAAATCATCGATTACGTCGCTTCTGTAACCGAATGAGGCCCGTTCAAGTGCCGCACTCTGATCGTTTGTTGATCAGGTGAGGGCGTATTCCGGTCAGGGCCGGGGTGTGTTGTGGCCGTGTGCAGCCAAGGGGGCTGGACAGGGGGTCGAGGGGGTACGGCCTTGCGATTGGCCTGGTTCCGTCGGCGCGGGGTGGTGGTGATCAGAGGTGGGCGCGGTCGGGCGCGGTCCGGTCGGCCGCAGACCCGGATGCGGGCCGGTTCAGCGGCGGCGGCGGGAGATGGCGATCGCCGCGGCCGTGCCGCCGGCCACCGCGCCGACTCCGGCCGCCGCGGGGATGCCGACCTTGGCGGCCTTGCGGCCCGTCCGGTAGTCGCGCAGGCGCCAGTCCAGTTCACGGGCGTGCCTGCGGAGCTTCGCGTCCGGGTTGATCGCGTAGGGGTGACCCACCAGGGACAGCATCGGGATGTCGTTGTGGCTGTCGCTGTAGGCCGCGCAGCGGGTCAGGTCCAGGCCCTCCGCCGTCGCCAGCGCCCGTACCGCCTCCGCCTTCGCCGGGCCGTGCAGGGGTTCCCCGACCAGCTTGCCCGTGTAGACGCCGTCCACCGACTCCGCCACCGTGCCGAGGGCGCCGGTCAGGCCCAGTCGGCGGGCGATCACCTGGGCGATCTCCACCGGTGCCGCCGTGACCAGCCACACCTTCTGGCCCGCGTCCAGGTGGGCCTGTGCCAGCGCCCGGGTCCCCGGCCAGATCCGCTCGGCCATGTACTCGTCGTAGATCTCCTCGCCGATCGACATCAGCTCGGAGACCCGGTGGCCCTTGACGATCGACAGCGCCGAGTCGCGCGCCTCCTGCATGTGCTCCGGATCCTCGACGCCGGCCAGCCGGAACCACGCCTGCTGCCAGGCGAAGCGGGCCAGGTCGCGGGTCTCGAAGAACTTCCGCTTGTGCAGGCCGCGGCCGAAGTGGAACAGGGCGGCGCCCTGCATCACGGTGTTGTCCAGGTCGAAGAAGGCCGCCGCCCGGTCGTCCCCGAGCACGGGGAACGCCGGTTCCTCCTCCGGGGGGACCAACTTGCGCGCGGCCTCCGCCGAGGCCTCGCCTGCCAACACGCTCCGCGCCGTGGCGGAGCGCCTACGGGGAGTGAGCCATCCGAGAGCGGCCATGGCGTGAGCATAGCCATTTTGTTCGGTGGTTCCGGAGTCGCGAGGTTGGGAGGCTGTGAACTCTCCGCGACCGTGTCGTTAAAGAAGTCGTCCCCGCGGCGGCCACCCTCCCCGGGCTCCCGCGCCGTTCCACGGCTGTCCCGCCCGTCCCGCCGCGGGCGAGAATGGCTGACATGAGTCCACTCTTCCGCCGCAAGGCCGTGGCACCCCAGGACCGGCTCGTCACTCTCGTCCGCAAGCCGGGCTGCCATCTGTGTGATGACGCACAGATCGTCATCGAGAAGGTCTGCGGTGATCTGGGGGTCCCGTGGGAACAGAAGGACATCACCCAGGACCCCCAACTCCACGACCAGTACTGGGAACAGATCCCCGTCGTGCTCGTCGACGGAGAGCAGCACACGTTCTGGCGGGTGAGCGAGGAGCGCCTGCGCAAGGCACTGACCGACTAGTCCAACTCGTCCGGCCGGTCGCTTAGGATCGATGGAGAGTTGGTCTTGGGGGCGAGATTGATGAGGGAAGTGTGCGGTTTTGCCTCCGAGACAGACGCGCGTGACCCCGGTCACGTTGGCCGGGCAAATCGGACACCATCTTTGTGCACGCGTTCACAAAGACATAGCCTGCATTCGACGGGGCGGTCTGGGGACGCATGACCGCCTACAGCCCCGCTCTACCCGCAGGAGCACCGTGGCAACTGGCCGAACTCACCGACCGGCGACCCGTAGCCGAGGGATTCCCGAGGCCACCGTCGCCCGGCTTCCGCTGTACCTCCGCGCGCTGACCGGACTCTCCGAGCGTTCGGTACCCACGGTGTCCTCCGAGGAACTCGCGGCCGCGGCGGGGGTCAACTCCGCGAAGCTGCGCAAGGACTTCTCCTACCTGGGCTCCTACGGGACGCGTGGCGTGGGCTACGACGTCGAGTATCTCGTGTACCAGATCTCCCGCGAGCTGGGGCTGACCCAGGACTGGCCGGTTGTGATCGTCGGTATCGGAAACCTCGGCGCCGCGCTGGCCAACTACGGCGGCTTCGCCTCGCGCGGCTTCCGGGTCGCGGCGCTGATCGACGCCGATCCCGCGATGGCCGGGAAGCCCGTCGCCGGGATCCCGGTGCAGCACACCGACGAGCTCGAGAAGATCATCGACGACAACGGCGTGTCCATCGGGGTCATCGCCACCCCCGCCGGTGCCGCCCAGCAGGTGTGCGACCGGCTGGTCGCCGCCGGGGTCACCTCCATCCTGAACTTCGCGCCGACCGTGCTGAACGTCCCCGAGGGCGTCGACGTGCGCAAGGTCGACCTCTCCATCGAGCTGCAGATCCTCGCCTTCCACGAGCAGCGCAAGGCCGGCGAGGAAGCCGCGGCGGCCGACGGCGCCGGTGCGGTGCCCGCGGTCCGCGCTGAGTCCGGCGACAAGGGACCCGACGGGGACGTACCCGCCGTGATGCCGGCATGAGCCTTCTCGTCGTGGGGTTGAGCCACCGCAGCGCCCCGGTCAGCGTGCTGGAGCGGGCCGCGCTGAGCGCGGACGCCCAGATCAAGCTGGTCCAGGACACGGTTGCCGCCGAGCCGGCCACCGAGGCCGCGGTGCTCGCCACCTGCAACCGGATCGAGCTGTACGCCGACGTGGACAAGTTCCACGCCGGTGTCGCCGAGCTGTCCACCCTGCTCGCCCAGCACAGCGGGGTGGGGCTGGACGAGCTCACGCCCTATCTCTACGTGCACTACGAGGACCGGGCCGTCCACCATCTGTTCTCGGTGGCCTGCGGGCTGGACTCCATGGTCGTCGGCGAGGGGCAGATCCTCGGGCAGATCAAGGACTCGCTGGCCCGGGCGCAGGACCTGCACACCGCGGGGCGCCTGCTGAACGACCTGTTCCAGCAGGCCCTGCGAGTCGGCAAGCGGGCCCACTCCGAGACCGGCATCGACCGCGCCGGGCAGTCCCTGGTCACCTTCGGACTCGAGCAGCTCTCCGGCGGTACGGCCGTGCAGGACTGGGTGCGCGGGAAGAAGGCGCTGGTCATCGGCGCCGGGTCGATGTCCTCGCTGGCCGCGGCGACGCTGGCGCGGGCCGGGGTGGCCGAGATCGTGATCGCGAACCGTACGGCCGACCGGGCCGAGCGGCTCGCCGAGATCCTGAACGAGGGCGCGGCCGGGCTCGCCCGCGCGGTGCCGATGAACGCGGTGCCCGACGAACTGACACGTGCCGATGTCACGGTGTCCTGCACCGGGGCGACCGGACTCGTGCTGGCCGCGGAGACGATCGCGGCGGCGCTCTCGGGCCGGGGGCCCCTCGCCTGGCCCGGCACCGACGAGGCGCCGGCCTCCGCCGCGGCGGACGCCACCCCCGCCGTACGCCAGCCTGCGGGCGTCGCCGTCGAGGAGAACTGCCCGCTCGACCTGCCCGCCGTCCGGGCCACCGCCGGTTTCTCCGTGCTCGGGGAAGCCGCCGTGGCCGGGATGGGGGCCGCCGAGCTGGAGCAGCACGCCGCCTGGGTGGACAACGCCCCGCGTCCGCAGAGCACCCCCGACGAGGCCGAGGCCATCGCCGCGCTCGCGGCTGCCGCGGCCACCGTCGGACGGATCCCCGAGCGCCGCAGGCCCGAGCGGGTCGCCGAGCCCGCGCGGCCCGAGCCCGTGCTGTACCTGCTCGACCTCGCGATGCCGCGGGACATCGACGCGGCCGTGCACCGGCTGGCCGGAGTGCGGCTGGTGGACATCGAGTCGCTCGCCGACGCCTCGGCGGACGCTCCGATGGCCGCCGACGTCGACCAGGTGCGCCGTATCGTCTCCGACGAGGTCGCCGCCTTCGGGGCGGCGCTGCGGGCCGCGCACATCACCCCGACCGTGGTCGCGCTGCGCACCATGGCCGCGGATGTCGTCGCCGGGGAGATCGCCCGGCTCGAAGGGCGGCTGCCGGGCATGGACGACAGGCACCGCAGCGAGATCACCCAGACCGTGAAGCGCGTCGTGGACAAGCTCCTGCACGCGCCGACCGTACGGGTCAAGCAGCTCGCGGCCGAACCCGGCGGCGCCGGGTACGCGGACGCACTGCGGACCCTGTTCGACCTCGACCCCGAGACGGTGGCCGCCGTCTCCCGGGCCGAGGACAGCACCGAGAAGGACCGAGGGCCGGCATGAAAGACAAGGCACTGAGGCTCGGGACCCGGCGCAGCAAGCTGGCCATGGCCCAGTCCGGGCAGGTGGCGGATGCCGTGAGCCAGGCGACCGGCAGGCCCGTGGAGCTCGTCGAGATCACCACGTACGGGGATGTGTCGCGGGAGAACCTCGCGCAGATCGGCGGCACGGGCGTGTTCGTCACCGCGCTGCGCGAGGCGCTGCTGCGCGGCGAGGTCGACTTCGCGGTGCACTCGCTGAAGGACCTGCCCACCGGGCAGCCCGAGGACCTGGCGCTGGCCGCCATCCCGGTGCGCGAGGACCCGCGGGACGTGATCGTCGCCCGGGACGCGCTGAAGTTCACCGACCTGCCGCGCGGGGCGCGCATCGGTACGGGTTCGCCGCGCCGCATGGCGCAGCTGAACGCGTATGCGCGCAGCCACGGGCTGGACATCGAGACGGTGCCGATCCGCGGCAACGTCGACACGCGGATCGGGTTCGTGCGGGACGGGGCGCTGGACGCCGTCGTGCTCGCCGCCGCCGGTCTGAACCGCATCGGCCGCAGCGACGAGGTGACCGACTTCCTCTCGGTCGACACAGTTTTGCCCGCCCCCGGCCAGGGGGCCCTGGCGATCGAGTGCTCCGCGGACAACGCGGACCTGATCGCCGCGCTCGGTGAGCTCGACGACCCGTTCACGCGGGTCGCCGTGACTGCCGAACGGTCCCTGCTCGCCGCCCTGGAGGCCGGCTGCTCCGCCCCTGTGGGCGCGCTGGCCGACCTGCTGGGCGACGGGCAGATTGTCAAGGAGATGCGCCTGCGGGGCGTCGTCGGCACGACCGACGGCTCTCGTACGGTGCAGCTGTCCACCACCGGTCCCGTGCCCGAGACGCACGACCATGCGCTGGCACTCGGTCGCGAACTCGCCGCCGAGATGCTTGCCCAGGGCGCGGCCGGTCTGATGGGGGAGCGAGCACAGTGAGCCCCACCGCCCTTTCCGCCGGCCTGGAACACGGTCACGTCACCTTCCTCGGTGCCGGACCCGGGGATCCGGGGTTGCTGACTCTGCGCGCCGTCGAGGCGCTGGCGAACGCGGACGTCCTCGTCGCCGAGCACGAGGTGCTCGAGGTCGTCCGGGTGCACGCCAGGTCAGGCGTGTCCGTCGTGAACACGGATCCGTCCTCGGACCCCGTTCCGGGCACAGGCACGCCTCAGCTCGCGGTCGTTGACGGTACGTCAACAACCGCTGGTGCACCCGCTGTGCGGGATGCCGCACATCTTGTCATGGAGGCCGCACGGGGCGGCAGGCGGGTCGTGCGTGCGGTGTCCGGGGACCCCGGGCTCGACGCCTACGCCGCCGAGGAGATGCTGGCGTGCGCCGCGGCGGGGGTGCCCTTCGAGGTCGTCCCCGGTGTCGCGGCCGCGGTCGGTGTGCCCGCCTACGCCGGAGTGCCGCTGCGCGACGCGCAGGGCGCGGACGTGCGGTTCGTGGACGCGCGCACGGCGTCCGACCGGTGCTGGACGGAGGTGGGCGCCTCCGACGGCACGGTGGTCGTCTCGACGACCCTCGACTCCGTCGCCGCGGCCGCCGGTGAGCTGGTGGCGGCCGGGCGCAAGCCCGATACGCCGCTGACGGTCACGGTCGCCGGTACGACCACTCGTCAGCGGACCTGGACCGCCACGCTCGGCACCATCGCGCAGACGCTGAAGCAGGCCAAGGTGCTGCCCTCGCCGGAGGGCGGGCGGCAAGTCATAGCCGTGGTCGGTGAGCGTTCCGCAGCCGCCCAGCGCGACCAGCTGTCGTGGTTCGAGTCCAAGCCGCTCTTCGGCTGGCGAGTGCTCGTGCCGCGCACCAAGGAGCAGGCGGCTTCGCTCTCCGACCAGCTTCGGTCCTACGGGGCCGTGCCGCACGAGGTGCCGACCATCGCCGTCGAGCCGCCGCGCACGCCCCAGCAGATGGAGCGCGCGGTCAAGGGGCTGGTGACCGGGCGGTACGAGTGGATCGCCTTCACCTCGGTGAACGCGGTCAAGGCGGTGCGGGAGAAGTTCGAGGAGTACGGGCTCGACGCGCGGGCCTTCGCCGGGATCAAGGTCGCGGCGGTGGGCGAGCAGACGGCCAAGGCGTTGATCGCCTTCGGCGTGAAGCCGGATCTGGTGCCGTCCGGGGAGCAGTCGGCCGCGGGCCTGCTGGAGGACTGGCCGCCGTACGACCCGGTCTTCGACCCGATCGACCGGGTGTTCCTGCCGCGGGCCGACATCGCCACGGAGACGCTGGTCGCCGGGCTGATCGAGCTCGGCTGGGAGGTGGACGACGTCACGGCCTACCGGACCGTGCGGGCGTCGCCGCCGCCGGCGGAGACGCGGGAGGCGATCAAGGGGGGTGGCTTCGACGCCGTTCTCTTCACGTCGTCCTCCACGGTGCGCAACCTGGTCGGGATCGCCGGCAAGCCGCACAACGTGACCGTGATCGCGTGCATCGGTCCCGCCACGGCGAAGACCGCCGAGGAGCACGGGCTGCGGGTGGACGTGATGGCTCCGGAGCCGTCCGTGCACAAGCTGGCCGAGGCGCTGGCGGACTTCGGCGCCAGGCGCAGGGCCGCGGCCGTCGAGGCGGGGGACGCGGTGACCCGGCCGAGCGAGCGGCGGCCGGGGGCGCGGCGCAGGCGTACGACGACCTGAAGGTGACGGTCGGCTGGGGCGGCACCGGACCGGTGCCGCCCCAGTGGCATGTCCGGCGCCGTTACTGGGTGACGGTGTGGCCGTAGCGGAGCAGGTTGGCCGGGTCGTACGTCTTCTTGGCCGTGCGCAGGCGGGTGAGGACCTCCGGGGTCCAGGCCCGGGCCCGGTCCTCGGCGTCGCCGGGGGTGCCGTGGATGTTGACCATGGTGAGGCCGGTGCCGTACGGGGCCATGGCGCGGTGCAGGGAGGCCGTGGCCCGCTCTATCGCCTCCGCCGCCGGCGGGGCGGCCAGCACGCCCACCGCTTCGAGGAGGAAGCCGGCGTCCCGCGCGCAGATCGCGTCCTCGGTGCGGGCCGGGCGGGACAGGGCGCCGCCCATGTGGCGCAGGCCGACCGCCAGCAGGGGGTAGTCGGCTGCCTGCGGGCCGGCCTCGTCGAGGAAGGCGCGGATCGCCTCCGCCGGGAGTTCGCGCAGCAGGCTGCACGATTCGCGGGCGGGGAGCGGGTCCTGGGGCTCCATGTAGATGCGGTCGAGCGCCGCGTACGGCATCTCCTCGACCAGGTCGACGGCTACCGGGGCGGCCTCGCGGAGCGGTGCCAGCAGGGCTTCTCCCTCGGCGGGGTCCGCGGTCCAGGCCACCGCGACGCGGGCCCAGAAGCCGCCGCGCAGGGGTTCGGGGATCTGCGGGATCGGGGGCAGGCGCAGCAGGGTGAACGCGCTGCACATGGTCTCCGGGACGTGCTTGATCCACTCCGCCCAGGCGGTCATGAGGGGTTCGGCGTGCTGGGCCTCGCAGTAGATTCCGCCGCCGAGGAGGGTGGGCAGTTCGAGCAGGCCGCAGGTCATGGAGGTGACCACGCCCACGTTTCCCTTGCCGCCCTTCAGGGCCCAGAACAGCTCCGGTTCGTGGGTGGCGTCCGTTTCGTGCAGGGTGCCGTCCGGGGTGACCACCTGGAAGCTGTGGACCAGGTCGGCCGCGTAGCCGTAGGTGCGGCCCAGGACGGGCAGGCCGCCGCCGAGGGTGTAGCCGATGGCTCCCGCGTCGGTGGCGGAGCCGCTGAGGGCGGCGAGGCCGTGGGGGGTGGCTGCGTCCAGGACGTGTCGCCACTTGGCGCCCGCGGAGACTGTCGCGGTGCGGGTCTCCGGGTCGACCGTCACGTCTGTCATGCGGGCGGTGTTGATGAGCAGGCCGTGGTCGATGGGGAAGTTGGCGCCGTGACCGGTGGCCTGGACGGCCACGGGTGTGTGCGTGGCCGAGGCCCAGCGGAGGGCGGTGACGATGTCGTGGGGGCTGGTGGCTCCTACGACCACGTCCGGGGCGTGGAGGGCGGCGAGGTTGAAGCCGGTGACTTCGTCGCCGTAGCCGGGGTCGCGGGGGCGCAGGACTGGGCCCTGGATCTCCGAGAGGGCGAAGAGGTCGGGGGTGGGGTGGGGAGCGGTCATGGGGTCCTCCGTCGGGGGGCGTACGGAGGGACGGCGGCGGTCGGGGGCGGCCGTCGGGGTCCTGGGTGCGCTTGTTCTTCCAGGATGACTGGTGGGGGTGGGGTGTGCAGGTTGGCGGCCGGGGGTGGGTTGGTTCGGGATGCTCGTCGGTTCGGGGGGTGCCGGGCTGAGGTGAGGTGGGTTTTGCTGCGCCCGCGCCGGGGGTGCCTCCCCGGAGTGGAGGCCGACATTGCGTCGGCATCGGGGGGGTCGGGGCGGGCGTAGCGTAGGTGGTATGACGACGTATGGATCTTTTCCGGGGACTCGGCCCCGGCGGTTGCGGGGTTCCGCTGTCATGCGGCGGATGGTTGCCGAGACCCGGTTGCATCCGGCCGACTTCATCCTTCCGGCCTTCGTGCGGGAAGGGGTCGGTGAGCCTGTTCCGATCGCCGCCATGCCGGGCGTCGTGCAGCACACCCGGGACAGTCTGAAGAAGGCGGCCGCCGAGGCCGTCGCCGTCGGGATCTCCGGGATCATGCTCTTCGGCGTGCCCGAGGAGAGCAAGAAGGACGCCCTCGGGACCCCCGGGACCGACCCCGACGGCATCCTGCAGGTCGCCCTGCGGGACGTGCGCGCCGAGGTCGGCGACGACCTGCTCGTGATGTCCGACCTGTGTCTCGACGAGACCACCGACCACGGACACTGCGGGGTGCTCGACGACCAGGGGCGCGTCGACAACGACGCCACCCTCGAGCGGTACGCCGAGATGGCTCAGGTCCAGGCCGACGCCGGCGCCCATGTCGTCGGGCCCAGCGGGATGATGGACGGGCAGATCGGGGTCGTCCGGGACGCCCTGGACCAGATCGGCCGGGAGGACGTCGCCATCCTCGCCTACACCGCCAAGTACGCGTCCGCCTTCTACGGCCCCTTCCGCGAGGCCGTCGGCTCCTCCCTCCAGGGCGACCGCAAGACCTATCAGCAGGACCCCGCCAACGCCCGGGAGTCCCTGCGGGAGTTGGCCCTCGATCTCGAGGAGGGGGCCGACATGGTGATGGTCAAGCCCGCCGGGCCCTACCTCGACATCCTCGCGCGCGTCGCGGATGCCGTGGACGTGCCCGTGGCCGCCTACCAGATCTCCGGCGAGTACTCCATGGTCGAGGCCGCCGCCGAGAAGGGCTGGATCGACCGGGATCGAGCCATTCTGGAGACGCTCACCGGGATCAAGCGGGCCGGGGCGCGGAACATCCTCACCTACTGGGCCGTCGAAGCGGCCCAGAAGCTGCAGGAGCGTCAGTAGCGTCAGTAGCGCAGCGCGTCCTCCGCCTCCGCCTGCCAGTACGTCACCGCCAGCGTGCTGTCGTAGTACAGGCCCTTCGCCGGCAGCGTCGGAGTCGCGGAGGCGCCGCCGGAACTGTTCGGTGTCGCGCCCTGGAAGGCGACCGTCAGCTTCTTGCCGGTCGTACCGCCCTCGCCGCTGCCGTCGGCCGCGCTGAGCAGGACGCCCGCGTAGCCGGACCCGCCGGGGTCCAGGGTCGGCACCGCCTGCGGCTTGCTGTCCGCCATCGGCTGCGGCACCCACTGCATCTCGTCGAACCGGAGCACCGGGTAGTACAGGAGCGCGCACGGCTTCGATCCGGTGTTGGTCACCGTCAGCAGCATGTGGTTGAGGGGGCGGGCCACCGGCTGGGCGGTGACCTTGGTGTTCGAGCCGTTGCAGACGGCCGGGGCGGGCGCGGCGGGCTCGTCGCTCGCCGTCGACCGGTCCGGTGCGGACGGCTGCTCGGTCCGCGCCGGCTGCTGCGTCCCGGTCGATCCGGTTGACCCGGCCGTCCCGGTCGGCTGCTCGGCGTTCGGGGTCTGGGGCGTCGTGGTCGTCGACGCCGTCGGCTTCGACGCGCCCTCGTCCTGGGTGCCCGTGCCGCTCTCGCAGGCGGTGAGGGCGAGCGTGGCGAGGGTGGCGCCCGCGGCGGCGAGGAGGCGGGCGTGGCGGAAGGTGCGCATGTCTGGATTCCTTGTCCGTGTGACCGGGTCGGCTGTGGATGAGGAGAGCGTGTGCGATCTTTTGTCCCGGGCGCAGCAACCGGCGGGGGATACGGGACGCTGGAACGCCCGCGATGGGTCTGACCTGGGGGAACACCCTTCCCCTGGAACGGGGGAACGGGATGGACGGGGTGGGAGGAAAGGTGTCCGACGGCACTGCCGGTGAGGGGTTCGCCGCATTACTGCGTGAGTTGAAGGACCGTTCGGGGCTCAGTTACGGGGTGCTGGCCAAGCGGTTGCACATGAGTACGTCGACGCTGCACCGCTACTGCAACGGGGACGCCGTACCGGTCGACTACGCGCCCGTGGAGCGGCTCGCCCGCCTCTGCAAGGCCTCGCCCGAGGAGCTGGTGGAGCTGCACCGGCGGTGGGTGCTGGCGGATGCGGGGCGTGGCCGCAAGACGGCGGACCAGGCACCGGCACCGGCACCGGCACCGGCACCGGCACCAGAGGCTGTTCCGGCACCGGCGCCCGTCGACCCCACTCCCACCCCGACTCCCACCCCCTCCCGCCCCCGCCGCCGTACCGCCCTCCTCGCCGCAATCACCGTCGCCGCCGTTCTCGGTGGCGTCGCCCTCGCGGTGAACCCCCTCTCCGACGACGGCCGTGGGAGCGACGACGCCCGTCGCGGTCCCGTGGGCGCCGCGGCCTCCGACGCGGGCCCCTCACCCTCGGCCAAGCCCTCGCCCGCCGACTCCCCCTCCAACTCCCCTTCCAAAGAGGCGAAGAGGACGACCCCGCCCGCCTCGCCCTCCACCGGCCGCACCGGCGGCGGTGGTGGTGGTGCCGACAGTGCGCGGGAGAGCGGGACCGACCCGCTGCTGACCGTCAACACGCGGCCGTACACCTGGGAAGACCCCTGCTCCCAGCACTACTTGATCGACCGGGAGCCGGCGAAGGCCCCTCCGCCGCCGTTCCAGCAGGGGGCGCCCGCCTGGGTGGACGCGGTGGGGGCCGTGTCGGCGGGGGAGCAGCTGGTGACGGTCACCGTGCAGGGCACGGGGGAGGAGACCGTCGTCCTGGAGAGCCTGACCGTGCACGTCGTCTCCAAGGACACGCCCCTGGCCTGGAACGACTACACGATGGGCGTCGGCTGCGGCGGTGACGTGCCGACGCGTCCGTTCACCGTGGCCCTCGACGCGGCCCGTCCGGTCGTGGTGGCGGCGGCCGGGCAGCGGGACCTGCCGTTCAAGGTGAGCGAGTCCGACCCGGAGGTCTTGCGGATCACGGCCGACGCCTCGGCCTACGACGTGCGGTGGTATCTGGAGCTGGCCTGGTCCAGCGGGGACCGGCACGGCACGCTCGTCGTCGACGACGGCGGTGAGCCGTTCCGCACGAGCGGCAACAACGGCCGTCCCGCGTACGAGTTCCCGCCCGGCGCGGAGGGGTGGATCCCGGCCGGTGGGGAGGGCTCCTAGCCGTTCCGCCGGACACGAGGAGCGGGCCCGGTCTCCGGCGCCCTTGCGGAGACCCGGCGTCCGTATCGCGGAAAGCTGCTTGTAGGCACCACCTAGCTCCTTACAGTGCGGGAAGCAGCCGTATCGCCAACGAGGGAGCCGCCCCGTGACCGTCGTCGAGCCCGCGCCGTCCCCATCCGCGCCCGTGCCGCCGCTCGCCTCCCGTGCCCGGTCGATCGGAGGTTCACCGGTACGGGACATCCTGGCCGTCACCGCACGGCCCGAAGTGATCAACTTCGCCGGCGGGCTGCCCGCGCCGGAGTTGTTCGACGTCGAGGGGATCGCGGCGGCCTACGGGGCGGTGCTGGCCGAACTGCCCGCGCGGGCGCTCCAGTACGCCACCACCGAGGGTGAGCCGGAGCTGCGGGCCGCGCTCGCCGCGCGGACGTCCGTGCGGGGGCTCGCCACCGACGCCGACGACATCCTCGTCACCACCGGCTCGCAGCAGGCGCTGTCCCTGCTCGCCACCGCGCTGCTGGAGCCCGGGGACACCGTGCTGGTCGAAAGGCCCTGCTATCTGGCGGCCCTTCAGGCCTTCGGCCTCACCGGGGCGCGGCTCGTGGCGGTGCCCGGCGACGGGGACGGCGTCGACCCGGCCGCGCTGGAGGAACTGGTCGTCCGGGAGCGCCCCAAGCTGCTCTACACCGTCCCCACCTTCCAGAACCCGACCGGTCGCACGATGCCCGCCGCCCGCCGGGCCGCCGTCGCCGCCGTGGCCGCCCGGCACGGGCTGTGGATCGTCGAGGACGACCCGTACGGCGAACTGCGCTTCGAGGGCGAGCGGGTGCCGTGGATCGCGGCCCACCCGGGCGCCGAGGACCGTACCGTCCTGCTCGGCTCCTTCTCCAAGGTCATGGCCCCCGGTCTGCGCCTGGGCTGGCTGCGCGCGCCGGCCGGGCTGCGCCGCGCCTGCACGGTCGCCAAGCAGGCCGCCGACCTGCACACGCCGACCGTCAACCAGCTCGCCGCCGCCCGTTACCTGGCCGACCGGGACCTGGACGCCCATGTGGCCCGCGTGGCGCGCGTGTACGGCGAGCGGCGCGACGCCATGCTCGCGGGCCTGGCCGACGCCCTCCCGCCCGGCTCGACCTGGAACCGTCCCGAGGGCGGCATGTTCCTGTGGGCCCGGCTGCCGGAGTCGTACGACACGGCCGCCCTGCTGCCGAAGGTGGTGCGGGAGGACGTCGCCTACGTCCCCGGCGCCCCCTTCTACGCCGGCGAGCCCGACCCCTCGACCCTGCGCCTGTGCTTCGTGACGGAGACACCGGAACGGATCGGGGAGGGGTTGCGGCGGCTGGGCCGAGGGCTGCGGGACTAGCACCGAAGCCGGAGGGGACGGGGAGCCACGCTGCGGGGTGTGCACCGTCGAGCGGCTGCTGAAGGAGGAGTCCGGGATCGAGGCCTGGCCGGCGCGGGCGTCCACGCACTCCCGGCGCCCGTCCGCGGGCCAGAAGCAGGCCCGGACGGTGGCTCCGGGGGCCGTCGCGGTCATCGGCGTGTAGACGTAGGCGCCCGCGTCGATGCCGTCCTCGATCCGTCTGCCGCGGGTCGCGCCGCCCGCCTGCACCTCCAGCCGGTCACCGACGCGCGTGCTCCACATCCGGCCCCAACTGGCCCCGCAGGCCGCGTTGTAGCGCACCGCCACCCAGGCACCGGAGGCCGTGCGGTGCTCGGTGAGGGTGGCGGGGCCCCGGCCGCAGCCCATGTGCATGGGGTCCTGGCCCTCGCAGGCGGCACCCCGGCAGCGGGGGCCGGTCGGCGTGGCGGGGGCGGCGGCCGGTTCGGTGCCGTCGCCCGGCAGCAGGACCAGGGTCGCCGAGACGACCGCGGCGAGCAGTACGGCGCACCCGGCCACCAGCGGAGCGCGCCGCCGCCCGCGTGCCGTGCCGGGCGGCTCCGGCTCCTTCGCCCGGCCGCTCCACTCCGCCTCCGCGATCTCCCACAGCGCCAGATACCGGCCCTCGGGCTGCTGGGCGATCCGGCACAGCTCCTGCACGGCCCGCCGGGGCGGCAGCGTCCTGCCGTTCAGGTACCGCTCCCAGGACGACTTGCTGTACGTCGTCCGGCCCGCCAGCGCCGCCAGGCTCAGGCCGGTGCGCGACCGCAACTCCCGCAGCTCGGCGGCCAGTCGGCTGCGGGTCATCCGCGCAAGGCCTTCCAGGTGTGCGGCCCGACGATGCCGTCCACGACCAGACCCTCCCGCTCCTGGATCCGCTTGACCGCGCCCTGCGTCAACGGGCCGTAGATCCCGTCGATCTCGCCCGCCGGGAACCCCGCCCGGCGCAGCAGGCACTGCGCCTCCGCGACCTCCGGTCCGGCCTGCCCGTACGCCAGGATCGCGTCCCGGGTACGGCTGTTGCCCGCGTACCAGCGGCCGTCCGCGCTCCGCTCGACCCGGCACTCGTACGTCCGTTTCGACCGCGACGCCGACGGGGGCTTCGGGGGCGCCGACGCCCGTTCCTCGCCGGCGCCGCCGTCCGTGAACCGCACGATCAGCACGACCGACACGGCGATCACCACCACCAGGGCCACCGCCCCCGCCACGAAGGCGAGCCGCAGGCGCCGCGGTGGCTCGGGTGCCGCCCGTCGCGCACCCCACGCCTCCGCGGCGACCTCGTGCAGGGCGAGCAGCCGCGTCGGGTCGTCGCCGCCGATGCGGGCCATCGCCTCCACGGCCTGCCGGGGCGGCAGCGACCGGCCGCCCAGGTACCGCTCCCAGGACTTCGCGCTGTACCCCGTCTTCGCGGCCAGTTGCCGCATGCTCAGCCCGCTGTGGTCCTTCAGCCGGCGCAGGCGCACCACCAACCGGCGCACCTGAGGGCTCAGTTCGGCGGGCAGCTCTTTCCAACGCGCCATGCCGACAAGCACGGCCCCCACCGTCCCGCGGTTCCCACCGCCGTACGGAACCGGCCACCGCCGCCGTCCCGCGCCGCCGTCCCCGCGGACCGCGTCCCCGCAGGTCGGCGCGCGGGACGTCCCGGGACGCCGTCACTTGCCCGCCGAGTGTGGCGGGCGGCCCGCCCCGCCCCCCAGTGTCGAGGGCAACGCACCACCGCCAACCGAAGGGGGAACACCATGGGAGCCATGACGAGGACCCTCGTCAGTCTGACCGCCGCCGCCGGGATCGCCGCGGGGGGCTTCGCCGCCACCGGCACCGCCCACGCGGCGTCCGCACCCGCCGCCGGGCCGGCCGTGAGCGCCGAGGCGTTCGCACCGCTCGCGGTCAACAACCTCGGCCTGAACACCACCCAGGCCAAGAACTGGCAGTGCTGGCTGCGCGACACGGGCTACAACCCGGGCACGATCGACGGCCAGCTCGGCACCAACAGCTGGAAGGCCGCCCAGCGCAAGTTCAACGACCTGGGACTGGGCGCCGGTGCCGTCGACGGCGTCGTCGGAACCAACACCGTCAAGGCGCTCCAGCGCTACCTGAACATCTTCGACTACGGCCTCGTCGTCGACGGGGTCGCCGGAACGAAGACCAGGGCTGCCTTCGCCGACTTCAACTCCATCGGCTGCTGAACCGCCGCCCGGAACGCCGCGGCCCGCCCTCCCGCGGGGGAGAGGACGGGCCGCGGTCCCGCGCCGCCTAGAGCCGCTCGGGGGTGCGGATGCCCAGCAGGGCCATGCCCCGGTGGAGCGTCCTCGCCGTCATGTCGCACAGGAACAGCCGGTTCTCCACCTGCTCGGGCGTCTCGGCCTTCAACACCGGGCACTTGTCGTAGAACGTCGTGTACAGCGACGCCAGTTGGTACAGGTACGCGGCCAGCTTGTGCGGGGCGTACTCCGCCGCCGCCTCGAAGACCGTGTCGCCGAAGGCGTCCAGGTGCAGGCCGAGAGCCCGCTCGGCCGGGGCGAGCGCGAGCTCCGGGTGCGCGGCCGGCTCGGTCGCGCCCGCCTTGCGCAGGATCGACTGGATCCGGGCGTACGCGTACTGGAGGTAGACGGACGTGTCACCGTTGAGCGACACCATCTGGTCCAGGTCGAACTTGTAGTCCCGGTTCGGCGACGTCGACAGGTCCGCGTACTTCACGGCACCGATGCCGACCTGCGCGGCCCGCTCCTGGATCTCGTCCTCGGTGAGGTCCCGCGCCTTCTCCCGCACGACCTCGGCGGCCCGCTGGACGGCCTCGTCGAGGAGGTCCTCCAGCTTCACCGTCTCGCCCTCACGGGTCTTGAACGGCTTGCCGTCCGCGCCCAGCACGGTGCCGTAGCCCATGTTGTGCGCGGTGACGTGCTCGGTGAGCCAACCCGCCCGGCGGGCCGTCTCGAAGACCATCCTGAAGTGCAGCGACTGACGGACGTCCACGACGTAGAGCAGGGTCGTCGCCTTCAGGTCGAAGACACGGTTCCGGATGGCGGAGAGGTCGCTCGCCGCGTAGCCGAAGCCGCCGTCCGCCTTCTGCACGATCAGCGGCACCGGCTGGTCGTCCTTGCCGCGGATCTCGTCGAAGAAGACCACGAGCGCGCCGTCGGAGCGCACGGCGACGCCGGACTCCTCCAGCAGCCGCGCCGTCTCCGGCATCAGGTCGTTGTACGCCGACTCGCCGACGATCTCCTCGTCCCGGACCCGCATGTCCAGCTTCTCGAAGACCGAGTAGAAGTAGACCTTCGACTCGTCCACGAACTGCTGCCACAGCTGCAGGGTCTCCTGGTCGCCGGACTGCAGGGCGACGACCCGCTTGCGCGCCCGCTCCTTGAACTCCTCGTCGGAGTCGAAGAGGGCGCGCGAGGCCTTGTACACCCGGTTCAGGTTCGACATGGCCTGCTCGCCGTCGACCTCCGAGGCGGGGGCCAGCTCGCCGGGGTGCTCCAGCAGGTACTGGATGAGCATGCCGAACTGGGTGCCCCAGTCGCCGATGTGGTGCCGGCCGATCGTCTTCTCGCCGGTGAAGTCGAGCATGCCGCGCAGGGCGTCGCCGATCACCGCGGACCGCAGGTGGCCGACGTGCATCTCCTTCGCCACGTTCGGCTGGGCGTAGTCGACGACGGTGACGCCGGGGTTCTGCTTCGGCGCCACGCCGAGACGGTCGGGGTCGGCGTACCGGGCGGCGAGGTTCTCGGTGATCGCCTTGTCGGTGAGCGTGATGTTGAGGAAGCCGGGGCCCGAGACCTCCACGTCCTGGATCACGTCACCGGTGACGATGTTGCCGACCACCTGCGCCGCCAGCTCGCGCGGGTTGGCCTTGGCCTGCTTGGCCAGCGCCAGGACACCGTTCGCCTGGAAGTCGGCCCGGTCACTGCGTCGCAGCAGGGGGTCCGCGGAGGTCTCCGGCAGAGCGGCGGAGATCGCGGCGGTGAGCTGCTGTTCGACGGAGTCGCTGAGGGACGTGACCGGAGCCATAGGTGTGGGTGCCGTTCTCCTCGTGGGGATCGATAGACACGCTCAGTATCCCATGGGGGGTAAAGCCGTTTTTCCGGCCGCACGCAGGTCTGTGACAATGGAGCCTCACCCGTTCAGAAAGAAGGACGTGCCGATCGTGGCTCAGAGCACCGAGACCACCGACTGGGTCTCCCGTTTCGCGGATGAGGTCATCGAGGAGTCGGAGCGTCGGGCCCCGGGCAAACCGGTCGTCGTCGCGTCCGGGCTCTCCCCCTCCGGCCCCATTCACCTGGGCAACCTCCGTGAGGTCATGACCCCCCATCTCGTCGCGGACGAGATCCGGCGCCGTGGTCACCAGGTCAGGCACCTGATCTCCTGGGACGACTACGACCGCTACCGCAAGGTGCCCAAGGGCATCGCCGGGGTCGACGAGGAGGCCTGGACCGAGCACATCGGCAAGCCGCTCACCTCGGTGCCCGCGCCCAAGGGCTCCCCGCACCCGAACTGGGCCGAGCACTTCAAGGCCGCGATGATCGACTCGCTCGCCGAGCTGGGCGTGGAGTTCGACGGGATCAGCCAGACCGCGCAGTACACCTCCGGGGTCTACCGCGAGCAGATCCTGCACGCCATGAAGCACCGCGGCGACATCGACGCCATCCTCGACCAGTACCGGACCAAGAAGTCCCCCGCGAAGAAGCAGTCGCAGAAGCCGCTCGACGAGGCCGAGCTGGAGGCCGCCGAGGGATCCGGGGCGGCGAGCGAGGACGACGGCTCCCTGGGCGCGGCCGGGTACTTCCCGTACAAGCCGTACTGCGGCAACTGCGAGAAGGACCTCACCACGGTCACCTCCTACGACGACGGCACCACCGAGCTGTCGTACACCTGCAACGAGTGCGGCTTCGCGGAGACCGTCCGGCTGAGCGAGTTCAACCGCGGCAAGCTGGTGTGGAAGGTCGACTGGCCCATGCGCTGGGCCTACGAAGGCGTCGTCTTCGAGCCGAGCGGCGTCGACCACTCGTCCCCGGGCTCGTCCTTCCAGGTAGGCGGGCAGATCGTCGGGATCTTCGGCGGCAAGCAGCCCATCGGGCCGATGTACGCCTTCGTCGGCATCTCCGGGATGGCGAAGATGTCCTCCTCGCGCGGTGGCGTGCCCACGCCCGCGGACGCCCTCCAGATCATGGAGCCGCAGCTGCTGCGCTGGCTGTACGCCCGCCGCCGCCCCAACCAGTCCTTCAAGATCGCCTTCGACCAGGAGATCCAGCGGCTGTACGACGAGTGGGACAAGCTCGACGCCAAGGTCGCCGACGGGTCGGCCCTCCCGGCGGACGTCGCCGCGCACGCGCGTGCGGTGCGCACGGCCGCCGGGGAGCTGCCCCGCACGGCCCGGCCGATGCCGTACCGGACCCTCGCGTCCGTCGCCGACATCACCGCCGGGCACGCGGACCAGGCGCTGCGGATCCTGTCCGAGCTGGACCCGGCGAACCCGCTGGGGTCGCTGGACGAGGCCCGGCCGCGGTACGACAAGGCCGAGGCGTGGATCAACACGCATGTGCCCGCCGACCAGCGGACCATCGTGCGGTCCGAGCCCGACGCCGAGCTGCTGAAGTCGCTCGACGAGGCGTCACTGCAGTCGCTGCGGCTGCTGCTCGACGGGCTGGCCTCGCACTGGTCGCTGGACGGGCTGACCCACCTCGTCTACGGCGTGCCCAAGGTGCAGGCCGGCTTCTCGGCCGACGCCACGCCCAAGGAGCTGCCGCCGGAGATCAAGACGGCTCAGCGGACCTTCTTCGCGCTGCTGTACCACCTGCTCGTCGGGCGGGACACCGGGCCCCGGCTGCCCACGCTGCTGCTCGCGGTGGGGCAGGAGCGGGTGCGGGCCCTGCTCGGGGAGTAGGCAGTAGGTAGGGGAAAGGGGGCCCTCAGCCAGGCTGAGGGCCCCCTTTCGTGTGCCTGTCAGGCGATGTGCTCGTCCGCCAGTTCCGCGTTGAGGCGGTTCGAGAAGCGGTTCACCATGCGCTTGGCCTCGGCCTCGGGGAGCGTGACGCCGTAGGTCGCCTCCACGTCGGCCATGAAGCCGCGGGGGGTGGGCGCGCCGTTCCCGCTCTTTATCGACTCGCGGAAGACCTGGTAGTAGGCGTCCTCGTCCGGTTCGGCGGGGAGGGTGCCGCCGCCCTCGCCGAGCTCGCGGGTGCGGCCGGGGGCGACGGGGATGGGGAAGCTCCCGGTCTCCTCCATGGAGGGTTCCGGGGCGGGGGGTTCTTCCTGGTGCCACTGGTCGAAGCCCGGGTCGTACGTGGGGTCGTAGCCGCCGTGGTACTCGATCTCCTCCGGGTGCCTGGCGTGCAGCCAGGGGCTCTCCTCCGGCTCCGGTTCGTACTCCAGGTACTCCGGGTGGGGGTCGCCGGGAAGTTCGGGGCGCTGCTCGCGAGCGGGCACCGCCGCGTCGGCGCGGCCGGCCGTGACCGGCTCCGGCCGGGGCGCCGGAGGCAGCAGTGCCGGTTCTATGCCCGCCGCCGCCAGGCCCGCCGGGGCCGTTTCCGCCAGGGGGACCCCGTACTTGGCCAGGCGCAGGGGCATCAGGCTTTCGACCGGGGCCTTGCGGCGCCAGGCCCGGCCGTAGCGGGAGCGGAGGCGGGCCTGGTAGACGAGACGTTCCTGCTCCAGCTTGATGACCTGCTCGTAGGAGCGGAGCTCCCAGAGCTTCATGCGGCGCCACAGCAGGAACGTCGGCACCGGGCTCAGCAGCCAGCGGGTCAGCCGGACGCCCTCCATGTGCTTGTCGGCCGTGATGTCCGCGATCCGGCCGATCGCGTGCCGGGCCGCCTCCACCGACACCACGAACAGGATCGGGATGACCCCGTGCATGCCGACGCCCAGCGGGTCGGGCCAGGCCGCCGCGCCGTTGAAGGCGATCGTCGCCGCCGTCAGCAGCCACGCCGTCTGGCGCAGCAGCGGGAACGGGATGCGGATCCACGTCAGGAGCAGGTCCAGCGCCAGCAGGACGCAGATGCCCGCGTCGATGCCGATCGGGAAGACGTAGCTGAAGTTCCCGAACCCCTTCTGCAGGGCCAGTTCCCGGACGGCGGCGTACGACCCCGCGAAGCCGATGCCGGCGATGATCACGGCGCCGAACACGACCACGCCGATGAGAACGCGGTGCATCCGGGTCAGCTGTATTGGCGCGGCCACCCCTAATCCCCTCCCCTTACCTGTTGTTGCGCGCAACAGGGTGGCACATGTGTGCGGCGCACGCGTTGCCGGAGGGGTCAGCTCTTCTTCGTCGCCCTGGCGGAGGGCTTCTTCGAGGGCGACTTCGTGGCCGAGCCGGAGGCCGACTTGGACGGGTTCGCGCTCGCCTTGCCGCCGCCCGCGCCGTTCGCCTCCGTCACCGCGGCCACCGCCTCCTTGGCGGCCTTCTTCGCCAGCGTGGTGAGGGTGTCCGCGCTCGGGGTCTTCTCGCCGGCGAGACCGGCGCCGTTGTAGTCGAGGGTGACGACGACGTTCTCGACGCGGGCCACGACCGTCTGCTGCTTGAAGAGCCCTTCCTTCTTCTTCAGGTCGTACCGCACGGCCGTCGCCTCGTCGCCCGTGCCGGTGACCGGCTCGGACTTGACGTTCTTCGCGCCCTCCACCGCCTGGACGTCCTCGACCTGCTTCGCGTAGTACTCCTGCGCCAGCTTGTCGCCCTCGCCGCGGGTGACGTCGGAGTCGAAGCGCAGCAGCGAGACGTTCAGCCAGCGGAACTGGGAGCCGTCCACGCCGTTGTTGTCCAGGCTGTTCCAGGAACAACTGGCGCGCGAGGCCGTGTCGTTGGACGCGCCCTCCTTGCCCGACGTGCCCGCCTTCGGCACGAGGTCGCCCAGGGTGCCCTTCGACAGCACGTCGCAGGCCTCGGGCAGCTTGCCGTACGCGGCCGCCTGCACCGTGGGCGACGGGCTCGCCGAGGCCGAGGCGCTCGCGGACTCCTTGCTCGCGTCGTCCGTGCCGGAGTCCGAGGAGCAGCCCGCGGCGATCAGCATCACGGGGACGGCGGCCGCACCGACAACAGCGCGGGAGAAGCGCCTGGCTCGCTGGTGGCTCGGGTCACGCTGGGCTGCTCGCTGCATGGTTCCTTCACTCATGAGACTCGTGGTTCCTGCCGTCGGATCGGGTCCGAGGGGCCACGGTACGCGGTGGGCACGGCGCGCGTTTTGGTTTCGCCGTCTTCACGAACGGCGGCGAACGGGCCTCAGCCGGCCAGCGCGTCCGCCAGCTCGGCCGCCAGATTCCGCGCCCTGTCCTGCATTTCCTTGCTGTCCGGCACCGCGCCGACAGTCGCCGGCTGCTCCTCGTACTGGATGGTCACGATGACGTTGGACGTGCGGAACGCCACAGTCACCGTGCGCTGCTGGACCGTCGAACCGGCGCTGCTCAACACGTCGTCCAGGAACGCCTCGTCGCCCAGGTCGTCGAGGACCCGGGGCTGGAGGTCGGTGGGGGTGGTGGACGGCGTGGCGGACGGGGACGACGGGGAGGAGGAAGAAGAGGGGGCGGACGTACCGGAGGGGATCGCCGTGGCGGACGTGGAGCCGCTCGGGGTGATGGTGGGGGCCGCGGGGTCGGACTCCGTGACGGTCGGCACCGGGAGGTCGGCCTCCGTGCGCCGGTCGGCGAAGAGCTGCTCGGCCTGGGTCTCGTCGCTGACGGCGTTGTCGTAGGACACCACCCGCTCGAAGTCGATGAAGAGATGGTCGGTGGCGTCGGCCGACTCCACCTTCCAGCGGCAGCCGACCTTGCGGTCGGTGTCGTAGGTGAGGGTGGCGGTGCCCTCGTAGGCCTTCTCGCGCTGGTCGGCGTCGGCGATCTGCGGGATGCCGGGCAGCAGCACGTCGAGGGTGTCGTCGCTGACCGCGCCGCAGGGTTCGGGGAGCGTGCGGTAGCGGCCGGGCTCGGCCGCCGCCGTCGCCGTACCGGAGTCGTCCGGGTTGGAGCCGTCCGTCGTGTCGCCGCCCGGGGAGCCGCCGGTGCAGCCGGCCAGCAGGGCCGCGAGGAGCGCGGCGGCGCCGGATACGTACGCCTTCCGCTGCACGGTCGGCTCCTCTCGCTGCGGGTTAATCGTTTGCGGGGTGGGGGCGGCCCCTGCAGACAATGTGTATCGCACGCACTGCCGTGAACGCCGGTCCGTTGTCCTTTACGTTGACCTTGGCGCCGGTTTTGCGATTTGAGACTTGTGTCGGTTATCGGGGGAATGAGGACAATATGTCGTACGTGGAAATGCCCGGAGCGAAGGTCCCGATCCGGATGTGGACGGATCCGGCGACGGTGGAGGACGTGGCCCTCCAGCAGCTGCGGAACGTGGCGACGCTGCCGTGGATCAAGGGTCTGGCGGTCATGCCGGACGTTCACTACGGCAAGGGCGCGACGGTCGGTTCGGTGATCGCGATGCAGGGTGCGGTGTGCCCGGCGGCGGTCGGCGTCGACATCGGCTGCGGTATGTCGGCGGTCCGGACGTCCCTCACGGTGAACGATCTGCCGGGGGACCTGTCGAGGCTGCGCTCGAAGATCGAGCAGGCGATCCCGGTGGGCCGGGGGATGCATGACGACGCCGTCGACCCGACCCGGATGCACGGCTTCGGCACGGCCGGGTGGGACGGCTTCTGGGAGCGGTTCGACGGGGTCGCGGACGCGGTGAAGTTCCGCCAGGAACGGGCCACCAAGCAGATGGGGACGCTTGGCAGCGGCAACCACTTTGTTGAGGTTTGCACCGACACCGAGGGTGCCGTCTGGCTGATGCTGCACTCCGGCTCCCGGAACATCGGCAAGGAGCTCGCCGACTTCCACATCGGCGTCGCCCAGAAGCTGCCGCACAACCAGGGCCTGGTCGACCGCGACCTCGCCGTCTTCATCGCGGACACCCCGCAGATGGCGGCGTACCGCAACGACCTGTTCTGGGCGCAGGAGTACGCCAAGTACAACCGCTCGATCATGATGGCGCTCCTGAAGGACGTGGTCCGCAAGGAGTTCAAGAAGGCCAAGCCGGTCTTCGAGCCGGAGATCAGCGCGCACCACAACTACGTGGCCGAGGAGCGCTACGAGGGGATGGACCTGCTGGTCACCCGCAAGGGCGCGATCCGGGCCGGCTCCGGCGAGTACGGGATCATCCCCGGCTCGATGGGCACCGGTTCGTACATCGTGAAGGGCCTCGGCAACCCGCTGTCCTTCAACTCGGCCTCGCACGGCGCGGGTCGGCGTATGAGCCGCAACGCCGCGAAGCGCCGCTTCTCGACGAAGGACCTGGAGGAGCAGACGCGGGGCGTGGAGTGCCGCAAGGACTCCGGTGTCGTGGACGAGATCCCGGGGGCCTACAAGCCGATCGAGCAGGTCATCGATCAGCAGCGGGACCTTGTCGAGGTCGTGGCGAAGCTGAAGCAGGTCGTCTGCGTCAAGGGCTGACCGACCGCGGGGCCCGGGCCGTTCCGGCTCGGGCCCCGCGCGGTCAGGTCAGCTTCTTCTCCAGCAGCGTCACCGCGTACGGGGTTCCCGTGCCGCCGTCCTTCGTGGGCTGTTCGCCGACCGCCCGGTAGCCCGCGGCCTCGTAGTAGGCGCGCAGGCGGGGGTTGGAGGTGAGGCAGTCCAGGCGGGCGTAGGGGCGGCCGGTCGCGGTGATGCGGGACTCCGCCTCGGCCAGCAGGGCGCGGCCGGTGCCCGGCGGGGCGGTGTGGGGTGTGGTCATCAGGCGATGGATGTAGCCGGCGTCGTCCGGGCGGGGTCCCCAGGCCGCGGGGTCGGTCCACCACAGCTCCCAGGCGCCGGCCAGGTGGCCGCCGGCGTGGGCCAGCCAGACCTCGCCGTCCCGCATGCGGTCGAGGAAGTGGGTCTCGTCCTTCTCGCCGGGCTTCCACTGGTCGATTCCGCGGGCGAGTTGCCACAGGGCCGACGAGCCGTGGAGGCGGGCGAGGGTGCCGGCGTCCGTCTCCGCGGCCTTGCGGTAGGTCAACGGCGGCCAGGTGGCGGGGGGTTGTTCGAGGAGTGCGGTCCGCAGGGTGTGGGTGAGGGCCGCCGCGTCCAGGGACAGGGCCTTGGTGACGTAGTCCTCGATCGAGCCGTAGTGGGTGGTGAGGGCGGCCAGGAACAGGCGCATCACCGACTCGGGGGCGCGGCCGAAGCCCAGCCAGGTCGGTGCCCGGCCGTCGTTCCTCGCCCGCCACTCGGCGAGGAGTGCCGGCGCCGCGAGTTCGGTGAGGCTGAAGTCCTCGATGACGGTGTGGTCGTCGGCGCCGAGCAGGCCCAGGACCAGGGCCGCCAGCAGTCCCGTGCGGTCCTTGCCGGAGGCGCAGTGGAAGACCAGGGGCTGGTCGGCCGCCGCTGCTTCGGCCACCAGTTCCAGGGCCCGGCGGATCTCCGCCGTGCCGTCCTGCGCCACCTCCAGGTAGCGCTCCGCCAGATAGGGGCCGGGGTCGACGTCGGCGGCGAGGGCCGGCTGGTCGTAGGGGCGGTGCTCGATGCTGAGGGCGTGGTAGGCGAGGCCGTCGTGGTGCGGGACGCGGCCGCGGCTCTCGATCTCCCAGGGGTGGCGCAGGTCGATCACCGTGCGGATGCCCAGGGACAGGAACCGGGACCAGTCCGGGGTGGCTTCGGCCAGCTTGCCCAGGGAGTCCGAGCGGTAGAGGCGGGCCGGGCGGACGCGGCGGCCGTCCGCTGCCGGATAGCCGCCCAGGTCGCGGAAGTTGTGCAGGGCGTCGAAGCGTATGTGTCTGTCCACAGTGATCGTTCTACTGCCCGGGCCGCCGCCGAGTCCCCGGAAGCCGGAAGACCGTCACAGGTCCCGGTGGACCTTGGTGTTGGACGCCTGGGCGCGCGGGCGGACGACCAGCAGGTCGATGTTGACGTGGCTCGGGCGGGTCACCGCCCAGGTGATGGTGTCGGCCACGTCGTCCGCGGAGAGCGGCTCGGCGACGCCCTGGTAGACCTTGGCCGCCTTCTCCTCGTCGCCGCCGAAGCGGGTGAGCGCGAACTCGTCGGTCTTCACCATGCCGGGCGCGATCTCGATGACGCGGACCGGGCGGCCGACGATCTCCAGGCGGAGGGTCTCCGCCAGGACATGGGCGCCGTGCTTGGCGGCGACATAGCCACCGCCGCCCTCGTAGGTGCTGTGGCCGGCGGTGGAGGAGACGACGACCACCGTGCCGTCGCCGCTGGCCTCCAGCTTCGGCAGCAGGGCCTGGGTGAGGTTGAGGGTGCCGATGACGTTCGTCTCGTACATCGTGCGCCAGTCGGCCGGGTCGCCGGTGGCCACCGGGTCGGCGCCGAGGGCTCCGCCGGCGTTGTTCACCAGGACGCCGATCGTCCGGAAGGCCGTGGCGAACTCGTCGACCGCGGCGCGGTCGGTGACGTCCAGCTGGTAGGCCGCCGCCGAGTGGCCGGCCGCGCTGATCTCCTCGGCCAGCGCCTCGATGCGGTCCTTGCGGCGGGCGGTCAGGACGACCCGGTATCCGGCCGCCGCGAGCTGCCGTGCGGTGGCGGCGCCGATTCCGCTGCTCGCACCGGTGACGACGGCGATGCGGGTGGCGGCGGAGGGTGCGGCGGTGGCCATGGGGCTGCTCCTCGGGGCGGACCGTCGAAGGTCTCGGGTCGAAAGGCTGTCCGGCCAGGATAGGCGGGCGGTGGGACAATGAAACGGGTGATCCCCACCTGGGAGGTGGATCATGGGACAGGCACGTGAGGTCATGGACCGGCTCACGGAAGCGATCACGTCGGCGGACCGGAGGGCCATCGGCGAGCTCTACGCGCAGGACGCCGTCGCGCTCACGCCGGACGGCGGTGAGCTGCACGGCCGGGACGACATCGTCGCGTACTGGCGGCAGATGACGGAGGCGATGCCGGAGGCCCGCTACGAGTCGGTGCACGCGTACGAGGTCGGCGACACGGCCATCGACGAGGGCATCTTCACCGGCCGGAACACCGGGCCCATCCAGCTGCCCACGGGGGAGACGCTGCCCCCGACGCAGAAGGAGATCAGTATCCGGGGCGTGGACTTCGCCACCGTCGACGACACCGGGCACATCGTCGACTACCGGCTCTACTTCGACGAGATGGACTTCCTCGACCAGCTCGGTCTGCTGCCGCCGGGCTGATCCCCGGGCTCAGCCGCCGCGCGGGGCGTACATGATCACGGCCATGCCCGCGAGGCAGATCAGCGCGCCCGTCACGTCCCACCGGTCGGGCCGGTAGCCGTCGGCGACCATGCCCCAGGCGAGCGAGCCGGCCACGAAGACCCCGCCGTACGCGGCGAGGATGCGCCCGAAGTTCGCGTCCGGCTGGAGGGTGGCCACGAACCCGTAGGCGCCGAGCGCGAGGACGCCCGCGCCGATCCACAGCAGCCCGCGGTGCTCCCGTACGCCCTGCCAGACCAGCCAGGCGCCGCCGATCTCGAACAGCGCGGCGACGACGAAGAGGGCTGCGGACCGGGCGACGAGCATGCGCAGCAGCTTCGCATACGGCCGTCCGCGTCCCGTCACCTGATGGACGGCGCCTGTGACCCGCTCCGCGTGGGATACATCCGTACGACGAGATGACCGGCGGTGTGCGAGCGCGGAGGAGTGGGCGGTATGCGGAGTGTGCGGGTGCTCGGGACCGGGGTCGCGGTGGTGCTGCTGGCGGCGGGCGGGGCGGCGGGGGCCGGCGCCGCCGAGGGGCGGGAGGCGGACCTCGCCTATCACGGGGCCGCGTCCCTGGCCTCAGGTCAGGTCGACCTGCGGTTCACCCCGCACAACCACGGGCCGTCGGCGGTGCCGGACGCGACCGTACGGCTGCGCTGGTCCGAGCCGCTCGCCGACCGGCAGGAGCTGCCGGACGGGTGTGCCCGGTCCGGGGCGCGGGCGGTGCTGTGCCGGGTGGGGGCGCTGGAGGCGGACGAGGCGGGGGAGCGGATCGCGCTGCGGATCCAGCTGAGCAGGGCCGCGCCCGAGGTGCAGCTGGAGCTCGACACGGTGTGGAGCAGCGGGGCGGTGGACCGCAACCCGGCCAACGACCGGCAGCGGGTGCTGATCCTGGACACGGGGGACGCGTACTACTTCTAGGCCCCGGCGGGCTGCGGGACGCTGTCCGAGTCGTAGCGCTCGCGCGCCTCGTGGACCTGCTCGATGTGGGTCTCGGCCCAGTCCTTCACCGCGGTCAGCAGCAGGGCCAGGCTGTGGCCGAGCGGGGTGAGTTCGTAGTCGACGCGGACCGGTACGGACGGGGTGACCTCGCGGGTGAGGATGCCGTCGCGCTCCAGCGAACGCAGGGTCTGGGTCAGCATCTTGGGGCTGACCCCGGCGATCCTGCGGCCGAGGTCGCTGTAGCGCATGGGTCCGGTGGCGAGGGCGGAGACGACCAGGCTGACCCACTTGTCGCTGAGGCGGTCCAGGAGCTGGTTGGTGGGGCAGCCCTTGATGAAGGCGTCGTACTCCTTGCGCGCCTGCTCGCGCCGCTGTGCCGCCGTCATGGTCGCCATGGCTCACCTCTGGGGTATGTACGCACCTTCGGGTAACTACTTACTGAAAGATAGTAGCTCTTCCTAGGGTTGCTGCAGCCGAGGAGATACCGAGGCTTTCAGCAAGCTTTTCGAGGAGCTGGTCGGTCATGCGCGCAGCAGTGGTGACGTCGTTCGGGGGACCCGAGGCCGTGCAGGTCGTGGAGACGGCGGTACCCGCGCCGGGGGCGGGGCAGATACGGATCAAGGTGGCGGCGGCCGCGCTGAACCCGGTCGACGCCGGGGTCCGCCAGGGGGTCTTCGGGGGTGCCGGGGAGCGGATCGGGCTGGGCTGGGACGTCGCCGGGACGGTGGACGCGACGGGCGCCGGTGCGGCCTGGACGGTCGGCGAGGAGGTGGTGGCGCTCCACTACGGCACGGTGAAGCCGCTGGGCACGCACGCCGAGTACGTCGTCGTGGACGCGGACGCGGTGGCCAAGGCGCCGGCCGGCGCGGACGCCGTGCACGCGGCCACCCTCGCGCTGAACGCCCTGACCGCCGTACAGGCGCTGGACCTGCTGGAGGTGACGCCCGGTCAGTCGCTGCTGGTGACCGGGGCCGCCGGGGCGGTCGGCGGGTACGCGCTCCAGCTCGCCGCGCATCGCGGGATCACGGTGACGGCGCTGGCCCGGGAGGCGGACGAGGAGCTCGTACGGTCGCTGGGGGCGGCCCGGCTCGCGGGCGCCGACGAGGGCGGCTTCGACGCCGTGCTCGACGCGGCGGTGCTCGGCGAGGCGGCCCTGGAGCGGGTCCGCGACGGCGGCGCCTACCTCGGCGTCATCCCGCACGCCGAACCGGCGTCCGTGCGCGGGGTGCGGACCGGCGCAGTGGAGGTGGCCGCGGACGGCCGCCGGCTCGCCGAGCTGTCCCGTCTGGCCGAGGAGGGCGTCCTGACCCTCCGGGTGGCCGAGACCTTTGCGCTGGACGACGCCCAGAAGGCGCACGCGCGCCTGGCCGAGGGCGGTGTCCGGGGGCGCCTGGTCCTGGTGCCCTGACGGGGGCGGGAATAGCGGGGCCCCGGGTGTCGTTCGGCAGGTATAGTTGAACGGTCAACAACCTGGAGGGTGAGCGACCATGCAGTTCGGGATCTTCAGCGTCGGCGATGTCACACCGGACCCCACCACGGGCCGGACGCCGACCGAGCGGGAGCGCATCAAGGCCATGGTCGCCATCGCCCTGAAGGCCGAGGAGGTCGGCCTGGACGTCTTCGCGACCGGCGAGCACCACAACCCGCCGTTCGTGCCGTCCTCGCCGACCACCATGCTCGGCTACATCGCGGCCCGGACGGAGCGGCTGGTCCTGTCCACCTCGACCACGCTGATCACCACCAACGACCCGGTGAAGATCGCCGAGGACTTCGCGATGCTCCAGCACCTGGCCGACGGGCGGGTGGACCTGATGATGGGCCGCGGCAACACCGGCCCGGTCTACCCCTGGTTCGGCAAGGACATCCGCGAGGGCATCAACCTCGCCATCGAGAACTACAACCTGGTCCACCGGCTGTGGCGCGAGGACGTGGTGAACTGGGAGGGCACGTTCCGGACGCCCCTGCAGGGCTTCACCTCCACGCCCCGGCCGCTGGACGGCGTACCGCCGTTCGTCTGGCACGGCTCCATCCGCTCGCCGGAGATCGCCGAGCAGGCCGCGTTCTACGGCGACGGCTTCTTCCACAACAACATCTTCTGGCCGGCCGACCACACCAAGCGGATGGTCGAGCTGTACCGGACCCGCTACGCCCACTACGGGCACGGCACCGCCGAGCAGGCGATCGTCGGACTCGGCGGGCACGTGTTCATGCGGAAGAACTCCCAGGACGCGGTGCGCGAGTTCCGTCCGTACTTCGACAACGCGCCGGTCTACGGCCACGGGCCCTCGCTGGAGGACTTCGCCGAGCAGACCCCGCTGACCGTCGGCTCGCCGCAGCAGGTGATCGAGAAGACCCTGTCCTTCCGCGAGTACGCCGGTGACTACCAGCGCCAGCTGTTCCTGATGGACCACGCCGGACTGCCGCTGAAGACCGTGCTGGAGCAGCTCGACCTGCTCGGCGAGGAGGTCGTGCCGGTGCTGCGCGCGGAGTTCGCGAAGAACCGCCCGGCGAACGTGCCGGACGCGCCGACCCACGCGTCCCTGCTGGCCGCCAAGGCCGCGGACGCCGTCAAGGAAGGAGCCGAGGCATGAAGCTCGTCGTCGTCTCGGCGGGGCTGAGCGTCCCGTCCTCCACCCGGCTGCTCGGCGACCGGCTGGCCGCCGCGGCCGCCGGGCGGACCGGGGCCGCCGGGCGGACCGGGGCCGAGATCGAGGTCGTGGAACTGCGCCACCTCGCGGTGGAGATCGCGCACCACTTCACCAACGGCTTCCCGGGCCGGAAGCTGGCCGCCGCGCAGGACGCGGTCACCCGGGCCGACGGGCTGATCGTCGTCACCCCGGTGTTCTCCGCCTCGTACAGCGGACTGTTCAAGTCGTTCTTCGACGTCCTGGAGCAGGACGCGCTGGCCGGGAAGCCGGTGCTGGTCGCCGCGACCGGCGGCACCGCCCGGCACTCGCTCGTCCTGGACCACGCCCTGCGCCCGCTCTTCTCCTACCTCAAGGCCGTGGTCGTCCCGACCGGTGTCTACGCGGCCTCGGAGGACTGGGGAGCGCAGGGCCTGGACGGCCGGGTCGAACGGGCGGCGGGCGAGCTGGCCGCGCTGATGAGCGGGCTGGGCACGAAGAAGGCCGAGCCGGAGAGCGTGGTGCCGTTCGCGGAACAGCTCGCCGCGCTGCGGCCCACCGGGTGAGCGACCCACCGGGTGAGCTACCCACCGGGTGAGAGCCCAGTAAGAAGGGTGACGGCGAGCCCGCTCGCCCTGCTGAACCGCCGGAGGCCTTGGCAGACTGGCCGCGTGCCTCAGACCGTGCTCCTCGCCGAAGACGACCGCGCCATCCGGCACGCCCTGGAGCGTGCCCTGACCCTGGAGGGCTACCGGGTCACCGCGGTCGCCGACGGCGTGGAGGCGCTGGCGCAGGCCCACACCGCACCGCCGGACGTGCTCGTCCTCGACGTGATGATGCCCGGCATCGACGGCCTCCAGGTCTGCCGGGTCCTGCGCGCCGAGGGCGACCGCACCCCGATCCTGATGCTGACGGCGCTCGTGGAGACACAGGACCGCATCGCGGGCCTGGACGCGGGCGCCGACGACTACGTGGTGAAGCCCTTCGACGTCGAGGAGGTCTTCGCCCGGCTCCGCGCCCTGCTGCGCCGCACCGGCCAGAACGACACCGGCGGCGCCCCCGCCGACGCACCGAGGCGGGCGCCCGAGCAGACCCGCGAGCGGGCCCCCGGGCAGGCGGCCGAGCGGACCCTGGCGGCGGCCGGGCTGCGGATGGACCCGCAGGCGCGCCGGGCCTGGCGCGGCGGGCGCGAACTGGAACTGACCCGCACCGAGTTCGAGCTGCTGGAACTGTTGGTGCGCAACGCCGGGATCGTCCTCGACCACGCCACCATCTACGACCGCATCTGGGGCTACGACTTCGGCCCCGGCTCCAAGAACCTCGCCGTCTACGTCGGCTATCTGCGCCGCAAGCTCGACGAGCCCGGCGCCCCGCCGCTGATCCACACGGTGCGCGGGGTGGGTTACGTGCTGCGGGCGGACTGAGTGGCCCGCTTCGGCCGGCTGGTGCGGCGCCCGCGGCCGCGCCTGGTCTCCCTGCGCACCACCTTCGCGGTCTCCTTCGCCGCCGTGACCGCCGGGGTCACCGTCCTGGTCGGCATCCTGTCCTACAGCGCCGCCGCCCGGCTGGTGCGGGTGGACCAGCAGTCCGTGTTCGACGAGGTCGTCCAGGACGTGCGCAGCGAGGTCCGCAACCGGCGGATGGAACCCGTCGACTTCTCCTCCACCGCGCCCGGCCACGACCTGGTCCGCCCCGCCCGCACGGACGTGCAGGTCCTCGGCGCGGACGGCTCCGTCTACGACCCCGGCCGGCCCGGCCTGCCCGTCACCGGCGCCGACCGGCGGATCGCCGCCCAGCAGGTCTCCGGGCGCACGGTCGTGCACGCGGACGTCGATGTCGGCGACGACGTGTACCGCGTCGCCACCGTCTCGTTCGGGGGCGGCCGGGGAGCGGTGCAGATCGCCCAGGAGTTCAGCAACACCGAGGACCTGCTGCGCGCGCTCCAGCAGCGGACCCTGATCCTGATGTCGGCCGTCGTCGTCGCGGCCGGGCTGTTCGGGTGGTGGCTGGCCCGGCGGATCACCCGCAGGCTGATCGTCCTCACCTCCGCCGCCGAGGACGTGGCCCGCACCCGGCGGCTCGGCATCCAGGTGCCGGTCACCGGGTACGACGAGGTGGGGCGCCTCGGGCGGGCCTTCGACCGCATGCTGGGACGGCTCGCCCAGTCCGAGGAGGACCAGCGGCGACTGGTGCAGGACGCGGGGCACGAACTGCGGACGCCGCTCACGTCCCTGCGCACCAACATCTCGCTGCTGCGCCGTATCGACGAGTTCCCGCCTGAGACCCGGGAGGAGCTGGTCGCCGACCTCGCCCAGGAGGCGCGGGAACTGACCGACCTGGTCAACGAGCTGGTGGACCTGGCGGCCGGGCAGTCCGACGCGGAGCCGCCGCAGCGGGTGGACCTCGCCGATGTCGCGGAGGACGTGGCGGGGCTCGCCCGGCGCCGCACCGGGCGGCGGATCGTGGTGCGGGCCAGCGGGGACACGACGACGGACGGGCGGCCGGGGATGCTGCAGCGGGCCGTGTCCAACCTGGTGGAGAACGCGGCGAAGTTCGACCGGGGCGGCACGGCGCCGATCGAGATCAATGTGGCGGGGCCCGCGGTGCACGGGACGGTGCGGGTGGAGGTGCTGGACCGGGGGCCCGGCATCACCGACGACGACCTCAGGCATGTGTTCGACCGGTTCTACCGGGCCGCGGACGCGCGGTCCCTGCCGGGGTCGGGGCTGGGGCTCTCGATCGTCCGCGAGGTGGCCTTCGCTCACGGGGGAGCGACGTTCGCTGCGCGGCGGGCGGGGGGCGGGTCGGTCATCGGGTTCACGGTGGGGGGCGGCTGAGCACCGGCGCCCGCGAGCGGGCCGGGCGCCGGTGCAGCGGGGTTACGGGGTGACCGTGGTGCCGCCGAACGTCACCACCAGGCGGCCGTCCGAGGCGAAGGACCAGCCGAGGGCGCCGTCGTAGGAGGAGCAGCGGGAGCCGTTCGTGCCGGACCAGAACTGGTTGGAGCTGTCGGAGTTGCCGATGATCCGGTCGTTCGTCCCGCTGCTGAAGCGGCAGGACGTGTTGTTCCGGAACACCGAGGTGCCCGCGTCGAAGTTGAAGTTGCGCTCGGTGTTGTCGACGCTGACGTTGTCGGAGATCGTCATCGTGCCCGGGTTGCTGTTGTAGGTGAACCCGTGCTTGCCGTTGTCGACGGCGAAGCTGCGCCGCACGACGTGGTTGACCGGCACGTTCTCGCCGCCGAGCTTGTAGCCGTTGCGGTCGCCGTTGCCGGCCTGGGAGCCGTCGCTGAGGGTGCCGTTCTCGTAGGCGAGGGAGTCCTCGACGGTGACCGGGCCGATGGGGTCCTCGTCGGCGTAGGTGTACAGGTCCCAGCCGTCGTCGATGTTGTTGTGGGCGACGGCGTGCCGGAAGACGTTGCCGGTGCCGGTGGTGAGCTTCGCGGCGAAGCCGTCGGCGTCCTCGCCGTCGGAGTCGGCGTTGTCGTGCGACTCGGCGCTCAGGATCAGGTTGTTGGACGGCCACTGGGCGGTCGGCGTGGTGGAGGTCATCCGGCCGAGCTGGAGTCCGGTGTCGCGGTTGAAGCGGGTCACCGTGCGCTCGATGACGTTGTTGCTGCCGCCGACGAAGATGCCGTTGTCCCCGGCGCGTTCGACGATCAGGCCCTTGACGTGCCAGTACGAGGCGTTGATCTGGAGTCCGCGGTTGGCCGAACTCTCGGTCTGCGCGCTGAAGTTGAGCACCGGGGTCTCGCCCGGGTAGGCGGCCAGGGTGGTGCGGGCGGCGGCGGTGCCGTTCTGGCCGGCCGGGACGGTGACCGTCGAGGGCTGGTGGTACGTCCCTCCGCGCAGGTAGATCGTGCCGCCCGCGGAGATCCGGCTGATCGCCGAGGTGAGGGTCGTCGGGGCCGACTGGGTGCCGGCGGCGTCGGCGGTGCCGTTCGGGGCGGCGTAGAGCGTGGTGCCGGTCGGCGGCGGGGTGTCGCCGGTGACGACGTCCAGGTGGTCGAGGTTGGGCAGGCCGGCCGCGGTGGTCGGACTGAGGCGGACGGTGTTGCTGCCCGCGGCGAGCGGGACGGTCAGCGTCCTGGTGGTCCAGGCCGACCAGGTGCCGGTGCCCTCGAAGGACGGGGTCGCCACGGTGGTGCCGTTGACGATCAGGCTCGCCGGGCGGGGGGTGGTGGTGCCGTTGGTGAAGCGGATGTGCAGGGTGGCGGTGCCGGCGGTGGCCGCGTTCACGGTGAACTGGGCGTAGGCGCCGGTGGCGTTGGTGCCGTTGCAGAAGCCGCTGCCGGAGTACCCGGTCCAGTCGGAGTCGATGGTGCCGGTGCAGACGGCGGCTTCGGCCTCGTAGCGGGTGGTCGCGGCCTGTGCCGGGTTGCCGGACAGCGCGACCAGCGCACCGGCGAGCAGTGCGGCGCACGCGAGGGCGGGTCTCATGTGCATCGGGTGCCTCCAGGCTCTTGGGAGCAAGCGCTTTCTCCCCGGAAGCTTGGGAGTGGTGTTGTGTGCGCGTCAATATCCCGGTACTTGATTCTTATTCACGGACATGAACGTGTAGGGCGCGTGGGGTGTGTCACAGGCCCGGGATTGAGTGCGCGGCGGGGGTGGGCGCCGTACCCACGCCTGACGGAATGTGCCGGGATGCGAGGATGAGGCGCCATGGCAGCAGGGTGGTGTACGCGCACGATACGGGCCGCGGTGTTCGCGGCCGTGTGCGTGCTGCTCGCCGCCCTGGGGCACGTGCTGATGTCCGGGAGCCATGTGCCCGGGTGGGCGCTGGCGGCGGGGGTGGCCGGTACCGGGGCCGTGGGCTGGTGCCTGGGGGGCCGTGAACGAGGGCTGCCGCTGGTCGTGACGGTGGTGGTGGCGGCGCAGACGGGGCTGCACTCGGGGTTCTCGTGGGCGCAGTCGGCGTCGACGTCGGGGGCGTCGGCGGGGGAGGTGGGTGCCGGGCACGTGCACTCCGTGGATGTGGCCCACATGCACCACGGTGGCTTCGGCTACGGCTCTGCCTCTGGCTCTGGCTCTGGCGCGATGACGGCTACGGCGGAGGTGTCGCCGTCGGTGGGGATGCCAGCCGGGGGGTCCGTCGGAGGGTTCGTCGAGGTGCCCGTCGGGACGGTCGCGGGGATGTCCGCCGGGATGGTCGCGGCCCACCTGCTCGCCGCCCTGCTGTGCGGGCTGTGGCTGGCGTACGGCGAGAAGGCGGCGTTCCGCATCCTGCGGGCGGTGGCCGGATGGCTGGCGGCACCGCTGCGCCTGCTGCTCGCCCTGCCCGCTCCCGCCGACCGAAGCCCGCGCCCACGCCTGGGCCGGGGCCGCGCCGACCGCGTACCGCGCCTTCTCCTCGTCCACGCGATCACCTCTCGGGGTCCGCCTGTGGGGCCCGCTGTCGCCTGACGACAGCCGGCGCATACGGCCCTGTGGCCGTACCCCCACTTCTCTCACCGGGTTCCGGACCTCCACGCCTGCACGCCTGCACGCACTGCACGCCGCGGTTCGGACCCGGGACGACCCGAAGGACATCAGGTGATCGCTCCTGCCTTGCCGAAACCGGTGGCGCACGCGCCGGAACCGGCGACATCCGTGCCGGAACCTCCGGTGGCTGTGCCGGGACCTCCGGCGTCCGTGCCGGTGCTGGTGGCTTCTGTGCCGGTACTGGTGGCGTCTGCGCCGAAGCCGGTGGCGTCCGCGCCGGAGGGCCCGGCGTATGTGCCGGGCTCCGAGGCGCCCATGTCGGATCCTGCGGCGTCCGAGCCTCAACTGGCCGCGCCTGCGCCGGAGTCCCCGGCGTCCGCGCCTCAGCCGATGGCGTCCGTGCCGGGACCGGCGGCGTCCGTGCCGCGTCTGTCCCCGCCCGTGCCGGAGTCCCCGGCGTCCGCGCCTCAGCCGATGGCGTCCGTGCCGCGCCTGTCCCCGCCTGTGCCGGAGTCCCCGGCGTCCGCGGCGCAGCCGATGGCGTCCGCCCCGCACCCCCCGGCCCCCCGGCCACGTCATCCCGCAGTCGTCAGGTCTGGTGCGCTCGATGAGGTGATAACCGGGTGGGCGCTTGCTGCGCGGGGTGGGGACTCTGTTGCTGTCGAGCGCTTCGTGGGGGCGCTTCAGCGGGATGTGTTGCGGTATGTCGCTCATCTCGGCGCTGATCCACAGGCTGTGGACGACCTCGCGCAGGACACGTTCCTGCGGGCGCTCGGCAGTCTGCACCGGTTCGAGGGGCGTTCCTCGGCCCGGTCCTGGTTGCTGGCCATCGCCCGGCGCGCGGTGATCGACAGTTACCGTCGCGCGTCCGTACGCCCCCGCCTGTGCGACGTACCGGACTGGCAGCTGGCCGTGGAGAACGCGCAGCCGCGAGGCCTGCCCGGCTTCGACGACGGTGTCGCCCTGCTCGATCTGCTGGCCGCGCTGCCCGAGGAGCGTCGGGAGGCGTTCGTGCTCACCCAGGTGCTCGGCCTGCCGTACGAGGAGGCCGCCGAGGTCAGCGACTGCCCGGTCGGCACCGTGCGTTCACGGGTGGCGCGGGCGCGGGCGACGCTGCTGGAGGCCGTGCGCCAGGCGGCGTGAGCCGGGGGAGGGGTGCCGGGTCTCCGGCGCCCCGTTTCCGGACGCCCCCACCCCTGTCATGACCGCGGCCGGCCCTTCGTCAGGTACCGGTTCAGCGGCGGCTCCTCCGCCAGTACCGCTCCGATGGTGACCGAGAACGTGGCCGCGGCGCAGACCACGATCAGCCAGGAGAGCAGGGTGAGGACGAGGCCGAGGGAGCCGTACTCCGCGAGGCTGCGGTTGAGCGCGTTGGGGATGTAGAGGCGGGCCGTCAGGGCCAGGGCGGTGGTGGAGGCCGCCGTCAGGATCGCGCCGGGCAGCAGCGCCAGCCAGTCGACGCGGCCCGCCAGCAGCAGGCGCTGCGTCCACAGCCACACCCCCGTGCTGGTCAGGAAGAGCAGCGGCACGCCCAGCCACAGGCCGACGCCGAAACCGTCGCGGATGGGGCCCTGCAACAGCACGAACAGCACCAGGGCGAGAAGCCACACCACCCACCGCCAGGCCGCGATCCGGGTGCTCGCCCTCGGCAACTGCCAGGCGCGTTCGCAGACGCGGGCCATGACCCGGCTGAAACTGGTCGCGGAGACCAGCGCGACGAGCAGCCCGACGACACCGCCGGTCTCGCGCGCGGTCTCGTCGACCGAGCCTCCGAGGACCTGCTGCAGTTCCAGTTCGGCCCGGCCGCTGAGGCCGAACATCGCGCGCAACGACTCCCCGAGCTGTTCGCGCACGCCGTTCGGAGTGAAGGCGGCGACGGCGAACAGCAGCGGTACGGAGGCCAGGAACGCCTGGGCGGCGAGCCTGGTCCCGGCGTCCAGGAGGTTCGCGGACAACAGGCGGCTGGTCACCTCGGTCAAGACCGGAAAGCGCTCCTCGGCACGGCCGCGCAGACGCTGGATCCGCGCCGTCCACGCCATACCGCCTCCCACAGGTGCGCCGCTCGCCCTCAGTCAAGGCCCCCCGCCCCCGGACGGCGAGCGGGACTGACCCGACGGGGGCAGGGGGTGGGGTGCCGAGGTACTGGGCGTGCCGCGTGGCTCAGCGGGGGTTCTCGTCGGTCGGGGCGCCGAGGCCCTGGGAGTCCGGGCGGGACGCCGTCCGGTGCAGCAGGGGGTCGGGCAGGGCGGTCGCGGTCAGCCGGTCCAGTGCCGCCCGGCGTTCGTGCAGCGGCTGCGCGCGGTCCTCCGGTGTCTCGGCGCCCACCCGGTCGAGCAGGGCACGCAGCCGCCGTACGACCTGGGGGTTGCCGCAGCCGCAGAGCAGCCCAGCAGCGCCCCGGCGGCGACCAGCACCAGCGCGGCGCTGTTGCTGCGGGCGCGCCGGGCACGCTGACTGCCGCTGCCGCGGTGCGGCGGCCGGGCGCGCAGGGGCTCTGTCGCCATTCACCGGTCCAGGGGAGTGGGGGACTTCGAGTGGCCTGGCAGGTCAGTACCGCAGGGCCGTGCCGACCTCCGCCCGCACGCTCCCGGAGAGCTTGTGCGTGCTGCGTGCCGTCCCCTCGCCGGTGGCGCCTGGGGCCACGTCGGAGAGGGTCACCACCACCATGTCGACCAGCTTGCCGTCCTCGGCGCGGAACTCGACGCGGACGGCGAAGGACTTCGGGTCGCCGGAGGTGTTCCGCGCCGTCACCGGGACGGTGGTGCGGCCGTCGCCGTCCGTGTCCGGCTTGCCCAGCGTCACCTGGTCCTTGGCCTCGACGCCCCCCTTGATGGACTCCATCGCCTTTCCGGCCTCCGCGGTGGCCGAGGCGACGGCGTCGGAGCCCCGGGAGGCCAGGGAGGAGGCCGCGGAGGCCGCCCTGCTCGCGGCGTCCGAGCCGGCGCCGTCCCCGCCGTCCGAGCAGCCGCCCACCGCCGCGGCGCACACCGCCGCCAGCACCGCGGCCACCGCGGCCCGTCCCACCTGTCCAGCCATGACGTCTCCTGCCTGTCCGTGATCAGCCGTCATCCCAGTGAAGGGCCGCCGGACAGCGCCCGCATGCCCGGGTGACCTGGGGAGCCGGCGATTCACACCAACAGCCCCATCGGGCGTGGCGCCTCACCCGGACAGCCAGGGCCGCCGGACGAGCACCGAAAGGGAACAGGGGACGGGAAGGGGACACCACACGGCGCAAGGCATCCGGCCGGCACTACGGCAGCGACGTCCTCGACGCCTCACTGCTGCCGATGCCGTCCGACGACGCCCCCGGGAAGAGAAACCCGCCTCAGGGCCACACGAGGCAATACGGCTGATGCCCCGCCTCATGCAGGCGATGGCTGAAGTCCTGCCACTCGTGCAGCAGTTGGTAGACGTTGAACGCGTCCCGCGGACCTCCGCGGTCCGGGACCGTGGACCAGATGAAGGCCGCCGCGCCGACCGCTTCCTCGCCGATGCCGCGCAAGGGGTCGACGACCGTCATGGGGAGCTTCACCACGGCGTAGTCGGGGTGCAGGACGACCAGCTCGAGCGGGGGGACCTTGTGCAGGGGGACGCCCTCGATGCCGGTCAGGACCATCGCGGCCATGGTCTCCGGCTTGATCTTGGTGAACATGCCGTTCATGCCGAGCTCGTCGCCACCGAGTTCCTCGGGGCGCATGGAGATCGGGACGCGGGCCGCGGTCGCGCCGTCCGGCGCGCCGAAGTACTTGTACGTCACCCCCACCCGACCACCATTCCCGCTCGCCTCCCGGAGCCGGTCGACACGTCCGTCGATCCGCTCGGGGTCGGTCTGTCCGCCCTGTGCCTGCCGTGCGTCGGTGGTGTCCTCCGCCTCGCGCCGGTGCCTCCCCCGCCGGGCACGTCGAGGACCGAGGTCATCAGTCCCCTCGCCCAGTCCGCCACCGCGATGCATATCTCCACCCGACTGCTTTTCTAGGACGCGTGGCCCCCGCCGCGCAACCCGATCATCGTGTCAGTGACCTCCCCCACGGCCGCTCGCCGAAACGTGCGCGCTGCAACACCCGTCCGCAGGATCTTGTACCAGCACCCAGTTTCGCAGATCGCCCGGGGGTAGGGGCCGGATGTCCGCTCAGGGAGAGCGGGCCCACAGTCCCGCGCGCCCGCTGGCCTACCCTGAGGAGGTCACTGGCAACCGGAGTCCGAGCAGTCGGAGAAGGTCGGAGAAGTCGCACGACATGAGCTCACTGCCCTATTCATACGATGCGCCTGAGTCGCAGGCTCTGTTCGACCGTGCGGCGGCCGTCACGCCCGGCGGTGTGAACTCCCCGGTGCGCGCCTTCCGTGCCGTGGGCGGAACACCCCGGTTCATGGTGTCCGGCACCGGTCCCTACCTCACCGACGCCGACGGACGCGAGTACGTCGACCTCGTCTGCTCCTGGGGGCCCATGATCCTCGGGCACGCGCACCCCGAGGTCATCGCCGCCGTGCAGGAGGCCGTCGCGCGCGGCACCTCCTTCGGCACGCCAGGTGAGGGCGAGGTCGCGCTCGCCGAGGAGATCGTCGACCGGGTCGGCCCGGTGCAGCAGGTGCGCCTCGTCTCCAGCGGGACCGAGGCCACCATGTCCGCGATCCGGCTGGCCCGCGGGTTCACCCGGCGCTCGAAGGTGATCAAGTTCGCCGGCTGCTACCACGGCCACGTCGACTCCCTCCTCGCCGCCGCCGGCTCCGGCGTCGCCACCTTCGCGCTGCCCGACACCCCGGGTGTCACCGGCGCCCAGGCCGGCGACACCATCGTGCTGCCGTACAACGACCTGGAGGCCGTGCACGAGGCCTTCCACCGGCACCCGGGCGAGATCGCCTGCGTGATCACGGAGGCCTCGCCGGGCAACATGGGCGTCGTACCGCCGGCGCCCGGGTTCAACCAGGGGCTCAAGGACGCCTGCCAGGCCAATGGCGCCCTCTACATCTCCGACGAGGTCATGACCGGCTTCCGCACCAGCCGCGCCGGCTGGTTCGGCGTCGACGGTGTCGTCCCCGACCTGATGACCTTCGGCAAGGTCATGGGCGGCGGCTTCCCGGCGGCGGCCTTCGGCGGACGGGAGGACGTCATGGCGCACCTCGCGCCCGCCGGGCCCGTCTACCAGGCCGGCACCCTCTCCGGGAACCCGGTCGCGACGGCCGCGGGGCTCGCCCAGCTCCGGCTCCTCGACGACGCCGCGTACGAGAAGGTCGACGCCGTCTCGGAGCAGATCCGGACCCTCGTCACCGAGGCGCTCACCAAGGAGGGCGTCGCGCACCGGCTGCAGACCGCCTCCAACATGTTCTCGGTGTTCTTCACGGACCGTCCGGTGCAGAACTACGAGGACGCCAAGAAGCAGGAGTCCTTCCGCTTCACCGCCTTCTTCCACTCGCTGCTCGAGAACGGCGTCTACCTGCCGCCCTCCTCCTTCGAGTCCTGGTTCGTCTCCACGGCCCACGATGAGCGGGCCGTGCAGAAGATCGCCGACGCCCTTCCGGCGGCGGCCCGGGCGGCGGCGGAGGCGCGGGCATGAGCGACTCCGACATCACCGTCGTCCATCTGATGCGGCACGGCGAGGTCGCCAACCCGGACGGCGTCCTCTACGGCCGGCTGCCCGGCTACCGCCTCTCCGAGCTCGGCCGGCAGATGGCCGACCGGGTCGCCGAGCACCTCGCCGCCCGGGACATCACCCATGTCGGCTCCTCCCCGCTGGAGCGGGCGCAGGAGACCGCCACGCCGATCGCCAAGGCGCACGGCCTGGACATCGCCACCGACGAGCGGCTCATCGAGGCCGACAACGTCTTCCAGGGCAAGACCTTCGGCGTCGGCGACGGGGCGCTCAAGCGGCCCGCGAACTGGAAGCACCTCGTCAACCCCTTCAAGCCGTCCTGGGGCGAGTCGTACTTCGAGCAGGTCGTGCGGATGATGGGCGCGCTGGACACCGCCAAGGACCGGGCGCGCGGTCACGAGGCCGTGCTGGTCAGCCATCAGCTGCCGATCTGGATCGTGCGGTCCTACGTGGAGAAGCGCCGCCTGTGGCACGACCCGCGCCGCCGCCAGTGCACGCTGGCGTCCCTGACGACGTTCACGTACCAGGGCGACCGGATCGTCTCGGTCGGCTACAGCGAACCGGCGATCGACCTGGTCCCGCCGCATCTGCGGGCCGGGGCACGGCCGGTGAAGGGCAAGAACAAGGCATTCGGGGCCTGACCGGCTCCCGGTGTGCATTCTTCGCATTTGTTGTGAAACACATGTGATCCGCCGGAACCTCCCCCTCCGTCACGTCCTCTGACCGGGTGACCACCAGAGAACGTGACGAACGGGGATGCCATGCGCACTCTCACCCGCAGGGGAGCACTCGGACTCGGCGCCGCCGGGGCCGCCGCGGTCGGACTCGGCGGGTGCGGGACCTCCACCCCGTCAGAGGGGCGGGCCCCCTCCGGAGGTTCCGCGGATCACCGGCCGGCCGGTTCGGGGCCGAAGCCGTCGGCCCGTCTCATCGGCGACGGCTCCACCTCGTACACCGGCAGGCAGCCGAAGCAGCCCGAGCGGCCGGTGCCGCTGGAGCCCGGCCAGACGCCGCCCCAGTTCGTCGTCTTCTCCTGGGACGGGGCGGGCGAGGTCGGCAACGGGCTCTTCCCGCGCTTCCTCGATCTCGCCGAGGAGCACGGCGCCCGCATGACCTTCTTCCTCTCCGGGCTCTACCTCCTGCCCGAGTCCAGGAAGCGGCTCTACGACCCTCCGAACAACCCGCGCGGCGCCTCCGACATCGGCTACCTCACCGACGCGCACATCAAGGACACCCTGGAGAACGTCCGCCGCGCCTGGCTGGACGGGCACGAGATCGGCACCCACTTCAACGGCCACTTCTGCGCCGGTTCCGGCTCGGTCGGCAACTGGACCCCGCGGCAGTGGCGCAGCGAGATCGACCAGGCGAAGTCCTTCGTGAAGGAGTGGCGCACCAACAGCGGCTGGACCGACCTGCCCCCGCTGCCCTTCGACTGCGACAAGGAACTCGTCGGCGGCCGCACGCCCTGTCTGCTCGGCCAGGAGAACCTGCTGCCCGTCGCCCGCGACCTCGGCTGGCGCTACGACGCCTCCTCGCCCGGCGGCCGTCAGGTCTGGCCCACCAAGAAGCAGGGCATCTGGGACCTGCCGCTCCAGCAGATACCGTTCCCCGGCCGGAGCTTCGAGGTGCTGTCGATGGACTACAACATGCTCGCCAACCAGTCCCTGAACTCCACGAACGCCCCCGCCCACAACTACCCGGCCTGGCGCGAGCAGTCGGCCCAGGCGTACATATCGGGCTTCAAGCGGGCGTACGAGACAAATCGCGCACCCTTCTTCGTCGGCAACCACTTCGAGCAGTGGAACGGCGGCATCTACATGGACGCCGTCGAGGAGGCCCTGAAACACATGGCGCGGGAGAAGGAGAAGGGCGGGGACGTGCGGCTCGTCTCCTTCCGGCAGTTCACGGACTGGCTGGACGTGCAGTCGCCGGAGGTTTTGGACAAGCTCCGCACACTGGACGTCGGCCAGGCACCCGCGGAAGGCTGGAAGCGCTTCTGAAATGCGGGTTTTCACCTGCAAGGGGGGTGCGCAAGATCCCCGGAACGGACATGCGAAACTTTTCACATGAGTGCCGCCAGTCGCGCCCCCCTGACCCTCGCCGGTGCCGTCGTCGCCGCGTCGCTGCTGTCCGCGTGCACGTCCGGAGGCACCTCGGGCGGCGGCGGTGACACGAACTTCATCATGGGCAAGGACGGCATCTCCACCGTGGCGAAGGGCAAGCGCGACGCGGCCCCCGAGCTGTCCGGGAAGACCATCGACGACGAGCAGCTCGCGGTCTCGTCCTTCAAGGGCAAGGTCGTCGTGCTGAACGTGTGGGGCTCCTGGTGTGCCCCCTGCCGCGCCGAGGCCCCCAACTTCCAGAAGGTCTACGAGGACCTCAAGCCGCAGGGCGTGCAGTTCGTCGGCATCAACGTCGCCGACCCCCAGGCCCGCAGCGCCCGCGCCTTCGAGGAGCAGTACGGCGTCACCTACCCCAGCCTGTACGACCCGAGCAGCAAGCTGATGCTCCGCTTCGAGAAGGGCACTCTCAACCCGCAGGCGATCCCCTCCACGCTCGTCCTCGACCGGGACGGGAAGATCGCGGCCCGCTCCCTGGCCGCGCTCAGCGAGGAGAAACTCCGCAAGATGATCGACCCGGTCCTCGCGGAGAAGTGACGTGAGCGCCCTCACGACACTCGCGGCCGCCACCGACCCCAACCAGACGGTCATGAGCGGCGCCCTGCTGCTCGCCCTGCCCATCGCGATGCTCGGCGGCCTCGTCTCCTTCTTCTCCCCCTGCGTCCTGCCGCTCGTCCCCGGTTATCTGTCGTACGTCACCGGAGTCGCCGGCACCGACCTGGCCGAGGCACGCCGGGGGCGGATGGCGGCGGGGGCCGCCCTGTTCGTGCTCGGCTTCACCGCCGTGTTCGTCTCCACCGGCGCCCTGTTCGGCTACTTCGGTGACCACCTCCAAGAGCACAAGGACGTCCTGTCCAAGGTGCTCGGCGTGCTCATGATCGCCATGGGTGTCTTCTTCATGGGCCTGATGCCCTGGATGACCCAGCGCGAGTTCCGCTTCCATAAGCGGCCCACCGCCGGGCTGCTCGGCGCCCCCGTCCTCGGCGCGCTGTTCGGCATTGGCTGGGCGCCATGCATCGGCCCGACCCTGACCTCCGTGATCGCCCTGTCCTACAACGAGGCGAGCGCCGGCCGCGGTGCCATACTGACCGTCGCCTACTGCCTGGGCCTCGGCGTGCCGTTCGTGCTCGCCGCGGTCGCCTTCCGCAAGGCGCTCGGCGCCTTCGGCTGGGTCAAGCGCCACTACGTCTGGGTGATGCGGATCGGCGGGGCGATGATGATCGTCACCGGTCTGCTGCTGCTGACCGGAGCCTGGGACAGCCTCGTACAGGACATGCAGTCCTGGTCCGCTGGATTCACCGTGGGGATCTGACCGATGAGCAACACGACCACCGACCGCGCCGAAGACCAGGACCTCGGCGCCGCCGGCTCCCAGCTCTCGACCGCCCCCAAGGAGGAGCTGTCGAACCTGCCCGCGATGGGGGTCGTCGGCTGGGTCCGCTGGTTCTGGCGCCAGCTGACCTCGATGCGGGTCGCGCTGCTGCTGCTCCTGCTGCTGGCCCTCGGCGCGATCCCGGGCTCTCTGATCCCGCAGACCGGCAGCGACGAGACGAAGGTCGCCGAGTTCCGTGAGCAGCACGAGGTCCTCGCTCCGGTCTACGACAAGCTCGGTCTCTTCCACGTCTACAGCTCGGTGTGGTTCTCGGCGATCTACATCCTGCTGTTCGTCTCGCTCATCGGCTGCATCGTGCCGCGCACCTGGCAGTTCGTGGGCCAGTTGCGCGGCCGGCCGCCGGGCGCCCCGAAGCGGCTGACGCGGCTGCCCGCCTACACCACCTGGCGCACCGAGGCGGAGCCCGAGCAGGTCCGCGAGGCCGCTCTGGCGCTGCTGAAGAAGAACCGCTTCCGCGCGCATCTCGCCGGTGACGCGGTCGCCGCCGAGAAGGGCTATCTGCGCGAGGTCGGCAACCTCCTCTTCCACATCGCGCTGATCGTGATGCTGATCGCCTTCGCCTGGGGCCAGCTGTTCAAGTCCGAGGGCAACAAGCTCCTCGTCGAGGGCCACGGCTTCTCCAACACCCTGATCTCCTACGACGACTTCAAGTCCGGCAATCTCTTCAGCACCGACGACCTGACGCCGTTCAGCTTCACCCTCGGCGACTTCACCGGCACCTACGAGACCTCCGGTCCCAACAAGGGCACTCCGCGCACCTACCAGACCACCCTCACCTACGCCGAGGGCGCCTACGGCAAGGACCGGAAGACGACCGTCAAGGTCAACCATCCGCTGGAGATCGGCGACTCCAAGGTCTACCTCACCGCCCATGGCTACGCGCCCGTCGTCACCGTCCGGGACGGCAAGGGCAAGGTGGTGTTCCGGGACGCCGTGCCGCTGCTGCCGCTGGACTCCAACGTCACCTCCTCCGGCGTGATCAAGGTCCTCGACGGCTACAAGAACGCCGAGGGCGTGACCGAGCAGCTCGGGCTCAAGGCCTTCTTCCTGCCGACCTACACCGCCGGCAGCGAGATCGCCTCCACCTTCCCCGCCCTGATCAACCCGGTGCTGAACCTGGAGCCCTACCACGGCGACCTGGGCGTCAACTCGGGCATCCCGCAGAGCGTGTACCAGCTCGACAAGAAGCACATGAAGGGCTTCAAGGACACCAAGGGCAAGCAGATGCGGGACAACCTGCGGCCCGGGCAGACCATGAAGCTGCCCGACGGCGCCGGCTCGATCACCTACGAGGGCACCAAGGAGTGGGCCAACTTCCAGATCACCCAGCAGCCCGCGAGCGGCTGGGCGCTGGCCGGTTCCCTCGCCGCGATCCTTGGTCTGGCCGCCTCCCTGTTCATCCAGCGCCGCCGGGTGTGGGTGCGGGCGGTCAAGGGCGCCGACGGGGTGACCGTCGTGGAGATGGCCGGGCTCGGCCGCAGCGAGTCCGCCAAGGTGCCCGAGGAGCTCGGCGACCTCGCCGGGATCCTGTACGAACAGGCGGCGCCCAGCGCGCCGGACCCCGAACCCACAACCGACCCCGCTGTACCTGCCGAAGGGGCTGAGAAGTGACTCTCGCCGCCGCAACCAACGAAAGCCTCGCGAGCCTCAGCAACACGCTGATCTACTCCGCGATGGCCGTCTACACCCTGGCGTTCTTCGCGTACATCGCCGAATGGCTCTTCGGCAGCCGCAGCAAGGTCGGCCGCACCGCCGCCGCGCTCACCGCGACGAAGAAGGCCGGCGCTCCGGCGGTCACGGTGCAGAAGGCCGGCGGCACCACCGTGCTGGAGCGGCCGAAGGTCGTCGTCCGGGCCGCGAGCGGCACCCGCGACGTGCCCGACGGTCCGGGCGCGCACGGCGGGGACGAGCAGGGCGACCTCTACGGCCGTATCGCCGTCTCGCTCACGGTGCTCGCCTTCCTCATCGAGTTCGGTGGTGTGCTCGCCCGGGCCCTGTCGGTGCAGCGGGCGCCGTGGGGCAACATGTACGAGTTCAACATCACCTTCTCCACGGTCGCCGTCGGTGTGTACCTGACGCTGCTGGCGCTGAAGAAGAACGTGCGCTGGCTCGGGCTGTTCCTGATCACCACGGTCCTCCTCGATCTCGGTCTCGCCGTCACTGTCTTGTACACCGACAGCGACCAGTTGGTTCCCGCGCTGCACTCGTACTGGCTGTACATCCACGTCTCCACGGCGATCTTCTGCGGTGCGGTGTTCTACGTGGGTGCGCTCTCCTCGCTGCTGTACCTGTTCAAGGACAGCTACGAGAACAAGCTGGCGGGCGGCGGCACCCCGGGCCGGTTCGCGAACTCCGTGCTGGACCGGCTGCCCGCCTCGTCGTCCCTGGACAAGTTCTCCTACCGCGTGAACGCCGCCGTCTTCCCGCTGTGGACGTTCACGATCATCGCGGGCGCGATCTGGGCGGGCGACGCCTGGGGCCGCTACTGGGGCTGGGACCCCAAGGAGACCTGGTCGTTCATCACCTGGGTCGCCTACGCCTGCTACCTGCACGCCCGTGCCACGGCCGGCTGGAAGGGCCGCAAGGCCGCCTGGCTGGCCCTGGTCGCCTTCGGCTGCTGGCTGTTCAACTACTACGGCGTCAACATCTTCGTCTCCGGCAAGCACTCCTACGCCGACGTGGGCCTGGGCGCGCTGCAGTCCGTGGGGTTCTGAACCTACGCTGGAGTCATGACCGGACCCATCGAACAGGGCACCAGCCGGGCCGACGGGAGCACGCACGTCCTGCACTTCCTGGTGCGGCTCCCGAGACGTATGGAAGCGGTCTGGCCGGCGCTGGCGACCCCGGAGGGGCTGGCCGGCTGGTTCACCGACGTCGACGTCCTCGAACCCCGGCTCGGCGGGATCGTCGCCCTGCGCGGGCTGGGCGCGGGAGAGGTCACCGCCTGGGACGTGGACCGGGTCGCCGAGTACACCGTGGAGGGCGGCGGCCGTATCCGCTTCCACCTGGAGCGCGACGGCGAGGAGGCGAGCGCCCTCCGCTTCACCCACGAGCACCAGGGCGAAACGGAGTCGGAGGACCGCTGGCGCACCCGATTCGAACGCCTGATCGAGTTGCTGCGGTAGGCCCCGGACCGCGGGAGCCAGGTGTCACTCCCTGATGTCCTCGTGCCACAGCTCAGGCCGCTCCCGGATGAAGTCGCGCATCATCCCGACGCACTCGGGGTCGTCCAGCAGCACGATCTCCACGCCGTGCCCGGCCAGCCAGTCGTGCCCGCCGTGAAAGGTGACGGCCTCCCCGATGACGACCCGCTGGATCCCGAACTGCCGGACGAGCCCGGAGCAGTACCAGCAGGGCGACAGGGTCGTCACCATGGTCGTCCCGCGATACGACCGCTGCCGTCCCGCGTTCCGGAACGCGGCCGTCTCAGCGTGGGTCGACGGGTCGTCGTCCTGGACGCGCCGGTTGCGGCCGCGGCCGAGCAGGGTGCCGTCGGCACCGTAGAGCGCCGCGCCGATCGGGATGCCGCCCTCGGCGAGCCCGGCGCGGGCCTCCTCGACGGCGGTGGTGAGCCAGGTGCGTGCCTGTGCCTGATCCATGTCTCCACTCTGGCCGAACGAAACCGGTGCCTGCCACGTCGGAGTCACAGGCAGCGGGAAGAGGGGGCGTCCATGAGGGCGGTAGTGGTGATGGCCGGGATGACGGTCGTGGCGCTGAGTGCGGTCGGCTGCGCCGAGGCGGGCGGGGGCGGGGCAGCGGACGCGCTCTGCGCGTACCGCGTCGATTACGACGACCGTCAGTACGGGGACGTGTCCAACATCGACTTCCAGCGGGGCGGGAAGCTGGGCACGGCGGTAGAGCCCCCCTGTGACGACACCCCGAGCGACGGCGACGACGGCTCGCCCGCGCGTGAGGTGACGGCGTACCGGGTCAAGGGCCTGGACCCCGAGGTGGCCATCGCGGTGGGGGACGGCCCGGACGACCTCCTCCTGGTCGCCGTCCGCCGGAACGGCGAACTGCCCCGCGAAGTCGAGAAGTTGCGGCAGGCGGCGACGGACGAGTGCGTCGGCACCCGCCCCGCCCCCACCGCGTCCGGCACCGACGACAACCCGGACGACACCCCCCTCTATCGCACCCTCGCCCACATCGACCGACTCGCCGCGAAGCGGTACGCGGGGTCCTTCACCGGGCTCTCCGTCGACCAGGACGACACCGCGGCCGACCTCTACCGCATCCCCTCCGCCGCCTTCGACAAGGCCGTCTGCGACGCCGCCGAGCAGGGCATCACCGTCCGGATCCACGACACCGACGTCGACCGCGAGGATCTCGACGCCCTGGCCGCGCGGATCAGCGAGGACATGAGCCGCTGGGACGGCACCTTCGAGCTCCGCGAGGTCGCGGTCGACGAGCGCGGCTGGGTCCATGTCGGGGTCGACGAGCCCGGCACCGCCGAGCCCTTGATCAAGGACGCCTTCGGCACGGAGTACATCAAGGTCGTGCACGTCGGACAGGCTGAAGCCAACTGATCGGCACCCCCGATGGGCCCATCGGCAGGACGCCCCAGCAGCCCGTGGACCTGCGCCGACACCGGCTCGTAGCGTCACCGTCATGACCTCACAGAGCAAGGGCTCGGTTCAACTGGCGGCGGCGATGGTGCTCTCCGGCACCCTCGGTGTCTTCGTCGTCGAGTCGGGCGCCTCACCCTTCAACGTCGTCTTCTTCCGCGTCCTGTTCGGCGCCCTCGCCCTCGGCGGCTACATCCTCGCCCGCGGCTGGTTCCGCGAGCGCGGCCTCGGCTTCACGCCCCGCACCCTCGGACTCGCCGTCCTCGGCGGCGTGTTCATCGTCTTCAACTGGGTCCTGCTCTTCGAGTCGTACGAGAACACGTCCATCTCGGTCGCCACGGTCGTCTACCACACCCAGCCGTTCTACGTCGTCCTGCTCGGCGCCCTCCTCTTCCGCGAGCGGATCACCGCCGCCAAGGCGGGCTGGATCGGCGTCGCCTTCGCGGGCCTGATCCTCGTCTCCGGCATCCGGCCCGGCGATCTGTCCGCCTCGGGCGACTACGTCATCGGCCTCGGCCAGGCCCTCCTCGCCGCGCTCCTCTACGGCCTGTCCACCGTCGTCACCAAGCGCATCACCGGCGTCCGCCCGCACCTGATCGCCCTGGTCCAGGTCCTCGTCGGCATCCCCCTGCTCCTCCCCTTCGCCGACTTCGGCGCGATGGCCGGCACGGGCGCGGACTGGGGCTGGCTGGTCGGGCTCGGCGTCATCCACACCGGACTGATGTACGTCCTGATGTACGCCGCCTACGCCCAGCTCCCCACCCCGAAGATCGCCGTCCTCGCCTTCGTCTACCCGGCGGTCGCGATGGTCGTCGACTGGGCGGTGTACGGCCACCACATCGGCCTGGTCCAGGCGCTCGGCGTCCCGCTGATCGTGACGGCGAGCCTGAAGGTCACCCTTGCTCGGCGATCAGCTTCCGCGCCTGCTCCAGGAACAGCCGGGCGTGCGCCGGAAGCCGCTTCCCGGCCCGCCACGCCAGTTGCGTCCGAAGCGTGAACGGCGGCTCCCACGGCAGCCGTACCAGCGACCCCTCCGCGAGTTCGGCGGCGACCGTCACCTCGGGCAGCAACGCGAGCCCGAGACCGGCCGCCGCCGCGCGCTTGGTCGCCTCGATGGTGCCGAACTCCATGAACTCCACATCCGGGGAAAGCGACTTGAGCTCCCGCTCGAACAAGTCCCGGTAGGCACAGCCGGGTTCCGTGGCGAGCAGCGGATGCCGCAGCAGATCGGCCGTCCCCGGGACCTCCACCGCGGCGCCCGCCACCAGCGCCAGCGGCTCGACCGCCAGCACCTCGCTCTCCAGGCCGGGATGCTCCGTCTCCGCCTCCATCAGGAAGCCGACGTCGTACGTCCCTTGCCGCAGCGCCTGCCGCGTCTCGTCGCCGATCGTGGTGCGCAGCGCGAGCCGCACCTTCGGATAGCGGTGGTGGAACAGTTCCAGCAGCGGGGGCAGCCGGTAGGAGGTCAGCGACTCCATGGTGCCGACGACCAGCGACCCCGTCGGCTCCTCCGCCGCCGTCACCGCGGCCCGCGCCTCCGCGCTCAGCTCGATGATCTGCCGGGCGTAGGGCAGCAGCCGCTCACCCGCCTCCGTCAGCCGGATCCGACCGCCGAGCCGGTCGAACAGCTCGGTGCCGAGGGAGGATTCCAGGGCCCGGATCTGGCTGGTCACACTGGACTGGGCGTACGCCAGCTCGGCTGCCGCCCGGGTGAAGCTCAGGACGGTCGCGACCTTCTCGAAGGTGACGAGGAGCCGCAGCTCCATGTCAGGGCTCGTCCCGCTTCTTCTTGTCGTCGTCCTCGTCGAGGGACTTCAGGAACTCCGGGTTGTCGTCGGGCGCCACCCACTGCCGGGAGCGGCCCGCGCGCACCCCCGACCAGCCTTCGGCGGCCGGGCTGCGCTTCTTGCCCGCGATCAGCCACGAGATCGAGCCGACCAGCGGGAACAGCAGCACGAGGATCGCCCACAGCGGCTTGGGGATGTGCCGGATGTCCTCGTCCCTGGTGCTGATGCAGTCGATGAAGGCGTAGATGCTCAGCGCCAGCGGTACCAGGAACATCAGCACCCGGAGCATGGGGCCCTCCAGCGATCGGTGGTCGGGGACGCGATCAGGGCCCCCAGGTACAGGGCCAGGGTAGCGGCTCGGGGATACTTGTCCCCATGGCTTACGACGATCTTCGTTCCCTGCTCAGGGCACTGGAACGCGAAGGCGACCTCAAGCGCGTCAAGGCTGAGGTCGATCCGTATCTGGAGGTCGGGGAGATCGTCGACCGGGTGCAGAAGGCAGGCGGCCCGGCACTGCTCTTCGAGAACGTGAAGGGCTCCTCGATGCCCCTCGCGATGAACGTCTTCGGCACCGACCGCCGCCTGCTGAAGGCGCTCGGCCTGAAGTCCTACGCCGAGATCAGCGAGAAGATCGGCGGGCTGCTCAGGCCCGAGCTGCCGCACGGGTTCGTGGGCGTACGGGAGGCCTTCGGCAAGCTCGGCGCGATGGCCCATGTACCGCCGAAGAAGGTCAAGTCCTCCGACGCGCCGGTGCAGGAGGTCGTGCTGCACGGGGACGACGTCGACCTGGACGCCCTGCCCGCCCTGTTCACCTGGCCCAAGGACGGCGGCTCCTTCTTCAACCTGGGGCTGACCCACACCAAGGACCCGGAGTCCGGGGTCCGCAACCTCGGGCTGTACCGGCTCCAGCGCCACGACAGGCGCACCATCGGCATGCACTGGCAGATCCACAAGGACAGCCGCAACCACTACCAGGTCGCCGCGCGCCGGGGCGAGCGGCTGCCGGTCGCGATCGCCTTCGGCTGCCCCCCGGCCGTCAGCTACGCGTCCACCGCCCCGCTCCCCGGCGACATCGACGAGTACCTCTTCGCCGGGTTCCTCGCGGGCAAGCGGATCGAGATGGTCGACTGCAAGACCGTCCCGCTCCAGGTCCCGGCGCAGGCGGAGGTGGTGATCGAGGGCTGGCTGGAGCCGGGTGAGATGCTCCCCGAGGGCCCCTTCGGCGACCACACCGGGTTCTACACCCCGCAGGAACCGTTCCCCGCCCTGAAGATCGACTGCGTGACCATGCGCAAGCGCCCGCTGCTCCAGTCGATCGTCGTGGGCCGCCCGCCGACGGAGGACGGACCTCTGGGCCGGGCGACCGAGCGCTTCTTCCTGCCCCTGCTCAAGATCATCGTCCCGGACATCGTGGACTACCACCTGCCCGAGGCCGGCGGCTTCCACAACTGCGCGATCGTCTCGATCGACAAGAAGTACCCCAAGCACGCGCAGAAGGTGATGCACGCGATCTGGGGCGCCCACATGATGTCCCTGACGAAGCTGATCGTGGTCGTCGACTCCGACTGCGACGTCCACGATCTGCACGAGGTCGCCTGGCGGGCGCTGGGCAACACCGACTACGCCCGTGACCTGTCGGTCGTCGAGGGTCCCGTCGACCATCTCGACCACGCCTCCTACCAGCAGTTCTGGGGCGGCAAGGCGGGCATCGACGCGACGAAGAAGTGGCCCGAGGAGGGCTACACCCGCGACGGGGGCTGGCCGGACATGGTGGAGTCGGACCCCGAGACGGCGGCGAAGGTGGACCGCCGGTGGAAGGAATACGGACTGTGACCTCCGCGTCTGCCGCGCTTCCCCAGCCGGGCCGCACCAAGGCGTTCCTGCGCCTGGTCATGATCGAGCACTCGGTCTTCGCGCTGCCCTTCGCCTACATCGCCGCCCTGACCGCGATGTTCCAGTGGGACGAGAACATCCACTGGGGCCGGCTGCTGCTGGTCACCGTCTGCATGGTCGGACTGCGCACCTTCGCCATGGCCGTGAACCGGATCATCGACCGCGAGATCGACGCCCGCAACCCCCGCACCGCGCACCGCGAGCTGGTGACCGGCGCGGTGTCGGTGAAGCACGCCTGGACCGGCGCGCTGATCGCGGTGGTGATCTTCCTGGGCTCGGCGGCGGCACTGAACCCCCTGTGCCTGGCCCTCGCGCCGGTCGCGGTGATCCCGATGGTGGTCTACCCCTACGGCAAGCGGTTCACGGACTACCCGCAGGTCATCCTGGGTCTGGCCCAGGCGATGGGCCCGATCGGCGGCTGGCTGGCGATCACCGGCGAATGGTCCTGGGAGGCGGTGATCCTGGGCCTCGCGGTCGGCATCTGGATCGGCGGCTTCGACCTGATCTACGCCTGCCAGGACGTGGAGTCGGACCGCGAGACCGGCGTCCGGTCGGTCCCGGCCCGCTTCGGCGTCCCGGCGTCCATCCGGGCCGCCCGGGTCTGCCACGCCCTCACCACGCTGCTGCTCGTCTGGTACGCGCTGGCCACGGACGCGGGCGCGTTCTTCTGGCTGGGCCTGCTGATCGTGGCGGGCGCCTTCGTCTACGAGCACACCATCGTCCGCCCGACCGATCTCTCCCGGTTGAACAGGGCGTTCTTCAGCGTCAACGGCTTCATCGGCATCGCCCTGTTCGGCTGCGCGCTGCTGGACCTCCTGGTGCGGGGGCTGACCGTCTGACCGTCCCGTACACCGGTACGCTCAAGATGTGAACGCAGGAGAAACGCAGCGCGTGCCTTGGATCGTGGGGGTGTCCGGAGCATCCGGGACGCCGTACGCGGCTGCTGTGCTGCGTGCTCTCCTCGTGGCGGGGGAGAGCGTCGACCTGGTGGTGAGCAGGGCCTCGCGGCTCACGCTGCTCGACGAGACCGGGATCTCCTACCGGGACGCGCACTGGCAGGACGACCTGCGCGCCTGGCTGTCCCGGGGGGCGGACGGCAAGCCGGGCACCTTCGACCCGGACATCGCGGGGGTACGGCACTGGAGTGCCGGGGACCTCGCGGCCGGGCCGTCCTCCGGCTCGTACCCCACCAAGGGCATGCTCATCGTGCCGGCGTCCACCGCCGCGGTCGCGGGCGTCGCGCTCGGGCTGTCCAAGGACCTGCTGCAGCGGACCGCGAGCGTCACGCTGAAGGAAGGCCGCAAGCTGGTCGTCGCCGTACGGGAGACCCCCTTGAACGGGCAGACGCTGCGGCACCTGGTCACCCTCGACGACGCGGGCGCCAGCGTCGTGCCCGCCTCGCCGGCCTTCTACGCCGGGGCCACCCACATCCAGGACCTGGTGGACTTCGTCGCCGGACGGGTGCTCGACGCGGCGGGCGTGGAGCACCGCCTCTACCGCCGCTGGAAGGGCGACCTCGGCGGCGCGCGCACCGACTGAGCAGCACAGCAGGACTCATCGACCGTTTCAGACCTCTCAGACCTGTCAGACCTCTCAGACCTCTCAGACCTCTTCAGATCTTTCGGACCATTTCAGCGGAAGGCTTCGAATCGCATGGACGCGGTGGACAGGCAGCTCATCCAGGCCCTGCGGGAGAACGGCCGGGCCTCCTACGCGGAGCTTGGGCGCCTCGTCGGCCTGTCGGGACCCAGTGTCACCGACCGCATCAACCGGCTGGAGGCGGCCGGGGTGATCACCGGCTACCGCGCCACGGTCGACGCCGCCTCCCTCGGCCTCGGTGTCACCGCCCTGATCGGCATCTCGCTCTCCGACGCGGCCGACCATGAGGACGTGGCCCGGCGCATGAAGGACCTCTCGGAGATCGAGGACTGCTGGTTCATCGCCGGCGACGACTCGTACATGCTCAAGGTGCGGGCGAACGACGTGGACGGCCTGGAGAAGATCATCCGGCGGCTCAGCGGGACGAAGGGCGTCTCCCGGACCCGTACCACCATCGTGCTCTCCACGAAGTGGGAGAACCGGGTGGGTGAGTTGCCCGAAGAGGTGTAGGCCCGCAGGGCCCTATGGGGGTACCGCCCGCCCGAAGGGTGGGGAGTAGGTTGGTCATGTCGGTCTAGGAGAGGGTGTACGCATGGACGTCGGGCTCAAGCGCGAGCTGGAGGAGAAGGTCCGCTCCGGTGAGCGGCTGACCCGCGAGGACGGCATCGCGCTGTACGAGTCGGACGATCTCGCCTGGCTCGGCGGTCTCGCCCACGAGGTGCGGACCCGCAAGAACGGCGACGTGGTCCACTTCAACGTCAACCGCCACCTCAACATGACCAACGTGTGCACGGCGTCCTGCGCCTACTGCTCCTTCCAGCGCAAGCCGGGGGAGAAGGACGCGTACACGATGCGCATCGAGGAGGCGGTGAAGCTCGCGAAGGCGATGGAGTCGGAGAACCTGACCGAGCTCCACATCGTCAACGGCCTGCACCCCAACCTGCCGTGGCGCTACTACCCGCGCTCGCTGCGGGAGCTGAAGGCGGCGCTGCCGAACGTCTCGCTGAAGGCGTTCACGGCCACCGAGATCCACCACTTCGAGACGATCTCCGGGCTGTCGGCCTCGGAGATCCTCGACGAGCTGATCGACGCGGGTCTGGAGTCCCTGACCGGCGGCGGGGCGGAGATCTTCGACTGGGAGGTCCGCCAGCACATCGTGGACCACCGCACGCACTGGGAGGACTGGTCCCGCATCCACCGCCTGGCGCACGAGAAGGGTCTGAAGACCCCGAGCACCATGCTGTACGGCCACATCGAGGAGCCGCGGCACCGGGTGGACCATGTGCTGCGGCTGCGCGAGCTGCAGGACGAGACCGGCGGCTTCCAGGTCTTCATCCCGCTGCGCTACCAGCACGACTTCGTGGACATGCAGGACGGCAAGGTCCGCAACCGCCTCCAGGCGCGCACGCAGATGGCGACCGGCGCGGAGGCGCTGAAGACGTTCGCGGTGTCGCGGCTGCTGTTCGACAACGTGCCGCACGTCAAGGTCTTCTGGGTCATGCACGGCGTCCAGACGGCGCAGCTGGCGCTGCAGCACGGGGCGGACGACATGGACGGGTCGGTGGTCGAGTACAAGATCACCCACGACGCGGACAACTACGGCACGCCGAACAAGCTCACGCGTGAGGATCTGCTGGACCTGATCCGGGACGCGGGCTTCCGCCCGGTGGAGCGGAACACGCGCTACGAGGTGCTTCGCGAGTACGACGGTCCTGACCCGGCGCGCAGGGAGTCCCCGCAGCCGATGCGGGTGTGAGGGCGCGGCTTTGGTCTGCGGGTGCGCGGGGCCTGATCGCGCAGTTCCCCGCGCCCCTGTTTTTGTCTGCGGGTGTGTGGGGGCTGGGCGCGCAGTTCCCCGCGTCCCTAAGCCGGTACAGCTGATCGCGCTTCGACTGTTCCCACCCAGGGGCGCGGGGAACTGCGCGACGAGCCCCCACCGGCCCGCACCCGGCAGGAATCCGTTGGCGCTTCGACTGTTCCCACCCAGGGGCGCGGGGAACTGCGCGACAAGCCCCCACCGGCCCGCACCCGGCAGGAATCCGTTGGCGCTTCGACTGTTCCCACCCAGGGGCGCGGGCAACTGCGCGACAAGCCCCCACCGGCCCGCACCCGGCATGAATCCGATCGTCCCCCCACGGGTACCCGGACCCCATGGCGTCCAAGGATGAATACACCGCCGCGCCCTTCCTCCCCGAGGACCCGGAGAAAGCGACGCTCACCGCGCTGCGCCGGGCGGCAGCCGGCTGCCAGGGGTGCCCTCTGCATCGCGACGCCACCCAGACCGTCTTCGGCGCCGGCAAGGCGATCGCGCACGTCATGCTCGTCGGCGAGCAGCCCGGCGACCAGGAGGACCGCCAGGGCAAACCCTTCGTCGGCCCCGCCGGAAAACTCCTCGACCGGGCGCTGGCGGAAGCCGGCATCGACCCGGACGACACCTACGTCACCAACGCGGTCAAGCACTTCAAGTTCACCCAGGCCGAACCCAAGAAGCGCCGCATCCACAAGTCACCGAGCCTGCGCGAGATGACCGCCTGCGCCCCCTGGCTCGCCGCGGAACTCGCACTCGTCGAGCCGGAGCTGATCGTCGTGCTCGGCGCCACCGCCGGAAAGGCCCTGCTCGGGTCGTCGTTCAAGGTCACGCAGGTGCGCGGGACGGTCCTGGAGGAGGAGATCCACGGCCGCCCGGAGCGACTGGTACCGACCGTTCACCCCTCGTCGGTGCTGCGTGCGGACGATCGTGAGGCGGCGTTCCAGGGCCTGGTCTCGGATCTGAAAGTAGCGGCACGCGTGCTCGCGTAAGGGTTACGATGCACCCGTGTCCCTTACTTTCACTCTCGACCCCGCCGTCGATCCCGCCCTCCGAGACGGCGTCCTCGGTCTGTGGACGGACGTCTCCAACGCCGGTGGCTCCGTCGGCTTCGTCCCCCCGGTGACCCGCGAGGCGATACGCCCCGAGCTGCTCAAGCACCTCGCGGCGATGGCCGAGGGCCGCACCCGGCTGCTCGTCGGGCACGATCCGGACGGACAGGTCGCCGCCACCGCGTTCCTCACCTTCAACACGCACCGGCTGATGAGGCACTGGGTGTGGCTGTACACGGTGATGGTGCACCCCCGGCACCAGGGCAAGGGCTACGGCCGGGACCTGCTCGCCGCCGCCGAGCGCGCGGCCCGCGGTCTCGACGGCGTCGACGCCATACGGATCAACTGCCGCGGCGGCGAGGGCCTGGAACGCTTCTACGGCTCCTGCGGCTACAAGGAGGTCGGCCGCATCCCGGACGCCATCCAGGTCGCCCCCGGTGACCGCCGCGACGACGTGATCATGCTGCTGCCGCTCGACTGAGCCCCGCCCCCAAGATCCCGGCGCGGACATGCTTCACTGGATGTCGCACCTTTGGGACTTTGTCGGAATCGGAAGACTGGATTGAGATGCTCCGCTACACGCTGATGCGCCTCGGGATCTTCGCGGGCTGCCTCGTGGTCGTCTGGGGCCTCGTCTACTCCGGTGTCGCCCCGCGTGGCCTCGGCGACTCCAACGGCATGTGGGTCGTCCTGCTCGCCCTACTGATCTCCGCCCCGATCAGCTTCGTCGTGCTGCGCAAGGAGCGGGACCGCGCCTCCGTGCAGATCGTCCAGAAGGTCGACCGGGTGAAGGCGAACCTGGAGGCGAACCGCTCCCAGGAGGACGCCGTCGACGACTCCGCTCGGGCGCAGGGGCAGACGTCCTAGTCTTTGCCCCATGGGTGCAGTCAAGACCAAGCGGATGCCGCGTGCGGTCCGGGAACAGCAGATGCTGGACGCCGCCGTGCGGACCTTCGGGCGCCGCGGATACATGGCCGCCTCGATGGACGAGATCGCCGAACTCGCCGGTGTCTCCAAACCGTTGGTCTATCTGTACCTGAACTCCAAGGAAGACCTCTTCACCGCCTGCATCCGCCGCGAGGCGCGTGCGCTCACCGCCGCCGTGCGGGCCGGGGTCGAGACCGACGCGCCCGCCGACCGCCAACTCTGGGACGGTCTGCGGGCGTTCTTCACGCACACCGCGCGCCACCCGGACGGCTGGGCGGTGCTGCATCTCCAAGCCCGCACCCACGGCGATGCGTTCGCCGCCGAGGTGAACGCGATGCGCGAGGAGATCGTCGCGTTCGTCACCCAGCTGATCCTCGCTTCCGCGCGCGCCGCCCACCGCGACCCGGACCTCCCCGCGGACGAGGTCGCCGGACTCGCCGAGGCCCTGGTCGGTGCCGCCGAGTCGCTCGCCGACTGGGCCAACGCCACCCCGGGCGTCACCGCCCGCCAGGCCGCCGCGACCATGATGAACTTCGCCTGGGCAGGGCTCGGCAACATGATGGACGCCCGCCCCTGGGTGCCGCCGGTCAGCTGACCGTCCCCGCCAGGTGCACGCGGCCCGCACTGCCGCGCAGCTCGAACCGCCCCGGCTCCGCCCCGAACGTCACCGTCCCCGGCAGCGGCACCGGCGCCCGGAACTCCGCGGTGATCCGGGCCGCCGGGGGAGTCCCGTAGGACGCCAGGCAGCGGGCCACCGTCCACATCCCGTGCGCGATGGGCCGGGGGAAGCCGAACGGGCGGGCGGTGAGCGGGTGGAGGTGGATGGGGTTGCGGTCGCCGGAGACCGCGGCGTACCGCCGTCCCAGGTCCGCGCCGAGCTGCCAGTCGGTGACGGCGGGCAGGGGCGGCCGTTCCTCCCGCGGTGCCGCGGCGCGCGTGCCCGTCCGGTGCCGCGCGAGGTAGGTACTGCGCGACTCCCACACGGCGGCCCCGCCGGCCCTGAGTTCCGTCACGACCGTCGCCTCCGTACCGCGCCGGTGCGGGGCCAGTCCGTCGACGTACACGGTGAGTTCGTACTCCTGAAGGGCCGCCAGCCGTTCCCGCTGGGTGATCTCGATCGAGGTGTGCACGAGACCCAGCAGCGGCAGCGGGAAGTCCCGTCCGCTCATCAGCCGCAGCGCGGACGGGAAGCCCAGCACATGCGGGTAGGTGACCGGCAGCGCGTCCTCCCCGGTCGCGAAGCCGCACACCCGCTCGTAGGCGGCGAGCCGCGCCAGGTCGACGCGCAGGCCCGGCAGGACCAGCGGGCCGCGCGGGAAGTCGGCGTCGGGGCGGGGCCGTTTGAAGGGCGAGCGCAGGGCACCGAGAACGACGGCCATGGCGGCTTCCACTGTGCTTCCCCCTCGTGACAGCTGCTTACTTCGCAGTAAGGTTACCGGAGGTAAGCCCCTGTGTACGCCCCGGACCGGAGTGACCCTCAGGTAACCCCCGAGGTTGCACAGCCCCGCCCCCCGTCCCTCCCCGAACCCGCACAGCCCCCACACGTCAGCCCCGTACGATCTCCTTCCTAACCGGCGGTAACCCCTGTCCGACCCTGTCCGCACGTGGGGATCCGTCCGCGAACGCCGTGCCAGGAGCCGCCCGTGTCCACGCCACTGCCTTCCTTCGCCGCGTCCGCCGCCTTCGATGACGCGCCCGCCCCCACCCTCGTGGAGCCGGAGACGCGGCGGCTGGACGGAGTCGTCCGGGAGGCGTACGTACCGCCCTTCGCACCGGCCGTCTCGCACGGCTCGCTGGCAGATCTGCCGTTCGACAACGCCCTCGCGGTGCCGGACAAGGTGCTGCTCAGCCGCAAGACGCAGGACGGCGGCTGGACCGACGTGAGCGCGACGCGGTTCGCCGCGCAGGTGCTCGCCGTCGCCAAAGGACTGATCGCCGAGGGGCTGATGCCGGGCGATCGCATCGCGATCATGGCGCGTACGACGTACGAGTGGACGCTGCTCGACTTCGCCGCCTGGGCCGCGGGCCTGGTGACCGTCCCGGTCTACCCGACCTCCTCCGTCTTCCAGACCCGCTGGATCCTCCAGGACTCCGGCGCCGTCGCCCTGGTCACCGAGACCGTCGCGCAGGCCGCCTCCCTCGGCCCCGAGCGTGAACGCCTCCCCGATCTGCAGCACTTGTGGGTGATGGAAAAGGGTCACGTCGAGCGGCTCGCGGAAGCGGGCGCCCGGATACCCGACCAGGAGGTCGAGGTACGCCGGGCCATGCTCGGCCCCAGCACCCTCGCCACCCTGATCTACACCTCCGGCACCACCGGCCGCCCCAAGGGCTGCGCGCTCACCCACGGCAACTTCTTCGCCGAGGTCGACAACGCCATCGAACTGCTCTACCCCGTCTTCAAGTCGAGATCGAACGAGGACATCTCGGTCCTGCTCTTCCTGCCGATGTCCCACGTCTTCGGCCGCATGGTGGCGGTGGCCTGCGTCCGCGCCCGGGTGCGCCTCGGCCACGCGCCGAGCCTCCAGTCCGAGGACCTGCTCGCGGACCTCGCCGCCTTCCGCCCGACCTGCCTCCTCGCCATCCCCTACATGCTGGAGAAGGTCTACAACTCCGCCCGCGCCAAAGCTGAGGAGGGCGGCCGGCTGACCATGTTCGACCGGGCCGCCGCCGTCGCGCGCCGCTACGGCGAGGCCATGGAGGCCAAGCAGCATGGCACCGGCTCGGGTCCGGGCCGCGCCCTGAGCATGGCCCGCTCCTTCTACGACCCGCTCGTCTACCGCCGGATCCGCAACGCCATGGGCGGCCGGGTCCGCCACGCGATCTGCGGCGGCTCCCCGCTCGGACGACGCCTCGCCGCGTTCTATGCCGGTGCGGGCATCGAGATCTACGAGGGCTACGGCCTGACCGAGACGACCGCCGCCGCCACCGCAACCCCGCCCCTCAAGCCCCGCCTCGGCACGGTGGGCTGGCCGCTGCCCGGCACCCGGGTCCGGATCGCCTCCGACGGCGAGGTCCTGATCTCCGGCGAGCAGGTGCTGCGCGGCTACTGGGACCCGGCCGCCGGGGGAGTGGTCCCGGCCGCGGTGGACGGCTGGCTCGCCACCGGGGACATCGGCGAACTGGACGACGAGGGCTATCTGACCATCACCGGCCGCAAGAAGGAGCTGCTGATCACGGCCGGCGGCAAGAGCGTGGCCCCGGCCCCCCTGGAGAACTGGCTTCGCTCCCACCCGCTCATCTCGCAGGCCATGGTCCTCGGCGACCGCCGCCCCTACGTCACCGCCCTGATCACCCTCGACACCGACGGCATCACCCACTGGCGCCGGATGAACGGCCGCCACCCGGTGCCGGCCGAACTCCTCGTCGACGACGAGGAGTTGCGGGCCGTCCTGCAGCGGGCGGTGGACGAGGCGAACAAGCTCGTCTCGCGCCCCGAGTCGATCCGCCGGTTCGCGATCCTGCCCACGGACTTCACGGAGTTCACCGGCCACCTCACCCCGTCGATGAAGCTGCGGCGGGCGGCGGTCATGAGGGACTTCGCGGCCGAGATCGAGGCGTTGTACGAGCGCTGAGGAAGGCGCCGGGGCGGCGTACAACCTTCAACCACTGCCGTGCGTCTCCTCCTCGCCAATCCTTGATCATGCAGGAGACCCATGTTCACGCGCAGCACCGTCCGCCTGGCGCTCGCCACGGCCACGGCCACCTCCCTGACCGGCGGACTGCTCACCCTCTCGGTCAGCACCGCGCACGCGGCGACGCCCGCGAAGTACGTCGACGACTTCAACGGCGACGGTTATCGCGACTACGCCGCCGCCTCCGCCTTCGACGGCAAGTTCGTCGTCACGTACGGGACGGCCACCGGGCCCGGCACCGTCACCAAGACCTTCAGCCAGGCCACATCCGGCGTCCCGGGCACGGCCGGTGACTCGGGTGGCTACGTCGACGCCTTCGGCGAGGATCTCGCCCCCGCCGACTTCAACCGCGACGGCTACGCCGACCTCGCCGTCGGTGACTTCACCGAGAACGTCGACGGCAAGGTCAGCTCCGGCGCGGTCACCATCCTGTGGGGCTCGGCGTCCGGCCTCACCGGCACGAGCGCCGTTCGCCTGAAGATCACCCCAAGCTCCCACCGGGGGTTCGGCAAGGAGATCGAGGCCGGTGACTTCAACGGCGACGGCAAGACCGACCTGGCCGTCGCGGACGGCATCGAGGCGGTACGGATCTATCGGGGCGGCTTCTCCAAGACGGGCACGACCGGCTCGGTCACGAAGCACGTCCCGAACGCCCTGCTCGAACTCGCCGGCATGGTCGCGGGCAAGGTCACCAAGGACTCGGCGACCGACCTCTTCCTCCTCGGCCAGGGCTATCACGACGACAAGATGACCCAGGACGCCTGGTTCATCCGGGGCGGCTCCACGATCCAGCCCGGCAAGATCACGACCTACAACGGCTCGAACCCCGACTACAGCCCGACCGGCGTCGTCGCCGACTTCAACAAGGACGGCTACGGGGACCTCGCGGTCGGCGACACCCAGTACAACGGCAAGGCCGGCTCGGTCGTCGTCTGGCGCGGCGGCAGCACGGGGCCGGGCACGAAGTACCGAGTCTCACAGGCGACTTCGGGCGTGGCCACGGCCGCCTCACCCAGGGAGTACTTCGGTACGAGCCTGTCCGCCGGGGACACCAACGGCGACGGCTACCCGGACCTGGCGGTCGGCGTCCCCTACGAGACGGTCAGCTCCATGGACGACGCGGGCGGCCTCCACGTCCTGCGCGGCGGCGCGTCCGGCCTCACCGGCGCGAACTCGCAGTGGTTCTCGCGGGCGACGGCGGGTGTTCCCGGCAGCCCGAGCCAGTACAACAACTTCGGCGCGATGGTCCGCGTACGCGACATCGACCGGGACGGCGACAAGGACGTGCTGGTGTCCAGCGACTACTACAGCCCGGGTGTGCTGCTGCCGGGTACGGGGTCCGGTATCACGGGGAGCGGGGCTCAGGAGTTGAACATCGTGGCGTCGTTCCCGCAGTAGTCCGAGGCGAGGAAGGCGGACCAGGCGGCGGGGGCGAGGGTCAGCCGGGGGCCGGTGGGGGTCTTGGAGTCGCGGAGGTGGATGCACTGGGGGGTTACGGCAACCTCCAGGCACTGTCCACCTTCGCCGCTGCTGTAGCTCGACTTGAACCAGCTCAACGTTTCTATGGTCATCGCTCTTCCAGCATCTTCTCGATCAGGTCCAGGGACTCGTCCGGGGTGAGGGCCTGAGCCCGGATGATCCCATAGCGGGCTGCGAGAACGCGCACCTCTTCTCGGTCGGTGATCAGACGCGGGTATCCCTGGCTCTCCATGTACACCACCTGTTCGCGTCCCTTGGGGATCAACAGCGTGAACGAGTTGTCCAGGCAGGGGTGTTCGTGTCGGCTTGTCGGCATCACCTGAAGCTGCACGTTCCGCATGCGTCCGATGCGCAGCAACTGCCGTAGTTGCCCGGAGTGCACCGAGGACCCGCCGATCGGCCGCTCAAGCACGGCCTGTTCGATGACGAAGCTGCACTCCGGCGGTGGCCACTTTTCGAAGAGCTGCTGCCTGGAGAGCCGGTCGGCCACCCGCTTCTCGATCGTCTCCTCGTCCAGCGGCGGGTGCCGTTGCGTGAACACGGCCCGCGCGTAGTCCTCGGTCTGAAGCAGCCCCAGCACGCCCATCGTGCTGTAGTCGTACAACGAGACGGCCTCCGCCTCCAGCCCGGCGTAACTGCGATACCACTCCGGATGCCGAGTCCTCGCCTTGGTCATCGCCGCCTGCACCTCCGGGATGACCTCCCTCAACAGGCCCCCGGCATCCAGGATTTCGTCGGCCTTCTCCAGAAGATCCGGCTGTGGCGTCCGTACGCCCCGCTCGATCGCCGAGATCGCGTCCGGGCCGTACCCCACCAGCGCCCCGAACTCCTTCTGCGTCAGCCCCTTCCGCTCCCGCAGAAGTCTGAGCATCTTGCCCACGGCCGTGAACAACCCCGTCGTGCCGTCCGCCTCCGCCGGTGTCTCAGGACCCCGTTCGCGCACGCCCGCACCCTCCCGTCCGACAACCCGCACACCGAACTCAACGCAGTCGTACAGATACCCAGCGTCGATCCGTCCCTCCTGGTCAGGGTAGAGAGAACCCGCCACTCTCGGTGACGTGAACGCCGAAATCACCACCCCCACTGCCGTACTTGCCCAGCGCATCAGCGCCACTCCGCGCGGCGCCCTGCTGGCCCGGTACCTGACCATCCAGCAGCTGGCCCAGTGGGGTTACGCCCCGGACAGCGAGGTCAGCGAGACCGCGCAGCACTTGGTCGCGGAGTTGGCGGCCAACGCCGTCACGCACGGCCGCGTGCCCGGCCGCGCCTTCGAGCTCCGGCTGCTCCTGCTGCCGGAGGACACGCTCCGTATCGAGGTGAGCGATGCGCGGGGCGACCGGAAACTGCGGTACGTGACGGACCCGGACGGCGAGGGCGGCCGGGGTCTGATCCTGGTGACGCTGCTGGCGCGGGCCTGGGGCGTGGCGGACCGGGACGTGGGAAAGACGGTGTGGGCGGAGCTGGGTCCGGCCCGGAAGTGAGGCCTGCCCGCTAGGAGTTGTCGTCGTCCCCGTCCCCGTCCTCGTCCTCGTCCTCGTCCGAGGCCGGAGCGGGCGGTTCCGCATACAGTATGTCGCGGGCCTGCTCCGCGGCGCGGGCGATGCTCTCGCCGACGAAGTCGACGAAGCGGGCGATGTTCTCGAGGCGGACGGCGGCCGGGGTGTCGGCGCCGAGGACGCCGACACCCTGCCGAGCGGTCTTGGCGAGATCGAAGTTGGAGCGGGCGCTGGACATCATGGACTGGAACCAGACGTCGTTGTCGACGACATAGCGCTCGCGGCGGCGTTCGTCGCGCTCGCGGCGGAGGAGCCCCTGGCTCTCCAGGAACGCCACCGACTTGGAGATGGACGCCGGGCTGACGTCGAGGCGCTGGACGAGTTCGGCGGCGGTGAGGCTGCCCGCGTCGGTGATGAAGAGGCAGGTCAGCACCCGGGACGTCATCTTGGGCAGGCCCTGTGCCATGAGGAGGGTGGTGAACATCTCCTCGTACTCCCGCACCGCCTCGGGATCGCGGCCGTAGGCCGGTGCGGGCGCCTTCGGGTCCCGGGGAGCGGCCTGCTTGCGGCGGTGGGCGCGCTGTTCGGTGGCGCGGTGGGCGAGGTCGGCGCGGTAGCCGGTGGGGCCGCCGTTGCGCATGACCTCGCGGGTGATGGTCGAGGTGGGGCGGTCCAGGCGCCGGGCGATCTCCGCGTAGGCGAGGCCGTCGGCCAGTCCCAGCGCGATCTGCTGACGTTCCTGCTGGGTGAGCCTGCCTCCGGGCATCGCTGTCTCCTTCGTGGTCCTTGGTGCGGTCACCATAGCGTTCAGTTACTGACCATTGCAACGGCCGGGGTGCGGTGTGTTGCGTTAGCTTCAATTCCGTTGCAACGATTTCGAGCCCATGACCTGCAATTACTGTGATGTCGCGCAACGAAGTCGTTGCCAAGGTCTCGAACGCAACGTAGCTTTCCATCATCGGAAACGACGGGTGGACGAACCGCCCGCCACCTGAACCAGGAGAGCCACCATGCAGACCTTCGCCACTCCCGCCGCCATCACCGCCGTCCTGGACATCCCCGCCGGACGCATCCAGATCATCGCCGCCGACCGCACCGACACCACCGTCGAGATCCGCCCGGCCGCCCCCGGCAAGAACCGCGACACCAAGACCGCCGAGCAGGTCCAAGTCGCCTACGACGACGGCGTCCTGCGCATCACCGCCCCCGAGGCCACCAACCGGCTCCTGGGCAACCTCGGTTCCGTCGAGGTCACCGTCCAACTCCCCGCCGGATCCCGTATCCAGGCCAAGGCCGACGCCGCCGAACTGCGTGGCGTCGGACGCCTCGGCCACGTCGACTTCGACGGCGGCTACCGCTCCGTCAAGCTCGACGAGACCGCCGGGGCCCGCCTCACCGCCCACGACGCCACCATCACCATCGGCCGCCTCACCGGCCCCGCCGACATCACCACCCAGCGCGGCGACATCCACATCACCGAAGCCACCCGCGGCACCGTCACCCTCACCACCCAGCAGGGCGACATCGAGATCGGCGCCGCCCCCGGCGTCTCCGCCACCCTCGACGCCGGCACCGGCTACGGCCGCGTCCACAACTCCCTGAAGAACAGCGACGGTTCCGGTGCCGCCCTCGCCTTCCACGCCACCACCACCCACGGCGACATCACCGCCCGCAGCCTCTGAGCCACCGAGCCCTCGAAGGAGCCCTTCTCATGACCAACCTGGCGATCGCGGCGACCGGGCTGCGGAAGTCCTACGGCGACAAGACGGTCCTCGACGGGATCGACCTGGCCGTACCGGAAGGCACGGTCTTCGCCCTGCTCGGGCCGAACGGCGCGGGCAAGACGACGGCGGTGAAGATCCTGTCCACCCTGATCTCGGCGGACGGCGGTCAGGCCGGTGTCGCCGGGCACGATCTCGGCGCCGAGGCCCAGGCGGTACGGGCCGCCATCGGGGTCACCGGTCAGTTCTCCGCGGTGGACGGGCTGATCACCGGCGAGGAGAACATGCTCCTCATGGCGGACCTGCACCACCTGTCCCGGAGCGAGGGCAGGCGGGTGACGGCCGAACTGCTGGAGCGGTTCGACCTGGTGGAGGCCGCGAAGAAGCCGGCCTCGACCTACTCCGGCGGCATGAAGCGCCGCCTGGACATCGCGATGACGCTGGTCGGCAGCCCGCGGATCATCTTCCTGGACGAGCCGACGACGGGGCTGGACCCCCGTTCACGGCACAACATGTGGCAGATCATCCGTGAGCTGGTCACGGGCGGGGTCACGGTCTTCCTCACCACGCAGTACCTGGAGGAGGCGGACGAACTCGCCGACCGGATCGCGGTGCTGAACGACGGCGGGATCGCGGCGGAGGGAACCGCCGACGAACTGAAGCGGCTGGTCCCCGGCGGGCACGTGCGGCTCCGCTTCACCGACCCGGACGCGTACCGGGCCGCCGCGTCGGCGCTGCGCGAGACCACGCGCGACGACGAGTCGCTGGCGCTGCAGATCCCCAGCGGCGGAAGCCAGCGCGAACTGCGCGCCATCCTCGACTGGCTCGACGCGGCAGGCGTGGAGGCGGACGAGCTGACCGTGCACACCCCCGACCTCGACGACGTGTTCTTCGCCCTGACCGGCGGCGCCGCGACCGTCCCCGACCAGCCGAAGGAGAACGCCCGATGAGCTCTCTGTCCCTCGCCGTACGCGACTGCTCCACGATGCTGCGCCGCAACCTGCTGCACGCCCGGCGCTACCCGTCGCTGACCCTGAACCTGCTGCTGACGCCGATCATGCTGCTGCTGCTCTTCGTGTACATCTTCGGCGACACGATGAGCGCGGGCATCGGAGGCGGTGGTCCGGACCGGGCCGAGTACATCGCCTTCGTGGTGCCGGGGCTGGTGCTGATGACCATCGGCAGCACGACGATCGGCACGGCGGTCTCCGTCTCCAACGACATGACCGAGGGCATCATCGCCCGCTTCCGGACCATGGCGATCCACCGGGGGTCGGTGATCGTCGGCCATGTGATCGGCAGTGTGCTGCAGGCCGTGGCCAGCGTGATCCTGGTCGGGGCGGTGGCGGTGGCGATCGGCTTCCGCTCCGCCGATGCGACGGTGCTGGAATGGCTGGCGGCGTTCGGACTCGTCGTCCTGTTCGCCACGGCGCTGACCTGGATCGCGGTGGGCATGGGACTGGTCAGCCCGAACGCGGAGGCGGCGAGCAACAACGCCATGCCGCTGATCCTGCTGCCGCTGCTCTCCAGCACGTTCGTGCCGCTGGACGCGATGCCGGGGTGGTTCCAGCCGGTCGCCGAGTACCAGCCCTTCACGCCGGCCATCGAAACCCTCCGCGGCCTCCTCCTCGGCACGGAGATCGGCATCAACGGCTGGCTGACCCTGGCCTGGTGCACAGCCCTGACGCTCCTCGGCTACCGCTGGTCCACGGCCCGCTTCAACGCGGACCCCAAGTAACCAACAGCTCCCAGAGCGCCCCCCTCCTCCCGAGGAGCGGGGCGCTTCCTGGCTGCGGGCAGTCGTGCCGCTGGGGCGGCACGGGTGGGCGCAGCGGCACCCCGCCAGCGCGGGGGAGCGGACCCACCCCTACCTCAACCCCGACCGACGGTCACGGCACCCCAACCCACCGCAACCCCGCCGTCACCGCCGCCGCACCCAGCACCACCACCGCGAACGGGGCCCGGCGCCAAGCCAGTACGCCTCCCGCCAGGACCCCCGCCGGGCGGGCCCAGCCCGCGAAGTCCCCGGCCTCCGTCAACGCCCCCGTGGCCATCAGCGCCGCCAGCAGAACCACCGCCCCGGCCGCCAACAGCTCCTGCACCCGCCCCGACAGCTCGACCCGCCCGTGCAGCACAGGCCCCACCAGCCGGAAGGCGTACGTCCCCACCGCCAGCACCAGGATCAACGCCACCGTCGCACTCACGCCGCACCGGCCTTCCGCCCGCGTCCGTACAGCGCCAGCCCGAGCAGAGCCAGCAGCACCGGAACTCCCGCAGGGGCCACGGACGACGCCGCCAGCGCCAGGACCGCCCCCGCCATCGCACACCGCCGCACCGCCGCATCCGCCCGCAGCACCGGCAGCACCAGAGCCACCAGCACCGCAGGAAACGCCGCGTCCAGCCCGTACACCGCCGTGTCCCCCAGCGCCGTACCCGCCACCGCTCCCGCGAGCACCCCCGCGTTCCACACCACGAACAGCCCCACCCCGGAGACCCAGAAGGCCGCCCGCCGCCGCTCCGGATCCGTCTGCGCCAGCGCGAAGGCCACCGTCTCGTCGGTCACCAGATGCGCCCCGAGGAAGCGGGAGAGCCGCCCACCGCTCCCGAGGACGTCCGCCACCGCCAGACTGAAGGCCGCCGTGCGGGTGTTCAGCAGCAACCCCGTCGCCGCCGCCGCGAGTGGCCCGCCTCCGGCCAGCAGCACCCCCACCGCACTGAATTGCGCGGACCCGGCGTACACCACCACCGACATCACCACCGGCACCCACACCGGCAGCCCGCCCGCCACGGAGATCGCCCCGAAGGAGACCCCGACCACCCCACTGGCCACCCACACCAGCGACGCATCGCGGACCAGCCCCCGCGCCCCACCCACTGTTCGCTTCACCGTACGCATGTTCACTACGATGGACAGCGAACCCCTCGTACGTCAAGGCGAACGATCGTACCGATGGAGCGAACGACAGATGGCCGACACCCCGCCCCCGCGGCTCCCCCTGGACTGGATCGCGGCCTCCCTGCGCAGGGAACGCACCCGCGCCGGCCTCTCCCTCTCCGAGCTGGCCAAGCGCGCCGGCATCGCCAAGTCCACGCTCTCCCAGCTGGAGGCGGCCGGCGGAAACCCGAGCGTGGAGACGTTGTGGGCCCTCGGCGTCGCCCTCGGCGTGCCGTTCAGCGCCCTGGTGGAACCCCCGGCCCCGTCCGTGCAGGTCATCCGCGCCGGGCAGGGCCCGACCGTCGCCTCGGAGAAGGCCGACTACGCCGCCACCCTGCTCTCCGCCAGCCCGCCCGGCGCCCGCCGCGACATCTACCACCTGCGCGCGGAACCCGGCCCTGCCCGGGAGTCGGAGCCGCACATCCCCGGCTCGGTCGAGCACCTGATCGTCAGCACCGGCAGGATGAAGGCCGGCCCCGCGGGCGAGGAGGTCGAACTGGCCCCCGGCGACTACATGTCGTACCGCGGGGACGTCCCCCACTCGTACGAGGCCCTCGCGCCCGGCACGACGTTCGTCCTGGTCATGCAGCACGTGTAGCGGGGGGCCGGAAAAGGCAGGAGCCCCGACGCCTGACGGCGCGGGGCTCCTTGGGTACTGCTCTCAGGTGCGGATCAGAGACGAGGCTCGCCTCAGACGGGGGTGACGTTCTCCGCCTGCGGGCCCTTCGGGCCCTGGGTCACGTCGAAGGAGACCTGCTGGTTCTCCTCCAGCGAGCGGAAGCCGCTCGCATTGATCGCGGAGTAGTGGACGAAGACGTCGGGGCCGCCGCCCTCCTGGGCGATGAAGCCAAAGCCCTTTTCGGCGTTGAACCACTTAACGGTTCCGGTAGCCATAAGCCCTCCTTGGGCCCAAAGGGTTGCCCTGCTCCAGAACCTGCAAGTGTGAGAGCAAATGCCTGCACTGCATACTTCTGAAAACGACTAGAGCCTGCGGTTACATGCTCCGCAGGCTCTGTACTGCAAGGGAAACCAAACTGCAACTTGCGGCGAGCCTAGCACGCGAGCAGCCGAAAGCAATAGAGGTCAAGATCACGTCACCCGAACGTTTGAAAGGCCGAAAACCGCTTGACGTCCGGCCCGGAGTCTGGAGCGTAGCCCGGAGGGTCTAGCCTCGCGATGTGGACAATTCTCGCACCCGGCCGCGCGTCGGCCACATCCAGTTCCTGAACTGCCTGCCCCTGTACTGGGGGCTTGCGAGGACGGGCACGCTCCTCGACTTCGAGCTCACGAAGGACACCCCGGAGAAGCTCAGCGAGCAGCTGGTGCAGGGAGACCTCGACATCGGGCCCATCACCCTGGTCGAGTTCCTCAAGAACGCCGACGACCTGGTCGCCTTCCCCGACATCGCCGTCGGCTGCGACGGGCCGGTCATGTCGTGCGTGATCGTCTCGCAGGTCCCGCTGGAGAAGCTGGACGGCGCCCGGGTCGCCCTCGGTTCGACCTCGCGCACCTCGGTCCGCCTCGCCCAACTGCTGCTGGCCGAGCGCTACGGCGTACAGCCCGACTACTACACCTGCCCGCCCGACCTGAGCCTGATGATGAGGGAGGCGGACGCGGCCGTACTGATCGGCGACGCGGCCCTGCGCGCCAACCTGCACGACGGCCCGCGCTTCGGCCTCGACGTGCACGACCTCGGCGCGCTGTGGAAGGAGTGGACCGGGCTGCCGTTCGTCTTCGCCGTCTGGGCCGCCCGCCGCGACTACCTCGAGCGCGAGCCGCTGATCACCCGCAAGGTCCACCAGGCGTTCCTCGCCTCCCGCAACCTCTCCCTGGAGGAGGTCGGCAAGGTCGCCGAGCAGGCGGCCCGCTGGGAGGCCTTCGACGAGCGGATCCTGGAGCGCTACTTCACCACCCTCGACTTCCGCTTCGGCGCACCTCAGCTGCAGGCGGTCGCGGAGTTCGCCCGCCGGGTCGGCCCGACCACCGGCTTCCCGGCCGACGTGAAGGTGGATCTGCTGCAGCCCTGAGGCCGTAACCTGCTGGGAGTTCCACGGGGGAGTTCTACGGGAGTTCTACGCGGGGGAGGGGGACGCCGTGCAGCCGCTCGGAGCTGACGAACCCACGGTCGTGGGGCCCTACCGGCTGCTCGGCCGGCTCGGCTCCGGCGGGATGGGACGGGTCTACCTGGGGCGCAGCGCGGGCGGCCGGACCGTCGCCGTCAAGATCGTGCACCCGCACTTCGCGCTCGACGAGGAGTTCCGCGCCCGCTTCCGCCGCGAGGTCGAGGCCGCCCGCCGGGTCGGCGGCGCCTGGACGGCCCCCGTCCTGGACGCGGACCCGGAGGCGCCGGTCCCCTGGGTCGCCACGGTGTACGCGGCGGGCCCCTCCCTGACGGCGGCGGTCGCGGACACCGGCGCACTGCCCGACCACACCGTACGAGTCCTGGGGGCGGGGCTCGCGGAGGCGCTGGCCACCGTGCACGAACTGGGCCTGGTGCACCGGGACGTCAAGCCCTCCAACGTCCTGCTGACCGTCGACGGCCCCACCCTGATCGACTTCGGCATCGCCCGCGCCATCGACGGCACGGCCTCCCTCACCTCCACCGGCGTCTCGATCGGCTCCCCCGGCTACATGGCGCCCGAGCAGATCCTCGGCAAGAGCGTCACCGGCGCGGCGGACGTCTTCTCCCTGGGCGCGGTGCTGGCGTACGCGGCGACGGGCGCACAGCCCTTCCCCGGCGACTCCTCGGCGGCGCTGCTGTACCGGGTCGTGCACGAGGAGCCCGAACTCGGCTCCCTGGACGGCGAACTGCGGGAGGTGGTGGAGGCCTGCCTCGACAAGAACCCCGCGGGCCGTCCCACCCCGGCCGACCTGGCCCGGCGGCTGGCTCCCGAGGGCGCGGCGCGGCTGGTGGCGTCCGGCTGGCTGCCCGGGGTGCTGGTCGAGCGGGTCAGCCGCAGCGCGGTGCAGGTGCTCAACCTGGAGGCGACGGACGGGGGTGGGGCGGCCTCGGGACCGGTGGCGTTCAGCAGCCCGGCGGTGGGGGAGTACGGCAGCCACGGGGTGGGGCAGTACGGCAGCTCCGGGGTGCGGGAGTTCGGTGGTCTGGGGGAGTTCGGCCGCCCTGCCGTGGGGGAGTTCGGTCCGCCGCCGGTCATGTCCGGTGGCTCGATGGCTTCCGGGGCGGTGCCCGAGCCGCGGGACGCCGAGCCCGCCACACAGCGGCCCGGCAAGCTGTCGGTCTCGGTCGCGGCGACCTCGGTACCGGGCGACGGCGGCCGGGGACGCCGCATGAGCTGCACGGTCGCGCTGGCCGTCGCCGGCGCGCTGGCCGCCGTGACCGTCGGGTCGGTGTTCGTGCTCGACCTGCTCCCGGGCAACTCCCCCGACGACTCGGGCGGTGCGGGCACCGACTCGTCCTCCCACGCGCCCGGCGACTCCGGCTCCGCCTCGGCGGCCCCCGACGCCCTGACGGCCTACCTCGGCACCTGGGAGGGCCAGGGCGTCGCCCTCGACGGCAAGCTCCCCCTCGGCACGTTCCGGCTCACCGTGCACCGGGCGGAGGCGGGCGAGAAGCTGGGCAAGATCCGGCAGACGGATGTGCTCGGCGGCGTCTGCAACGACGTACTGACCCTGAAGAGCGTCAGCGCCGAGCGGCTCGTGGCGACCTCCGTGGGCGCCGAGTCCAACCACAAGGGCTGCAACCCGGCGCCGACCACGGTCACCCTCACCCCGGTCGGCGACGACCTCGACTACGCCTCCGACAGCGAGGAGTCGGGGAAGCCGACGGCGCGGCTGACGAAGACCGGGTAGCCCTCAGCCGGGGTTGACCACCGTCACCCCGGGATGACCACCGTGCGCAGCTCGCCGTCGCCGAGGTGCAGCATGCCCTTGCCCGGCACCGCGGGCCCGCCGACCATCCCGCGGTTCAGGCGGAAGCCGATCAGATCCCCGCTGGAGGACTCCTGCGGGGAGAGCAGGATGCCGCGGCGGGCCTTCTTGGCGTCGACCTGCCAGCCGGAGAAGCCGCTGCACACGTCCTCCTCGTCACCGGCGATGACGAGCGCGAGCCCGCGCTCGGCACCCCGCGAGACGATCTTCTTCATCTGGCTCTCGGCGTCGCAGTCCTCCAGGATCTCGCCGTCGTCGATCAGGACGACGACCGGGTTCTCCACCGACGGCTCCGCGCCGTCGATGAGCTCCTCGAACTCGTCCTCGTCGATGTCGTCCCCGGTGAACACCTTCAGCACGCCCTCCACACCGTCCAGTTGGCGGACCGGCGACTGACGCGGCGCCGCGACGACGAGCCGTGCGCCCTGCTTCAGGAACGACTGCGCGAAGTTCATCAGGACCGTCGAGCGGCCGGACTTCGCCGGGCCCGCGATGACGAACGACGGCACGCCCTGCGCGAGATCGGGGCCGAAGCCGACGATCTCGTCGCCGCCGATGCCGGCCAGCGCGTACAGCTTGGAGCCCGAGACGTCCGGGTCGCGCAGCTCCCACGCCTCGGGGAAGGAGATCCGGCTCGGCAGGCTGTCCACCCGGAACGGCCGCCGCGCGCGTGGCACCCCGGCGTCGCGGGCGGTCGCCGCCTCGCCGATCGCCGCCAGCGCCGCCGCCTGGCCCTGGCCGGTGGTGTCCTCGGCGAGCAGCGCGAACTGCGTCTCCGTACCGGCCTCGTTCTTGAAGGCGCGGCCCGGCGGGATCTCCTCGGGCACCTTGCGCGCCGGGATGCCGAGCGTGGAGAAGTCGCTGCGGTCGGCCAGCCGCAGACCGTACTTGTCCTCGGTGAGCGTGGCGATACGGCCCACCAGCAGCGTCCGGTCACCGGTGAGGACCAGATGGATGCCGACGCTCGCACCCTCCCGCATCATCGTCTGCAGATCGTCGGTCAGCGCCCCGTGGTCGACCTCGCCGAGCGTGGGCACCCAGCCCTCCCAGCGGTCCAGCAGCACGACGATGTGCGGCAGCCGCTCGTCCTCCGCGACCGCGGCCCGCTGCTCGCCGATGTCGGCGAAGCCCTTGTCCGCCAGCACGCCCTGGCGGCGGTCCATCTCGCCCTTGAGCCGGTTGACGAGCCGGACCACCCGCTCGGTCTGGTTGCGGCTGACGACCGCCCCGCAGTGCGGCAGCCGGGTCAGCGCGTTCAGCGCGCCGTTGCCGCAGTCGATGCCGTACAGATGCACATCGGCCACCGAGTGCGTACGGGCGATCGAACCCGCGATGGTGCGCAGCACCTGGGAACGGCCACTGCGCGGGGCACCGCCGATCATCAGGTGCCCGAAGCTCGCGAAGTCCACCGCGACCGGGCGGCGGGCCTGGAGCGCGGGCAGGTCCTCGACGCCGTACACCGCGGGCGGCAGCTTGCCGGCGGCCGGGGTGAAGGCCGGTGCCGGGACCTCGTCGAGCAGCAGCGTCTCGTCGAGGGCGGGCAGCCAGGGGCTGTGCTGCGCGGGGATGCCCAGCGACTGGTTGGCGCGGCGGATCTCGTCGACGAGCACCTTGAGGTCGGTGATCTCCTCGTCCTCGCGCGACTCGGCCTTCGGCTTGGTCAGCGCGGCCCGGCCCAGGTCCTCCCAGGTCAGCGGCGACACCCACGGCATGAGGGCCGCGGGGTCCGCGGCGCCGGGCCGGCGGCCGCCCACCCGGCCCGACTGGAACGGCACCAGGGAGGCGTGCCCGAGCCGGACGTACGCCCGGCCCGGCGTGCTCTTGGAGATGTGCCCGGCCTCGGGGGAGTCGATGACGTCGGTCGACTCACCGCCGTCCGTCACCCGCAGCGCGATCCGGAGGTTGGTGTTGGCCCGGATCTCGGGCGACACGACACCGGAGGGCCGCTGGGTGGCGAGGAGGAGGTGGATGCCGAGGGACCGCCCTCGCTGGGCGATGTTGACGAGACCGGTGACGAAGTCGGGCAGGTCGCGCACCATCGACGCGAACTCGTCGATGACGATGAGGAGTCGGGGCACGGGCTTGTGGGACGGATCCCTGCGCACCAGATCCTGGTAGTCCTCGATGTCCTTGGCATCGGCTTTGGCGAGGATGTGCTCACGCCGGTGCAGCTCGGCACCCAGCGACTCCAGCGCCCGCTCCACGAGATGGGCGTCGAGGTCGGTCACCATGCCGACGGTGTGCGGGAGATGGACACAGTCCTTGAAGGCCGCACCGCCCTTGTAGTCGACGAGCACGAAGGTCATGTTCTCGGGCGTGTTCGCCACGGCGAGGGCCGCGACGATGGTCTGCAGCAGCTCCGACTTTCCCGAACCGGTCGTACCGGCGATGAGGCCGTGCGGCCCGTCCTTGCGGATGTCGATGCCGAAGGGCCCGTCGTAGGACTCACCGATGACGGCGAGCGTCGACTGCCCGCCCATCCGCCAGCGCGCCACGATGGCATCGCTGGTCGGCGGCTCCAGCTGCAGCACGTCGAGCAGCCGGCTGGACCCGGGCAGCGCCGAGTCCTCCGTCTCCCCGCTGATGTCACGCAGCGAGGACAGGGACCGGGCCAGCCGCAGGCACCAGGCGGCGGAGACGAAGTCGGGCCGTACGTCCTTGCGCCGCTCGGCCCCGGCCTCCTCGACGCGCAGCCGCAGCTTGTCGGGCTCCTGGGCGCCGGGTCCACCGGGCTCGGGGGCGCTTTGATGCCACGCCTGGAAGGACGGGAAACCCCCGGCGGGCTGGGCCTGCTGGACGCTCTCCTGCCGCTGCCGGATCTCCTCGGCCTTGGGCTCCGCCACGACGAAGGCCTGGCACTCGCCGGGCAGGAACCGCTCCTCGGCGTCGAGGCAGAGGGCGTACATGGACACGGACGGCCCCTCGCGCAGCAGCCGTACGACCCCCGGCAGCGACCGCAGCCGGCGCGAGCCGTCCCACACGACCACGATGTCCGGGTCGCTGAAGGTGCTGCCCTGGCCGCGGTTCTGCTCGGCGGCCTTCTTGCGCGCGTCGAGGATCTGCGTGAGCTCGCCGATGCGGGCGCCGACGGTCTCGGCGTCCGTGCCGATGAGCACGTTGACGTCCTGCCCGCCGGACGGCTTGGAGTGCGGCAGCCAGCGCATCCAGTCCCAGCTCTCCTGCGCGGAGTGCTCGGACAGGACGTAGAACTGCACGTCCATCGGGCTGTGCAGGGCGGCGAACTGGGCGACGGCCCAACGCCCCATCGCCCGCGCGGAGTCGCCGGGACCGGCCATGCCGATGACGCCGAGCCCGCGCAGGTTCAGCGCCACGGGCGCGTCCTCGATGGTCCAGGTGACCTCGCGCTTGTGGTCGTCCTGCTCCGGGTCGTCGAGCACGACCTCGGAGGGCAACTGCCCGGTGCCGACGCGCAGCAGAAGGTGGTCGCGGTCGGTACGCCGACGCTCCCAGAGCCGGGTGCGGGGGCCGGTCCCCAGCGACAGGACCGTCGCCGGGTCGGGAATGGCGTGCCGCCGGTCGTCGCGCTCGGCGACGAGGGCGTCCTGCGCGTCCTGCTCGATCCGCGCCTTCTGCTCCTCGTACTCCTTGACCTGCTTCGCGTGCGACTTACGGCCGTGCTTCTTGTCGTTGTAGTAGTTCGCGAAGAGGAGGAAGGGGCTGAGCGCCGCCATGATCAGGTAGTACCAGCGCTGGAAGATCAGCACGGCGACGACGGCCCCGACGAGCGGCGTCAGCGCCATGAGCCAGGGCAGCGGCCGGGGTTCGTACTCACGCGGCGACGACGGCAGCCGGAACCGGGTCTGCCGCTCCGGGGGCCGCAGGCGCGGGGGCCGGTTGTAGTCGAGGCCGATGCCGTCCTCGGACCACTTCAGGGCGGCGTTGGGGGGTGAATAACGGGCCAGCTCGATGAGGGAGTTGCCGATGGCGATCTGGGCGCCGAGGCGCCATATGTCGGGGTCGGGAGGGGCGGGGGCGGGAGCGGGAGCGGGAGAATCACCGGACGCACCTTCACGCCCCCGCTTCTCCTCCTCCTTCTTCCTCCTCTTCTCCTCCCTCCTCTCCTTCCTCTTCTTCTTCCCGGAGTCCTTGTCGTCCTTGGGGTTGAGGATGTCGTCGACGGGGGTGCCGTCGAGGAAGACGCCGTCGGTTTCGCCGTGGACCTTGAACCGGCAGGTGCCGTCGGTGGCGACGGAGAGGGTGAGGGCGCGGTCGCCGAGTTCGGGGTCGTCGATACGGATGTGACTGGCCGGCCCGCTGCCGATGTCGTACCGCCCGACACCGAGCCGGTGCACGTAGCCGGCGACGGGCCCGCCGACGATGCGCAGCTCGACGAGTCCGGTGGGTTCCCCGGGCAGACAGCCGGCGGGGTCCTGGAGACTGACGACGGCCCCTTCGCGCAGGGGCGAGTTGAGGACGGTGGCGGAGGGATCGACGGCGTATCCGTCGACGTAGAGGAGGGGAGCGCTGCCGCTGACGGGGTGTTGCTGCCCGATGGGGATGACTTGAGCCCCGCTGTGCCCGACCTGCCGGGCCAGTTCCTGGGCGATGTCGCCCATGGTGGACTCAGGATCGGCATCGAGCACGACGTCGGCGGTGCCCCCGCCGAACGGGTCGACGACGGTCAGAGTCAGGCGCACGTCTCTTGTCCTCCCCGATGCCCCCGTGACCGCTTCCGCAACGCTGGCCACAGTTGGAAGCGACGATATCCGCTGGGGCCGGAGCGGCGACAGCGGGAGGCGGGCGACTTGCTGTTCCGTCTTCCCGATGGCAACGAGGTGCGGAGCTGCTGTGACGGGGTCATGACGGCTTGTTCACGAAGCCGGGATGTGACACCTCAGGCCTCACCCGTAAGCTGCTGCCTCGAGAGCGGACGATCACACCGGCTGCCACACGGAGTTGGGGCCGGCCGGTCACTGTCGGACCGCAAACAGGGAGCCACGGGGGTTGGCCCTGCGGCGTTGTGGAGATGGAGCGGCTTCATGGCCAAGGACCTTGACGTCACATATCAGGACATGCGGGACGCTGCCAAGCATGTCGTGAAGGAGAAGGAGCGACTTCAGGAGAAGCTCGACGGCCTGAAGAAGTACATCAACAACCTGGTCGAGTCCGGTTACGTCACGAAGAGCTCCTCCAAGGCCTTCGACGAGAACTTCACGGAGTTCGTGCAGGGTTCGAAGGACACGCTGGACGGTCTGGACGGCATGGGGGACTACCTGACCATGGCGGCGGACAAGTTCGAGCAGATCGACGACGAGCTGGCGAAGCAGGCTCGGGGTAAGTGAGTTCCTGAACTCTCGGTGCGGTGGGGCGATGGGTCGCCTCGCCGCACCGTTCGTTCAGTGTGTTTGCCGAGTTGCTCGATACCGCACCCTCTCGCCGACGGCTGAGGCGTCAGTCCCCTTGAGACTGCGGCGCGTGTCCTCCATGCGGTCGCTGATGGAGGAAAAGGTCTTCCTCAGGTGCTCGAATTTCAGCGTGCAGGACTATCCGGGGATTTGAACTGATGACAGAGAGAGCGGGTATCGGTTCGCGAGCGCAGATCGGGTTCGGTCTGGCCATTGCCATCGGGGCAGGGGCCGCCGCTGTGGCCCTGCTGTTGCTGGTCCTGGGGCTGTGGAAGAGCTTTGCCCGGGCCACCGCACCGACGCTGGTCGACCTGCCCGGGGGATCCTGGATGGCGGGTGGTGTCCTTGGCGTCGTCTCCGTTCTCGGAGCCTTCGGTGGTCTGTGGTGCGTTGCCGCGAAACCGTCCCGGACGGGCGTGCAGCGAGCCCTGTGGAGCCTGGCGGCAGGCGTCTGCTGCCTGGCCGCCATTGGCCCGCTCTTCTACTTCATCAGCACCCTCCCGGGCAAGAACTGCTCCAACGGCCCGAAATGCGCGTACATCCCCGGAACGGGCAGCGCACTGCTGGCCTACGCGATGAGCGTGGCCTTGGTGGCATGGATCGTGCTCCGCACGCTCAGCGTGCTGGAGGAGGGCCACGCGGCCAAGGAGCGCACCCGCATGCGCAATCTCCGCAAGCGGGGGAGGAAAAGCAGGGCGGCGCGGGAGCGGGCGCGGCGGTAGCGGACGTTGCATGGCCCGAAGAGGAGGCCGAGTAGCACCTGATGCCTGGTTTCAGCCCCGAACTCAGACGCGAGGAACTGCTGACGCCGACCTGAAGCACCACGTCCACGCGATCCGCGCAACCTCGGCCGACGACCTCGAGCCGCGAGACCCGCGGCTCCTACCGGTGCAGTCAACGCAAGAACTTCCCAGGACCGAGATCAGCTCACGGCGGGAACCCGCCCCCGGCGGTTCCGGTCAATGGGCCGCACCAGGAAGCCGGAGCGTCCGCGCGAAGTCGTCCAGCGCCTCCAGTGCCGCGGCGATCACCTCCGGATCGTCGTGGTGCCCGCGGAGCATGACGTCGGGGAGGCCAGGCTGTGTGTGCCAGTGGTACGTCACCGAGGTCATCATGATGGTGCTGTCCGCAGGGTAGGAGCGCGTGACCCGGACCCCGTCCGCGCCCAGATGCGGAGAGTCGAACGAAATGCTGCCGGTCCGCTGCTGCCACTCGGGGATGTCGGGGTGCGGCACCGTGAGCGCGGTGATTCCCTCGCAGGAGGCAGCGTCACGGGCCTCGCAATGGATGCGGGTGGCGTGCACCACCAGCGGCATGTAGGTCAGTGGAACGGGGTGGTAGATGAACGCCTCGTCGGCCTGGAGCTTGTCCCGGAGCGTGACGATCGTCTGCTCGTAGAAGCTTTTGTGGAACCGGCGGAGTTTGCGGGTGAGTTCGACGCCGTGTGCGGCGGCCAGATCGGCCAGAGTCGCGTCCAGCCATTCTTTGAAGGTCTTCTTGTCCATCTGGAGCCAGAGATAGCCCCAGAGGCCCTTATTGGCATCCGTATCGACGTGAAGCACACCGAGGTCGGCGCTCCACAAGGTGCCTTCAGACATGAGCGGTCCCTTTCATCGGGGCGCGGGTAGTGGGGCGGTGGTGCCATCAGGCGTAGGCCCAGCGGAAGGTGCCCATCACGGCATCGAACAACTCCACGAGGGTGTCGTAGAAGGCGGGATTCGAGCCGGGCGCGATCAAGGCGCTGAAGGAGAAGGTGAGGTACTGATCGGGGGTGCTGTCCGGAACCGGAACGAGGTACTCGACCTGTCGGTGAGCGACATCGACGCCTTGGGCCGCGTCGGCGGGTACATCTCGCTCCGAGCGCAGCGCCGCGGTGTCGTCGAGTTCCCGCATTTCGGCACCGGGAGTCACGGAGGCGAGCGCGGTCAGAACTGCTTCCGGGCCGCTGTTGGGTTTGACCCGTGGAATCTCGATCGGCGCGGAGGCCACGATCGAGACGGGCAGCGCGACGCCGTGAAGGCGTTCGGTAGGGAGATATAGGGTCATTCCTCCTTTGGCGCTGGCTCGGCGGACGACCTTCTTCATCTCCTGAGTGAGCTTCAGCCGGGCCTTCGGAATGTCGTCCTTGGGAAAGCCGACGGGCAGTTGCGCCACGGCCTTGCGGACGATGCGGTCCATCGCTTCCTTGGTGCCCGTGTGCAGCGGAATCACGTCCCAGCCCGGCGGCGGCACCAAGTTGAAGCCGTTCGGGGCCCGCCGGTGTTCAGCGGTGGCCACGGTGCTCCCGCACTCCTTCCACTGCGTAGGCAACGCCAACGAAGAGAGCCCACGCCGGGGCGGCGATGATGCCCGGCCAGAAGCCGAGCATCAAAGAGGGCAGGAAGAAGCCGCCGCCCATGGCGAGATCTCGGGTGAGGTAGGGCGGTCGGCCTGCATACCGGGGGTACTTCGCGAAGACCCAGACATAGTGGAGGAGGCAGCCGATGATCCCGGCCTCATAGACGTATAGAACATCGTTCCTCAGAAATTTCGGCACGAGGATCATGATTCCGATCACCGGAAAGACTAGCGGCATTCCGATGAACAGAGTCAGCCTGAGCCGCCGGTTGGGGCCGGTGCCGAGTCCCGTGCGGGCGGCTTCGGCATCGGCGATGCGTTGCGCTGCGTACTGGTCCATGATCGCTCCTTACCAATGGGTGTCGGGGGCGGGTTTCAGGGTGTTGTCCTTCCAGTCGGAATAGCCCTCGTTGTACGGTTTTTCGCCGGTCCCGAGGTTTTCGTGTGTCCAGCTTGTCAGGTCGCTCTTGCCCAGCGTTTTGTCCATGACGTCCATCCCCATACCGGTCCACGCGACTCCGAGGCCCATCTGGTAGGACTTGTATGCCCTGTCTGCCGCGGCCCCGGCAGCCTCCGGGAAGGTGGCCTTGTTTGCCTTCAGCATCTTGGCCATTCCAGCCATTTCCTTGTCGCCGAGGTGCAGCAGGGTCGACAGCGGGCTGACCCGCAGAGGTCCCTTGGCCACTAGGCCCACGTTCTGGGAGATGGACTTGCGCATGTTGTTGCGGGCCGTGCGGACAACCTGTCGTCCCGCCCCTTCCGGCATTTTGGACATCAGACGTCCCATGTCGTCCATGATGCCCTTGACGCCGCTGAGCCCTCGGCTCAGGCCGGCGGTCCGGGCGGCCTGAGCGGCGCCCACGGTGGCCTTGGCGCCGCTGGCGAGCTTCGCGGCGGCCCTGATGCCACCCACGACGAGCAGCCCACCCACGACGTCGAAGATGACATCCGTCCAGGTGGCGTCACCGGATGCCACCAGCAAGAGTCTGAGTCCGATCGTGAGGAACGCGATGCCGAGGACGAGCCAGCCCAAGCCGGGAATGGCGAGCGCCAGAAAGCCGGCAAATGTCGCGACCCAGCCGAGAACATCGATGAAGGCCTTGATTGCGTCGGCATGGTCATGGACCCATCCCTTGATGTCGTCCCACCACGAGTCCTCGATCACGTCGTCGATCTCGTGGCGGATCTTGCCCGCATAGTGGCTTGCGCGGGTATCCCGGTTGCCGGTGATGGTGCTCAGCCGGGTGCGGTACTGCTGAAGGGGGTCGTCGTCGGGATGGTCGGTTCCGCTGGGTGAGGTCTGCGGACCGTCCTTGTCGTCGGAGCCGGACTTCTTGGCCTTGTCCGCCTCGATCTCGTCCTGCTTCTGCTTGGCCTGGTGCAGCACCTTGTCCGCGTCGGACTGGAAGTCTTCCAGCTCGTTCGACCACTTGGTCAGGTGGCCGTGCACACGCTCGTACCGTCCGGCCACCTCCCGCATGTGCTTCTCCAGCGTGGACGACTCCTCGCGCAGGGCCTTTACGTACTTGCCCTTGAGGGTCTCGTCGTCGCTGATCGCCTTGAGGTTCTTGGCCTGGTCCCGGAGCTTCTCGGCCACCGAGATCATGTGTTTGACCTCGGCGCGGATCTCTTCCGGATCGCCGGGTACGGGGTCGGATTCGCAGAGTGGTTGCCAGTCCACCGGACGGCGCTTGGATGTCGGTGTCACGGCGTCACTTCTTCTGCTTCGTCTTGTTTGCCTTGGCCAGCTCTTCGTCGAGATCCTCGAATGCCTTCTTGCTGCTGGCGACGAGCTTGCCGACGGATTCAATGGACTCGACGAGTCTGGTGCGATAGTCGTCCCAGTTGTCGACGAATTTCTTCATGGCCCCGGCGACGTCACCGGAGCCCCAGTGCTCCTTCATGTCGTCGCGCCGGTCCTCAAGATCCTCGAATGTCTTCTTGAGCTGACCCAGCTTCTTCTCGGAGTCCATGAGGAAGTCGTAGTCAACTGTCAGGTCCGGATCTGCCACCGGTTGCTCCCTATGTGCACTTCAGTACTTCCGCAACTATCGGTTGACGGCCTGGATTTCCTGGACCGTGATGGCCTGGTCGTTGCCGAAGGTGCCGTTCGGGAGGTCTCCGCCCGCGCCGCCCGCGCCGCCCGTGCCTGTCCAGGTGATTTCCCAGGTGATCGTGGCCTGGAGGTTGAAGGTGCCGTTGCCCGAGGAGCGGAGGTATTTCAGGCCGCAGGGTGGGGTCTTGTCGGCCTTGCCCTTGGCGTACGGCTCGCCGATGGAGCCGTCGGCGTTGATGACGCACTCGCCTGATGCCGGGTAGGTCTCGGCGTCTTCCGTGCCCGGCTGCAGTTTCAGGGCTACCGGCTTGGCCGTGGTCGTGGCCTGGAGGTTGAAACCGGGGGCGTTGATGGCGGCCGTGGCCTGGACCTCGTCGAAGACGGCCTTGTCGAGCCAGGCCCAGGTCGGCAGATTCACCTTGGTGACCGCCTCGGGGGCCAGGGTGACCTCGGTGTCCGGCAGCTCCATGTGCTGATAGGCGAGGGCCGCGAGGATCTGCGGGGTGATCGCCTGTTCGTACTGGGGCGGCGGGGCCTCGCCGTTCTCGACCCAGAACGGGAGGTCGTTGCAGGAACTGCGCTTGAGCAGGTCGGGCTCGTCCGGGTTCTCCACGGCGGCCCAGAACATGCCCTTGCCGTCGTTCTCGACGTTGTAGTCCTTGTAGCCGGGGGTGTCGGTCCAGCCGTACTCGTCCTCGTAGTGGCGCTGCAACTCGCTGAGCGCGGCGCCGGCGTGGCCGCCCATGCCGGGTGCGTTCAGCTGGCCCTCGATGTCCTTCGACATCTTTTCCTTGAAGTCCTTGGCGCCGAGGTAGGGGGCGTACCAGCAGGGCGGGGGCGTCCAGTTGACGTCGGCGGGGGTGACGTTTCCGGTGCCGCCGCCCTTGGCGACCGAGCCGGAGTACGTGATCCGTGCGGCGGCGTAGATGCCGTTCTTGTCGCTTCCCCCCGTCTCTTCCGCGCCGTCGCCCTTGCCGTAGTCCACCGGTTCCGCGGCGGAGTTGGTTGCCGTGAGGAGGACGGTGCTGATCGCGATGGCCAGGGCACCGCTGGCACCGAGGAGCGTACGCAGCGATCGGTTCACTGGCACTGCTCCGCTCCGGTCTCCACGAATACCTTGGATGCCTGCCACAGACCGTCACCTGTGGGAACCTTGACCATGATGATCTTGTAGTGTCCGAAGTCCTTGAGGCTGGGCTCGGTCTTCAGGACCTTCCCTGTCTTGACTTCCTTGCCGTAGAACTTGCTGGCATCCGAGCAGAACGCGACTTCCACCGAGCTGCCGTTCGAGGCGGACCGAGTGGTGGCGTCATAGTGGCGTCGGGTCCCGGTGGCGGTCCAGCCACCCTTGATCCACTCGTTGATCTGCACTTGGCCGTAGCGGAGCCCGTCGCCGGTGCCGTAGGCAGTCAAGGCTGCGTCCTTGGTCGTGCGCTTATCGACACCCCGGTAGATGGCGCGGAGGAAGTTCGCCGCATCATCCATCGCCGCCGCCTCGTTCTCCCCCTCCGGCCGAGCCCAGTCGAAGACCAGCTTCATATCCTTCGGCAGGGACACATCCACCCCGTCCGGCCTGTCCTGCGCCGGTGCCCCGGAAGGCTGCGCCGACTTCGTCGGCTTGCCCGTGTTCTGTTCGGCGCCGGCGATCTTGTCGTTGGCGCTGGACTTGTCGTCCTCGCTGCCACACGCTGTCAGCAGCAGAGCCGCCGTCGTGGCGAGCGCGGCAGCAACGGGCAAAGAGCGGCGCTTCACAGTGGACTCCCCGTGGGATACAGATGCAGTTGGGAGCACTGACGGTATCTGTGGGGCTGGTCGGTTCGCCAGGCGGAACGTGCCCTGTGAGGTGGGCGTTCAGGAAACATCTGGTGCAAATCGTGCGCCGTGTGTGTCCTGAATCGTATCCGGTGGGGAGTGACGTCGGTCTCGGGCGGCGGGGGCGATCCGGGTTGAGTCCGGCGTGCCCGCTTCGCGGAAGCTACGAGTTACTAGTTACGGGTTACGGAACGCTCGCCGACTCCCGCACCCGCTCGATCAGCCGCCGAACGCCCTCGGGTACGGCCGTCAGCAGCTCGTCCGCCTCCTCGTACGGCACCCGGGCGCCTCCGCTGGTGGGGAGGTTGAGGATCCGGGTGTGCAGGTCGGCCGGCGTCGCGATCGCCGTATCGCGGCACAATCCGCACACGTGCAGCAGCCGCCGCTGCCTGCCCTGGGCGGAGACCCGTACATGGTGGCGGGTGACCGCCGGGCCGTGCAGGGGGTTGACCGCGCAGCAGCGGTTGTAGCCCGTGCCTGCCAGGGCGGCGCGGCCCGCCCGGGCCAGTACGATCACCGCCACCAACGTGGCCGCGGACGTCGCGGAGTCCTCGATCCTGCCCGCGTCCCCGTCGAGGAGCAGCAGCGCCGCGTCGAGGCTGTCCGCCGGCCGTCGGTCCGTCGCCGTCACGCCGGTCGACGCGTCGAAGTCGCGGGTCAGCGCGCGCAGTTCGACTCGGGCCGTGCTCCGCAGGTACGTCATCGGCGGCTCGGTCGGCGACACCTCCGGGAGCGAAGCCGTCGGCAACGGCCCGGGCCGCAGGCGCCGCAGCACCCTCCGGGTGACCGCCACGACGGCCACCACGAGTCCGAACGCCGCCCCCGCCGCGAGCGTCCCCATGAACAGTCCGGGGGTGAAGTCGGTCCCGAACAGGGGCGGGAGGTCGTCCTCGGTGACGGGGTCCGTGACCGGGTACGGATCGCCGGAACTCTCGGGCCGGTCCGTGCGCGGGGCCTTGTCGAGGACCGTCATCAGGGCGTCGAGGCGATCGCCGAGCAGGTGGTCGTCGGCTTCCTCTGCCCTGTCGTCGCCGTAGGTGATGGACTCCGGGAGGTCGAAGAGGAGGTCGAGGCTGTCCAGCCGGAGGCCGTGGTTGAAGATCTCGATGGAGCCGTACAGCGGGTCCGCGACGACGTACACGCCGTCCTCGCCCAGCTTGTCGTGGAGCGCGGACGCGAACGCCTCCTCGTCCCCCTCGGACTCGTCCGCCGGCAGCTGCGGTACGACGGACACGTAGACCGGCCCGCCGCCCTCGGACTTCCGGAACTTCTCGATACGGCCGTGCAGGCGCGCGAGTTGCGCCGCGTCCAGGACCCGAGGGCTCTCGGGGTCCGTGTACACCGGGTCCTCGGCCAGGCCCTGGGCGACCCGGTCGAGGCGGGCGTTGAGGTCCATCGCCCGGGGGCGGGGGGAGGCGCTCGACGTGGTCTGGTCGAAGGCCGCCGTGGCGATCAAGGGGACGGTGAGCGCGGCGGCCAGCGCAACGGCCGGGACCAGCCAGCGGTGCCTGGGCTTGCCCTTCCGGCCGCGCAGCCGGCGCACGTACGGGGCCAGCAGCAGGATCAGCAGCGGTACGCCCGTGAGCAGCATCCCGGTCAGGAAGGACTGGTTCTCCCGGTCGGACGGCCCGATGTACATCTCCTCGGGCTCGTCGTCGCCGTACTTCTCCCGGGCCGCCTCCGCCCGGTCCGCGGCCTTTTCAGCGCCGCCGGCGATGACCTCCGCGAACAGCTCGAACTCGCGCAAGGGGCCGGCGTCGTAGGGGAGTTCGTAGAGGCAGACCGTCAGGGCGTCGTCCACCGGGGCGCTGACCCCGAAGGCGGCGGCGTGCGAGGCCGTCGACTCGTCGAGGAGGACGTACACCCCGTCCCGGCCCAGCCGGTCGTGCACCGCGCCGAGCAGGGCCTCGCCGTCCCCCGCAAGGCCGGGCAGGACCAGGACGTACGTCGGTACGCCTGTGTCCTTCGCCACCCGCTCGAAGTCGCGGGTCATCGACTTCGGGACTTCCCGGGGGAGCTGGTCCGAGACGTACACCGGGCTCTCGCGGAGACGGTCGGCCAGGTAGGCCGCCTGGGAGTCGGCGCGGGCGGGAGTCGCTGCGGCAAATCCCGCGAACAGGGCGGTCAGGACGGAGAGCACGAGCAACGTCCGTACCCGCAGCGCGAATTGCCTCACACCCACTGTCGCCTCCCCGTACAAGCCCCGCAGTTCACCGCGGCACTCTACTCAGCGCTTCGCTGCTGCCGCCGGTTCACCCACAGGTGTGCAACGGCCGCAGCCCGATCCCGCGCCCACCCGCGTGAGCGAATCGTGCAGGCCTGATGAGTGACGCGTGAGGAACCTCCCGGGCGGGGCGGGCCGCCCCGCCCGCGTCGGCTTCGCGGCCGCACAGGCAGGTGCGGGATCCGGGGCCTTGCACCACTGGGTGACCAGGGGCTTCCGTTGCAGGTGAGTAACAGTCCAGCCACCGATCCCCACGGGGCCGGACGCGTCTTGAGGGGCTTATGAGCGGCTGATACGGTGCCATGGCTTGACACTCACCCCAGCTGCTGACTATCCGCGCAGACCGCGACGATGAGGCGGGATGCCGGGTGAAGTGTCCGGAAATGCAAAGAATTTGACAGTCGTGGCAGACAATTTCTTGGGTGTACGGGGAGCGGTTGCGTGAAGATCCAAGAGCGTACGGGGGCGGGCGCTGGGCGTTCCGCCGCTCCGGCTCAGCCGTCGGTCGGCGATCGGCTTCCCACCCCTCCTCGCGAGCGCAAACCCGCGCTGGCCGCACTGGCGGTGCTGCTGATCCTGGTCGGCGCGCTCGGCGCGACCATGCTCGTGCTGCAGGCCGGTGACCGGATCGAAGTCGTCAAGGTGACGGGGGAGATCCAGGCCGGTGAGTCGGTGGGCGACAACATCACTTCCGTGCTGGTCGCCGACGACGACAGCATCAACTACGTCCAGTGGAAGGACCGGGCCGCTCTCGAGGGCTACAAGGCCAAGTCCACGATCTACAAGGGCACCCTGGTCATCGGCGAGATGCTCACCAAAGAGACGGGCGTGACCCAGGGCAAGGCCACCGTCGGCCTCTCCCTCAAGGCCGGCCAGTATCCGGCCGGTCTGAAGGCGGGCGACACCGTCGCCGCCTACCGCGTCGGCACCACCGGCGGCAGCTCCAACTCCGACTCCAACGACCAGGACAGCAGCGGCTCCGCCGCCGGCGGCAACGACACCCTCATCGTCGACCAGGCCACCGTCACCTCCGTGCCGGGCGCCGGCGGCGAGGACATCGTCGCCAGCAGCAACCTGGCCGTGACTCTCACCGTCGACGCTGACAAAGCCGCCCTCCTGGCCCAGGCCGCCTCCAACAACGAAGTGGCCCTCGTGCTCGTCCCCGGCAGCAACTAGAAGGCGGCACACCACCCATGGCGCTCATCGCTCTCGCCGCCGACAAGGGTTCCCCCGGCGTCACCACCGCGGCCGTCGCCCTCTCGGCGGTCTGGCCGCGTCGCGTCCTGCTCGCCGAGACCGACCCGGCGGGCGGTGACCTGGTGTACCGCAGTGCCGCCGCGCACGGCGGGCCGCTCAACCCGAACACCGGCATGCTGTCCATAGCCGCGACCGCGCGACGCGGCCTCGTGCCCGACCAGCTCTGGGACCACGTCCAGCCGTTGAGCGGCGGGCTCGAAGTCCTCGTCGGACTCGGCATCGCCGAGCAGGCCGCCGGACTCGCCGGGCTGTGGCCCACCCTCGGGCGCGCCTTCTCGGCCCTCGCCGACTCCCCGCACGCGCCCGCCGACGTCATCGCCGACTGCGGCCGGATCAGCGGCGACACCCCGGCCGTGGAACTCTTCCCGCACGCCGCCCTCGTCCTGCTGATCAGCCGTACCGAACCCGAGGCCATCGCCCGGGTCCGGGACCGCGCCGCCGCCCTCGCCACCAAGCTGCACGGCGGCCCGCGCGGCGCCGCGAGCCTCGCCACCCCGCTGATCGGCGTCGTGCTCATCGCCGACCCGGGCGACGCACCCAAGATCGCCGGCCAGGTCAACGACATGCTCGTGCACGCCCAGACCGGCGCCCGGGTCGTCGGCACCATCGCCGAGGACCCCAGCGGCGCCGACCAGCTGGCCGGCCGCAAGCGCGGACGCCTCGACAAGTCGCTGCTGATCCGCTCGGCCCGCAAGGTCGCGGCCGACATCTACCAGCAGTACGGCGCCGCATGGGCCCACCAGGCGCAGCTGGACGGCGGCCCGGCTCGATGAGCGCTGTCGATCATCAGCTGGTCAAGCGGTTCCGGCAGGAGGCCGGCGACCGCATCTCCGAACAGCGCCGCCTGGACCAGGTCAGCGGTGTCACCCCCATGTCCAGCGAGGACGAGCGGCAGTACGCCCGTGCCGTCATCGCCCAGATACTGGAGGAGTACGCCCGCACCGAGATCAACGCCGGGCGCACCCCGCTGGACGCGGAGACCGAGGAGCAGTACGCGGCGGCCGTGCACGCGGCGCTGTTCGGGGTGGGGCGCCTGCAGCCGCTCCTCGACAACCCCGAGGTCGAGAACATCGACATCAACGGGTGCGACCAGGTCTTCGTCGGCTACAGCGACGGCCGGGAGGTCAAGGGCGACCCGGTCGCGGAGACCGACGAGGAGCTCATCGAGCTCATCCAGGTGCTCGGCGCGTACTCCGGTCTCTCCTCCCGGCCCTTCGACTCCGCCAACCCCCAGCTCGACCTGCGGCTTCCCGACGGCTCCCGGCTGTCGGCCGTCATGGACGTCGCCCGGCGGCCCGCGCTGTCCATCCGTCGCGCGCGCATGGGCAAGGTCTTCATCTCCGACCTCGTCGGCAACGGCACGCTGACCCCCGAGGTCGGCCACTTCCTCGCCTGCGCGGTCCGCGCCCGCAAGAACATCATGATCGCGGGCGCCACCAACGCCGGTAAAACCACGCTGCTGCGGGCCCTCGCCAACGAGATCCCGGGCCATGAGCGCCTGATCACCGTCGAGCGCGCCCTGGAGCTCGGGCTCGACACCTTCCCCGAACTCCACCCGAACGTCGTGGCGTTCGAGGAGCGGCTGCCCAACTCCGAGGGCCAGGGCGCCATCACCATGGCCGAACTGGTCCGCCGCAGCCTGCGCATGAACCCCTCCCGGGTCATCGTCGGTGAGGTCCTCGGCGACGAGATCGTGACCATGCTCAACGCGATGTCGCAGGGCAACGACGGCTCGCTGTCCACGATCCACGCCAACAGCTCCAGCGAGGTCTTCAACCGCATTTCCACCTATGCGCTGCAGGCGACCGAGCGACTGCCCATCGAGGCCAGCCAGATGCTGATCGCGGGCGCGGTGAACTTCGTCGTCTTCATCCAGCGGCGCAACGACTACCAGACCGGCGGCCGCCTCCAGCGCATGGTCACCTCCATCCGCGAGGTCAACGGCGTCGACGGCCGCGTGCTGTCCAGCGAGGTCTTCGCCGAGGCGCCCGACGGCCGGGTCGTACCGCACGCACCGCTCGCCTGCCTGGAGGACCTGATGGCGCACGGATACCGGCCCGCCGGAACATGGGGGTGAGCACATGAGTGAACTCGGTTCCATGGGCGGCCTCTTCTCCACCACCGTCCTGTACGCGCTCGCCTGCGGTGTCGCCGTCGGCGGCGGGCTCGCGCTGCTCCTGATCGCCGTACGCGGACTGCCCGCCAAGCCCGAGCACGAGAAGCAGCGGGCGAGCGAGCGCGCCAACGAACTGATCCGGTTCGCCGGTCAGCGCGGGTCGCTCGCCGCGGGCGTAGGACTGGTCGTCCTGCTGCTCACCCGGTGGGCGGTGCTCGGCATCGCGGCCGGCATCCTCGTCTTCTTCTGGGACCGGCTCTTCGGCGGGGCCGCCGAGGAGCGGGGCGCCATGAAGCGGGTGGAGGCGCTGGCCTCCTGGACGGAGTCGCTGCGCGACACCATCGCCGGCGCGGTCGGCCTGGAGCAGGCCATCCCCGCCTCGGCGCGGGCCGCGGCCCCGGTGCTGCGGCCGCACCTGGACGCGCTCGTCGACCGGCTGCGTTCGCGCACCCCGCTGCCCGACGCGCTCCAGCAGCTCGCCGACGAGATCGACGACGCCTCCGCCGACATCATCGTCGCGGCGCTCATCCTCAACGCCCGGCTGCGCGGACCCGGTCTGCGGCAGGTCCTCGGCGCGCTCGCCAAGTCCGCCCGCGAGGAGGTCGACATGCGCCAGCGCGTGATGGCCCAACGTGCGTCCACGCGGCGCTCGGTGCAGATCGTCGTCGCGGTGTCCGTGGCCTTCGTGCTCGGCCTGTCCGTCTTCAACCGCGAGTTCGTCGAGCCCTACGGCGACCCGGTCGGCCAGCTCGTCCTCGCCTGCGTCTGCGGCCTGTTCGCGCTCGGCTTCCTGTGGCTGCGCAAGCTGTCGACGATCGAGACACCGGAGCGCTTCCTGGTCCGCGACGAGGCGTCGGTGCAGTTCGTGCGCCCGCGGACGCCCGCCGGTCCGGCCCAGCAGTCGCCGTTCCAGCCGGAGGAGGGGGCACGCCAGTGAGCGATGTGACGATGCCGATCGTCGTCGGCGCGATCTTCGGACTGGGCGTCTACGCCCTCGTCCGCGCCCTGATGCCGACCAAGCGCAGTGCCGTCGCGCAGGTCGCGCGGATCGACGCGATGCGGGCGCGGGGTGCGGCGTACGAGTCGGCACGCACCAGGCAGGACACGGGCCGCCTCTCCTCGTCCCGGGCCGAAGTGGGCCGCCGGGTCGCCGAGTTCTACCTGCAGCAGGGCTGGGAGCAGCGCTCGCTGCGGGCGGACCTCGCGGTGCTGGAGCGCAGCTGGGAGAAGTTCCTGGCGACGAAGGTGCTGCTGGGGGTGGCGGGCCTGTTCTTCGGCCCGTTCCTGTTCGCGGTCGTCTGGACCCTCGGCTTCGGCAGCAGCCCGATCATCCCGGTCTGGCTGGCCCTGGTCTTCGCGGTCCTCTTCTTCTTCCTCCCCGATGTGGAGGTACGGCGGGACGCGGCCGACAAGCGGCGCGACCTGCGGCGGGTGATCGGCGCCTACCTGGACCTGGTGTCGATGAGCCTGGCCGGCGGACGCGGTCTGCCGGAGGCGCTGATGGCGGCGGCCGAGATCTCGGACGGCTGGGCCAACCAGCGCATCCGCAACGCCCTCGCCGACGCCCGGATCACCGGCACCAGCCAGTGGCAGGCGCTGGGTTCGCTCGGTGAGGAGCTGGGCGTGGAGGAACTGAAGGACCTGTCGGCGTCGCTGGCCCTGGTCGCCGACGACGGCGCGAAGGTCCGGGAGTCCCTCGCCTCCCGCGCCGAGACCATGCGGCACCGCGAACTCGCCGAGATCGAGGGCAGCGCGGGCGAGAAGTCCCAGTCGATGCTCGTGGCGCAGCTGCTGCTGTGCGCCGGCTTCCTGGTGTTCCTGATCTATCCGGCCGCTATGCGCGTGTTCCAGGTCTGACGCCGACCAACCCTCTGAAAGGACAACTGACCATGACCGAACGGAACTTCCGCACCGGTATCCCGGCGGTGGACTTCCTCGTCACCTTCCTCCAGGGCCGCGTGCAGCGCGCCCGCTCCGGCGAACTGGACCGCGGTGCCTCGGCCGTGGAGTGGGTCATCATCTCCGCGGTCGTCGTGGCGATCGTCGGCGTGGTCGCCGCGATCATCAACCGCGCGCTGGAGAGCGGCGCGGAGAACGTGGAGGACTGCATCGAGGGCGCCAGCGCGGCCGGCACCTGCTGACCATGGTGACGGGGGTGCAGCGACGTATGCGGGCGTGGGTACGCCGTAGACGGGAGGAAGCCGCCGTGCGCGGCGACTCCGGCATGACCGCGATCGAGTTCGTGCTGCTGACCCCCGTCCTGTTCTTCATGATCTTCGCGACCGTGCAGTTCGCGCTGTACTTCTTCGCCGATCACGTCGCCCAGGCGGCGGCCCAGGCCGGTGCCCGCAAGGCCCGAGCCACGGCGGACGCCCAGCCGGGCGGCTGGCGCGGCGAGGCCCGTACGGTCGTCGACAGCTACATCGACCAGCTGGGCCCGACGCTGGTGCTCTCGCCGGACGTGAGGATGCTCCAGCCGGAGCAGAACACGGTGGGCGTGGAGATCACCGCCAAGGTGCCGTCGGTCTTCCCGGGCCTGGACCTGACGGTGCACGCGCAGTCGGCGGGGCCGGTGGAGCGGTTCGTGCCGGAGGGGGAGAACTGATGCGGTCTCTGCGGGTGCGGTACCTCCGGGTGTGGTCCCTGCGGGAGGACCGGGGCCTGTCCACCATCGAGGTCGTGATCCTCGCCCCGGTGATGATGCTGTTCATCCTGGTGCTGGTCGCCTTCGGCCAACTCGTCGACGGGCGGGGCGCCCTGGACGGCGCCGCCCGGGACGCGGCCCGCGCGGGTTCCATCCAGAAGGACCACGGCACGGCGATGGCCGAGGCCCGCAAGGCGGCCGCCGCGAACCTGGCGGACGTGTGCTCGGGCCCGGTGACGGTGACGCAGACGAGCGCGGGCTTCGACCCGGAGGTGGACCCCCTCTTCTCGGTCCAGGTCAGCTGCGAGGTGCGGGGCCTGGCGATGCTCGGACTGGACATCGACCCGACGATGGACGCGACCTTCAGCTCGCCGCTCGATCCCTTCCGGAGGTCGGCGTGAGACGGTGGTTCTCGCAGGTCCGGGCGGGGATGGACGACCGGGGTTCGGGCGCAGGCGCGGTGATCATCTTCGCGCTGCTGTTCCTGTCCCTCGCGGCGTTCGTCATCGACGGGGGCATGTCCATCAGCAAGCGCGAGCGCGCGGCCGACATCGCGGAACAGGCGGCCCGCTACGCCGCCCAGGACATCGACCGCGAGGCCCTCTACGACAACGAGGGCGGCCCCGCGCCGATCAACTTCGAGAACTGCGACGCCCGCGTGAAGGCCTTCGCGCGCGAGATGGACATGACCGGCCCGGACATCGCGGCGACGCACTGCGTGGCGGCGGACGTGAACCAGGTGCAGGTACAGGTCCAGCTCACGTACTCCCCGGTGTTCACCGGCATGTTCTACGGCGGTGATGTGACCGTCCGCGGGGAGGCCGTGGCCGAGAACGAGGTCGGCTGACCGGGCTCAGCTCACGTCCCGGGCTCAGCCCTGGTCCTTCTTGGGCCGCTTGTCCTCGGTCTTCATCGCGTCGTTGACCTGCTTGGCGAGCTCGTCGTCGAGCTTCTTGAACTCGCGGACCACGGCGTCGGACATGCCCGCGAGGGCGTCGAGCTGCTGGCCGATGTCCTCGCGGCCGTCCTCCCAGTTGGACTCGAAGTCCCCGAGAGCGCTGTTGACGGTGCCGTCGCCGATGTCGTCCGCGTAGGCCTCGAACATCTTCTTGGTGTGGTTCATCCGGGTCTTGATGGACCGCAGCCGCCGCCCGTAGTCCTCCAGCTCGGTGAGCGGCAGCGAGAGATCGCTCTTGCCCTTGCCCATGTATTCGTCCCCCGACCGGTACTCGTAGGCTGATCGGCACCGTACATCGGATGAAGGGGGAAGGTCGACGTCATGGCCCGCTACATGGAGGCGCTCACGATCGAGCGCGGCGGCTTCCGGATCAAGGTCCCGGAATCGTGGTGGGAGTTCGACGTCCGCCCCGAGTCCCGCGACGACTCGATCCGCCGCATGGTGAACGACCGGGTGGCCGGCCACCCCGAGCTGGCCAAGTACCGCGACGCGTACACCGACTTCCTCCGCAAGGCCGCCGCCGACGCCTGGAAGTCCGGCGCCCTGTACTGCGGCTGCATGGCGGAGAGCTTCGGCGGCGAGACCCCGATCACGGGCTCGGTGACGGTGTCCCTGGTCGGCGGCCGCTCGCAGTCGGGCGAGCCCCTGTCCACGGACCCGTCGGTCATCGCGAGCCAACTGGCCGTCAAGGAGGCCAAGAGGGAGGGCGACTCCTGGCGCAAGGTGACCACGGTCGACATCCCGGGCGTGGGCCCGGCGGCCCGGACGTACGGCATCGAGGACATCGCCGTACCGGACGACGCCCTGAAGCGCACGATCCGGGCTGTGCTGATGCAGACGTTCATCCCGGTGCCGGGCCAGGAGGGGAAGGTGGCACTGGTGGCGGGGAGCAGCCAGGTGCTGGACCTGGCGGACTCGTTCTTCGACATCTTCGACGCGATCACTTCTACGTTCCGCTTCGCGGAGTAGGCATGACGGGCAGACCTGCGCCGGTTTCCGAGACAGGGCTCGCCTACGAGGTGTTCGCGCCGCTGTGGGGAATTCTGGAGCTGGCTGCGGTGTCCGCTACGGGGACGCGGACGCTCAGGGACGTTTCGCTCGTGAACTTCGTGCAAGTTCATCGGGCCCGGCTGGACGGCATTCTCGACACCGTCCGGATCATCGGAGACTTCTCGGCCGACACCATGTCCGTTTTCGAGCGGCAGGGTGGGTGGAGCGAGGGACGTGAGGTGACGGCCGAGTACCTGATGTTGTACTCGGGCTGTATCGAGCGCTATCCGCCTGACACTGACGACCCTCGCGTGCTGGGACGGATGGTGCGCATGGGGGGCGACCTTCAGCAGACCCTCCTCATGAACGCACTGGTGGGGACCGCCACCGTGCGCGGCCCTGGCTTGGAGGAGGCGCCGAGACTGATCGTCGATGTGGTGTGTCGGGCCGGTGAGTTGCTGGGTGGGGACGGCGAGCAGGAGGCCCGAGATGCCTTCCGGATGTGGCGGATCGCCTTCCTGCCGGATGCCCTGCGTCCGGACGCTGCGGCGCCGCCGGGGGTGAAGGAAGGGCTCAGGGCCTACGCCCATGCACTGGAGGGCCTGATTGACCCGTAGACCCCTTTGGTTTGGCTTGTGCCTGAGAGCGGAGGATCACATGGAGGAAGCGGACGCGGATGCCGTGCTCTCACACCTCAAGGACCTGTGTCCCCCGCCGCCGGTTCCGGTGGTCCCGCTGGTGAGTCGGCCTGTGCCAGGCGAGCCGCCCGGCCTGGCCGTCCCCGCCGGTCACCGCGCGTTGACCGAGATCTACGGGGTGGGCTGTTTTGATGCATTCCTGTGGGTCTTCGCGCAGGGCGCGACCAACGTGCATCTCGACATCGCCGAGCAGACCGGGCAGTTGCGCTCCCTCCTCCAGGACAAGCCGCTCCCCGTCCTGGACGCATACCGGGCCGAATCGGGGGATCTCGTCCAGTGGGGTGTCACGGACAACGCCGATCTGCTCGCATGGATCCCCGTGGGTGACCCCGAGCGCTGGCCGACCTTGATCATCCAGGCCGGCCGGCTCAGCGCGGTCGTGAGTGACCGCAGTTCGGTCGACATCGTCCTCGGACTCCTCACCAGGGCTCTGCGCGTCCCCTTCTTCCCCGACGACTTTCCCGGCGAGCGGCCCTCCTTCTCTTCGGACCCGTATCTCTGAGTCCACGGACCCACCGGGCACCCTTCGCATCGAACGTCTGATCCTTGTATGTTCACGTGTGCATACGGTTGTTGGTGATGCGTACGTGACGGGGGTTGCGGTATGGCGGGGCATCGGCCCACGGATTGGCATGTCCTGGACCTGGACGGTGATCCGGTGCCGGGGGATCCGCAGCAGGTGCGGCAGCTGGCGAAGAAGCTGCATGACTTCGCGGACGATGTCTCGGATGCGTTGCGTCTGGTGAAGGGGATGGCCGGGGAGGGCACTCTCGCCGAGTGGGCGGGGAAGTCGGCGGATGTCTTCAAGGAGGACTTCGCCGATGTGCCGAAGAATCTGAAGAAGCTGAAGTCGTCGTACGAGTTGTGCGGTGATGCGCTGGCGGATTACTGGCCGAAGCTGGAGCGGGCGCAGGCGTTGGCGGACCGGGCGCTGGCCAGGGGGCGCGAGGCGCGCTCGGATCTCGCGTCGGCGAAGTCCCGTCTGTCCACGGCTGATTCGTGGGTGACGCGGGCGGGGAAGGAAGCCGACAAGTACAAGGACGACCCGACCGGCAGCAAGGCGGCTGAGAAGCCGGATGAGGCGAAGGTCCGGGCTGCGACGCGGGATGTGCAGCAGGCGGAGTCCGCGCAGGCGAGTGCGCGTGGGGATGTCGCGGATGCGCAGGGTGCGTTGGACGCGGCGAAGAAGATGGCCGAGGACGCGCGCACAATGCGCGAGGAGGCTGCGCGGACGGCGAAGACGAAGATCGACGAGGCGTCGGACGCGGGGATCCAGAACCGGTCGTGGTGGGAGGACATCGGGGACTGGTTCGTCGACAACTGGGACACGATCGTCGCGGTGTGCAAGGTCGTCGTCGCGGTCGTGGGCGTGATCGCGATGATCATCGGTGGGCCGATCCTCGCCGCGATCGTGATCGTCGCCGGCCTCATCGTCCTCGCCGACTCCCTCTACAAATACTCCAAAGGTCAAGCCGGCCTACTCGACGTCGCTTTCGCCGCCTTGGACTGCGTACCCGGTATGAAGGGCCTCACCAGCCTCGGCAAGCTCGCCATGGGTATGAAGGCGCTCGGCAAGGGCGGTCTCAAGGGCATGGCCAAGGGGCTGGGGAAGGGCCTGCGCAGAGAAGCCGACGACGCCGCCGCGCACAGCAAGCCGACGAAGGGCCGCTGCAAGAACGGCGACCCCATCGACATGATCTCCGGCGACATGCTGATGGAGGAGAGGGACGTCGACCTGCCGGGCCTCCTCCCGCTGGTCCTGCGCCGTACGCACCTGTCCAGCTACCCCTATGGCCGCTTCTTCGGCCCCTCCTGGGCCTCCACCCTGGACGAGCGCCTGGAACTGGACGACGAGGGAGCCGTCTTCGCCACCGAGGACGGCATGCTCCTCTTCTACCCGGTGCCGACGCCGGGCACCTCCGTCCTGCCCCTGGAAGGCCCGCGCCTGCGACTCGACTGGGACGGCGCTCCCGGCGCCCCGGTCCGGATCACCGACCCGCTCAGCGGCATCACACGCCACTTCGCCCCGCGCCGGAAGCCGGCGGCACCCGACGAGGCCTTCACCCTCCCCCTCGCCGCGATCACCGACCGCAACGGCTCCCGAATCGACTTCGACCGTGACGACGACGGCACGCCGGTAGCCGTAAGGGATTCGGCCGGACGCCACCTCTACGTCGACACCGCCGACGGCCGCGTCACCGCACTGCGCCTCCACAACCCCGAGGACGGCCCCGACGGCACGCTCCTCAGGCGCTTCGGCTACGACGCCGAGGGCAACCTCAGCGACATCCACAACTCCAGCGGCCTGCCCCGGAAGCTGACGTACGACGCCCGCAGCCGCGTCACCTCCTGGACCGACCGCAACGGCTACTCCTACCGCTTCACCTATGACGCCCTGGACCGCTGCACTGCGGGCGAGGGCGACGACGGCAGCCTCTCCTGCACGGTCGAGTACGACAGCGAGAACCGCGAGACGCGCTACACGGACGCGCTCGGGAACACGACGACGTACCGCTACAACGAGTTGCTCCAGCTGGTCGCCGAGACCGACCCCCTTGGCCATACGACGTACTCCGAGTGGGACCGCTACGACCGTCTGACTGCCCGGACGGACGCCCTGGGACGGACGACTCGCTATGAGTATGACGAGCACGGCGCGCCGACCGCAGTCATCCGGCCCGACGGCAGTCGGGAGGCGGCGGAGAACAATGACTACGGCCAGCCTGTGTCGGTGACTCAGGCCGATGGGCACGTCTGGCTCATGGAGTACGACCCACGGGGGAACCTCACGTCGGAGACGGACCCCACGGGGGCCCGCGTCACATACTCCTACAACGAATTCGGTGCGCTCACCGCGGTCACGGACGCCTCCGGGCGCAGGGCTCAGCTGAAGCCGGACGGTGCAGGCCTGCCCATGGCCTGCACCGACGCGGAGGGCTCGACGACACGTTACGAGCGCGACGCGTTCGGAAGGATCACCGCGCAGATCGAGCCGGACGGGGCGGTCACCCGACTCGGCTGGACGACGGACGGTCGGCCGAGCTGGCGTACTCTGCCGAACGGAGCCACGGAACGCCGGGTGTACGACGGCGAAGGAAACCTTGTCGAGCACACGGACGCCCGGGGACAGGTGACGCGCTTCGAATACGGCGGGTTCGACCTGCCCGTGGTCCGCACCGACCCCGACGGCTCGCGGCTGGTGTTCACCTACGACAGCCAGCTGCGCGTCACTTCGGTCACCAACCAACAGGGTGCGACGTGGAGTTACCTCTACGACGCGGCGGGGCGACTTGTCCGCGAACAGGACTTCGGTGGACGTGTACAGAGCTATCGGTTCGACGCGGCGGGCCGCCTCGTCGGGCGGACCAGCGGCGCGGGCGTGTCCACGGAGTATGTCCGTGATGACCTCGGCAATGTCATAGAGCAGCGCACGCCGGAAGGCCTGACAACCTACGCCTATGACGCCCTCGGCCACGTGCGTCGTGTGGTCGGGGACCGGATCGAGCTCAACTACGAGCGGGACGCCCGTGGCCGGATCCTTGCTGAAACCTGCAACGGGGCAACCGTACGCTCCGCCTACGACCGGCTCGGCAGGCGCATTCGTCGCGTGACCCCGTCGAACGCCGAGAGTACGTGGGAGTACGACGGGCGCGACCGACCTGTGTTGCTGCGGACGGCGGGACGTACTGTCAGCTTCGCCTATGACGGGTCTGGACGAGAGATCGAGCGGCGCACGGGCACTGTCGCGCTCAACCAGACCTGGGACGCGGCCGGCAGGCTTGACTCGCAGATCCTGACCGCCAAAGGTATGGGCGCCGATTCGGGGGTGGCACCGACCGCACGGCGTCTCCAGCACCGTGCGTACCGTTACGGGCAGGACGGAACGGTCGCCGCGATCAGCGATCTGCTCAATGGTGACCGTGTCGTCGACAACGACGACACCGGGCGAGTCACCGGGGTACGGGCTGGGACCTGGTCGGAGCGCTATGCGTACGACGCGGCCGGCAATATCACGGAAGGTGAGTGGCAGAGCGTTACGCCCGCTCACCCCCTGTCGGTACTCACGGCCCGATCTGTCGGCGGCGCGGTCGGCCACATAAGTTACGAGTATGACGCTCAGGGGCGAGTGGTGGTCAGGCGGAAGAAGCGCCTGTCCCGCAAGCCCGACGTATGGCGCTACGCCTGGGACAGCCAGGACCGACTCGTCGGAGTGATCACGCCTGACGGCACCCGGTGGGCCTATCAATACGATCCGTTCGGACGCCGTATCGCCAAGCGTCGGCTGGCACCGGACGGGATGACTGTGGTCGAGGAGGTGATCTATGTCTGGGACGGCTTCGTACCGGCTGAACAGGTCACCCGTGCGGACGACGCGGCGCCCAAGTGCACGGTTTGGGATTGGGAGCAAGACCGTTTCAGCCCCGTCACTCAGGTCGAGAGGGTGCCCGCTCGGGACCGCCCCCAGGAGTGGGTGGACGACAAGTTCTACTCCATCGTCACCGACTTGGTCGGAACTCCAACCGAGATGGTCGCCGAGCATGGCGAAATCGCTTGGAGAGCGCGGACGACGGTGTGGGGCGCACCGCTCGATGCTTCGGGGCAGGGCGATGCGTACTGTCCGCTGCGATTCCCGGGCCAGTACCACGACCCCGAGACGTCACTCAATTACAACTATCAGCGCTACTACGACCCGGAGACGGGTCAGTACGCCTCTCTGGACCCCCTCGGACTCACACCGGGTCCGAACCCTCGCGTATACGTCCGAAATCCGTTCACTGCTGTGGACCCCTTCGGGCTTTCACCTTGCGAACAGGAGGCGCGCGATGCCGCGAAACGGCGCGCAGACCAGGAACAGTCAAGGCCGGGGGCGAGCAAGCAGACCAGGCCGACGGTTGCCAGCGGTCTTTCCGTGCCGGGACAGCATGGGCCGTTCACCGGTGCGAGCATCAAGGGTGGCGGCAACCACAATCTGCACCCCGACGTCCAGGCCGCGTACGACCGGGTTCCGCTCGAAGTCCGCCCGGCGGGCAACCAGCACGGGAGATGCGCCGAGGCTGAAGCGCTGTCGAACGCTATGAACGCCGGGGTCGATCCACGGGGCGGTATCAGTGCTGCTGTGGACGTCCGTGCGGCCGGCAACCCGAAGCACGGTGCGCCGAAGCCGCCGTGCTCCTCATGCCAACATGTGCTTGACCAATTCGGAATTACGGCGGTGACTTGAGGATGACCGAAGTGCGCGGGCAGCGATGGTCCGAGGAGACCGATCGCGTATTGCGGGGGGCCGGGTGGTATCCCGGCCGCTCGGTGTCCACGGTGGAGTGGGAGAACACCCTCAGTGAGCACGGCGGCTTCGAGATCCACGAGGCGGCCCGGCGCTTTCTCGCCGAGTTCGGCGGGTTGGAGAGCAAGGAGCGAGGTCCCGGGAAGACGATGGCCCGTATGGGATTCACGCTTGACCCGACCCTGGCCGAGTGGGACGACGAGATCTTTGACGTGCTGAGCGAGGAGGCGGGAACCGACTTGTACCCGATTGGGGAGGCCGACCGCCGCAACTTGTACTTGGGCATTGCGCCCAACGGCGCGGTCTACGTCGGCATGGACAGCGTCACGCTGCTTGCAGAAACAGCCGATGAGGCCCTGGAAAAGTTGGTCGAGGGCATCCGGTAAGCATTGGCCCGTCTGACGTCGGATGGGACTGGGGGAGGCTTCACGACATGCCTGAGCAGGTCACTCCCATTTCGGAAGCGCTGCTCGCCCGCGCGGTGTTCGGGCCGCTCGGTGGGGTGGTGGAAGTCGGTGCGGTGAACGCCACCGGCACCTGGCGGCTCACCGAGGTCTCCATGGGCGACTATCTGGCGCGTCGCCGGTCCGATGTCGAGCGCCTGCTGGAGGGCATCCGGTCCGTCTGCCGGTTCAGTGACGACGCGATGGCGATCGTCGACGAGTTGGGCCGACTCCGCGACCACGACGTGCCCGCGGCCTACCTGCTGCTCTGGTCAGGGGGCATCACGGGCGTGCCCCAGCCGCTGGAGCGACTTGAGGAGCCGCCGGTGGTGCGGCGCATGTGCCGTATGGCGGCGGATCTTCAACTCACCCTCTTTCTCCAGGCTCTGATCAACGCCGCCATCGCGGCCGGAACGGAAGCCGGACGAGGAGCGCCCCATGTCGCCGAAGTTCTTGCCACGGCCTCTGATTTGGCCGATGCCACGGGCCGCAGTGCCCCGGCGGACATCTTCAGGATGTGGCGAGTCGCTCATCTCCCGGCCATCCTCAGTCCTGAGTCGGACGCACCGGAGAGCGGAAAGGTCGCCTTCCGGGCTTACGACCAGCTGCTGGAGGAACTGCTCGCGGCAGCCTGACCAGTACGACAAAGGGGGCCACCGTGATGCGCGGATGGGACTGGAAGAGCGGCAAGGGTCTGCTGGGTATCGATGACGCCGCCGAGTGGGACGGCGCGTTCGAGCGCGGCGAAGGAAATCTCGGTACGGCGGCCATCGGGCTAGCCTTCAACTGCCCCCTCACCGAGGCATCGCCCCGCATCCTCAAGGCGATGCGGTTGCCGGACCGTGCTCAACGGGGATACGCGTTCACGGCGGCGGGAACCGCGGCTCGGCTCAACGGCGAGTTGACGCCGGAGTTGTATGCCGCTCTGCGTGCAGAGGGGCATCGCGGCCTGGCCGAGAATGCCATCGATGACACGTTGACGTTCGTGCCGTTCCGGCAGTTGCCCCCATGGTTCAAGTGGCGAAAGGCCGCATCAAAGGTGGAGGACAAGCTGGCGACCTGGCGGTTGAACGTTATGTATGCGGCCCAGGATGCCGGGAAGACCCTACGGCGGCGTCGCTCGTGAAAGTGCAGGGATCATCATGGGGGGCGCCCTCGAGGAATGCCGCGAGCGAGCACCTGATATGAGCGAAGGGCACGGGCGGCGATGGTCCGCGGAGACCGACCGAGTGCTCCGCAGAGCCGACTGGTACCCGGGCCGTTCGGTGTGCACGGTTGAGTGGGAGAGCACTCTCCGCGAGCACGGCGGCTTCGAGATGCACGAGGCGGCCCGGCGCTTTCTCGCCGAGTTCGGCGGGCTGGAGAGCGGCGAACGAGGCCCTGGGAAGACGATGGCCCGTATGGGGTTCGCTCTCGACCCGACCGTGGCCGCATGGGACGACGAGATCTTCGACGTACTCAGCGAGGAGGCCGGGGTCGACCTCTACCCGATCGGGGCGGGTGCGCCGCAACAACTATTTGGGGGTCGCTTCGAACGGCGCGGTCTACGTCGGCATGGACAGCGTCACGCTCCTCGCGGAGACGGCGGACGAGGCCCTGGAGAAGCTTGTCGAGGGCATCCGATAGAGGGACTGGCGGCGGCGCGGGTCTCGACGCTTGTGCCGTTCCGGATTGTGCGGTCGCTCATGTACGAGGCCAATGGGTGGGCGACCTGATGACCGAGCAGGGGATCTACGACACGTTCGCCGAAGGCGATTCGTATCCGTCCTGTGCCAGGGAGCTGACCGCGCCAACTCGGCGGTGGATCTGGATACGTCGCAGCCGCTCTGAACCCCGAGGTGTGGCACCAGAGCGCAAAGCCCCCACCCGCAGCGGGGATTGTGTGGGGAATGTGAGGAGTCGCCCCCTCCCGCCCGCCCGTGACCACCTGGCCTTCGACGACCCCGGGGCGAGTCCATAAGATCTCTGTAGGCTCAGCACACCCATCACACCTCACCCCGCCGCATACGACCACACACCCCAGGACACCCCCCATGCCGCGACGCTCAAGCTCGACGGGAAGCCCCACGGGAAGCCCCGCCACCCCGCGGAACCGGACCCCGCAGCCCGTGCGGGTGCACCGGCGTTCGGTCGGGGACTTCGTCAAGGCGTTCCTCGCGTTCGTCGCGCTGCTCGTGCTGGTCGTCGGAGTTCCGGGCGCGCTGGCGACGCAGTTGGGGTGGCCGGTGCCCGAATCCTGGGACCCGCAGGAGTGGCTGACCCAAGAGCTCAGTGTCGGCACCTTCCTCGGCATCCTCACCTTCTTCGTCTGGGTCGCCTGGGCCCAGTTCACCGCCTGTGTGATCGTCGAGATGAAGGCCGCGCTGTCGGGCGTCGGGGTCCCCGGACGCGTACCCGGCGCCGGGCCGAGCCAGTTGCTCGCCCGGCAGCTAGTCGCCGCGCTCCTCCTCGTCGGCGCCACCGCCGCCAGCCTCACGCCGGGGCTCTCCCAGCTCGGCCAGAGCCTGGACGCCAACCAGCGCGGTACCGTCGCCGCCGCCCAGCAGACGCCCGGCGGCGGCCTCTTCGCCCAGCAGCAGGAGCAGGCCGCGGCCTCCGCCGCCGCCCTCGCCGAGCAGGCGTCCCACGCCGAGGCGGCAGCGCCCGGTACCGCCAAGGACGGCGACACCAAGTACTACCGGATCCAGCCGCCCGAGGGCCGCCACCACGACTCCCTGTGGGAGATCGCCGAACGGCACCTCGGCGACGGCCGCCGGTACAAGGAGATCTACCAGCTCAACAAGGACCGGGTGCAGCCCGACGGCAGCAAGCTGTCCGAGGCCAGCCTCATCCGGCCCGGCTGGATCATGGAGATGCCGGGCGACGCCCGCGGCGGCGAACTCGTGGAGATGCCCGACGAGGCCCCCGACGTCTCCCCGGAGGTCGAGCAGCAGATCCGCGACTACGCCAGGACCGGCGGCGACCAGGCACAGGGAAGCGGCGGAGGGGCCGCTCAGGTCTCCCTCCCGGAGCAGCGCCCCGCCCCCGACCGGAACGCCGGGCACCAGCAGCCGGCCCCCCAGGCAACCCCGTCCCAGGCCACCCCGGCCCAGGAGTCCGACTCGTCCTTCGGCCTCCCCGAAGCCCTCCTCGCCGCCCCCCTCCTCGCCGCCGGCCTGCTCGGCGCGCTCGGCCGGCGGCGCCGCCAGGCCATGTGGCAGTCGGCGCTCGGTTCCGTCGGCGGGCGGCGCGGCATGGAGCCGCCCACGCCCACCGGCGCCGCCGCCGACGCCCAGGACGCCCTCCTGGTCGGCGCCGACCCCGAAGGCGTACGCCTGCTGGACCGCTCCCTGCGAGGACTCGCCGCGTCCCTCGCGGCGGAGTCCCGCGCCCTGCCCACCGTCTACGCGGCCTGGCTCAGCAACGGCGATCTGCACCTCCAGCTCGCCCAGCCCGCCGGAAAGCCGCCCGCGCCCTGGCAGCTCGGCCAGGACCAGACCTTCTGGCTGCTGGCCCGCAGCGACGCCGAACGGTACGAGGACGCGGACACCGCCGCGCCCTACCCCGGCCTCGTCAGCCTCGGCACCATGGACGACTCCCGGCTGCTGCTGAACCTGGAGTCCGTGCCCGGGATCGTGTCGCTGAGCGGACGGGAGGCCGACCGGGCCGCCGTGTTCGCCTCCGTCGCCGCCGAACTCGCCACCAACGGCTGGTCCGACCGCATGACCATCACCCTCGTCGGGTTCGGGCAGGACCTCACCCCGCTCGCCCCCAACCGCCTGCGCCACCTCGACGGCATCGACGACCTCATCGAGACCATGGAGGCCGAGACCCGCCAGCGGCGCGGCGCGCTCGGGGCCACCGGACACGACTCCGTGCTCACCGGCCGTACCGGGCCCGCCCAGCACACCCGTTGGGCCCCGCACCTCGTCCTGCTCGCCGCGCAGCCCTCCGCCGAGGACGCCGTCAAGCTCGCCGAACTCGCCTCCGACGCCGGCCGGCTCGGCATCGGCTACCTCGTCGGCACCGAGACCGGCGATCTGCCGGGCGCCGCCTGGGAGATGGAGATCACCGGCGAGGGCAAGCTGCTCGCCCCGCTGCTCGGCCTGGAACTGGAGGCGCAGCTCCTGCCGACCGCCCAGCAGCAGGCCGTCGTCGAGCTGTTCGTCCAGGCCGACCCCGACCACGGCCCCGAGGGCGGCCCCGCCAACACCCCGCCGTTCCTCGTCGACATCAGCGAGCAGGGGCGGCCCGCGGTCTACGCCCGGCTCGTCGGCCCGTACGAGATCATCGGCCTCGACACCCCGGACGGCGAGCGCAGCGCGCTGCTGCACGAGGCGCTCGCGCTGCTGCTGCTGCACCGCGAGGGCGTGCACCCGCGCGTGCTGTCCTCCGCGCTGTGGCCGCGCGGGGTCACCGAGGACGTGCGCGACGCGCTGCTGGACCGGCTGAACGCCTGGCTCGGCACCGACCCCGACGGCAGCCCCCGGCTGCGCACCGACGCCACCGGGCGGCTCACGCTCGCCAAGTCCGTCGTGTCCGACCTCGATGTGCTGCGCTCGCTCTACCACGAGGCCACCCAGGGCCGGGGCGTCAACAGCCGGCAGGTCCGGGGGCGGCTGCTCACCGACGCGCTCGTGCTGGTGCGCGGGCCGCTGCTTGCCGACCGGCCCGAGGGCCGCTACCGCTGGCTCACCCACGAGATCATCGACGCCCAGCTCCCGCTGCTGGTGGCGGACATCGGGCTCGCGCTGTCGGCGTTCCACCTGGAGAAGGACCGCGCGGAGAAGGCCATCGAGGCGCTCACCGCGGCCCTGAACTCCGCGCCCGCCGACGAGCGCCTGTGGCACGAGCTGCTGCGCGCCACCCACGCCACCGGCGACACCGCCCGCCTCCGGGCCCTGGCCGCCGACCTCATCACCCGCAGCGGGGCGCGCGGGCTGCCGCCGCGCACGGAGGCGCTGCTCGACGAGCTGCTGCCGGCCTGGCGCTCCGGCGCCGTAGCGGCCGGATGACCGACCTCGTCCCGGTGATCGCCGCCGCACTGTGGGGTGCGGCGGCGGGCGCGTTCCTGCCACGGGCCGTGTACCGCTTCTCGGCCCCCGCCGGCGAGCCCTGGCGGGACGGCTGCCCGGACGGGCATCCGGTACGCGGCTGGCTCGGGCGCGCGCACTGCCCGACCTGCGCACGGTCCTACGGCCCCGGCGCCGCCCCGCTCTCCCTGGCCGCCGCGCTGGTCTGCGCGGCCCTCGCCGCCGCCACCGGCACCCGGCCCGAACTGGGCGCATGGCTGCTGCTCGCCCCCCTCGGCGTGCTGCTCGCGGTCGTCGACTTCCGGGTGCAGCGGCTGCCGGACCCGCTGACCCTGCCGTTCGCGGCGGCCGCCCTCGCCCTGCTCGGCGTGGTCGCCTTCGTACCCGAGCACACGGGGGAGTGGCTCACCAGCCTCTACGGCGCCCTCGCCCTCGGCGGCGGCTATCTCGTCCTCTTCCTCATCAACCCCTCCGGCATGGGCTTCGGTGACGTCAAGCTCGCCCTCGGCATGGGCGCGGTCCTCGGCTGGTACGGCTGGTCCACGCTCATGCTCGGCACCTTCGCCGGCTTCCTGCTCGGGGCGCTGTACGGGGGCGCCCTCGTCGTCGTCCGGCGGGCGGGGCGCAAGACGGCGATCCCGTTCGGCCCGTTCCTGATCGCGGGTGCCTTCCTGGGATTGCTCATGGGGGCCTACGCGGCCTGACGTCCGGCGCCGAATGCGGCTGGCGTACGCTGGATCAGTCCGTCCACAACCCTTGACGAAAGGGACGCCGCCGGTGACCGAGAAGGCCGACCTTCAGTCCGTCCTCGACCGTGCCGCCGCGGGCGGGCGGATCACGCCCGAGGAGGCGCTCGACCTCTACCGCGACGCCCCGCTGCACGCGCTCGGCGCCGCCGCCGACGCCGTGCGCCGCCGCCGGTACGCGGGCACCGAGCACATCGCGACGTACATCATCGAGCGCAACATCAACTACACGAACGTCTGCGTGACGGCGTGCAAGTTCTGCGCCTTCTACGCCGCCCCCAAGGACACGGCCAAGGGCTGGACCCGCGACCTCGACGACATCCTGCGCCGGTGCGCGGAGACCGTCGAACTCGGCGGCACCCAGATCATGTTCCAGGGCGGCCACCACCCGGACTACGGCGTCGAGTACTACGAGCACCACTTCGCCGCCATCAAGAAGGAATTCCCCCAGCTGGTCATCCACTCGCTGGGCGCCTCCGAGGTCGAGCACATGGCCCGCATCTCCCAGGTGTCCGTGGAGGAGGCGATCCGGCGCATCCACGCCGCCGGCCTCGACTCCTTCGCCGGTGCCGGTGCCGAGCTGCTGCCCGCCCGCCCCCGCAAGGCCATCGCGCCGCTGAAGGAGTCCGGCGAGCGCTGGCTGGAGATCATGGAGATCGCCCACGGGCTGGGCGTGGAGTCCACCTCCACCATGCTGATGGGCACCGGCGAGACCAACGCCGAGCGCATCGAGCACCTGCGGATGATCCGCGACGTACAGGACCGCACGGGCGGCTTCCGCGCGTTCATCCCGTACACCTACCAGCCCGAGAACAACCACCTGAAGGGCCGTACGCAGGCCACGCTCTTCGAGTACCTGCGGATGATCGCCGTCGCCCGGCTCTTCATGGACAACATCGCCCACATCCAGGGCTCCTGGCTCACCACCGGCAAGGAGGTCGGCCAACTCTCCCTGCACTACGGCGCGGACGACCTCGGCTCGATCATGCTGGAGGAGAACGTCGTCTCCAGCGCGGGTGCCAAGCACCGCTCCAACCGGCTGGAGATCATCGACCTGATCCGCAAGGCGGGGCGTGTTCCCGCCCAGCGGACGACGACGTACGAGCACATCGTCGTGCACGACGATCCGGCGAACGACCCCGTCGACGAGCGGGTCATGTCGCACATCTCGTCGACGGCGATCGAGGGCGGCACCGCGCATCCCGAACTGAAGCTGCTCGCCTCCAACTAGATGCTCACGATCCACGCGGCGCCGCTGGTGGTGCCGCTCGGCGCCGAACCGGTGCCCGACGGGGCGGTCGCGGTCGACGGCGAACGCGTCGCGGCCATCGGGCCCTACGCCGAGCTGGCCGCGTCCTTCGACGGCGCGCGCACCCGCCGCTGGCCGGGAGTGCTGACGCCGGGGCTGCGGCAGTGGCACGGGCGGTGGCTGCTGACCCGCTGCTACCACCCCGACCCCCGGGAGGCCGACGAGCTCGGCACCGCGCCGATCACGGGCGTCGCCCTCGGTGAACTCGCCCCGGACGCCGCCCGGATGGCGGGCAGCGTCCGCCGCGGGCTGCAACGGATGCTGGCCCACGGGACCACCCATGTGGGCGGGCCCTTCCCGGACGCCGTACGGCAGTCCGTGGTGCGGGCGGGCCTGCGCGAGGTGCCCGAGCCGTGGCGCTCGGCGCCGCCGGCCTGGGACGGACCGGACCTGGACCCCTTCGTCGAGGGGTACGACCTGCCCGGCACCGCCCACGGTCCGCTCACCGTCGGCGGCCGGGCCGACCTCGCCGTCTTCGACGTGGCCGACGAGGCCGCGCTCCTCGCCGAGGGAGCGGGAACCTGCGTGGCCACGGTGCTCGGCGGCCGGCTGGTGCACCGGCGGCGCTGACCGGCGCCCCGCGTCGGCCCCCTGGCACGGGTGGCCGCGGCTTCCGCCGGGACGGGGTGCTGCAAGAATGGGCGCGTGACCCGCGCTTCCCTGAACAAGCAGCCGCACGAAGTCGCCTCGATGTTCGACGACGTCGCGGAACGGTACGACCTGACGAACGACGTGCTCTCGCTCGGCCAGGACCGGGTGTGGCGCAAGGAGGTCGCCAGAGCGGTCGACGCCCGTCCCGCGCAGAAGGTCCTGGACCTGGCCGCCGGTACGGCGACCTCCTCCCTGCCCTTCGCCCGCACCGGCGCCTATGTCGTCCCCTGCGACTTCTCGCTCGGCATGCTCGAGGTCGGCAAGAGGAAGCACCCGTGGCTGCCGCTGACGGCGGGCGACGCGACACGGCTGCCCTTCAAGGACGACACCTTCGACGCCGTCACGATCTCCTTCGGTCTGCGCAACGTCCAGGACTTCGACGCCGCCCTGCGCGAGATGTACCGGGTGACCAGGCCCGGCGGCCGGGTCGTCATCTGCGAGTTCTCGCACCCGACCTGGGCGCCCTTCCGGACCGTCTACACCGAGTACCTGATGCGGGCCCTGCCGCCGGTCGCCCGCGCGGTCTCCTCCAACCCCGACGCGTACGTCTACCTCGCGGAGTCCATCCGCGCCTGGCCCGACCAGCCCGCCCTCGCCGAGCGGCTGCGGAAGGCCGGCTGGTCGAAGGTGGCCTGGCGGAACCTGACCGGCGGGGTGGTCGCCCTGCACCGGGGCTTCAAGGAGAGCTGACGGACCGCCGGGGCTTCAAGGAGAGCTGAGCCCCGCCGCGGGGGCGGAGAGGGAGTCGAGGCCCGCCGCGGCTCAGGCGAACCCGGGTGCCGGGGCGTAGGAATGCCCGGTCGGCTCGTCCAGCTCCCGCTGTGTCCCCCCGCCCGGCGGACGCGGCGCTCTCGGCTCGCGCACCCCGGAACCTCCGCCGCCCTCGCCCTCCCCGAACTCGAACCAGACGGTGACCACGGCCCCGCGCGGCACCTCGACGCCGGGCGCCGGGTACTGCCGTACGACGTAGTCCACGACGGCGAGTCGGAGGTCGGGGCGGTCGGGGGAGGCGATCAGCACGCCGCGTGCCTCGGCCGACCTGCGCGCGTCCACGGCCATCAGACCGACGAGGCGCGGTACGCGCACTTCGGTTGTCTTGGGCGGTATGTACACAGACGTCACCCCCAGCGGTACCGGCAGAGTAACCCCCGCCGGGTGCCGCCCGGAAGCATTAAGTGTCTTTCTGTGACAGTCAGTTACCGTGGGTAACAAAACTGCGTCATGCTGCTCCGCTTGTCAGGTCCAAGCGGTAGCAGTGCCCCTGTCGATCGCTCGTCGGCGTACGGAACACCTCCGCCAGCCGCATCCCGAGCCGCCGGGTCACCGCGATCGAGCGCTCGTTGCGGGCGTCGACCATCGCCACCACGCCCGGCACACCCGCCGTCCGCACCCGTTCCAGCGTCAGCCGCGCCGCCGCGGTGACGTACCCCCTGCCCCAGTGCGCCCGCGCCAGCCGCCAGCCGATCTCGATCTCGCCGGTGGGCCCCCACTCCCGCTCCCAGGGCTGGGCGCCGGTGAAGCCGATGACCCGGTCGGAGTCGTCCAGCACCGACCACAGGCAGAACCCGCGCTCGGCGTCGTGCCGGCGCTGGCGGGCGGTGAGCTCCTCGTAGACCGACAGACCGGCGGACCTGCCGCCGTGGAACTCCATGACGTCCGGGTCGTCGAAGAGCCGGTGCCAGGCGACCGCGTCCTCGTCGGTGGGGACGCGCAGTCGTACTGCGGGGAGAGCTCGGTTCACGGGGGCAACCCTTCGGCCGGGTGATCGCTGCTGCTGAATAGACTGCCCATGTCCTGTGCCGGTCGGCACGCAGATTTCGAACTTGGGGAGATCCCGCCGTGACCGAGCCCCTCCTCTCCGACAACACCGCTGATGTGATCGTCGTGGGCGCGGGGCCAGCCGGCTCCACGACCGCGTACCACCTGGCCAAGGCCGGACTCGACGTGCTCCTGCTGGAGAAGACCGAGTTCCCGCGGGAGAAGGTCTGCGGTGACGGCCTGACCCCGCGCGCGGTCAAGCAACTCGTGGCGATGGGCATCGACATCTCCGAGGAGGCCGGCTGGCTGCGCAACCAGGGCCTGAGGATCATCGGCGGCGGGGTCCGGCTCCAGCTCGACTGGCCCGAACTCGCCTCCTTCCCCGACTACGGCCTGGTCCGCAAGCGCGACGACTTCGACGAGCAGCTCGCCCGCCAGGCCCAGAAGGCCGGTGCCCGGCTGTACGAGCGCTGCAACGTCGGCGCTCCGATCGTCGACGACCGCACCGGCCGGATCACCGGCGTGCACGCCAAGCTCGGCGAGGAGAAGCGCGAGGTCGCCTTCCATGCGCCGCTCGTGGTCGCCGCCGACGGCAACTCCACGCGCCTGTCCCTGGCGATGGGCCTGCACCGCCGCGAGGACCGCCCGATGGGCGTCGCGGTCCGGACGTACTTCGAGTCCCCGCGCCACGACGACGACTACCTGGAGTCCTGGCTCGAACTGTGGGACCGGCGCGGCCCGGGCGAGGACCGGCTGCTGCCCGGCTACGGCTGGATCTTCGGCATGGGCGACGGCACCTCCAACGTCGGCCTGGGCGTGCTCAACACCTCCGACTCCTTCAAGGAGCTGGACTGGCGCGAGGTGCTGAAGGCGTGGTGCGCGTCGATGCCGGAGGAGTGGGGTTACACCCCGGAGCACATGACCGGCCCGATCCGCGGCGCCGCGCTCCCGATGGCCTTCAACCGCCAGCCCCACTACACCAAGGGCCTGCTGCTGGTCGGCGACGCCGGCGGCCTGGTGAACCCCTTCAACGGCGAAGGCATCGCCTACGCCATGGAGTCCGGCCAGATCGCCGCCGACGTCATCGTGCAGGCCCACGCGCGCCAGACCCCCGCGGGCCGCGAGATGGCCCTCCAGCGCTACCCGCGGGTGCTCAAGGACACCTACGGCGGCTACTACACGCTGGGCCGCGCCTTCGTGAAGCTCATCGGCAACCCGAAGGTCATGAAGATCGCCGCCCAGCGCGGTCTGACGCACCCGCTGCTGATGAAGTTCACCCTCAAGATGCTCGCCAACCTCACCGACCCGACGGGCGGCGACGCGATGGACCGCATCATCAACGGCCTGAGCAAGGTGGCCCCGAAGGCCTGACCGGCCGTACAACGCCCGAACGCCGCGGCCGGGGCGGAGGAGTCCATCCTCCGCCCCGGCCGTCCCACACCGTCGCCCTGGCCCGCCAGGAATGCCGGACGGGGCCGCTGCCCCCGAGCGGCTGCGGCCCCGTCCGTACTGTTGTGCCCCTTTTCGGACTGTGCGTCAGAGTACGCGCACCGCACCCGAGGCGGGATAGCCGGAAAGGTCCTGAATGACCACGCCCTTGGACGGGTTGGCCGCGTCCAGGTACTGGCCGTCGCCGATGTACACACCCACGTGGTACGCCGAGCCCTTGCCGCCCCAGTAGAGGATGTCCCCGACCTGGAGGCTGGACAGGGAGACGTCCGTGCCGACCATCGACTGGTCCTGGGAGACGCGGGGGAGGTCCACGCCGACCTGCTTGAAGGCGGCCTGCACCAGGGAGGAGCAGTCCCACGCGTTCGGGCCGGTGGCGCCCATGACGTAGGCGTCGCCGAGCTGCGCCTTGAGGAAGGCGATGACCGTGCCGACGCTGCCGCTCGCGGGGACCGAGGCGGTGGCGGTGGCCGTGGCGGTGGTGCTGGTGGCGGCGAGCGTGGTCCGCTCGGCGCTGCGTGCGGCACGCTCCGCGGCGGCCTCACGGGCCGCCTCGGCGGCCTTCTTCTTGGCCTCCGCCTTCTTCTTGGCCTCCGCGAGGTCGGCCTTGGCCTCCTTCGCGGCCGCCGCGGCGGCCGCGTCGCGCTCGGCCTGCAGCTCGTAACCGGCTGCGGCCTGCTGCGTGACGTCCGCGGACTCGGCGACCTGAGCGGCCAGGTCGGCCGTCAGGGTGGGCAGTTCGATGGTCTGCGTGACCGGCTCGGCGGCGCTCGCCGAGGCCGACGCACCCGCCGCTGCCATGCTGAGGACGCCACCGGCAACTCCGGCGCGCATCGCGAGGGTCGTCGACCCGGAGCGGCGGGGTTTCCGGTGGCTGCGTATGTGAGCGGTGTGGGACATGAGAACAACCGGTATCAGGGGCTCCTCCATACCTTCAAGAAACGTGGGCTGCGCCACAGTTGTTCAATCGACCCCCCGAAAACCTCTCCTGACGCCCTTTATTGACGCCGTAACGGACATTGCGGGCGCGAGCCAACCCGCCCGTGATCACGGCCTTTCATCGGTTCGCCCGAATTGCCCCGCGCCTACCACTGGTTGGGACAGGTGGCCAACCCCGCTTCTCATCCGCCTCTCATGGATGTGGCGGAGGTCACGCAACGGTTACAGCGACGGGGGCGTCCCGCGCGCACCGGACCGGGTCTCGACGCTCGTGAACGCGTGCACGCGTCCACACCTCGCCCCGCACCTCCCCCTGATGTGTGAACGCGGTCCTCTACCAGGACCCCGGGTCCATCTCCAATTTGCATGCAAGGGAAGTCTCTTGATATTGAGACGACCCCTCCGAGCTGCGCCGACGAGCGGAAATGTCACCTCAGGTGATCACTTGCATGCCTCGCGTACGAAGATCACCACTCATCCGACTTCATGATCCTTCGTCAGGTGGTGGAGATCACAAAGCTTCTGCAATACCCCGTGTCGCAGATCACAGAGCGGCAGGCATAAGATGCGAGGCAGTTGGGCTTGTGACCTGCTTCACATGTTCTCGATCTTCGCCGGGACGAGCGTGGTTCGAGGGACCGGTGGGACACCAGTGGCGAGTCCGACGCAACCGCCAGCAGTCAGTGCCGACTGAGAGGAGCGAGGAGCGGTGAACGCGTATGCGCCCATCCTCGTACTGGGAGCCCTCGGGGCAGGCTTTGCGATCTTCTCCGTGGTCATGGCCACGCTGATCGGTCCGAAGCGGTACAACCGGGCCAAGCTCGAGGCGTACGAGTGCGGAATCGAGCCGACCCCCACGCCGGCCGGCGGCGGGCGTTTCCCGATCAAGTACTACCTGACGGCGATGCTCTTCATCATCTTCGATATCGAGATCGTCTTCCTCTACCCCTGGGCCGTCACCTTCGACGCCCTGGGGATTTTCGGGCTCGTGGAGATGCTGCTCTTCGTGCTCACCGTCTTCGTCGCGTACGCGTACGTATGGCGGCGCGGCGGCCTGGAATGGGACTGAGGGGCCTTTAACTCATGGGACTCGAAGAAAAACTGCCGAGCGGCTTTCTGCTGACCACCGTCGAGCAGGCCGCGGGCTGGGTGCGCAAGGCGTCCGTCTTCCCGGCCACCTTCGGCCTCGCCTGCTGTGCCATCGAGATGATGACCACCGGCGCCGGCCGCTACGACCTGGCGCGCTTCGGCATGGAGGTCTTCCGCGGCTCACCGCGGCAGGCCGACCTCATGATCGTCGCCGGCCGGGTCAGCCAGAAGATGGCGCCGGTGCTCAGGCAGGTCTACGACCAGATGCCGAACCCCAAGTGGGTGATCTCCATGGGGGTCTGCGCCTCCTCGGGCGGCATGTTCAACAACTACGCCATCGTCCAGGGCGTCGACCACATCGTCCCGGTCGACATCTATCTGCCCGGCTGCCCGCCCCGGCCCGAGATGCTGATGGACGCGATCCTCAAGCTCCACCAGAAGATCCAGACCTCCAAGCTCGGCGTGAACGCCGAGGAAGCGGCCCGCGAGGCCGAGGAAGCCGCGCTCAAGGCGCTCCCCACCATCGAGATGAAGGGGCTGCTGCGATGAGCGACACGAACAACGGCGTCAACCCCGAGAAGGACCTCGGCGCCGAGAACCTCCCCGGCCAGCGGGGCGAGGGCGGCGAGGAGATCCGCGTCCAGCGCGGCATGTTCGGCGCCAACAACGGCGGCGACACCTCCGGTTACGGCGGCCTGGTCCGCTCGGTCCGGCTCCCGGGACCGGCGGGCCGCCCCTACGGGGGCTGGTTCGACGAGGTCGCCGACGAACTCGAGGGCGCGCTGGAGGAGCAGGGCCTGCTGCCCGAGAACGCCATCGAGAAGACGGTCGTCGACCGCGACGAGCTCACCTTCCACATCGAGCGCGAGCATCTGCTCCGCGTCGCCCGCACCCTGCGCGACGACCCGGCCCTGCGCTTCGAGCTGTGCACCGGCGTGAGCGGCGTCCACTACCCGCACGACAAGGGCCGCGAGCTGCACGCCGTCTACCACCTGCGCTCGATCACCCACAACCGGCTGATCCGCCTCGAGGTCAGCGCCCCCGACAGCGACCGCCGCGTCCCCTCGCTGGTCTCCGTCTACCCGACCAACGACTGGCACGAGCGCGAGACCTACGACTTCTTCGGTCTCGTCTTCGAAGGCCACCCGGCCCTGACGCGGATCATGATGCCGGACGACTGGCAGGGCCACCCGCAGCGCAAGGACTACCCCCTCGGCGGCATCCCCGTCGAGTACAAGGGCGCCCAGATCCCGGCTCCGGACCAGCGGAGGTCGTACTCGTGAGCACTTCCCACGCTTCCCCCCGCGAGACCACCGAGGGCACCGTCTACACGGTCACCGGTGGCGACTGGGACGAGGTCGTGCAGTCCGCGGCCCGCGCCGACGACGAGCGCATCGTCGTCAACATGGGCCCCCAGCACCCCTCCACCCACGGCGTGCTCCGGCTGATCCTGGAGATCGAGGGCGAGACGGTCACCGAGGCCCGCTGCGGCATCGGCTACCTGCACACCGGCATCGAGAAGAACCTCGAGTTCCGCACGTGGACGCAGGGCACCACGTTCGTGACGCGCATGGACTACCTGACGTCCTTCTTCAACGAGACCGGCTACTGCCTCGCCGTCGAGAAGCTCCTCGGCATCGAGGACCAGATCCCCGACCGGGCCACCCTGATCCGGGTGCTCCTGATGGAGCTCAACCGGCTCTCCTCGCATCTGGTGTGCATCGCCACCGGCGGCATGGAACTCGGCGCCACCACGATCATGATCTACGGATTCCGTGATCGTGAAATGATTCTCGACATCTACGAGCTCATCACGGGCCTGCGGATGAACCACGCGTACATCCGCCCCGGCGGACTCGCCCAGGACCTGCCGCCCGGCGCGGTGGACCAGATCCGCGAGTTCGTGAAGAAGATGAAGAAGAACCTCCCGGAGTACGACAAGCTCGCCACCGGGAACCCCATCTTCAAGGCCCGTATGCAGGACGTCGGCTATCTCGACCTGGCCGGCTGCATGGCCCTCGGCGCCACCGGCCCCATCCTGCGCTCCACCGGCCTGCCGCACGACCTGCGCAAGGCCCAGCCCTACTGCGGCTACGAGACCTTCGACTTCGACGTCCCGACCGCCGACACCTGCGACTCCTACGGCCGCTTCCTGATCCGCCTGGAGGAGATGCGCCAGTCGCTCAGGATCGTCGAGCAGTGCCTGGACCGGCTGCAGCCCGGGCCGGTCATGGTCGCCGACAAGAAGATCGCCTGGCCCGCCCAGCTCGCCCTCGGGCCGGACGGCCTCGGCAACTCCCTCGACCACATCAAGAAAATCATGGGCACCTCCATGGAGGCCCTGATCCACCACTTCAAGCTGGTCACCGAGGGCTTCCGCGTGCCGCCGGGACAGGCGTACGCGGCCGTCGAGTCGCCCAAGGGCGAGCTCGGGGTGCATGCCGTATCCGACGGCGGCACCCGCCCCTACCGGGTCCACTTCCGTGACCCGTCCTTCACCAACCTTCAGGCCATGGCAGCGATGTGCGAGGGCGGCCAGGTCGCCGACGTCATCGTCGCCGTCGCGTCCATCGACCCCGTGATGGGAGGCGTCGACCGGTGACCACCAGTTCTTCGGAGCAGGGCGTCAGCCTGGGCATGCCCGAACTGCCCGCGCCCGGCTACCCGGACGACGTTCGAGCCCGGCTGGAGCGGGACGCGCGCGAGATCATCGCGCGCTACCCCGACTCCCGGTCCGCGCTCCTTCCGCTGCTGCACCTGGTGCAGTCGGAGGAAGGCCATGTCACGCGGACCGGGATGCGGTTCTGCGCGGACATGCTGCAGCTGACCACGGCCGAGGTCACCGCGGTGGCCACCTTCTACACCATGTACCGGCGCCGCCCGAGCGGTGACTACCAGGTCGGGGTGTGCACCAACACGCTGTGCGCGGTGATGGGCGGTGACGCGATCTTCGAGGCGCTCCAGGAGCACCTCGGCGTCGGCAACGGCGAGACCACCGACGACGGCAAGGTCACCCTGGAGCACATCGAGTGCAACGCGGCCTGCGACTACGCCCCGGTCGTGATGGTCAACTGGGAGTTCTTCGACAACCAGACCGTGCAGAGCGCCAAGCGCATGGTGGACGACCTGCGCGCCGGAGCACCGGTTTCCCCCACCCGCGGGGCGCCGCTGTGCACCTTCAAGGAGACGGCCCGGATCCTGGCGGGCTTCCCCGACGAGCGGGAAGGGGCGGTCGAGGCCGGCGGAAGCGCGGGACCCGCTTCACTGATCGGTCTCAAGCTGGCCAAGGGAGAGACCGCCCCCGCGCGCGTGGTCCACCCGCGCGACGGCGGACCTCACCAGGAGCCGCAGGACAGGGCCGTGCACGAGCCCTCCCCGACACAGCACTTGAGCTCACACGACGCGCCGCAGGACACATCGGCCTCCGACCCGGCCCACCCGGCCGGGCCTGCCGCCGAGGAGGGGGAGTGATGACCTTGGCACCCGAGCTGAAAGACACCGGCCCCGAGAAGCTGCTCGCACCCGTGCTGTCGGCCTTCTGGGACGAGGACGGGTCCTGGACGCTGGACGTCTACCGACGGCACGACGGATACGAGGGGCTCCGCAAGGCGCTCGCCATGTCGCCGGACGACCTCATCGCCTATGTGAAGGACTCCGGCCTGCGCGGACGCGGCGGCGCGGGCTTCCCCACCGGAATGAAGTGGCAGTTCATTCCCCAGGGAGACGGAAAGCCGCACTATCTTGTTGTCAACGCCGACGAGTCGGAGCCCGGGACCTGCAAGGACATCCCGCTCCTCTTCGCGAACCCGCACAGCCTCATCGAGGGCATCGTCATCGCCTGTTATGCCATCAGGTCGTCCCACGCCTTCATCTACCTGCGGGGTGAAGTCGTCCCCGTGCTGCGGCGGTTGCACTCGGCCGTGAGCGAGGCCTATGCGGCCGGCTACCTCGGCAAGAACATCCTCGGCAGCGGCCTCGATCTCGAACTCACCGTGCACGCCGGCGCCGGGGCGTACATCTGCGGTGAGGAGACCGCACTGCTCGACTCGCTCGAAGGCCGCCGTGGACAACCGCGGCTCCGTCCCCCCTTCCCTGCGGTGGCGGGCCTCTATGCCTGCCCCACTGTCGTGAACAACGTCGAGTCGATCGCCTCGGTTCCCGCGATCCTGCACAAGGGCAAGGACTGGTTCAGGTCGATGGGCAGCGAGAAGTCCCCGGGCTTCACGCTGTACTCGCTCAGCGGCCATGTCGCGAGCCCCGGCCAGTACGAGGCCCCGCTCGGCATCACCCTGCGCCAGCTGCTGGACATGAGCGGCGGCATGCGGCCCGGCCACCGGCTGAAGTTCTGGACGCCGGGCGGCTCCTCCACGCCCATGTTCACCGACGAGCACCTCGACGTCCCGCTCGACTACGAGGGAGTGGGCGCCGCCGGGTCGATGCTCGGCACCAAGGCGCTCCAATGCTTCGACGAGACGACCTGCGTCGTACGGGCCGTCACCCGCTGGACCGAGTTCTACGCCCACGAGTCCTGCGGCAAGTGCACGCCCTGCCGCGAGGGCACCTACTGGCTCGTGCAGCTGCTGCGCGACATCGAGGCCGGCAAGGGCGTGATGAGCGACCTCGACAAGCTGAACGACATCGCCGACAACATCAACGGCAAGTCCTTCTGCGCCCTCGGCGACGGTGCCGCCTCGCCGATCTTCTCTTCGCTCAAGTACTTCCGCGAGGAGTACGAGCAGCACATCACGGGCCGCGGCTGCCCCTTCGACCCGGCCAAGTCGACGGTCTGGGCCGACCACCGTACGGAGGTGAACGCATGACTGTGACCACGAGCGCTCCCTCCGGAGGGGGAGAGGCGGCGGTGCCGCCGGAAGACCTCGTCTCGCTGACCATCGACGGCGTGGAGATCAGCGTGCCCAAGGGCACCCTGGTCATCCGGGCCGCCGAACAGCTCGGCATCGAGATCCCCCGCTTCTGCGACCACCCGCTCCTCGACCCGGCCGGCGCCTGCCGCCAGTGCATCGTCGAGGTCGAGGGCCAGCGCAAGCCGATGGCGTCCTGCACCATCACCTGCACCGACGGCATGGTGGTGAAGACGCATCTGACCTCGCCGGTCGCCGAGAAGGCCCAGCACGGTGTGATGGAGCTGCTCCTCATCAACCACCCGCTGGACTGCCCGGTCTGCGACAAGGGCGGCGAGTGCCCGCTGCAGAACCAGGCCATGTCGCACGGCCAGTCCGAGTCCCGCTTCGAGGGACGCAAGCGGACCTACGAGAAGCCCGTGCCGATCTCCACACAGGTGCTGCTCGACCGCGAGCGGTGCGTGCTGTGCGCCCGCTGCACCCGCTTCTCCAACCAGATCGCGGGCGACCCGATGATCGAGCTGGTCGAGCGGGGCGCCCTCCAGCAGGTCGGCACCGGCGAGGGCGACCCCTTCGAGTCGTACTTCTCCGGCAACACGATCCAGATCTGCCCGGTCGGAGCGCTCACCTCGGCCGCGTACCGCTTCCGCTCCCGCCCCTTCGACCTGGTGTCCTCGCCGAGCGTCTGCGAGCACTGCTCGGGCGGCTGTGCCACGCGCACGGACCACCGGCGCGGCAAGGTCATGCGCAAGCTCGCGGCCGACGACCCCGAGGTCAACGAGGAGTGGATCTGCGACAAGGGGCGGTTCGCCTTCCGGTACGCGCAGCAGCGGGACCGTCTCGAGACGCCGCTGGTGCGCAATCCCGAGGGCGAACTGGTGCCGGCGTCCTGGCCGGAGGCCCTCCAGATCGCGGCCCAGGGGCTGCTCGCCTCGCGCGGGCGGGCCGGTGTCCTGACCGGCGGCCGCCTCACCATCGAGGACGCCTACGCGTACAGCAAGTTCACGCGCGTGGCGCTCGATTCCAACGACATCGACTTCCGGGCGCGGGTGCACAGCGGCGAGGAGGCCGACTTCCTGGCTGCCCAGGTCGCCGGACGCGGCCGTGACCTCGACGGGACGGGCGTCACCTACACCCTCCTGGAGAAGGCGCCCGCGGTCCTGCTCGCCGGGTTCGAGGCGGAGGAGGAGGCGCCCGGGATCTTCCTGCGGCTGCGCAAGGCCTGGCGCAAGCACGGCCAGAAGGTGTTCTCGCTCGCCACACACGGCACCCGCGGCCTGGAGAAGGCCGGCGGCGTCCTGCTGCCCGCCGCTCCCGGCACCGAGACCGAGTGGCTGGACGCCCTCGCGAGCGGGGCCGGGCTGGAGGGCGACGGCGCCGCCGCCTCCGAGGCGCTGCGCACCGAGGGCGCCGTGATCGTCGTAGGGGAGCGGCTGGCCGGTGTGGAGGGCGGGCTCACCGCCGCCGTGCGTGCCGCGTCCGCGACCGGCGCGCAGCTGGTGTGGATCCCGCGCCGGGCCGGTGAGCGCGGCGCCGTCGAGGCCGGCGCGCTGCCGTCGCTGCTGCCGGGCGGCCGTCCGGCCACCGACCCCCGCGCGCGTGAGGAGGTCGCCGCGGCCTGGGGCGTGGCCGAACTCCCGCACCGCTACGGGCGCGACACCAGCCAGATCGTGGAGGCCGCCGCCACCGGCGAACTCCAGGCCCTGGTGGTCGCCGGAGTCGAGATCGCCGACCTGCCCGACCCGGCACGCGCACGCGTGGCGCTCGCCGAGGCCGGGTTCCTGGTCTCGCTGGAGCTGCGGCCGAGCGAGGTCACCGAACTCGCCGACGTGGTCCTGCCGGTCGCCGCCGTCCCCGAGAAGGCGGGCACCTTCCTCAACTGGGAAGGCAGGGTGCGCTTCTTCGAGGCCGCGCTCAAGCCCGACCAGATGATCCGCCGCCTGCCCCCGACCGACGCCCGCGTCCTGCAGATGCTGGCCGACGCCATGGACGTCCACCTGGGCCTGCCGGACCTGCGCACCGCACGCGCGGAACTGGACCGGCTGGGCGCCTGGGACGGGCCCCGCGCCACCCAGCCCCGGGAGATCGCGGCCACGTTGCCGCGGCCGGCCGCCGGGGAAGCGGTGCTGGCCGGACACCGGCTGCTGCTCGACCAGGGACGCCTCCAGGACGGTGACGAGGCGCTCGCCGGGACCCGGCACGCCGCCCACGCGCGCGTGTCGGCCGCCACGGCCGCCGAAGCGGGCGTGAAGGAGGGCGACCTCCTCGCGGTGACCGGCACCGCCGGGACGGTCCGGCTCCCGCTGAGGATCACCGCGATGCCCGACCGGGTGGTCTGGCTGCCGCTGAACTCCACCGGGGGCGGCGTCGCCTCCGACACCGGGGCGCGGCCCGGCTCCCTCGTCCGCATCGGCCCGGCGACCCTCGCCACCGGGGCCCCCAAGGAGGTGGAGGCATGAGCTTGTACCTCGCCGCTGAAGACCTCTCGATGTTCGGCCGCGACCCGTGGTGGCTGGTCGTCGTCAAGGCGGTGTTCTGCTTCGCCTTCCTGATGGTGACGGTGCTGTTCTCCATCGTGTGGGAGCGCAAGGTCGTCGCCTGGATGCAGCTGCGCATCGGACCCAACCGGCACGGCCCCTGGGGCATGCTCCAGTCGCTCGCCGACGGCATCAAGCTGATGCTGAAGGAAGACGTCATCGTCAAACGCGCGGACAAGGTGGTCTACGTCCTCGCGCCGATCGTCGCGGCCATCCCGGCCTTCATGGCGATCGCGGTGATCCCCTTCGGCCCGGCCGGGAACGAGATCTCGATCTTCGGCGAGCGCACCACAATGCAGCTCACCGACCTGCCGATCGCGATGCTCTACATCCTCGCGGTCGCCTCGGTCGGCATCTACGGCATCGTGCTGGCGGGCTGGAGCTCCGGATCCACCTATCCGCTCCTCGGCGGCCTGCGCTCCTGCGCGCAGATGATCTCCTACGAGATCGCCATGGGCGCCGCCTTCGCCTCGGTGTTCCTCTACTCGGGGTCGATGTCGACGTCCACGATCGTCGAGGCGCAGCAGGACCGCTGGTACATCGTCCTGCTGCCGGTCTCCTTCCTGATCTACATCGTCACGATGGTCGGCGAGACCAACCGCGCCCCCTTCGACATGCCGGAGTCCGAGGGCGACCTGGTCGGCGGCTTCAACACCGAGTACTCCTCGATCAAGTTCGCGATGTTCATGCTCGCCGAGTACGTGAACATGGTGACGGTCTCGGCGGTGTCGGTGACGCTCTTCCTCGGCGGGTGGCGGGCCCCCTGGCCGGTCTCCACCTTCTGGGAGGGGGCCAACCACGGCTGGTGGCCGCTGCTCTGGTTCGTGATCAAGGTGCAGTTGCTGCTCTTCTTCTTCATCTGGCTGCGCGGCACCCTGCCCCGCGTCCGCTACGACCAGCTGATGAAGCTCGGCTGGAAGGTCCTGATCCCGGTCTCCGTGGTCTGGCTGATGCTCGTCGCGACGGTACGGACCCTGCGCAATGAGAACTACGACTTCGCCGACATCGCCCTCTACGTCGGCGGCGGCGTCCTGGTGCTCCTGCTGCTCTCCTTCGTCGCGGACATGTTCCGCGGCAAGCCCAAGGAGGAGGAGCCGGCCGCCCCGGCCGCCGGATTCGACGCGATGGCGGGCGGATTCCCCGTGCCACCGCTGCCCGGACAGGACCTGCCACCGGTTCCGCGACGCCGTTCGCGCCGGGAGCGGGAGCTGATTGTCAGTGGTGGGCCCGATACTCAGAGTGACGGATCTCTGGATGGAAAGGAGGCGTCCGATGGCTGAGGAGCCCAAGGAGACCAAGCCCGGTTTCCAGAACCCCGTGGCCGGCTTCGGTGTGACCTTCAAGGCCATGTTCAAGAAGCGGCTGACCGAGCAGTACCCGGAACAGCAGAAGACCACCGCTCCGCGGTTCCACGGACGGCACCAGCTCAACCGCCATCCGGACGGCCTGGAGAAGTGCGTCGGCTGCGAACTGTGCGCCTGGGCCTGCCCCGCCGACGCGATCTACGTCGAGGGCGCGGACAACACCGACGAGGAGCGCTACTCGCCGGGCGAGCGGTACGGCCGCGTCTACCAGATCAACTACGCCCGCTGCATCCTGTGCGGCCTGTGCATCGAGGCGTGCCCCACGCGCGCGCTCACGATGACGAACGAGTTCGAGCTGGCCGACTCCAGCCGCGCCAACCTCATCTACACCAAGGAGCAGCTGCTCGCCGGCCTCGAGGACGGCATGGTCGACTCGCCGCACGCCATCTACCCCGGCACGGACGAGCAGGACTACTACCGGGGCCTGGTGACGGAGGCCGCGCCGGGCACCACCCAGCAGGTCGCGCTCTCCAAGGGCGAGGTCCCGCAGGAGTCCGCCTCGACGTTCGGTGAGGACGAACCGGCGTCAGGGAAGGTGGTCGGCCGATGACCGCGCAGCTCGCCGCCTACTCCACCTCCACCGGCGAGGCCTTCCAGTTCTGGATCCTCGGCACGGTCGCGGTGATCGGCGCCCTGTGCACCGTCTTCATGAAGAAGGCCGTGCACAGCGCGCTCTGCCTGGCCGGCACCATGATCGTCCTGGCGGTGTTCTACCTCGCCAACGGCGCCTACTTCCTGGGCGTCGTGCAGATCGTCGTCTACACCGGCGCGATCATGATGCTGTTCCTGTTCGTGGTGATGCTGGTCGGCGTGACCGCCGCGGACTCCCTGCAGGAGACCATCAAGGGCCAGCGCTGGCTGGCCCTTCTGTGCGGCCTCGGCTTCGGAATCCTGCTGTTCGCCGGGATCGGCAACGCCTCCCTGACGGAGTTCAACGGCCTCGCCCAGGCGAACGCGGGCGGCAATGTGGAGGGCCTCGCCGCCCTGCTGTTCACCAAGTACGTCTTCGCCTTCGAGATCACCGGCGCCCTGCTCATCACGGCCGCCGTCGGCGCCATGGTGCTCACCCACCGCGAGCGCACCGAGCGGGCCAAAACGCAGCGCGAAATGGCCGAGCAGCGGGTGCGCGAGAACAAGCACGTGCCGCCGCTGCCGGCGCCCGGTGTGTACGCCCGGCACAACGCCGTGGACATCGCCGGTCTGCTGCCCGACGGCACCCCCTCGGAGCTCACCGTCAGCAAGACGCTGCGCGAGCGCGGCCAGATCCGCGATGTGTCCACCGAGGCGCTCAACGACCTCAAGGCCCTGGAACAGCGGGCCGAGGAGCGCCTGGAGCGCACGAACAGCGGGGAGGCGTTGAAGTGAACCCGGTCAACTACATCTACCTCGCGGCCCTGTTGTTCACGATCGGCGCCACCGGCGTACTGATCCGGCGCAACGCGATCGTGGTGTTCATGTGCGTCGAGCTGATGCTCAACGCCTGCAACCTCTCGCTCGTCGCCTTCTCCCGGATGCACGGCAACCTCGACGGCCAGATCCTCGCCTTCTTCACGATGGTCGTCGCCGCCGCGGAGGTCGTGGTCGGGCTCGCGATCATCGTGTCGCTGTTCCGTTCCCGCCACTCGGCCTCGGTCGACGACGCCAGCCTGATGAAGCTGTAAGGGGTCGCTGAATCGTGGAGAACCTGATTGCGCTGCTCATCGCGGCGCCCCTGCTCGGAGCGGCGGTCCTGCTGTGCGGCGGCCGGCGCCTGGACGCCGTCGGGCACTGGATCGGCACGCTCCTCGCGGCCGTGTCCTTCGTGTTCGGCGCGATCCTCTTCGTCGACCTGCTCGGCAAGGACGCCGACCACCGGACGATGACCCAGCACCTGTTCAGCTGGATCCCGGTGGAGGGCTTCCAGGCGGACGTCGCCTTCCGCCTCGACCAGCTGTCGATGACGTTCGTGCTGCTGATCACCGGTGTCGGCTCGCTGATCCACCTGTACTCGATCGGGTACATGGAGCACGACGAGCGGCGCCGCCGCTTCTTCGGCTACCTGAACCTGTTCCTCGCGGCGATGCTGCTGCTCGTCCTCGCCGACAACTACCTGCTGCTGTACGTCGGCTGGGAGGGCGTGGGCCTCGCCTCGTTCCTGCTGATCGGCTTCTGGCAGCACAAGCCCAGTGCCGCCACGGCCGCGAAGAAGGCGTTCCTGGTCAACCGCGTCGGCGACATGGGTCTGTCGATCGCGATCATGATCATGTTCACCACCTTCGGGACCTTCGCCTTCGGCCCGCTCCTCGGCACCCACGAGGAGCCCGGGCTGGTCGGCGAGACCTCCGAGGGCACGCTCACCGCCATCGCCCTGATGCTGCTGCTCGCGGCCTGCGGCAAGTCCGCCCAGGTGCCGCTGCAGTCCTGGCTCGGGGACGCGATGGAGGGCCCGACCCCGGTCTCGGCCCTGATCCACGCGGCGACGATGGTGACCGCGGGCGTCTACCTGATCGTCCGCTCCGGCGCGATCTTCAACGCCGCCCCCGACGCGCAGCTGGTCGTCACCATCGTCGGTGCCGTCACGCTCCTGTTCGGTGCGATCGTCGGTTGCGCGAAGGACGACATCAAGAAGGCGCTGGCCGGCTCGACCATGTCGCAGATCGGCTACATGGTCCTCGCCGCGGGCCTCGGCCCGATCGGCTACGTCTTCGCGATCATGCACCTGGTGACCCACGGCTTCTTCAAGGCCGGGCTCTTCCTCGGCGCCGGTTCGGTCATGCACGGCATGAACGACGAGGTCGACATGAGGAAGTACGGCGGCCTCAGGAAGTACATGCCGATCACCTTCATCACCTTCGGCCTCGGCTACCTCGCGATCATCGGCTTCCCGGGCCTGTCCGGCTTCTTCTCCAAGGACAAGATCATCGAGTCGGCGTTCGCCAAGGGCGGCACCGAGGGCTGGATCCTCGGCGCCTGTGCCCTGCTCGGTGCGGCGATCACGGCGTACTACATGACGCGCGTGATGCTGATGACGTTCTTCGGCGAGGAGCGCTGGCGGAACCGGCCCACCGCCTCCCCGGCCGCTCCCGGCGCGGAACCGGCCGCCGAGCACCACGGCGACCACGCCGAGCCGCATCCGCACGAGTCGCCCAGCTCCATGACGATCCCGATGATCGTGCTGGCGTTCGGGTCCGTCTTCGCGGGCGGCCTGTTCAGCGTCGGCGACCGCTTCGTGCACTGGCTGGAGCCGATCACCGGCCACAGCCACGGCGACTCGCCCCTCAGCGCGGCCACGGTCACGACGTCCACGGTGGTCGTGATGGTCATCGGTGTCACCGCCGCGTACCTGCAGTACGGCCGCCGCCCGGTCCCGGTCGTCGCCCCGCGCGGGTCGCTGCTCACCCGGGCCGCCCGGCGCGATCTGCTCCAGGACGACTTCAACCATGTCGTCCTCGTCCGCGGCGGCGAACACCTCACGCGCTCCCTGGTGTACGTCGACCACACCCTGGTCGACGGCGTCGTCAACGGCACGGCGGCCTCGGTCGGCGGCCTCTCCGGACGGCTGCGCAAACTCCAGAACGGCTTCGCGCGATCGTACGCGGTCTCGATGTTCGGCGGTGCGGCACTCCTCGTCGCCGCGACCCTGCTGATGAGGGCGGTCTGATACCGATGTCCTTTCCCCTGCTGACAGCGACGGCGGCGCTCCCCGCGATCGGGGCCATCGTCACGGCCGCCGTACCGGCCGCGCGGCGCACCGCGGCGAAGTGGCTGGCGCTGCTCGTCTCGCTCGCCACGCTCGCGCTCGCCGTCGCGATCCTGGTCCGCTTCGACCCGGACGGTGACCGCTACCAGCTCACCGAATCCCACTCGTGGATCGCCGAGTTCGGGGTCCGCTACGAGCTGGGCGTGGACGGCATCGCGGTGGCCCTGATCGCGCTGACCGCCCTGCTGATCCCGTTCATCATCCTGGCGGGCTGGCACGACGCCGACCCGCTGGAGACCGGCAACAAGCGGTGGCGGCCGACCCAGGGCTTCTTCGCCCTGATCCTGGCCGTCGAGGCGATGGTGATCATCTCCTTCGAGGCCACCGACGTCTTCCTCTTCTACATCTTCTTCGAGGCCATGCTCATCCCGATGTACTTCCTCATCGGAGGCTTCGGGGACCGTGCCCACCAGCACGGCGAGGAGGTGGCGTCCACCCAGCGCTCGTACGCCGCGGTGAAGTTCCTCCTCTACAACCTGGCCGGCGGTCTGATCATGCTGGCCGCGGTGATCGGCCTGTACGTGGTCGCCGGGAACTTCTCGCTGCCCGAGATCGCCGAGGCCCGGGCCAACGGCTCGCTGGAGATGGCGACCAGCACTGAACGCTGGCTGTTCCTGGGCTTCTTCCTCGCCTTCGCGGTGAAGGCGCCCCTGTGGCCGCTGCACACCTGGCTGCCCAATGCCATGGGTGAGGCCACCGCCCCGGTCGCCGTGCTGATCACTGCGGTCGTCGACAAGGTCGGCACGTTCGCGATGCTCCGCTTCTGCCTCGGGCTGTTCCCGGAGGCCTCGAAGTGGGCGACGCCCGCCGTCCTGGTCCTGGCGCTGATCAGCATCATCTACGGCGCGCTGCTCGCCGTCGGCCAGCGGGACATCAAGCGTCTGGTGGCCTACGCGTCGATCTCGCACTTCGGCTTCATCATCATGGGCATCTTCGCGATGACCAGCCAGGGCCAGTCGGGCGCGACGCTCTACATGGTCAACCACGGCCTCTCCACGGCCGCGCTGATGCTGGTGGCCGGGTTCCTGATCTCGCGGCGCGGCTCGCGGCTCATCGCCGACTACGGAGGAGTGCAGAAGGTCGCCCCGGTGCTCGCCGGCACCTTCCTGATCGGCGGTCTGGCGACGCTGTCGCTGCCCGGACTGGCGCCGTTCGTCAGTGAGTTCCTGGTCCTGGTCGGCACCTACGCCCGCTATCCGGTGGTCGGCATCATCGCCACCTTCGGCATCGTGCTCGCCGCGCTCTACACCCTCGTCCTGTACCAGCGGACGATGACGGGCCCGGTGAAGCCCGAGGTCGCCGCGATGCCGGACCTCAGGGTGCGGGAGCTCGCGGTCGTCGCCCCGCTGGTCGTACTGCTGATCTTCCTGGGCGTCTACCCGAAGCCCGTCACGGACATCGTCAATCCGGCGGTCGAGCAGACCATGTCCGACGTACAGAAGAAGGACCCCCAGCCCGAGGTGGAGGCCGCCAAGTGAGCGCATCAGCCGTCCACAGCCTGTGGACAACCGCGGCCGACCCGATCTCGAAGATCGACGCGCCGAAGATCGAATACGGACAGTTGTCGCCCACGCTGATTGTCGTCGGCGCGGCGATCGTGGGGGTGCTGATCGAGGCGGCCGTCCCGCGCAAGTCCCGCTACTACGCCCAGGTGATCGTCTCCGCCATCGCGCTGACGGCTGCCTTCGCCGCGGTGGTCGCGCTCGCGGCCGACGGGTACGGCACCACCAAGGCGGGCATCGTGGCGATGGGCGCCATCGCCGTCGACGGCCCGGCGCTCTTCCTCCAGGGCACGATCCTGCTGGCCGGCCTGGTCGGCCTGTTCACCTTCGCCGAACGGCGGCTCGACCCGGCCGCGCACGGCAACCGGGTGGACTCCTTCGCCGCGCAGGCGGCGTCCGTGCCGGGCAGCGACAGCGAGAAGGCCGCGGTGAGGGCCGGTTTCGCCACCACCGAGGTGTTCCCGCTGCTGCTCTTCGCGGTCGCGGGCATGCTGGTCTTCCCGGCCGCCAACGACCTGCTGACGCTGTTCATCGCGCTGGAGGTCTTCTCCCTGCCGCTGTACCTGATGTGCGCCCTCGCCCGCCGCAAGCGGCTGCTGTCGCAGGAAGCGGCGGTGAAGTACTTCCTGCTGGGCGCGTTCGCCTCCGCGTTCACGCTGTTCGGCATCGCGCTGCTGTACGGCTACGCGGGCTCGCTGTCGTACGCGACGATCGCGCAGGTCGTCGACGGCACCCTCACCACCGTCGACCCGGCCCTCGCGCAGACCATGGGCAACGACGCGCTGCTGCTGATCGGCATGGCGATGCTCATCATGGGCCTGCTGTTCAAGGTCGGCGCGGTGCCCTTCCACATGTGGACGCCGGACGTCTACCAGGGCGCGCCGACCCCGGTGACCGGCTTCATGGCGGCGGCGACCAAGGTGGCGGCGTTCGGCGCCCTGCTGCGGGTCCTGTACGTGGTGCTGCCAGGCCTGCGCTGGGACTGGCGGCCGGTCATGTGGGCCGTCGCGATCATCACCATGCTGGGCGGCGCCATCGTCGCGATCACGCAGACCGACATCAAGCGGCTGCTGGCGTACTCGTCGATCGCGCACGCGGGCTTCATCCTCGCCGGTGTCATCGCGACCACACCGGACGGTGTCTCCTCGGTCCTCTTCTACCTGGGCGCCTACTCCTTCGTGACGATCGGCGCCTTCGCGGTCGTCACGCTGGTGCGCGACGCGGGCGGCGAGGCCACGCACCTGTCCAAGTGGGCCGGTCTCGGACGGCGTTCGCCGCTGGTGGCGGCCGTGTTCGCGGTGTTCCTGCTGGCCTTCGCGGGCATTCCGCTGACCTCCGGGTTCGCCGGGAAGTTCGCCGTGTTCAAGGCGGCGGCGGAGGGCGGGGCGGCCCCGCTGGTCGTGGTCGGTGTGATCTCCTCGGCGATCGCGGCGTTCTTCTACATCCGGGTCATCGTGCTGATGTTCTTCAGCGAGCCGCGGGCCGAGGGCCCCACGGTCGCGGTGCCGTCACCGCTGACGATGACCGCGATCGGGGTCGGCGTGGCGGTCACGCTGGTGCTCGGTGTGGCGCCGCAGTACTTCCTGGACCTGGCGAGCACGGCCGGGGTGTTCGTGCGCTGACCCGCACCCCTGCGGCGCAGGGCCCCGGTTCCCGAGGCGGGAGCCGGGGCCTTCGTCATGCTCCGGTCCTGGGCAGCCTGTGGATAACTCCGGCGCTGTCGGTGCGGACGCCTATCGTGGACGCAGTGGTCGAGAAGCGACGTACGGGGGCACGGCGATGGGCGGGACGGGCGGGATCGGTGTCATGACAGCGGTAGCCGAGAGCGAGGCGCTGGCCACGCTCCATAGGGTCTTCGGGTACGAGGCCTTCCGGGGCGAACAGGGAGCGGTCATCGAGCATGTGGTGGCCGGCGGTGATGCCGTCGTCCTCATGCCGACCGGTGGCGGCAAGTCGCTGTGCTACCAGATCCCGTCCCTGGTCAGACCCGGTACGGGCATCGTGGTCTCGCCGCTGATCGCCCTGATGCAGGACCAGGTGGACGCGTTGCGGGCGCTCGGCGTGCGGGCCGGGTTCATCAACTCCACGCAGGACTTCGACGAGCGCCGGGTGATGGAGGCCGAGTTCCTCGCCGGGGAGCTGGACCTGCTGTACCTCGCCCCGGAGCGGCTGCGGCTCGACTCCACGCTGGATCTGCTCTCCCGCGGCAAGATCGCGGTGTTCGCGATCGACGAGGCGCACTGCGTGTCCCAGTGGGGCCATGACTTCCGGCCCGACTATCTGTCGCTGTCCCTGCTCGGCGAGCGCTGGCCGGACGTCCCGCGGATCGCGCTCACGGCGACCGCCACCCACGCGACGCACCAGGAGATCACCGAGCGGCTGAACATGCCGACGGCCCGCCACTTCGTGGCGAGCTTCGACCGGCCCAACATCCAGTACCGGATCGTGCCGAAGGCCGACCCCAAGAAGCAGCTGCTGACCTTCCTGCGCGAGGAGCACGCCGGGGACGCGGGCATCGTGTACTGCCTCTCGCGCAACTCCGTCGAGAAGACCGCCGAGTTCCTCAGCCGCAACGGCGTCGAGGCGGTGCCCTACCACGCGGGACTCGACGCGGGGACTCGCGCGGCGCACCAGTCCCGGTTCCTGCGGGAGGACGGGCTCGTCGTGGTGGCGACGATCGCGTTCGGCATGGGCATCGACAAGCCGGACGTCCGGTTCGTCGCGCACCTGGACCTGCCGAAGTCGGTCGAGGGCTACTACCAGGAGACGGGCCGCGCGGGCCGGGACCGGCTGCCGTCCACGGCGTGGATGGCGTACGGACTCAATGACGTCATCCAGCAGCGGAAGATGATCCAGTCGGGGGAGGGCGACGAGGCGTTCCGCAGGCGGGCGGAGGCGCACCTGGAGGCGATGCTCGCCCTGTGCGAGACGGTCCAGTGCCGGCGGGGTCAACTGCTCGCCTACTTCGGCCAGGACCCGGATTCCTCCGGCTGCGGCAACTGCGACACCTGCCTGACGCCGCCCGAGACCTGGGACGGGACCGTCGCGGCGCAGAAGGTGCTGTCGACCGTGGTGCGGCTGCAGCGGGAGCGGGGGCAGAAGTTCGGGGCGGTGCAGATCGTCGACATCCTGCTGGGCAAGCGCACGGCCAAGGTGATCCAGTTCGACCACGACCAGCTCTCCGTCTTCGGGATCGGGGCAGAGCTGAGCGAGGGCGAATGGCGGGGCGTCATCCGGCAGTTGCTGGCCCAGGGCCTGCTGGCCGTCGAAGGGGAGTACGGCACGCTCGTGCTCACCGAGGACAGCGGGGCGGTGCTGCGGCGGGAGCGGGAGGTGCCGCTGCGCAAGGAGCCGAAGAAGCCGGTGACCGCGCGGTCGGCGTCGGCCGGCAAGGGGGAGCGGAAGGCCAAGGCCGCCGTGGTGGAGTTGCCGGAGCGGCTGGTGCCCGCCTTCGAGGCGCTGCGGGCCTGGCGGGCCGAGCAGGCCCGGGAGCAGGGAGTTCCGGCGTACGTGATCTTCCACGATGCGACGCTCCGGGAGATCGTCACGGTCTGGCCCTCGTCGGTGCGGGAGCTGGGCGGCATCGGCGGAGTGGGGGAGAAGAAGCTGGCGACCTACGGGGAGGGCGTGATCGGGGTGCTGGCCGGGCTGGGCGGGCCGGGCGGCGATGCGGCCGAGTCCGAGTCGGCGTCCGGCGCCAAGTCCCTGTCGGCGTCCGGCGCCACGTCCGGGTCCGTTTCCCGGTCCGAGGAGGATCACTGGCCCGAGATGGACGCCGAGCCGGAGCCGGACGACTGGGAGTGAGGGGCCGGTCCGGAGCTGGATGGCTGGGGGTGAGGGGCCGGTCCGGAGCCGGATGGCTGGAGGTGAGGGGTCGGCGAGGAGCCGGATGACCGGGAGTCAGGGGCCGGCCCAAAGCCGGACGACTGGAGTGAAGGGCGGCCCGGAGGCCGAAGACTGGGAGTGAGGGGCCGGTCCAAAGCCGGACGACCGGGAGTCAGGGACCGGCCGGGAGCGGGCCCGCCTGTGCGGGCTATGCCAGCGCCGTCAGCCCCGGGCCGAAGACGATCAGCAGCGGGAGCAGGGGCACCAGCGCCGCCGCGGTGGTCGTCAGGACCCGGTGGCGGCGGTCCAGGCGCGGCTGGGGTTCCAGCAGCCGGTCCACGCGCTCGCCCAGCAGGCGGTGGCTGGAGGCGCAGGACAGGACGCCTCGGTGCTGGTTGAGCTCGATCAGGGCCAGCGCCGTGGTCAGGTGGCCGCAGCGCCGGGACGCGGTGTCGTCGGCGGCCAGCTCGACCAGACGGTGGGTCTGGTCGCAGAAGTGGGCGAACAGGGGGATGCGGGGGAAGCCGGTGGCCAGTGCGGTGGAGAGGTGCAGCAGCCAGTCGTGGCGGGCCCGGGCGTGGCCGCGTTCATGGGTGAGAACGGCGTCCAGCTGGTGGTCGGTGAGGCGGCGCAGGGCGCCGGTGGTGACGATCAGCTGGGGCGGATGGCCGGGCATCCACCAGGCGTCCGGATACTCCTCCTCCAGCACCAGCAGGGGGCCGCGCGCGGCGGGGAGACCGGCGGGCAGGTCCGGGGCGCGTTCGCGCAGGTGGGCCCTGGCCTGGCCGCGGCTGCGCCGGGCCTCGACCAGCTCACGGGTCAGCATCGCCGCCGTCCAGGCGGCGCCGCAGGCCAGCAGCAGCGTGAAGGCCGTCGCCCAGACCGGCGCCGTGGAGAGGTCGTACGCCGCGGTCACCGCGGGCGGCGCGGGCGCGAAGACATGGTCGCGGACCGTGTGGAAGACGGCGGCGGCGCCCAGGACGAGGGCCGTCAGACAGCACAGCAGCACGGTCGCGACCAGGCACTGCCACACCCACAGCGCGACCACCGGCTCCCGCTCCGGCCACATGGCCCGGGTCAGGGAACGCGGTACCGGCACGGCGGCAGTCAGAGCGACGGCGCTCAGCAGGAGCAGGCAGACGGTCATGCCACGGGCTCCGGATCCTGGTCGGGACTGGGGCGGCTGCGGGGCGGGCGGTGCGCGGGCGGTGCGAGAGCGTGTCCCGCGCGCACCGTCCGCCGCCCAGTATGACGGCGACGGGCGGCACGCGGCAGACATCGGCGGCCGGCGAACCGTGCGACCCGAGGGGAGCCGGCCACGAGCGTCAACCCCCGCAAGGGTGCGGGCCGTTCGGCAGCCGGTGGGATCAGGCCCCGCCGCCGGCCACCACGCGCCCGGTGACCTCGCCGAGCCCCACCCGCGCCCCGTCCGCCCCCGGCGCCCACGCCGACAGCGTCACCACGTCGCCGTCCTCCAGGAAGGTCCGCTTGCCGTCGGGGAGCTCCAGGACGTCCCGGCCGTTCCAGGTGAGCTCCAGCAGGGAGCCGCGTTCGCGTTCCGCCGGTCCGCTGACCGTGCCGGAACCGTAGAGGTCGCCGGTGCGCAGGGAGGCGCCGTTGACCGTCATGTGGGCCAGCTGCTGGGCGGCCGTCCAGTACATCGTCGAGAAGGGGGGTTCGGAGATGACCTGACCGTTGAGGGAGACCGAGATGCGCAGGTCGTAGCCGCCGGGTTCCTCGGCCGCGTCGTCCAGGTAGGGAAGCAGGTCGTGGGTGCGCTCCGGAGGGGCCACCCGGGCCTCGTCCAGCGCGTCCAGCGGGGTGATCCAGGCCGACACCGACGTCGCGAAGGACTTGCCGAGGAAGGGGCCGAGCGGGACGTACTCCCAGGCCTGGATGTCGCGCGCGGACCAGTCGTTGAGCAGGCACAGTCCGAAGACGTGCTCCCGGAAGTCACCGAGGGCGACCGGGCTGCCCATCGCCGACGGCACGCCGACCACGAAGCCCACCTCGGCCTCGATGTCCAGGCGGACGGACGGGCCGAAGACGGGCGCCGCGTCGGCCGGTGCCTTGCGCTGGCCCGACGGCCGCTGGACGTCCGTGCCCGAGACCACGACCGTGCCCGAGCGGCCGTGGTAGCCGATCGGCAGGTGCTTCCAGTTCGGGGTGAGGGAGTCCGGGGCGTCCGGGCGGAACATCCGGCCGACGTTGCGGGCGTGGTTCTCGGAGGCGTAGAAGTCCACGTAGTCCGCGACCTCGAAGGGCAGGTGCAGGGTCACCGAGGAGAGCGGGTGGAACAGCGGCTCGATGGTCTCCCGGTGGGACGGCACCGTGACCCAGGCGGTCAGCGCGCGGCGCACGTCCGACCAGGCGGTGCGGCCCGCCGCCAGCAGCGGATTCAGCGTGGGCCGGGCGAGCAGGGAGGCGTAGGGGGAACCCAGGGCCAGGGCCGCGGCGCCCGCGTCGAGGACGTGATCGCCGAGCCGTACACCGACCCGGCGCGCGCTGTCCTCGCCCGGGAGGGAGAAGACACCGTACGGAAGGTTGTGCGGGCCGAAGGGGTCGCCCTCGGGGACATCAAAGGGGGGCATGGGTGCTGCCTCACTCTCGTGCGTGCCACGGGTCCGTGTCGTCGCCGCACACGTTACGGGTGGGGCAGCCGTCTTGGGCAGTGCACAAGGAGCGGGACGATCATTTCCCGGCGCGCCCTCGGCCCGCCGCCGGCGCCCTCGCGACGTCCGCGCTCCGGCTCGTGCTGCCCTTCGCCCCCCTGTGTCACGGCAGTGCCCTCAATGCACCAGAAGCGGCGGAGAACAAGGGAGTTGGAGGGGGCGCGTGGGGCGCGGGAGGACGCCGGGGTCGTCCGGTTCGCGCTGAGTCGTGGGGGCGTCCTGTCCGTATTCTCTGATCATGGCCGCACCCATCGCATATTCGCTCATCGCCACCGACCTGGACGGGACCCTCCTGCGAGGCGACGACACGCTCTCCGACCGGTCGCTCGCCGTACTCGCGCGGGTGGCGGCGGCGGGGGCCCGGCACCTGGTGGTGACCGGCCGGCCGGCGCCCAGGGTGCGGCCGCTCCTGGACGACCTGGGCAGCGAGGGGCTCGCGGTGTGCGGGCAGGGCGCGCAGGTGTACGACGCCGGCGCGGACCGTCTGCTCTGGTCCGTCACCCTGGACCAGGAGCTGGCCGAGACCGCGCTCGGCAAGATCGAGGCCGAGGTGGGGCAGGTGTACGCGGCGGTCGACCAGGACGGCGTCGACGGGCTCACGCTGATCGAGCCCGGGTACCTGATGCCGCACCCCACCCTGCCCGCGGTGCGCGTCGGCCGACGCGAGGACCTGTGGTGCGAGCCGATCAGCAAGGTGCTGCTGCGCCATCCCGAGCTGTCCGACGACCAGTTGGCGGCGACGGCGCGTTCGGTGGTGGGTTCGCTGGCGACGGTCACCATGTCGGGGCCCGGGACCGTCGAACTTCAGCCATGCGGCATCACCAAGGCGACCGGCCTCGCCCTGGCCGCGGACCACCTGGGTCTCGGCCCGGAGCGGACGATCGCCTTCGGTGACATGCCCAACGACATCCCGATGTTCGACTGGGCGGCCCGCGGTGTGGCGATGGCCAACGCCCACCCCGAACTCAAGGCGGTTGCCGACGAGATCACGCTGTCGAACGAGGACGACGGCATCGCCGTCGTCCTCGAAGGACTCTTCCGGTAGCGGCCCGGTCAGTCGGCCCGGTCAGTACGCGCCGAAGACGTTGTCGATCGAGCCGTAGCGCTGGGCCGCGTAGTTGCAGGCGGCGGTGATGTTCGCGACCGGGTCGTAGGGGTCGAAGGAGGTGCCGGCCACGTGGTACGCCTGGAAGGTCGGGTCGATCACCTGGAGCAGGCCCTTGGAGGGGGTGCCGGCGGCGGCGTTGGAGTCCCAGTTGTTGATCGCGTACTGGTTGCCCGAGGACTCCCGGATGATGTTGCGGTAGATGCCGTCGTAGCTGCCGGGGATCCCGTGCTGGGCCATGACCTGGAGGGACGCGCGGATCCAGCCGTCCAGGTTGTTGGCGTAGCCCAGGGAGGCGGCGGTGGTGACGGTCGGGGTGGCCGCGGAGGCGGTGGTCGCGCCGATGAGCGGGAGCGCCAGTACGGCGGCTCCGGTGCCGAGGACGGCGAGCTTGCGGGCGACGCGGCCGGTGCGGGTGGTACCGGCGGTACGGGCGGTGCGGTGCTGAGCGGCAGCAGGCATGACGAAGTTCCTCTCCGGCGCCTGCGAGGTGAGCTGTCGGGTTCGGGCGGGAGCTGCCCGGCCGCGCACCGTGAAGGGCACGCGACTTCACCCCGAGCCGTACCGGCGCGTCCGAAGACATGCCGACCCGGCGACTTACCTGGGTCCCCCGCTCCTGCCGTACGAAGAATCTCGGTGGAGCCGGACGGCGGCAGGATTCGGCGTCCGCCCGACAGGCCGGGAACGTATGCGAGAGCACATGTCCGAAACAAGTAGCGGATTCACATATCCAGGGTTTTGATCTTCACTCGAAGGGTGCGTGGCGGGTGCACCTTTGCGGGTGCCAAGGCTCAACTGACCCGCGGGCAAAGGGTGTCGGGTGAGTCTGTGAGATGCCTGTGACCCGGCGGGGGTGAGTCACATCACGCGTGATCGCAAGACGCATCAAATCGGGCAATCGCCCCAAGAGGGCTTTATCAGCCAGCCGTTCGCGGAATCCGTTTCTCCCACGTCCGGTGGAAGACCACCTCGCCGCCGGCCGTGCACATCACCTCGTTCGCGGCGACGAAGTCCTCCGCGTCACAGGTGAGCTCCGAGCGGGTCCGCACCGTCGTGTCCCACGCCAGGTCCGGCCGGTGCAGCCGGATCGACCAGTCCGAGCGGGTGCGGGCGGACAGCGGGTCCGCCTCCCGGATCGTGTACGTCTCCAGCGCGTCCTCGGTGCACTCCAGGCCGTCGGGGTACACGCGCGTGCCGCCGTACCGGGGATCGACCTCCAGGCGCCACTCCCCCTTGGCCACGTCCCGGACGACCAGCCGCTCCGGGCGCGGCTCGTCCAGCGTGACCGGCTGGTTCGCCCCCAGCGGCTCGGCCGGCTCGGGCTCCCCGAGACCGCCGCCGGCCCCGGCGGAGTCACCCCGCGCGCGTACCGGCACCTCCAGGAAGCTCCCCGCCGGATCCAGCGTGAATCCCGCCCCCGACTCCGCCTGCGGCCACACCCACGGCCAGTACGCCGACGACACCGCGAGCCGGATGCGGTGCCCGGCCGGGAAGGCGTACCCGATGCCGTTCAGCGGGAGCGCCACGTCGCGCGTGGCACCCGGCTCCCACGGCACCGCCCGGTCCCGGCCGAGGCGCGCGGAGAGGTTCAGCACGCCCCGGGTGACGAGGGTGGAGGAGCCGTCGGGGGCGACGTCGCACAGCCGGGCGACGACCTGCCCGCGCGACACCTCCGAGGTCAGCCGCAGCCGCACCCTCGGCCGCCCCAGCACCCAGGTCTCCTCGCCCACCGCGAACTCGAAGCAGGCCGAGCGGGCGTCCTCCTCCCGCTGGTCCGGCGGCAGGTCGGCCTCGTTCCCGACCGGGAAGAAACGGCCGGCGTCCACGCCGGTGTGCATCGGCGACCGTACGACGACGGGGGCGCCCTGGAGGGCGTACGTCACATCGGTGATGTTCGGAGAGGGCCAGGCGGGCTCGCCGACCCAGCGGCCCGGCAGGGTGCCGTGGGCCGTGGCGGGCGGGTGCGAGTCGGTGACGTAGGCCCGCAGGAGGGGCTCCTCCAGCGCGCCCGTGGGGGCGTCCTTCAGCCAGTGGTCCCACCAGCGCAGGGTCTCCCGGAGGAAGCCGATCGCCGGTCCCGGGAGGCCGCGGTCGGGGTACTGGGCGGACCAGGGGCCGATCAGGCCGCGGACACGGTCGGCGGGCAGGCGTTCGACGAGGCGCAGCACGGTGTCGCGGTGCGGGTCGTGCCAGCCGCCCACCGCCAGGACGGCGGCGCCGATGGTGCCGTAGTCCTCCCGGATGCCGCCCTGGCGCCAGAAGTCGTCCCGGGTCTGGTGGGCCAGCCAGGTATGCAGGAACGGTTCCAGGGCCTCCAGGCGCCTCAGCCACATGTCCTGCCAGGCGTCCCCGGCGTACCGCGGGTCGGGTGGCCGGGCGGCGTGGGCGAGCAGGGTGGCGGCCCGGGCGTGCATCCCGGCCGCGAGGACGGAACCTCCCGTGTAGTGCGCGTCGTTGTCATAGCGGTCGTCGGTGGCGCAGACCGTCACGATCGCCTTGAGCGGCTCGGGTGCGAGGGCCGCGATCCGGAGGGAGTTGCAGCCGCCCCAGGAGAGGCCGAACATGCCGACCTTGCCGTCGCACCAGGACTGGGCCGCCAGCCAGTGCACCACCTCGACCCCGTCGGCCAGCTCCGTCGCCGCGTACGCGTCCGCCGGCAGCCCCTCGCTGTTGCCGTGCCCGCGGACGTCCACCCGCACGGAGGCGTAGCCGTGACCGGCGTACCAGGGGTGGCGCTGGAAGTCGCGCGGGGCCGTCCCGTCGGTCAGCCGGTGCGGCAGGTACTCCAGGAGCGCCGGCACGGGCTCGTCGGTCAGCGGGCGCCACACCCGGGCGTACAGCATGGTTCCGTCCGCGACAGGGATACGGAGATCCTCGTGCGTCGTCTCGTAGGGGGAGGGCATACGGATGTGCGGGCTCATCGCGCGGGCTCCAGGGGCGGGCGGCCGTCCACCGCGGTTCGAGACACGCTCCACCGCTTCCACGTAAGTCGGTCGATATCCGTTCTTATCAGGTGATCAAAAACATAGCCGTCGTGATCCGATACCGCCCGTCGTGGACGGGTGGGCGGCAGCGGTGATCGAAACGTGACCGGATACGCTGACTTGAGTGAAGGCAGCGACCTATCGACAAACCGTGTAATCGCCAGTAGACACCAGCAGACAGGAGACCCCTCGTGACCGTCGTCGGGCCGTTCGGGCTGAGCGTGCGGGACCAGGCTCTGGAAGCCGATGTCCAGGCCGGATTGACGGCTGTCGAGGAGGGACTGCTCGAGGCCACCAAGAGCGAGGTCCCCCTGATCACGGGGGCGGCCCAGCATCTGGTGCGCGCGGGCGGCAAGCGGTTCAGGCCCTTGCTCGTGATGCTCAGCGCACAGTTCGGGGACCCCTACGCGCCGGGGATCGTGCCGTCGGCCGTGGTGGTGGAGCTGACCCACCTGGCGACGCTGTACCACGACGACGTGATGGACGAGGCCGAGGTCAGGCGCGGGGTGCCCAGCGCCAACGCCCGCTGGGGGAACTCGGTCGCGGTCCTCACCGGCGACTTCCTCTTCGCCCGCGCCTCCCACATCCTCGCCGACCTCGGCCCGGAGGCCGTCCGGGTGCAGGCCGAGGCGTTCGAGCGGCTGGTCACCGGTCAGATCCTGGAGACGGCGGGACCGCAGGACGGGCGCGACCCGGTCGAGCACTACCTCGACGTGCTGGCCGGGAAGACCGGCTCGCTGGTCGCGGTGTCGTGCCGCTTCGGCGCGATGATGTCCGGCGCCGACGAGACGGTGGTGGACGTGCTCACCCAGTACGGCGAGCGGCTGGGGGTCGCGTTCCAGCTGGCCGACGACGTCCTGGACATCGCCTCCGACTCCCGCGAGTCCGGCAAGACGCCGGGGACGGACCTCCGGGAGGGGATCGCGACGCTGCCCGTGCTGCGGCTGCGGGAGCGGGCGGAGCGGCTGGGCCTCGCGGAGGACATCGCGCTGTGCGAGCTGCTGGACTCCGACCTGACCGACGACGTGCGCCATGCCGAGGCGCTGGCCGCGCTGCGGGCGCACCCGGCCCTGGAGCAGGCCCGCCGGGACACCGTGCGGTACGCGCAGGACGCGCGGGCCTCGCTGGCGCCGCTGCCCGAGTGCGACGCCAAGGCCGCGCTGATGGAGCTGTGCGACGCGGTGGTGCACCGCGCGGGTTAGCGGCCCCGCCCCCTCCCGGGCACGAGCGAACCGGCGGCGTCTTCCCGTCCGACCCCTACGGGTCGGGGGAGGCGCCGCCCTCCTGTGTCATACCGCAGGTGTACACGGAGTTGATCCCGGGGTCTGACGCTTCGCGGCGGCCGATTTGGTCAGATGGTGACAACGGAAAACACCACTCCTCACCGATTCGGGTGAGAATGGCGGCTACGGGCTGGACGCACGGGAGTTGGCAGGCCGCCGCCGACGACGGAGGTAAGTCAGACATGGCACCGTACGAATCCGACGACAGCACGACCGCGAACGAGGCCGACGACCTGCGCTCGGGACGGCGCAAGGCGGCGCGCTACGTCGTTCCGGTCGCGGTGGTGGGCGTGGCGGCGGCGACCATCGGTCTCGTCCCCGCCCTCGCCGACTCCGGCGACCCCGACCTGCCGGAGATCAGCGCACAGCAACTCATCGAGAAGATCGCCGAGTCCGACGTACAGCAGCTGTCCGGGACCGTGCGGGTCAGCACCGATCTGGGGCTGCCCGACCTCGGCGGCCTGGAGAGCTCGCTGGCGTCCGGGGCGATGGAGTCCGGGGACGGTTCGTCCGCCGACCCGTCGGCCAAGCTCACCCAGCTGGTGTCCGGCACGCACACCCTGCGGGTCGCCGCCGACGGCCCGGACCGGCAGAAGCTGTCGCTGCTGGAGAACGCCTCGGAGTACAGCCTCATCCACAACGGCAAGGACGTCTGGGGCTACGACAGCTCCTCCAACGAGGTCTTCCACAGCACCGCCCCCGCCGGCGCCGAGCCGGACAAGGAGGTCCCGGCCACGCCCAAGGGCCTCACCGAGGAGGCCCTGAAGTCGGTCGACGACACCACCTCCGTCACCGTCGACGGCACCGCGCAGGTCGCGGGCCGGGACGCCTACCGGCTGCTCATCAAGCCCAAGCAGTCCGGCACCACGGTCGGCGCCATCACCGTGGCCGTCGACGCGAAGACCGGTATGCCGCTGAAGTTCACGCTCACCCCGTCGAGCGGCGGCGCCGCCGTGCTGGACGCGGGCTTCACCGACGTCAGCTTCGCCAAGCCGGCCGCCTCCACCTTCGACTTCACCCCGCCCAAGGGCGCGAAGGTCACCGAGGAGGGCGCGCTGGAGGCGCCCGCGGAGGAGCGGGAGAAGCACTCCGAGGCGCCCGGGCTGGAGCCGGAGGGCGAGCCGGAGGTCATCGGCGAGGGCTGGAACTCCATCGCGGTCCTCGACACCGGCGGCGAGGGCATCCCCTCCGGCTCCGAGGTCGGCGGTGACCTCGGCGGCTTCATGGACTCCCTCGGCGACAAGGTCAAGGGCGAGTTCGGCGAGGGCACGGTCTTCAAGACCCGCCTGATCAACGCCCTGATCACCGACGACGGCACGGTCTACGTCGGCGCGGTCACCAAGGACGCGCTGGTGAAGGCCGCGAACGCCGGGCAGTAAGGCGCCCATGACCGACACGTCCGCCGCGGAGCCGGCACCGGAGCAGGGTGACGGCGTGATCGTCACCCGCGGGCTCACCAAGCGCTACCGCGGCGGACAGCTCGCCGTGGACGGTCTCGACCTGACCGTCCCGGCGGGCAGCGTCTTCGGCTTCCTCGGCCCCAACGGCTCCGGCAAGACCACCACCATCCGGATGCTGATGGGCCTCATCGAACCCACCTCCGGCACGGCCCGGGTCCTCGGCCGCCCCATGCCCCGCGCCACCCGCTCCGTCCTGCCGCACGTGGGCGCCCTGATCGAGGGCCCCGCCCTCTACGGCTTCCTCTCCGGCCGCGACAACCTCCTGCGCTACGACGCCGCCGACCCGGCCGCCGATCCGCGCACCCGGCGCGAGCGCGTCGCGGCGGCACTGGACCGGGTGGGCCTGACGGCCGCCGCGGCCAAGAAGGCCAGGGCGTACTCGCTCGGCATGAAGCAGCGGCTCGGCCTGGCCGCCGCGCTGCTCCAGCCGCGCCGCCTGCTGGTGCTGGACGAGCCGACCAACGGCCTCGACCCGCAGGGCATGCGCGAGATCCGCTCGCTGATACGGGAGTTGGCCTCCGACGGCACCACCGTCTTCCTCTCCTCCCACCTCCTCGACGAGATCGAGCAGGTGTGCACGCACGCGGCCGTGATGGCCCGGGGCCGGCTCATCACCCAGGGCGCGGTCGGCGACCTCGCGGCCGGAGTGCGCGGCAGGCTCCTGGTCACCACCCCCGACACCGCGGACGCCGCCCGGGTGCTGAAGGAACAGGGCGCGAGCGATGTCGTGGTCGCCGGGGACCGGGTGACGGCCGAGCCGCCCGACCGTGACCCGGCGGAGCTCAACGCCGCTCTGGTGACCGCGGGCGTCCGCGTCCGCGGCTTCGGGGTCGAACGGGCCTCCCTGGAGGACGCGTTCGTGGCACTGACGGGAGAGGGCTTCGATGTCGCAGGCTGAACCCACCGGCCCGGCCCGTGCGGTGTGGACGCTCGGGCTGCTGCGCAACGAGGTGCGCACGACCCTGCGCCGCTGGCGCACCCTCGCCCTGCTGGGTGTCCTCGCGGCCGTGCCGGTCCTGGTCGGAATCGCCGTGAAGATCGAGACCGGTGACGGCGGTTCGGCCGGCGGCGGTGGCGAAGGCCCCGCGTTCATCGCGCAGATCACCAACAACGGTCTGTTCCTGGTGTTCACCGCGCTCGCCGCGACGCTGCCGTTCTTCCTGCCGATGGCCGTCGGTGTGGTCGCGGGCGACGCCATCGCCGGCGAGGCGAACGCGGGCACCCTGCGCTATCTGCTGGTCGCCCCCGCGGGCCGCACCCGGCTGCTGCTCACCAAGTTCGCGACCACGATGGCCTTCTGTCTGCTGGCCACGCTCGTGGTCGCGGTCTCGGCGCTGGCGGTGGGCGCGCTGCTCTTCCCGCTGGGGGACCTGACCACCATCTCCGGCACCCGGATCGGGTTCGGCGAGGGACTCGGCCGCGCGCTGCTGATCGCGCTGGTCGTCGCCGCGTCCCTGACCGGGCTCGCGGCGCTCGGCCTGTTCCTCTCCACCCTGACCAACAGCGGCATCGCGGCGATGGCCACGATCGTGGGCCTGCTGATCACGGTCCAGATCCTCGACCAGATCCCCCAGCTGGACGCGCTCCAGCCGTACTTCTTCTCCCACTACTGGCTGTCCTTCGCCGACCTGATGCGCGAGCCGGTCTACTGGGACGACCTGGTCAAGAACCTCGGCCTCCAGGCCCTGTACGCGGCGGTGTTCGGCTCGGCGGCCTGGGCGCGGTTCACGACGAAGGACATCACCGCCTGAGCGTGCCGGGAGCGGGCCGGGCTCAGCTCTCGTGGGGGAACCGCGCGAGCGGGGTCTCCCCCTGGAAGAAGGTCTTGGCTCGGGTCAGCGCGTCGGCGTCATGGAGTACGTCACCGGGCTTGCTGCCGTTGCCGAGCAGCACTCCGCCGAAGCGCATGCCCATGTACGCGGCCGAGTTGTTGAGCGTGCCGATCAGCGGGTCGGCGACCACCTGCTCCTGCTCGGCGAGCACGGTGACGCCCCAGAGGGTGCGCCCGGCCAGCGTCGGCTTGAAGTCCAGGCCGGGAGTGCGCAGCCAGCCGGCCCAGTAGTCGAGGTAGCGCTTGGTGTGGGCGGACACGGAGTACCAGTACAGCGGGGAGACGATCACGATGTCCGTCGCCGCGAGCGTGGCGTCGAGCAGCAGTGCCTCGGGGCCCTCGGTGGGGCGGACGCGGTCGCTGTCGTGGCGCAGGTCCACGAAGTCCGGCAGCGGGTGCGCGGCGAGATCGATCCACTGCTGCTCGACGTCCTCGGGCAACTGTTCGGCGGCGCGGCGGGCGAGCGTCTCGGTGTTGCCGTCGTCGCGGCTGCTGCCCAGGACGAACAGAAAACGGCGGGTCATGGGTCCCCCAGGAGGCGAATGGTCGGCGTGCGCGAACAAACTGCATCTGCATTATATGCGTACGCAAGAAGTTGTCGAGGGGGATTATCCGGACTCCGCCCGCTACCGTCGCCCGATGCCGGTCAGATGGCCCAGCGCCTCGGTCTCCCGGGGCGGCCTCCCGGCGGTCTCGCCGAGCCGCCAGTCCGGCACCCAGGGCACCCGGTACACGTCGATGACCTCCTCGATCGCCTTCACCCGCTGGGCGAGCGGACGCGGCAGCCGGCCAGGCGCGTCGGCGACGAGCACGACCGCGTCCAGGTCGAGCCCGGGTGGCGCCGATCCGGACCGGAAGGCGTCCAGCGCGCGCAGTACGGCGTCGAGACCGGCGGCATGCGTACGGCCCACCAGCAGGACGGAGGGGGGAGCGCCGGGCCCGGGCCAGTCGCGCCCGCAGTCGTGGCCGCCGTAGACGGACGCCAGGGTGGTGACGCCGGCGCCGCCGTGGGTGCCGACCCAGGAGTAGCGCCGGGGGGTGACCCCGGCGGGCGGGGCGGGCGGCGGTGGTGCTTGAGGTACGGCCACCGGCCCGCGGATCCAGATTTCCGGTCCCTGTCGCACGTCGGTGCGCCTGCCCGCGCGCGCCCCTCGTCACGCCGGCGATGGCCGGGCGAGTCCTGGAACGAGGCTGTGACGACCCGGTGACGTGTGCGGCGGGGACCTGCGGAGAGACTCGACGGTAGGTGCTGCCAGGGAGTGAGGAACCGATGTCTCGACTCAGCCGCGCGAAGAAGCGGGAACAGGGGGAGGAGCGGGCGGTGGATGCGGGGGATTCCGCGGCGTCCGGCACGCCTGGGGCTTCCGGGGGTGCTACGGCGGCCCCCATCGAGGTCCGTGTGCCGGGGGACGGCGGGTCGGGCGCGTCGGTCGGCGGTGTGCCGGTCGCGGCGGTTCCGGGCGAGGAGATCCAGCAGACCGTCCTGACCCGCCTGCACCGGATCGCCCTCGCCACGGGGAACCCGGTGCGGGCGACGATCCGGGACGACCGGATCGGGTACGCGGTGCCGCTCCAGGTGAACCTGGACGGGTCGAGCGCGCTGACGGGGGAGCCGGTGGACACGGCACCGGGAGCGGAGTCCGCCGTACCGCGTCCGCCTGCGCCGCCGCGGGCTGCCCGGGAGCCTGCTCCGACGTTCCCGCTGCGGGCGGCACAGGACGCCAGGCCCGGCACGGTCGCCCCGCCGACGGGCGAGTTCGGCCCACCGCCGGTGATGGACGCGCCGGTCAGCAACGTGCCGGTGACGGGTGAGCCTCGCAGGGACGCGCCGACGAGGAACGCGCCAGTGACCGACGCGCCGGTGCGCAACACCCCGCCCCCGGTCTCCGCCGCACCGGCGCCGCACCCCTCCCGCAAGGCGGCCCCGGACCCGGCCTTCGACCCCGGAGTGGATCCGGGTCCCAAACCCCCGGCCCCGCCCCGCGGCTTCGACGCCGTCGCCGAAGCCGTCCTCGGGGACGAGCCCCCCACCGCCACCCTCCTCGCGGAACCGGTGACCAGGATCAACGAGGCCGTCCGGGCCGGGCGCACCCAGGAGGCGGCGGAGCTCGCGCAGCGGACCGTGGCGCAGGCCGCGCAGTCCCTGGGTGCCGAGCACCCCGAGGTGCTCCAGCTGCGCGAACTGACCGCGTACATCGCCTACTTGGCGGGCGAACCGGCGCAGGCCTTCGCCCTCTCCCTGGAACTCGCCCGGATACACCACCGTACCCAGGACGCCGAGGCCGCCTACGGCAACGTCCTGAGCGCGGCGACCGCCTGGCGAGCCGTACGCGACCCCGAGCAGGGCCTGCGCCTCGGCCACGACCTGATCAGCCTCTGGGCCGCTCTCGCGGCGGCACCCGGCCCGGCCGCCGACGAACCCGAGAAGCTGGACGCGGCCCGCACCCGCATGGGCCGCCTCACGCAGCGAGCCCGCAACCAGTAGGGGGACCCGGCCGAACGGTCACCCCCGGCGGCTCACTGCACGCAGAACTCGTTCCCCTCCGGATCCGCCATCACGACCCACTGACCGGAGGGCTCCTTCACCTCCCGCAGCACACTCGCGCCCAGCGTCTTCAGCCGCTCGACCTCCGCCTCCCGCTGCCCCTCGGGCGCGTGCAGGTCGAGGTGGAGCCGGTTCTTGACGGTCTTCTCCTCCGGCACCCGCTGGAACAGCAGCCGCCGCCCGAGCCCGGTCCCGGTGTCCGGGCTGAAGGGGTCCTCGGGATGCCGTACGGCGACCAGGTCCCGGAAGGTGAGACGGGCATGGAACTCGACAGTGGCCTCGCGGGGCAGCGCGCCGAGTTCTAGCAGCCGTTCGATGAGCGCGTTGTTGTCCTCGACCTCGTAGTGCAGCGCGGCGGCCCAGAAGTCGGCCTGTGCCTGCGGGCTCGCGCAGTCGACGACGAGCTTCCAGTGCAGGGGCGCGGGTGCTGACGCGGAATCAGGAATCTGTGTCATGGGTCACTTATAGCCGCCCATCAGGTCCGGAACTGTCCTAGATGGCCGCGGCTTCCTTCTTGTCGTACGCCTCCCGCGCCTCCGCGATCTCCCGCTGATGCTGCTCCGTCCAGTTCACCAGCGACTGGATCGTCGCGTGCAAGGTCCCGCCCAGCGGCGTCAGTTCGTACTCCACCCGAGGCGGCACCACCGGATGCACGGTCCGCTTCACCAGCCCGTCCCGTTCGAGATGCCGCAGGGTGACGGTCAGCATCCGCTGGCTGACCCCGTCGATCTCGCGCCGCAGCTCGGTGAAGCGCAGCCGCCGGTTCTCCAGCAGGGCGATGACGAGCAGCGACCACTTGTCGGCGACCCGGTCCAGGATCTGCCGCACCTGGCAGTCCTCGCGGGTGTCCCACTGGAAGGGGTCCGCGTCGCCGTAGTCCACGGTGCTCGCGCAGTTACTCGGTGACTTCGAAGTGCCTTCTTCCATGTCTGCCGATGGTGCCGCAGGGTGGGGTTGGTTACAAGAGGGAACCGACCCTCGTTCGCGCAACTCCCCCCTATTCATGGAGTGTTCCTATGGGCACCCGCGCCTGGGCGCTGCTGTTCGTCCTCTGCGGAACGATCTTCCTGGAGGGCATCGACGTCGCCATGATGGCCGTCGCGATCCCGACGATCAGAGCCGATCTGGGGCTCACGACCGGCACCGCGGCCTGGGTCATGAGTGCCTACGTCCTCGGCTACGCCGGTTTCACCCTGCTCGGCGGCCGGGCCGCCGACCTGCTGGGCCGGCGCCGGATGTTCCTGCTGTGGCTCACCGTCTTCCTCTGCTTCTCCGGCCTCGGCGGGTTCGCCACCGAGGGCTGGATGCTGATCCTTGCCCGCTTCGTCACCGGCGTCGCCGCCGCCTTCATGACCCCGGCCGCGCTCTCGCTGATCACCACGTCGTACGAGGAGGGCCCCCGGCGCAACAAGGCCCTGCTGATCTTCGCCGGTACCGCCGCCGGAGGCTTTTCCTTCGGCCTGGTGGCCGGCGGGCTGCTCACCGAGCTCGGCTGGCGGTGGGTCTTCTTCGCGCCGGTGCTGCTGACCGCCGCCCTGCTGCTCGCGGCGGTGCGTCTGGTGCCCCGGCAGGACGGTCCGCGCACCCGCGGACGGAGCTTCGACCTGCCCGGCGCGATCCTCGCCGCCGGCGCCATGCTGCTGGCCGCCTACACCGTCGTACGCCTGGAACACGGTCTCAAGGACCTGCCGCTGACCTCGGCCGCGGCCCTCGCGGCGGTGCTGCTGGCCGCCGCCTTCGTGGCCGTGGAGCGCCGCACCGCCGACCCGCTGGTCCGGCTGGGCATCCTGCGGGTGGGATCCGTCGTCCGCGCCGACCTCGGGGCGCTGCTCTTCGTCGGCGCCTTCTTCGGCTTCCAGTTCGTGGTGACGCTCTACCTCCAGGAACTGCGCGGCTGGTCCTCGCTGCAGACCGCGCTCGCCCTCGTGATCATGGGCTGCGACATGATCCTGGCGCCCACCCTGACGCCCCGGCTGGTCGCCCGGTACGGCAACACCCGCGTGATCGTCGGCGGCTTCGCGCTGGCCGTCGTCGCCTACGCGCTGTTCCTGCCGGTGGGCCCGGACTGGCCGTACGCCGCCATGCTGCCCACGCTGTTCGTCGCGGGCCTGGCGTTCGCGCTGGCCTACGGCCCGCTGACGATCGCGGCGACGGACGGGGTCGCCGAACGGGAGCAGGGCCTGGCGAGCGGGCTGCTGACCACCGCCACCCAGTTCGGCTCGGCGATCGGCATCTCCGCGGTGACGGCCGTCTACGGCCTGGCGTCCACCGGATCGGGACCCGGGGAGACGCTGTCCGCGTTCCGCACGGCACTGGTGGTGCCGGTCGCGATGGTGGCGCTGGGGTTGCTGATATCGGCCTTCGGCGCCCGGGCGGACCGGCGCGCGGAGCGCCAGGCGTCGGCGGTCAGCAGCGTCAGCGCCAGCCACACGAGTGCGAACCCGGCCCAGCGCTCGGCGGGCATGGCCTCGCGGAAGTAGAGGATGCCGAGCAGGAACTGGAAGACGGGCGCCAGGTACTGCAGCAGCCCCAGGGTGGACAGCGGCACGCGGATGGCCGCCGCCCCGAAGCAGACCAACGGCAGCGCGGTGACCAGGCCGGTGGTCGCGAGGAGCGCCGCGTGCCCCGGACCCTCGCTGGTGAACGTGGAGCCGCCGTCGGCCGACAGCCACACCAGGAAGGCCAGCGCCGGCAGGAACTGGATGGCGGTCTCGGCGGCCAGCGACTCCAGGCCGCTGAGATTGACCTTCTTCTTCACCAGGCCGTAGGTGGCGAAGGAGAAGGCGAGGACGAGCGAGATCCACGGCGGCCGGCCGTAGCCGATGGTGAGCACCAGAACCGCGGCGAAGCCGATCCCGACCGCCGCCCACTGCACGGGACGCAGCCGCTCCTTCAGCAGCAGCACGCCCATCGCGATGGTGACCAACGGGTTGATGAAGTAGCCGAGCGAGGCCTCGACGACCCGGTCGTTGTTCACGGCCCAGATGTAGACGCCCCAGTTGACCGCGATGACGGCCGAGGCGACGGCGATGAGCGCGAGCCTGCGCGGCTGGCGCAGCAGCTCACCGGCCCACCTCCAGCGCCGCAGCACCAGCAGGGCCAGCGCGACCGCGACGAGGGACCACACCATCCGGTGGGCCAGCACCTCGACCGGCTCGGCGGGCTTGAGCAGCGGGAAGAACAGGGGGAACAGCCCCCACATCCCGTAAGCGGCGAAGCCGTTCAGCAGACCTATGTGCCGCTCGCCCTTCGGCTTCCTGCTCACGGGCCCTCCTTCTGGTCGTCCTCGCCCCGACGACGGTAGCGCCGATCACCCTCGCCTGTCATGCCCGTATCGCCATACGGTCATGACAGGCGACGGCCGCCGGGGCACTGGGGGCCTCAGCTTTTCCATGCGGGCGTGTCAGCCCTCCTGCCCGGGGGTGTCAGCTCTTGAGCCCGGCGGTGATGGCCTCGGCGAACGGCGTGGTCGGACGGCCGGTGAGCCGGGACAGGTCGCCGGAGGAGACGACCAGCTGGCCCTCCGCTATCGCGGCGTCCACCCCGACGAGGATGTCGGCGAACGGCGCCGGCATCCCGGTGCCGCCGAGGATGCCCTTCATGACCTCACCGGAGACGGCGTTGTAGGCGATCTCCCGGCCGGTCTGCCGGCTGAGCTCGGCCGCGTACTCGGCGAAGCTCCACGCCTCGTCGCCGCCCAGCTCGTACGTCGTGTTCTCGTGCCCCTGGCCGGTCAGTACGGCGACGGCGGCAGCGGCGTAGTCGGCGCGCGCGGCGGAGGAGACCCGGCCCTCGCCGGCGGCGGCCACGACGGCGCCGTGCTCCAGCACGGGGGCGAGGTTCTCGGTGTAGTTCTCGTGGTACCAGCCGTTGCGCAGCAGGACGTAGGGCACGCCGGAATCGGTGAGGGCCTCCTCGGTGCCGCGGTGGTCGTCGGCGAGCGCGGCCGTCAGGCCGCCCGGGGCGCTGGTGTAGGCGAGCAGGGCGACATCGGCGGCCTTCGCGGCCTCGATGACGACCCGGTGCTGGGCGACCCGGCCCTTGTCGAACTCGTTGCCGGAGACCAGCAGCACCTTGTCGCCCGCGGCGAACAGGCCGTCGAAGGTCTCGGGCGCGTTGTAGTCGGCCACGGCGATCCGGACGCCCTTCGCGGCGAGGTCCGCCGCCTTCTCCGGGGTGCGGACGACGGCGGTGATCCGGTCGGCGGGAACCTTGTCCAGCAGCTGCTCCACGACGTGGCGGCCGAGGTGTCCGGTGGCTCCGGTGACGACGATGCTCATGATTCGGGACTCCTTGTGGGGTGATGTGCGATCGACCCTAGAAGGAGCGCTAACTATTTGAAAGTACACACTTTGAAGTAAGGTACTGGCGTGACAGTAAGTACTGAGGCCATGTGCCCGTATCGCCTGGTGCTCGAGCATGTGACGAGCCGCTGGGGCGTCCTGGTCCTGATCCACCTGCTGGAGCGGCCCCACCGCTTCAGCGAACTGCGCCGGGCGATCGGTGAGGTCCGGCCGGTCAGCGAGAAGATGCTGACCCAGACCCTCCAGACTCTGGAACGCGACGGCATGATCCACCGCGATGCCAAGCCGGTGATCCCCCCGCGCGTCGACTACTCCCTGACCGACGTCGGCCGCGAGGCGGCGGAACAGGTGCGGGGACTCGCCGAGTGGACGGTGCGGCGGATGGGGGAGGTCAGCGAGGCCCGCGAGCGGTACGACGCGGAGAAGGGGCGGGCCTGAAGGTGCGGGCCTGAAGGGGCGGGGCTGAAGGGGCGGGACTGAAGTTGCGGGGCTGAAGGTGCGGGGCTGAGCCGGAAAAGGCCCGGGCACCCTGCGGTACCCGGGCCCTGCTGTCCGGCGGCGGTTCGGCCGGGTCGGTCAGCCGACGACCGTCCAGGTGTCGCCGCCCGCCAGCAGCGCGGCCAGGTCGCCCTTGCCGTTCTGCTCGATGGCCGCGTCCAGCTGGTCGGCCATCTGCGTGTCGTAGACGGGACGTTCCACGCTGCGGAGCACGCCGATCGGGGTGTGGTGGAGGGTGTCGGGGTCGGCGAGCCGGGAAAGGGCGAAGGCCGTGGTCGGCGAGGCGCTGTGGGCGTCGTGGACCAGGATCTCCGCTTCGTTCTCCGGCGTCACCGTCACCACCTTCAGATCACCCGTCGCCCGGTCCCGGACCACGCCCCGCACACCGTCGGTGCCGAAACGGATCGGCTCGCCGTGTTCCAGGCGGATGACCGCCTCCTGGGCCTGCTGCTTGTCCTTCAGGACGTCGAAGGCGCCGTCGTTGAAGATGTTGCAGTTCTGGTAGATCTCCACCAGTGCGGTGCCGGGGTGGGCGGCCGCCTGGCGCAGCACCTCGGTGAGGTGCTTGCGGTCGGAGTCGACGGTCCGGGCCACGAACGACGCCTCCGCGCCGATCGCCAGCGACACCGGGTTGAAGGGCGCGTCGAGCGAACCCATCGGCGTCGACTTGGTGATCTTCCCGACCTCGCTGGTCGGGCTGTACTGGCCCTTGGTCAGACCGTAGATCCGGTTGTTGAACAGCAGGATCTTGAGGTTTACATTGCGGCGCAGGGCGTGGATCAGGTGGTTGCCGCCGATGGACAGCGCGTCGCCGTCCCCGGTCACCACCCACACGCTCAGGTCCCGCCGACTGGCCGCGAGGCCCGTCGCGATCGCGGGCGCGCGGCCGTGGATGGAGTGCATGCCGTACGTGTTCATGTAGTACGGGAAGCGCGAGGAGCAGCCGATCCCCGAGACGAACACGATGTTCTCCCGCGCCAGGCCCAGCTCGGGCATGAAGCCCTGCACCGCGGCCAGGATCGCGTAGTCACCGCACCCGGGGCACCAGCGCACTTCCTGATCGGACTTGAAGTCCTTCAGGGACTGCCTGGCCTCGGCCTTGGGAACGAGCGAGAGTGCCTCGATCGTGCCCGTGCCTTCCCTGGACGTCTCAGCCATCGATGGCCTCCTTGAGAGCCGTTGCGAGCTGCTCGGCCTTGAAGGGCATGCCGTTGACCTGGTTGTACGACTGGGCGTCCACCAGGTACTTCGCCCGGATCAGCGTGGCGAGCTGACCGAGGTTCATCTCGGGGACGACGACGCGGTCGTACCGCTTGAGCACGTCACCGAGATTCTTCGGGAACGGGTTGAGATGCCGCAGGTGGGCCTGCGCGATCCCGTGTCCGGCGGTGCGCAGTCGGCGGACGGCCGCGGTGATCGGGCCGTAGGTCGAACCCCAGCCCAGCACCAGGGTCCTGGCGTCGTGCGGATCGTCGACCTCGAGGTCCGGCACGTCGATGCCGTCGATCTTCGCCTGCCGGATGCGCACCATGAAGTCGTGGTTGGCGGGGGCGTAGGAGATGTTGCCCGTGCCGTCCTCCTTCTCGATGCCGCCGATGCGGTGCTCGAGCCCCGGGGTGCCGGGGACGGCCCAGGGCCGGGCGAGCGTCTCGGGATCCCTCTTGTACGGCCAGAAGGCTTCCGAGCCGTCCTCCAGGGTGTGGTTCGGGCCCTGCGCGAACTGCACCCGCAGATCGGGGAGTTCGTCCAGCTCGGGGATCCGCCAGGGCTCGCTGCCGTTGGCCAGATAACCGTCGGAGAGCAGGAAGACCGGCGTCCGGTACGTCAGCGCGATCCGCGCCGCCTCCAGCGCCGCGTCGAAGCAGTCGGCGGGCGTGCACGGCGCGACGACCGGCACCGGCGCCTCGCCGTTGCGCCCGAACATGGCCTGCAGCAGGTCGGCCTGCTCGGTCTTGGTCGGCAGACCGGTCGAGGGCCCGCCGCGCTGGATGTCCACCACCAGCAGCGGCAACTCCAGCGAGACGGCCAGCCCGATGGTCTCGCTCTTGAGCGCCACCCCGGGCCCGGAGGTCGTCGTCACCGCGAGCGAGCCGCCGAAGGCCGCGCCGAGCGCCGCCCCGATCCCGGCGATCTCGTCCTCGGCCTGGAAGGTCCGCACACCGAAGTTCTTGTGCTTGCTGAGCTCGTGCAGGATGTCGGAGGCCGGGGTGATCGGGTACGAGCCCAGGAACAGCGGTAGATCCGCCTGCCGGGAGGCCGCCACCAGGCCGTACGACAGGGCCAGGTTCCCGGAGATGTTCCGGTAGGTGCCGACGGGGAAGGCCGTGGCGGCCGGGGCGACCTCGTAGGAGACCGCGAAGTCCTCGGTCGTCTCGCCGAAGTTCCACCCCGCTCTGAACGCCGCGATGTTCGCCGCCGCGATGTCCGGCTTCTTGGCGAACTTCGACTTCAGGAACTTCTCCGTGCCCTCGGTGGGCCGGTGGTACATCCATGACAAGAGGCCGAGCGCGAACATGTTCTTGCTGCGCTCGGCCTCCTTGCGGCTCAGGTCGAAATCCTTGAGGGCTTCCACCGTCAGCGTGGTCAGCGGCACCGGATGCAGGTGGTAGCCGTCCAGCGACCCGTCCTCCAGCGGAGAGCTGACGTAGCCCACCTTCTGCATGGCCCGCTTCGTGAACTCGTCCGTGTTCACGATGATCTCCGCGCCGCGCGGCAGGTCCTGCACGTTCGCCGCCAGCGCCGCCGGGTTCATCGCGACCAGCACGTTCGGCGCGTCGCCCGGCGTGAGGATGTCGTGGTCGGCGAAGTGCAGCTGGAAGGAGGAGACACCGGGGAGGGTGCCGGCGGGGGCGCGGATCTCGGCAGGGAAGTTCGGCAGCGTCGACAGGTCGTTGCCGAAGGACGCTGTCTCGGAGGTGAAACGGTCACCGGTGAGCTGCATACCGTCACCCGAGTCCCCCGCGAACCGAATGATCACTCGATCCAGGCGGCGGACGTCCTTCGCCGTCGCCGGTTTGCGCTGCTCTCCCAGAACTGCTTCGTCGGCCTGCTCCGCTGGGCTACTGACCTGGCTGGTCACTGAACTGGACCTCCCTCGAGGCGGCTGTCGGGGACAGGCCTTCCCGCGGGCCCTCCCACAGGATCAACCCTACGTCCGTAAAGGTCGCCTTCCCCGGGCCATTCGCATGATGGACACGGTTTTGAGACGGTTCGCCACCCTGACTTGTCATGGTTTACACGCCCCCCGGCGCTTTCTCGAAGACGCTCCCCGCTCCCTGTGTGGTTCTCCCGCCCGACGGTCGCCGGGTTGTGGCTGACACGGTGTCAGGTCGTTAAGAGTTCAGATAGGTGAGTACCGCGAGAACGCGACGGTGATCCCCGTCACTCGGGGACAGCCCCAGCTTCAGGAAGATGTTGCTGACGTGCTTCTCCACGGCCCCGTCGCTCACCACCAGCTGCCGGGCGATGGCGGAGTTGGTCCGCCCCTCGGCCATCAGCCCCAGGACCTCCCGCTCCCGCGGGGTGAGCCCCGCGAGGACGTCCTGTTTCCGGCTGCGTCCGAGCAACTGAGCCACCACCTCAGGGTCGAGCGCCGTGCCCCCCTCGGCCACGCGCACCACCGCGTCCACGAACTCCCGCACGTCGGCGACCCGGTCCTTGAGCAGGTATCCGACCCCCCGGCTGGAACCGGCCAGCAGTTCGGTGGCGTAGCGCTCCTCCACATACTGTGACAGCACGAGCACACCGAGTCCCGGATGCGCCTTGCGCAGCTGCACGGCGGCCCGCACACCCTCGTCGGTGTGGGTCGGCGGCATCCGTACGTCCGCGACCACGACGTCCGGAAGCGTGCCCTGGGCGTCGAGCTCCGTGATGGTCTTGATCAGTGCTTCCCCGTCACCGACACCGGCGACGACCTCGTGCCCGCGGTCGGTCAGCAACCGGGTCAGGCCCTCTCTGAGCAGCACTGAATCCTCTGCGATGACCACCCGCACCCTGTCCTCCACGACGTCCGGCCCCCCGAGCCTGTTGCGCGCCCGGCCGGCTGTCTCCGGCCCGGTCACGCGGTCCTCAGTATCGCGCGATCGGCCGGTCCTCACCGGGCCTGTGGATAACCCGGCCTGCCGTTTTCCGATTCGACGGCGATTCGACGGCGATCCGCGGCGATCCGCGGCGATCCGACGGCCGATCCGGCGGCCGGTGGGGGTGAGTTCCGGCCGCGGGCCACACACAGAGGCGTCCGTCCCCGGGGACCGGAGACGGACGTACCGAGCCTGTGCGGTGCTACACAGCCCGCCAGGGCAGCTCCGCCGTGATCCGGGTGGGCCCGCCCGCCGGCGAGTCCACGACCAGGATCCCGTCCACGGCGTCCAGACGTTCCGCGAGTCCGGCGAGACCCGACCCGGCGGAGGTGTCCGCGCCGCCCACGCCGTTGTCGACGACCTGGAGCATCAGCCGGTTCTCCACCCGCCAGACGTCCACCCCCGCCCAGGTGGCCCGCGCGTGCTTGCTGATGTTCTGCAGCAGCTCCGAGACGGTGAAGTAGGCGATGCCCTCGATCGCCGGCACCGGCCGCGCGGGCAGATCGACCTGGACCTCGACCGGGACGGTGCAGCGGGAGGCGACCGAGGAGAGCGCGGCGTCCAGACCCCGGTCGGTCAGGACGGCCGGATGGATGCCGCGGGCCAGGTCGCGCAGTTCCTGGAGCGCCGTCTTCACCTCGCCGTGGGCCTCGTCCACCATGCGGGCCGCGGCCTGCGGGTCCTCCGCCAGCTTCTCCTTCGCCAGGCCCAGGTCCATGGCCAGCGCCACCAGCCGGGCCTGCGCGCCGTCGTGCAGATCGCGCTCGATGCGCCGCAGGTCCGCGGCGGCCGTGTCGACCACCACCCCGCGGTCCGACTCCAGCTCCACCACGCGCGTGGCCAGCCGCGTCGGCCCGAGCAGCCCGTGCACCATCAGCCGGTCCACCATCGTCAGCGCCCGCACGATCCAGGGCGTGGCCAGCGTGAAGAGGAGCCCCACCAGCGCCGTGACGGTGATCTCGAACGCGTTGTCGATGTAGATGCGGTGCGTCTCGTCGCCGTAGAGCTGGAGGCCGTCCTGGCCGCCGTACAGCGGGAAGAGCCAGAACCACAGGGGGTACGTCAGCAGGCTCCAGCCGATGACCCAGAAGTTCACCGCGACGACGAAGGAGAAGACCGCCCACGGCAGATGCAGCACCGCGTACAGCAGCGAGCGCCAGGAGGCGCCGCTCTTCAGGACGGCGCCCATCCACGCCAGGAAGCCCTGCTTGCGCATCCGCAGCGGCTCCGGGTCCGCGACCTCCAGGTCGAGCAGCCCACGCGCGCGGGCTCGCTCCATCGCCCCGAACCCCCGGCAGCCCGCCAGGCCCGCCGCCAGCACCGGGATCCCCAGGAACGTCACCAGCAGGCCCGCCCCGAGCGACACCATGGTGACCGCGTAGGTGAAGAGCAGGATGCTGATCGGCAGGCTCAGCAGGACATAACCGAGCTCGCGCCAGTGCCGCGCCTCGAACGGTGCCCGCAGGCCGGCGGGCAGCCGGTGCGCGCGCTCGCTCTCGGGGAAACCGAGCCCGTAACCCTGTCCGTACTCCGTGGCCATCGGCGTCGTCCGTTTCTGCTCGTGCGGCTGTGTCTTCGCGATACCTCCACCCTCCTGGGGCGCAGGTCGGCGGGCCATGGAGTCCGTCGGCGTCTTGGGCGGGGGGTTTTCCCTACCCCTGCTCCGGCACCCGGTCGCGCCACGGCAGCTCGGCGGTAACCGTGGTGGGCCCGCCCTGCGGGGAGTCGATGACGAACAGCCCGTCCACGGCGCCCAGCCGGTCGGCGAGCCCGCGCATCCCCGTACCGCCGTCCAGCCGCGCACCCCCGCGCCCGTCGTCCCACACCTGGAGCAGCAGCCGGTCGTTGGCCCGCCACACCTCCACCGAGGCGCTCCGGGCCGCGCTGTGCTTGCTGATGTTCTGCAGCAGCTCCGAGACGGTGAAGTAGGCGATGCCCTCGATGGCCGCGGCCGGACGCCCGTCCAGATCGACCGTCACCTTCACCGGCACCGTGCACCGCGAGGCCACCGACGACAGCGCCGCGTCCAGGCCCCGGTCGGTCAGCACCGCCGGATGGATCCCGCGCGCGAGGTCCCGCAGCTCCTGAAGGGCCAGCTTCACCTCGCCGTGCGCCTCCGTGATCATCGAGGCGGCGTAGTCCGGGTCCTCCATCAGCTTCTCCTTGGCCAGACCCAGCCCCATCGCCAGATTGACCAGCCGGGCCTGCGCGCCGTCGTGCAGATCCCGCTCGATGCGCCGCAGATCGGCGGCGGCCGTGTCGACCACCACCCCCCGGTCGGACTCCAGCTCGGCGATCCGGCGCTCCAGCTCGTCCGAGGGCGACAACAGCCCCCGCACCATCGCCCGGTCCGCGTTCGCCAGACCCCGCGCGATGAACGGCAGCACAGGCCACAGCACGAACAGCGAGGCCAGCGTGATGGTGAAGGTGAGCACACCCCAGGGCAGCCGGATGAAGTCGTACAGCACCGTCCGCCAGCCCACCGGGTCCTTCAGCATCAGCCACAGCTGCGCGAAGAAGCCGTTCCGGCTGCCGCGCAGCCTGAGCGGGCTCGGCTCGTCCACCCGCACCCCGAGCAGCGCACGGGCCCGCGCCCGCTCCAGCTTGCCCAGCTGCCGCGCACCCATCAGCCCCGCCGCCAGCAGCGGGAAGCCCACCACGGTGACCGTCAGCCCGGCCCCGGTGAACAGCATCGTCACGACATAGACGAAGCCGAACAACGACATCGGGAGATTCGCCAGCAGATGCGCGATCTCTTTCCAGGTGTGCCGGTCGTAGGCGAAACGGGCCGGCGGCAGCCGGTCGCCGTCGCCGGGTTCGGCACTGCGGGCGCGGTCGGAGGACGGGTGGCGTTCGGTCATATGGGCTAGCGTGCCGGTCGAGCGGCACTCGCGCCATGAGGCGGACCGCCGCCCTCCCCGGGGGAAAACCCCACCTGCGCCCCCGAAGCCGTGACAGGCTGCTTACGCTCGCTTTAGCAGGGCCTAGACTCCCGTGCGTAAAGATCGTCGAACTAGATCGTCGAACGGCTGTGTTCACTGAGGCCAGGGAGCGAGGGACGGACGTGCCGGAATCGACCGTCGTCGTCGCGGCGGACAAGGGTGTCGTCGTCTCGGCGGAGTACTTCCAGTCCTACTCGGTCGTCGGACTGCTCGCCCTGGTCGGCGTGCTGTTCGTCGCGGTCGCCTTCGGCGCCGGGCGCCTGCTGCGGCCCGTGGTGCCGACGCCCGAGAAACTGCTGACGTACGAATGCGGCGTCGACCCCGTCGGCGAGGGCTGGGCCCACACCCAGGTCCGCTATTACGTCTATGCCTTCCTGTACGTGATCTTCGCTGTCGACTCGATCTTCCTGTTCCCCTGGGCGACGGTCTTCGCCGCCCCCGGCTACGGCGCCACCACTTTGGTCGAGATGTTCATCTTCCTCGGCTTCCTGACCGTGGGTCTGCTGTACGCATACAAGAAGGGCGTCCTGACATGGACGTGACTCCCTCTTCTTCTTCCGAGCCCGTGCTGCTGCCGGAGCCCAAGCGGCTCGGCGCGCTCGCCCGGCTCGCGCCCGAGCCGATGAAGGTGGTCCTGAACTGGGGCCGCCGCTACTCGCTCTGGGTCTTCAACTTCGGTCTCGCCTGCTGCGCGATCGAGTTCATCGCGGCGTCGATGGCCCGCCACGACTTCATCCGCCTCGGCGTGATCCCCTTTGCCCCGGGCCCGCGCCAGGCCGACCTGATGGTCGTCTCCGGCACGGTCACCGACAAGATGGCTCCCGCGGTGAAGCGCCTGTACGAGCAGATGCCCGAGCCGAAGTACGTCATCTCCTTCGGCGCGTGCAGCAACTGCGGCGGCCCGTACTGGGACTCGTACGCGGTGACCAAGGGCGTCGACCAGATCATCCCGGTGGACGTCTACGTACCCGGCTGCCCGCCCCGCCCCGAGGCACTGCTCCAGGGCATCCTGAAACTCCAGGAGAAGATCGCCCGGGAGTCGCTGGGGGAGCGGTACGGGGTGGCACGTCCTTCGGCGGCGGCTTTGCAGAGCGGGCTGGTGAAGGGGCCGGAGTCGGGGGGCGCCGGGTCGGGGTCGGCGTCTGAATCTCGTCCGGCGCCGGGGTCTGGTCCGGGGTCGGGGCCCGGTTCGGCTTCGGACGCGGGGGAGGAGAGATGAGCACGGTCGGCTGGCTGCCAGCCCCCGTCGAGGAACTCTTCGGCGTGGAGGCCACCGCCGAGGAGTCCTACGAGGTCCTGACCGTCGACGTCCCGTCGGCGTCCTGGACCTCCGCGCTTCGTACGGCACGTGACGAGTTGGGCTGCACCTTCTTCGACTGGCTGAGCGCGGTCGACGAACCCGGCACGGGATTCCGGGTCGCCGCCCATGTGGCCGCCCTGGCCCCGGTACGCCGGTTGCTCGTGCGCACGACGGTGCCGCACGAGGCTCCGGCACTGGAGTCCGCGATCACGGTCTACGCGGGCGCGGCCTGGCACGAACGCGAGACGCACGAGATGTTCGGCGTCACCTTCGAAGGCCACCCCGCGCTGGACCACCTCCTCCTGCCGGAGACCTTCGAGGGCCACCCCCTGCGCAAGGACTTCGTCCTGGCCGCCCGCGTCGCCAAGGCCTGGCCCGGGGCGAAGGAACCCGGCGAGTCCGAACACGGCGGCCCCAAGCGCCGCCAGATGCTTCCGCCCGGCGTCCCCGACCCGAACGAGTGGGGCCCGCTCAAGGGCCAGCTCCCGCCTGCCCCGGCCCGCCCCGCGCGGGGTGCGGGCCGCGCGGCGGGCGAACGTCCGGCCCGAGCGGCGGGTGCGGGTGCGGCGGGTGCGGGTGCGGCTGCAGCCGCGGGAGACCGTCCCGTACGCCGTGCCCGGTCGGCCTCGGAAGGCTCGGCGAGCCAGGCCGCGGCGGCCGGTGCGGCGGCGCCTCCGGCGGAGGACGCCCCCGCGGCGACCCCACCGCGCCGGGCGCGCAGCGCGAGCGAGGGCTCCGCGAGCCAGCAGGCGGGTACGGAGGCGGCAACCCCGGCCGCCGGGACCCCCACCCCCCGCCGCTCCCGCAGCGTGAACGAGGGCTCCGCCTCCCAGCGCCCCCAGCCCCCGGCGACCGAGGGCACGCCGACCGCACCGCCCACGACCCCCCGCAGCGCGGACGCCCCCTGGCACCACGCCCGCCCGGCCTTCGAGGAACCGCCCCAGGAGCCCTCAGCCCCGAAGAGCGAGCCGACGCCCGCTCCCGAGGCGACCCCGGCGGCCCCCGCCCCTGAGGCGACCCCGGCGGCACCCGAGGACGCCCGCGAGGACACCCCCGCACCCCGAGAACCCGCCCCGGAAGCCGCACCCAAGGACACGGCCGAGGAAGGCACCGGCGCCCCCACCGGCGACTCCACACCTGACCCCACCGACGATCACCCCGACACCCCTGCCACCGCTCCCGCCCCCGCCGAAGACCCCAAGAACCCCTCAGGAGGCCCGCAGTGAACGACGCGCTCGACGTCACCCTGCGACTCCTCGTCGTCTTCGTCGTCTTCCTCACCTTCCCCCTGCTCGTCGGCCAGACCGAGCACAAGGTGATGGCCCACATGCAGGGCCGCCTCGGCCCCATGTACGCCGGCGGCTTCCACGGCTGGGCCCAGCTCGTCGCCGACGGAGTGAAGTTCGCGCAGAAGGAGGACGTGGTCCCGGCCGGCGCGGACCGCCGCATCTTCCAGCTCGCCCCCGCCGTAGCCCTTCTGCCGTACCTCCTCGTCCTGCTCGCCATCCCGATCGGCCCCGGGGAAGGCGCCGTCGGTGAGGTCATCGACGCGGGCGTCTTCTTCGTCCTGGCCGTGATGGGCGTCGGTGTCCTCGGCGCGCTGATGGCCGGCTGGGCCTCCGCCAACAAGTTCTCCCTGCTAGGCGGCCTGCGCACCGCCGCCCAGCTCCTCGCCTACGAACTGCCGATGCTCCTCGCCGCCGCCTCCGTCGCGATGGCGGCCGGCACGGTCTCCCTGCCCGGCATCCTCGACGCCTTCGAGTGGTGGTGGCTGCCCTGGCAGATCGTCGGCGCGATCGTCTTCTTCGTCGCGGGCCTCGCCGAACTCCAGCGCCCGCCCTTCGACATGCCCGTCGCCGACTCCGAGATCATCTTCGGCGCGTACACCGAGTACACGGGCCTGCGCTTCGCCCTGTTCCTGCTCGCCGAGTACGCCGGAATCGTCGTCCTGTGCGGCCTGACCACCGTGCTCTTCCTGGGCGGCTGGCACGGCCCCTGGGGCGCGGACGGGCTCGGCTGGGTCTGGACCCTGCTGAAGACCGCCCTCCTCGCCTTCGTCGTGATCTGGCTGCGCGTCACCTATCCGCGGCTGCGCGAGGACCAGCTCCAGAAGCTCTCCTGGACCCTCCTCGTCCCCCTCGCCCTCGCCCAGATCGCCCTCACCGGCGTCGTCAAGGTGGTGATCGAGTAATGGCCCCCATCCCCGGCTCCGGCCTCGCCAAGGGCCTGGCCGTCACCCTCCGCACGATGACGAAGAAGTCCGTCACCGCGCAGTACCCGGACCACCAGCCCCACCTCCCGCCCCGCACCCGTGGCGTGATCGGCCTGTTCGAGGAGAACTGCACGGTCTGCATGCTCTGCGCCCGTGAGTGCCCCGACTGGTGCATCTACATCGACTCCCACAAGGAGACGGTCCCGGCGGCGGCCCCGGGCGGCCGTGAACGCAGCCGCAACGTCCTCGACCGCTTCGCCATCGACTTCTCCCTGTGCATGTACTGCGGTATCTGCATCGAGGTCTGTCCTTTCGACGCCCTGTTCTGGTCCCCGGAGTTCGAGTACGCCGAGACCGACATCCGCGACCTCACCCACGAGCGCGACAAGCTCCGCGAGTGGATGTGGACCGTGCCGGCCCCGCCCGCCCTCGACCCCGGCGCGGAGGAGCCCAAGGAGATCGCCGCGGCCCGCAAGACCGCGGAGAAGCTCGCCGCCGCCCAAACCCAGCCCGAGGAGGGACAGCCGTGATGCTCGCCGCCGACACGCACGGCTTCCTCTCCCCGACCGGCGTGGAGATCGCCTTCCTCCTCGTCGGCCTGGTCACCTTCGGCGCGGCCCTGGTCACCGTCACCACCCGGCAACTGGTGCACGCCGCCCTCTGGCTCGTGGTCGCCCTCGGCGGCCTCGCCGTCGAGTACCTCCTGCTCACCGCCGAGTTCATCGCCTGGGTGCAGGTCCTCATCTACGTCGGTTCCGTGGTCGTCCTCCTGCTGTTCGGTCTGATGCTCACCCGCGCCCCCATCGGCCGTTCCCCGGACGCCGACTCCGGCAACCGCTGGGTGGCCCTGGGCGTGGCGCTCACCGCCGCGGTCGCCCTGATCTGGGTGGTCGTCGACGCCTTCCGCACCACCTGGATCGATCTCGACGGCGCCCCCGCCGGCTCCACCGAGGTCACCGGCAAGGCCCTCTTCCAGAACTGGGTCCTCCCCTTCGAGGCCCTCTCCGTCCTCCTCCTCGCCGCCCTGGTCGGCGCGATCGTCCTGTCCCGCAAGGCGAAGGTCGACGCCACGCCCGCGGCCGACGGCGGCGCCGCCGGACCGGACGGTGGGGGAGCCGCCCAGGCCGACCAGGAAGGCGCCCGCTGATGCACCTCGCCTATCCCGCCGTGCTCTCCGCCCTCCTGTTCTGCACCGGCTTGTACGGCGTGCTGGCCCGCCGCAACGCGATCCTGGTCCTGATGTCCGTCGAGCTGATGCTCAACGCCGTCAACCTCAACCTGGTCGCCTTCGACGTCTGGCTCAGCCGGGCCGCCGAGGAGACCCTGCACTCCGGCCAGGCGCTGACCCTGTTCACCATCGCCATCGCCGCCGCCGAGATCGGCATCGGGCTGGCGATCGTCCTCGCCGTGCACCGCAACCGCGGCACCGCGGACATCGACAAGCTCCGCGACACCGCCGAGGGCCACGAGAGCGAAGCCCCGGACGTCAAGGCCCCCGTCGAGGAGAAGGCTGAGGCCACCGCGTGACCACGACCACCCTCGCCGTCCTCGTCCCCCTCCTTCCGTTCCTCGGCGCGGCCGCCGGCCTGCTCCTCGGCCGCACGGCCCCCGGCTACGTCCGCCCGCTCGCGGTCCTGCCGGCGCTCACCTCCCTCGTCCTCGCCGTATGGGTCGCCGTCGACCAGGGCGGCGGCCGGGCACTGAACGCCGCCACCGAGCTCACGCCCACCGGCTCGGTCCCGATCGACCTGGCCCTGCACATCGACGGCTTCGCCGCCCTCGTCGCCGTCCTGGTCGCGCTCGTCGCCTCCTGCGTGCAGATCTACTCGACCGGCTACCTGCGCGACGACCCGCGCTATCCGTCGTACGCCGCGCTCGTCTCCCTGTTCACCTCCGCGATGCTGCTCGTCGTCTACTCCGGCGACCTGATGGTGCTGCTGGTCGGCTGGGAGGTCATGGGCATCTGCTCGTACTTCCTGGTCGGCCACTACTGGGAGACCCCGGAGGCCCGCGCCGCCTCCCTCAAGGCCTTCCTGGTGACCAAGCTCGGTGACGTCCCCTTCCTCATCGGGCTGTTCGCCCTGGCCACCGACGCCGGGTCCTTCCGCATCACGGAGATCCTCGGCACCGTCGCGAGCGGCGGCCTCGACCACCCCACGCTGATCGCCGTACTGCTCCTCGCGGGCGTGGCCGGCAAGTCGGCGCAGTTCCCGCTGCACACCTGGCTCCCCGACGCGATGGCGGGCCCGACCCCCGTCTCCGCGCTGATCCACGCCGCGACGATGGTCGCCGCCGGTGTCTACTTCGTCGCCCGTCTCCTCCCGGTCTTCGAGGCCTCCCAGGCCGCGATGGTCCTCCTGGCCGTCATGGCCGCCGTCACGATGGCCGGCTCGGCGCTGTGCGCGCTCGCCCAGGACGACATCAAGCGCGTCCTCGCCTACTCGACGATCGGCCAGCTCGGCTACATGACCGGCGCCCTCGCCGTCGCCGACCGCGGTGCCGCGGTCTTCCACCTCATGTCGCACGGCGCCTTCAAGGCGCTGCTGTTCCTCGCGGCCGGCGTGATCATCCACGCCGCCGGCACCAACTCGCTGGCCGCCATGTCCCGCATGCGGAACCTGCGCGCCCGCGTCCCGGACGCCTACTGGACGATGACCGTGGCGCTCCTCGCGCTCGCCGCGATCCCGCCGTTCAGCGGCTTCTTCTCCAAGGAGTCCGTCCTCGGCGCCGCCGAGCACGTCTCCACCGGCCACACCGGGCACGCCCCCGGCGCCGCGGGCTGGATCGTCCTGATCGCCGCCCTGCTCACGGCCCTGCTCACCGCCGCGTACGCGACGCGCCTGTGGCTGCTGGCCTTCCGCGGCCACGGAGCAGAGGCCCCGGACCACGGACGGCAGCCGCTCACCATGACCTCGGTGCTGTGGGTGCTGGCCGTGCCGTCGCTGGCCTTCGGCGCGTTCGCCTACGGAACGCTCCCCGACTGGTTCGACGGCCGCGACCTCGCCCCCACCCTGACCACCTCGGTCCTCGGCACCGGCGTGGCCCTGGTCGGCGGCATCGTCACCTACGCGGCCTGGCGGCACACCACCGCCTTCGCCGGCCGCGTCCCGCTGGGTGCGGTCGCGGCCCACCCCGAGGGCGACGCCGCCCAGGTCGAGGCCGAGGCCATCGCCAGCCACGCGCCCGCCTACGGAGACGTGGCCTCGGCGCCCGACCCGGCGGACCCGGGCCGCCTGCTGCTCGGCCCGCTGCACCGCCACGCGGCCACCGGCTTCCACCTGGACGCCGTGTATACGACCCTCTTCGTCCGCCCGGTCCAGGCCGGCGCGAGTCTCGTCCGCTTCCTCGACCGCGAGGTCGTCGACACCTACGTCCGCGGGGCGGGCGCTCTGCCCCGCTGGCTCGGCATCGCCGTACGGCGAGCCCAGACCGGCAATGTGCAGACCTATGTGAGCGCGCTGCTCGCCGGAACCGTCGTCCTGGCGGTCGCCGCCGTCCTCGTCGCCACGGGAGCGTGAGCAGGCGTGATCGATATCAACGAGTCCGTGATGCAGTTTCTTCTGGCGTTGATCGTCGTCGGCCCGCTCCTCGGTGCCGCCGCCGCTCTGCTGCCGGCCCCGCCCGGGCTGAAGGGGAAGTCGCCCGAGCAGGCCGTGCTGCGGCACGGAGTGACCGTCACCGGCACGGTCCTCATCGCCGCGATCGTCCTCGCGCTCGGCTTCGACCACGACCAGCCGTCGAAGATGCAGGCCACGACCGACATCAGCTGGATCCCCGCACTCGACGTGCGCATCCACCTCGGCATCGACGGCATCTCCCTCCCCCTTCTGGTCCTGACCGCGCTGCTGACCTTCCTGTGCGCGCTCTACTCGTACTTCAAGATGCCCGCGGGCCCGACCCCGAAGGCGTTCGTCGCACTGCTGCTCGTCCTGGAGGGCGGCACCCTCGCCACCTTCGCCGTCCTCGACCTGCTGCTGTTCTTCCTCGCCTTCGAGATGGTCCTGATCCCGATGTACTTCCTCATCGCCCGCTGGGGCGGTGCGGGGCGGACCCAGGCCGCCTGGAAGTTCATCCTCTACACACTGCTCGGTTCGGTCGTCATGCTGCTCGGCCTGCTCCTGGTCGGGCTCGAGGCGGGCACATTCGACATGGTGGCACTCGCCACTGACAACGGCCGGTCACTGACCGCATCCGTGCAGGTCATCGCCGTTTTGGCGATCGGTGTCGGGCTCGCGGTCAAGACGCCGATGTGGCCGCTGCACAGCTGGTTGCCCGACGCCCACACCGCCGCCCCGACCGTCGGCTCGGTCCTGCTGGCCGGGGTGCTGCTGAAGATGGGTACGTACGGGTTCGTCCGGATTCTGCTGCCGATCACCCCCGACGGCTTCGCCGACTTCGCGCCCTACCTCGCCGCCTTCGCCGTCGTCGGCATCATCTACGGATCCCTCGCCTGCCTGGCCCTGGCCAAGCAGGGCGCGAAGGGCGACCTCAAGCGCCTCATCGCCTACTCCTCCGTCGGCCACATGGGCTTCGTGCTGCTCGGCATCGCCACGATGACCCCGACCGGCGTGAACGGCGCCCTGTTCGCCAACATCGCCCACGGCCTCATCACCGGCCTGCTCTTCTTCCTGGTCGGCGCGCTGAAGGACCGCACCGGCACCACCGACCTCGACACCCTCGCCGAGACGACCGGGGCGGCGCTGTACGGCAAGGCCCCGCGCCTCGGCGGCCTGGTCGCCTTCGCCGCCGTCGCCTCGCTGGGTCTGCCCGGCCTCGCCGGTTTCTGGGGCGAGATGCTCGCCCTGTTCGGCGCCTTCGAACCCGCCGACCAGCTCAACCGCCCGGCCTTCCTCACCTTCATGACCATCGGCGCGTTCGGCACCCTGCTCACCGCCGCCTACCTGCTGATCGTGGTCCGCCGGGTCTGCATGGGCGCCGTACCGCAGCAGGCCCCGAAGCTTGCCGACGTACAGGCGTACGAGTTCGTGGCCTGGACCCCGCTCGTCGTCCTCACCGTCGTCGCGGGCCTGTGGCCGAAAACGCTCCTCGGCCTGACCGACCCGGCCGTCCAGCAGCTTCTCGCAGGAGGCACCCGATGAGCTCCCCGGCCCAGCCGCTGGCCGCGTCCCTCGTCCAGGACGTCGACTGGCTCGCCATCGCGCCGCCCACCCTCGCGGCCGTGGTCGGTCTCGTCGTCCTGGTCGCCGACCTCTTCGTCGGGCAGGACCGCAAGGCGCTGCTCGGCTGGGTGTCGGTCGCGGGCCTCGCCGCCTCGACGCTGATGCTGCTGCCCCTGGTGGACGGCGACCGCTCCACCTTCTGCCTGACCGGCGCCCCGGACACCTGCAGCTACACCGCCGACCGCTTCACGCTCGTCCTGCAACTCCTGGTCCTCGGCGGCGCCCTGCTGGCCGCGCTGCTGTCGGTCACCGCGCTGAAGGACGACGCCAAGAACGTCCCCGAAGGGGAGTTCTGGTTCCTGCTGCTCTCCTCCGCGGCGGGCGCCGCCCTGCTGCCCGCCTCCCGTGACCTCGCCACCCTCGTCGTCGCCCTGGAAGTCGCCTCCCTGCCCGCGTTCGCCCTCGTCGGCCTCCGCCACGGCGACCGCAAGTCCTCCGAGGCGGCCCTGAAGTTCTTCCTGTCCTCGGTCACCGCGACCGCGGTCAGCCTGATGGGCATCAGCTTCGTGTACGCCACCACCGGCACCCTCTACCTCACGCAGATCGCCGACCGGATCCAGAACGTCGACGGTCAGTTCCACATCCTCGCCCAGACCGGCGTCGTCCTCACCCTGGTCGGCTTCGCCTTCAAGACCGCAGCCGTCCCCTTCCACTTCTGGGTCCCGGACACCTACGTGGGCGCCCCCCTGCCCGTCGCCGCCTACCTCTCCGTCGTCGGCAAGGCGGTCGGGTTCTCCGGCCTGATCCTGGTCACGGTCATCGCGCTGCCCTCGTACGACGACGTCTGGGGCCCGGCGCTCGCCGTCCTGGCCGCCCTCACCATGACCATCGGCAACGTGGGCGCCCTGCGCCAGCACGCCACGCGCGCGTACAGCGCGGTACGCCTGCTCGCCTGGTCGTCGGTCGGCCAGGCCGGCTACCTCCTCGTACCGATCGCCGCCGCCGCGTACTCCGACGACGCCGAGCGCTCCATCGGCTCCACGGTGGCCTACGCCCTCATGTACGGCGCCGTGAACCTCGGCGCCTTCGCGGTGGCCGCCCTGGTGGGCCGCACCCACTCCCTGAACCGCCTCTCCGACTACCGGGGGCTGTACGCGCGGAACCCGATCGCCGCCCTGGTCCTGGCCTTCTTCCTGCTCTGCCTCGCCGGCCTGCCGCCGGGCATCATCGGCCTCTTCGCCAAGGTCACCGTGTTCTCGGCGGCCGTCGACGCGGGCCTGGGCTGGCTCGCCGTGGTCATGGCCGTCAACGTCGTCATCGCGCTGTTCTACTACCTCCAGTGGACGGCGCTGCTGTTCCGCGCCCCCGAGGGCGAGCCCGTCCGGCACGCCGTGCCCGTCCCCCTCACGGCCGCCCTTGCCCTCACCGCGGTCCTGGCCGTCGCCCTGTCCGGCGCGCCCCAGCTGGTCCTGCGCTTCGCGGACACCGGCCTCTTCTAGGGCCGCGGCGGCGTCACCCGTACGGCCCACCGGCGGGGCCGCGCGCACAAGGGAACCCCTGACCCTCGCCTGGCGTTGACCAGTACGGGAGGGTCCACTGGACGTGTCACCACGACACCAGTGGCATCGGAGATCGATCAGCAAAGGGTTCCCCTGCCGCACCACTTGGAGGGCGTACCGTGCACCGCCGGCACAACGGGCTCAGGACCGCAGTACTCCTCGGGGGACTGTCCGCACTCATCATCGTCATCGGCAGCTTCTTCGGCCGCATGGGGCTCGTCGTCGCCGTCGTCATCGCCCTGGGCACGAACGCGTACGCGTACTGGAACAGCGACAAGCTCGCGCTCCGCGCGATGCGCGCCCGCCCGGTGAGCGAGTTCGAGGCCCCGGCGCTGTACCGCATGGTCCGCGAGCTCTCCACCGAGGCCCGGCAGCCCATGCCCCGCCTGTACATCTCCCCGACGGAGGCACCGAACGCCTTCGCGACCGGCCGCAACCCGCGCAACGCCGCCGTGTGCTGCACCGACGGCATCCTGCGCCTCCTCGACGAGCGCGAACTGCGCGGCGTGATCGGCCACGAGCTCAGCCATGTCTACAACCGGGACATACTGATCTCGTCGGTCGCCGGCGCCCTCGCCTCCGTGATCATGTTCCTGGTCAACTTCGCCTGGCTGATCCCGATCGGCCGCTCGGACGACGACGACGGACCCGGCCTGTTCGGCATGCTGCTGATCATGCTTCTGGGGCCGCTCGCCGCCAGCCTCATCCAGCTCGCCATCAGCCGCTCCCGGGAGTACGAGGCGGACGCCTCCGGAGCCCAGCTCACCGGCGACCCGCTCGCCCTCGCCAGCGCCCTGCGCAAACTCGAAACGGGCACCAAGCAGCTTCCGCTTCCACCGGAGCCCCGGATCGAGACGGCGAGCCACATGATGATCGCGAACCCCTTCCGCCCGGGGCAGGGGCTGTCCAAGATGTTCACCACGCACCCGCCGATGGCCGAGCGGATCGCGCGGCTCGAGAAGATGGCAGGTACCCACCAGTGAAGACAGTTCTGAACGTCATCTGGCTCGTCCTCAGCGGCTTCTGGCTGTTCCTCGCCTACATGGTCGCGGGCGTGCTGCTCTGCATCACCATCATCGGCATCCCGTTCGGCATCGCCGCCTTCCGCATCGGCATCTACGCCCTGTGGCCCTTCGGGTACACCGCGGTCGAACGCCGGGACGCGGGCGCGCCGTCCTGCGTCGGCAACGTCCTGTGGCTGGTCCTGGCGGGCTGGTGGCTGGCGCTCGGCCACATCGCCACCGGCATCGTCCTGTGCGTCACGATCATCGGCATCCCGCTGGGCATCGCCAACTTCAAGCTGATCCCGGTCTCCCTGCTGCCGATGGGGCGCGAAATCGTCCGGACCGACCAGGCGTTCGCGTCGACGAGCTGGTAGCCGGCCGGCTGTCCGCAGGCCGTGGGCTGTGCACAACTCGGACGTTGACCCCAGGCCGTGAGCTGCTGTGCACAGGCCGGCGATTGTCCACAAGCCGGAGGTTGTCCACAGGCCCCGCTCGATTGTCAGTGCCGGATTGCATCATGAACGCATGACCGAGATCGAGCAGTTGCTGGCACGGGTGGCGGCCAAGGCCCACGACACCCGCCCCTGGGGCTGGACTTCCCTCCCCGATCCCGTGGATCCGGCCGCCCTCGCCCGCGCCGAGGCGGCCCTCGGCTTCTCCCTGCCACCGCTGCTCGCCGAGCTCTACCTGCGCATAGGAGACGGCGGCTTCGGCCCGGAGTACGGTCTGCTGCCCCTCCTCGAAGGCCCCCGTCCGGCGAACCCGCGGCCGTCGTGCAGTACCTCGCCAATCGCGAGAGCGGCCGCAAGGACCCCGACTGGCCCTGGCCCGAGGGCGTCCTGCCGATCTCCCACTGGGGCTGCGCGATGTACGCGTGCGTGGACTGCCACGCCCCCGAGGCCCCCGTCCTGCTCTTCGAACCGAACGCCGACACCAGCGACCAGGCCTGGTACGTGGACGCGCCCAGCCTCGAACTGTGGCTCCACAGCTGGGTCGAGGGCACCGGCTGGTACGAGGAGACGAACGACGACATGGACATGGCCCCGTGGACCGACTTCCGCATACGGACGACGCGAGCCTCGTAGACCCCGGGGAGAGCAGCGCCCCGCAGGCCTACCGAGCCGCCCGCCACCGCCGTACGCCGTACGCGAGGACCCCCACCGCCAGCACCCCGGCACCGACGACCACCGACACCCAGGGCAGCGCGAACGCCAGAACCGCGCAGCCGACCAGACCCACCGCCGGTACCACCCGCGCCGACGGACCCGACCCGAGCGTCCAGGCCGAGGCGTTGGCCACCGCGTAATACGCCAGCACGCCGAAGGAGGAGAACCCGATGGCGCCGCGCACATCCACCGTGGCGGCCAGCACCGCGACCACCGCGCCCACGGCGAGCTCCGCCCGGTGCGGCACCTGGAACCGCGGATGCACGGCCGCCAGAGCGCCGGGCAGATGCCGGTCACGCGCCATGGCCAGCGTCGTCCGGGAGACCCCCAGGATCAGGGCGAGCAGCGACCCCAGCGCGGCCACGGCGGCGCCGACCCGGACGACCGGCACCAGACCCGGCACGCCGGCGGCCCGCACCGCGTCGGCCAGCGGCGCCTCCGCGGCGCCGAGACCGTCGGCGCCCAGCACGGACAGGACGGCCACCGCCACGCACGCGTACACCGCGAGCGCGATCCCGAGGGCGATCGGGATCGCGCGGGGGATGGTGCGCGCCGGATCCCGCACCTCCTCGCCGAGCGTCGCGATGCGCGCGTACCCGGCGAACGCGAAGAACAGCAGACCGGCCGCCTGAAGCACACCGCCCACGCCACCGGAGGTCCCGACGTCCAGCCGCCCGGCATCGGCCTCCCCGGACGACAGGCACACCACCACCACGGAAGCGAGGACCGCCAGCACCACCGCCACGATCGCCCGCGTCAGCCAGGCGGACTTCTGCAGTCCGCCGTAGTTCACCGCGGTCAGCGCCACCACGGCCGCGACCGCCACCGCGTGCGCCTGGTCCGGCCAGACGTACGCGCCCACCGTGAGCGCCATCGCCGCACAGGAGGCCGTCTTCCCGACCACGAACGCCCAGCCCGCGAGATAGCCCCAGAACTCCCCGAGCCGCTCGCGGCCGTACACATAGGTGCCGCCGGAGGCCGGATACAGCGCGGCCAGCCGCGCCGAGGAGGTGGCGTTGCAGTAGGCGACCATGGCGGCGACGGCAAGGCCGAGCAGCAGCCCCGTGCCGGCGGCGTGGGCCGCGGGTGCCAGGGCGGCGAAGATCCCGGCCCCGATCATCGAGCCGAGCCCGATGACCACGGCGTCGCCCACACCCAGGGTGCGCCGGAGCCCGGCAGCGGACTGAGTCATGGGCCGAACCCTACTGATCGTCGCAACCGCCCGGTGCAGCGGTGACGACCTCGCCACCAACAGGCGGCGAACACCCGCACGACCGACGAGCGCACTCCGCCGGGACGAGGATCACAGCAGGTCCACGGAGCCCGACCGGGCACCTTCCCCAACCGCGGCCGGCAGGCGGGAAGGGCGGACACCCACCAGGTGCCCGCCCTTCGTCGCGGAGGCTCACCGCCGTCACGCACCGAGCCGTCGATCCCGCCCGCCACACGCTCAGCCGGTCCGCAGCGCTGCGGACCGGCAGGTCACCGGTAGTTCACGAACTGGAGCGCGAAGTCGAAGTCCTTGCCCTTGAGCAGGGAGATGACGGTCTGCAGGTCGTCGCGGCTCTTGGAGCTGACGCGCAGTTCCTCGCCCTGGACCTGGGCCTTCACACCCTTCGGGCCCTCGTCACGGATGATCTTCGCGACCTTCTTCGCGTTCTCCTGGGAGATGCCCTCCTGGATCGACGCGAAGATCTTGTACTCCTTGCCGGAGAGCTGCGGCTCGCCCGCGTCCAGCGCCTTCAGGGAGATGCCGCGCTTGATCAGCTTGGACTGGAAGACGTCGAGGACAGCGTTCACCCGGTCCTCGGAGTTCGCCTCCATGAGGATCTTGTCACCGGACCACGAGATCGAGGCGCCCACGCCCTTGAAGTCGTAGCGCTGCGAGATCTCCTTGGCGGCCTGGTTGAGGGCGTTGTCGACCTCCTGCCGCTCGACCTTCGAGACGATGTCGAAACTGGAGTCGGCCATGTGCTGTGGCTCCTTGTATCGGGGTCCGTATCTGGTGCGTATCGGCGTACGTGGGGGCGACCGCCGAGCCCGGTGTCCATCCCGGGCCGCATCCGGATAAGCCTAGCCATCCCCGGTCACCGGAGCGGAGATCAATCGGGTGGCGAAGCATCCCCTGGCATCGGGTATTGTTTACGTCGTTGCCGGGGAACGCAGCCGAGAGGCCGTTCGAAGGACAACAACCCCGGCGGTGTGCCCGAGCGGCCAAAGGGAGCAGACTGTAAATCTGCCGGCTCAGCCTTCCCAGGTTCGAATCCTGGCGCCGCCACATGAAGGTAAACCCCCTCCGAACTGCGGGAACGCGGATCGGAGGGGGTTTCTTCGTATTCGAACGCGATTAATCGAACCTGAATCGAAACGGTCTGCTTGTCTCGCCGTGTCTCGGGTGAGTCCCAAGACTGATCAGCGTGTGTCCCCCAGGCGTCCCCCGGGGGACGTGCCGGATCCGTCCCATTCCCGCAGGCCAGCCTCGATCTGACGGTTCGCCCGCTCCTGCGCCTGCGCCAGAACCTTGGCGTAGACGCGCAGTAGCACGGCTACTGAGTGCCCGGCTCGACGCGCAACCTCCATCGGGTCGACCCCGCTGTAGAGCCAGAACGAGACCCCGGCGCATCGGAGGTCGTACGGTCGCCGGGCGAGCGGCGACGCCTCCTCCTCCGGCGTCAGCGCCATCTCTCGGGCAGACGCCCACACCTCGCCGTATCCCGTGTCCTGGATCACACCGCCGCGGCTTGTACGGAACAGGCGGCCGTCGGGAGCCGTGCCGTGACGCTGAACGTGTCCACGGAGCATCGTTACGAAGTGCGGAGGGATGGGGACCACGCGCGAGTCTCTCTCGGCTCGCGCCTTGAGATGCCGGTCCTGATGGGCCCGCCCGTCGTCCGTCCAGTTGCGCCCGGCGTGGACGATCCCCCCGCGAAGGGTGAGCTTGCCCCACCCGCTTTCCGGCAAATGGCACTGGGACATGGTCAGCCCGACCGCTTCCGCGGGGCGCATGGCGGCGTAGTACAGGCACCCGAAGAAGGGCTCAAGGTGCGCCCCACGCTCGCCCTGGGTTCGCACGCCCTCAAGTAGAGCCCGGACCTGGCGAGGGTTGGCGACGCTCGCTGGGTCCACCTCTTCCGTGGACTTCGGTGCCGACCACTTCATGGTGGACAGCGGGTTGACCGGAACGCTGAAGTAGCGCTGTTCGACCGCGACCCCCAAGACGTCACTGAGGCACGCGCGCTTGCGTCGCGCCGTGCGGCCAGCCGCGGGGGAGCCGTCCAGGAGCGTCGACAGGGCGTCCAGGGCCCGACGGAGCGTGGCGGGGTCTTCCAGCGCGGAGACAGGCAGTGAGTTCTTCTCCAGCCAACTCAGGGCGTCCGTAACGTCGTTGGGGTGCTCCTGTGGCCAACGGCTCTTGTTGTACGCCCACCCGTACAGAGCGGTGCGGAGTACGCGGGGCGCCGGCTGCCCGACGTTGGTCTTCACGAGCACGGGGGTGATGGTTGCCAGGGCGTCGGCGTCATTGCGGCGTGACTTGGCGGGGAGTCTGTCCCACCTGCGGTCGATGTAGGCGCGGGTGTGCTCGTACCAGGTCACGGAGCCGTTCAGCGCACGCAGTTCGGAGGCAGGGAGGCCCGTCTCCACGTCGAACTGGTCGCCCTTGCGGAGTGCGGTCATCAGCTCCGAACGACGGCCGTCCGCTTGGGCCTTGAGCGTGTAGCTCTTGGAGTGCTTCTGGGGGCCCACAAGCCATCGGACGCGGTAGGGCTTCGGGCGGTCCCGGCGGGTCTCGATGCTGTAGATCCGGACGTCATAGGTGAGGGGCATGGCTCTCCGAGCAGTAAGACGCCCGCCCCAGATGGGGCGGGCGTGAGGGGGAAGTGGTGTGGTCAGGCGGCGCGTTCCTCGCACGACGCCCACCAGGCGTCGAGGTCGGCGCGGCTGACGCGGAGATGGCCGTTGGGGAGCTTCTGTAGGCGCGGCGCCTGCCCCCGGGCGCGCATGCGGTAGAAGGCGGCGCGGCTCATCTCGATCTCTTCGAGGACTTCGGAGAGCTTAAGCATCTTGGGGCGGGCCATCGTTGCTACTCCTCGCTTGGGCTGGCTTGGGGTGTGTGCTGTCCGAAGCTGGGATTTCTGCGTCATTGCGTCACCTGCGTCAATCAGGCGTCTGACCTGCGGGTTTCGGTGACGCAGCGAGATGGGCCCTGCGTCACCGATGACACGGGCTCTCGTCACGGGGTGACGCAGGTGACGCGGGATGACGCAGGATTCGCCGTCTGCGTCACCGCCTGTAGCCGCAGGTCAGTGGCCGTCTGTCGGGGCTGTGGTGACGCAGTGACGCAGACCTTCCCTCCTTAGGACAAAGAAGGGGGGTGGTCTGTGTTCTTTGGTGCCACTCAGGGCTTGAAGAACGGGCCGCTGCGCGGCGCGACCCTTGCAGGGCGGCTGCGCCGCCGGACCAGCAAGAGGAGCACCCGTCCGGGGCGATGCGTGCTCCTCTTGCTTGTCCGCCTGGTCCCGGGGGCGGCTAGAACGCGGCCTGCTGCTCGGGCGGCGGGGGCGGGGCTTGCCTGCTGAGTTCGATGTAGCGGGCGGCGCTGGTGCGTCCCCAGTCGACCAGGACGCCCCGCGCGGCGAGGGTGGGCTGGATGCGTCGCAGCCGGTCGGACAGCACCTTGCCCGTGGTGGGCCAGCCTTTGGGCAGGGGGCGGCATTCCTCGCCGCTGTAGAGGGCTGTGAGGGCGTGCAGCCACTCCGCTGACGTCATCCGTTCTTCCTCGCCCGGGGCGAGGCCGGCGGCGTGCTTGAGGACCGTCTGGGCCAGCAGGTCACCTTCGATGACGTCGTCGTTGAGGTCGTCCAGGCTGGCCCGGTACGCCTCCAGTGTCCCGAAGCCGGTGGCGGCGTCGAGTTGGGCGCACAGGTGGGCGAAGTCGGCCATCCGCAGGTCGGTCGGGGTCTCGGCCTGCACCGCGCGCACCTTGACGGTCAGGTCGAGCAGGGAGCCGAGGACGAGGGGCAGGATCTCGGCGTACTCCGCCCACAGCTCGGCCTCGGTGCGCCGGACGCGGGGGCGTTCCAGGCGCAGGGTGAGGAGGCGTTCGGCGAGGTCGGGGCGGATGACGCCGACGTCGATGCCGGTCAGCAGCATCGGGCGGCGGTAGCGGGAGCGGACGACGTCGCCGTCGGTGAACAGCGCGCGCTTGATGCTCTCGGCCCCGGTGATGATGCAGCACATCAGGTCGGACAGGTCCGGGGGCAGGTGGGAGAGGTTGTCCAGGGCGGTGACCCATCCGGCCGCCACCGCCGTGATCATGTTCTCTTCATCCTTGGGCGCCCGCCGCAGGTCCCCGGTCATGCCCTCGATGATCCGGATCAGCATCCGTCCGCCGGTCGACTTGCCCGCCCCTTGGGGGCCGGTCAGGAACGGTGCGGGGACGGGTACGGACGGCTCCAGGCAGCCGATGAGCCAGGCGATGGCCAGGGCTTCGGTTTTGGCGTCGGCGAAGTTGCACAGCCGCATCAGCAGATCGATGCCCTTGCCGTCGGTGTCCTTGGCGGGCAGGGGGAGTTCCCCGGTGAGCTGGGTGCGCCGCCAGCACACCTCCTCGGGGTCGGGGACGCGGATGTCCCAGCCGGTGGGGTGGATGCGGACGGACTGGCCGTCATCGCGGCCGAGGTCGAGCCAGGTCGCGCCGTCGAATCCGGGAGCGACGCGGATATGGGTGGGCTGTACCTGCTCGGTCAGGGCGAGTGCCTCGATCAAATCCAACGCCTCCTTGAGGGCGGTTCCGTTGAAGATGCCGACCCCGTCGCGGAAGAGGCCGACCATGAGTTCCTGGCGGTGGCTCCCGCTGGTGCCCTGGGAGCGGATCGGGCGGGCCACGGGGTGGCCGGTGCGCTGCGCGTACACGGTCCCGTCCACGGTCCGGAAGTACCGGAAGTGGGACTGGGCGTAGTCAGTGATGACCTTGCGTGCGGGGTCCTTCTCGTCGTCGGACACGGTCACAGCCCCAACGTGGTCAGGGCGTTGGTCCACGCGTCCGCGCAGTGTCGAGGGGACTCGCCCTTGGCCTGCGCAGCGCTGAACAGCCGCGCGATGTGGGCATCGGTGAGGCAGCCGCATCGGCCGTGCTTCGACAGCACCGCGAGAAAGGTGCGGTAGACGGTGGCGTGCACCGCGCTGCGGGCCTCAGTGATGGCCTGCTCGGCCATGGCAATGCCACGGTCCAGATACGTCGGCGTGCGGTGCGGGCACTGCCCGCCGCCAGCTGGCGCGGACGCGGTGAGTACCTGCACCACCGGCCGGACGACCGAGGGTTTCTCCGCGGCTAGCTCGCGCACGATGTCCGGGAGCGCCGTGATGGCACCGGTTCCGGTGCCGAGCCAGCGGACGTAGGCCATGGTGGATTTGATGTCCACACCAGGGCGGACCGCGTTCACGGACCGCATGGTGCCCTGGTAGATCCAGTGCTGACCTCGCGTGGTCGTCACGGTGCGGGTGCCGGGCAGCGCGTGGTGGGCCCACTCCATGGCCGCCTCGTCGTCGAGGTCGACCACGGTCAGGCCGGCGCCTCCGGGGTGGTAGGCCACGGCCACGGCATGACGCCAGGCGCGCAGCCACGGGCGCGAGGTGAGCACGTCCGGGTCGGTTGTAGCGGCGGCCCATCCATGGCAGGGAGCAGGGCAATAGCACGGTCCAGCCTGCTTCATGTTCGGCCGGCCGCCGCACGCGTTCTGCACACAGGTGCGGCAGTTGCCGAACGGGACCTTGCCCTGGCGCAGAGGCAGCGTTGGGATGCCTGCTTCCGCGAGGTCCAGGACGATGTGCACGATCTCGGGAAGCGCGCTCATACCGTCACCCCCACGGCCGGAGCGAGGGTAGCGAGTAAGGCGAGGGCTCGCCGGATGTCGGTGGGTTGCGTCATGCTGGGAGACCTCCAACAGGTCTGTTGTGGACTGGTTGGCAAGGGCGGCCCCGGATCTTTGGCGAGATGAGGGGGCCGCCCTTGGCGTTGCTAGAAGTCGGTGCCGGTGTAGTGGGCGACGTAGCCAGGGCAGTAGGTCTCGGGGCAGGCGCAGCCGCCGCATTCGTTGCAGATGTCGTCGGAGCACTGGTCGCAGTCGCGGTGACCGGGGCATCCGTAGTCGGCGCAGTCGTCGCAGTACAGCTCTTCCTCGGGCATGGCAGACCTCTCCTGAGTCAGCAGGGGCTGTAGGGGCGGTGGTTGGAGCCTGGCGTGCGAGTGGCCGTGTTGTCGTTGCTGTGGCCGGCCATCGTGCGAGCTCGGGCAGGGCCAGCTGTTGCGCTAGAGGTTGCGCTAGGTGTTGCGCCAAGAAGTTGCGCTAGGTGTTGCGCTAGGTGTTGCGGGCGCGATTCGGCCAAGCGGGGTTTGCGCAGGTAGTGAGCCTGTTATGGCGTGGTCGGGGGCCGGACATCCCCTCTGCGGCCCCTTTGCCCTGCGCTGTGGTGGAGGGAGTGAGGGCGGTGGGCGTGGGCGCGGGGCAGCCTCGGGGATGCGGGGCGGCCGGTGTGCCGGTTGCGCGGCGGCCGGCGGGCCGCGCGCATCGAGCCGCCGGACGGCTCGGAGAAAGGGGCGGGGCTACTTGGCACGGGCGCGCTTGAGCGTGATCCCGCCGATGCCGACGGGTCCGGCCGCGGCGGCGATGACGGCTACGGCGTGGGCGGTGGCGTCCAGCAGCGCGCACAGCGCGACGACCAAACCCCAACAGCCGATGGCCGCGGCGCCGGCGACACCGACCGCGATCAGCACGCGGCGCCACCGGATGCCGCTCGGGTCGGTGGTGTGGACGACGATCACGACCGGGGCGCCGGTGTTCTGGGCGCGGCGGTAGGCGTCGGCGGGGATGTGCGGGGCGAGGATTCCCGGCGGTCCGCCGGGCGTGTGGGCGTGCATGCGGAATCCCTTCCGGTGCTGGCTTGGGGAGACAGAGGCACCCCCTGTCTGGGGTGCTGTGGAGGGGGTTACGGGGGTGCTGACCTGCGCGCCTCCCCGCCTCCCCGAAACGCTGTTCTCGCTGATCACAGCGGGGGAAGCGGGGCGGGGAGGCGGTTGGGGAGATCTCCCCGCCTCCCCAGCGCGGACGGGTCTGCCTCCCCGCTACTGGGAGGCGGAAGCGGAACCGTCGGAGTCGCGGTTGGCGAGGGCGCGCAGGACGTGATCACGGTGGACGACCATGCGGCCGTGGGACTTCTTCGGCTCCTCGCCCTCGGCCTCCAGCACCCGCTTGAGGTCGCCGTTGGTCCAGTTGCCGTAGGCATCCGTGTCGAGCATCGCCAGCCGCTTGAGGACGTCCGTCGTGGGCAGCCGTGAGGCATCGCCGATGGCAGCGGCGATGTCGGCGAGCGCGTCGCGCTCCTCGCCGCGCTCGATCACGCGCAGGGTCGTCACCCCGTCGCGCAGGGCCTTGGCACGCTCTGCGATCTGGTCGGCGGGGTCGTCGTCGATGAAGTGGGTGCGCACCGTGATGAACGACTGGCCCTTGGGCATGTCGATGCCGTCGGTGGCCACCACGAGGGTGCCCTTGTCGATGCCCTGGCGCAGCATGTGCGGGGCGGCCCCGTCCTCAACGGCCTTGTCGCCCAGCGCCATCTTCGACTGGGACTCGGTGCCCAGCACGAGGGAGGCGCGGGTGTGGGCACCCTCGCGGACCAGCTTGGGAAGGTTCTGGTCGGTGGGGTCCTGGGTGCCCTGCCACATCAGCACGTCCACGGCACGGCCCTGGTTGTGAATCTCGCGCACGGCCATGAAGTACCGGGATGTGGCCTTGGAGCCGCCGTAGGGGCGCTTGGCCTCGTCCTTGGCCGGGCACATGAACGCTTTCTGCGCCTCGTCCACCAGCACGATCAGGGGCGGGAAGAGGGCGCTCGGGTCGGTGCGGCGCTCCTCGATCCGGCGGTTCATCTCGGCAACCGCGTTCTCGACCATCTCGGTCGCCTGAATGCAGTGGTCGTCCGAGGGTCCCTCGATCAGCACGGCCGCGATGCCGTCGAACATGGACCAGTCGCCGACGCCCTTGAGGTCGGCAAGCCAGAACTGCACCGACCGGTCCAGCGACAGCCACAGCGCGAGCGCCCGCAGGGCGGCGGTCTTGCCCTGGTTCGAGCGGCCAGTGATGAGGAGGTGGCGCTGGTACACGCTCAGTTCCGCCGCGTCCCCGCGCAGGTCCTGTCCCCATGGCGCGCGGCCGGTCTTGTAGTTGGCGGTCATGGTTTCGTCGGTGACCAGCGGGGACGGGCCGATCGGCTCGTCCAGCGCGCCCGAGTCGGCGATCCACAGCCGGACCGTGCGGGCCGCCTCGGGAATGGTGATGAACACCTCGTGCTCGTGCCGAGAAAGGTTTTCCGCGAGCTTGCGGCGACGGGTCTGCACCTCGTTCGTCGCCACCCCGGAGGGCAGGGTGACGTCGACCTCGACGCCGCATCCGGCGATCCGGATTGGGCCGAGCATGGAAGCGCCGGCGTCGCCCATGTCCTTGATGGCGGTGCGCAGGGTCGCGACACCGAGGTCGCGCAGGGCCTTGACCACGATGGACGGGGTGATCGGCTCGCCCTGGCTGTTGCGGACGGTGGCGGGCATTGCCCACGAGGGTGCGGCCTGCTGTTTGCTGCCCACCGCCCACAGCCCGAGAAGGGCCAGCAGCGGGCCGATGGTGATGGCGTAGGGCCAGACGACTTGCACGATGGTGATGAGCAGGGCGATCAGCTTGATGACCGCCATGAGCGGGGTGAGGACGTCGCTTGCGTCCTCGGTCGCCACGGCGAGCGCTATGCCGAGGGCGATCAGTCCGCCGACGCCGATGCCGACGCCGGCGGCGGCGCCCTTGGCCGCGTCGATGGGCGAGGTGAGCAGGTCCATGCGGCGGCGGTGGCGGGCGTCGCGGAAGCGCTGCCCGCGCTCCTCCCAGTCCGCCGCCAGCTCCATGTTCCCCGCGGCTTCGGCGGCGCGCATGTAGCGCTCGTAGCGGGCGGAGGTCCGGGAGTCCCACACGCGGCGGCTGACGATCCTGGTGCCGCCGACGACGTACAGCGTGTGGCGGGCGACCGCGCGGGCGGTGGTGGTGGTGCGGTCGTCGGTGGCCAGCCGCTTCACGGCCCGCCCGGAGCGCACCCACAACGGCACGACCGGCGCGGCCTGGGCCTCCGAAACGACCGTCAGGGTGGTGACGGTCGCGTCCTCGGCAGACTGGTCTTCCGTGGGCTTGTGCAGGGGAACGACGTTGTTCTCGGTCATGAGGGTGCGTCTCCTGTCAGGGGTGGGCGCCGGGGACGATGCGGTTGGCGAGGTACTCGTGGCCGTAGGCTTCGGCCTCTTCCTGGTCGAGCAGTCGGTCGTGTTCGCGGGCCTGCCGGCGGGACATGCGCTCGATGCGGAACCGGTCGCGGGCGTTGGCGACGCACCGTTCGAGCACGCCCTTGCGGCTGAACTGCATGGCGTGGACGAGTTCGTGAATGATCGTCAGGGCGAACTCGGCCGGGGTGGGGTGCTTGTCCACGTCGATCAGCAGCAGCGCGCTTCCGTCCAGGCGGGGGATGGCGTTGGCCTGGATGTCCCGGGCGACTTTGCGGGCGGCGCGTTCGGCGTTGGCGAGGGTGCGCCGGTCCAGGGCGCCGGCGAGGGCGACGTCGGCGGCGGCCATCAGTTCGGCCATGCCGCGTTCGTTGGTCAGGATCACCTCGACGTCCGGCATGGTGCCGGCAACCGCCCGGTTCACGACCGGCACGGCCTGCTCGGTCAGTCGTGTAGCGGTGCGCAGAGTGGGGCCGTATCCGGGGATCTTGTGCGTGCGGACAGTGGTCTTCACACCAGTCTCCGTGGATGAGTTACCGCAGCTCACGCGGCGGTGGCAGGGGTGTCGGGGTAGGCGCAGAGCACGCACATGCCAAGAGAGGTCGGCAGGCAGTAGCTGTAGGTCATGCCGCAGACCGGGCAGGTGCAGCGGGCGTGCATCGCGAGCGCGAGGGCGCCCCACTTGCGCGAGGTCATCGGCCGCACGGGCAGCGCCAGGTCGACGCGGTAGAGGTAGGCCACGCGGGGGGTGCCGGTGCGGCGGTTGATGCGCATGGCCTGCGCCGCGACCGGCTGACCACCGGGGCGCAGACCTTGAGCGCGTAACTGTCGGCGGGTGGCCAGGCCGTCCGGCGCGAGCTTCCACGGGTAGGTGGGTATGCCGTGCCGGGCGCCGGTCGGGTCGAAGCAGCGGCCGTAGACACCGGACATCAGGCGACCGCCTCAGCAGGCCCGGCGCCGCGTTCGGCGAGCAGGGTGTCACGCAGCATCCGCGCGTTCGTCGGCGACGTGCGCACCGCCCGGCGAATGCCCTCGGCCGTCACCTTCGCATCCGGCCACTCAGCCGTCGCCATACGTGCCTCGCTGAGCAACTGATCCGGGGTGCGCTTGGAACGGGGCGACTTCACCGCCTCGGGAAGTCGGCCGGTCGCCCGACGGGATCGAGTCGACGCGGCAGGCACCGCCCGCCGCTCGATCGGGGCGAGCGGGAGGGTGTCGCCCTGCGGGATCGGCTTGAGCATCGGGGAGGACTTCAGGTGCCCGACCGGGCCCTGATCGGGCACCCGCACGAGCATCGCTGTGATCGGCGCGGGGGTCGATTCGGGGAGGTCAGCCGTAGACCGTTTCACGATGGTCTCGGTCGATTCCTCCGCATTCGAGCTAGCGGCCGTGGTCGGGGTGGGCCGGTGGTGCAACACCTTGGCGACCAGATCGGAACCGAAATAGATCGACCCGACCGGAAGCGAGGTAGCGAGCAGAACCAAAGCCCAGTTCGCCGGGTCCCAGTCGGCCAGCCGAGTCCAGTCGACCCGGGCGCCGCCATCGCTGTGCAGCTCCGGCACGAGACCGTGCACGTAGTTGAGGACCAGCGAAGCGAGGGTGTAGGTGCCCAGCACCCGCAGCGCGAACTTCCGCGCGTCGTCGGTGAGCACGAGGGTGGCGATCAGGGCCAGGGCCATCAAGCCGTCGACCACGAACGGATACAGCATCGCGGCCGTTTGGTCCGCGCCGACCGCGCCGGCGATGTCCCGCAGCGCGTTCCACGACACCCGGAACGCCATGCCGACGACGGCGACCAGCGCCAGGACCAGGGCGGCGCGTCCCTTGCGGTGAAGCCTCATGCCGCACCCCCGGGCAGGGTCTCGTTCGCGGCGTTGATCAGGGCGACGCGTGCGGCGAGCGCCCGGCGGCGGGCCCGCCGGATGCGGCGGACGTCCAGCTCGGTCGGGGTGCGGTCGAGGGTGGCGATCTGCGCGTCCAGCAGGTCGACGTCCGCGAGGATCACGGGCATTTCCTGCTCGATCGCGTCCAGCTCCGCGTCCGTCGGCTCCATGAAGTCGGCGAACGCGGTAACAGCGTCTTGAACAGTGACGATGTGACTCATTGGGTCTGGTTCCTCTCACACAGGAACGGCCCGAACAGCGGCCCCGGTGGTAGGACACCGGGGCCGCGCGCCGTTGAAGTCGGAGCATCCGGCTCCCCTCAGCGCTGCTCGTACGAGACGAGCAGCGGAGGCAACCGGCCGCCGCATTGATGCGGCGGAAGTCAGAGATGCGCAGGCCTGTGCCGCGCCGGACACCTTTTGCGGGAGGTGACGACCCGTACTGCGCGATATGGATCTGTGCCTCAGTCCCGCTCACCCGAGTAATCGCATCTCGGTCTCTTCGCGTGGCGTAGGTGCCCTTGGGCAGATCCGTTCTTTTGAGTCGGTGCGTGTCCCTGACGGGAGGTGACCGACTGATCTCCACTCGCCTCGGCCGGAGTCGTCACGGCCGTCCTAGCTGCGGTGGATCACGCTGTGGAGTTGTAGGCAGGAGGGAGCACACTTGAAGGTGTTGCACCACCTGCTCAGCTTGTTGGTACAAGCTGATGCAGTGATGCTGCACCCACGCACCGTGAGCCGTCAAGGGATTGGGGCCTACATGTACCAACAAGTTGCGCGAGTGCGTCATGATGAAGGCATGAACAAGCAGCCGAAGTACCGGCAAGTCGCCGACGTCCTGCGTCGCGAGATCGACAACGGCACCTACGCGCCGGGGTCGAGGCTGCCCTCAGAGAGCGACCTGTCGCAGCGCTTCGACGCGTCGCGGAACACCATCCGCAACGGGCTGAGCCTGCTGGTAAGCGAAGGGCTCGTCTCGTCCAGCCAGGGTCTCGGCTACGAAGTCAAGTCTCACGAGGTGTTCGAACTCAACGCCTCTCGCTTCGAGAACTTGACGTTTCCGCAGAACGGCGACGCCTACAACACGGATGTGACGAACGCGGGCCGACGGCCGCACCAGACGTTTCGCGTCGAGATGTTGCCGGCATCGCAGGAGATCGCTCAGCGTCTCAAGATCGAACCGAGTGCGAAGACGGTATTGCGGTTCTGTCATCGCTACGTGGACGACGTCCCCTGGTCCACTCAGGCGACCTACTATCCCTCGTGGCTGATCGATGCGTCGCCGCGACTGGCTGAGCCTGGGGACATCGACGAGGGAACAACGCGGTACTTGGCCGCTCAGGGGATAGAGCAGGTTGGGTACTTCGATGAGATCTCGGCCCGGATGCCCACTCCGGACGAGGCTCGCCTCTTGGAGATCGGAGCGGGGGTGCCGGTCATGCTCTGGACGCGAACCGGCTACTCGAAAGATCGCCCTATCCGCTGCACGATCACAACGTTTCGGGGGGACCTGAACCGGATGAACTACGAGATCGGCGACCTTGCCGCCCGGAGCGAGAACACGTGATCATCACCCCCGCAGAGCCGCACGACGTTGCCAAGCTGCTGGCCTTCCGTGAGGAGGCAGCAGCTTGGCTGCGCGGTCTCGGGTCCGACCAGTGGAGCCGTCCGTATCCGGCTGACAAGTTGCTCACCACGATCGAAGCAGGCGCCGTGTTCATGCTCCGCGACGGGCATACAACCGCCGGCACCATCACTCTCACCGCGGATGCCGAACAGGGCCTCTGGACTGACGACGAATTGACCGAACCTTCGATGTTCATCAACAAGCTCACCGTCGCCCGCGAATACGCAGGGCAGAACCTCGGCGCTCGATTGCTCGACTGGGCAGGCGACCGGGCCCGTCGTGCAGGAGCCCGGTGGATTCGCTTGGACGCATGGACAACAAACGATGCACTCCAGAGGTACTACCTAGAGCAGGGCTTCACGCACATTCGCACGGTCCGTGAAGGCGCGGCCGTAAACGGTGGTCCCCGGGTCTCCGGTTGGCTCGCTCAGCGCCAGGCGCAGTTGGCGGATCACGGCTTCATGGACCGCACGCCGCCTCCTGCACGGCTTCCGCTCGCCGCCTGAGTGGAGTGCCTCAAGAGGCATACTGCAGTAGCACGTGAAAGTGCGCTGCTGTGGGCACTGCCAGTAGCGGAGGCTGCCCTGTCATCTCTGAAATGCCAGTCTGAATGGCGTTGGTGGATCAGGCTACAGGAGGCCCACTTGGGCTAGGCGCTGCCATGCCGTCTGGACGTGATCCTCGGTAAAGAGGCGTTGCTTGCGATGGTTCCATCCCCTGATGCAGGCTGTAACGGATTCAGGGGTGGGTGGGGGAGATACGAGTTCCTCGGCGGCAAACAGGACGGTGCTCAAGAGTTCCATGCCGAATGCGTCTTCGAAGCCTGCCGTTAGCGTCTGGAGCTTCGCCGCAACCTCTTCGAAGCTCAAGTATTGCTTGAGTAGTTGCTCGGCCTCAACTACGGAGTCCTTGTTGAGCTCCAGGATCGCCTGAGCACCGCTCGTTCCATCGCCAAACCCCGTTAGAAAGTGGCCTTCCATGTTGGAGACCGCTCTATCGAGGGGTTGGGAGTAGGGGCCGTAGATTCCCTTTTCGAAGTGGAGTCCTAGCGGCAGGTGCAACTTTTGAAGGAAATATGCAACCTTGTGTGCCTCTAGAAGTGACACGCGAGGTTCGAAGGCGAGTCCCCGCGAAATTCCACTTCGGATATAGCGGTCAAGGGCGGCAAGAAATGCTGCGCGCTCCTTGGTCATATTCGGTGCCTCAGTAGCGTTTGGCATGGACGTTGCGCTTGGAGCTCCGGATGGTTCCCAAACTCGAACTTCCACTCCGGGAATAGTGCCTAGTGCTTGGCGGATCATTGGTTCAACATCGCGCCAATCGAGACCGCCATTGCCGCACCCGAGCGGCGGCACTGCGATGGATTTTATTCCGCGCTCGACGATTTCGTCGCGTAGCGCCACAAGGCCCGACGCGATGTCTTCGATTCGAGATGGGGCACGCCAGTGACGCTTTGTTGGGAAGTTGACGATGAATCTCGGGCTGCCTAGCTGCTTGACCTCATGTACGTGCATTCGGCCGACCATGACGTCGCCGCGATCGCAAGACGCCTTGTAGTCCTTGAAGTTCTCCGGATAAGCCCGCTTGAACTGCAAGGCGATGCCCTTGCCCATGACGCCCACGGTATTGACCGTGTTAACAAGGGCATCGACATCTGCCAGAAGCAGGTTGCCGGTGCCACGCGTGATCATCGTTGCCCTTCCCTGAAGAGGTCGTTCGTTGTCGTCATCTCAGTAGTACCACTCACGTCTGACAGTGACCGGAATCTCGGCTCCTGCCTCCCGAAGCAGGTGCCGTACTTCCTGTGCGTGATCATGATCGTAAGTTGCGATCTCCTGGAGAGCAGTCACAGGAAGATGCTCATGCACGAGGAGCTCCGCCATGCGCCGCCGCATGCGGTCACCATCGTCAGCCGTGTTCGCCCAGTACCGTGCTTCCATGATCTCCCAGTCCACGACGCTCGGCAGCATGCTCAAGTCGTTGAAGTGGCGGGTGATCTCGTTCGCGCAGTTGCCGTCGCTGAACACGTAGGGCCTCCCGGATGCCCTGACAGCATTCACGGACGTGACCAGATAGACGAGTGGGGGCTGCCCTTCCCGGTACGTCGATACGCCGCCTCGACTGATCACGTAGAGCATTGGCGATCTCGGGGCAAAGTAGAACGGAACGTAGTCAGCGGGGCATCCGCAAGGCGGGACGGTGACCCGTCGCGTGCGCCGTTCGGCCTTGACATCCCTGTCTCCACACTCCATTGGCACGCCGCCCCTGCCTTGCATGGCACTGTCCGAGAGCAGGCGCTTCTCGGTCAGGATGTCGGGCAGGTGCCGGACATGTGTGAAGTGGAAGAGTTGCTGTTCCCCGACGTTCATCACGGGAACTGAGTAGACCACAAGGGTGCCTGCCGACGTGAGCTGTTGCACCATCGACCAGAGGCCCGCTGACGCCCTTGACGGCAGTACCTGACGGCAACGTCGGCGCAGTTAGTCGAGCATCGCCTCATGGAGGCGTCGTGCTGTAGCGGCGAGCTGGCGCCGGAGCTTCTCTTTGTTCTTGCCGTAGGTCTTGAGGGCGTGGCAGTTGGGGCACAAGGCGATCATGTTCCAAGGCACATCGGGTCCCTCCTTGGCGAGGTCTTCGACGTGGTCGACCTGCAAGATTGGCAGGCCGGCTGTGGTCAGCTCGGTGGGGTGGCCTGCGCATTGAGGGTTTTCGCACCTGCCGCGGCAGCGCTTGATGACGGCAGCTCGTGCGCTGGGGTCGCGTACGTACTTGTCGGCCAGTGTCGGCTTCTTCATTTGGCCGCGACGCTCGGCGTTCGCCTCGGCCTTCTGCGCCAGACGCCGATACGCATCCGCGTCGCTCTCCTCGACGGCCGGGGCTTCAAGGGCGAGGTCGCTGGGACGGTAGTCGCCGGTGTCGTCGTGGAGCTCCCCTGTATCGGCATCCAGCGCTTCGAATACGTCGGCGGACCAGGTCTCCCGCTCCGGGGAGGGGACAGGCGCCAGCACCCAAAGGAACTCACGACGGGGCAACTTGTCCTCTCCCACGCCCCACCGCAGTCGGCGTTGCACGATCACGGCCCAGGTTTCGAAGCTGAACTGTCCCTGGAACGGCTTGTGCCAGTAGCGCAGCGGGCGACCAGCCGCCTGATGCTGGGCCATGAGTTCGTTGCCGTCCGTCAGCTTCTGGTCGCCAGACAGACCGTCGCCTACGTAGGCGATCCAGTTAGTGTCTGGGATGCGCCCATCGGCGTAAGGCCCCTTGTCGTCTGAGAAGGCGCTCAGGATGCCGTCGGCGAGGCAGCCGATCCCTGCCATCTTTTGGCCGCCATAGGTCCGCCAGATGGCGTCCCGATCCTTGAATGTTTCCCCAAGCAGCGGGCGCAGAGCATCCGGCCACCTACCGGCGAGCAACTCGTGGAGGCCGAAGTCTTCGAGCAAGCCTGCTGGAAGGGGATGGAAGTAGCGCAGGATCAGTCCGGCAGCCGCGGATGCCGCAGCATCCGGGTGCGAGCGGAGCAGGTTGTAGTCGTCCTCGCGCAGACCGCCAAGGGGATTGACCTCGTTCAGCGACTCCAGTGTCGGGCGCCGCCCGCGGCTGGTCAGAGTGAGTTCCTGCCCCTGCGCGATGGTCCACAGTCCATCGCGCACGAGTCCCCAGAACGGGTAACGGACCCCGTCTACACCGTCTTCTACCTGACCGTGCTTCACCAGCAGCGGTGCGACAGCATCACGGACGGTCGACCATGACTGCATGCGGGGTGTTCCGGCCAGAGCCTGGCCGATTGCCCAGAGCAGCAGAACGGGACGGTGCAGAGCGGGTCCCGTCGCACGTCGAGCCGGCCGGACGTCTCCCACGCGCCGTAGAAAGGTCTTGGGGGGCTCCACCACGCTGAAGCCCTCCCTCGTCAGCCATGCCACTGCATGCTTCAGCCCCCCGCTGAACTGGGACGGCTTGAGGGCCTCCCCGAAGTCGTACCGGTGAGCAACGCCAGCTATCGCCTTCGAGTCGTACAGGTTCCCCTCGTGTTCCAGCAGGTAGGTAGCCGCGGCTCGGTAGCCGTAGAAGTCCCGGAACGCCTCCGGGCCGATCCGGTCGTGCTCCTCAATCGCCTGCAAGATGCCTGCACGAGTGATCTCAGAAGCTGCCATGCGCGACACCGTAGATCACAGCACTGACAGGTTCCCCCAGACGTCCCCCACCACGGCCTCTGACACTCGAATCACCTGGTCAGGAGCATTAGAGCCAGCCCGCTGTAAATCTGCCGGCTCAGCCTTCCCAGGTTCGAATCCTGGCGCCGCCACTTCGGGGAAGACTCCCTCAGCACTGTGGAAACACAGAGCTGAGGGGGTCTCTTTGTGTGCGGCCGTTGCCGGGCAGACTGGGTCCATGACCACTCGTCGCAGAAGGTGCCCCGAGTGCCGTCGGGAGATCGCCGTGGTGGCCGGGCGGTTCGCGCGGCACGATCCGCCCGGTGCGCGGAGCAGCGGGGAACTCGTCTCGTGCGCCGGTTCTCGGCGCCCCGCGGAACTCGGGGCCGCACAGCCGTCGTTGGACGGGTACGTCGTGCCCGAGTTCCCCGGTCAGCTGCCGTTGTTCTGAGGGCGCGGCGGCCTCAGTTGCCCGCCACCGACTTCACCGCCACCGACACCGGCGCCGAGCCGCTGACCAGCTCCAGGGTCAGCCCGGCCGTGGCCGGGGTGTCGATCAGCTCTGCCAGTACGGCGGCCACGTCGTCGCGGGGGATCGGGCCGCGGCCCGTGTGGGCCTCCAGGCGGACCAGGCCCGTACCGGCGTCGTCCGTCAGCGCACCGGGCCGCAGGACCGTCCAGTCCAGTGCGGACAGGCCGCGCACGTACTCGTCGGCCTCGCCCTTGGCCCGCAGGTACACGTCGAAGATGTCGTCGCCCTCGTGCCGGGGATCGGCGCCCATCGACGAGACGATCACGTACCGGCGTACGCCCGCCCGCACCGCCGCGTCCGCGAAGAGGATCGCCGCGTCCTTGTCCACCGTCTCCTTGCGGGCCGACCCGCTGCCCGGCCCGGCGCCCGCCGCGAAGACCGCCGCGTCCGCACCCCGCAGATGCGTCGCGACCTCCCCCACCGTCGCCGACTCCAGGTCCAGCACCACCGGTTCGGCGCCCGCCTCCCGCAGATCGTCGCCCTGTTCGGCGCGGCGGATGATGCCCGCGACCTCGTCCCCGCGCGCGGAGAGCAGCCGCTCCAGCCGCAGCGCGATCTGACCATGACCTCCAGCGATGACTGTGCGCATGCCTTCGACCGTACGCCCGGACGGCCGCATTCGCCGCATGAGCCCCCAGGGCCCCACCACCTGACCGGGAGAGCCCCCGGACCGCATCGGTCTCGACGCGGGCCCCGCGCCTCACCCCGGGGCCGCTGAGAGCGACTTACCGAGCGCGACGCGCCCCGCGCGCCCCCACAACACCCCCCGCACACCCCCGAAACCCGGCCCGCACCCTTTCAGGAAACGTCCCCTCGCCCCTGCCGGGGCAGCCCCAACTCCACCGCCGCCGAGTTGCAGTACTCCCGCACCGCACTCGTCCGCGCCACCACACGCCCCCGATGCATCACGATCCGGCTGTACGCCAACGACAACGCCCCCGCCAGCCGGTCCCCCCGCACCGCCAACAGGTCGGCCGGAAAGCCCGCTTCGACCCGGACCTCGGGCAGGCCCAGAACCGTCCGCGCCCCCGAACTCACCGTGTCGTAGGCGTCCTCGGGGCTCAGCCCGTAACGGGAGGCCAGCAGATACGCCGCCTCCAAGGGGTCACCGCGGCCCACCGGGTTGGACACGTCCCGCAGCGCCCCGCTCCCCGCGGCCACCCGCACCCCGGCCGCGCGCAGCAGCCGTACCGGCGCCGTCCCGCGCTGCTCCACGCCCCCGCAGCCGCCCTGCGGCAGGCACACCACCGTCACACCGGCCGCGGCGAGTTGGTCCGCCGTGCGGGCCGCCGCATCGGCCGGCAGGCGCCCCAGGCCGCCGCATGGCCCGAGCGTCACACCGGGGCGCAGACCGCCCGCCATGGCCGCCAGCCGGGACAGCCGCGCCGGGTCGTCGGCGTCCGTGTGCAGGTCGACCGGGCAGCCGTGCTCGGAGGCTACATCCAGGACCGCCTCCACATAGCCCGTCGGATCGGGGTCCAGATCCGGACAGCCGCCCACCACCGACGCGCCCATCTTCAGCGCGTCCCGCAGCATGGCGAGCCCGTCCGCCCCGGCCACGCCGGTCAGCAGCCGCGGCATGGCCACCGCGGTCAGCTCGGTGAGCCCGCGCAGGGACCGCCGGGCGCGCAGGACGGCGGACAGGGCGCCGAGCCCCTGCACGTCGCCCACCCGCACGTGGGCCCGCACCGCGGTCGCGCCGTGGCCGAGCTGCAGCAGAGCCGCCTCCGTGGCCCGGCGCTGGACGTCCTGGGGGTCGTAGGAGACCGGGCCGTCCGCGTCGGCGGAGAGCGCGGTGTCGCCGTGGGCGTGCGGATCGGCGGGGGCCGGCAGCAGCAGGTAGCCGGTGAGGTCCACGCGCGCGCCGCACGCGCGCGTGCCGCTCGTCGCCAGGCTCCCCGCCGTGCCCACCGCCTCGATGCGACCGCCGCCCAGCCGGACGTCCACGCTCCGGCCGTCGGTGAGCCGTGCCCCGCAGAGCAGCAGCGCGGCCGGATCGGACGCACCGGACGACCCCGGGGACGACGACGAGGACGACGAGTGATGCGGCTGGGGCTGGCTGTCGGGCATCGCGCTCCAGGTGCTCGGTGCTCGGGGCTGCGCGCGGGACTGCGCGGGGACGCAAGATCACGCAGAGTGAGTCGAGCCTAGGGCGGTGATCCGCTCGCGGCCGGGAGGAGCGCAATAGTCGTACCGGTGTGGTCCGCCGTGCGGGAGCTGCGTCGATGGCCTGCGGCGGGGGCGGCAGAGGCGCCTGGGAAGCCCGCCGGATCAGGGTCCCGAGGGCGCCGCGAAACGGATTTGGGTGAACGGCTGCCGAGCGTGTAATGTCTTCATCGCTCGCCCCAATAGCTCAGTCGGTAGAGCGTCTCCATGGTAAGGAGAAGGTCTACGGTTCGATTCCGTATTGGGGCTCTGGTGTGAGAGGTTCCCGCCGCGAGGCGGGAACTGATCGCATCACAGCGGTGTAGCTCAGTCGGTAGAGCAAGCGGCTCATAATCGCTGTGTCACCGGTTCAAGTCCGGTCACCGCTACTGACAGTAGCCGATTGCGGGGTCGGTCCTTCGATCGGCTACTCTTGCTTGCGTTAATAGTCCTATCCGTTCGTCAAGGAGCACTCACGTGGCTGCCACCGACGTCCGCCCGAAGATCACGCTGGCCTGCGTGGAGTGCAAGGAGCGGAACTACATCACCAAGAAGAACCGGCGTAACAACCCGGACCGTCTTGAGATGAAGAAGCACTGCCCGCGTTGCAATGCGCACACCGCGCACCGCGAAACGCGATAAAACAGGCTCGTACACGAGGCCGCCCCCGCAGTCCGGGGGGCGGCCTCGTGTCGTTTCGGTCGGCCGGTTACCGGCCGGTTCGCAGTTCCCGCGAAACCACACGCTGACTCCAGGAGGTGCCGAGCCCATGGCGCTCGACCAGTCCTTCGTCGGGCGGACCTATCCGCCCACCGACCCCTACGAGGTCGGCCGCGAGAAGATCCGTGAGTTCGCGGAGGCGGTGGGGGACGCCAATCCGGCGTACACCGACCCGGAAGCCGCCAAGGCGCTCGGCCACCCCGATGTGATCGCCCCGCCCACCTTTGTGTTCGCCATCACCTTCAAGGCGGCCGGAGCGGTCATCGCCGATCCCCAGCTCGGCCTCGACTACAGCCGGGTGGTGCACGGCGACCAGAGGTTCGCGTACGCCCGCCCGGTCCGGGCCGGCGACCGGCTGACGGTCACCTCGACCATCGAGGCGATCAAGTCGCTCGCGGGCAACGACATCCTGGACATCCGCGGTGAGGTCCACGACGAGGCGGGGGAGCACGTCGTGACCGCCTGGACGAAGCTGGTCGCCCGCGCGGCCGAGGAGGCGTGAGCAATCCCATGACGGTGAAGATCCAGTACGCCGACATCGAGGTCGGCACCGAGCTGCCCGCGCAGACGTTCCCCGTGACCCGTGCCACGCTCGTGCAGTACGCGGGCGCGTCGGGCGACTTCAACCCGATCCACTGGAACGAGAAGTTCGCCAAGGAGGTCGGGCTGCCGGACGTCATCGCGCACGGCATGTTCACCATGGCCGAGGCGATCCGCGTGGTGACCGACTGGACCGGTGACCCGGGCGCGGTCGTCGAGTACGGCGTCCGCTTCACCAAGCCCGTCGTCGTCCCCAACGACGACCAGGGCGCCACGATCGAGGTCAGCGGCAAGGTCGCGGCCAAGCTCGACGACAACACGGTCCGCGTGGACCTGACGGCGACCAGCGCCGGCCAGAAGGTGCTCGGCATGTCCAGGGCGGTCGTACGACTGGCCTGACGGCACCCGCGCGGGGGGTGAGGTAAGGGGCGTTCTCCATGGTGGGGCGCCCCTTACGGTGTTGAAGCCCCCTACCGGCCCCAACGGGTGAGCGGGAGGCCGGGTTCCTTCCCGGGGCGCCTCCTCCCGGGTGCCTGCCCGGCTCCTCACCGGGTGCCTCCCCACCTCCCGGCTCCTCCCCGGTTTCCTCCCCTTGACGTAGTTAGTGATTGAGTACTAACTTAGCCGCATGGTCAGGATGAGCGCAGAGGAGAGGCGCGAGAGCGTCATCCGTGCCGCGATGGGCGAGTTCGCCCGCACCGGGTATCACGGGACGTCCACCGAGACGATCGCCAAGCGGGTCGGTGTCTCGCAGCCGTATCTCTTCCGGCTCTTCCCGGGCAAGAAGGCGATCTTCCTGGCGGCGGCGGAGCGGTGTCTGGAGGACTCCATCCGCACCTTCTCGGAGGCGTCCGAAGGGCTGGAGGGCGAGGATGCCCTGCACGCCATGGCGGACGCGTACACCAAGGTCATCGCGGAGCATCCGGAGCAGCTGCTCATGCAGATGCAGATGTACGTCGCCGTGGCGGCCGCCGAGCAGGAGGGTGACCTGGAGTTCGGTGGCGCAGTGCGCGAGGGGTGGATGCGGCTGTGGGACACCGTTCATCTGCCGCTGGGCGCCGACGTCAAGGAGACGACGACCTTCATGGCGTACGGGATGCTCGTCAACTGCCTGGTCGCCATGGGATTCCCGCCCGAGCACCGGGTGTGGGAAGGGCTCTACCCGGCCGCCCGCACCAAGGGGCGGCTCGAACACTGACGTGAGGAAGAGGCGTTTCCGGCGCCTTTTCATGATCGTAAAAGTTAGTCATCAATAACTAACCAAACTTCGTGATCACCCTCTGGGGGAGAGATGTCACAGCAGACCGCACCTCGCGGAGGGCCCGTCTGGGCTCTCGTCATCACCAGCGTCGCCGGATTCATGGCGGCCCTCGACAACCTTGTCGTCACCACCGCCCTGCCCTCCATCCGCGAGGACCTCGGCGGGGCGCTGCACGACCTGGAGTGGACGGTGAGCGCGTACACCCTCACCTTCGCCGTCCTGCTGATGTTCGGCGCGGCGCTCGGCGACCGGTTCGGGCGCCGCCGGCTCTTCCTCGTCGGGATCACGATCTTCACCGGCGCCTCCGCCGCTGCGGCCATGGCCCCCGGCATCGACTCCCTGATCGCCGCCCGCGCGGTGCAGGGCGTCGGCGCGGCGATCATGATGCCGCTGACGCTGACCCTGCTGACGGCCGCCGTGCCCGCCGCCAAGCGCGGGATGGCCTTCGGGATCTGGGGGGCCGTCAACGGCCTCGCCGTTGCCTCCGGCCCGCTCATCGGCGGCACCCTGACCGAACACATCTCCTGGCAGTGGATCTTCTGGCTGAACGTTCCGCTGGGCCTGATCCTGCTCCCGCTGGCCCGCCTCCGCCTCGCCGAGTCCCACGGCACCGGCGCCGCCCTCGACCTCCCCGGCACCCTCCTCGCCAGCGGCGGCCTCTTCGGCATCGTCTACGGCCTGGTCCGCGGCCCCGCCGACGGCTGGACCGCGCCCTGGGTCCTGACCGCTCTGGGCGCCGGAGGCGCGCTGCTCACCGGGTTCGTCCTCTACAGCACCCGCGCCAAGAACCCCATGCTCCCGATGCGGCTGTTCCGCTCCCGCGCCTTCTCCGGGATCAACGCCGTCAGCATGCTGATGTTCCTCGGGATGTTCGGCTCGATCTTCCTGCTCAGCCAGTACATGCAGGGCGTGCTCGGCTACTCGCCCACCGAGGCCGGCCTGCGGATGCTGCCCTGGACCGGAATGCCGATGCTGGTCGCGCCGATCGCCGGCATCCTCTCCGACCGCATAGGCGGCCGCCCCGTCGTCGCCACCGGCCTCTTCCTCCAGGCCGCGGGCCTCGGCTACCTGGCCTGGGTCATCACCGCGGACGCCTCCTACGGCATCCAGCTGCCGGGTCTGATCATCAGCGGCATCGGCATGGCCCTGTTCTTCGCACCGGCCTCCGCCCTGGTGATGTCCAGCGTCCGGCCCGCCGAGCAGGGCATCGCCTCCGGTGCCAACAACGCCCTGCGCGAGGTCGGCGGCGCCCTCGGCATCGCCATCATGTCGTCGATCTTCGCGGCCCAGGGCGGTTACCAGACCGGCCAGACCTTCGTCGACGGCCTGAAGCCCGCCCTGGTGAGCGGCGCCGCGCTGGTGGCCCTCGCCGGTGTCGCGGCCCTCTGCATACCGGGCCGCAGGCACACCGCGCCCACCGACACCCCGGACACCCCCGCCCCCGTGCTCGAGACCGCCGGACGCTGAGGAGAACGTCATGCCCACTCTTCCCTGGACCGCTCCGCACACCCCTGAGCACGGCGTCGAGGTGCACGTCTTCGCCTCCCGCTTCGAGACCCGCACCCTCGGGGGCGCACTGAAGTTCTTCCTGCGCACCCCGGGCGTGTGGCGCCAGGTCAGCCGCGCCCCCGGCGCCTACGGGGCCACCCTCAAGGCACAGCCCCTGCGGCGGACCTTCTGGACCCTGTCCGCCTGGGAGTCGCCCGAGGCTCTCAAGACCTTCGCCCGCTCCGGCCCCCACGCCCCGACCGCCCGGGGCCTGGCCCCCCTGATGCGGGACGCGAAGTTCGTCACCTGGACGGTGCGCGGCGACGAACTCCCGCTCGACTGGTCCGACGCGATGCGCCGGCTGACCTGAGCCCTGGACGACGTACTGGAGCGGCCCCGGCCGGACCGGCGGGGCCGTTCTCGTACCCTTGAGCCCGTGCAGGAACTCCACGACGCCCCGCTCGCCCCGCTGACCACCTTCCGCCTGGGCGGACCGGCCACCCGGCTGGTCACCGCCACCACCGACGCCGAGGTGATCGCCGCCGTCCGCGAGGCCGACGCCTCGGGCACCCCCCTGCTCGTCATCGGCGGTGGCTCCAACCTGGTCATCGGCGACAAGGGCTTCGCGGGCACCGCCCTCGTCATCGCCACCCGGGGCGTCGAACTCGACGGCACCCGCCTGGAACTGGCCGCCGGCGAGGTGTGGACCGACGCCGTCGCCCGCACCGTCGAGGCCGGACTCGCCGGCGTCGAATGCCTCGCCGGCATCCCCGGCTCGGCGGGCGCGACCCCGATCCAGAACGTCGGCGCGTACGGCCAGGAGGTCGCCACCACGATCACCGAGGTCGTCGCCTACGACCGCCACCACGGCGAGACCGTCACGCTGGCCAACGAGGAGTGCGCCTTCTCCTACCGCCACAGCCGCTTCAAGGCCGACCCCGAGCGGTACGTCGTCCTGCGCGTCCGCTTCGCACTGGAGGACGCCGACGGGCTGTCCGCGCCGATCAAGTACGCCGAGACCGCCCGCGCCCTCGGCGTCGAGCCCGGTGACCGGGTGCCGCTCGCCGACGCCCGCGAGACCGTCCTGAAGCTGCGCGCCGGAAAGGGCATGGTCCTCGACCCCGAGGACCACGACACCTGGTCCGCCGGATCCTTCTTCACCAACCCGATCCTCACCGACGAGCAGTTCGCGGCCTTCCACACGCGCGTGCACGAGCGGCTCGGCGACACGGTGGAGCCGCCGGCCTACCCGGCGGGGGAGGGGCACACCAAGACCTCCGCCGCCTGGCTGATCGACAAGGCGGGCTTCACCAAGGGTTACGGCAGCGGACCGGCCCGCATCTCCACCAAGCACACCCTCGCCCTCACCAACCGGGGCACGGCGACCACCGAGGACCTCCTCGCGCTCGCCCGGGAGGTCGTCGCCGGAGTCCGCGAGGCCTTCGGGATCACCCTGGTCAACGAGCCGGTGACGGTCGGCGTCAGCCTCTAGACGCCTCTCCTCGCAGCAAAATCTCCGTTGCGGGGAAGGGCGGGCAGCCGCGACCCTCGTGCCATGAGGCATCGCGCATGCGGCTGAGGCTGACCGAGTTCAGGCCCCGGACCGGACCCCACGAACACCGCGTGGTCCAGCCCCGGACCACCCTGCGGCACACCTCACTGACGGCACCCGACCCCATCGGCCTGCTGCTCGGCGACCACGACGGGCTGAACCGGCTGGCGGGCCTGTTCTCCTTCGCCGCCTGCTCACGGCACACCATCGTCCACATCCCGCTGCGCGACGGCGTCCCGCCCGACGAGGGCTGGGGCGAGCGCGTCGACCTCGTCCTGGCCCACCACACCCTCGCACTGCGCCCCAGCCAGTGGCCCGCACTCCGCCGCCGCCTGCGCGGGGGCACCCCGCTGACCGCCCGCACCGACGAGGCGCGCACCGCACGGGACGCGCGGACCTGGCAGACCGCGCGGGACCGCGACGAGCTGCGCCACACCACCCACGCCCGGACGCTCTTCCTCTTCGGCAGCCGGGGCGTGTTCGCCGACTCCGCCGCCGCCTTCGCCCACGCCGCGGGCTTCGGACCGCACCAGAAGCGCGTCGCCCAAGGGCACTCGGCACTGATGACGGGACTGGCGCTGACCCAGCCGCCCGGCGGCGGGCACCCCTACGAGGTCCTGGTCAGCTTCAAGCCCTATCCGCCCTACGCCCACTTCAGACGACCGGGCGCGTCAGCCACTCGTCCACCCCGGCCAGCAGCCGCGCCCTGACATCCTCCGGCGCCGCGGAGGCCCGCACCGACTGCCGGGCCAGTTCCGCCAGCTCCGCGTCCGTGAAGGCGTGGTGCCGGCGGGCGATCTCGTACTGCGCCGCCAGTCGCGAGCCGAACAGCAGCGGGTCGTCCGCCCCCAGCGCCATCGGCACCCCGGCCTCGAACAGCGTGCGCAGCGGTACGTCCGCCGCCTTCTCGTAGACGCCCAGGGCCACGTTCGACGCCGGGCACACCTCGCACGTCACGCCCCGGTCGGCCAGGCGCTTCAGCAGCCGCGGATCCTCCGCCGCGCGCACCCCGTGGCCGATCCGGTGCGCGTCCAGGTCGTCCAGACAGTCACGCACCGACGCCGGGCCCGTCAGCTCACCGCCATGGGGAGCGGACAGCAGGCCGCCCTCCCGGGCGATGGCGAACGCGCGGTCGAAGTCCCGCGCCATGCCCCGGCGCTCGTCGTTGGACAGCCCGAAGCCGACCACACCCCGGTCCGCGTAGCGCACCGCGAGCCGCGCCAGCGTCCGCGCGTCCAGCGGATGCTTCATCCGGTTCGCCGCCACCAGGACCCGCATCCCCAGGCCCGTCTCCCGCGACGTCGTCTCCACCGCGTCCAGGATGACCTCCAGAGCGGGAATCAGACCGCCCAGACGAGGCGCGTACGAGGTCGGGTCCACCTGGATCTCCAACCAGCCCGAACCGTCCCGCACATCCTCCTCCGCGGCCTCGCGCACCAGCCGCTGGATGTCCTCGGGCTCCCGCAGGCACGAACGCGCCGCGTCGTACAGCCGCTGAAAACGGAACCAGCCCCGCTCGTCCGTCGCCCGCAGACTCGGCGGCTCCCCGCTCGTCAGGGCCTCCGTCAGCGCGTCGGGCAGCCGCACACCGTGCTTGTCGGCCAGTTCCAGAACGGTGGCGGGGCGCATCGAACCGGTGAAGTGCAGGTGCAGATGGGCCTTCGGCAGCTCAGAGAGATCACGTACACGCTCCATCCCAGGATCCTGCCGCACGTCCGGCCCCTCCCGGTAGCGCTTTCCCCGTACGTGGTCTTGCTCGCACAAAGGAACACAAAAAAACAGGGCACCCGGGAAGTCCCAGGTGCCCTGCCCGCGGCGGTCTCGGCTACTTCGCCTCCGCCAGCAGCTTCTGGATCCGCGAGACACCCTCGACGAGGTCCTCGTCACCCAGCGCGTACGACAGCCGCAGATAGCCCGGCGTGCCGAAGGCCTCACCCGGGACGACCGCGACCTCGGCCTCCTCCAGGATCAGCTCGGCCAGCTCCACACTGCTCTGCGGACGCTTGCCGCGGATCTCCTTGCCCAGCAGGCCCTTCACCGACGGGTACGCGTAGAAGGCGCCCTCGGGCTCCGGGCAGACCACGCCGTCGATCTCGTTGAGCATCCGCACGATCGTCTTGCGGCGCCGGTCGAACGCCTCGCGCATCGTGGCGACGGCGTCCAGGTCACCGGCGACGGCGGCCAGCGCCGCGACCTGGGCGACGTTGGAGACGTTCGACGTGGCGTGCGACTGGAGGTTGGTCGCCGCCTTCACCACGTCCTTCGGGCCGATGATCCAGCCCACCCGCCAGCCCGTCATCGCGTACGTCTTGGCGACACCGTTGACCACGACGCACTTGTCGCGCAGCTCCGGCAGGATCCCGGGCAGCGAGGTGAAGGTCGCGTCGCCGTAGACCAGGTGCTCGTAGATCTCGTCCGTCATCACCCACAGGCCGTGCTCCACGGCCCAGCGGCCGATCGCCTCGGCGTCCGCGGCGCTGTAGACCGCGCCGGTCGGGTTGGAGGGGGATACGAACAGGACGACCTTCGTCTTCTCCGTGCGGGCCGCCTCCAGCTGCTCGACGGAGACCCGGTAGCCGGTCGTCTCGTCCGCGACGACCTCCACCGGGACACCGCCGGCCAGCCGGATCGACTCCGGGTACGTCGTCCAGTACGGCGCCGGGACGATGACCTCGTCGCCCGGGTCCAGGATCGCGGCGAAGGCCTCGTAGATGGCCTGCTTGCCGCCGTTGGTGACGAGGATCTGCGAGGCCTCGGGCTCGTAGCCGGAGTCACGCAGCGTCTTCGCGGCGATCGCGGCCTTCAGCTCGGGCAGACCGCCGGCCGGGGTGTAGCGGTGGTACTTCGGGTTCTTGCACGCCTCGATGGCGGCTTCGACGATGTAGTCCGGGGTCGGGAAGTCGGGTTCACCGGCGCCGAAGCCGATCACCGGACGCCCGGCGGCCTTGAGGGCCTTGGCCTTGGCGTCCACGGCGAGGGTGGCGGACTCGGAGATCGCGCCGACTCGGGCGGAGACCCGGCGCTCGGTGGGAGGGGTTGCAGCGCTCATGCAGCCCATCGTTTCAGACCGGAAACTCCCCCGGCACGCGGGTTTCACAGACTGAACAACAGCTGAACAACCGTCCGGATCCGCCCCTCACGCTGGGCGATCTTCCCTCACCCGGGCTCCCACGGCCCACTTTCTGTTCGACGAGGCGCTTGAGAACACGTACACTCTCACCTCGTTGGCCTCCAGCAGCCCGCACTCCTACGGTGCACACCGTGCACCCGTGTGGATGCGGTACGTTGGGGAACACACAAAGGGTCGTAGCTCAATTGGTAGAGCACTGGTCTCCAAAACCAGCGGTTGGGGGTTCAAGTCCCTCCGGCCCTGCTACACACACCTTCGCCAGGATGTGTGCGCAGGTACGTACAGCAATGCACCGCCGTGCGGCTCAGACCGGGCGCGGCACGGCCACGACCCGGAATCAGGTGAGGACGAGTGACGGACGCCGTGGGCTCCATCGACATGCCTGATGCCGAGGACGAGGCGCCGGATTCCAGGAAGAAGACCCGCAAGGGCGGAAAGCGCGCCAAGAAGGGTCCGCTGAAGCGTCTTGCCCTCTTCTACCGTCAGATCGTCGCCGAGCTGCGCAAGGTCGTCTGGCCGTCGCGCAGCCAGCTGACGACCTACACGACCGTGGTGATTGTCTTCGTCGTCATCATGATCGGCCTGGTGACCGTGATTGACTATGGGCTCGACCACGCCGCCAAGTACGTCTTCGGCTGAGCACAGAGCGAAGGGCGCCGCGGTTACCGGCGCCCCTTTTCGCATGTACCACCCCTAGTATCCAGGAAGAAGCAGCCACCGTGTCTGACCAGAACCTGAACGACGCCATCGAGCCCGACGAGACTGTCGAAGACGAGCTCGACATCGTCGAGGGCGCGGACGAGGACCTGGACGAGGTCGAGGCTGCCGACGCCGAGGCGGGCGAGCCCGCGGAGGAAGCGGCCGTCCACGTCGAGGACGAGACCGAAGAGGACGAGACCGAGGCCGAGGCTGAAGTCGAGACCGAAGAGGCCGAGGAAGAGCCGGCCGAGCCGGTCGACCCCGTCGCCGCCCTGCGCGAAGAGCTGCGGACCCTGCCCGGCGAGTGGTACGTCATCCACACCTACGCCGGTTACGAGAACCGCGTGAAGACCAACCTGGAGCAGCGCGCCGTCTCGCTGAACGTCGAGGACTACATCTTCCAGGCCGAGGTGCCGCAGGAAGAGGTCGTCCAGATCAAGAACGGCGACCGCAAGACGATCAAGCAGAACAAGCTCCCGGGTTACGTCCTGGTCCGCATGGACCTGACGAACGAGTCCTGGGGCGTCGTCCGCAACACGCCCGGCGTCACCGGCTTCGTGGGCAACGCCTACGACCCGTACCCGCTGACCCTGGACGAGATCGTCAAGATGCTCGCTCCCGAGGCCGAGGAGAAGGCGGCCCGCGAGGCCGCCGAGGCCGAGGGCAAGCCGGCGCCGCAGCGCAAGGTCGAGGTCCAGGTGCTGGACTTCGAGGTCGGCGACTCGGTCACCGTCACGGACGGCCCCTTCGCCACCCTCCAGGCCACGATCAACGAGATCAACCCCGACTCCAAGAAGGTCAAGGGTCTGGTGGAGATCTTCGGTCGTGAGACCCCGGTCGAGCTGTCGTTCGACCAGATCCAGAAGAACTAGATCTCACTGCTTCCGACCAGGTCAGGCGAACGCTCCAGCGGCCGCCTGACCTGCTCGGTTTTTGGCCGCGCATCTATACCCGTTATCGTTGTGCGGTATGCCTTCATCCGGGACGCGACCCGGGTGGCGGCACACCCGATTCGAAAGGACCCGGAGAGCTATGCCTCCCAAGAAGAAGAAGGTCACGGGGCTCATCAAGCTCCAGATCCAGGCCGGTGCCGCCAACCCGGCTCCGCCGGTCGGCCCCGCGCTGGGTCAGCACGGCGTCAACATCATGGAGTTCTGCAAGGCCTACAACGCCGCGACCGAGTCGCAGCGTGGCTGGGTCATCCCGGTGGAGATCACGGTCTACGAGGACCGCTCCTTCACCTTCGTGACCAAGACGCCGCCGGCCGCCAAGATGATCCTCAAGGCCGCGGGCGTGGAGAAGGGCTCCGGCGAGCCGCACAAGACCAAGGTCGCCAAGATCACCCAGGCGCAGGTCCGCGAGATCGCCGAGACCAAGATGCCCGACCTCAACGCCAACGACCTGGACGCCGCGTCGAAGATCATCGCCGGCACCGCCCGTTCCATGGGCATCACGGTCGAGGGCTGAGCCCCAACCTCGTAGACCAGCAGTAGTGGCAGGGCCTGCTCGGCCCGGACCACGACTCCTAAGCAAACCCCAGGAGCAGTAGTGAGCAAGCGCAGCAAGTCTCTCCGCGCTGCGGACGCCAAGATCGACCGGGAGAAGCTCTACGCCCCGCTCGAGGCCGTCCGTCTCGCCAAGGAGACCTCCACGACCAAGTTCGACGGCACCGTCGAGGTCGCCTTCCGTCTGGGTGTCGACCCGCGCAAGGCCGACCAGATGGTCCGTGGCACCGTGAACCTCCCGCACGGCACCGGTAAGACCGCCCGGGTCCTGGTCTTCGCGACCGGTGACCGTGCCGAGGCCGCTCGTGCCGCGGGCGCCGACATCGTCGGCGCCGACGAGCTCATCGACGAGGTGTCGAAGGGCCGTCTGGACTTCGACGCCGTCGTCGCCACCCCGGACCTCATGGGCAAGGTCGGCCGCCTCGGCCGCGTGCTCGGTCCGCGTGGTCTGATGCCGAACCCGAAGACCGGCACCGTCACCCCCGATGTCACCAAGGCTGTCAACGACATCAAGGGCGGCAAGATCGAGTTCCGCGTCGACAAGCACTCGAACCTGCACTTCATCATCGGCAAGGCGTCGTTCGACGACAGCAAGCTGGTGGAGAACTACGGCGCGGCCCTGGAGGAGATCCTCCGTCTGAAGCCGTCCGCCGCCAAGGGTCGCTACATCAAGAAGGCCGCCATCACCACCACGATGGGCCCCGGCATTCCGGTCGACCCGAACCGCACCCGCAACCTCCTCGTCGAGGAGGACCCGGCCGCGGTCTGAGCCGTCCAGGCTCGCTGAAGTCGGCTACGGGCCCCGCACCTTCCCAGGTGCGGGGCCCGTTCCCCGTTCCGACGGAATTCCAGAGACCGCTTGCTGCACGATCGGTTAGGCTCACCGCTTCGCTGTGCATCGCTCATGTGTTCCTTTGGGGGGAAACGATGGAGCTTTCCGTACGACGTTCCGCGCGCACTCGGACGATCGGCGCCGGGTTCGCCGCCGTGGCCCTGGCCACCGGCGCGGTGAGCTGCGGCACGGGGGAGGGCGAGGAGTCGCCGAAGATGTCGCCCGCTGCGGCCGTGGCCGAGGCGGCGAAGAACTCCGACGACATCACCTCCCTGCGGTACCGCATGACGGGCCAGGTGCCGGAGGAGGGGCGGATCGAGGCCGAGGCCTCCATGCGCATGAAGCCCACCGTGGCCATGAGCATGAAGATGACGGCCCTCGACCAGGGGGCGGACGGCTCCGTCGAGATCCGGCTCGTCGACAAGGTCATGTACATCGGCGGGAACGCCGGGATGGCCAAGGAGATGGACGGCAAGTCCTGGATGAAGCTGGACATGTCCGCGCTCGGCGAGGACGCGTTCGGCGGGGCGGGGAACCCCGTCGCCGGCCGGGCCGAGCAGAACCCCGCGGCCGACTCCGCCCTCCTCACCGGGGCCAAGGACGTGCGGGAGATCGGCACCGAGAAGGTCGACGGCGTCGAGACGACCCACTACCGGGGCACCGTCACCCTGGACACGCTGCGGGACTCGCTCAAGGACGAGGACAAGGCGACCCGCGAGAAGCGCGAGAAGAGCATCGAGCAGTACGAGGAGCTGGGTGTCGACAAGCTCACCATGGACATGTGGATCGACGGCGAGGACCACACCAAGCAGTTCCGGATGAAGGGCGCCGCCGACAAGGGCCCGCTCGACCTGACCATCACCTTCCTCGACTACAACGAGCCGGTGAGCGTGCAGGCCCCGCCCGCGAAGGACACCGCCGACCTGGCCGAGATGATGAAGGAGCTCGGCGGGAGCTGAGCGCCGTATGACCGGATTTGCTTCTCGGCGATCCGGTCACGTAGTCTCTTCCAGAAGCCAAAGACCGCTGGTCGTTGCCGTGCACTCGTTCGAGGGTGCGGTGGCCGAAGGATCCGCTGAACTGCGGACGACCCGCGCAGGTGATTGTGGAAGTTGCTCCCGCATGGATCTTCATGTCGGTCGAGCCACGCCCCGAGCGCCTGCGCCGGGGCGTTTCGTTTTCCCCAGTCCTCCTTCGGGTCCGCGCGGTCCGAATCACCCGGAAGGAGGCCGAGGCTCTATGGCGAGGCCCGACAAGGCTGCCGCGGTTGCCGAGCTGACGGACAAGTTCCGCAGCTCCAACGCCGCCGTGCTGACCGAGTACCGCGGTCTCACCGTGGCGCAGCTCAAGACGCTGCGTCGTTCGCTCGGTGAGAACGCCCAGTACGCCGTGGTGAAGAACACGCTGACCAAGATTGCGGCCAACGAGGCCGGGATCACGCTGGACGACCAGCTTTTCGCTGGTCCGACGGCCGTCGCCTTCGTCACCGGTGACCCGGTGGAGTCGGCGAAGGGTCTTCGTGACTTCGCCAAGGACAACCCGAATCTCGTCATCAAGGGCGGTGTCCTTGACGGCAAGGCGCTGTCCGCCGACGAGATCAAGAAGCTTGCGGACCTCGAGTCCCGCGAGGTTCTGCTCTCCAAGCTGGCGGGTGCCATGAAGGGCAAGCAGTCCCAGACTGCCGCGCTCTTCCAGGCGCTCCCGTCGAAGCTCGTCCGCACCGTGGACGCGCTTCGCGCCAAGCAGGACGAGCAGGGCGGTGCCGAGTAATTCGGCTCGCATCATGATCGCCGCCTGAGGCCCACCGCCGCAGGCAACGGTCGTAGCGGGCCGAACGTACGCCCGCCAGTCATGTACATACGGCACCTGCCGATTTAGTGAAGGGAAAGCCATCATGGCTCTCACCCAGGAAGAACTGCTCGCCGAGTTCGAGGGCATGACCCTGATCCAGCTCTCCGAGTTCGTGAAGGCGTTCGAGGAGAAGTTCGACGTCACCGCCGCGGCCCCGGTCGCCGTTGCCGCCGCCGGCGCCCCGGGTGCCCCGGCCGCCGCCGCCGAGGAGGAGAAGGACGAGTTCGACGTCATCCTCACCGGTGCGGGCGACAAGAAGATCCAGGTCATCAAGGTCGTGCGTGAGCTGACCTCCCTCGGCCTGAAGGAGGCCAAGGACCTCGTGGACGGCGCCCCGAAGCCCGTCCTCGAGAAGGTTGCCAAGGACGCCGCCGAGAAGGCCGCCGAGTCCCTCAAGGGCGCCGGCGCCTCCGTCGAGGTCAAGTAACACCTCACGGGTCCGGTACGGATCCGAGCGAGCTGATTGCGGTCCGGCAGGGCTGTAACGCGAGCGCACCGAAGAGCGATCATCCATCCGGGTGGTCGCTCTTCTGCGTTCCCGGAGGGGCGGCCGCGGTTGCCTTGCGCCTCAGGTCACGAGGGGTATGGTGATCTTCGTCGTGTCTCCGGCCGCCCCCGGTTCTGCCAAGGGGGGCCTTGACGAACCGCACGCAGCGCGCAATTCTCAGGACGCGTCGTCACAACGATCCGAATCCGAGGCATGGATCGACGGCGAAGAGGGCAGTATGAACGTGCATCGAGGGCGTGCATGCCGAGGGCGTTGAGAACGAGGGCGTTGAGGACAACGAGGGTCGCGAGAAACCCGCACTGGACATCAGTGTGCCAACTGGCTACACTGACCCTTTGCGCTGCCTGTTAGCTGTCCCCTGCCCGTCACCAGGGGCATGCCCTCGCCCGAGCACAGACGACCGGACCACCCCTGACCTGGCCCAACAGCCAAATTGGGGAATCTGTCTCTGCGCCCCGGAGTGAGGGGCCGGTACGCGCGTAGTGAGTCCGAGCCCTCGGAAGGACCCCCTCTTGGCCGCCTCGCGCACTGCCTCGACCGCGAATACGAACAACGGCGCCAGCACCGCCCCGCTGCGCATCTCCTTTGCAAAGATCAAGGAGCCCCTCGAGGTTCCCAACCTGCTCGCGCTGCAGACCGAGAGCTTTGACTGGCTGCTCGGGAACACCGCCTGGCAGAGTCGGGTCGAGGCGGCTCTGGAGTCCGGTCAGGACGTCCCCACCAAGTCCGGTCTGGAGGAGATCTTCGAGGAGATCTCCCCGATCGAGGACTTCTCCGGGTCGATGTCGCTGACTTTCCGCGACCACCGCTTCGAGCCGCCGAAGAACAGCATCGACGAGTGCAAGGAGCGCGACTTCACGTACGCCGCCCCGCTCTTCGTGACGGCCGAGTTCACCAACAACGAGACCGGCGAGATCAAGTCCCAGACGGTCTTCATGGGCGACTTCCCGCTCATGACCAACAAGGGCACCTTCGTCATCAACGGCACCGAGCGTGTCGTGGTGTCCCAGCTGGTCCGCTCGCCCGGCGTCTACTTCGACTCCTCCATCGACAAGACGTCCGACAAGGACATCTTCTCGGCCAAGATCATCCCGTCCCGGGGTGCCTGGCTGGAGATGGAGATCGACAAGCGCGACATGGTCGGTGTCCGCATCGACCGCAAGCGCAAGCAGTCCGTCACCGTCCTGCTCAAGGCTCTCGGGTGGACCACCGAGCAGATCCTGGAGGAGTTCGGCGAGTACGAGTCCATGCGCGCCACCCTGGAGAAGGACCACACCCAGGGCCAGGACGACGCGCTGCTCGACATCTACCGCAAGCTGCGTCCGGGCGAGCCCCCCACGCGTGAGGCCGCGCAGACGCTTCTGGAGAACCTCTACTTCAACCCGAAGCGCTACGACCTCGCCAAGGTCGGCCGGTACAAGGTCAACAAGAAGCTGGGTGCGGACGCTCCGCTGGACGCGGGCATCCTGACCGTCGAGGACATCATCTCGACGATCAAGTACCTGGTGAAGCTGCACGCCGGCGAGACCGAGACCACCGGTGACAGCGGCGGCACGATCGTCGTCGAGACCGACGACATCGACCACTTCGGCAACCGTCGTCTGCGCAGCGTCGGCGAGCTCATCCAGAACCAGGTCCGTACGGGTCTGGCGCGTATGGAGCGAGTCGTCCGTGAGCGGATGACGACCCAGGACGTCGAGGCGATCACGCCGCAGACCCTGATCAACATCCGGCCGGTCGTCGCCTCCATCAAGGAGTTCTTCGGCACCAGCCAGCTGTCGCAGTTCATGGACCAGAACAACCCGCTGTCGGGTCTCACCCACAAGCGCCGTCTGTCGGCGCTCGGCCCGGGTGGTCTCTCCCGTGAGCGGGCCGGCTTCGAGGTCCGTGACGTGCACCCGTCCCACTACGGCCGCATGTGCCCGATCGAGACGCCCGAAGGCCCGAACATCGGTCTGATCGGTTCGCTGGCCTCCTACGGCCGGGTCAACGCGTTCGGTTTCGTCGAGACCCCGTACCGCAAGGTCGTCGACGGCCAGGTCACCGACGAGGTGGACTACCTGACCGCCGACGAGGAGGACCGGTTCGTCATCGCGCAGGCCAACGCCGCGCTCGGTGACGACATGCGCTTCTCCGAGGCCCGCGTGCTCGTCCGCCGCCGTGGCGGCGAGGTCGACTACGTCGGCGGCGAGGACGTGGACTACATGGACGTCTCGCCGCGCCAGATGGTGTCGGTCGCGACGGCCATGATCCCCTTCCTGGAGCACGACGACGCCAACCGTGCCCTCATGGGCGCGAACATGATGCGTCAGGCCGTTCCGCTGATTAAGTCGGAGTCCCCGCTCGTCGGCACCGGCATGGAGTACCGCTCCGCGGTCGACGCCGGCGACGTGGTCAAGGCCGAGAAGGCCGGTGTGGTCCAGGAGGTCTCCGCGGACTACATCACCACCGCCAACGACGACGGCACGTACATCACGTACCGCCTGGCCAAGTTCGCCCGCTCCAACCAGGGCACCTCGGTCAACCAGAAGGTCATCGTCAACGAGGGCGACCGGATCATCGAGGGCCAGGTCCTGGCCGACGGTCCGGCCACCGAGAACGGCGAGATGGCGCTCGGCAAGAACCTGCTGGTCGCGTTCATGCCGTGGGAGGGTCACAACTACGAGGACGCGATCATCCTGTCGCAGCGCCTCGTGCAGGACGACGTCCTCTCCTCGATCCACATCGAGGAGCACGAGGTCGACGCCCGTGACACCAAGCTCGGCCCCGAGGAGATCACCCGGGACATCCCGAACGTCTCCGAGGAGGTCCTCGCCGACCTCGACGAGCGCGGCATCATCCGGATCGGTGCCGAGGTCGTCGCCGGCGACATCCTCGTCGGCAAGGTCACGCCCAAGGGCGAGACCGAGCTGACCCCCGAGGAGCGCCTGCTGCGCGCGATCTTCGGTGAGAAGGCCCGTGAGGTCCGTGACACCTCGCTGAAGGTCCCGCACGGCGAGATCGGCAAGGTCATCGGCGTCCGCGTCTTCGACCGCGAGGAGGGCGACGAGCTTCCCCCCGGTGTGAACCAGCTGGTGCGCGTCTACGTCGCGCAGAAGCGCAAGATCACCGACGGTGACAAGCTCGCCGGCCGCCACGGCAACAAGGGCGTCATCTCCAAGATCCTGCCCATCGAGGACATGCCGTTCCTCGAGGACGGGACCCCGGTCGACATCATCCTCAACCCGCTCGGTGTGCCGTCCCGAATGAACCCGGGACAGGTTCTGGAGATCCACCTCGGCTGGCTCGCCAGCCGCGGCTGGGACGTCTCCGGCCTCGCCGAGGACTGGGCCCAGCGTCTGCAGGCCATCGGCGCCGACAGTGTCGCCCCCGGCACCAACGTCGCCACCCCGGTCTTCGACGGTGCCCGTGAGGACGAGCTCGCCGGTCTGCTCGAGCACACGATCCCGAACCGCGACGGCGAGCGCATGGTGCTCCCGACCGGTAAGGCCCCGCTGTTCGACGGCCGCTCGGGTGAGCCCTTCCCGGAGCCGATCTCGGTCGGCTACATGTACATCCTGAAGCTGCACCACCTGGTCGACGACAAGCTGCACGCCCGGTCGACCGGCCCGTACTCGATGATCACCCAGCAGCCGCTGGGCGGTAAGGCTCAGTTCGGTGGCCAGCGGTTCGGCGAGATGGAGGTGTGGGCCCTCGAGGCCTACGGCGCCGCGTACGCCCTCCAGGAGCTGCTGACCATCAAGTCCGACGACGTCACCGGCCGCGTGAAGGTCTACGAGGCCATCGTCAAGGGCGAGAACATCCCCGAGCCCGGCATCCCCGAGTCCTTCAAGGTGCTCATCAAGGAGATGCAGTCTCTCTGCCTCAACGTGGAGGTGCTGTCCAGCGACGGTATGTCCATCGAAATGCGTGACACCGACGAGGACGTCTTCCGCGCAGCGGAGGAGCTCGGCATCGACCTGTCCCGGCGCGAGCCGAGCAGCGTCGAAGAGGTCTGACGGGAGTCCGGCGGCCTTCGCGAGAAGGCCGCCGGCCCCAGGACCCCCGTATCAGACCCCTAAGACTTACAACCCTGAGAGGGATTGACGCATAGTGCTCGACGTCAACTTCTTCGATGAGCTCCGGATCGGTCTGGCCACCGCTGACGACATCCGTCAGTGGAGCCACGGCGAGGTCAAGAAGCCCGAGACCATCAACTACCGCACCCTCAAGCCCGAGAAGGACGGACTCTTCTGCGAGAAGATCTTCGGTCCGACCCGGGACTGGGAGTGCTACTGCGGCAAGTACAAGCGTGTCCGGTTCAAGGGCATCATCTGTGAGCGCTGCGGCGTCGAGGTCACTCGCGCCAAGGTGCGTCGTGAGCGGATGGGCCACATCGAGCTGGCCGCTCCCGTCACGCACATCTGGTACTTCAAGGGTGTCCCGTCGCGCCTCGGCTACCTGCTGGACCTGGCGCCCAAGGACCTCGAGAAGGTCATCTACTTCGCGGCGTACATGATCACGTACGTCGACGAGGAGCGCCGTACCCGCGACCTGCCCTCCCTGGAGGCGCACGTCTCCGTCGAGCGGCAGCAGGTCGAGAACCGGCGCGACGCCGACCTCGAGGCCCGCGCCAAGAAGCTCGAGTCGGACCTGGCCGAGCTGGAGGCCGAGGGCGCCAAGGCCGACGTGCGCCGCAAGGTGCGCGAAGGTGCCGAGCGTGAGATGAAGCAGCTGCGCGACCGTGCGCAGCGCGAGATCGACCGTCTCGACGAGGTGTGGACCCGGTTCAAGAACCTCAAGGTCCAGGACCTTGAGGGCGACGAGCTGCTCTACCGCGAGCTGCGTGACCGCTTCGGCACGTACTTCGACGGGTCGATGGGTGCCGCGGCGCTGCAGAAGCGCCTGGAGTCCTTCGACCTCGAGGAGGAGGCCGAGAAGCTCCGCGAGATCATCCGTACCGGCAAGGGCCAGAAGAAGACCCGTGCGCTGAAGCGGCTGAAGGTCGTGTCTGCCTTCCTGCAGACCTCCAACAGCCCCAAGGGCATGGTCCTCGACTGCGTCCCGGTCATCCCGCCGGACCTTCGCCCGATGGTGCAGCTGGACGGTGGCCGCTTCGCGACCTCCGACCTGAACGACCTGTACCGCCGTGTGATCAACCGCAACAACCGTCTGAAGCGTCTGCTCGACCTCGGTGCCCCCGAGATCATCGTGAACAACGAGAAGCGGATGCTCCAGGAGGCGGTCGACGCCCTCTTCGACAACGGCCGTCGCGGTCGCCCGGTCACGGGCCCCGGCAACCGTCCGCTGAAGTCCCTCAGCGACATGCTGAAGGGCAAGCAGGGTCGATTCCGTCAGAACCTGCTCGGCAAGCGAGTCGACTACTCGGCGCGTTCCGTCATCGTCGTCGGCCCGCAGCTGAAGCTGCACCAGTGCGGTCTGCCCAAGGCCATGGCGCTGGAGCTCTTCAAGCCGTTCGTGATGAAGCGCCTGGTCGACCTGAACCACGCGCAGAACATCAAGAGCGCCAAGCGCATGGTGGAGCGCGGCCGCACGGTCGTGTACGACGTCCTCGAAGAGGTCATCGCCGAGCACCCGGTGCTGCTGAACCGTGCTCCCACCCTGCACCGCCTCGGCATCCAGGCCTTCGAGCCGCAGCTGGTCGAGGGCAAGGCCATCCAGATCCACCCGCTCGTCTGCACCGCGTTCAACGCGGACTTCGACGGTGACCAGATGGCCGTGCACCTGCCGCTGTCCGCGGAGGCGCAGGCCGAGGCCCGCATCCTGATGCTGTCCTCGAACAACATCCTCAAGCCCGCCGACGGCCGTCCGGTGACGATGCCGACCCAGGACATGGTCCTCGGTCTGTTCTTCCTCACCACCGACGGCGAGATGCGCAACGTCAAGGGTGAGGACCGCTCCTTCGCGTCCGTCGCCGAGGCGATCATGGCGTTCGACGCGGGCGAGCTCTCGCTGCAGTCGCCGATCGACATCCGCTTCCCGGTGGGCACCATCCCGCCGCGTGGCTGGATGCCGCCGGCGCAGGAGGAGGGCGAGCCGGAGTGGCAGCAGGGTGACAGCTTCCGGCTGCGCACCACGCTGGGCCGCGCGCTCTTCAACGAGCTGCTGCCCGAGGACTACCCGTTCGTCGACTACGAGGTCGGCAAGAAGCAGCTCTCCGAGATCGTCAACGACCTCGCCGAGCGCTACCCCAAGGTCATCGTGGCGGCGACGCTCGACAACCTGAAGGCTTCCGGCTTCTACTGGGCGACCCGCTCCGGCGTCACCGTGGCCATCTCCGACGTCGTCGTTCCCGAGGCGAAGAAGGAGATCGTCAAGGGGTACGAGGCGCAGGACGAGAAGGTCCAGAAGCAGTACGAGCGCGGTCTGATCACCAAGGACGAGCGCACCCAGGAACTCATCGCGATCTGGACCAAGGCGACCAACGAGGTTGCCGAGGCCATGAACGAGAACTTCCCGAAGACCAACCCGATCTTCATGATGGTGAACTCGGGTGCACGAGGCAACATGATGCAGATGCGTCAGATCGCCGGTATGCGTGGTCTGGTGTCGAACGCCAAGAACGAGACGATCCCGCGTCCGATCAAGGCCTCGTTCCGTGAGGGCCTGTCCGTGCTGGAGTACTTCATCTCCACGCACGGTGCCCGTAAGGGTCTGGCGGACACCGCCCTGCGTACCGCCGACTCGGGTTACCTGACCCGTCGTCTGGTGGACGTCTCGCAGGACGTGATCATCCGCGAGGAGGACTGCGGCACCGAGCGCGGTCTGAAGCTGAAGATCGCGGTCCGCGGTGCCGACGGCGTCCTGCGCAAGACGGACGACGTCGAGACCAGCGTCTACGCCCGCATGCTCGCCGAGGACGTCGTCATCGACGGCAAGGTGATCGCGCCGGCCAACGTGGACCTCGGCGACGTGCTCATCGACCAGCTCGTCCACCACGGTGTCGAGGAGGTCAAGACCCGCTCGATCCTCACGTGCGAGTCCCAGGTCGGCACCTGCGCCATGTGCTACGGCCGCTCGCTGGCCACCGGCAAGCTGGTCGACATCGGTGAGGCGGTCGGCATCATCGCCGCCCAGTCCATCGGTGAGCCCGGTACCCAGCTGACGATGCGTACCTTCCACACCGGTGGTGTGGCCGGTGACGACATCACCCAGGGTCTGCCCCGTGTCGTCGAGCTCTTCGAGGCCCGTACCCCGAAGGGTGTCGCCCCGATCTCCGAGGCCTCCGGCCGCGTGCGGATCGAGGAGACCGAGAAGACCAAGAAGATCGTCGTCACCCCGGACGACGGCAGCGACGAGACGGCGTTCCCGATCTCCAAGCGTGCCAAGGTCCTGGTCCGCGAGGGCGACCACGTCGAGGTGGGCCAGCAGCTCACCGTGGGTGCCACCAACCCGCACGACGTGCTGCGCATTCTGGGTCAGCGTGCCGTTCAGGTCCACCTGGTCGGCGAGGTCCAGAAGGTCTACAACTCGCAGGGTGTGTCGATCCACGACAAGCACATCGAGATCATCATCCGGCAGATGCTGCGCCGGGTGACGATCATCGAGTCCGGTGACGCCGAGCTGCTGCCCGGCGAGCTGGTCGAGCGCTCGAAGTTCGAGACCGAGAACCGTCGAGTGGTCCAGGAGGGCGGTCACCCGGCCTCCGGTCGTCCGCAGCTCATGGGTATCACCAAGGCCTCGCTGGCCACGGAGTCGTGGCTGTCGGCGGCGTCCTTCCAGGAGACGACGCGAGTCCTCACGGATGCGGCGATCAACGCCAAGTCCGACTCGCTCATCGGCCTCAAGGAGAACGTCATCATCGGTAAGCTCATCCCGGCCGGTACGGGTCTGTCCCGCTACCGCAACATCCGGGTCGAGCCGACCGAGGAGGCCAAGGCCGCGATGTACTCGGCCGTCGGCTACGACGACATCGACTACTCGCCGTTCGGCACCGGCTCCGGCCAGGCCGTTCCGCTGGAGGACTACGACTACGGTCCGTACAACCAGTAAGCGAGTCGCTTGAGTCGAAGGGCGGTCACCCACACGGGTGGCCGCCCTTCGGCGCGTTCGAGTCCGGCGTTCGAGTGATCGTCCGGTGCCGCCCGGCGGGTCCGCGCCGGGCGGCCTGCCGCCGTGCGAGGTTGGGCCGGACCCAGCCCGGTGGAAGCGGAGGCGACATGACGTCAGCGATGGTCCGGCTGTTCGCCGCAGCGGCGATGACGGCGGTGCTGGCGGCCTGCGGGGGCGGGGGCTCCGACGCGTCCCAGGAACAGACGCAGCCCACGGGGGCCGAGCAGAGCGGTACGGCGGCGACCGGGGACTCGGAGGAGGACCGGCTTGCCTCGATCTTCCCGGGCAGTGACACGCGACCCGGTTCTGCGTCGGCGGTCAAGCTGCCGCGCACCAAGGTGGGGGAGCCCGTCCAGGGGGAGGCGCACGTCACGGGGACGAGTGGGGAGAAGCCCAAGCCGCTTCAGGGAGTCACGGGGGACATCGACGGCGCGGAACTCGCATTCATCCAGAAGTGCCTGGGCGAGGTGCCGCCGCAGGGCTGCGACGTGATCTTCCAGGTCACTCCGACGGAACCGGGCCCGTACAGCGGGGAGCTCACCTTCACGATGGAGGACGGCTCCACCGTCACCGCCCCGGTCTCCGGGGAGGCGACGGGAGACGGGACCACCACCTCCGAGCCCCCCGTCGGCCCGAGCACCACCGCACCGACACCGGCCACGCCGTCCGACGTGGTGCCCGAGACGGACGGTGTGCCGTCGGACCTCCCCTAGCCCGAGGGCACGTACGAGCTGCCCTGAGCGCCGGTCACGAGTCGGCGTAGATCTCCATCCAGACAGTGCCGTCGTCCGGCAGCATCAGCACGTGGCGGTCCCGGTAGCTCCGCGCCTCGTGGGAGATGAGGTAGAACCGGCTCGGCGCCTTCGCGAGCACCCGGAAGCCGACGTACTCGTAGCGGTACGGCGCGCCCTGCGGCCCGTGGTCCGTGCGCTTGATGCCCCTCGCATGGTGGGTCAGGGGCACCCGGGAATGGACCACCACGATCGGGATGCCCTCATAGCCCTCGTCCGCGTGCAGCATGGCGTCGCCGCGCCCCATGTCCGCCACGTAGAGCGCCATCCCGAAGAAGAGGCTCAGCGTCAGCAGCCCGATGGCCAGGGTGCCGCCCGCCAGCCACATCCGGTCGGCGTCGCGGGCCTGCCGGACCCGGGCGCCCGGAACCTCGGTCAGCCGCAGATGGACGGCGAAGACGGCCAGCGTGGCCCCCAGGATCACCATCAGGGCGGGCAGGAAGCGGCGGGGCCAACCCGGTGGGAAGAGGGCCACCGCGTTCGTGAAGAGGGCCGGGAAGCCGACGACCACCATGGCCACCCCGGCGGCGAGCAGCCAGCGGATCGCCCTCTGGCGCAGCACCGCCCGCCCCGGACCCGCCAGCGCGAGCCCGAGCCGGCCGAGCGCCAGGAACGCGATCAGCCCGCCGCCCAGAAGCAGGCACACGGGAACGAAGACCGCGCTGCTGCTGTTGGCCACCACGCCCTGGACGGAGAACCCGAGGTCCTCCGGGAGGACGCTGAGGGTGGTGTAGTACGCCTTGGTGTAGACGCTGCCGAAGTAGTAGAGCAGGGCGAAGGCGATCGTGCCCGGCGCCGCGATGAAAGCCGCCTTCTGCGCGAACGTCGAGGTGGGTGTGCGCGGGGGTTCGGCCGGGGGCGGGGCGGACATGAGCCTCAGTCTCCCGTGGCGTGCATCACGCCCGCACCCGGAGACGTGCTCTCGGGGGTGGTTCCGGGTTTTCTCCGGGTCCGGGCTCTGTGCCGGGAATGCCGCTTCGGCGCATGATGGAGGGACTCCGGCCGGTACGGGAGGTGCTCCATGACGCAACCGGTGTGGCCGTCCTGGCAGGGCGGCGGTTCTGCGATGCTCGCCTCGCACGCCGACCGTGAGCGTGCCGTGGACGTGCTGAAGGCGGGATACGGCGAGGGGCGGATGGAGCAGCCCGAGTTCGAGAAGCGCGTTGCGCGGGCGTATGCCGCCCGTACGGTGGGCGAGCTGGGTCTGCTGGTCGCCGACCTGCCCAACGGGCCCCTGCCCCAGCCTGCGGCCTTCCTGGCCGTACCGCACACGGCGCCCTACTGTGCCGTACCGCATGCGGCGCCCCATTACGCCGTCCCGCGGCCGCGGATGAACGGGAAGGCGGTCGGGGCGGGTGTGTGCGGGCTGCTGTGTCTGGTCAGTCTCGGGTTCACCGGCATACCGGCGGTCGTCCTGGGGCACTCGGCCCGCGCGGAGATCCGGCGGACCGGGGAGGCCGGGGACGCCCTGGCGCTGACCGGGCTGGTCCTCGGCTGGATGTCCACGGCCGGCTGGGCGCTCGTACTGTCGCTGCTGATGGTCGCCGCGGCCGTGTCCGGAGCCTAGACCGCGACGGCCGGTGTCGTGGATTCGAAGATCATCCGCGGTGGGCGGGCTTGACATGGCACGTGCCGAGATGTGAGCGGGCCTCATTTGTTTTGACCGCAGCGAATGAGGTAGGTACGCTCAGACCTTGTGCCTGGGGTGTGCCCTGGCTCTCGTGCGTGCCTTCAAACCGCATAGCGAGCTGTGAGTGGCCACCGTAATCTGTGCTCTTTTCGCCTTGCGGCGGGAGTCCGCCGGATTCGACACACCCGACCGCGTGGGTCGGCGACGTTCCAGGTTAGCTTCACCATTCGGCACACAGAAACCGGAGAAGTAGTGCCTACGATCCAGCAGCTGGTCCGGAAGGGCCGGCAGGACAAGGTCGAGAAGAACAAGACGCCCGCACTCGAGGGTTCCCCTCAGCGTCGCGGCGTCTGCACGCGTGTGTTCACGACCACCCCGAAGAAGCCGAACTCGGCCCTGCGTAAGGTCGCGCGTGTGCGTCTGACCAGCGGGATCGAGGTCACTGCTTACATTCCGGGTGAGGGACACAACCTGCAGGAGCACTCCATCGTGCTCGTGCGTGGTGGCCGTGTGAAGGACCTGCCGGGTGTTCGCTACAAGATCATCCGCGGTTCCCTTGACACCCAGGGTGTGAAGAACCGCAAGCAGGCCCGCAGCCGCTACGGCGCCAAGAAGGAGAAGTAAGAATGCCTCGTAAGGGCCCCGCCCCGAAGCGCCCGGTCATCATCGACCCGGTCTACGGTTCTCCTCTTGTCACGTCGCTCATCAACAAGGTGCTGCTGAACGGCAAGCGCTCCACCGCCGAGCGCATCGTCTACGGTGCCATGGAGGGTCTGCGTGAGAAGACGGGCAACGACCCGATCATCACGCTGAAGCGCGCGCTGGAGAACATCAAGCCGACCCTCGAGGTCAAGTCCCGCCGTGTCGGTGGTGCGACGTACCAGGTTCCGATCGAGGTCAAGCCCGGTCGCGCCAACACGCTCGCGCTGCGCTGGCTGGTCGGTTACTCCCGCGCCCGTCGCGAGAAGACCATGACCGAGCGTCTGCTCAACGAGCTTCTCGACGCGTCCAACGGCCTCGGTGCCGCTGTGAAGAAGCGCGAGGACACCCACAAGATGGCCGAGTCCAACAAGGCCTTCGCGCACTACCGCTGGTAGTCGCTACCCACATCGAGACCGAGAGAAGACGAAAGCCTTATGGCTACCACTTCACTTGACCTGGCCAAGGTCCGCAACATCGGGATCATGGCCCACATCGACGCGGGCAAGACGACCACCACCGAGCGGATCCTGTTCTACACCGGTGTGTCTTACAAGATCGGTGAGGTCCACGACGGCGCTGCCACCATGGACTGGATGGAGCAGGAGCAGGAGCGTGGCATCACGATCACGTCTGCTGCGACCACCTGTCACTGGCCGCTCGAGGACAACGACTACACCATCAACATCATCGACACCCCCGGGCACGTCGACTTCACCGTTGAGGTGGAGCGCTCCCTGCGTGTGCTCGATGGTGCCGTGACGGTGTTCGACGGTGTCGCCGGTGTCGAGCCGCAGTCCGAGACGGTGTGGCGTCAGGCCGACCGCTACGGCGTGCCGCGTATCTGCTTCGTCAACAAGCTCGACCGGACCGGCGCGGAGTTCCACCGCTGCGTCGACATGATCTCGGACCGCCTTGGTGCGCAGCCGCTGGTCATGCAGCTTCCGATCGGTGCCGAGGCCGACTTCAAGGGCGTCGTGGACCTGGTCCGCATGAAGGCGCTCGTGTGGTCCGCCGAGGCCGCCAAGGGCGAGATGTACGACGTCGTCGACATCCCGGCCACGCACACCGAGGCTGCCGAGGAGTACCGCGGCAAGCTGATCGAGGGCGTCGCCGAGAACGACGAAGAGATCATGGAGCTGTACCTGGAGGGCCAGGAGCCCACCGAGGAGCAGCTGTACGCCGCGATCCGTCGCATCACCATCGCGTCCGGCAAGTCCAGCGACACCACGGTCACCCCGGTGTTCTGTGGCACCGCGTTCAAGAACAAGGGCGTCCAGCCCCTGCTCGACGCGGTCGTGCGCTACCTGCCGACCCCGCTCGACGTCGAGGCCATCGAGGGCCACGACGTGAAGGACCCCGAGCTGGTCGTCAAGCGCAAGCCGTCCGAGGACGAGCCGCTGTCCGCCCTCGCGTTCAAGATCATGAGCGACCCGCACCTCGGCAAGCTCACCTTCGTCCGGGTCTACTCGGGCCGCCTGGAGTCCGGCACCTCGGTGCTGAACTCCGTCAAGGGCAAGAAGGAGCGCATCGGCAAGATCTACCGCATGCACGCGAACAAGCGTGAGGAGATCGACGCGGTGGGCGCCGGCGACATCATCGCCGTGATGGGTCTGAAGCAGACCACGACCGGTGAGACGCTGTGCGACGACAAGGCCCCGGTGATCCTGGAGTCCATGGACTTCCCGGCACCGGTCATCCAGGTCGCCATCGAGCCGAAGTCCAAGGGTGACCAGGAGAAGCTGGGTGTCGCCATCCAGCGTCTCGCGGAGGAGGACCCCTCCTTCCAGGTTCACTCGGACGAGGAGACCGGCCAGACCATCATCGGTGGTATGGGCGAGCTGCACCTCGAGGTGCTGGTCGACCGTATGCGCCGTGAGTTCAAGGTCGAGGCCAACGTCGGTAAGCCGCAGGTCGCCTACCGTGAGACGATCCGCAAGGCCGTCGAGCGCGTGGACTACACCCACAAGAAGCAGACCGGTGGTACCGGTCAGTTCGCGAAGGTGCAGATCGCGATCGAGCCGATCGAGGGCGGCGACGCCTCGTACGAGTTCGTGAACAAGGTGACCGGTGGTCGTATCCCGAAGGAGTACATCCCTTCGGTCGACGCCGGTGCGCAGGAGGCCATGCAGTTCGGCATCCTCGCCGGGTACGAGATGACGGGCGTCCGCGTCACGCTTCTCGACGGTGCCTACCACGAGGTCGACTCCTCCGAGCTCGCCTTCAAGATCGCCGGTTCGCAGGCGTTCAAGGAGGCCGCGCGCAAGGCCAGCCCCGTGCTGCTCGAGCCGATGATGGCCGTCGAGGTCACCACGCCCGAGGACTACATGGGTGAGGTCATCGGCGACATCAACTCCCGCCGTGGCCAGATCCAGGCCATGGAGGAGCGGGCCGGTGCCCGCGTCGTCAAGGGCCTCGTGCCTCTTTCGGAGATGTTCGGCTACGTCGGAGACCTCCGCAGCAAGACCTCGGGTCGCGCAAGCTACTCGATGCAGTTCGACTCCTACGCCGAGGTTCCGCGGAACGTCGCCGAGGAGATCATCGCGAAGGCCAAGGGCGAGTAACACACCCCGTTCCCACGCTTTAGGCTTGACACCGACCGCCGGGGCTCACCCGGCAAGGGAAAACCCCGGCGGGCGGCATCCCAGCAAAGATCACCCTGGCGCCGATGAGCAAGGCGTACCAGAACCACTCCACAGGAGGACCCAGTGGCGAAGGCGAAGTTCGAGCGGACTAAGCCGCACGTCAACATCGGCACCATCGGTCACATCGACCACGGTAAGACGACCCTCACGGCCGCCATTACCAAGGTGCTGCACGACGCGTACCCGGACCTGAACGAGGCCTCGGCCTTCGACCAGATCGACAAGGCTCCTGAGGAGCGCCAGCGCGGTATCACGATCTCGATCGCGCACGTCGAGTACCAGACGGAGACGCGTCACTACGCCCACGTCGACTGCCCCGGTCACGCGGACTACATCAAGAACATGATCACGGGTGCGGCGCAGATGGACGGCGCCATCCTCGTGGTCGCCGCCACCGACGGCCCGATGCCGCAGACCAAGGAGCACGTGCTCCTGGCCCGCCAGGTCGGCGTTCCGTACATCGTCGTCGCCCTGAACAAGGCCGACATGGTGGACGACGAGGAGATCCTGGAGCTCGTCGAGCTCGAGGTCCGTGAGCTCCTCTCCGAGTACGAGTTCCCGGGCGACGACCTGCCGGTCGTCAAGGTCTCGGCGCTCAAGGCGCTCGAGGGCGACAAGGAGTGGGGCCAGTCGGTCCTGGACCTGATGGCCGCCGTCGACGAGGCGATCCCGACCCCCGAGCGTGACGTCGACAAGCCGTTCCTCATGCCCGTCGAGGACGTCTTCACGATCACCGGTCGCGGTACGGTCGTCACCGGCCGTATCGAGCGTGGTGTCCTGAAGGTCAACGAGACCGTTGACATCATCGGCATCAAGCAGGACAAGACCACCACCACGGTCACCGGCATCGAGATGTTCCGCAAGCTGCTCGACGAGGGCCAGGCCGGTGAGAACGTCGGTCTGCTCCTCCGTGGCATCAAGCGCGAGGACGTCGAGCGCGGCCAGGTCATCATCAAGCCGGGCTCGGTCACCCCGCACACCGAGTTCGAGGCGCAGGCCTACATCCTGTCCAAGGACGAGGGTGGCCGCCACACGCCGTTCTTCAACAACTACCGTCCGCAGTTCTACTTCCGTACGACGGACGTGACGGGCGTTGTGACCCTCCCCGAGGGCACGGAGATGGTCATGCCGGGCGACAACACTGAGATGAAGGTTGAGCTCATCCAGCCCGTCGCCATGGAGGAGGGCCTGAAGTTCGCCATCCGTGAGGGTGGCCGGACCGTGGGCGCCGGCCAGGTCACCAAGATCAACAAGTAAGTCTGTTGATTGACCTGGTAGCTCCAGCCGTATAGCTGAGCTCCTTGAAGGGGCCCGTACGACTTCGGTCGTACGGGCCCCTTTGCCGTGCCCCGGCGTCGGGAGATGGCTCCTGGTCGTCGAACGTCTGATCCTTGTATGTTCACGTGTGCATACGGTTGTTGGTGATGCGTACGTGACGGGGGTTGCGGTATGGCGGGGCATCGGCCCACGGATTGGCATGTCCTGGATCTGGACGGTGATCCGGTGCCGGGGGATCCGCAGCAGGTGCGGCAGCTGGCGAAGAAGCTGCATGACTTCGCGGACGATGTCTCGGATGCGTTGCGTCTGGTGAAGGGGATGGCCGGGGAGGGCACTCTCGCCGAGTGGGCGGGGAAGTCGGCGGATGTCTTCAAGGAGGACTTCGCCGATGTGCCGAAGAATCTGAAGAAGCTGAAGTCGTCGTACGAGTTGTGCGGTGATGCGCTGGCGGATTACTGGCCGAAGCTGGAGCGGGCGCAGGCGTTGGCGGACCGGGCGCTGGCCAGGGGGCGCGAGGCGCGCTCGGATCTCGCGTCGGCGAAGTCCCGTCTGTCCACGGCTGATTCGTGGGTGACGCGGGCGGGGAAGGAAGCCGACAAGTACAAGGACGACCCGACCGGCAGCAAGGCGGCTGAGAAGCCGGATGAGGCGAAGGTCCGTGCTGCGGCGCGGGATGTGCAGCAGGCGGAGAGCGCGCAGGCGAGTGCGCGTGGGGATGTCGCGGATGCGCAGGGTGCGTTGGATGCGGCGAAGAAGATGGCCGAGGACGCGCGCACAATGCGTGAGGAGGCTGCGCGGACGGCGAAGACGAAGATCGACGAGGCGTCGGACGCGGGTATTCAGAACCGGTCGTGGTGGGAGGACATCGGGGACTGGTTCGTCGACAACTGGGACACGATCGTCGCGGTGTGCAAGGTCGTCGTCGCGGTGGTGGGTGTGATCGCGATGATCATCGGTGGGCCGATCCTCGCCGCGATCGTGCTGGTGGCGGCGCTGGTGGTGCTGGCGGACACGCTCTACAAGTATTCCCAGGGCCGGGCGTCCCTATGGGATGTGGGGCTGGCCGCGCTGGACTGCATACCCGGCATGAAGGGGCTGACCACCCTCGGTGGCCTCGCCAAGGGTCTGAAAGCCGCGGGAAAGACCGGGCTCAAGGGCATGGCCGCTGGCGTCAAGGGGCTCGGCAGGTCGCTCAGAGGCGGTGCGGGCAGCCTGGTGAAGCGGGCCAAGGCGCTCGCGGGCCGCTGCCCGGGCGGTGACCCCATCGACATGGTCACCGGCGAAATGCTGATGTACGACACCGACCTCGAACTGCCCGGTGTCCTGGCGCTGGCCCTGAAGCGCACCCACATCTCCACGTACCGGGAAGGCCGCTGGTTCGGCAGGTCATGGGCGTCCACGCTCGACGAACGGGTCGAACTCGACGACCAGGGCGTGCTGTTCGCCGCCGAGGACGGCATGATCCTCGCCTATCCCGTGCCCGCCCCCGGCGAACCCACCATGCCGCTGGAAGGCCCCCGCTGGCCGCTGGAGTGGGACGGACCGCACCACGGAACCCTGCGCATCCACGACCCGGCCCTCGGCGTCACCCGTCACTTCGCGGTCATCACCGAGCCGCTGCCGGACATGCCGTACACCCTGGCCCTGTCCGCGATCACCGACCGCAACGACAACCGCGTCGACGTCGACCGGCGCGCCGACGGCACCCCGGTCGCGGTGCGGCATTCCGGCGGCTACCACGTCGAGGTCGACACGGCGGACGGCCTGGTGACCGCGCTGCGGCTGCGGGACGGCGCCGCGGTCGGCGGCACGACGACCGTGCGCCGGTACGCGTACTCGGCGGACCGGAACCTCACCGAGATCCACAACTCCTCCGGACTGCCGCTCCGGCTCACCTACGACGACCGGGCACGCGTCGTCTCCTGGACCGACCGCAACGGCAGCTGGTACCGGTTCACCTACGACGGCGCCGACCGCTGCGTGGCGGGGCAGGGCGCCGACGGCTACCTGAACTGCGTCATCGGCTACGACACCGCCCGGCGCCGCACGACGTACACGGACTCGCTCGGGCACTCCCTCCGGTACGAGCACAACGAGCTGCTGCAACTCGTCCGGGTGACCGACCCGCTGGGCCGCCAGGAATCGCTCGAGTGGGACCGGCACGGCCGGCTCCTCAAGCAGACCGACCCGGTGGGACGGGAGACGGCGTACACCTACGACGAGGCCGGCAACGTCACGTCGATCACCGGTCCCGACGGCCGCCGGGCCCTCGCTGAGTACAACCAGTGGCACCTGCCGGTCCGCACCGTCGGCGGCGACGGGGCCGTGCGCACCTACTCCTACGACGAGCGCGGCAACCGTACGTCCGTGGTGGAGCCGGGAGGCGCCGAGACCGTCTTCCGGTACGGCCCCGGGGGCGCCCTCGTCGCCATCACCGATCCCCTGGGGGCGACGGTGTCCCTGGTGCCGGACGCCGCTGGGCTGCCGGTGCGGGTCACGAATGCCACCGGTGCGGCTGTCGAGTACACCCGGGACGCGTTCGGCCGGGTCGAGGCGGTGACGGATCCGCTGGGCGGCATCACCCGGATCTCCTGGACGCCGGAGGGCAGGAGGAGGGAGCGGATCGCGGCCGACGGCAGCAGGGAGTCCTGGGCCTGGGACGCGGAGGGCAACCTCCTCGCGTACACGGACGCGGCCGGGGCGACGACCGTGTCGACGTACTCCCACTTCGACCTGCTGGTGAGCAGGACCGATCCCGCGGGCGCCACCCTGCGCTTCGAGCACGACACCGAGCTGCGGCTCACCGGCGTCACCGACGCGCACGGGCTCACCTGGAGCTACACCTACGACGCGGCGGGCCATCTGGTCGCGGAGCGGGACTTCGACGGGCGCCGGATCGGCTATGCACGCGACGAGGTGGGCCGGCTGATCCGGCAGATCAACGGCGCCGGCGAGACGGTCGAGTACCTGCGTGACGTGGTCGGCAACGTCGTCGAGAAGCGAGCCGGGGACGCCACCACGGTGTTCCGGTACGACGAGGCCGGGCGGCTGGCGGAAGCCCGGTCGCCCGGCGTCCGGCTCACCTTCGCGCACGACGCGTACGGCAGGGTCACCGAGGAGACCGTCAACGGCCGGACCAGCAGCTTCCGTTACGACCTGGCGGGCCGTCGCACGGCGCGCGTCACCCCCTCCGGAGCGCTGAGCAGCTGGTCGTACACCCTCGACGGGCAGCCCCGGGAGCTCGCGGCCTTCGACCACGCCCTGCGCTTCGCCCACGACGCCGCGGGCCGGGAGACGGAGATCGGGCTGGACGACCGGCCGGTGCTGCGGCAGACCTGGGACGGGCTGCACCGCATGCGCCGGCAGACGGTCCTCGGGGCGGGGGAGACGGGCACGGCGGCCACCGCCGTCGACCGCCGATACCTGCACAGTCCGGCCGGTCCCGTCGAGGAGATCGACGCCCTGGACGGCAGGACGCGCTACGCCCTGGACGCGGTGGGCCGGCCCGTCACGGTCGGGGCCCGGTCGGGAACCGAGCACTACGCGTACGACCCCGGCGGCCGGCCGGTCGCCTCCGGCCGGGAGCGGCCGGACGGGGCCCGAGAGGAACCCGAGCAGCGGTTCGAGTACTCCGGCAACCGGCTGCAGAGGGCCGGACGGACCAGCTACGCGTACGACGCCCAGGGCCGGGTGGTCCGCCGTACGCGGAGAACGCTGTCCGGCCGGCGGAAGACCTGGACGTACAGCTGGAACGCCGACGACCGCCTGACGGGTCTGGTCACGCCGGACGGGACGGCCTGGCGCTACACCTACGACCCCCTCGGGCGCCGGATATCGAAGGAGCGCCTGGACTCCGCCGGGGACGTCGCCGAGGCCGTCTTCTTCGTCTGGGACGGCAGCCGGCTGGCCGAGGAGATACACGACCGCGGAGCCGGTGACCGTACCAGCGTCACCTGGGAGTACGCCCCCGACAGCCACCGTCCGGTGGCGCAGAGCACCCGGGAATGGCTCCGTGATGTTCCGCAGGACGAGGTGGACCGCAGATTCCGGCTCATCGTCAGCGATCTCGCGGGCAGCCCCCGTGAATTGATTTCCCCCGAGGGTGCGGCGGTCTGGAAGAACAGGTCGAGCCTTTGGGGTGAGCCGACGGAATTCTCCGACACGGGGGAATCCTGTCGGCTCCGGTTCCCCGGCCAGTATGTCGATGCCGAGAGCGAACTCCACTACAACTACTTCCGCTACTACGACCCGCACACCTCCCGGTATCTCTCGCCCGACCCCCTCGGGCTCGCCGCGGGTCCCGACCACTACGCGTACGTGGTCAACCCGCTGGTCTGGTCCGACCCGCTGGGGCTGCAGACCTGCCCCACCTTCAAGGGGCTCGCCTGGCTGACCGACAAGATGCTGAAGCGCCCCTCGTTCCGGTACCAGCGGGTCGTGTCCGGCGTCGACTACGAGCAGATCTGGAAGCTCTCCAACGGCCGGGAAGTCCATGTGGACGGCGGTCCCACGAACGGCTGGATCATGGAGGCGAAGTTCACCGGCGGGCGGGAGAGCGAGTGGGCCAAGTCCGCCTACAATCCCGAAAGCTCCTTCTACAAGGAGCAGAAGATTACCGACCAGGCCGCCAAGCTGCTGAAGCTGAATGAGGAAATGGGCGGGAAAGGCGTGCGCTATGCCATTTCCAACGAGGCGGGTGCGGCGCATTTCCGGGAAGTGCTCGGTACGCATTTCCCGGAGGCAATGGCAAATGGTACCCTGGCGGTCTTTCACGTGCCCGGCAATGGTATGAGCGGAATGAGTAAATGGTTGACGTAAGCGCGGAAGTGGGTCGGCTGTCCGAACTCGACGAACTCACCGGGCCGGCGGCGGCCGCGGTCCTCGACGCGGCGGGCTGGACGGGCGAGCGCAGGAATCCGGCCAAGGAGTGGGCGACGACCTGGCGGCGCGGGGATGCGCACGCGTGGATCCAGGGCGACGGACCGTTGGTGCAGGTCGAGTTCACGCTCTGGTACCGCGAGGCCGAGGAGGAGTGGCCGGACCCGGACACCTACCTCGACGACCTGTACGACGCCGCCTCGGCCGAGCTCCCGCGCATCGCCGCCCAGCTGGAATCCGGCGCTCTCGGCGCCCGGCTCGAGTCCTCCGACGAGGATCTGACCGACGGCGCGGACTACATCGACCACACCGCCTGGCTGCTCTCGGACAAGGTCCTGCTGGCCGGCGTCAAGCACGACGACACCGAAGCGCCGGTCCAGCTGGTCGTGCTGGTGCGCGAACGCGGCGAGGGCGCGGCGGACGGCGAGGGGGAGTGGCTCTGACGGCCCCGCCGCGGCAGCTCCCGGCCGCCGGTGTTTGACCTGCGTCACTCCCGGGGTATTGTCTCCGGCTCGATTGGCCAGGCGGCTGCCCCATATGGCAGACTGTCGGAGTTGCTCGGTCGAGTGTTGATGCTGCGCGCCTCCCGCCGGGAGGACTGGAAGCAAGTCCCACGGTACTCGTCGCCCTAACTGCCGCATGGCAGCGCTGGGGCGGACGTACGGGAATCTTCCGGGAAGTGTGGTGCGGCACCGACCAGGCGCCCGGTGGGCCTCTCGCCCTCGGCCTGCGGTTCCGGAAGGGCCGTGTGCAATCCCAGCAGGGATGTTCGAACAAGGGACATCTGTGTCAGCGGGAGCGCGACACGCCCGACCGCGTGGGTCGGAGAGCGGGAAACAGGAACACCGGGTTCCAGAGCGTTGACTAGACAAAGGACTACTGAGTAGCCATGGCGGGACAGAAGATCCGCATCCGGCTCAAGGCCTACGACCACGAGGTCATCGACTCTTCGGCGAAGAAGATCGTCGAGACGGTGACGCGCACTGGTGCGTCGGTCGCAGGCCCGGTGCCGCTGCCCACTGAGAAGAACGTGTACTGCGTCATCAAGTCGCCGCACAAGTACAAGGACTCGCGCGAGCACTTCGAGATGCGTACGCACAAGCGCCTGATCGACATCCTCGACCCGACTCCCAAGACCGTTGACTCTCTGATGCGACTCGACCTCCCGGCCGGTGTCGACATCGAGATCAAGCTCTGAGGGTCGGTGATCTGAGAATGGCTAAGCAGATCAAGGGCATCCTGGGCGAGAAGCTCGGCATGACGCAGGTGTGGGACGAGAACAACCGTGTTGTTCCCGTCACCGTCGTCAAGGCCGGCCCCAACGTCGTGACCCAGGTGCGTACGAACGACGTCGACGGCTACGAGTCGGTCCAGATCGCCTTCGGCGAGATCGACCCGCGCAAGGTGAACAAGCCCCTCAAGGGTCACTTCGCCAAGGCCGACGTCACCCCCCGTCGTCACCTCGTCGAGATCCGCACCGCTGACGCCTCCGAGTACACGCTCGGCCAGGAAGTCACGGCCGAGGTCTTCGAGGCCGGCGTGAAGGTCGACGTCACCGGCAAGAGCAAGGGCAAGGGCTTCGCCGGTGTCATGAAGCGTCACAACTTCAAGGGCCTCGGCGCCGGACACGGCACCCAGCGCAAGCACCGCTCTCCCGGTTCCATCGGTGGCTGCGCCACCCCGGGCCGTGTGTTCAAGGGCCTCCGCATGGCGGGTCGCATGGGCAACGAGCGGGTCACCACCCAGAACCTGACCGTCCACGCCGTTGACGCGGAGAAGGGTCTGCTGCTCATCAAGGGCGCGGTTCCCGGTCCGAACGGCGGCCTCGTCCTGGTCCGCACCGCGGCCAAGGGGGCCTGAGGTAACCGATGAGCACTGTTGACATCCTTTCGCCGGCGGGCGACAAGGCCGGTACCGTCGAGCTCCCTGCGGAGATCTTCGACGTAGAGAAGATCAGCGTCCCGCTGCTTCACCAGGTCGTCGTCGCACAGCTGGCCGCTGCCCGTCAGGGCACGCACAAGACCAAGACCCGCGGTGAAGTCCGTGGTGGTGGCAAGAAGCCTTACCGCCAGAAGGGCACCGGTCGCGCCCGTCAGGGCTCGACCCGCGCGCCGCAGTTCGCCGGTGGTGGCGTCGTGCACGGTCCCGTGCCGCGTGACTACTCGCAGCGGACCCCGAAGAAGATGAAGGCCGCGGCCCTGCGCCACGCCCTCACCGACCGGGCCCGCAACAACCGCATCCACGTCGTCTCCGGCGTCATCGAGGGTGAGACCCCTTCGACGAAGGCCGCGAAGTCGCTGTTCGGCAAGATCTCGGAGCGCAAGAACCTGCTCCTGGTCGTCGAGCGTGCCGACGAGGCCGCGTGGCTGTCCGCCCGCAACCTGCCCCAGGTCCACATCCTGGAGCCGGGCCAGCTGAACACGTACGACGTTCTCGTCTCGGACGACGTGGTCTTCACCCAGGCCGCCTTCGAGTCCTTCGTGTCCGGCCCGAAGGCCAATGACACCGAAGGGAGCGAGGCCTGATGGCTATCCGTCACCCCGCCATTGCCTCCAAGGCGGCCAAGGCCGCCAAGGCCGCGCGCGTCGCCAAGGCGCGTCGCCACGCCGCGGAGGGCAAGAACACCGTCGAGACCCCGCTGAGCAAGTCGTACACGGACCCCCGTGACGTGCTGCTCAAGCCGGTCGTCTCCGAGAAGAGCTACGCGCTCCTCGACGAGGGCAAGTACACGTTCATCGTCGACCCGCGTGCGAACAAGACCCAGATCAAGGAAGCCGTCCAGGCGGTCTTCTCGGTCAAGGTCACCGGGGTCAACACGATCAACCGCCAGGGCAAGCGCAAGCGCACCAAGACCGGTTTCGGTCAGCGCTCCGCGACCAAGCGCGCGATCGTGACCCTCGCCGAGGGCGACCGTATCGACATCTTCGGCGGTCCGACCGCGTAAGCGGGTCGGATCGTCCGATATCGGACGAGGACTGAGAAATGGGAATCCGCAAGTACAAGCCGACTACGCCGGGCCGTCGTGGCTCCAGCGTCGCCGACTTCGTCGAGGTCACGCGGTCCACGCCGGAGAAGTCGCTGGTCCGCCCGCTGCACAGCAAGGGCGGCCGTAACAACGCCGGTCGTGTGACCGTTCGCCACCAGGGTGGCGGACACAAGCGCGCCTACCGCGTGATCGACTTCCGTCGTCACGACAAGGACGGCGTGCCGGCGAAGGTCGCGCACATCGAGTACGACCCCAACCGCACCGCGCGCATCGCGCTGCTGCACTACGCGGACGGCGAGAAGCGCTACATCCTCGCCCCGCGCAACCTGCAGCAGGGTGACCGCGTCGAGAACGGTCCCGGGGCCGACATCAAGCCGGGCAACAACCTGGCGCTCCGCAACATCCCGGTCGGTACCACGATCCACGCGATCGAGCTCCGTCCGGGTGGCGGCGCCAAGTTCGCCCGCTCCGCCGGTACCTCCGTGCAGCTGCTCGCGAAGGAGGGCCAGATGGCCCACCTGCGCATGCCCTCCGGTGAGATCCGCCTGGTCGACGTGCGCTGCCGCGCCACCGTCGGTGAGGTCGGCAACGCCGAGCAGAGCAACATCAACTGGGGTAAGGCCGGCCGCAAGCGCTGGCTGGGCGTCCGCCCGACCGTTCGCGGTGTGGCGATGAACCCGGTTGACCACCCCCACGGTGGTGGTGAGGGCAAGACCTCCGGTGGTCGCCACCCGGTCAGCCCCTGGGGTCAGAAGGAGGGTCGTACTCGTTCGCCGAAGAAGGCTTCGAACAAGTACATCGTCCGCCGCCGCAAGACGAACAAGAAGCGCTAGGAGCGGGTTTAGATGCCGCGTAGTCTCAAGAAGGGGCCCTTCGTCGACGACCACCTGATCAAGAAGGTGGACGCCCAGAACGAAGCCGGCACCAAGAACGTCATCAAGACCTGGTCCCGTCGCTCCATGATCGTGCCGGCCATGCTCGGCCACACGCTCGCGGTGCACAACGGCAAGACCCACATCCCGGTGTTCGTCACCGAGTCGATGGTCGGCCACAAGCTCGGCGAGTTCTCGCCGACGCGCACCTTCCGGGGTCACGTCAAGGACGACCGGAAGTCGAAGCGCCGCTAGCAGCGGATCGCATTCAGACACGTAAGTAACTGAGAGGGACAACCATGGAAGCCAGGGCCCAGGCGCGGTACATCCGCGTCACGCCCATGAAGGCCCGCCGAGTGGTGGACCTGATCCGTGGCATGGACGCCACGGAGGCTCAGGCTGTTCTGCGATTCGCTCCGCAGGCAGCCTCAGTGCCCGTCGGCAAGGTGCTGGACAGCGCCATCGCCAACGCCGCGCACAACTACGACCACACCGACGCCGACAGCCTCTTCATCTCCGAGGCGTACGTCGACGAGGGTCCGACCCTGAAGCGGTTCCGGCCGCGCGCCCAGGGCCGTGCCTACCGGATCCGCAAGCGGACCAGCCACATCACCGTGGTCGTCAGCAGCAAGGAAGGAACCCGGTAATGGGCCAGAAGGTAAACCCGCATGGGTTCCGGCTCGGCATCACCACGGACTTCAAGTCCCGCTGGTACGCCGACAAGCTGTACAAGGACTACGTCAAGGAAGACGTCGCCATCCGTCGGATGATGACGTCCGGCATGGAGCGCGCCGGCATCTCCAAGGTGGAGATCGAGCGCACCCGTGACCGCGTCCGCGTCGACATCCACACCGCGCGTCCGGGCATCGTCATCGGCCGCCGTGGCGCCGAGGCCGACCGCATCCGCGGTGACCTCGAGAAGCTCACGGGCAAGCAGGTCCAGCTGAACATCCTCGAGGTCAAGAACCCCGAGACGGACGCTCAGCTGGTTGCTCAGGCCGTCGCCGAGCAGCTCTCCTCCCGCGTCTCCTTCCGCCGCGCCATGCGTAAGAGCATGCAGTCGGCGATGAAGGCCGGCGCCAAGGGCATCAAGATCCAGTGCGGTGGCCGCCTCGGTGGCGCCGAGATGTCCCGCTCGGAGTTCTACCGCGAGGGCCGCGTGCCCCTGCACACGCTCCGCGCGAACGTGGACTACGGCTTCTTCGAGGCCAAGACGACCTTCGGCCGCATCGGTGTGAAGGTCTGGATCTACAAGGGCGATGTCAAGAACATCGCCGAGGTCCGCGCCGAGAACGCTGCCGCCCGTGCGGGTAACCGCCCGGCTCGCGGTGGCGGCGGCTCCGACCGCCCGGCCCGTGGTGGCCGTGGTGGCGAGCGGCGCGGTCGCAAGCCGCAGCAGGCTGCCGGTGCCGAGGCCCCCAAGGCCGAGGCTCCCGCCGCCGCTCCGGCTGAGAGCACCGGAACGGAGGCCTGACCGTCATGCTGATCCCCCGTAGGGTCAAGCACCGCAAGCAGCACCACCCGAAGCGCCGTGGTCAGGCCAAGGGCGGTACGACGGTCGCGTTCGGCGAGTACGGCATCCAGGCCCTCACGCCGGCGTACGTGACCAACCGCCAGATCGAGGCGGCCCGTATCGCGATGACCCGCCACATCAAGCGTGGCGGCAAGGTCTGGATCAACATCTACCCGGACCGCCCGCTCACGAAGAAGCCTGCCGAGACCCGCATGGGTTCCGGTAAGGGTTCTCCCGAGTGGTGGATCGCGAACGTGCACCCGGGACGGGTCATGTTCGAGCTGTCCTACCCCAACGAGAAGATCGCCCGTGAGGCCCTGACTCGCGCAGCCCACAAGCTGCCGATGAAGTGCCGGATCGTCAAGCGCGAGGCAGGTGAAGCGTGATGTCGGCCGGTACCAAGGCGTCCGAGCTGCGCGAACTGGGTGACGAGGAGCTTCTGGGGAAGCTCCGCGAAGCCAAGGAAGAGCTGTTCAACCTCCGCTTCCAGGCGGCGACGGGTCAGCTCGAGAACCACGGTCGGCTCAAGGCCGTCCGTAAGGACATCGCGCGGATCTACACCCTGATGCGCGAGCGTGAGCTGGGCATCGAAACGGTGGAGAACGCATGAGCGAGAACAACGTGACTGAGCAGAACACCGAGGCCCGTGGCTTCCGCAAGACCCGTGAGGGTCTCGTCGTCAGCGACAAGATGGACAAGACCGTCGTCGTCGCCGTCGAGGACCGTGTGAAGCACGCGCTGTACGGCAAGGTCATCCGCCGTACGAACAAGCTCAAGGCCCACGACGAGCAGAACGCCGCGGGCGTCGGCGACCGCGTCCTCCTCATGGAGACGCGTCCGCTGTCCGCGACGAAGCGCTGGCGCGTCGTCGAGATCCTCGAGAAGGCCAAGTAATTCCTGCGGGCAGACCCGCAGGACAGTTCCGCCAGGCTCGGCAGGGGCTTTCGTAACTGAAGCCCCTGCCGGGAACCGGCAGACAAACAGGAGATAGACGTGATCCAGCAGGAGTCGCGACTGCGCGTCGCCGACAACACTGGTGCGAAGGAAATCCTTTGCATCCGTGTGCTCGGTGGCTCCGGTCGCCGCTACGCGGGCATCGGTGACGTCATTGTCGCCACCGTCAAGGACGCGATCCCCGGTGGCAACGTGAAGAAGGGTGACGTCGTCAAGGCGGTCATCGTTCGCACCGTCAAGGAGCGCCGCCGTCCGGACGGCTCGTACATCCGCTTCGACGAGAACGCCGCCGTCATTCTGAAGAACGACGGCGACCCTCGCGGCACCCGTATCTTCGGCCCGGTCGGCCGTGAGCTGCGCGAGAAGAAGTTCATGAAGATCATCTCGCTCGCGCCGGAGGTGCTGTAAGCATGAAGATCAAGAAGGGCGACCTGGTCCAGGTCATCACCGGCAAGGACAAGGGCAAGCAGGGCAAGGTCATTGCCGCTTACCCGCGCGACGAGCGCGTCCTGGTCGAGGGTGTCAACCGGGTCAAGAAGCACACCAAGGCCGGTCCGACCGCTCGCGGTTCGCAGGCCGGCGGCATCGTCACGACCGAGGCGCCGATCCACGTCTCCAACGTCCAGCTGGTCGTTGAGAAGGACGGCAACAAGGTTGTCACGCGTGTCGGTTACCGCTTCGACGATGAGGGCAACAAGATCCGCGTTGCCAAGCGGACGGGTGAGGACATCTGATGGCTACCACCACCACTCCGCGTCTGAAGACGAAGTACCGCGAGGAGATCGCGGGCAAGCTGCGTGAAGAGTTCAAGTACGAGAACGTCATGCAGATTCCCGGCCTCGTCAAGATCGTGGTCAACATGGGTGTGGGCGACGCCGCCCGCGACTCCAAGCTGATCGAGGGCGCCATCCGCGACCTCACCACGATCACCGGTCAGAAGCCGGCCGTCACCAAGGCCCGCAAGTCCATCGCGCAGTTCAAGCTGCGCGAGGGTCAGCCGATCGGTGCCCACGTCACGCTCCGTGGCGACCGCATGTGGGAGTTCTTGGACCGCACCCTGTCGCTCGCGCTGCCGCGCATCCGCGACTTCCGTGGTCTGTCCCCCAAGCAGTTCGACGGTCGTGGCAACTACACCTTCGGTCTCACGGAGCAGGTCATGTTCCACGAGATCGACCAGGACAAGATCGACCGCGTCCGGGGTATGGACATCACCGTGGTCACCACGGCGACCAACGACGCTGAGGGCCGCGCGCTCCTTCGTCACCTCGGCTTCCCCTTCAAGGAGGCGTGAGCGAGATGGCGAAGAAGGCTCTGATCGCAAAGGCTGCTCGCAAGCCCAAGTTCGGCGTGCGTGGCTACACGCGCTGCCAGCGCTGCGGCCGTCCCCACTCCGTGTACCGCAAGTTCGGCCTGTGCCGCGTGTGCCTTCGTGAGATGGCTCACCGTGGCGAGCTGCCGGGCGTGACCAAGAGCTCCTGGTAGTCCCTGCTTTTAGGGATTCCGGAGTCTCTCGGTAAGCACTGGGCGTGTCAGGCGCCCTCCCCTTCATGGCTTAGGCTTGGAGGGTTGGGCGCCTGATGGTCGCCCGTACGACTTACTACGCCGTAGGTCCACCGCACCGCACCCGCCTCGTCTCGGATCGAGGAGAGGGATGGGCAACTGGAAACCCCGGCGAGAGAGGCCGAAGGCCAATTCATGACCATGACTGATCCGATCGCAGACATGCTTACGCGTCTGCGGAACGCGAACTCGGCGTACCACGACACCGTGGCGATGCCGCACTCGAAGATCAAGTCGCACATCGCGGAGATCCTCCAGCAGGAGGGCTTCATCACGGGCTGGAAGGTCGAGGACGCCGAGGTCGGCAAGAACCTCGTTCTCGAGCTGAAGTTCGGCCCGAACCGTGAGCGCTCCATCGCGGGCATCAAGCGGATCTCCAAGCCCGGTCTCCGGGTGTACGCGAAGTCCACCAACCTGCCCAAGGTGCTGGGTGGCCTCGGCGTGGCGATCATCTCCACGTCCCACGGGCTCCTCACCGACAAGCAGGCCGGCAAGAAGGGCGTAGGCGGAGAAGTCCTCGCCTACGTCTGGTAGCGGAAGGGAACGGAGGAAACAGCTATGTCGCGCATTGGCAAGCTCCCCATCACGGTTCCCGCCGGCGTGGACGTCACCATCGACGGCCAGACGGTTTCGGTCAAGGGCCCCAAGGGCTCGCTGACCCACACCGTCGTGGCGCCGATCGAGATCGCCAAGGGTGAGGACGGCGTTCTGAACGTCACCCGCCCCAACGACGAGCGTCAGAGCAAGGCCCTGCACGGCCTGTCCCGCACGCTGGTGGCGAACATGATCACCGGCGTGACCCAGGGTTACGTGAAGAAGCTCGAGATCAGCGGTGTCGGTTACCGCGTGACCGCCAAGGGCTCGAACCTCGAGTTCGCGCTCGGCTACAGCCACCCGATCACCGTCGAGGCGCCCGAGGGAATCACCTTCAAGGTGGAGACCCCGACCCGCTTCCAGGTCGAGGGCATCGACAAGCAGAAGGTCGGCGAGGTTGCGGCCAACATCCGCAAGCTGCGCAAGCCCGACCCGTACAAGGCCAAGGGTGTCAAGTACGAGGGCGAAGTCATCCGCCGCAAGGTCGGAAAGGCGGGTAAGTAAGCCATGGCATACGGACAGAAGATCCTGAAGGGCGACGCCTACAAGCGCGCCGCGATCAAGCGCCGTCACATCCGGATCCGCAAGCGGATCGCCGGTACGGCGGAGCGTCCCCGTCTGGTCGTTACCCGCTCGAACCGCCACATCGTGGCCCAGGTGATCGACGACATCAAGGGTCACACCCTGGCGTCGGCGTCCACTCTGGACACCTCGGTCCGCGGTGGCGAGGGCGACAAGTCGGCCCAGGCCAAGCAGGTCGGCGCCCTGGTCGCCGAGCGTGCCAAGGCCGCCGGCGTCGAGGCTGTCGTATTCGACCGTGGTGGCAATCAGTACGCCGGGCGCATTGCCGCCCTGGCGGACGCCGCCCGCGAAGCCGGCTTGAAGTTCTGAGCCGTTCGTAGCTAGCGGAAAAGAGAGAGGTAAATCCAATGGCTGGACCCCAGCGCCGCGGTGGCGGTGCCGGTGGCGGCGAGCGGCGGGACCGGAAGGGCCGTGACGGCGGCGCAGCTGCCGCCGAGAAGACCGCGTACGTTGAGCGCGTTGTCGCGATCAACCGCGTCGCCAAGGTTGTGAAGGGTGGTCGTCGCTTCAGCTTCACTGCGCTCGTCGTAGTGGGCGACGGTGACGGCACCGTGGGTGTCGGTTACGGCAAGGCCAAGGAGGTGCCGGCCGCCATCGCCAAGGGTGTGGAGGAGGCCAAGAAGCACTTCTTCAAGGTCCCCCGTATCCAGGGCACCATCCCGCACCCGATCACGGGTGAGAAGGCTGCGGGCGTCGTCCTGCTCAAGCCGGCTTCCCCCGGTACCGGCGTTATCGCCGGTGGTCCGGTGCGTGCCGTGCTCGAGTGCGCCGGCGTGCACGACATCCTGTCGAAGTCGCTCGGCTCGTCGAACGCGATCAACATCGTGCACGCCACCGTGGCGGCCCTGAAGGGCCTGCAGCGTCCCGAGGAGATCGCGGCCCGCCGTGGTCTGCCCCTCGAGGACGTCGCTCCCGCGGCTCTGCTGCGTGCGCGTGCCGGGGCTGGTGCTGCGTAATGGCTCAGCTCAGGATCACGCAGACGAAGTCGTACATCGGCAGCAAGCAGAACCACCGTGACACCCTGCGCTCCCTTGGTCTCAAGGGGATCAACACGCAGGTCGTCAAGGAGGACCGCCCCGAGTTCCGCGGCATGGTGCACACCGTCCGCCACCTCGTGACGGTCGAGGAGGTCGACTGATCATGGCGGAAAACAACCCGCTGAAGATCCACAACCTCCGTCCGGCTCCCGGCGCCAAGACCGCCAAGACCCGTGTGGGTCGTGGTGAGGCGTCGAAGGGTAAGACGGCCGGTCGTGGTACCAAGGGCACCAAGGCCCGTTACCAGGTTCCGGAGCGCTTCGAGGGTGGGCAGATGCCCCTCCACATGCGCCTCCCGAAGCTCAAGGGCTTCAAGAACCCGTTCAAGACCGAGTACCAGGTCGTGAACCTCGACAAGCTGGCCTCGCTCTACCCCGAGGGTGGCGAGGTCACCGTCGAGGGTCTGGTGGCCAAGGGTGCCGTTCGCAAGAACAGCCTCGTCAAGGTCCTCGGCCAGGGCGAGATCTCCGTGGCGCTGCAGGTGACGGTCGACGCCGTCTCCGGCTCCGCCAAGGAGAAGATCACCGCCGCCGGCGGTACCGTCACCGAGCTCGTCTGAACGCAACAGGCGTCTCGATGACTTGAGCGATCCCGACCGGGGATACCCCACAAATGGGGTATCCCCGGTTGGTCGTTCCTAGGGTGGCAGTCTCGCGGGTAAGGTGGCCTGCACTGCCATCTTTTACCGCGTGCTCACATGCGGCACTCTGAGCGGCAGTTGACCGTTACCTAATCGTCGAACCTCAAGACCGTCACCCTTGACGCAGTAGCGCGGGGGTCGCAGGAGGCACCGTGCTCACCGCGTTCGCCCGGGCGTTCAAGACGCCCGACCTGCGCAAGAAGCTGCTCTTCACGCTCGGCATCATCGTGATCTACCGGATCGGTACGCATGTCCCGATCCCCGGCGTCGATTACACGTCCGTCCAGCAATGCGTGGACGAGGCGTCCGGCAACCAGGGCCTGTTCGGCCTGGTCAACATGTTCAGTGGCGGCGCGCTGCTGCAGATCACGGTCTTCGCGCTGGGCATCATGCCGTACATCACGGCGAGCATCATTCTGCAGCTGCTGACCGTGGTGATCCCGCGACTGGAGGCCCTGAAGAAGGAGGGCCAGGCCGGTACGGCGAAGATCACGCAGTACACCCGTTATCTGACGGTGGCGCTCGCCATCCTCCAGGGCACCGGCCTCGTCGCCACCGCCCGCAGCGGCGCCCTCTTCTCCGGCTGCACGGTCGCCGGCCAGATCGTCCCGGACCGCTCGATCTTCGTGACCGTCACCATGGTCATCACGATGACCGCCGGTACGGCCATGGTCATGTGGCTCGGTGAGCTGATCACCGACCGCGGCATCGGCAACGGCATGTCGATCCTGATGTTCATCTCGATCGCCGCCACCTTCCCGTCCGCGCTGTGGGCCATCAAGACCCAGGGCAGCCTGGCCGACGGCTGGATCGAGTTCGGCACCGTCATGCTCGTCGGGTTCGTCATGGTCGGCCTCGTCGTCTTCGTCGAGCAGGCCCAGCGGCGGGTCCCGGTGCAGTACGCGAAGCGCATGATCGGGCGCCGTTCCTACGGTGGTACGTCCACGTACATCCCGCTGAAGGTGAACCAGGCGGGTGTGATTCCCGTCATCTTCGCCTCGTCGCTGCTCTACATCCCGGCACTGATCGCGCAGTTCTCGAGCGGTACTTCGGGCTGGAAATCCTGGATCGAAGCGAATCTCGTCACAGGCGACCATCCGATTTACATCACTGTGTACTTCTTGCTCATCGTTTTCTTTGCGTTCTTCTATGTGGCGATCTCCTTCAACCCCGAGGAAGTCGCCGACAACATGAAGAAGTATGGTGGCTTCATCCCGGGCATCCGGGCTGGCCGACCGACCGCTGAGTACCTGAGCTACGTGCTCAACCGGATCACTTGGCCGGGTTCGCTGTATCTGGGTCTGATCGCTCTCGTCCCGACGATTGCGTTGGCCGGTTTCGGCGCCAACCAGAACTTCCCGTTCGGTGGCACCAGCATCCTGATCATCGTGGGTGTCGGTCTCGAGACCGTGAAGCAGATCGAGAGCCAGCTCCAGCAGCGCAATTACGAAGGGTTCCTCCGCTGATGCGAATCGTCCTCGTCGGGCCGCCGGGCGCCGGTAAGGGAACGCAAGCCACGCGCCTTGCCGAGAAGCTGAACATCCCGCACATCTCCACGGGCGACCTGTTCCGCGCCAACATCAGCCGGCAGACGGAGCTCGGGAAGCTTGCGAAGTCCTACATGGACGCGGGCAATCTCGTGCCGGACGAGGTCACGATCGCGATGGCCAAGGACCGCATGGAGCAGCCGGACGCCGAGGGTGGGTTCCTGCTGGACGGCTTCCCGCGCAATGTGTCCCAGGCCGAGGCGCTGGACGAGCTGCTGACGACCGAGGGCATCACGCTGGACGCGGTGCTGGACCTGGAGGCCCCGGAGGAGGAGGTCGTCAAGCGGATCGCCGGCCGGCGCATCTGCCGCAACGACTCCGCGCACGTCTTCCACGTCTCGTACAAGAAGTCGGCCAAGGAAGGCGTCTGCGACGTCTGCGGCGGCGAGCTGTACCAGCGGGACGACGACTCCGAGGCGACCGTCCGGACGCGGCTGGAGGTCTACCACACGCAGACCGAGCCGATCATCGACTACTACAAGGCGCAGGGCCTGGTCGTGACGATCGAGGCCATGGGTCAGGTGGACGAGGTCACGGGCCGGGCGCTGGCCGCGCTGAAGCGCGAGGGTGCCTCGCAGTAGGTCCTTGTACGTGCGGCAGCCGCGGTTCCCTTGTCGGGGGGCCGCGGCTGCTGCGTGGGCGGGCCCGCTCCGGCGGCACGAGTGCCCGCGGCCGCCCGTATGGTTGAGGTAGTCCCCTTCGCCGGTCCCAGAAAGGCCCCCGCCGCCATGGTGCAGATCAAGACCCCCGAGCAGATCGCCAAGATGCGTGAGGCGGGACTGGTCGTCGCGGCCATTCATGCGGCGACCCGGGAGGCCGCGGTGCCCGGGGCCAGTACCAAGGATCTGGACGAGGTCGCGCGCAAGGTGCTGGCCGAGCACGGGGCCAAGTCGAACTTCCTCGGCTACGGCGGCTTCCCGGCGACCATCTGCACCTCCGTGAACGAGGTCGTCGTCCACGGCATCCCGTCCGACGAGGTCGTCCTCAAGGACGGAGACGTCATCTCCATCGACTGCGGCGCGATCGTGGACGGCTGGCACGGGGACGCCGCGTACACGGCCTTCGTGGGGTCCGGCCACGCTCCGGAGCTGATCGAGCTCTCCCGGGTGACCGAGGAGTCGATGTGGGCCGGGATCGCGGCGATGAAGCCGGGCAACCGGCTCGTCGACATCTCCAAGGCCATCGAGACCTACATCCGCCGCCAGCCCAAGGTCGGCGGCGGCCGCTACGGGATCATCGAGGACTACGGCGGCCACGGCATCGGCACCGAGATGCACATGGACCCGCACCTGCTGAACTACGTCGAGCGCCGGCGCGGCAAGGGCCCGAAGCTGGTACCGGGCTTCTGCCTGGCCATCGAGCCGATGGTGTCCCTCGGCACCCCGAAGACCGAGGTCCTCGAGGACGACTGGACGGTCATCACCACGGACGGCACCTGGTCCTCGCACTGGGAGCACTCCGTCGCGCTGACGGAGGAGGGGCCGCTGGTTCTGACGGCTCCGGACGGCGGCAAGGCGAAGCTGGCGGAGTACGGCATCACGGCCGCGCCGGATCCGCTGGCCTGAGGACGGGCCGAGCCGGTGCCCGCCGGTCGGAGGCCGGCGCAGCCGCTCGAAGCTTGTGAGGCGCCCCGGGCGCCGAGCCCGCGAGAGTGGCGTCGGGGATCGGTCGACTGGACGGTCATCACCACGGTCGGCACCTGGTCCTCGCACTGGGAGCACTCCGTCGCGCTGACGGAGGAGGGGCCGCTGGTTCTGACGGCCCCGGACGGGGGCAAGGCGAAGCCGGCGGAGTACGGCATCACGGCCGCGCCGGATCCGCCGGCCTGAGTGCCTCGGCGGGGGCGCGGCGCGCATCCGGGCCGCGTCCTGGTTCGTCGGTGCTTAATGATCTGGCCCGTGGGGCAGACTTTCCCGATTCGTGTTTCCGGGTGCGCTGTCGTAGACTGACTCGTCGGCTCTTGTGTACCCGCATGTCTGCATGCGCTCGCACTGAGTCGATCAAGGTAGTCGATTCGAAGGGCGAAGCGTGGCCAAGAAGCAAGGTGCCATCGAGATCGAGGGCACTGTCGTCGAGTCTCTTCCGAACGCCATGTTCAAGGTCGAGCTCCAGAACGGCCACCAGGTCCTGGCACACATCAGCGGCAAGATGCGTATGCACTACATCCGCATCCTCCCTGACGACCGGGTCGTGGTGGAGCTCTCTCCGTACGACCTGACGCGTGGCCGGATCGTCTACCGCTACAAGTAGATCTTGCCCGCGCTCCGTTTCGGCGGGGTGATGGCACTGACCCGGAGAACCTCAATCCCATGAAGGTCAAGCCGAGCGTCAAGAAGATCTGCGACAAGTGCAGGGTGATCCGCCGTCACGGTCGGGTCATGGTCATCTGCGACAACCCGCGCCACAAGCAGCGCCAGGGCTGACGCACGACCTTTCCCTCTGCACTTCTTTCGCAGAGACTTCGCGCGACGCAAGCTGAATTTGTTCATACGCAGAACCCAGGCGAGCGATCGTCTGACACCCCCGGTTCGGAGGCCGGGGACCCAGTTCGTACCTGGTACGGCGGCTGGGAATCGGTTCTGCGGAAGACCTCCGAAGATCACCAGGAGCCATTGAATGGCACGCGTTTCCGGTGTTGACATCCCGCGCGACAAGCGCGTGGAGGTTGCCCTCACCTACGTGTTCGGCATCGGTCGGACCCTCTCCCAGGCGACGCTGGCTGCGACCGGCGTCGACCCGAACACCCGCGTTCGCGACCTCTCCGAGGAGCAGCTCGTCGCGATTCGTGAGTACGTCGACAACAACATCAAGACCGAGGGTGACCTCCGCCGCGAGGTCCAGGCCGACATCCGCCGCAAGGTCGAGATCGGCTGCTACCAGGGTCTGCGCCACCGCCGTGGCCTGCCCGTCCGCGGTCAGCGCACCAGCACCAACGCCCGCACCCGCAAGGGCCCGCGTCGCGCCATCGCCGGCAAGAAGAAGCCGGGCAAGAAGTAGTCCTCAGCGGACTTCGCAGTCCAGCGGTCTTCGCTGTAGGACCGACCACCTCCCGTAGGAGTACAGATGCCCCCCAAGGGTCGTCAGGGCGCTGCCAAGAAGGTGCGCCGCAAGGAAAAGAAGAACGTCGCTCACGGCCACGCGCACATCAAGAGCACGTTCAACAACACGATCGTCTCGATCACGGACCCCTCGGGCAACGTGATCTCCTGGGCCTCCGCCGGCCACGTCGGCTTCAAGGGCTCCCGGAAGTCCACGCCGTTCGCCGCGCAGATGGCCGCCGAGTCGGCTGCCCGTCGCGCCCAGGAGCACGGCATGCGCAAGGTCGACGTGTTCGTCAAGGGCCCGGGTTCCGGTCGTGAGACCGCCATCCGTTCGCTCCAGGCGACCGGTCTCGAGGTCGGCTCCATTCAGGACGTCACCCCGACCCCGCACAACGGCTGCCGTCCGCCGAAGCGCCGCCGCGTCTGACGCGTCGCGCCCTTCGCGGGCTGGGTTTCCGGGCGGTACGGCTCCTTCGAGTCGTATCGCCCGTACCCTTGTCACATATCAGGGCGTCAAATAGCGGGCGCCCCTGACAGAAGGATCTGATCCACACATGCTGATCGCTCAGCGTCCCTCGTTGACCGAAGAGGTCGTCGACGAATTCCGCTCCCGGTTCGTGATCGAGCCGCTGGAGCCGGGCTTCGGTTACACCCTCGGCAACTCCCTCCGCCGGACCCTCCTGTCCTCCATCCCCGGCGCGGCTGTCACCAGCATCCGCATCGACGGCGTGCTGCACGAGTTCACCACCGTGCCGGGCGTCAAGGAGGACGTCACCGACCTGATCCTCAACATCAAGCAGCTGGTCGTCTCCTCGGAGCACGACGAGCCGGTCGTGATGTACCTGCGCAAGCAGGGCCCGGGTCTGGTCACCGCCGCCGACATCGCGCCCCCGGCCGGTGTCGAGGTGCACAACCCCGACCTCGTCCTCGCCACGCTCAACGGCAAGGGCAAGCTGGAGATGGAGCTGACGGTCGAGCGCGGCCGCGGTTACGTCTCCGCCGTGCAGAACAAGCAGGTGGGCCAGGAGATCGGCCGTATCCCGGTCGACTCCATCTACTCGCCGGTGCTCAAGGTCACGTACAAGGTCGAGGCGACCCGTGTCGAGCAGCGCACCGACTTCGACAAGCTGATCGTCGACGTCGAGACCAAGCAGGCGATGCGTCCGCGTGACGCCATGGCCTCCGCCGGTAAGACCCTGGTCGAGCTGTTCGGTCTCGCCCGCGAGCTGAACATCGACGCCGAGGGCATCGACATGGGCCCGTCCCCCACGGACGCCGCCCTTGCCGCTGATCTGGCGCTGCCGATCGAGGAGCTGGAGCTCACGGTCCGCTCCTACAACTGCCTGAAGCGCGAGGGCATCCACTCCGTGGGTGAGCTCGTGGCGCGCTCCGAGGCCGACCTGCTGGACATCCGCAACTTCGGTGCGAAGTCCATCGACGAGGTCAAGGCGAAGCTGGCCGGCATGGGCCTGGCCCTGAAGGACAGCCCGCCCGGATTCGACCCCACGGCCGCTGCCGACGCCTTCGGCGCCGACGACGACGCGGACGCGGGTTTCGTGGAGACCGAGCAGTACTGATCGGTCGTTGCCGGTGAGCACCCGCTCACCGGGTTCCTGACCCCGGTACCTGATACGGCCGGGGCAGACACACAGGAGAAAGAAATGCCGAAGCCCACCAAGGGTGCCCGTCTGGGCGGCAGCGCCGCGCACGAGAAGCTGCTCCTCGCGAACCTGGCGAAGAGCCTCTTCGAGCACGGCCGCATCACCACCACCGAGGCGAAGGCCCGTCGCCTGCGCCCGTACGCCGAGCGTCTGGTCACCAAGGCGAAGAAGGGTGACCTTCACAACCGCCGTCAGGTGCTCCAGGTGATCACGGACAAGAGCATCGTGCACACGCTCTTCACCGAGATCGGCCCGCGCTACGAGAACCGCCCGGGTGGCTACACCCGTATCACCAAGATCGGTAACCGCCGTGGCGACAACGCGCCCATGGCTGTCATCGAGCTGGTCGAGGCGCTGACCGTGGCGCAGGAGGCGACCGGCGAGGCCGAGGCCGCGACGAAGCGTGCCGCCAAGGACGCGGAGACGCCGGCTGCTGAGCCGACCAAGGCTGACGTGACCAAGGCCGATGAGGCCGAGGAGACGCCCGCCGAGGAGTCCAAGGACGCGTAAGCGTCTGCCGGGGACTGTTCGTCGGCGGGTGCGGCTTCGTCGTGGCTCGTCGCGCAGTTCCCCGCGCCCCTGAGGGCGTTGCGGGTCCGTTCCTTTCGAGGGGCGGGCCCGCTTTTGTGTTGCTGAGAGGATCTCTGTGTGAGTGACGACGTACAGCCCGGGTTCGTGCGGGTGCGGCTTGACCTGTCCTACGACGGGACCGAATTCTCCGGTTGGGCCAAGCAGGCCGGGGGGCGGCGGACCGTGCAGGGGGAGGTCGAAGCCGCGCTGCGGACCGTGACGCGGTCCCGGGAGACGTACGACCTGACCGTGGCCGGGCGGACGGACGCCGGGGTGCATGCGCGGGGACAGGTGGCGCATGTGGATCTGCCCGCCGAGCTGTGGGAGGAGCACCGGGAGAAGCTGGTCAAGCGGCTCGCGGGGCGGCTGCCCAAGGATGTGCGGGTGTGGGCACTGACCGAGGCTCCGGGGGGGTTCAACGCGCGGTTCGCCGCGCTGTGGCGGCGGTACATCTACCGGGTCGCCGACCGGCCGGGCGGGGTGGATCCGCTGCTGCGCAGTCATGTGCTCTGGCACGACTGGGACTTGGACGTGGCCGTGATGGACGCCGCCGCCAAGTCCCTCGTCGGCGAGCACGACTTCGCCGCCTACGCGAAGAAGCGCGAGGGCGCCTCGACGGTCCGGGAAATCTTCGACTTCGAGGTGCGGCGGACCGCCGACGGGGTCGTCGAGATCGAGGTCCGGGCCGACGCCTTCTGCCACAACCAAGTGCGGTCCATGGTGGGCGCGTTGCTGTTCGTCGGCGACGGGCACCGCGGGGTGGAGTGGCCGCGGAAGGTGCTTGACGCCCGGCTGCGGGACAGTGCCGTACATGTCGTACGGCCGCACGGGCTGACCCTGGAAGAGGTCGCCTACCCGGCCGCCGATCAGCTCGCCGAGCGGCAGCGGCAGGCCCGGCGGGTGCGCGGGCAGGTGCACTGAAAAGGGGCCCCGCACCTGGCGGGGCCCCCTTTCAGCGGGCGTCGGTCCTGCGGGCGTCAGTCCTGTGCGCGGGTGCGCTTGCGCAGGCGCATCGCGGCCCAGCCGAGACCGACCAGGGCCGCGGCCGACCCGGCCAGGGTGCCGATGCCCGCGGCGCCGGTCAGGGCGAGGCTGCCCGAGTCGCCCTGGGTGTCGGTGCCGCCGGAGCCGCCGGTGCTGCCGGAGCCGCCGGTCGTGGCGTCGGACGTGCCGGACGGGCTCGGGGACGGGGACGCGGTCGCGCTCTCCTCGGTCACCTCGACGGTGAAGCGGATCCCGGCGTCGCCGGCCTTCGCGAGGACGTTGTAGGTGCCCGGCTCCTGGCCGGCGACCAGTTCGGTGGCCGTGGCCTCGCCGTCGGCGTCGGTGGTGACGCTCACGGACTGCTCGCCGTCGAACGTCGGGGCCTCGTCGGTGTTGCTCTCGACGCTGAACTTCACCTCGGTGTCGGCCGCGGGGGCGCCGTCCTTGGTCACCTTGACGGCCAGCGGCTCGGCGAAGGCCTCACCGGGGCCCGCCTGCTGGTCGTCGCCGCCCGTGATCTCGACGGCGTGGCTCAGTTCCCCGACATGGGCGGTGAACGTCGTGGAGGCGTCACCGGAGGTCGCGCGGACCGTGAAGGCGCCCTCCTTCTCCTCGGTGATGATGTGGGGGGACTGGGCGCGTCCCTGGGCGTCCGTGTACACCTCGGCCGGGGTGGAGTCGTCCCACCGCACACCGAGGCCGTTCGGATCCTCCAGGGTGTAGGTCACCTTCTGGTCGGGCAGCGGCTCGCCGTCCTTGTCGTGGGCCACGACGACCATCGGGTCGGAGATGTCGGACGGATCGATGGTCTGGCCGTCACCGGACTCGCGGGTCAGCTCGGACACCACGGGGATGCCCTTGGGGTCCTTCCACTGGAAGACCACGCGGCCGTCGCCGCCGCGGGAGTTGGAGCCACCCTGGCCGACGCCGGAGAGGTCGGGCGTGTTGTCGTCGAGCGGATCGTGCACCCAGAACGGGTCGTCCTTCGCCGGCGGGTAGGACGTGTTGCTGCTCACCAGGCGTACGTCGGAGGTGCGCTCGGCGTCGACGTAACTGGAGCCGCCACCGCCGCTGCCGGCGTCACCCTTCGCCTCCCGGGCGCCGCCGCCACCGCCGCCCGCGTACCCCGCGCCGCCACCGCCCGCCTTGGCGCCGCCGTCACCACCGGCACCGCCCTGCGCGTGATCGGCGCCTGGCTTGCCGCCCTCGGTGCCGGCTGCGCCGCCCTGGCCGCCCTTCGCGCCCTTGCCGCCGAAGTCGCCGCCGCCGGCGTCGCCGCCGTCGGGAGCGCCACCGTCTCCACCGCTGCCCAGGTCATGGGTGCCGTACCCGCCGCCGCCACCGCCGGCGGCGATGAACAGAGCGGTGCCATCCGCGGCGCGGACCGCGGTGCTCGCGCCGCCGTTGCCGCTGAAATTGCCCTCGCCGGCCTTGCCGCCGAGCGCGTCGCCGTAGAGCTTGCCTCCGACGCGCAGACCACCGACCTTGACGGTCAGGTGCTCACCGGGGGTGACGTCCAGCGTGCCCCCCACGTACGCGGCGTTGCCCCCGCCGGCGAACGGGTTGCCGTCGCCGCCCATGCCCCAGCCGCGGAAGTCCAACTCCTCGATCCCCGCCGGGACCTGGAAGTCCACGGCGGCGCCCGAGTGGTCGAAGATCTTGCAGTGGGTGAAGCCCTCGGTCGGCTTGCACGGTGCGGTTCCGGCCGCGGCGGCCGGGAAGGCTCCCCCGACTCCCAGCCCCGCCACGAGCAGTGCGGCCGCAGCGGTGAAGCGCAGGCCGACTGAACCCCTGTTCATGAACCCTCCGGTGTCATACGTACACAGCCCCCCCAGGGGCCTGCGAAGTGTGGTGGTGAGGCGGCGAGATTCCCCTGTCTCGTCCAGGCCCTTGAAAAATGAAGGTAGGACCGAAAGCATCAACCTCACGTGTTCTACTGTGAGTTTACTGTCACACTGGTCTCATTGAACACATGAATAAGTGAACGCTTTTGACGAACGAGGGCACTTTGAGAAGAGGTAAAAGGGGCGCCGCTCCGATGGGGCGGCGTTCCGCGCTGCGGGCCATGGGGTTCGGGGGCCTGGTCACGGTGGGCGGGATAGGCGCCCTGGCGACCGCGGACGCGGCACCCGCCGAGGGCCTCGGGGTGCCGCCGTACGCGCCGACGGGAGTGCGGCCGCGCTATCGCCGGGCCACCTGGAGCCAGCAGTTCCAGTCGGGGCACGGCTGGACGGCGGGCGGCGCGGGGACCGCCTCGTCGAACCCGGCCGACACCGATGTCTTCACCCGGGGGACGTCCTCGGTCCGGGTGACCACCGCGGGCAGCGGGGTGCAGTCCTACGTCCGCAAGACCGGCATGACCGCCATGGATCTCAGCGGCAAGATGATCCGGCTGATCTTCCGGGTCTCCGACGCCGCCCACCTCAGCCGGATCGTCTTCTACCTCGGCAGCTCCGGGCTGAAGAACGCCTTCAGCTGGCGGGTGCACACCCACTCCGGCACCGGTGCCAACTACGTGCAGTCCGGGGAGTGGGTGACGGTCCACCTGCAGTGGGCGGACGTGGCCGCCGCGTCCGGCACGTACACGCTCTCCGCGACGGGCGCGCCGTCGGTGCGGAACGGCTTCACCGACATGTCGTTCGCGGTCTACGACGACGCGGCGGCCCCGGTGACGTACCACCTGCAGGCGGTCGAGCTGGTGCCCGACACCGAGTCCGTCTTCCCCAAGGGTGTCGTGTCCATCACCTTCGACGACTCGCACAAGTCGGTGCACGACCTGGCCCGCCCGGTCATGGACCCGTACGGCATGCCGGGCACGCTCTACAACATCGCCGACGTGATCGGCACCGGCTCCTTCGTGACCCTCGGCCAGATGCGCTCGCTGCAGGACTCCTCCGGCTGGGAGATGGCCGGGCACTCCTATGCCAACGCCACGCACACGGCGAGTTATCCCAAGCTCACCGCCCAGCAGGTCGACGCGGATTTCGCGAAGCTGCGGGAATGGCTCGTCGGCAACGGATTCACCAGTGAGCACTTCGCCTATCCGCACGGCGCATTTCAGAAGACCACCGACGGGGTGCCCGTCGATCTGCTCGCCGCCCGCCACTTCACCACCGCGCGCTCGATCATTTCCGAGACCATCGAGAGCTTTGCGCCGGCCATGCCCTACCGGCTCAAAGCACTGACCGGAATCACCGACGGAACGGGAATCGGCGGCACCGCGCTGAGCAAGGTGATCGGTGCGGGCGGAGCGCTGGACCGCTGTGCGGGGAGCGGCAGTTGGCTGATCCTGTGCCTGCACAAGATCGTGGCCGGGACACCGGCGGCGAGCACCGAGATCAGCCAGGCCGGCCTCCGCACGCTGATGGCGGAGATCGACAAGCGCGAGATCGAGGTGCTCACCGTCCAGGAGGCCATGGCGTACTACAGCTGACGGCTAGCGGCGGTCACCGAACCAGTCGTCGTCCTGCTGCTGCGGGACGTACGGCTGGTTCTCCGGCGGCCACTGCTGTTGCTGCTGGGGCGGCTGCTGCTGTTGCTGGTACGGACCCTGCGGCTGCTGCGGGATGTGCGGGACGTACGGCTGCTGGCCCTGGCCCTGGTGTCCCTGGTGGCCTTGCCACTGGTCGTACCCCTGCTGCTGCGGCTGCTGGTGGTGCTGCGGCTGCTGGTACGGACCCTGCGGCTGGCCGCCGTACGGCTGGGGCTGCTGCTGGTACTGCCCTTGCTGCGGCTGCTGCTGGTGGTACTGCGGCTGCTGGTGCTGCGGTGTGACGTAGCCCTGCGGGGGGATCGGTTGCGGCTGCGTCACGCCGTTCCACGCCACCTGCTGCTGGGGCGCGTTGCGGCCCATGTCGTGCAGCTCGCCCTGGGTGTGCCCGGTGTAGGCCTGGGCCATGCCATTGCGGTTGCGCGGGGAGGCGTGCGGGGCCGTACGGGCCAGGGCGATGCCCTCCAGGCGCATCATCTCGATCGTGGAGGAGACCTGCTGGGACGAGTACTCGTCCTCTTCCTCGTAGACCGCGGAGACGTCCTGCTCGTGGTCGCCGGCGACGGAGACCTCGACGCCGCCCTGACGGGTGCCCCAGCTGCCCTTGTGCAGGGTGACCAGCGCGTAGAAGCGCAGCGGGGTCAGCAGGAGCAGCTGGATGACGCCGTACAGCGGGGCCAGCAGGAACATGCCGAAGCGTCTGATGAAGCCCATGCCGCGGCGGGGGAAGTCCAGGTACCGGACGTTGCGCAGGTACCCCATGAGGACCATGAAGACCAGGTAGTCGCCGATGTGGTTGACGAACCGCTCCGGCTGCATGATCGGCAGGATCACCATGGAGTAGAACATCGCCGAGCCGAAGACCAGCCACAGCGCCAGTTCCATGCAGGTCAGCCAGAATGCGGGCCGGAACTTCTTCTGGTTCTTGAAGGCCCACAGGGACTCGCGGAAGAAGGACTTGTTCCAGCGGACCTGCTGGCGCAGGAAGTGCGGCAGCTTCTCGGGGACGGCGGTGTAGCCGACGGCCGTCTCCTGGAAGACGACCTGGCCCTCCATCAGGCAGTAGTTCGTCATGCGCCGGTCGTCGCCGAAGACGGCCGGCTTGCCGAGGAACTGCTGGTTGAGGAAGTCCGGCAGGTACTTGCGCACCAGCGTGCCGCGGTACACCGAGAGCGCGCCGCAGCAGCAGAGCACCGACTTCAGCCGGGAGTACGCGGCCCGCTCGAACAGGAACGAGTTGCCGTACCGGAGGTCCTGCAGGCGCGTGAAGATGTTGCTGTCGTGGTTGAGCGCGAGGACCATGCCCGTGGAGGCCATGATCTTCGGGTCGGCCATGGGCAGCAGCAGCTCACGGACGGTGTCCCGGGACAGGATCGTGTCCGAGTCCACGCACAGGAACAGGTCGGTGTACGGCGCCGCCTCGAAGCCGAGGGCGAGGGCCTCGCGCTTGCCCTTGTTCTCGGGCTGCACGCTGACCGTGTACTTCACGCCCTGCGCCTCGAACTCGCGGCGCATCTTCTTCGCCGCCTTGATGCCGGAGTTGTCGGCGCTGGCGTCGTCGATGATGTGGATCTCGTTGGGGAGCCGGCTCTGCGCGAGAAGGCTGCGCATGCCCTGCTCGAACATCACCGGGTCCTCGTTGTAGATCGGGATGACCGCGGTGACCCAGGAGTTGTCCAGCAGCATCAGCTCCTCGCGGTCCGCCTTGGCGGGCCGGTAGAAGAGTGCGCCGAACATCTTGAGGGCGAGCAGCCCGAGCGCGCCGAACGAGTAGTAGTGGAGCGAGTCCGGGTCGAGCTTGGTGAGGATGACGGCGGCGATGGCGAGGAAGAAGAAGTACGAGACCTTCAAATGCCGTCGGCGCTTGTGACGGCGGCGGCCGTCGGTGTCGACGGCCCCCGGTATGTAGGTGTCGGTCACAGCTTGACCACCTGGGGATGGTCGGCCGACCTTCCGCGCGTGTCGAAGAGCAGGCGGCACCGGTCGGCCAGGGCGTCCAGGTCGATTTCGCTGTGCTGCTGGAGAAGGATGGTCAGGTCGGCGTCGGCCGCACCGGCGAGGTAGTCCTCGACCCGGGGCACGGGAGTGCCCTCGACGGTCCAGCCCTCGACGCGGGGGTCGTAGTAGGCGAGGTCGGCGCCACGCTCGAGCAGCAGCTCGGCCACGTCCACCGCGGGGCTCTCCCGCTGGTCGGAGATGTCCGGCTTGTAGGTGACGCCGAGCAGGAGGACGCGCGAGCCGCGGATCGGCTTGCCCTGCTGGTTGAGCAGGTCGGCCGCGCGCGAGACGACATGGGCGGGCATCCGCTGGTTGATCTCCTGGGCCAGTTCCACGAACCGGAACGGTATACCGAGCGAACGCACCTTGTAAGAAAGGTAGTTCGGGTCGATCGGGATGCAGTGACCGCCGACGCCGGGGCCCGGGTAGAAGGGCGCGAAGCCAAAGGGCTTGCTGGAGGCGCAGCGGATGGAGTCCCAGAGATCGACACCGATCTCACGGCAGAACATCGCCATCTCGTTGACGAGCGCGATGTTCACGTGCCGGTAGGTGTTCTCCAGCAGCTTGGCCATCTCGGCTTCACGTGTGCCCTTGGCCTCCACCACGCTGCCCACGAAGCGCTCGTACAGCGCGCGGGCCGCCTTGGTGCAGTCCGGGGTGGTGCCGCCGACGACCTTGGGCGTGTTCTCCAGGCCGTAGACCGGGTTCCCCGGGTCGATGCGCTCGGGGGAGAAGGCGAGGTAGAAGTCGGCGCCCGCCTTCAGGCCGCCGGCCTCCAGGCGCGGGCGGACGACCTCGTCGGTGGTGCCCGGGTACGTCGTGGACTCCAGGACGACCAGGGTGCCCGGCTTGAGGTGGGCCGCGATGTCCGCGACGGCGGAGTCCACCGCGCCGAGGTTGGGCGCGCCGTGCTCGGTCAGCGGGGTCGGCACGCAGATGACGACGGCGGCCGCGTCCTCGATGACCTCGGGCGAGGAGACCGCGCGGAAACCCTGGCCGAGCATGGCGCGGACATCGGCGTCGCTGATGTCGTCGACGTGCGAGGACCCCGAGTTCAGCCCCTGCACCACTGGCTGGCTGCGGTCCAGGCCCACGACCTTGAGGCCGGAAGCGCTTGCTGCCCGGGCAAGGGGCAGCCCGACATAGCCGAGCCCGATGATCACGAGATCGACAGTGGTGTTTCGGTTCACGGCAATACTTCCCACCCCGGCGCCACCCAGGCCCCCCGGCCCGGGCGCACAGTCATCCATCGAATACAGGAGCGAGAAGGCTAACAGCGACCACACATGTGTTCACAGCGCGCACACCGTCTTTATTGTCACTTGAGCCGCGTACAACCCTTACGCATGGTCATGAGTCGGCTCGTTTGTCGTCGGATTCCGCTTCATACCGACCCCTGGTGCCGGACCCGGCGACGGGTACCCTCTTGCCGATTCCATCCGCCGGGCGCACGCCCCGCGCCCCCTGAAGGAGACCTACGTGGCGTCCCGTCGTCAACCCCGTCGGCGTAGTGGCATAGCCCGCGCCTTCAAGGTCCTGCTCGTGGTGGCTCTCCTCGCCGGCGGTGTGCTGGCCGCCAAGCCGCTGTGGAACCACTTCAACCCGGAGGACCCCGAGCTCACGGTCCGCTACCGGACCGAGACCTCCGCCGAGTCCGACGCGGTCCGCCCGTGGCTGGAGGTCTTCAACACCTCCGAGCAGCCGGTCCCGCTGAGCGAGGTCGCCCTGCGGTACTACTTCGCGGCCGACGACGACGCCTCGTACGGCTTCAACTGCGTGGACGCCGCCATCGGCTGCGCGAACCTGACCGGTTCCGTGGTCGCCATGGACGCGCCGCACGAGGGTGCCGACCACTACCTGGAGCTGGGGTTCACCGAGAAGGCGGGCGTGCTGAAGCCCGGCGCCAACAGCAAGGGCCTGGAGATCCAGCTCTACCGGACCGACCACAAGCCGGTCGACCAGGACGGTGACTGGTCCTACGACGCCTCGAAGAAGACGTACCAGGAGTCCGACCGGATCCCCGCCTACAAGCGCGGCGCCCTGGTGTGGGGCGAGGAGCCCGGCGGCAAGGACGGCAAGACCTCCGCGAAGCCCGTGTCCCGGACGGTGCCGGAGCTGCCCGAGGGCGGCTTCTTCGACGACTTCAACTACCGGGGCCCGAAGGACACCGCGCTGTTCAAGCACGGCTGGCTGGTGCGCACCAGCGAGGGCGGCCCCGGCATCGAGGGCACCTGGTCCACGAAGGGCGTCACGTTCCCCGGCGACGACGAGGCGCTCGGCGGACAGGTCCTCAACCTGCGCGCCGCCACCGACGGCACGGAGGGCGGCACCCAGCAGGCGGCCCTCGGCACGAAGGAGGCCAAGTTCCGCACCGGCACCTACGCGGCCCGGATCCACTTCACCGACGAGCCGACGACCGGTGAGAACGGCGACCACATCAACCAGACGTTCTTCACCATCGGCGGCTCGGGCAGCAAGTACGCCGAACTCGACAACGAGTACATGCCGAACGGCGGCTGGGGCGCGCCCGGTCCGAAGCTGGACACCACCACCTGGCGCAACGCCGACGAGGGCGACCGGGTCACCAACAAGACCGAGAAGAGCATCGCCGGCTGGCACACCATGCTGATCACGGTCGACAAGAAGTCCGTCACCTACAGCATCGACGGCAAGACCCTCTACCGCAGCGGCGCGGACTACGCCCCGCGCGCCGACATGGCGATCAACTTCAACACCTGGTTCGTGGACCTGCCGTTCGCCGGCGACCGGGCCTGGGACATGAAGGTGGACTGGGTCTACCACCAGGCCGGCGAGAAGCTCACCGCCGAGGAGGCCGAGCAGGCCGCCGAGGAGTTCCAGGGCAACGGCGTCGGCTGGTTCGACACCCTGCCGGCCTCCTGAGGGCCCGCCCGCCTAGCCCGCCTGTGCCGCCGCCGACGCCTGGGCCTCGCCCCGGCGGCGGATCTGGTTGAAGGTGAACGTCTGGAGGTCGTCGTCGGCCGAGAACACCTCGGTGTCCTTGGTCGTGACGTCCTTGCCGCTGGTGAATCCGGTGACCGTGAAGTAGGCGTAACGGCCGTTGGCATTGCGCGTGGTGCGGCAGACGGCGCCGCTGCAGAAGGGCTTCACGCCCTTGCCGGCCAGCGCCTTCACGATGCTCTTGTCGTCCGTCTGACTCTTGGCCTTGGCGGCCTGGGCCGCGGTGTCGAACACGGCCACGCCGACCGTGACCGCGACACCGTCGTGGACGTAGGTGACGCGCATCAGCCGGGTGCAGTCGTTGGCGTCGAGGATCTTCGGCAGGGTCTTCAGGGCGGCCGAGGAGCAGTCCTCGGTGTCGGCCGTCGCACCCTTCTTGTAGACGGTCTCGCCCACCGTCAGCCGGGTGCCCGGGAAGAGGGTCTCGGGGCTGAGCGGTGCGGTGTCCTTCTTCGCGCTGGCGATGAAGTCGTTCGGATCCAGCGGAGGCGGCGCGCTCGTCGGCTCGAAGGACGGCGCCGGGCCCGTGGACCCGCTCGGTATCTCGGCGGTCGCGGGAAGCTGCGCGCTCGGCTTGCCGGAGGTCTCGTCGCTGCCGTTCGCCGACACCACGGCCACCGCGACCGCCGCGGCCACGCCGACCGTGGCCAGCGCGCCACCGCCGATCAACAGCAGCCTGCGCCGCTTGTTACGGGACTCGGACGCCTCGGCGAGCGCGGCCCAGTCCGGGGTCTGGCTGTCGCCGCCGCTGTTCCACGGCTGCTGGGAATGCGGTTTCCAGGGGTCCCACTGGGACTGGGGTCCCCCCTGCTGCCCGAAGCTCATGGGCCGCATCTTAGACGGGGCCCGGGGTGTGCCGTTCCGCCTCAAGAGGCCCCGGGGCGCCTAGCGTTGCGCCGATGAGCGAGCGCAAAAGCGACATCTCCGGGTGGTTGGTACGACCCGCGTCCTGGCACCTGTGGGCGCTCCTCGCGGCCGTGCTCGGCGCCACGACGGTCCGCACCACCCGCGTGACCAGGGACGGCGGCATGGACAACGCCATCGTGGTGCGGGCCGCGCGCACCTGGCTGGAGGGCGGCTCCCCCTACGACGATCCGCACTTCCTCTACCTCCCGGGCGCTGTCCTGGCCGCCGCCCCCCAGGCCCTCCTCACCCCGGCCGCGCTGCGCGTCCTGGTCCCGCTCGCGGTCACCGCCTGCCTCGCCGCGGGCTGGGCCTGCGCCCTGCTGCTGCACCGGGTCCCGCTCCGCAGCCGCCTGGCCGCCCTGGGCCTGGCCGGCCTCACCGCAGGCTTCGCCCCCTTCGCGCACCTGATCCTCCTGGCGAACTGGACGGCGACGGCGGCGCTCGCCCTGCCGCTGGGACTGCTCCTGGCGAGCCGGGGCCGCTGGGCGGCGGCCGCCGCGGTGCTCGGCACGGCCATCGCGCTGAAGCCGGTCCTGGTCCCGGCGGCGCTGCTGTTCGTCTTCGCCGGACGGTGGCGGGCCCTCGCCCTGCTGATCGCGCTGCCCGCCACGGCGTCCGCGGTCGCGGCCCTGCTCCTGCCCGACCCCACGGGCTTCTTCACCCGCACCCTGCCCTTCCTGCTGCGGGGCGACGACGACTTCGTACGGCTCTACGAGGCCTCCCCGGCGGCCGTGCTGCCCCGGCTCGGGGTACCGCAGGGGCCGGCCGCCCTGCTCGCCCTGCTCGCGGCGGCCGCCGGCGTGGCCTGCGCGTACCGGCGCTGGCGGCGCGCCGACGCCGGGCCGCTCAGGTTCACGGAGACCGCGGCGGCCCTGATGCTCTCGGCGTTCCTGGTGTCCAGGCCGTCGTACGACCACTACCTGGTGATCGTCGTGCCGCTGCTGCTGGCTTCTCTTCCCTGGGCCGGGTCGGTGGCCCGCTCGCCCTGGTTCTGGCTGGCTCTGGTGCCCCAGCTGCCGGGGCTGAGCTGGCCCTATCTGGAACCGGTGCAGCGGCGGGCCTTCAAGGACGCGCTCACGCTGTGTGTGCTGGCGTGCACGGTCGCCGGGCACGGCTGGGAGGGGCGGCGCGAACCCGGGGTAAAATCGTCTCCGGTTCAGGCAGCGACCTCGTTTTGACCCTTCCGGGGCAGCACAGGTATTCTGCCTGTTCGTTGTGTATTGGCTTGCTCATTCTCACGGGACGGGCCCTTACACCGGTCCACCGGGCCGATGACCAGCGACCTGCACGCGGTTTGCGTCAACCGCAGTGTGGTCAGGGCTGTCGTGATCGTTTCGGTGACCTGTTCAGGACCATTCACTCGAAGCGAAGGCTACGAACCGTGCGTACGTACAGCCCCAAGCCCGGCGATGTGACGCGCCAGTGGCACGTCATCGACGCCCAGGACGTTGTCCTCGGCCGTCTCGCCACCACCGCAGCGACCCTCCTCCGGGGCAAGCACAAGCCGATCTACGCCCCCCACGTCGACACCGGTGACTTCGTCATCATCATCAACGCCGACAAGGTGCACCTGTCCGGCAACAAGCGGACCCAGAAGATGGCGTACCGCCACTCCGGTTACCCGGGTGGTCTGCGCTCGGTCCGTTACGACGAGCTGCTCGACAAGAACCCCGAGAAGGCCGTCGAGAAGGCCGTCAAGGGCATGCTCCCCAAGAACACTCTGGGCCGTCAGATGCTCTCGAAGCTGAAGGTCTACAAGGGTGACCAGCACCCGCACGCTGCCCAGCAGCCGGTGCCGTTCGAGATCACCCAGGTCGCGCAGTAAGTCCGGCCACCCCCTAAGACCGAACAGAATCTGAGGAGAATCGTGGCCGAGACCACTGCCGAGCAGCCGCTCGAAGAGCTTGACATCGACAGCTACACCACCGAGTCCGAGGTCCCCGTCGAGGGTGAGTACACCTCGGAGTCCATGGCCTCCCGCTTCGGCGAGCCCCAGCCGGCCGCCGGCCTGGGCCGTCGCAAGAACGCCATCGCCCGCGTCCGGATCGTCCCGGGCACCGGCAAGTGGAAGATCAACGGTCGCACCCTCGAGGACTACTTCCCGAACAAGGTGCACCAGCAGGAAGTCAACGAGCCCTTCAAGGTGCTCGAGCTCGAAGGCCGTTACGACGTCATCGCCCGCATCGCGGGTGGCGGTGTCTCCGGTCAGGCCGGTGCGCTCCGTCTCGGTGTCGCCCGTGCGCTGAACGAGGCCGACGTCGACAACAACCGCGGCGCCCTGAAGAAGGCCGGCTTCCTCAAGCGCGACGACCGTGCGGTCGAGCGCAAGAAGGCCGGTCTGAAGAAGGCCCGCAAGGCTCCGCAGTACAGCAAGCGTTAAGCTTCGCTGCCTGCAGCGCGTACTCGCACTTCAGCAGTACGTTCGAACGCCCCGGCGGCACGCCACAGTGCCGCCGGGGCGTTCGTTTATCACGGTCTTGGGCGTATAACGGCACAAGACGTTCAAAGACTGATGTGATCGCATGATCGTGGGCGATCCCCGGAAGTGACGCTTCATCAGGAGGACAAGTGGGACGACTCTTCGGCACGGACGGCGTGCGCGGTGTCGCCAACGCGGATCTGACCGCCGAGATGGCGCTCGGTCTGTCGGTCGCGGCGGCCCACGTGCTGGCCGAGGCGGGCTCCTTCGCGGGCCACCGCCCCACCGCGGTGGTCGGCCGGGACCCACGCGCGTCCGGGGAGTTCCTGGAAGCCGCCGTGGTCGCCGGTCTGGCGAGCGCGGGCGTCGACGTGCTGCGGGTCGGTGTCCTGCCGACGCCCGCCGTGGCGTATCTCACCGGCGCGCTCGGCGCGGACCTCGGCGTCATGCTCTCCGCCAGCCACAACGCCATGCCGGACAACGGCATCAAGTTCCTCGCGCGCGGCGGGCACAAGCTCGACGACCAGCTGGAGCAGCGGATCGAGGCCCTCTACGAGGAGCACCGGCGCGGTGAGCCCTGGGAGCGGCCCACCGGCGGGGGCGTCGGCCGGGTCCGGGAGTACGACGAGGGCTTCGACAAGTACATCGCCCACCTCGTCGCCGTCCTGCCCAACCGGCTGGACGGGCTGAAGATCGTCCTCGACGAGGCGCACGGTGCCGCGTCCCGGGTGTCGCCGGAGGCGTTCTCGCGGGCCGGCGCCGAGATCGTCACGATCGGGGCCTCGCCGGACGGGCTCAACATCAACGACGGCTGCGGCTCGACCCACCTCGACCTGCTGAAGGCCGCCGTGGTCGAGCACGGCGCGCACTTCGGCATCGCCCACGACGGCGACGCCGACCGCTGCCTCGCCGTGGACCACACCGGCGAGGAAGTGGACGGCGACCAGATCATGGCCGTCCTCGCGCTGGCGATGCGGGAGCGCTCCGCGCTGCGCGCCGGGACCGTGGTGGCGACCGTGATGTCCAACCTCGGCTTCAAGCTGGCGCTGGAGCGGGAGGGACTGAAGATCGTCCAGACCGCGGTCGGCGACCGGTACGTGCTGGAGGAGATGAAGGAGCACGGGTACGCCCTGGGCGGCGAGCAGTCCGGGCACGTGATCATCCTCGATCACGCGACCACCGGTGACGGCACGCTGACCGGCCTGATGCTCGCGGCCCGGGTCGCGGAGACCGGGCGGTCGCTGCGGGAGCTGGCCTCGGTGATGGAGCGGCTGCCGCAGGTGCTGATCAACGTGCCCGACGTCGATCGGTCGCGGGTGACGACGTCCGGGGAGCTGGCGGCCGCTGTCGCGGACGCGGAGGCGGAGCTGGGGTCCACGGGGCGGGTGCTGCTGCGGCCCTCCGGGACCGAGCCGCTGGTCCGGGTGATGGTGGAGGCGGCGGACATCGATCAGGCGCGGGCTGTGGCCGGGCGGCTGGCCGATGTCGTGAAGTCGGCACTGGGCTGAGCGTCTGCGGGGGGCTGTTGTCGGCCGGCTGCGGCGCCGTCGTGGCTTGTCGCGCAGTTCCCCGCGCCCCTAGGTGGGTGTGCCTGCCCGGCGCCTTGAGTGTGCCCAGAACCATTTCTGGGCCAGCAATGTCATCGTGCCCGCCAGGACGATGCCCAGGAGGTTCAGCAGGAGCTGTTCCGTCGAGCCCCAGGTCTGCTTCATGTCGCCGAAGCTCAGGGCCACCGCCGCGTTGGCGGCCGCCGGGACCGTGGTGACCGAGATGGCGACGCCCACCAGGGCGCCCGACTTGGACGAGGTCAGCGAGAGGGTGCCGGCCACGCCCGCCAGGACCGCGACGATGAACGAGAACCAGTCGGGGGCGTAGACGAAGCCCGTCTGGGGGCGCTCGGCGTCCAGTTGCTCCCTGCTGAACAGGTCGATCGCGTCCATGAAGTGGCTGAAGCCGACCGTCACCGCCATGGCCACGGCGAAGCCGACGACCAGCGCGGTCAGTGACCGCAGGGCCAGCCGCGGGGCGCGCTGCACCAGCGCGGTGCTGATGCCCGCGAGCGGGCCGAACTCCGGGCCGACGGCCATCGCGCCCACGATCAGGATGGCGTTGTCCAGCACCACACCGCAGGCCGCGATCATGGTGGCGAGCGTGAGGAACGCGAGGTAGGTGACGGAGAGCGTCGACTCCTCGTGGGTCGCGTCCGTCAGGTGCTCCCACAGGACCGCGTCCGCGCCCTCGCCGGGGGCGTCCTTCTCGGCCTTGTCCGCGCGCTTGGACAGCGAGAGGTCGATGTTCTCGACGGCGATCGAGCCGCAGTCCTCGATGTCCAACCGCTGGAGGCCGCTGAGGAGTTCGTCGCCCGCCTCGCGCGCCACATCGCACATGACGACATCGCCGGCGGGGGTGCGGGCGGCGCCCTTCAGCACCACGAGATGGGTGGTGCCGACGGTCGACTCGATCAGGCCGACCACCGCGTCCGTCTTGTCGGGTGGTGTGATCAGGCGCAGATGCAGCATGGGCGCCTTTCTATCAGCTCACAACTTCCGCAGGCTCAGCCGCTGCACTTTGTGGTCGGGGCCCTTGCGCACGACGAGGGCGGCCCGGCCGCGGGTGGGGGCCACGTTCTCCACCAGGTTGGGCTTGTTGATGGTCCGCCAGGTCGTCCGGGCGTAGTCCAGTGCCTCCTCCTCGGAGACCTGGGTGTACCTGCGGAAGTACGAGGACGGGTTCTGGAAGGCGGTGGCGCGCAGCTTCTTGAAGCGGTTGAGGTACCAGCGCTCGATGTCCTCGGTGCGGGCGTCGACGTACACGCTGAAGTCGAAGTAGTCGGCGAGGCCGACGCGGGTGCGGCCGTCCTTGCCGGGCAGGGCGGGCTGCAGGACGTTCAGGCCCTCGACGATCAGGATGTCCGGGCGGCGGACGGTGAGCCTCTGGTCCGGGACGATGTCGTAGATGAGGTGGGAGTAGACGGGGGCGGTGACCTCCTCCTTGCCCGCCTTGATGTCGGCGACGAAGCGGGTGAGGGCGCGGCGGTCGTACGACTCCGGGAAACCCTTCCTCGACATCAGGCCCCGGGCCTCCAGTTCCTTCGTCGGCAGCAGGAAGCCGTCCGTGGTGACCAGCTCCACGCGCGGGTGCTCGGGCCAGCGGGAGAGCAGTGCCTGGAGCAGACGGGCGACCGTGGACTTCCCGACCGCGACCGAACCGGCGACCCCTATGACGAAGGGCGTGCCGGACTGGGAGCCCTGTTCGCCGAGGAAGGTGTTGAGCGCGCTTCTGAGGCCGTCCGTGGCGCCGACGTAGAGATTGAGCAGACGGGAGAGCGGGAGGTAGATGTCCCGCACCTCGTCGAGGTCGATGACGTCGCCGAGACCGCGCAGCTTCTCGACCTCCTCGGCGCTGAGCGGCAGCGGCGTCTTGTCGCGCAGCGCGCTCCACTCGGCTCGGGTGAGGTCGACGTAGGGAGACGCCTCCGGCCTGGGCCGGTGGGCGCTCCGGGGCATCGGGGAGACCGGAGAGATCACAGTCCATTGTTACGGGCGTACGAACGGACGGCGGGGTGGGATCCGTCACGCGCCGGGGATTTCCGGGCGAATCGGACAGAACGGGGAATGTCAGTGGCGTGCGTCACAGTTGTGGAAGAGGTGGACCCGGGCCGGGGTCCACCGATCCCCGAGGGGTGACCCATGACGTATGCGATTGAGGCGGAAGGGCTGGTCAAGCGGTTCAGGGAGACCGAGGCGCTGGCCGGGGTCGATCTGGCGGCCCGGCAGGGCTCGGTGCTCGGGCTGCTGGGGCCCAACGGCGCGGGGAAGACGACGGCCGTGCGGATCTTCGCGACGCTGCTCCGGCCGGACGGCGGCCGGGCCCGGGTGGCCGGGCACGACGTGGTGCGGGAAGCGGGGGCCGTACGCGCGCTGGTCGGCCTGACCGGGCAGTACGCGGCCGTGGACGAGAACCTGACCGGCACGGAGAACCTGCTGCTCATCGGCCGTCTGCTGGGCCTGCCGCGGCGCGAGGCGAAGGCGCGGGCGCGGGAACTGCTGGACCGCTTCCAGCTGACGGACGCGGCCGGGCGGGCGGTGAAGACGTACTCCGGAGGCATGCGACGGCGTCTCGACCTCGCCGCGAGCCTGGTGGGCCGGCCCAGCATCCTCTTCCTCGACGAGCCCACCACCGGTCTCGACCCGCACAGCCGGGGCGAGCTGTGGGACCTGCTGCGGGGCCTGGTCGCGGACGGCGCGACGGCCCTGCTGACCACGCAGTATCTGAACGAGGCCGATGTGCTCGCCGACGACATCGTGGTGATCGACAAGGGCCGGGTGATCGCCGAGGGCACCCCGGACCAGCTGAAGTCCCAGGTCGGCGGCCAGGTGCTGCAGGTGCGGCCCCTGGTCGCGCGGGAGCTGGGGCGGGTGCACGCGCTGGTGGCGCAGGCGGCCGGCGCCCGGGCCCAGATCGAGGGCGGGACGGTCACGGCCCCGGTGAAGGACCCCGAGCTGATGCCGGCCGTGGTCCGCACGCTCGACCGGGAGGGCATAGCGGTGGGCGAGCTGGCGCTGCGCCGCTCCTCGCTGGACGAGGTGTTCCTGGCGCTGACCGGCCACCGCGCCGAGCCGGAGGGCGCACCGGAGGAGGACGGCGGCGCGTCCGTCCGCGAAGGCGCCGAGCTGGAGAAGGCGGTGAACTGATCATGGCCGCCACCACCGTCACCGCGCCCCTCACCGCCTCGGGCCGGGTGCGGCCGCTCGCCGGTCTGCGGCAGACCTTCACCATGGCCTGGCGGAGCCTGGTCGCGGTCAAGCACAACCCGCTCGAACTGGTCGACTACAGCATCACGCCGATCATGTTCGTGTTCCTGTTCACCTACGTCCTGGGCGGACAGATGGCCGGGTCGCCCGAGGCGTATCTGAAGTACGCGCTGCCCGGGATCATCGTGCAGAACACCCTGTTCATGACGATGTACACGGCGATGGCGCTCAACACCGACCTCACCAAGGGCGTCTTCGACCGGCTGCGCAGCCTGCCGATAGCCCGCTCGGCGCCGCTGATCGGGCGGATCACCGCCGACCTCGCCAAGCACCTGTGGGCGCTGCTGCTGATGATCGGGCTCGGGCTGCTGCTCGGCTTCCGGGTGACGGGCGGGTTCGACGGATTCCTGCTCGGCACCCTGCTGGTGATCGTGTTCGCGGCGGCGGTGTCGTGGTGCGCGGTGCTGATCGGGATGCTGGCGGGGGACGCGGAGAAGGTGCAGGCGTTCGCGTTCACGCTCATCTTTCCCATCACCTTCACCAGCAGTGCGTTCGTCCAGGTGGACACGATGCCGGGCTGGCTCCAGGCGTGGAGCGACGTGAACCCGGTGACCCATCTCTCCGACGCCTTCCGGGGGTTGCTGCTCGGCGGGCCGGTGGCGGAGCCGGTGCTGTGGTCGCTGCTGTGGGCGGCCGGGATAGCGCTCGTGTTCTATCCGCTGGCGATGAGGGCGTACCGGGCGAAGGCCTGAGGGGACAGGGCGCGAAAATTTCCGAAATCGGGCACGTAGTGACCGCTTCGGCGATCGTTTCGATCGTAGGCTGCCGTTCATGTGCGGAATCGTGGGATACGTGGGGTCGCAGTCGGCGCTCGATGTCGTGATGGCCGGGCTGAAGCGACTGGAGTACCGGGGCTACGACTCGGCGGGCGTGGCCGTGCTCGCGGACGGCGGCCTGGCCGCCGCGAAGCGGGCCGGCAAGCTCGTCAACCTGGAGAAGGAGCTGGTCGACCGCCCGCTGCCGAGCGGTTCCACCGGCATCGGGCACACCCGCTGGGCGACCCACGGCGGACCCACGGACGCGAACGCGCATCCGCACCTGGACAACGCCGGCCGCGTCGCCGTCGTCCACAACGGCATCATCGAGAACTTCGCCGCGCTGCGCGCCGAACTGGGAGAGCGGGGCCACGATCTGGCCTCCGAGACGGACACCGAGGTGGTGGCGCATCTGCTCGCGGAGGAGTTCTCCTCCTGCGCCGACCTCGCGGAGGCGATGCGGCTGGTGTGCCGGCGGCTGGAGGGGGCGTTCACGCTGGTCGCGGTGCACGCGGACGAGCCGGACGTGGTCATCGGTGCCCGCCGGAACTCGCCGCTGGTGGTGGGCGTGGGGGAGGGCGAGGCGTTCCTCGCCTCCGACGTGGCCGCCTTCATCGCCCACACCCGCTCCGCGATCGAACTGGGCCAGGACCAGGTCGTGGAGCTGCGCCGGGACGGCGTCACGGTGACCGGCTTCGACGGCAGCCCGGCCGAGGTCCGCTCCTACCACGTCGACTGGGACGCCTCGGCCGCCGAGAAGGGCGGCTACGACTACTTCATGCTCAAGGAGATCGCCGAGCAGCCCAAGGCCGTCGCCGACACCCTGCTCGGCCGCATCGACGGCTCCGGCTCGCTGACGCTGGACGAGCTGCGGATCCCGGCGGGCGAACTGCGGGAGATCGACAAGGTCGTCGTCGTGGCCTGCGGTACGGCCTTCCACGCGGGGCTGATCGCCAAGTACGCCATCGAGCACTGGACGCGGATCCCCTGCGAGGTGGAGCTGGCCAGCGAGTTCCGCTACCGGGACCCGATCCTGGACGCGCGGTCCCTGGTCATCGCGATCTCCCAGTCAGGCGAGACCATGGACACGCTGATGGCGCTGCGGCACGCCCGTGAGCAGGGCTCCCGGGTGCTGGCGATCTGCAACACCAACGGCTCGACGATCTCGCGCGAGTCGGACGCGGTGCTGTACACGCACGCGGGGCCGGAGGTGGCGGTCGCCTCGACGAAGGCCTTCCTGACCCAGCTGGTCGCCTGCTATCTGGTGGCCCTCTACCTGGGCCAGGTGCGCGGCACCAAGTGGGGCGACGAGATCCGGGCGGTGGTGCGGGACCTGGCGGAGATCTCCGGCGCGGTGGAACGCGTCCTGGAGACGATGGAACCGGTGCGCGCGCTGGCCCGCTCGCTGGCCGCCAAGGACACGGTCCTGTTCCTGGGCCGGCACGTGGGCTACCCGGTGGCGCTGGAGGGCGCCCTGAAGCTGAAAGAGCTCGCCTACATGCACGCGGAGGGCTTCGCGGCGGGGGAGCTCAAGCACGGGCCGATCGCGCTGATCGAGGAGGACCTGCCGGTCGTGGTGGTCGTCCCGTCACCGCGGGGGCGGTCGGTCCTGCACGACAAGATCGTCTCCAACATCCAGGAGATCAGGGCCCGGGGTGCGCGGACGATCGTGATCGCGGAGGAGGGCGACGAGGCGGTGGTCCCGTACGCCGACCATCTGATCCGGATCCCGGTGACGCCGACGCTGCTGCAGCCGCTGGTGGCGACGGTGCCGTTGCAGGTGTTCGCGTGCGAGCTGGCGACGGCCCGGGGCAACGAGGTGGACCAGCCCCGGAACCTGGCCAAGTCGGTGACGGTCGAGTAGCTCCCCGCCGGAGGGCCGGGGTCGCCCGACGCGGATGTCACCCCCGCACGTCCCGCCACGCCCGGGCGATCCCCTCCGCCACGTCCTGCGCGCCGACCGGCGCCCCGTCCGCCGCGTACCGTCCCGCCAGGCCGTGCAGGTACGCGGCCACGCTCCCCGCGTCCCGCGCCGAGAGCCCCGCGGCCAGCAGGGATCCGGACAGCCCCGACAGCACGTCACCGCTGCCCGCCGTGGCCAGCCAGGACGTGCCGGTCGCGTTCACCCGGACCGGCGTCCCCGGCTCCGGGTCCGCCACCAGCGTCGTCGACCCCTTCAGCAGCACCGTCGCCCGGTACCGGGCCGCCAACTCCCGTACCGCCGACAGCCGGGACTCCTCGACCTCCTCCCGCGAGACGCCCAGGAGTGCCGCCGCCTCCCCGGCGTGCGGGGTCATCAGGGTCGGTGCCGTGCGCTCCCGTACCGCCTGACGGTCCGCCAGGCGCAGCCCGTCGGCGTCGATCAGGAGCGGTACGTCCGCCTCCAGCACCTCCGCCACCGTCGCCGCGTCGTCCCCGGCGCCCGGGCCCACCACCCAGGCCTGGACCCGGCCGGCCTTCCGCGGCCCCGTGTCCGAGACGAGGGTCTCCGGGAAGCGGGCGAGCACCGCGTCCCCGGCCGGGCCGACGTACCGCACGGCTCCCGCACCGCCGCGCAGCGCGCCCGCCACCGCCAGCACCGCCGCCCCCGGGTACCGCGCGGACCCGGCCGCGATGCCGACCACACCGCGCCGGTACTTGTCGCTCTCCGCCCCCGGCACCGGCAGCAGCCGCGCCACGTCCGCGTGCTGCAACGCCTCCAGTTCGGCCTCCTCCGGCAACTCCAGGCCGAGGCCGACCAGCCGGACCGCACCGGCGTACTCCCGCGCCGGATCGATCAGCAGGCCCGGCTTGTGGGTGCCGAAGGTGACGGTGAGGTCGGCGCGGACCGCCGGGCCCCGCACCTGGCCGGTGTCCGCGTCGACCCCGCTCGGCAGGTCCACGGCGACCACGGCGGCCCGGGACCGCGCGGCGGCCTCGGCCAGCGGTGCCGCGTCCGGGCGCAGCCCGCCCTTGCCGCCGATCCCGACGATGCCGTCCAGCACCAGGTCCGCCCGGTCGATCAGCGCCGCCGCACCGGCGGTCCCGGTCACGCCGCCGCCCGCCCTGCGCAGGGCCGCGAGCCCGCCCGCGTGGGCCCGCTCCGGCGCCAGCAGGACCGCCGTCACCCCGGCTCCGCGCCGGGCCAGGCGGGCGCCGGCCAAGAGCGCGTCGCCGCCGTTGTCGCCGCTGCCGACCAGCAGCACGACGCGGCTGCCGTAGACCCGGCCGAGGAGGTCCGCGCAGGCCGCGGCGAGGCCCGCCGCCGCCCGCTGCATCAGCGCCCCCTCCGGCAGCCGCGCCATGAGGTCCCGTTCCGCCGCCCTGACCGTCTCCACCCTGTACGCAGTACGCATACGGTCGAGTCTCTCGCGGCCCTCAGCCTTCCGCGACCACCACCGCGGAGGCCACCCCCGCGTCGTGACTGAGCGACACATGCCAGGACCGCACGCCGAGTTCCGCCGCCCGGGCCGCCACCGTCCCCGTCACCCGCAGCCGCGGCCGGCCGCTGTCCTCGACGAAGACCTCCGCGTCCGTCCAGAGCAGGCCCGCCGGGGCGCCCAGCGCCTTGGCGAGCGCCTCCTTCGCCGCGAACCGCGCCGCGAGCGAGGCGACCCCCCGCCGCTCCCCGCTCGGCAGCAGCAACTCGCTGTCCAGGAACAGCCGTCGGGCCATGCCGGGCGTGCGCTCCAGGGAAGCCGCGAAACGGTCGATCTCCGCCACGTCGATACCGACCCCGATGATGCTCATGCCGAGCACCCTACGACCGGGACCGTGGTGCGTACGTCCGGGTGACCCCGCCGCGCGGCACGCTCCGGGCGGTCCGGGTGCGCGGTTCGCTGATCGCATGATCAGCTCGCGTATGGCATGGCGGGGTGTGGCGGTGGTGATGGCCGCGGTGTGTGTGCTGCCGGCGGGGAGCGCGGCCGGGGCGCCGGGCCCGGAGGGGGAGTTGGTGCCCGGGGTGGCGCCCAGGACGTGGGTGACGGACACGCCCGACCAGGTCCTGCCGCCGGTCGTGTACACGCCCAGCGCCCAGGAGGACGCCGTGGAGCCGCCGGAGGCCGCCGAGGGGGCCTACGACCCGGTCGAGTACGTGCCCCTCGGGGACGCCGTCGCACGGGTCTCGTGCAGCAAGCGGACCGGGCCCTATCAGCGGCAGGTCGAACGGTGGCTGAAGCTCAAGGTGGACGGCAAGCAGTCCGCCGCCGACTGCCGGGCCATCCGGGCCTTCCAGGTCAAGCACCGGATCAAGCCCGCCATCGGCTTCGCCGGGCCCGTCACCTGGGCCACCATGCAGCTCCTCGGCGCGCGCCAGAACCCCAACGCCGCCGGGAAGTGCCCGGTGCGGTCGTACCGCGTCGCCTGCGTCGATCTCGGCCGCCAGCTGACCTGGGTACAGAAGGGGAAGAAGGTCGTGTACGGGCCGGTCCCCATGCGCAGCGGCCGGGCCGGGTACCGGACCCGCACCGGATGGCACAAGGTCTACTGGAAGCACAAGAACCACGTGTCCACGCTGTACCACCAGCCCATGCCCTACGCGCAGTTCTTCAGCGGCGGCCAGGCCTTCCACGCCGTCTACGGGTCGATCTTCACCACCGTCGGCTCCATGGGATGCGTCAACCTGCGCCTCGGCGACGCCCGCAAGCTGTGGAAGGTGCTGAAGACGGGAGACCGGGTATACGCCTGGGGCCGCCGCCCCGGCACCTAGGACCCGGCCCGCCACCGGGGCTCGACCGGCCTGCCGGACCCCTCTGAGAGACTGGGGGCGCCATGACTGAAACTGCTGCCCTGCGGACCGCGCCCCTGCGGGCCCGCGCCGAGATCGATCTGGCCGCCGTGCGGGCCAATGTGCGGGCCCTGCGCGCCCTCGCGCCGGACGCGGCCCTGATGGCCGTCGTGAAGTCCGACGCGTACGGCCACGGCGCGCTGCCGTGCGCCCGCGCGGCCGTCGAGGCGGGAGCGACCTGGCTCGGCACCGCCACGCCCGAGGAGGCGCTCGCGCTGCGGGCGGACGGGCGGCTGCCGGACGACGTCCGGATCATGTGCTGGCTGTGGACCCCGGGCGGGCCCTGGCGGGAGGCCATCGAGGCCCGCCTCGACGTCTCGGTGAGCGACCCGTGGGCGCTGCGCGAGGTCACCGCGGCGGCCCGGGCGGCCGGCCGGCCGGGCCGCGTGCAGCTCAAGGCCGACACCGGCCTCGGGCGCGGCGGCTGCCAGCCCGGCGGCGACTGGGCCGAGCTGGTCGGGCAGGCGCTCGCCGCCGAAGCGGACGGACTGCTGAAGGTGACCGGCCTGTGGTCCCACCTTGCCTGCGCCGACGAACCCGGCCACCCCTCCATCGACGCGCAGCTCGCCCTCTTCCGCGAGATGACCGGGTACGCCGAGGAGCGGGGCGTGCGCCCCGAGGTGCGGCACATCGCCAACTCACCGGCCACGCTCACCCGCCCCGACAGCCACTTCGACCTGGTGCGGCCGGGCATCGCGGTCTACGGCGTCTCGCCCGGCCCCGAGCTGGGCAGCCCCGCCGACTTCGGGCTGCGGCCCGTGATGACGCTGTCCGCGTCCGTGGCGCTCGTCAAGCACGTGCCCGGCGGGCACGGCGTCAGTTACGGGCACACCTACACCACCGCCGGTGAGACCACCCTTGGGCTGATCCCCGTCGGGTATGCGGACGGTGTCCCGCGGCACGCCTCCTCCGCCGGCCCCGTGCTGGTCGGCGGCAAGTGGCGGACGATCGCGGGGCGCGTCGCGATGGACCAGTTCGTCGTGGACCTGGGGGGCGACGAACCCGAGCCGGGTGCGCGCGCGGTGCTCTTCGGGCCCGGTGACGGCGGTGAACCCACCGCCGAGGACTGGGCGCAGGCCGCCGGCACCATCGCGTACGAGATCGTCACCCGGATCGGCACCCGTGTTCCCCGGGTCTATGTGAACGAGAGCCAGACTGACGGCCAGCAGTAGTCCGGCGAAGAGGAGCGGTACGTGAGCGAGAGCAGTGCGGAGGCCGTCGTGGCCGTCGCCTCCGCCGGCGCCTGGCGCCGCGCGACGGGACTCGCGGGCGCCGCGATAGGCGTGGTCGCCGCGGGCGCCGCCGCCGGGGTCGCCATAGAGCGGCTCACCGTCGGCCGGGGGATGCGGCAGAAGGCCCGTCTCGCGCTCGACTCCGCGGGCCCTTACGGTGCGCTGCGCGGCATGCCCGGCAAGGCCGTCTCCGATGACGGCACCGAGTTGTACTACGAGGTCGACGACGTCGAGCCGGAGGGCGGCTCCGCCCCTCGCCGGCGCCGCCTCTTCGGACGCAAGGCCCCGGCTCCCGTCACGGTCGTCTTCAGCCACGGCTACTGCCTCAGCCAGGACTCCTGGCACTTCCAGCGGGCGGCGCTGCGCGGCGTCGTGCGGACCGTGCACTGGGACCAGCGCAGCCACGGCCGCTCCGCGCGGGGCGCCGCGCAGGTGCGGGACGGGGTGCCCGTCGACATCGAGCAGCTCGGCCGGGACCTGAAGGCCGTCATCGACGCGGCCGTGCCGGAGGGGCCGATGGTGCTCGTCGGGCATTCCATGGGCGGGATGACCGTCATGGCGCTGGCCGACCAGTTCCCCGAGCTGATCCGGGAGCGGGTGGTCGCCGTCGCCCTGGTCGGTACGTCGTCGGGGCGGCTCGGCGAGGTCAACTTCGGGCTGCCCGTCGCGGGCGTCAACGCGGTGCGGCGCGTGCTCCCCGGTGTGCTGAAGGCGCTGGGGCAGCGGGCGGAGCTGGTGGAGAAGGGGCGCAGGGCCACCGCCGATCTGTTCGCCGGGATCATCAAGCGGTACTCGTTCGCCTCCCGGGACGTCGACCCGGCGGTGGCGCGGTTCGCCGAGCGGATGATCGAGGGCACGCCGATCGACGTGGTCGCCGAGTACTACCCGGCCTTCGCCGACCACGACAAGACCGCGGCGCTCGTCCACTTCGCGGACCTGCCGGTGCTGGTGCTGGCCGGGGTCAAGGACCTGGTCACGCCGAGCGAGCACAGCGAGGCCATCGCCGATCTGCTCCCCGACGCCGAACTGGTGCTCGTGCCGGACGCCGGGCACCTGGTGATGCTGGAACACCCGGAAGTGGTCACCGACCGCCTCGCCGACCTGCTCACCCGCGCGGGGGCGGTGCCCGCGGGCGCTACCGTGGGTGGCTATGGAAGCAGTACCGCACAACCAGGCTGAGACCGAGCTGACGGTCACCTCTCCCGAGCAGATGCGGGAGCTCGGCCGCCGTCTCGCCAAGCTGCTGCGCGCCGGGGACCTCGTGATGCTCAGCGGGGAGCTCGGCGCGGGCAAGACGACCCTCACCCGGGGGCTCGGGGAAGGGCTCGGGGTCCGGGGCGCCGTCACCTCGCCGACGTTCGTGATCGCGCGCGTCCATCCGTCGCTCGGTGCCGGTCCGCCGCTCGTCCACGTCGACGCCTACCGCCTCGGCGGCGGGCTCGACGAGATGGAGGACCTCGACCTCGACGTCTCGCTGCCGGACTCCGTGATCGTCGTGGAGTGGGGCGAGGGCAAGGTCGAGGAGCTGACCGACGACCGGCTCCAGATCGTCATCCACCGGGCCGTCGGCGACACGACCGACGAGGTGCGGCAGGTGACGGTGACCGGGCTCGGGGAGCGCTGGGCCGAGGCGGGTCTGCCGGCGCTGTCCGCCTGAGCCCCGCCGGGGCCTCCGCGAACGAGGTCTCCATGAACATTCCGACAAGACGTCGGCAAGATATTGCGTTCGCCGTCCCGGGCGTGGTCACATGGTACCCAGCCCGTAGTTAGGTGTGCCTAACTACGTCTGCCCGCGGCTCCCAGGAGGCGTCCATGTCGGTCACGGAACGGGACGCGACGCAGCCGCGTCCGCTGCCCGGAGTGTCCATGCGCGACCTGCTGGCGGCATGCGCCGCGGCAACCGCCGTGTCCACCCCGCCCCGCGCCCCGGAACCGAAGGCTCCGCAACAGCGGGAGCGCAAGGCGGCCTGAGGGGCGGCGGCTCACGTCAGCGGATCACGACGACCTTCTGCCCGATCGTCGCGAAGTCCCACATCGCGTCGCCGTCCGGCCGGGTCTCGCGGATGCCGCCCGTGCGCGCCGCCGTGGCCGCCTCGGCCGCCTCGTCCACCGCCGCGCTGAAGCCGATCGCCACCCCGTTCACGCTGGTGAAGCGGACCACGTGCTCGACCGGGACGCCGTCCGTTCCGGTGATCGCGTTCGAGCGGGAGGTGACCCGGTAGACGCCCGGCGCCGGATCCACCGTGCCGGGGTCCACCACGAAGGTGCGCCTGACCTCGTCGTCCGCGCCGACCAGCCACACCCGGTCGTCGTCCACCGAGTACACCACCCGTTCACCCTTGCCGGACCCGGCGGGCAGCGCGGCCGGGTTCTGCTGGTCGCGGGGAGCCTTGGACGCCGCCGCCGCGGGGGTGCTGCCGCCGCCGGGGCGGCCCAGGTCGGCCGGGACGTTCGCCGAGGCCTGGTAGGCGAGGTAGCCGACGGTGACCAGGGCCGCCGTGGTGAGCCCGGCCACGAATCCGGAGCTGCTGCTTGCCACCGTCGCCCACCTCTTCGTCGTACGTCGTGCCTCCCGGCGACCGTAGCAGTCGGTGACCGCTCCTCCCGGGCGGCCGTGCGGCGGCGCGGGGAGCCGTAGGCTGTTTGCGTGCTCTTGCTCGCTCTGGATACCGCCACCCCCGCCGTCACCGTCGCGCTGCACGACGGTACGGACGTCATCGCCTCGTCGAGCCAGGTGGACGCCCGCCGGCACGGCGAGCTGCTGCTGCCGGCCGTCGACCGCGTGCTCGCCGAGGCGGGGCTGAAGCTCGACGCCGTCACCGGCGTCGTCGTAGGGACCGGGCCCGGCCCGTACACCGGGCTGCGGGTCGGTCTGATGACCGCCGACACCTTCGGGCTCGCGCTCGGCGTCCCCGTGCACGGCGTGTGCACCCTCGACGGCCTCGCCCACGCCGCCGACATCGCCGAGGGCCCCTTCGTGGTGGCCACCGACGCCCGGCGCAAGGAGGTCTACTGGGCCATGTACGCCGACTCCCGCACCCGCCTGACCGACCCGGCGGTCGACCGGCCCGCCGAGATCGCCGAGCGGGTCGCGGGCCTGCCCGCGGTCGGCGCCGGCGCGCTGCTGTACCCCGAGACCTTCCCCCGCGCCCACGAGCCCGAGCACGTGTCGGCGGCGGCCCTCGCCGCGCTGGCCGCCGAGCGGCTGGCGGCGGGCGAGGAACTCCCCGCGCCCAGACCGCTCTACCTGCGCAGGCCCGACGCCCAGGTCCCCAAGAACTACAAGGTGGTCACCCCCAAGTGACAGCGGTGCTGCGCGAGATGCGCTGGTGGGACATCGATCCGGTGCTGCAGCTGGAGAAGGACCTCTTCCCCGAGGACGCCTGGTCCCGCGGGATGTTCTGGTCCGAGCTGGCCCACGCACGCGGTGCCGGGGCGACCCGGCGGTATCTCGTGGCCGTCGCGGGCGAGCGGATCGTCGGCTATGCCGGCCTCTCCGCCTCCGGCGACCTCGCCGACATCCAGACCATCGCCGTCGCCCGCGACCACTGGGGCACCGGCCTCGGCGGGCGGCTGCTGACCGAGCTGCTGCGGGCGGCCACCGCCTTCGACTGCGCCGAAGTGATGCTGGAGTGCCGGATCGACAACGTCCGCGCCCAGAAGCTCTACGAGCGCTACGGCTTCGAGGCCATCGGGTTCCGGCGCGGCTACTACCAGCCGGGCAATGTGGACGCCCTCGTGATGCGCCTGAACACCGACTCGACCGGCGGCTCCGCCGCGGGCCCCGCCTCAGAACAAGGAACAGAGATCCATGGCTGACGAACCCCTGGTCCTGGGCATCGAGACCTCCTGCGACGAGACCGGCGTCGGCATCGTGCGCGGGACGACCCTGCTGGCCGACGCCATCGCGTCCAGCGTCGACGAGCACGCCCGCTTCGGCGGAGTGGTCCCGGAGGTCGCCTCCAGGGCGCATCTGGAGGCGATGGTGCCGACCATCGACCGGGCGCTGAAGGAGGCGGGGATCACCGCCCGCGACCTGGACGGGATCGCCGTGACCGCCGGTCCGGGTCTCGCCGGTGCCCTGCTCGTCGGCGTCTCGGCGGCGAAGGCGTACGCCTACGCCCTCGGCAAGCCGCTCTACGGCGTGAACCACCTCGCCTCGCACATCTGCGTGGACCAGCTGGAGCACGGCCCGCTGCCCGAGCCGACGATGGCGTTGCTGGTGTCCGGCGGGCACTCCTCCCTGCTGCTGTCCGGTGACATCACCTCCGACGTCCGGCCGATGGGCGCCACCATCGACGACGCGGCCGGCGAGGCCTTCGACAAGATCGCCCGGGTGCTCAACCTGGGCTTCCCCGGCGGCCCCGTCATCGACCGGTACGCGCGCGAGGGCGACCCGAACTCCATCGCCTTCCCGCGCGGGCTGACCGGACCCCGCGATCCGGCGTACGACTTCTCCTTCTCCGGGCTGAAGACGGCCGTGGCCCGCTGGATCGAGGCCAAGCGGGCCGCGGGGGAGGAGGTGCCGGTACGGGACGTGGCGGCCTCCTTCCAGGAGGCGGTCGTGGACGTGCTGACCCGCAAGGCCGTGCGGGCCTGCAAGGACCAGGGCGTCGACCACCTGATGATCGGCGGCGGCGTCGCCGCCAACTCCCGGCTGCGGGCACTGGCCCAGGAGCGCTGCGAGGCGGCCGGGATCCGGCTGCGGGTGCCGCGCCCGAAGCTGTGCACGGACAACGGCGCCATGGTCGCCGCGCTCGGCGCGGAGATGGTCGCGCGGAACCGGCCGGCCTCCGGCTGGGACCTGTCCGCCGACTCCTCGCTGCCGGTGACCGACCCGCACGTACCGGCACACGACCATGTGCACGAGGTCGCCAAGGAGAACCTCTACTCGTGACGGTCGCGCTGATGTGGGAGGCGCGGGCGGCCGAGGGCCGGGGCGAGGAGCTGCTGGCCTGGGTCGCCCGGCAGCGGCTCGCCGAGCCGCCCCTGCGCCGGGAGACCTTCCGGGCCCCGGCGGACCGGGTGCTCGTCATCACCTGGTGGGACGGCGACTACGACGCCGTCGTGCCGGAACTGCCCGAGCCGGACGGCGAGCTGGTCACCCGGGCAGTGCACCGGTGGCGGTTCGAGTCGGTGGACCAGGGCTGACCGGCAGGCGCCGGGGCCTGCCGGCTGCGATCAGGCTCAGGACACCACCGTCTCGCACACCAGCCGCCGGTCCGGGCCGAGCGTCCGCGGCGGGCCGGTGAGGGTCAGGCGGGCGGTGTGCCGGATCTCCGCGCTGGACGTGCCCAGCCGCAGTTCCAGCAGCCCGGGTTCGACCACCCTCTCGTGCGAGCGGTCCGTGAAGGCCGACAGGTCCGCGTGGAAGCGGAAGGTCACCTGCCGGGCCTCGCCGGGGTCCAGCTCCAGCCGCTGGTAGCCGATCAGCCGGACGTCCGGACGGGTCACCGAGGCCACCGGGTCGTGCAGGTACAGCTGCACGACCTCCGCGCCCGCCCGGTCACCGGTGTTGCGGACGGTCACGCTCATCTCGTACGAGCCGTCCGTGCCGATCTCCGTGTCCGCCGCGTCGGACTCCCAGGCGAAGCGGGTGTACGAGCGTCCGTGGCCGAAGGCGTACAGCGGGGTCGGGTCCAGGTTGCTTACCTCGCCCGCGAGGCCCAGCGGCGGCTGGAGATACGTCCACGGCTGTCCGCCCGGCGCCCGGGGGACGCTCACCGGGAGGCGTCCGGAGGGGTTCACCCGGCCCGAGAGCACTCCGGCGACCGCCGGGCCGCCCTCCTCGCCGGGGAAGAAGGCCTGGACGACCGCGCCCAGGCGGCCGTGCCAGCGGCCGAGCGCGTAGGGGCGGCCGGTGAGCAGGACGAGCACCACCGGGACGCCCGTCGCCACCAGCGCGTCCAGCAACCCGCCCTGCACCCCCGGCAGCCGCAGGTCGCTCACGTCGCAGCCCTCGCCGGAGGTACCGCGGCCGAACAGGCCCGCCCGGTCGCCCAGCACGGCGAGGCACACATCCGCCTCGGACGCCCGCGCGACCGCCTCCTCGAAGCCCGCGGGGTCCGGGTCGGAGACCCCGCAGCCCTCGGCGAACGTCACCTTCGCGTCCGGGAGTTCGGTGCGCAGCGCCTCCAGGACGGACGGGATGTCGATGCCCATCGGGACGTCCGGGTGGTGGGTGAGGACGTGGGACGGGAAGGAGTAGCAGCCCAGCATCGCCAGGGCGTCCGCGGCGCGGGGCCCCACGACCGCGATCCGGGTGTCCGGGGCCAGCGGCAGCAGCCCGTCCGGGTTGTCCAGCAGCACCACCGACTCCTCGGCCAGCCGCCGGGCCAGGGCGCGGTTGGCGGTGGAGTCGAGGTCGATGCGCTCGGCCGGTTCGGGGTCCCAGCCCTCGTCCAGCAGGCCCAGTTCGCACTTCTGGAGCAGGACGCGGCGGGCCGCCAGGTCCACCAGCTCCTCGGGGATCTCGCCCGCGCGGACGGCGTCCAGGAGCGGTGTGCCGTAGCACTTCAGGCTCGGCAGCTCCACGTCGATCCCGGCGCGCAGGGCCGCGTGCGCCGCCTCGGCGTCGGTGCCCGCCACGCGGTGCAGGGACTGCAGGAAGCCGATGCCGAAGTAGTCGGCGACGACCGTCCCGGTGAACCCCCACTGATCGCGGAGCAGTTCGGTGAGCAGACCGGGGTCCGCCGAGGCGGGGACGCCGTCGGTCTCGGTGTACGCGGCCATCACACTGCGCGCCCCGCCCTCGCGCAGCGCCATCTCGAACGGCGGCAGCGTCACGTCGGCGAACTCGCGCACCCCCGCCCGCACGGGCGCGAGATTGCGGGCGCCCACCGAGGAGGCGTACCCGGCGAAGTGCTTGAGCGTGGCGATCACCCCGGCGGACTCCAGGCCCCGCACATAGGCGGCGCCGATGGTGCCGGTCAGATACGGGTCCTCGCCGATCGTCTCCTCGACCCGTCCCCAGCGCGGGTCGCGGACGACGTCCAGGACGGGCGCCAGGCCCTGGTGGACGCCGACCGAGCGCAGGTCCTCGCCGATCCGGCGGGCCATTTCCTCGACCAGCGGGGCGTCGAAGCTCGCCCCCCAGGCCAGCGGCACCGGATAGGCGGTGGCCCGCCAGGTGGTGAACCCGGCCAGGCACTCCTCGTGGGCGACGGCGGGGATGCCGAAGCGTCCGGCGTCCGCGATCCGGCGCTGGGCGCGGGCCAGCGCCTGTGCGCCGAGCACCGGGTCCACGGGGGCGGTGCCGAAGGAGCGGGTGAGCTGGCCGAGGCCGTGGGTGATCAGCTCGTCCCAGTCGTACTCGGCCGTCATCTCGCGTTGCAGCGGGGCGACTCCGTCGCCGTCCGTGGCGGCGCCCACCCACACGCCGTAGAGCTGGGCGGTCTTCTCCTGCAGAGTCATCCGGGAGAGCAGGTCGTCGACGCGGGCGGAGGCGGGCAGGGCGGGGTCGCGCCAGGGGGCGGTCGTCATGGAACTCCTGTCGGGCGGATGCCTCTCACGAATGTTTCGTTGTTCACCTCGAATGTTCCGGGAACCTAGGGGCGGTGGGAAGGGTTCGTCAAGAGGGGGCGCAGGGATACGATCGCCGCCATGACACCCTCCGAGCCCGCTGAAACCCGGACGACAACCCGCGCGTCAGGTCGCCCCGCGCAGACCGCGACGCTCGCCGAGATCGCCCGGGAGGCCGGCGTCTCGGCGCCGACTGTTTCGAAGGTCCTCAACGGCAGAGCCGATGTCGCCCCCGCCACCCGCAGCCGGGTCGAGGAACTGCTGCGCGCCCACGGCTACCGGCGCCGGCGCGCCGAGGCCAGCCGCTCGCCCCTGATCGACCTGGTCTTCCACGAGCTGGAGAGCGCGTGGGCGATGGAGGTCATCCGGGGAGTGGAGAACGTCGCCCGGGACGCCGGGCTGAGCGTGGTGCTCAGCGAGAGCGCGGGACGGCTCACGCCCGGGCGGACCTGGGCCGACCAGGTCGCCGCCCGGCGTCCGCACGGGGTGATCCTGGTGCTGTCCGGCCTCGACGAGTCCCAGCGCGCGCTGCTCATGAGCCGCTCCATCCCGTTCGTGGTGATGGACCCGGCCGGCGACCCGGGCGCCGACGTGCCGTCCATCGGCGCCACCAACTGGCAGGGCGGCCTCGCCGCCACCCGGCATCTGGTCGAGCTCGGGCACACCCGGATCGGCGCCATCACCGGCCCCTCGCGGATGATGTGCAGCCGCGCCCGGATCGACGGCTACCGGGCCGCCCTGGAGACGGCCGGGCTGCCGGTCGACCCGGCGCTGATCCGGCCCGGCGACTTCCACCACGAGACCGGCTACCGCGAGGGCCTGAAGCTGCTGCGCGACCCGGACCGGCCGACCGCGGTCTTCGCCGGCAACGACCTCCAGGCGCTCGGCCTGTACGAGGCCGCGCGCGAACTGGGGCTGCGCATCCCGGAGGACCTGAGTGTGGTGGGCTTCGACGATCTGCCCATCGCGCGCTGGGTCGGGCCGCCGCTGACGACCGTACGGCAGCCGCTGACCGAGATGGCCGAGGCGGCGGCCCGGCTGGTGCTGGACCTGGCCAAGGAGGACGGCGATCCGGCGGCGACCCGGGTGGAGCTGGCCACGAGCCTGGTGGTGCGCAGCAGTACGGGAGCGCCGCCCGCCGTTTAGCGGGGACGTATTGACGGGTGTGCCGTCCGCCTCCACACTGCCCGAAGCCAGTCGGTTGTACGACCGAAACTTTCGGAGGCACCCGCAATGAGATCTCTGAGAACGGGCTCCACCCTGGCTTCACTCCTCACGGGCGTCGCGATGCTCGGCGGCCTGCTGCTCGCGGCACCCCCCGCGCACGCCGCCGACGAGCCGCTGCGCGACCTCGCCGCCGCCAAGGGCAAGGTCATCGGCACCGCGGTCACCGGCTCCAAACTCACCGGCACCTACGGCGAGATCGCGGCCCGCGAGTTCAACGCGCTCACCCCCGGCAACGCCATGAAGTGGGAGTCGGTCGAGCCCGCGCGCGGCAGCTTCAACTGGGCCGAGGCCGACCGGATCGTCGAGTTCGCCGAGGCAGGCGGCCAGGAGGTGCGCGGCCACACCCTGGTCTGGCACAGCCAGAACCCGGGCTGGCTGACCAACGGCACCTGGACGGCCGCCCAGTTGCGGCAGCTCATGACCGACCACATCGCCACCGAGGTGGGCCGCTACAAGGGGCGGCTCGCCACCTGGGACGTGGTCAACGAGCCGTTCAACGAGGACGGCACCTACCGGCAGACGCTCTGGTACAACGGCCTCGGCGCCGACTACATCGCCGAGGCGCTGACCGCGGCCCGCGCGGCCGACCCGGGCGCCAAGCTGTACATCAACGACTACAACGTCGAGGGCGTCAACGCGAAGTCCACCGCCCTGTACAACCTGGTCAAGTCGCTGAAGGAGCGCGGCGTACCGATCGACGGCGTCGGACTCCAGGCCCACCTCATCCTCGGCCAGGTGCCGTCCACGCTCCAGCAGAACATCCAGCGCTTCGCCGACCTCGGCGTCGACGTGGCCATCACCGAGCTGGACATCCGGATCAACCTGCCCGCGGACAGCGCCGAGCTCGCCCAGCAGGCCGCCGAGTACAAGCAGGTGGTCAGCGCCTGTGTGGCCGTGGCCCGCTGCGTCGGCGTCACCGTCTGGGGCTTCACCGACTCCGACTCCTGGATCCCGGACACCTTCCCCGGGCAGGGCGCCGCGACCCCGTACGACGAGAACTTCGCGCCGAAACCGGCGTACCACGCCATCGCGGAGGCCCTCGGCGGTACGACGACACCGCCGACGGACGCCTGTACGGCCACGTACAGCGTCGTCCACCAGTGGAACTCCGGGTTCACCGGGCAGGTGCGGATCGCCTGCGACGGGGCCTCCCTGTCGTCCTGGAAGGCGACCTGGGCCTACGGCGCCGGGCAGCGGATCGGGCAGGCCTGGAACGCGACCTGCACCCAGTCGGGCTCCGCGGTCAGCTGCTCCAACGCCCCCTACAACGGGACCGTGCCGGACGGGGGTTCGGTGACCTTCGGGTTCAACGCGACCTGGAGCGGGAGCAATCCGGTGCCGGTGGTGACCCTGGGCTGAGAAGTCTGAGAATTTCCCAAGAAAATGGTCCCCGGGGCGCTCGTTGTAATAATTCGGACTTACGTTCCTGTCCGTGACGGGAGACGAGGCGAACGGGGACGAGGGCCGAAGAGCGGGCCGGCGGTCGAACGTGCTCAAGGCCGCCGGCCTCGCCCTCGCGGGCGTCGCGGTGCTGGCCGCCGCCGCTGCGGGGTGGGCGTACTGGCAGCTCAACGACAACATCCACAGCGTCGACATCAACAGCGCGCTCGGCGACGGCCGGCCGGCGAAGGCGACCCCCTCGGCCACGGCCGCGGAGGAGCTGCCGACCGGGGCGCTGAACATCCTGGTGCTCGGCTCCGACTCGCGCAGCGGCGCGCGGAACCAGGCGCTCGGCGGCGGCGACAGCACCGGCGCCCGCTCCGACACCGCGATGGTGGTCCACCTCGACGCGGGACGCTCCGCGGCGACCGTGGTGAGCATCCCCCGGGACACCCTCGTCACCCGGCCCGCCTGCCCGCTGGAGGACGGCGGATCCACCGCGGTCGCCACCGGCACGATGTTCAACAACGCCTACGCGGTGGGCGGGCCGGTGTGCGCGGTCAAGACGGTCGAGTCGATGACGGACGTCCGCATGGACCACTACCTCGAGATCGACTTCGCGGGGTTCGCGCAGCTGGTGGACGCGCTCGGCGGGGTCACGGTCACCACCGAGGAGGACATCGACGACGAGGACAGCCACCTCACCCTGGAGGCGGGCACCCACCATCTCGACGGCGAGCAGGCCCTGGCCCTGGCCCGCACCCGGCACGGCATCGGCGACGGCAGCGACCTGGGGCGGATCGTCCTGCAGCAGCAGCTGGTGAAGGCGCTGCTGGGGCAGATCTCCGCGACCGAGCTGCTCACCGACCCCGCGAAGCTCTACCGGGTCGCCGACGCGGTCACCGGCAGCCTCACCACCGACACCGGACTGGACTCGCTGACCGAGCTGACCCGCCTCGGCCGGAGCCTGGAGGCGCTCTCGGCGGACGCGGTGCGGACGGTGACCCTGCCCGTCGTACCGGCACCCCAGGACTCCAACCGGGTGGTGGCGCGGGAGCCGGAGGCGGGCGAGCTGTGGGAATCGCTGCGCTGAAAAGTTTTTTCGGGGCGGGTGTCGATCCGGGCGGTCGTCGCTCGACGCAGGGGTGAGAGGCCGGGAAGGACCCGGCCGTCCGCCACGAGGAGCCACCATGCCCCGCTACCTGTCGCTCGTGCAGATCGACGAGAAGAGAGCCCCCGCCGAGGGCCCCAGCGCCGAGCTGATGCAGCGCATGGGGGAGCTGATCGAGGAGATGACGAAGGCCGGCGTGCTGCTCGACACGGCCGGTCTGACGCCGACCGCCCAGGGCGTGCGGGTGCACTACGAGGGCGGCCGGACGTCCGTCACGGACGGGCCCTTCACCGAGGCCAAGGAGGTCGTCGGCGGGTACGCCCTGATGCAGTGCAAGGACCGGGCCGAGGCGATCGAGTGGGCGACCCGCTTCCTGAAGGTCCACGAGTCCCACTGGACGGTCACCTGCGAGGTCCGCGAGATCGCCGAGGGCTAGAGCTGTTTGGTGCGCGCCCCGCGGGAGGTGTTGCATGGTGGGCTGTGACTTCACAGCCCGCCGTGGACCCCCGCGGTGCCGTCGAGACCGTCTTCCGGATCGAGTCCCCGAGGATCGTCGCCGCCGTCGCCCGTGTCGTCCGGGACGTCGGACTCGCCGAGGAGCTCGCGCAGGACGCCCTGGTCGCCGCGCTGGAGCAGTGGCCGCGGGACGGGGTGCCCCACAACCCGGGCGCCTGGCTCATGACCGCCGCCCGCCGCCGCGCGGTCGACCTGGTCCGGCGCCGCGAGAACTACGCCGGCAAGCTCGCCGAGATCGGTCGCACGCTGGACGGCACGGTCCCGCCCGAGGAGCCCTCGGGGCCGGACGACATCGACGACGACCTGCTCCGGCTGGTGTTCACCACCTGCCATCCGGTGCTGTCGACCGAGGCCCGCATCGCCCTCACGCTGCGGCTGCTCGGCGGTCTGACCACCGCCGAGATCGCCCGCGCCTTCCTGGTCCCCGAACCGACGGTCGCCCAGCGCATCGTCCGCGCCAAGCGCACCCTCGCCACGAGGAACGTCGCCTTCGAAGTCCCCTACGGCGCCGACCGCGAGGCCCGTCTCGGCTCCGTACTGGAGGTCATCTACCTGATCTTCAACGAGGGGTACGCCGCCACCGAGGGCGCCGACCTGCTGCGCCCGTCGCTGTGCGAGGACGCCCTGCGTCTGGCCCGCGTGCTCTCCGCGCTGATGCCGAAGGAGCCCGAAGTCCACGGCCTCACCGCCCTGCTGGAGTTCCAGGCGTCCCGCACCGCCGCCCGCACCGGACCGGACGGCACGCCGGTCCTTCTCAAGGACCAGAACCGCCGCCGCTGGAACCGCATGCTGATCGCCCGCGGCATCCGGGCCCTGGCCCGCGCGGACGCCGCCGGCAGCCCCGGCCCCTACACCCTCCAGGCCGCCATCGCCGCCTGCCACGCCCACGCGTACAGCTACGAGGAGACCGACTGGAGGAGCATCGCCACCCTCTACGCCCTGCTCGCCGCCCGAGCCCCCTCCCCGGTCGTCGAACTGAACCGGGCCGTGGCGGTGTCGATGGCCGAGGGCCCGGCCCGGGCCCTGGAGATCGTCGACGCCCTCGCCGCCGAACCGGCCCTGCGCGACTACCACTTGCTGCCGAGCGTCCGCGGCGACCTGCTGCACCGCCTCGGCCGTACGGCGGAGGCGGGCGCGGAGTTCGCCCGGGCGGCCGCCCTGACCCGCAACGAGCGGGAACGGGAGCTGCTGCTGCGCCGGGCGGCTCAGAGCGGGTGACCGATCAGCATGGTGGGCGCGCCCTGCACCCGGGTGAGGAACACCGTCGCCGCGTTCGGCCCCTGCGGCTTGACCTTCCTGCGCAGCTCCTCCGGCTCGACGGCGGACCCCCGCTTCTTGACGGTGAGGACGCCGACCTCGCGCTGCCGTAGCAGGGCCTTCAGCTTCTTGACGTTGAAGGGGAGCCGGTCGGTGATCTCGTAGGGCGTCGCGAAGGGCGTCGGGTGCAGCTCGTCGGCGGTGATGTACGCGATGGTCGCGTCGATGAGCCCGCCGCCCACCGCCGCGGCGGCCTCGGCGACCAGATGGGACCGGATGACGGCGCCGTCGGGCTCGTACAGATACCGCCCGACGGGCCGGACGGCGGGGTCGGGCAGGCCCCGGCCGAGGAGGGTGCGCGGACCGGGGAGCAGGGTCGCGCGCACGGCGCCCGGCGCGGTGCCGAACCACAGCACCGCCTCCTTCACGTCCCCGCCGTCCGAGATCCACTCGGCCTCGGCGCCGTCCGGGACGGCCTCGTGCGGGATGCCGGGCGCGACCTTCAGGGCGGCGTGCGGGGCCGTGCCGGCCGCCCGGACGGCCCAGGACAGGGGAGGCGAGTAGGCCTCGGGATCGAAGATGCGGCCCCGGCCGCCGCGCCGCGCCGGATCGACGAACACGGCGTCGTACCCGGCCGTGCCGACCTCCGTGACGTCCGCCTCGCGCACCTCGATCAGGTCGGCGAGCCCGAGCGCCTCGGCGTTGGCGCGGGCGACGGCGGCCGTCAGGGGGTCCCGGTCCACCGCCAGCACCCGGATCCCGGCCCGGGCCAGCGCGATCGCGTCCCCGCCGATCCCGCAGCACAGGTCCGCGACGGAGGCGACGCCCAGGTCCCTCAGGCGCCCGGCCCGGTACGCCGCCACACTCGCCCGTGTCGACTGCTCGACCCCGTTCGGCGTGAAGAACATCCGCCCCGCGTCCTCGGCGCCGAACTTGGCCTCCGCCCGCTGCCGCAGCCGCGCCTGGCCGAGCGCCGCCGACACCAGGTCGGCGGGGTGGTCCCGGCGCAGCCGGGTGGCGACCGCGAGTTCGTCGGCGGGGGCGGTGCCGCGCACCGCGTCGAGGAGGGCGCGGCCCTCGGGGGTGAGGAGGGGAGCGAGGTCGTTCACCGGGTCATTGTGGGCCAGTCGGTGGACGGTGCGCCCGCGGCGGCGGTGTCGGCCGGTCGTCGCGGGGGGTGCCTGGGAGGATCCGGCTCCATGCGAGTAGTAGGACAAAATGATAAAAAACGGTCCGCTCGAAGGGCCCGGCTCCGCGGCGCAATCGCCGTGCTCGCCGTCGCCGCCATCGCCTCCGGCTGCGCCCAGGGCACCGAGGCGACGACCAGCCCCGCCCCCGGCCAGCAGCCCCTCCTGGCGCCGCCCGCCCGGGCCCTGGACTCCTACGCCACCAAGCTGCGCGCCACCGCCGCCGCCCGGGCCGCCGCCACGAAGCGCTGGGGCCTGGCCAAGGTCCCGCTGACACCCCCAGCCCCGCCCGCGAAGAAGCCCCGGATCACCACCCGCAAGGGCTTCGAGGTCGACGGGCACACCGAACGCAACCTCCCGCCGGTCTTCACCACGGTCCCCACCGAGCAGAAGGTCGTCTTCCTCACCATCGACGACGGCGCCGAGAAGGACCCGGCGTTCCTGCGGATGATGACCGAGCTGAGGATCCCGTACACCGCCTTCCTCAGCGACTACCTGGTCAAGGAGGACTACGCCTACTTCAAGCGGATGGGCGACCAAGGGACCGGGCTGCACAACCACACCCTGAACCACCCCTTCATGCCCGGCCTGTCCTACGCCCGCCAGAAGCGCGAGATCTGCGGCATGCAGGACGTGATCGAGAAGCGGTACGGCACCCGGCCCGTCCTCTTCCGGCCGCCCTTCGGCAGCTACAACGCCGACACCCTGCGCGCCGCCAAGGCCTGCGGCATCACGCACGCGCCCCTGTGGAACGAGGAGGTGTTCGTCGACCGCTGGGAGTACCGCGAGTGGGACCGGGACATCCACCCCGGCGACATCGTGCTCAGCCACTTCCGGGGCCGGGAGCACTGGAAGGGCACCATGCCCGACATGATCCGCCGGTTCCTCGACAGGATCACCGCCGAGGGGTACGCGGTGGCCCGTCTCGAGGACTACCTGTGAGGCCCCGGGGCCCGCTCGCCGGGGCGGTGGCGGCCGTCCTCCTGACGGGCTGCGCCCAGGCCGCGGGCCCCTCGGACCGGCCGCTCCCGGGGGCGCCCGGAGCCGCCCGCCCGCCGGTCGTGCAGCACGTCGCCACCGACGACAGGGTCGTCTTCCTCACCTACGACGACGGCGCCGAACAGGACCCCCGCTTCGTCGGCCTGGTCCGCGAGCGGCGGCTCCCCGTCGCCATGTTCCTCACGGACAGCGTGGTCGGCCCGGGCTACGGCCACTTCGCGCGGCTGCAGTCGGTGGGCGCGTCGATCCAGAACCACACCCTCGACCACCGGGCCCTGCGCGGCCTGCCGTACGCCGGCCAGCGCGCCGAGATCTGCGGCCAGCAGGACAAGCTCCGCGCCCGCTTCGGCATCCGCCCCCGCCTGTTCCGGCCCCCGCACGGCACGTACGACGCGACCACGCTCCGCGCGGCGGCCGACTGCGGGATCTCGGCGATGGTGCTGTGGCGGGCGGCGATGGGCGGCGACGGCCGGCTGGCCTACACCGGGGGCCCGCACCACCTGCGCCCCGGCGACATCGTCTCGCTGCCCTCGGACGACCCGACGGGCGTGCCGCTGGTGGAGCGGACCCGGCGGCTGCTCGGGGAGATCCGGGAGCGGGGACTGCGGGTCGGCAGGCTCGAGGACTACCTCTGACGCGCCGCGCCGAGCCGTCGGCATTAGCAGTCCGCTTGACCGAGTGCTAACCGCGGTCATAGTCTCGGCTCTGGCACTCCCCACTGGAGAGTGCCAACTACGCGACGGGCAGGTCCGGCACCCGCGACGACGGATCCACCTGGTCGCCACCTCAGACAGTCAACCCCGTGATCTCCGAAGGGGGAGGTCGGATCGTGACGACCACCAGCTCCAAGGTTGCCATCAAGCCGCTCGAGGACCGCATTGTGGTCCAGCCGCTCGACGCCGAGCAGACCACCGCCTCTGGCCTGGTCATCCCGGACACCGCCAAGGAGAAGCCCCAGGAGGGCGTCGTCCTGGCCGTGGGTCCGGGCCGCTTCGAGAACGGCGAGCGCCTGCCGCTCGACGTCCAGACCGGCGACATCGTGCTGTACAGCAAGTACGGCGGCACCGAGGTGAAGTACAACGGCGAGGAGTACCTCGTCCTCTCGGCTCGCGACGTGCTCGCGATCATCGAGAAGTAACCACAACCTCAAAGTTTTTCGAGCTGCGCCCCTGGCCCCCGCGACCACATAAGAAGCCGGGCGCCCGGGGCGCAGTTTCTTTTTGAGAACCCACCGATCCGAGAGGGCTCACGCTGTCATGGCGAAGATCCTGAAGTTCGACGAGGACGCCCGTCGCGCCCTCGAGCGCGGCGTCAACAAGCTTGCCGACACGGTCAAGGTGACGATCGGCCCCAAGGGCCGCAACGTCGTCATCGACAAGAAGTTCGGCGCCCCCACCATCACCAACGACGGCGTCACCATCGCCCGCGAGGTCGAGCTCGACGACCCGTACGAGAACCTCGGCGCCCAGCTGGTGAAGGAGGTGGCGACCAAGACCAACGACATCGCGGGTGACGGTACGACCACCGCCACCGTGCTGGCCCAGGCGCTCGTCCGCGAGGGCCTGAAGAACGTCGCCGCGGGTGCCTCCCCGGCGCTGCTGAAGAAGGGCATCGACGCGGCCGTCGCCGCCGTGTCCGAGGAGCTCCTCGCCACCGCGCGCCCGATCGACGAGAAGTCCGACATCGCGGCCGTCGCCGGTCTGTCCGCCCAGGACAGCCAGGTCGGCGAGCTCATCGCCGAGGCGATGGACAAGGTCGGCAAGGACGGTGTCATCACCGTCGAGGAGTCCAACACCTTCGGTCTGGAGCTGGACTTCACCGAGGGCATGGCCTTCGACAAGGGCTACCTGTCGCCGTACTTCGTGACGGACCAGGAGCGCATGGAGGCCGTCCTCGAGGACCCCTACATCCTCATCAACCAGGGCAAGATCTCCTCCATCCAGGACCTGCTGCCGCTGCTGGAGAAGGTCATCCAGTCGGGTGCCTCCAAGCCGCTGCTGATCATCGCCGAGGACGTCGAGGGCGAGGCCCTGTCGACCCTGGTCGTGAACAAGATCCGCGGCACCTTCAACGCGGTCGCGGTCAAGGCCCCCGGCTTCGGTGACCGCCGCAAGGCGATGCTGCAGGACCTCGCGGTGCTCACCGGCGCCACGGTCATCTCCGAGGAGGTCGGCCTCAAGCTCGACCAGGCCGACCTGGACGTGCTGGGCTCCGCCCGCCGCGTGACCGTCACCAAGGACGACACGACGGTCGTCGACGGTGCCGGCAACACCGAGGACGTCGCGGGCCGCGTCAACCAGATCAAGGCCGAGATCGAGAACACGGACTCCGACTGGGACCGCGAGAAGCTCCAGGAGCGCCTCGCGAAGCTGGCCGGCGGCGTGTGCGTGATCAAGGTCGGCGCCGCCACCGAGGTGGAGCTGAAGGAGAAGAAGCACCGTCTGGAGGACGCCATCTCCGCGACCCGCGCCGCGGTCGAGGAGGGCATCGTCTCCGGTGGTGGCTCCGCTCTGGTGCACGCCGCCAAGGTGCTCGAGGGCGGCCTGGGCAAGACCGGCGACGAGGCCACCGGTGTCGCCGTGGTCCGCCGCGCGGTCGTCGAGCCGCTGCGCTGGATCGCCGAGAACGCCGGCCTGGAGGGTTACGTCATCACCTCCAAGGTCGCCGAGCTCGACAAGGGCCAGGGCTTCAACGCCGCCACCGGCGAGTACGGCGACCTGGTCAAGGCCGGCGTCATCGACCCGGTCAAGGTCACCCGCTCCGCCCTGGAGAACGCCGCCTCCATCGCCTCCCTCCTCCTCACGACCGAGACCCTGGTCGTCGAGAAGAAGGAAGAGGAGGAGCCGGCCGCCGGTCACGGCCACAGCCACGGCCACTCCCACTGACGCACGTCAGCACTGAGGCCCGGCACCCCCGCTTCCGCGGGGGTGCCGGGCCTTCGCGTTGTCTACTGCTCCAGCTCGTCCAGCGCGCCAAGCTGCTCCATCAGGCCCAGCCGGTCGTACTGCCACCAGCCCTCGGCGATCTTCCCGTCCGGGGTGCACCGGTGAATGGTGCACCCGGTCATGGACACCTGCCTGCCGGTCGCCTCGATGCCCATGAACTCGCCCTTGTGCCGGCCGTCGAACCTCCAGCGGGTGCACACCAGGTCGCCCTGGGCCAGCTGGTCCTCGATCGTGAACGTGATGTCGAAGCCGTCGCGCCACATCCGCACCTCGCGCCGCATGGCATCGATGCCGATGTTGTCCTGCGGATTGGCGGGATCGTGGTCGTGATAGTCCTCGATGAGCACGTCGTTGAGGGTGGGAGCCTCGTCCTTCGCGGCTATCTCCTCGAAGAACCGCCGCACGGTCGCCTCGGCCGGCTGATCGTCGCGCACGACGTCCAGATCGGTGAAGGTCGGCGTCTCGTCGCAGAGGGCGACCATGTCCCGGAAGATCCGGTCGGTCTCGGGGAGATTCGAGTTCCGCATGGCCTCCTCGTACGACGGGAACTCCACGATCTCGATGAAGTGCGACGCGTCGGACCGGTCCTTGCCGATCACGTTGTGCGTCGCGGTCCGCTTCCCCTTGGTCTGCTCGACCCACGTGTCCATCAGCCGGTTCATCTCGTCGAACCGGCTCGTCCTGCAGTCGATGAGCTGTACGAACGTCATGGCGTCGCCTCCGTCCCCCGAAGGTCCGGTCGAACAGCTCCATTGTCTCCGCCCGGCCGGACGCGCGCCCTACTGCGGCCCGTACTTGCGCCCCGTCCTGGAGCTGAGCCCGCCGAGCATCCCGCGCGGCACCACCTTGGTGACGCCCATCAGCACCTTGTACCGGGGGTCCGGGATCGACACCGTCTTGCCCCGGGCCAGATCGTCCAGGGCGGAGGCGACCAGCTTGTCGGCGTCCAGCCACATCCAGCCGGGGATGTTGTCCGTGCCCATCCCGGCCCGCTCATGGAACTCGGTGCGCACGAAGCCGGGGCACAGCGCCATCAGCCGCACGCCGCTGCCCGCCAGGTCGCGGGCCGCGCCCTGGGTGAACTGCACGACCCACGCCTTGGAGGCGCCGTAGGTCCCGCGCGGCACGAAGGCGGCGACCGAGGCGACGTTGACGACCCCGCCCCGGCCCCGCTCGCGCATCGCCTCGGCCGCCGCGGACGTCAGCCGCAGCACCGCCTCGCAGTGCACCTTGAGCATCCTCAGCTCGTCGGCCATGGAGACGTCGAGATAGCGGCCCTTGTTGCCGAAACCGGCGTTGTTGATCAGCAGGTCGACGGGGTTCCTGCGGTCGGCGAGCCGGGCGGCCACCGCCTCGATGCCCTCGTCCGCCGCCAGGTCCGCGGTCAGGACCTCCGCCTCGATGCCGTGTCGGTCGTGCAGCTCGGTCGCCTGCTCGCGCAGCCGCTTGGTGTCCCGTGCGACGAGGACGAGGTTGTGTCCGTCGGCGGCCAGCCGCCGTGCGAAGGCGGCGCCGATGCCCGCGGTCGATCCCGTGATGAGAGCCGTTGTCATGACGCAAGATTAGTGACCCGGACCGAACGGATCCGCTCTGCGCCCGGCACCTTCCCAGGACCTTCTCACCTCGCCGCCGGACGGTCCGTCAGAGTCCGTACTGCGACACGTACTTGCGTGCCGCGGCCAGCGACTCCGGGTGCAGCGCCTCGCCCGCCGGCAGCAGCCGCGGCAGCAGCTCCCGCTGCGTGGTGACCGCCCGGAACTGCAGCGCCACCGTCACCTCGTGGTCCGGCCGGTGCAGAATCTCGATCGCGTCGCCCGCCCGCACCTCACCCGGCTCGATCACCCGCAGATACGCCCCCGGCGCCCCCTTCGCCGTGAACCGCTTCACCCACCGCTGCTCACCCAGGTGGCCCTGGAAGGTACGGCACGGAATCCGCCCGCAGGTCACCTCGAGCACCAGCTCCGGTCCGACGCGCCAGCGCTCGCCGATCAGGGCGCCGGACACGTCCACGCCGCTCGTCGTGAAGTTCTCGCCGAAGGCGCCGCTCGCCAGCGTGCGCCCCAGTTCGCGCTCCCAGTCGTCCAGGTCCTCCCGCGCCACCGCGTACACGGCCTGGTCGTCCCCGCCGTGATGCCGGGTGTCGCATATGTCGTCCCCGGCCAGCCCGCTGCCGCCGGTCCCCTTCGCCCCCGGCGCGGCCACCCGCACCGGCGCGTCGGTCGGACGCTTGTCGATCGCGGTCACGCCCTCGGGGTGGTCCGTGTAGGGCACGGCCGTCCGGCGGCCCAGATTCACAGAGAGAAGCTTCATGGCAGCACGGTAGGCGAGAGGGGGTCAAAGCTTCACCGCATTAAAGAGCACCCCATCAAAGCCTCCCTTATCCTTGTGGGGTGATCGAGGCCCGACATCTGCGCGTGCTGCGCGCCGTCGCCACCACCGGCTCCTTCTCCGCGGCGGGGCGCGAACTGGGCTGCACCCAGCCCGCCGTCAGCCAGCAGATGAAGGCGCTGGAGGCGTCCGTCGGCACCCCCCTGCTGATCCGCAGCGGCCGCGAGATGCGGCTGACCCAGGCGGGCGAAGCCCTGGTCAGGCACGCGGCCGGCATCCTCGCCGGGCTCACCGCCGCCGAGGAGGAGGTCGCCGCCATCGCGGGCCTGCGCGCCGGGCGGGTGCGGCTGGTCTCCTTCCCCAGCGGCAGCTCCACCCTCGTCCCCACCGCCCTCGCCGCCCTGCGCGCCGCCCACCCCGGCACCCGGGTCTCCCTGGAGGAGGCCGAGCCGCCGCGGTCCGTGGAACTGCTCCGCGAGGGCGACTGCGACCTGGCGCTCGCCTTCCGTTACGAGGGCGCGGCCCAGGAAGGCGAATGGGACGACCTCGTCGTCCGGCCCCTGCTGACCGACCGCCTGGTCGCCCTGGTCCCGGAGCGGCACCGGCTCGCGCGCGCGGAGTCGGTGGCGATCGGCGACCTCGCCGCCGAGCCGTGGATCGCCGGATGCCCGCGCTGCCGCGGCCAGTTGGTCGAGGTGTGCGAGGGCGCCGGGTTCACCCCGCGCATCGACTTCGCCACCGACGACTATCCGGCGGTGGTCGGCCTGGTCGGCGCGGGCCTGGGCGTGGCGGTCCTGCCCCAGCTCGCCGTGGAGTCGGTACGCCCGCGCGGGGCCCGCACGGTGACGCTGGAACCGGCGGTACGACGGGAGATCGTCGCCCTCACCCTGCCCGACCTCGCCCAGGTGCCGGCGGTGACGGCGACGCTGGAGCAGCTGGCACGGGCGGCGAGCGGTCAAGTGCGGGACGCGCACAGCGAGTCGGGGCGCACGAAGTAAGGGCACGCCTGCGCGTGCCCCAGCTGTGAAGAAACGTTACTTCAATTGTTCGAGGCGGTGTGGCCGCCGCCGGCCGACGCCGACACCAGCCGGTGGCGCGCCCGCCCCATGAGTTCCTCGCGCTCGTCCTCGGTCAGGCCGCCCCAGACGCCGTACGGTTCGCGCACCGCCAGCGCGTGCGCCGCGCACTGGGCGCGGACGGGGCATCTCATGCAGACCTCTTTGGCCGAGTTCTCACGAGCACTCCGGGCCGCGCCGCGTTCGCCCTCCGGATGAAAAAAGAGCGAACTGTCGACCCCGCGGCAGGCAGCCAGGAGTTGCCAGTCCCACAGGTCCGCGTTCGGTCCGGGAAGGCGGGAGAAATCTGCCATTGCGTGACCCCTTGTAGCCGTTTCGGGCGGATACGGTGTCTACGACCGTACATCTACTATCTAAGGAGATGAAAATATGACTCATTGCGAATCTAGCCTCAGACACCAGTAAATGGGAAGAAAAAGGGCTGAATGGGGCACGGCTTGTGATGAAAGCTTGAGGGTCTGCCGTGCATGTCTGCACCGTGTCCGGGCCCTCACGTAGAGTGCCGAAGACGGCGCACGGCCCCGTAACTCTTTCGAGTGACCGTCGTTGAGAGTGCGGAGGCGGTTGAAACAACAAGCGCTCGGGCAGGCGTCCGAGACGGTCGACCGCACAGGTGACGATTTCGTACCAGCCTGGAGGCTCAAGGTGACGTGCATCAGCTGCGGAGGGCGGCCATGACATCCGTCCTCGTCTGCGACGACTCCCCGCTTGCCCGAGAGGCGCTCCGCCGCGCGGTCGCGACCGTGCCCGGTGTGGAGCGTGTGACGACGGCGGCCAACGGCGAGGAAGTCCTCCGCCGCTGGGGCGCCGACCGCTCGGACCTGATTCTGATGGACGTGCGCATGCCCGGTCTGGGCGGCGTCGAGACCGTGCGGCGGCTGCTGTCCGCCGACCCCGGCGCGCGCATCATCATGCTCACCGTCGCGGAGGACCTGGACGGCGTGGCCCTCGCGGTCGCCGCCGGTGCCCGCGGTTACCTGCACAAGGACGCCTCGCGCGCCGAACTGCGGGCGACGGTCACGCAGGCCCTCGCCGACCCGACCTGGCGGCTGGCCCCGCGGCGGCTGCGGTCCGCCGAGATGGGGGCGGCTCCCACGCTCACTGCGCGTGAGATCCAGGTGCTGGAGGGCATGAGCCACGGTCGGTCCAACGCGGAGATCGGTCGTGAGCTCTTCCTCTCCGAGGACACCGTCAAGACGCACGCCCGGCGACTGTTCAAGAAGCTCGGTGCCTCGGACCGGGCGCATGCGGTGGCGCTCGGGTTCCGGTGGGGCCTGGTTCGCTGAGAGCTCGGTCGCACCACCGCCGCCTTCGTGCAGGTCGGCCGCGGCTGGTCGCGCGGTTCCCCGCGCCCTTTTGGGGCGCGGGTGCTCGTTTCGTCGCGGATGCCGCATCCTTGAGTTGTGGAGTCTCTCGGGGACAAGTCGGTCGAGCGGAAGGGGAGGGCGCAGGAGATGAGTTCCGGCGCACCTGCTCATAACGCTTCGGTGCACAACATGGGACGCGGTGCCACGGACCGTGGCACCGCAGGGCACCATGGACCGATGCGCGACGACGAGGCGGCCACTGCCGCAGGGGCGATCGGTGCACTCGTCCATCGCGCCGTCGACGGGGACGAGCAGGCCACGCATGACCTGCTCGCCCATGTCCACCCCCTCGCCCTGCGCTACTGCCGCACCCGGCTGTCCCGGCTGCCCGGCGACGCCCGGCACTTCGTGGAGGACCTCGCGCAGGAGGTCTGCGTGGCCGTCCTGCTCGCCCTGCCGCGCTACCGGGACACCGGCCGCCCCTTCGAGGCGTTCGTCTTCGCCATCGCCGCGCACAAGGTTGCCGACCTGCAGCGGGCGGCCATGCGCCACCCCGGTTCGACGGCCGTCCCCTCCGACGAGATGCCGGAACGCCCCGACGACTCGCTCGGCCCCGAGGAGCGCGCCCTGCTCAGCAGTGACGCCGAATGGGCCAAGAAACTCCTGGCCAACCTGCCCGAGAACCAGCGGGAGCTGTTGCTGCTGCGGATCGCGGTGGGGCTCACGGCCGAGGAGACCGGTCAGATGTTGGGAATGTCACCCGGCGCCGTCCGGGTGGCGCAGCACAGGGCGCTGAGCCGGCTGCGGGCGCTGGCCGAGCAGTAGGCCTTCGGCGGCCCTTCGTTGAACAGGCGGTGCGCCGTTTCCGTACGAACATACGAAGCCCGGTGCGGTCCGGAACCGTGGAATGAGACGGCCCTCCTTCCCGTTAGCATGGACATCCGCACCGATCAAGGCCATTTGGGGAAGGTGTCATGACTGCCAACGTCGACGGAGTGCCCGGTAAATTCGCGACACTCGGGCTGACCTACGACGACGTGCTGCTGCTGCCGGGTGCATCGGAAGTGCTCCCCAACGCGGTCGACACCTCGTCCCGCATCTCCCGCAACGTCCGGGTCAACATCCCGCTGCTGTCCGCCGCCATGGACAAGGTCACCGAGTCGCGCATGGCGATCGCGATGGCCCGCCAGGGCGGCGTCGGCGTCCTGCACCGCAACCTGTCCATCGAGGACCAGGTCAACCAGGTCGACCTGGTGAAGCGGTCCGAGTCGGGCATGGTCACCGACCCGATCACGGTGCACCCGGACGCCACGCTCGGCGAGGCCGACGCGCTGTGCGCCAAGTTCCGCATCAGCGGCGTGCCCGTCACCGACGGCAACGGCAAGCTGCTCGGCATCGTCACCAACCGCGACATGGCCTTCGAGAGCGACCGCACCCGTCAGGTGCGCGAGGTCATGACGCCCATGCCCCTGGTGACCGGCAAGGTCGGCATCTCCGGCCCCGACGCCATGGAGCTGCTGCGCCGCCACAAGATCGAGAAGCTGCCGCTGGTCGACGACGCGGGCGTCCTCAAGGGCCTGATCACGGTCAAGGACTTCGTCAAGGCCGAGCAGTACCCCCACGCGGCCAAGGACGCGGAGGGCCGGCTGATCGTCGGCGCCGCCGTGGGCGCCAGCCCCGAGGCCCTGGAGCGCGCCCAGGCGCTCGCCGCGGCCGGTGTGGACTTCCTGGTCGTCGACACCTCGCACGGCCACAACAGCAACGCCCTCAGCTGGATGGCGAAGATCAAGTCGAGCGTGAACGTCGACGTGATCGGCGGCAACGTCGCCACCCGTGACGGCGCCCAGGCGCTGATCGACGCCGGTGTCGACGGCATCAAGGTCGGTGTCGGCCCCGGCTCCATCTGCACCACCCGCGTGGTCGCCGGCATCGGCGTCCCGCAGGTCACCGCCATCTACGAGGCGTCCCTGGCGGCCCGCCCGGCCGGCATCCCGCTGATCGGCGACGGCGGTCTGCAGTACTCCGGCGACATCGGCAAGGCGCTGGCCGCCGGTGCCGACACCGTGATGCTGGGCAGCCTCCTCGCGGGCTGCGAGGAGTCTCCGGGCGAGTTGCAGTTCATCAACGGCAAGCAGTTCAAGTCGTACCGCGGCATGGGTTCGCTCGGCGCGATGCAGTCCCGCGGCCAGGGCCGGTCGTACTCGAAGGACCGCTACTTCCAGGCCGAGGTCGCCTCCGACGACAAGCTCGTGCCCGAGGGCATCGAGGGCCAGGTGCCCTACCGCGGCCCGCTGGGCAACGTGCTGCACCAGCTCGTCGGCGGTCTGCGCCAGACCATGGGCTACGTGGGCGCGGCCACCATCGAGGAGATGGAGTCCAAGGGCCGCTTCGTCCGGATCACGTCGGCGGGGCTCAAGGAGAGCCACCCGCACGACATCCAGATGACGGTCGAGGCGCCGAACTACAGCCGCAACAAGTAGTCGCAAGCTTCCGACAGGGCGGCCCCGGGGCATCCGGGGCCGCCCTCGCCGTGCCCGTCGGCGATACTGGAAGACGCTGCAACGCATCAGGGAAAGGCCACAGACGTGACTGAGATCGAGATCGGGCGCGGCAAGCGCGGCCGCAGGGCGTACGCCTTCGACGACATCGCCGTCGTCCCGAGCCGTCGTACGCGGGACCCGAAGGAGGTCTCGATCGCCTGGCAGATCGACGCCTACCGCTTCGAGCTGCCGTTCCTGGCCGCCCCCATGGACTCGGTCGTCTCCCCGGCCACCGCGATCCGCATCGGCGAGCTCGGCGGCCTCGGCGTGCTGAACCTCGAGGGCCTGTGGACGCGCCACGAGGACCCGCAGGCGCTGCTCGACGAGATCACCGGGCTGCCGGACGAGGCCGCGACCCGCCGCCTCCAGGAGATCTACGCGGCTCCCGTCAAGGAGGAGCTGATCGGCGCGCGCATCAAGGAGGTGCGCGACTCGGGCGTGGTCACCGCGGCGGCGCTCTCCCCGCAGCGCACGGCGCAGTTCTCCAAGGCCGTGGTGGACGCGGGTGTGGACATCTTCGTCATCCGCGGCACGACGGTCTCCGCGGAGCACGTCTCCGGCTCGCACGAGCCGCTGAACCTGAAGCAGTTCATCTACGAGCTCGACGTCCCGGTGATCGTCGGCGGCTGCGCCACCTACACCGCGGCCCTGCACCTGATGCGCACCGGCGCGGCGGGCGTCCTGGTCGGCTTCGGCGGCGGCGCGGCGCACACCACGCGCAACGTCCTCGGCATCCAGGTCCCGATGGCGACCGCGGTCGCCGACGTGGCCGCGGCCCGCCGCGACTACATGGACGAGTCCGGCGGCCGGTACGTCCACGTCATCGCGGACGGCGGCGTGGGCTGGTCCGGCGACATCCCGAAGGCGATCGCCTGCGGCGCGGACGCGGTGATGATGGGCTCCCCGCTGGCCCGGGCGACCGATGCGCCGGGCCGCGGCCACCACTGGGGCATGGAGGCCGTGAACGAGGAGCTGCCGCGCGGCAAGAAGGTCGACCTCGGCACGGTCGGCACGATCGAGGAGGTCCTGACGGGCCCGTCGCACACCCCCGACGGCTCGATGAACCTCTTCGGCGCGCTGCGCCGGGCCATGGCCACGACCGGGTACAGCGAGCTGAAGGAGTTCCAGCGGGTCGAGGTCACGGTGGCCGACTCGCAGCACAAGCGGTAGCCCGTACGGCATCTGAAGGGCCGGTCGTCCCGAGCGGGACGACCGGCCCTTTGCGTCACCGGGCCCCGGGCCCGCCCTTCACAGCCGGTGCGCCGCCCCCGTGGGCGTGGCACCGCGGGTGTCGAGCAGGAGCTGCGCCTTCACCGACAGGCCTTGCAGGTCGTACGTCCGGTGCTGCTGGAGCAGGATCGTCAGGTCCGCGTCGGCCGCCGCCTCGTACAGGGAGTCCGCGCGGGGGACCGGGCGGTCCAGGACGTTCCAGGACGGGATGTGCGGGTCGTGGTAGCTGACGGAGGCGCCGAGGCTCATCAGGCGGACGGCGATCTCCTCGGCGGGGGTGGACTGCTGGTCGGCGAGGTCCGCCTTGTAGGTGACGCCGAGCAGCAGTACGCGGGCCCCGCGCGCCGACTTGCCGTGCTCGTTGAGGAGCGTGGCCGCGCGCTGGATGACGTAGCGCGGCATCTGGCTGTTGACCTGCTGGGCCAGCTCGACCATGCGCAGGGTGCGGCCGGTGTGGCCGGTCAGGTCCTGGGGGACGGCGTGGCCGCCGACGCCGGGGCCGGGGCGGAAGGCCTGGTAGCCGAAGGGCTTGGTCTCCGCGCAGCGGATGACGTCCCACAGGTCGACGCCCATGTCGTGGCAGAGGACGGCCATCTCGTTGACGAGGGCGATGTTGACGTGGCGGAAATTGGTCTCCAGGAGCTGTACCGTCTCCGCTTCCCGCGGGCCACGCGCGCGTACCACCTTGTCGGTGAGGCGTGCGTAGAAGGCCGCCGCCGACTCGGTGCATGCGGGAGTCAGGCCGCCGATCACCTTCGGTGTGTTGGCGGGCGTGAAGTCGCGGTTGCCGGGATCCACCCGGCTGGGGGAGTAGGCGAGGTGGAAGTCGCGGCCCGCGCGCAGGCCGGAGCCCTCTTCGAGGAGCGGTCGCAGGACGTCCTCGGTGGTGCCCGGGGGCACCGGTGACTCCAGGATCACCGTGGTGTGCGGGCGCATGCGCCCGGCCAGGGTGCGGGCGGCCGTCTCGACCTGGGTGAGGTCCAGGCCGCCGTCCGCCCCGCGCGGGGTGGACGCGCACAGGACGGCGGTGCGCACCCGGCCGAGTTCGGCCGGGCTGGTGGCGTACCGGAAGCCCGCCGCGACCATGCGGCGCACCTCCGCGGGGCTGAGCGAGCCGGGTTCGGGCCCGGTGCGGTAACCGAGCGTGGGGATGCCGGCGGCCACGGCGGCCTGGGCCAGGGGCAGGCCGTACGGGCCGAGTCCGATGACGGCGAGATCTGCGGGCATGGCGTGGGCCGTCCTTCCCAGTAACCGAAGCGGGACAGGTGCGCAAGCCCTGTGGACAGGACGGGCGAGCGCAATGTCAGACTAGGAGTAAATATGACCGAAATACGGGATTGATCCTGTGTGTCTTTCCGGCGGGCGGGCAACACCCGTCGGACAGATCCGTGAAGGTTGTCCACAGGCTGGGGGCGACTGGTGGCTGAAGTCGGGCAAGCCGGTCAGACTTTGGGCATGGGGGACAGGACCGGGCTTCGCCCACCGGTGCGGCCGGGACGACCTACAGCGGGAGGCAGCGGTGAGGACAGCGACACTGGGGCCGGCGCAACGCGCCGAGTCACTCGCGGCCATGGCCGAGCGCGAACTGGATCTGCTGGTCGTGGGCGCCGGAGTGGTCGGCGCGGGCACCGCGCTCGACGCGGCGACCCGGGGCCTGTCCACCGGCCTGGTCGAGGCGCGTGACTGGGCGTCGGGCACGTCGAGCAGGTCCAGCAAGCTCATCCACGGCGGCCTGCGCTATCTGGAGATGCTCGACTTCGCGCTCGTGCGCGAGGCGCTCAAGGAGCGCGGCCTGCTGCTGGAGCGGCTCGCCCCGCACCTGGTGAAACCGGTGCCGTTCCTGTGCCCCCTTCAGCACCAGGGCTGGGAGCGGCTGTACGCCGGTTCCGGCGTCGCCCTCTACGACGCCATGTCGATGGCGCGCGGCCACGGCCGGGGCCTGCCCGCGCACCGTCACCTGAGCCGTCGTCACGCCCTGCGGGTGGCGCCCGCCCTGAAGAAGGACGCGCTGGTCGGCGCCCTGCAGTACTACGACGCCCAGATGGACGACGCCCGCTTCGTCGCCACCCTCGTGCGCACCGCCGCCGCGTACGGCGCCCAGGTCGCCAACCGCGCGCGGGTGACCGGATTCCTGCGCGAGGGCGAGCGGGTGGTCGGCGCCCGGGTGCAGGACGTCGAGGCCGGCGGGGAGTACGAGATCCGCGCCAAGCAGATCGTCAACGCCACCGGCGTGTGGACCGACGACACCCAGGCCATGGTCGGGGAGCGGGGGCAGTTCCACGTGCGCGCCTCCAAGGGCATCCACCTGGTCGTGCCCAAGGACCGCATCCACTCCGCCACCGGTCTCATCCTGCGTACCGAGAAGTCCGTGCTGTTCGTCATCCCCTGGGGGCGGCACTGGATCATCGGCACCACGGACACCGACTGGGACCTCGACAAGGCACACCCCGCCGCGTCCAGCGCCGACATCGACTACCTGCTGGAGCACGTGAACTCCGTGCTCGCGGTGCCGCTCACCCGCGACGACGTGCAGGGCGTGTACGCGGGCCTGCGGCCGCTGCTGGCCGGCGAGTCGGACGCCACCAGCAAGCTGTCGCGCGAGCACACCGTGGTCCATCCGGTGCCGGGGCTCGTCGTCGTGGCGGGCGGGAAGTACACGACGTACCGGGTGATGGCCAAGGACGCCGTGGACGAGGCGGTGCACGGGCTGGACCTGAGGGTCGCCGAGTGCGTCACCGAGGACGTCCCGCTGCTGGGCGCCGAGGGCTACCGGGCGCTGTGGAACGCGCGGGCGCGCATCGCCGCCCGCACGGGGCTTCATGTGGTGCGCGTGGAGCACCTGTTGAACCGGTACGGCGCGCTGGCGGAGGAGCTGCTCGACCTCATCGCCGCGGACCCCTCGCTGGGCGAGCCGCTGCGGGCGGCCGAGGACTACCTGCGCGCCGAGGTGGTGTACGCCGCCTCGCACGAGGGCGCACGGCACCTGGACGACGTGCTGACCCGGCGCACCCGCATCTCCATCGAGACCTTCGACCGGGGCACCCTCAGCGCCCGCGAGGCGGCCGAGCTGATGGCGCCGGTCCTCGGCTGGGACAAGGACCACATCGAGCGGGAGATCCAGCACTACCAGAAGCGGGTGGAGGCGGAGCGGGAGTCCCAGCGGCAGCCGGACGATCTGACCGCGGACGCGGCGCGGCTGGGGGCGCCGGACATCGTGCCGCTGTAGCTCTTTCGCTCGCCCCTTGGGTCACCCTCTCGCTCGCCCTTTGGTGCACCCTCTCGCTCGCCCTGCGGGTCGGCCTCTCGCTCACCTCTTTTGTTCACTCGAACGAGTGGCGGGAATGGGGATCTTCGCCCGGAACCCGGCCGTTCTACCGGGTGCGGGGGCAGAACTCGGCGGTGAGCAGCCGGGGTTCCAGACCGGGGTCCGTCACCGCCGTCGTGTTCACCCGGTAGGTCAGGACACGGCGCCCGTCGACGGTGGCCGCGGTGCGCACGAAGCTGCCGGGGATGCTCCCGTTGTGGCCCCACACCGTGGTGCCGCAGGGCAGCTTCACGGGGAACAGGCCCATGCCGTACAGGCCGTGTGCGGCACGGGTGTCGAGCATCTCGCGCAGCCGGCGCGGGGGCAGCAGTTCGCCGCCGAGCAGCGCCGTCTGGAAGCGGTTCAGATCGGCGAGCGTGGTCACCAGCTCACCCGCGGCTCCGGCCACCCGCGGGTCGAGCTCGGTGACGTCGCGTCCGCCGGCGGTGTAGGCGCGGCCGTGCGGGGAGGGCAGCGAGGTGCGTGATCCGGGAAAGGAGGTGCCGGTCAGCCCCAGGGGAGCGATCAGCCGGCGCTCGGCCTCGGCCGCGAAGGAGCGGCCGGTGACCTGCTGGACGACCAGGCCGAGCAGGACGTAGTTGGTGTTGGAGTAGGCGAAGCGGCCGCGGTCGGCCGGGGGGTGGGTGAGTGCGAGGCGGACGGCCTGACGAGGGGTGAGGGGGACGAGGCCCCCGGTGTCGGCGGTGAAGTCGTACAGACCGCTGGTCTGGGTGAGCAGGGCACGCAGGGTCAGCGCGCGACCGTCGTTGCCCGCTCCGCGCACCAGGCCCGGCAGGTGCTTCTCCACCGGGTCGGACAGGGACAGCCGCTGTTCGGCGGCCAGTTGCAGGACGACCGTGGCGAGGAAGGTCTTGGTGATGCTGCCCGCCCGGAAGTGGTCGGCGGCGGAGATGCCGGGGCCGGCCTCGGCATAACGGGTGCCGCTCCTCCCGCCGGAGAGCAGCGCCGCGGACGGGGCGCCGCCCCGGGTGACCAGCAGCGCGAGCACGGTGTCCGCGGTCGGTGCGGTGGGCGCCGAGGGGGCCGCCGGGGTGAGGGCGAGGAGAGCCAGGGCCACAGGAACGGCCAGTAGGGTCCGTAGGGGTGGCATGGCGGGGACCTCCTTGTCGGAGCCCATGATGCAGGGCGCGGAATGACTGGTTCCGACGAGGGTGCCCCCGGTTCAGGGACCTCTTGCGCACCAGCGGCACCCGGGGCGTCGGGCACTTGTCGGGTGAGGGACAATGGAGGCTCTGTCAGGGCGGGTTGCATGAGGGGACGCATGTCGGAGGCGGAGCGGGCGGGAGCATCCCGTCAGGACAACAGCGGTCGTCTCCTCGCCGGGCGGTACCGGCTGGGAGATGTGCTGGGCCGCGGCGGCATGGGCACGGTCTGGCGTGCGGAGGACGAGACGCTGGGCCGGACCGTCGCCGTGAAGGAACTGCGGTTCCCCTCGAGCATCGACGAGGAGGAGAAGCGCCGGCTGATCACGCGGACGCTGCGGGAGGCCAAGGCCATCGCGCGGATCCGCAACAACAGCGCGGTGACGGTCTTCGACGTGGTCGACGAGGACGACCGGCCCTGGATCGTGATGGAGCTCGTCGAGGGGAAGTCGCTCGCCGAGGTCATCCGGGAGGACGGCCTGCTGAAGCCGAGACGGGCGGCGGAGGTCGGGCTCGCGGTGCTCGACGTGCTGCGCTCGGCCCACCGTCAGGGCATCCTGCACCGGGACGTGAAGCCGTCCAACGTGCTGATCGCCGAGGACGGCCGGGTCGTGCTCACCGACTTCGGCATCGCCCAGGTCGAGGGCGACCCGTCCATCACCTCCACCGGCATGCTCGTCGGCGCGCCCTCCTACATCTCCCCGGAGCGGGCGCGCGGGCACAAGCCGGGACCGGCGGCCGACCTGTGGTCGCTCGGCGGTCTGCTGTACGCGGCGGTCGAGGGGGTGCCGCCGTACGACAAGGGCTCCGCCATCGCCACGCTCACCGCGGTGATGACCGAGCCGCTGGAGGAGCCGAAGAACGCCGGGCCGCTGCGGGACGTCATCTACGGGCTGCTCACCAAGGACCCGGCGACGCGGCTCGACGACGCCGGTGCGCGGTCCATGCTGAACGCCGTCATCCACGCGCCCGAGCCCAAGGCGGCGGAGGCGGAGGCGCCGGACGCGACGAAGGTCGTGCCGCTGCCGGCCCAGCCGGACGCGCCCGCGGACGCCGGGGAGCGGTTGCGGGGGGCGCTGCGTTCCGTGCGGAAGGCCGCCGTCTCGGCGGGGGCCGCCAACGCCGCTCGTGCCGACTCGGCCGACGGGACGGCCGGTTCGGGCCCGGACGCCGGTGAGCAGCGCGGTGTCTCCGAGGGCAACGGGCAGGGCGGCGGGCGCAGTTCGGGGTGGCCCGTGATGACGCCGCCGGATCTGCCGGCTCGGCCGGCGCCCAGGGCGCCGCTCACCGATGTGGTGTCGCGGCGGACGCTGCTGATCATCGCCGTGGTGCTGCTGGTCGTCATCGGTGTGGTGCTGGCGATCGCGTTCAGCGGGGACGACGATCCCAAGGGCACCGCGGCCGGCGGGGGCGCCAAGACCTCGGCCGAGGCGAGCGCGAGTGGCGACACCAGGGACGACGAGAGCGGCGGGGCGACTCCGGACGGGAAGGCGAGTCCGTCCGCGTCGACGCCGAGTGCCAGTGCGAGCGGTTCCGCCGGGAGCGGGGCGGGCTCGGACGGTTCGTCCGGCGGCGACGGCGGCGCGGCGGCCACCCATCAGGGCAGCCAGGGGTACTCCATCGGACTGCCCAAGGGGTGGAAGTACCAGTCCACGAGCGCCGCGGGTGACCGGTTCACCGGACCCGACGGACAGAAGCTGCTCATCGGCTGGACGACCACGCCCAAGGACGACCCCGTCGCCGACTGGAAGAGCCAGGAAGGCGCCATGCAGCGCGCCCAGTACCAGCGGATCCGCATAGAGGCGGTGGACTACCGCGGCTGGAACACGGCCGATTGGGAGTTCACCTACGTCGACGGGGGTACCAAGTACCGGAGCATCGACCGTGGGTTCGTGGTGGACGACGATCTCGGGTATGGGCTGATGTACACGGCGAAAGCCGCCAATTGGGGTACTGAGCTGCGTAAGGACACATGGCGGACGCTGACGGAGTCCTTCGAACCGGAGTCGTGATCCACCGCGGCGGTAGGTGGTCACGGTTTGGTGCGTGAGATCTGGCATCCCCTCTTTGCGGGTTGCCTACGGCACGTATCGTGAGTGCTTGCGGACCGTACGCATCCAGGTATGCGGCCACAACGGGACGCAAGGCGAACGGAATTGACCAACCGGGCGGCCGGGGGAGGCGTCGTGGACGACTATGCGGGTCGGGTACTCGCCGACCGCTACCGCCTGCCGCTGCCGCCGTCCGACGAGTACGAACTCACCGAGACGCGCGCCTTCGACACCTACAGCGGGCAGGAAGTCCTGGTCAGGCAGGTGCCGTTGCCGGAGGTCGTCGAGGCCGAGGTGCTCGACGCGGAAGGGCTGCCCGACGGGTTCACCGCCCGTGAGCGGGGTGCCGCGCGGCGGCCCGTGGGGGGCGGCAGTGCCCGGCGGCCCAGCGATCCGGCCGTGCGGCGGGCGGTGGAGGCCGCGCAGGCCGCGGCCCGGATACCGGACCATCCCCGGCTGGACCAGGTCTTCGACGTGTTCGCCGAGGGCGGTTCGCTCTGGATCGTCAGCGAGTCGGTACCGGCCCGGCCGCTGGCCGCGCTGCTCGCGGAGAAGCCGCTGACGCCGTACCGGGCGGCCGAGGTCGCCTCCGACGTGCTGATGGCGCTGCGGGTGCTGCACGCGCACGGCTGGGTGCACCGGAACATCACCGCACGGACCGTGCTCGTCTGCGACGACGGACGCGTGATGCTGACCGGGCTCGCGGTCGGGGCCGCGGAAGAGGCGTTGTGCGGGTACGACCCGGTGCCGCTGGATGAGGACGAGGGCGGCGCGGCGGTCGGCGGACCCCCTGGCGGTCAGGTTTCCGTGGAGATGGACCCCGAGGCCGCTCGGCGGGCCGCGATCGAGGCCCGGGAGGCCGGTGGGCTGCCCCCGGTCGCCGGACCGGGCGGCACCGCCGACCCGATCGGCGCGGGAGCCGGAGCGCCGGCGCCCCGGGCCGTGGAGGCCGGCGGGGACATCCGGGCGGCGCGGGCCGGGGCGATCGCCGCGTACCGGGCGGGGGCGCGGGCCGCGGCCCGGGTGCAGGAAGCGCAGAACGGCCGAGCCGCGTTGCCGGGCGCCCGCTCGGCGCCCGAGGCCGACGGGGCGGGGCAGGCGCCGTATTCTTCGGCCCCTGGGACGGGGGCACAGCAGCCGCCGTATCCCTCGGGGAACGGGGCGTCGCAGGCGCCGTACTCCTCGGCCGGTGGGGGGCAGCAGGCGCCGTACTCCTCGGGGAACGGTGCGCAGCAGCCGCCGTATCCCTCCGCTAACGGTGCCCAGCAGACGCCGTACTCCTCCGCCGGCGGTGGCCAGCAGCCGCCCGGTCAGATCGCTGATCCCTACGGTGTCCGTGCCGGTTCCTGGCATGGTGCCGCCCCCCGTCCGGGCGCCCCCGGCGCGGCCCCGGAGTCGGGCGGCCGGCCAGGGGTCGAGGCAGGCCCCGGCCGCACCGCCCTGCCCCCGGCCGGGAACGGCCCGCTCGCCCCTCCCGCCGGAATCCGGGGCACGGGTGCCCGCCGCCCGGGTCCCGCCGGACTCCCGCCCGCCGGTGCGCCCGGCTCCGCCGGATCCCCGCCCGCCACCGGCCCCACCGGGGTCGCCCCCGCCGCCCCGCCGCCCAGCCGTTGGGACGACCTGGCCGCCACCGCACCCGTGCGCCGCGGTCCCGCCACCGCGCTCGCCGCCGAGCGGGCCCGCCAGGCCCGGATGGCCGTCGTCGGTCCCGTGACCGAGCGGTGGGCGCCCGAGCAGGCCGGTCCCGTGCACGAGAACTGGCAGCTGGCGGCGCCCATCGGCCCGGCGACGGACCTGTGGGCGCTCGGCGCGCTGCTGTTCCGGGCCGTGCAGGGGCACGCGCCGTATCCCGAGGAGTCGACCGCCGAGCTGGTGCAGATGGTGTGCGCCGAGCCGCCCGCCTTCGCGGAGGAGTGCGGTCCGCTCAGGCCGGTCGTGGAGTCGCTGCTGCGCCAGGACCCCACCGAGCGGATCGACTTCGAGGAGCTGCGCGGCTGGCTGCGTTCCCTCGTGCGGTCCGCGCCCGAGCCGGAGGCGGGGGCGCATGTCGTCGCCGTGCCGCCCGTCGACGCCAGCCGGCTGCCGGTGGTGCGCCGCAGGGGCGAGCTGGTGCGCAGGCGGCGTGCCGGGCTGCCCGCGCACCAGGGACGGCACAAGCGGGCCCGGAAGGACGTGGGTTCGCCGCGCAGCCTCGGCCGTACGCTGCTCGTGCTGATCCTGCTGCTGATGGCGGGAGCCGTCGCGTACGCGGTGCTCTTCATGCCCAAGGCCGAGAGCGGCGGCACCGAGGACACCGGCCGGACCGGCGCCACGGGCGAGGTCGGCCAGGCACCGGAGGCCAGCAGCGAGCCGCGGCCCGACCAGACCTCACCCGGCGAGGAGCCCGACAAGCCCAAGAACAGCCCCTCGGAGTCGGGGGGTTCGACCGGCTCGCAGACCACCGGGCCCGATGTCGCCGACGGCTTCACCCTGCGCGCGGACGACGAGGGCTTCCGGGTCGCCGTCGCCAACGGCTGGGACCGGACGGCGAAGAACGGCCGCGGGCAAGTGGTCTACGCACACGGCGACTTCGAGCTCATCGTCGTACCGGGCCGGGACACCGCGGACGAGTTCGGCGGCGACCCGATGGCCTACCAGCGGGAGGACGAGCCCGAGCTGCAGCCGTACCGGGACTCCAGCTGGGCCACCTCCACCGGTCTGAAGACCATCGAGGTGGGCGGACGGAGCATGGCCGAGGGCCAGTTCACCTGGACCGACGACGAGGGCCGCGAGCGGTTCGTGCGCAATCTCGCGATCCTGATCGACGACCGGTACCACGTGGTGCAGGTACGCGGTCCGGAGGCGGAGCGGGACGAGGTGACCCGGCTGTTCGAGCAGGCGTCGGGGACGTATCAGGTCACCGGCTGATCTCCCTGGCCGACGCTGGGTGACGGCAACCGTCACAGTGCTGTCTCCGTGTCACCCTGCCGGTTCCCCGGGCGTGGCCCGGTCCCTAATCTGAAGCCGTCAAGAACATTGCGGGGCGACGTGAATCAGATGCAGGGCCGGCTCCTGGCGGGGCGCTACCGACTGGCCGAGACCATCGGCAGCGGCGGTATGGGCCGGGTGTGGCGTGCGCACGACGAGGTGCTGCACCGGGCGGTCGCCATCAAGGAATTGACCGCCGCGCACTTCGTCTCCGACAGCGACCAGGAGCGGCTCCTCGCCCGCACCCGGGCGGAGGCACGGGCCGCCGCGCGGATCAACCACTCCGCGGTCGTCACCGTGCACGACGTGCTGGACCACGACGCCCGCCCGTGGATCGTGATGGAGCTGGTCGAGGGCGCCTCGCTGGCCGACGCGGTCAAGGAGCGCGGCCGGATCGAGCCGCGCGAGGCCGCCCGGATCGGCCTGTGGGTGCTGCGCGCCCTGCGCGCCGCGCACGCCGCCGGTGTCCTGCACCGCGACGTCAAGCCCGGCAACGTCCTGCTCGCCGACGACGGCCGCGTCCTGCTCACCGACTTCGGCATCGCCCAGATCGAGGGCGACACCACCATCACACGCACCGGAGAGGTCGTCGGCTCCGTCGACTACCTCGCCCCGGAGCGCATCCGCGGCCACGACCCGGGCCCCGCGTCCGACCTGTGGGCCCTCGGCGCCACCCTGTACACGGCGGTGGAGGGCCGCTCGCCGTTCCGCCGCACCTCCCCGCTCTCCACCATGCAGGCGGTCGTCGAGGAGGAGGCCGCGCGGCCCGCGTACGCCGGTCCGCTCGGCCCGGTCATCGCCGCGCTGCTGCACAAGGACCCCGCGGTGCGCCCCGGCCTGGCCGCGGCCGAGCTGATGCTCGCCGAGGCGGCGGAGGGCCGGCGGCCGAACGCGGCGCAGCTGTACGTGCCGACGCAGCACGCCCACCCCGGGTCCGGGCCCGAGACGCCCACGACCCCGGAGGCGGGCGCGGCCACGCCGTATCCGCCGCCGAGCGGGCCGCCGTACCGGCCTGCCATGGCTCCCATGGCCCACTCGCCCGCGGCCCACGCTCCCGCCGCCCCTTCCCGGCGCCGCCGGCTGCGCACCCTCGTGCTGGTCGTCGTGCTGGCGGCGCTGGTCGGCGGAGGCACCGTCGTGGCCCTGCAGAAGTGGGACGAGGGACGGCAGACGAACCGGACGTCCCCGTCGCCGGACCCGACGCCGACGCCGAGTCCGACGCCCACGACCGGGAACAGCCCGAGCGGCGATCCCGACAGCACTGTCCCGGCCGGCTGGGTGCCCGTCAAAGACCCGCTCGGTTTCGGCCTCTCTCTGCCCGAGGGCTGGTCACGGAGCAACTACGAGAAGTCGGGCGACTTCCAGCGGGTCGACTACTCGCCCGACGGGGGCAAGAACCTGCTGCGGATCACCATGGACAGCTCCCCCGACTTCAACGACCCGTATGCCCACCTCGCCGACCTGAACCAGCTGCTGGACGAGCGGCTGGTGGACTACACGCAGGTCGGCCTGGAGCGCAGTGCCTACCGCGACCGCCCCGGCGCGCGGCTGGAGTACACCTGGACCCAGCTGGCGAAGGACTCCGCCTTTCCGGGGCCGTTCCGCGCCGCCGACCGGATGTATCTCGCCCGCAGCGGCGTCGAGTACGCGATCTACGCGGCCGCGCCTGTCGGTGAGTGGGCCACGGCGGAGGAGCGGTTCGAGACGATCCTGCAGAGCTGGCGCGAGGGCTGATTCCCCACCCAGGTCACTGGCTGGTTCCCCACCCCGTCCTCAACCGGCTGGTTTCACCTGCACAGTTGGCCGGTCAGTGCCGCGGAGGGCGGGCGTCCGGCGCGGCATGATGGGACGTATGGCGACCCACGGGGATCAGGGGGAGAGCGACTTCCGGGTCATCGCGGGCCGTTACCGCCTGGAGGAGCGGATCGGGCGCGGCGGGATGGGGGTGGTCTGGCGGGCCACCGACCAACTGCTCAAACGGCGCGTGGCGGTCAAGGAGTTCCCCTTCGACGAGAGCGACTTCGGATCGCTCACCGCGGGGGCCCTGCGGCGGCGCCGTGAGCGCACGCTCCGCGAGGCACGGACGGTCGCGCGGCTGCGGCATCCGCACATCATCGTCGTGCACGACGTCATCGAGCACGCCGAACGGCCGTACATCGTCATGGAGTTGATCGACGGGGGCTCCCTCGACGACAGGATCGCCGGGCACGGGCCCGTCGACGCCGTGGAGGCCGCGCGGATCGGCGCCGATCTGCTGAGCGCGCTGCGCACCGCGCATGAGGCCGGGGTGCTGCACCGCGACATCAAGCCCGCGAACGTCCTCATCGACGCCGGTACCGGCCGGGTCGTGCTCACCGACTTCGGCATCGCCCGGATCGCGGGGGCCAGCACCCTCACCGAGACCGGCACCTTCGTGGGCTCGCCCGAGTACACCGCACCTGAGCGGATGTCCGGCGCCAGGACCGGTCCCGCCTCCGACCTGTGGTCGGTGGGCGCACTGCTGTGCACGGCGGTCAGCGGTGAATCGCCGTTCCGGCGCGACTCGTTGGGCGGCATCCTGCACGCGGTCGTCTTCGACGAGATACGGCCGCCGCCGCAGGCCGCGCCGCTGCTGCCCGTCGTCCGGGGCCTGCTGGAGCGCGATCCGCTGCGGCGCCTGGACGCGGCGCGGGCCGAGTGGATGCTGCGGGACTTCCTGGCCACCGGCCGCCCACCGGGACCGGCGCCGGCCCCGTCGGTCTGGCGGTCCCGTCGGGGCGTGCTGGCGAGCGTGCTGCTGGTGGCCGCGGTCGCGGTGGCGGGGGTGTCGGCGGTGGCGCTGCTGATGCAGGGGGAGGGGAACGGCAACGTGCCACCCCCGTCGAGCACCAGCCCGCGGACCTCCGTGAGCACGTCCGTCTCGCCGTCGGCCACGCCGTCCCCGACGCTGTCCCCCCGCTCGTACATAAATGGGAGATAAGCCCCGCCCCGGGTCACGGGTCTGCTACCGGACAGTGTTCGAGGTGGAACGCGGGGCCCCCGGCGCGATAGAGATGGACGCATGAGCAGTAACGGGGGAGTTCCTTACGGGGCCGACGAGCCAACGAGTTTTGGTCTGCAACCGCCGAGACCAGCCTCGGCCGTGCCGCACCCGGGCCAGAGTCCGCAACCGGACCATGTGCCGCATCCCGGCAACCCGTACGCGACGCCCACCCAGGTCGTCCCGGAGCAGCACCGGCCCGCTGAGGAACCCGGCACCGGACGGCTCATCGGCGGCCGTTACCGGCTGCTGAGCAAGCTCGGGCACGGGGGCATGGGCACCGTGTGGCGGGCCAAGGACGAGACCGTGGACCGCGAGGTGGCCGTCAAGGAGCCCCGCATCCCGGACCACCTTCCCGAACGCGAACGCGCCAACGCCTTCGAACGGATGCGCCGCGAGGCCCGCGCCGCCGCCGGGCTCGACCACCCGGCCGTCGTCAATGTGTACGACGTCGCGGTGGTGGACGGCCGGCCCTGGATCGTCATGGAGCTGGTGCGGGGCCGTTCACTGGGCGACGTCCTCCAGGAGGGCACCCTGGGCGCCCGGGAGGCGGCCCGCGTCGGCCTCGAAGTGCTCGGCGCGCTGGAGGCCGCGCACGCGGCGGGCGTCCTGCACCGGGACGTGAAGCCGGACAACGTGCTGCTCGGGCGGCACGAGCGCGTCGTGCTCACCGACTTCGGCATCGCCCAGATCGAGGGCGAGACCAATCTGACCGACACCGGCGGCTTCGTCGGCTCGCCCGAGTACATCGCCCCCGAGCGGGTGCTGGGCCAGCGTCCGGGCCCCGCCAGCGACCTGTGGTCCCTCGGTGTGGTGCTGTACGCGGCGACGGAGGGCGTCTCGCCGTTCCGCCGCAGCAACACCCCGGCCACGCTCCAGTCCGTCCTCAACGCCACCCCGGCCGCGCCCGCCTCCGCGCAGGGCCCGCTCGCCGAGGTCATCACCGGGCTCCTCCAGAAGGACCCGGCCCGTCGCCCCGACGCCGCGCAGACCCGGGCGCTGCTGGAGAGGGCCGCCAACCCGCCGGTGCAGGCGCCGGCGCCGACGCAGGTCGTCCCGTTCGGGGCGGCCGGGGGCGGGGCGGGCGGCAGCGGGGCGGACGGGGGCGGGGTGCGCGTCGGCCGCAAGACGCTGATCGGGGCCGGCGCGGCGGTCCTCGCGTTGGCGGTGGCGGCGGCGTTCGTGGTGATCGCCGACCCGTTCGCGGACGAGCAGCCGCCGGACCCCTGGGTGGACAGGGCGCACGCCAACCTGGGTGTGACGCTGAGCGTGCCCGAGGCGTACCAGGTGGGCAAGCCGGACGCCGACGACACCGACAAGAACTGGGTGACGTACACCGACTGGAGCGGCGCCATCTCGGTCGGCGTGAACGTGACCAGGAAGTCCGAGGACACCTCGGGGACCATCAAGAACGACGCCGCCGCCCAGATGTACGACGACAACGAGAAGTTCAAGACCACCGGCGACTACAACCTCGGCATGCCCGAGGACCCCGGGACCGATCCCGCGGAGACCCGGTACAAGGGCGAGAAGGCGGCCGAGAACACGGTCCGGTACATCACGACCGACACCCAGAACCCACGCCCGCGCGAGCTGCGGATCTTCTACTACAAGACGTCCAAGGACGACATGTACAAGGTCACGATCAGCTATCCGGGCAAGGGCGACTTCACCGAGCGGGGACGCGAGGTGGCGAGGACCGTGCTCGAGAACCTGGAGATCAATCCGCTGTGACGCGGCTGGTGGGCGGACGGTACCGGCTGATCGAGCGCATCGGTTCCGGCGGCATGGGCACGGTGTGGCGCGCGCACGACGAACTCGTCGACCGCGAAGTGGCGGTGAAGCAGCCGCGGTTGCCCGGCGAACCCGAGGACGAGGCGTACCAGCGAGCCGCCCACCGCCTCTACCGCGAGGCCCGGGCCGCCGCCCGCGTCGACCATCCGTCCGCCGTCGCCATTCACGACGTGGTCGTGGAGGAGGACGGACTCCCCTGGATCGTCATGGAGCTGGTGCGCGGCGAGTCCCTGCACGAGCGGCTCAGGGGCGGCCCGCTCGAACCCGCCGAGGCCGCCCGGACCGGCCTCGCCGTCCTCGGCGCCCTGCGTGCCGCGCACACCGTCGGCATCGTGCACCGGGACGTCAAACCGGCCAACGTCCTGCTCGGCCCCCACGACCGGGTCGTCCTCACCGACTTCGGCATCGCCCACATCCAGGGCGAGGAACCCCTCACCGCCACCGGCGAGTTCGTGGGCTCCCTGGAGTTCATCGCCCCGGAGCGGATGTCCGGCCGCACCGCGGGTCCCGCCTCCGACCTGTGGTCCCTCGGCGTCCTCCTCTACGCCGCCGTGGAAGGCTGGTCCCCCTTCCGCCGTACGACGATGGAGTCCACGCTCGCCGCGATCCTCGCCGTCGATCCGCCCGAGCCGCAACGGGCCGGCGCCCTCGGGCCGCTCCTCGTCCGGCTGCTGGCCAAGGATCCGGCCGAGCGCCCGGACGCGGCGGAGACCGCGGACGCGCTGGAGGCGGCGGTCCCCGAGCGGGGACGGGAGCCCGCACCCCAGGACGCCTCGGGGCTGGCGGAGTTCGGTGACGACATCAGGACCATGCGGCTCGCGGCGGACGACGACACGACCGCCGAGCGGATACCCGTAGGATCACCCGCGCCCACGACGGCGCCCCCGCCCCCGCCGACCCGACCCCGCCCGCTCCGGCCCCGCCCGCTCCTGCGCCGCCCCCTCCCGCTGGCCGTCCTGGGCGTCCTGCTGGCCGGCGCCTGCTGGCTGGGCGTCGACCTGCTCGCCGGCCCCGACAGCGGCGCGGCCCTCAGGAACACCGCCGCCCGCAAGCCGACGCCCAGTGCCGCCGCCCGCAAGCCGACGCCCAGTGCCGCCGCCACCTGGGCCGCGCACACCGAGCAGGCCATGCACGCCACCATCGACCTCCCCGCCGGGTACGAGGAGTTCGCCCGCCAGGGCACCGACGCCGTCCAGCCCCGCGTGGTCGAGTACGCGGACCCGGACGGCGCCGTACAGGTCCGCCTCACCCTCTGGGACAAGGCCCCCGGGTCCCTTCGGAGCCAGGCCGAGGCACACGCGGAGACCTTCGAGTACTACGGCGGGGCGAGCACGCAATACACCCCCACCAGCCTCAAGGGCTGGGAGGCCCTGCAGTCGGACAGCACCTTCGGCGACGAGGACACCCGCAGCCGCGTCATGGAGATCTTCGTCCGCACCGACGACGGCCGGCTGTACGAGCTGCGGGTGGAGATGCCCAAGGGCACGGCCGAGGAGAAAGAGGGCATGGCGGTTTTCAAGCACGCCCGCGACCGGCTCAAGATTTCCCCAACGCCCTGATCAGCGTGTTTGTTGCCAGTGGACGCTGGCGGGATGTGTGCACTCGGTGAATCACCGTTACCGACGGGTACACAAAGGCTCCGCCGCGGCATACCCTGCGCGTCATGACGGACTCGCAGGCCCCGGCACAGACCGACACGAATCCCCTCGCCCCCGCCCCGGAGGGCGTCCGCACCGCGGCCGACGTGGTGACCCCCGAGCTGGTCGCCCAGCTGACCAAGGGCGTGGTCGGTTCGGGCCGCACCGCCAACCACACGCCGTTCACCGGCGAGAAGCTGGCGGACCTGCCGGAGTCCACGCCCGGGGACGTGGAGAAGGCGTTCGCCGCGGCCCGCGCCGCCCAGGCGATCTGGGAGCAGACCCCGGTACGGGAGCGCGCCGCGGTCCTGCTGCGCTTCCACGACCTGGTGCTGGCCCGCCAGGCGGAGGTCCTCGACCTGATCCAGCTGGAGACCGGTAAGGCCCGGCTGCACGCCCACGAGGAGGTGCAGGCGGTCGCCGTCGCGGCCCGCCACTACGGCCGCAGGGCCGCCGCCTACCTGCGGCCCAAACGGCACACCGGCGCCATCCCGACGCTCACCAAGGTGACCGAGCTGCGCCACCCGCGCGGAGTCGTGGGCCAGATCGCGCCCTGGAACTACCCGCTGGAGCTGTCCGTCGGCGACGCCCTGCCGGCCTTCGTGGCGGGCAACGCCGTCGTCATGAAGCCGGACACGGAGACCTGCCTGACCGCCCTGTGGGCCCGTGACCTGCTGATCGAGGCCGGTCTGCCCGCCGAGGTGTTCCAGGTGGTGCTCGGCGACGGACCGGTCGTCGGACCCGAGGTCGTCAAGCACGCCGACTACGTCTCCTTCACCGGCTCCACCCGCACCGGCCGCGAGGTCGCCCAGGGCGCCGCCGCCCGGCTGGTCGGCGTCTCCCTCGAACTCGGCGGCAAGAACGCGATGCTCGTCCTGGAGGACGCCGACATCGAGAAGGCGGCCGCCGGCGCCGTCCGCGCCTGCTTCTCCTCCGCCGGTCAACTGTGCATCTCGATCGAGCGGTTGTACGTCCACGAGTCGATCGCCGACGCCTTCCTCGAGCGCTTCGCCGCCCGCACGAAGGCCATGCGCCTCGGCCGCTCCCTCGCCTACGGCGCCGACATGGGCTCCCTGGTCGGCGAGCGCCAGCTGGAGACCGTCAAGCGGCACGTGGAGGAGGCCGTCGCCAAGGGCGCCACCCTGGTCGCCGGCGGTGTGGCCCGCCCGGACATCGGCCCGTACTTCTTCGAGCCGACCATCCTCGACGGCGTCGAGGCGCCCATGGCGGTCTGCACGGAGGAGACCTTCGGCCCGGTCGTCGCCATCTACCGCTTCACCAGCGAGGACGAGGCGATCGCGGACGCCAACGCCACACCGTACGGCCTCAATTCCTCGGTCTGGACGAAGGACGGCCGCCGTGGCCGCGCGGTCGCCGCCCGGCTGCGCACCGGCACGGTCAACGTCAACGAGGGCTACGCCCCCGCCTACGGCAGCGTCCAGTCCCCGATGGGCGGCATGAAGGACTCGGGCCTCGGCCGCCGCCACGGCTCCGAGGGCATCCTCAAGTACACCGAGGCCCAGACGGTGGCCCACCAGCGACTGCTGCCGATGGCGCCGTCGCTGGGCATGGACGACGAGAAGTACGCCCGGTTCATGAGCAGGAGCCTGCGCCTGATGAAGGCCTTCCGGTTCCGGTAAAGGGGAGAACGCGTGAGCAATGACGCTTACGACTACGACGTCATCGTCGTCGGATCCGGCTTCGGCGGTTCGGTGACCGCCCTGCGCCTGACGGAGAAGGGCTACACGGTAGGGGTCCTGGAGGCGGGCCGCCGCTTCACCCAGGACACCCTCCCCAAGAACTCCTGGGACCTGAAGAACTACCTCTGGGCGCCGAAGCTCAAGATGTTCGGCCTCCAGCGCATCCATCTGCTCGGCAACGTCATGGTGCTGGCCGGCGCGGGCGTCGGCGGCGGCTCGCTGAACTACGCCAACACCCTCTACGTACCGCCCGCGCCGTTCTTCGAGGACCCGCAGTGGCGGGACATCACGGACTGGCAGGAGGAGCTGAAGCCGTACTACGACCAGGCCCAGCGCATGCTCGGGGTCCGGCTCAACCCGACCATGACCCCCTCCGACGTCCATCTGAAGGCCGCGGCCCAGCGGATGGGCGTGGGGGACACCTTCCACATGGCCCCGGTCGGCGTCTTCTTCGGGGACGGCAAGGACGCGGACGGCACGGTCGAGGCCAAACCCGGCGAGATGGTGGACGACCCCTACTTCGGCGGCGTGGGCCCGGCCCGCCAGGCCTGCACCGAGTGCGGCGGCTGCATGACGGGCTGCCGCCAGGGCGCGAAGAACACCCTGAACGAGAACTACCTCTACCTCGCCGAGAAGGCCGGCGCGGTGGTGCACCCCATGACGACGGTGGTGTCGGTCACCGACGACTCGCAGGGCGGGTACGCGGTCGCGACCCTGCCGACGGACCGCAGGAAGGGCGGGGGCCGCACCTTCAAGGCCCGCCGGGTGGTCCTGGCCGCCGGCACCTACGGCACCCAGACCCTGCTGCACCGGATGAAGGCGAGCAGGCACCTGCCGCATCTCTCGCCGCGGCTTGGCGAGCTGACCCGGACCAACTCCGAGGCGCTGGTGGGCGCGCAGACCACCGACCGGCGCTACCGCAAGGTCGGCGGCGGGAAGAAGGTCGACTTCACCCGCGGGGTCGCCATCACGTCCTCGATCCACCCCGACGCCAACACCCATATCGAGCCAGTCCGTTACGGCAAGGGCTCCAACTCCATGGGCAGCCTGACGATCCTCCAGGTCCCCTACACCGAGGGCTCCTCCCGCGTCGCGGCCTGGCTGGGGCACGCCGCCCGGCACCCGCTGCAGGTCCTGCGCTCCCTGTCCAACCGGCGCTGGTCGGAGCGGACCATCATCGGACTGGTGATGCAGTCCCTGGACAACTCCCTGACGACGTACCTGAAACCGGACGGCGTCGGCAAGGGCATGCTGACCGCCCGCCAGGGCCACGGCTCCCCGAACCCCATGCAGATCAAGGCGGCCACCGAGGGCGCCTCGGCGATCGCGGCCGAGATCAACGGCTTCGCGGGCTCCAACATCGGCGAGCTGATGGGCACCCCGCTCACCGCCCACTTCCTCGGCGGCTGCGCGATCGGCGACTCGCCCGAGACCGGCGTCATCGACCCGTACCACCGGCTCTACGGCCACCCGGGCATCTCGGTGGTCGACGGCGCCGCGATCTCGGCGAACCTGGGAGTGAACCCTTCGCTGACCATCACGGCGCAGGCCGAGCGGGCGATGTCGTTCTGGCCCAACAAGGGCGAGGAGGACCCGCGTCCGGCGCAGGGCCGGCCGTACGAGCGGCTCCAGCCGGTCGAGCCGAAGGCTCCGGCGGTCCCGGTGGAGGCGTTCGGCGCGCTGCGGCTGCCGTTCCTGGGGATACCGGCGGTGCCGCCGAAGAAGTGACGGAACACGAGAAGGACCTGCACCCCCCTCCGAGCGCAGGTCCTTCTCGTTTCTTGCGTCGGGCTCTTCTCGCGCGTGAGCCCGTGGTGAGGCTTACGCCTCGGCACCCGCCTTGCGGCGCTTCATCGCGAACATGACGCCCGTACCGGCGACGATCGCGATCCCGCCGATGGTGGCGAGGGCCGGCAGGCTGGAGTCCGAACCGGTCTCGGCGAGCTCACCGTCGACGTCGACCTCGTCGACGTCGGTGATCTCGTCCTTGCCACCGGTCTGCGGCTTGGAGTCGTCCGGCTTGCCCGGCTCGGAGCCGGCCGGCAGCACCTCGAAGAAGTAGATGCCGTAGTTCTCGTCCTCGGAGGTCCAGCAGCCGTCCTCGGTCGAGTACTCGGCCAGACCGATGGCGATGCCGACCGCGCTCGGGACCTCGCGGGCGACGCTCACCCGCAGGTCGTAGCTGATCGACTGGCCGCCCTGCAGCGTGAAGGTGTTGAGCGCGCCGCCCTCACCGAACTGGGTGGCGATGTCGACCCAGCCGCCGCCGCTCCTGACCTGCACGGTGACCAGGTCGGTGTAGTCGTCCTCCAGCTCCCAGTCCATCGCGGCGACGCCGACGACGGGCATGATGTCCTCGATCGTCTCGTCGCTGGAGTTGCTGACGTTGAACGTGAAGTCGGTCCAGCCGCTGCCCGCCACGACGGTCTCCGGCAGGCCGGTCAGCGAGCTGTGCAGCGCCTCGCTGATGTCCCAGACCGGGTCGCCGTTCTCGTCGACCGGGCACTCCTCGACGACCTCGTCGTCGTCCTCGGACTCCTCGTCGGAGGGGGTGCTCTGGCTGGGGGAGGGGGACGTGCTCTGGTCCGCCGGCGGGGTGCTGCCCGACGGTGCCGGGCTGGTGCTGTCGTCACCGGCCGGGGTCGAGGCCGACGGCGCCGGGCTGGTGCTGTCGTCGCCGGCGGGGGTGGAGTCCTCGGCCGCCGGGGTGGTGGTCTGGTCGCCTGCCGGGGTGGACTCGCCGGCGGCGGGCGTGCTCTCCGACGTCGACGGCGCCGGCGACGTCTCGTCCGTCGCGAACGCGGCCGGGGCGGACATCAGTGCGATCGGCGCTATCGCGGCGGTCGCGGCCGCGGCGGCCAGGGCACGGCGAAGCTTCATGAAGACCTCGGGAAGTCGATGCTGGAGGCCTCCGCTCGGGGGTGCGGGTGCGGCCCTTGGTTCGCATGGTTTGATCCGCGAACCCTGCGAATGGTTGTCCCCGCACTCACACCGTTCTTATGTGACCTGGGTCACGCTCCGGCGGTGGGGAGCGGACACGGCGAAGGGCCCCGCGGGACGGCGCCGCGGGGCCCTTCTCTCGTCAGCACCGACGTCAGGGCAGCGCCGGTGCCGGGAGCGGCGCCGGGGGGTTGCGCCGCTGGTCCGGTGTGTTGTGGTGAGGCCTCGGCCTCCGGCACTGCGGTGCGACAGCACAGTGCAATGCGGTGGTGTCCGTTCCCGGCGGCCGGCCCCGGGCGTCCCCGGAGCCGGCCGTTCTCTTGGGTGACCGGGCTGCTGTCCCCTGCCGTCCGGTCACTTGACTGGAGCGAGGTCCCACGACGCACGGCACGATCCGTACGTCTCATCGCTCCAGCGAGCCACGCGTGGTTCTCTCGGGCCCGCCCCTGGCTGGCACGGACACCACCACCAACGAAGCGCCTCGCGCCCAGTCACGCGCCGTACGGGTGAGGGCGGGCTCGAACTCAGATGCGACCCCGGCACAGTTCGAGAAGCGTCATCGCGAGGGCGGTGCCCGGCTTGCCGAGCGCCTGCCGGTAGTGGTCGAGGATCTCCATCTCGCGCGAGAGGTTCACCCGGCGCCCGCCCGAGGAGATCCGGGCCTCCTGGACGACCGCCGAGACGGCCATCCGTTCCTGGATCAGGCCGATGATCCGGTCGTCGAGCGAGTCGATGCGCTCCCGGGCGCCGGTGATCACTCCGGCGGCCTCGTCGGTACGGGCGCCGGTCTTCTCCGCTGCGGTCACGGTCATGTCGGGGGTCTCCTGTCCGGGATGGGTGCCCCGGGGCGACACGGTCCGGAAACGACAGGCGCCCCGGGCCTTGTCGGCCCGGGGCGCCTGGGAAGTCGCTTGTCAGTTGCTCAAGCAGCACGACCATGGCAGCCGGCGGGCCGGGTGCCATAGGTAAAGAGGAAGGTCGTGTGCGTGAGCATGCGGTCAGTATGCCGCTCCCCTCGGTGACCGCCAACCCGGTTCGCATCCTGAGACGCCATCCGCCGTCGGCCACCCCGGTAGAATCGAGGACACAGCCCCTTTCAAGCCGCCGGAAGGCAACCCGTGTCACCAGCGACCCCCGCCGCCCCCGACACCGTCCTGGTCGTCGACTTCGGCGCGCAGTACGCCCAGCTCATCGCCCGCCGCGTCCGCGAGGCCCGGGTCTACAGCGAGATCGTGCCGAGCACCACGCCGGTGGCGGAGATGCTCGCCAAGAACCCGGCGGCGATCATCCTCTCCGGCGGCCCCTCGTCCGTCTACGAGGAGGGCGCCCCCCGTCTCGACCGCGCGCTCTTCGAGGCCGGCGTCCCCGTCTTCGGCATGTGCTACGGCTTCCAGCTGATGGCGCAGAGCCTCGGCGGCACCGTCGACAACACCGGCGCCCGCGAGTACGGCCGCACCGACCTGCACGTCTCCCGGGCGTCCTCCACCCTCTTCGAGGGCACCCCGGCCGAGCAGCACGTCTGGATGTCGCACGGCGACGCGTGCTCCGCCGCCCCCGAGGGCTTCACCGTCACGGCCTCCACGGACGTCGTCCCGGTCGCCGCCTTCGAGAACGACGAGCAGAAGCTCTACGGCGTGCAGTACCACCCCGAGGTCATGCACTCCACGCACGGCCAGCAGGTGCTGGAGCACTTCCTGTACCGCGGCGCGGGGCTGAAGCCGGACTGGACCACGGGCAATGTCATCGAGGAGCAGGTCGCGGCCATCCGTGAGCAGGTCGGCGACAAGCGCGCCATCTGCGGGCTGTCCGGCGGCGTCGACTCCGCGGTGGCGGCCGCGCTGGTCCAGAAGGCCATCGGCTCCCAGCTGACCTGCGTCTACGTCGACCACGGCCTGATGCGCAAGGGCGAGACCGAGCAGGTCGAGAAGGACTTCGTGGCCGCGACCGGCGTCCAGCTGAAGGTCGTCGACGCGGAGGAGCGGTTCCTCAAGGCGCTGGCCGGGGTCTCCGACCCCGAGGAGAAGCGGAAGATCATCGGCCGCGAGTTCATCCGGGTCTTCGAGCAGGCGCAGGCCGAGATCATCGCGGACTCGGGCCCGGCGGTGGAGTTCCTGGTCCAGGGCACGCTCTACCCGGACGTGGTCGAGTCCGGCGGCGGCACCGGCACGGCCAACATCAAGTCGCACCACAACGTCGGCGGCCTCCCCGAGGACCTGGAGTTCCAGCTCATCGAGCCGCTGCGCAAGCTGTTCAAGGACGAGGTCCGGATGGTCGGCCAGGAACTGGGCCTGCCGGAGGAGATCGTCCAGCGCCAGCCCTTCCCCGGCCCGGGCCTCGGCATCCGGATCGTCGGCGAGGTGACCAAGGAGCGGCTCGACCTGCTGCGCGAGGCCGACGCCATCGCCCGCGAGGAGCTCACCGCGGCCGGCCTGGACCGCGACATCTGGCAGTGCCCGGTGGTCCTGCTCGCGGACGTCCGCTCGGTCGGCGTCCAGGGCGACGGCCGCACCTACGGCCACCCGATCGTGCTGCGCCCGGTCTCCTCCGAGGACGCCATGACCGCAGACTGGTCGCGCCTGCCCTACGACGTCCTGGCGAAGATCTCCACCCGCATCACCAACGAGGTGCGGGACGTCAACCGGGTCGTCCTCGACGTGACGTCGAAGCCGCCGGGCACGATCGAGTGGGAGTAGACCCCAGCTCCCAGTTGTATTAGGTCCGCTTGATCAGGCGCAGGGGCTCGCCGGGTTTCCAGACCTGGAGGACGAGGTACTTGTCGTCCTCGACGCAGGTCCGCACGACCTCCGTCAGCTCGGCACGGAAGAGGTGGAACGGCTCCGGCGGTTCCACCTCTTCGCCGTACCGGGCCTTCTCCGCGGGGTCGTGGACCTCGACCGCCCGCCCGCTGATCCGCACGTCGCCGCCGCCCATGCCGGTGCCGTCCCCCGGGTTGGCCTGGAGCGCGAAGCGCGGATCGCGGCGCAGGTCGAGCGCCTTGAGCGAGCCCGGCATCATGCCGAGCCACAGCTCCCCGTGCAGGAACCGTGTCTCCAGGCCGGTCGTTCGCGGGGAGCCGTCCCTGCGCAGGGTGGCGAGGACATGGTGGGTGTAGGCGCCGAAGCGCTCCTCGACGAGCTTCGCGAGATCGGGTTCGGCGGCGGCGAAGGCGGCCCAGCTGTTCGTCATACGACGAGTCTGGCGCCGAAACCGGACATCCGCTGTCCGGTATCAGGTGGTGTGCGGGAGCGGGCGTACGAAGGTCTCCCGGCCCTGCTCGTCGCGCGCCGGCGTGCAGCCCGCCGCCGTCAGGCGCTCGGCCAGCTTGGCGCGCCGGGCCTCGTTGACCCGCAGGGTGATCAGCAGGAACGCCGGGGTCAGGGCGGCGAGCGTGAGCAGGACCGCGAACTTTCCGGTCACCGCGGCCAGCAGCACGAACAGCAGCGGGAACGCCCAGGACATGGTGATCAGCTGCTTGCGGTTGGCGGCGGCGCCCAGGGCGTCGTACCGGATGAGCGTCGCGATCAGGTCGACGTCCGGCTGCGCCTCGGGGACCGGCGTCAGCGTGCCCTGGTACATGCCGGGCACCGGGCCGCCCGCGCCCGCCTGCGGGAACGCGGCCGCGTTGGCCGCCGCGCGCTGCCGGGCCCGGGGATCGGCGTCGCGGACCATGCGGACGTACAGGGTCTTCTGCTTGCCGACGTGACGGACGTCCGCGTACCGGAAGCCGTAGCACTCGGCGATGTACGCCAGCGCGCCGAGGGTCTCCCACTCGGCGAGGGGATGCACGAGCTCGACCACGTCCTGGGACGCGAGCTGCCGCATGAGGGCGGTGACGTGGCGGTCGGCAATACTCACTGGGGCTCCTGGCTGAAAAGTGATGCTGAATCTCTTGTTCCGCATCACAGACCCATGAGTCCCTGAAAGGGTTGTGCGTCACCTTCACCACTCGGCCCTGCCCTTTTGCCCTGACCGACGGTAACTTCCGGGCCGTAGAGGAACCAGCGCAGGAGGCTGCCACATGTCCGGGCCCACGCCGCCGTCTCCGCTGCCCACCGAGCGGCTGCGCTTCGCCATGCCGCCGATGCACGAGTCGGTCGAGGACGAACGCCGGCACCGCAAGGAACGGCTCGCGGGCGCCCTGCGCATCTTCGGGCGCCTCGGCTTCGAGGACGGCGTCTCGGGGCACATCACCGCGCGCGACCCCGAGTTCAGCGACTGCTTCTGGGTCAACCCCTTCGGGATGCCCTTCCGGCACGTCACCGTCAGCGATCTGGTGCTGGCCAACTCCGACGGACAGGTCGTCGACGGCCGCTACCACGTCAACCAGGCCGCCTTCACCGTCCACGCCCAGGTCCACGCCGCCCGCCCCGACGTCGTCGCCGTCGCCCACTGCCACTCCGTGCACGGCCGCGCGCTCGCCGCCCTCGGCGATCTCCTCGACCCCATCACCCAGGAGAGCTGCGCCTTCTACGAGGACATCGCCCTGTACGACGCCTACAGCGGCGTCGCCGTCGACGCCCGGGAGGGCCGCCGGATCGCCGCCGCGCTCGGCTCGAACAAGGCGCTCGTCCTGCGCAACCACGGGCTGCTGACCGTGGGGGACTCGGTGGACGCGGCGGCCTGGTGGTTCCTGTCGCTGGAGCGCTCCTGCCAGGTGCAGCTGACCGCGAAGGCGGCGGGCCGGCCGGTCCTGATCGACCACAAGGCGGCCGTCGCGACCCGGGAACAGCTCGGCGGGGACCTGGTCGCGTGGATCAACTACCAGCCGATGTGGCAGGACATCAGCCGCAGCGAGCCGGATCTGCTGGGCTAGCGGTGCGTCGACGGGTCCGCGATCCGGTGCTTCGTCGGGTACGCGTTCTAGAACCCGCGCAGCACGGCGGCCTTCGTCATCGCGAACTCCTCGTCCGTCAGGACGCCGTCCCGGTGCAGCTCGCCCAGCTCCCGCAGCCTGCGCAGGAGTACGTCGTGATGGTCGGCCGGGGGTGGTACGGCCGCCGCGAGCGGGCGCCGCGCGAACTCCACGCCGGTGCGGGTGGAGGGGTGCGGCAGCCGGGCGGTCACCGCGGTGGCGACCAGCGCGGTGAGCAGATCGCGGCGCGCGCTGCCCCACAGATCCAGGGCGTACGGGTCCTTCTCCGGCGGCAGCTTCGAGAACGACGTCTCACGGGTCACGAACCGCAGGAAGCCGTCCTCGTAACCGGAGTTGGGCAGCCACTCCACCCCGGCGACATCGGCGAGGTCGATGATGCGGGGCCCGGTGGCCCGCTTGACCCGGTCGGAGGTGTCGGCCCAGTCGATCCGCACCCGGACACCGTCGAAGGAGACGGTGCCGTCCGAGGAACGGACCGAGACCGGCACCGGGGGACCGGGCAGCAGATAGGCCTTGGTGGGCTCGTTCGGGATCTGGTCCAGCAGCAGCGAGCGGCGGATCTCCTCGGCCACGTACTCGGCGACCCCTCCCCGGTCGACGTCCACCGTCAGCCGGTACGGGTCCGCCGGATCGGGCAGCCGTCCGCCGGTCGCGTGCAGCAGCGGGTCGGCGCCCTCCCGCAGCCGCATCCGCAGCCGGCCCCGCTTGCGTTCGGGTTCGAAGACGACACCGGCGACGGCCTCCAGCGGTACGGAGATCTCCCCGTACGTCTGCCGGAACAGCGCCACCGAGCGGTGCAGACCCGGCGTGATCCTGACCGTGGTGCCGTCGAAGGCCCAGGTTCCGTCGCGCTGGATGATCTCGGCCATGCAGAAATTCTCCCAGCCGGGTCAACACGGCGGACCTGGCATCACTCCCCACCGGCCATCCACGGACCGGACCTGCGGGGCGCGGCCGGGGTGGCGTAGGGCACAATTCGCTGTCATCGCACTGGAGTTGTATCGGTACCGAGCGTAGGGAAGGCGGCGTCGGACGTGGCGGTGCAGGAGGCGAGACAGGGCTCGGACGGGGGTGCCCACGCGGGGGGCTGCACCTGCGGGGACTGTCCGCACGGGGCGCGTGCGGGACACCGGCGGGCGGTGGCCGAATTCCTGTCGAAACGGGACGAGTTCGCGGCCGGGCAGGGGCTGCCCGCGGCGGTCGCCCACTCGGCCTCGGCGTCCCGGCAGTGGGTCTCCGAGGAACTCACCCAGTCCGCCGACCTGGTCGCCGAACGCGGCCGTGCCGAGGGCGACGCCCGGCTGGCCCGCCTGTGGCGCCGCACCGCGTACACCCTGTGGGCCCTGGTCGTCGCGCTGCTCCTGGTCCAGTCCCTCACCGCGATCGGCGCCGGCTGGAGCAGCGCCCGTACGGCCGGACTGCTGGCGGCGGTGGTGACGGCGGGCGCGCTGACCGCCGCGTCCTGGCTGCACCGCGCCCGGGGCGGCGCGCTGGCCCCCGTCATCGGCGAGGACAACCGGCTCTCCACCTCCCGCGCGGTGGCCGCGGCGTGGGTGCTCTTCGTGGCGTACGCGGTGCTGGTCCTCGTGGGCCGCCTCGCCGCCGCCTCCGACCCCGCCGAACGCGACGCCCTGGTCTCCGGCCTCGAACTCGCCCGTGGAGCCGGTGCGGTGACCGTCCTCGCCGTGGTCTGTGTCCTCGCCGTCCTGGTACGCCGCGTGGTGGGCCTGCGGGTGCTGGGCCAGCGCCTGCAGAAGGTGCCCGCGGACCGCCCACGCGCCGCCGACCTCCTGACCGACGACGCGGGCCGGGGGACCTTCGCCGACATCCAGTACGTCGTCGTCAGCGCGGTGGCCCTGCTGTTCGCCGCGGTACGCCTGGCCCGCCGCCCCGACCAACTCCCGGACCTGCCCTGGGCTCTGGCGGTGATCGTCCTGATCTCCGCGGCGACCTATCTGGCCGGCAAGTACGCCGAGGGCGGCCGACCGGTGATCCTCTCCGTGGTCCGCAGCCGCGAGGCCGGCGCTCTGGACGGCCCCATCCGGACCGGCGACGACATCGAGATCCGGGGCGCCGGCTTCGTCCCGCCCGGCGCGGGCACGGCCGACCGGCTCTCCCGCATGGTCGTCCGCATCGGCCCGGTCAACGTCCACGTCCCCCTGGTCCCGGTGGCCGGAGGCTTCAGCAACCCCACGGACACGGTCCTCACGGTCCCGGTTCCCGCGGATGTGGAGCCGGGCAGGGTGGAGGTACAGGTCGTGACGGCCGCGGGGGTGGAGACCGGGCGGTACGCGATCGATGTGACGGAGTGACCGGCGGGGGAGGTTCACGGCAGGGGTGCTCCGGGGTGGGGGCGAAAAACCGTCAACCCGGAGAAAATGGTCTGGTCAGGATTGAGCGGGCCCCACTCGGTGAACGTATCGTCCCTTGAGGGGCACGTCCCGACGGGCGAGAGGCGGCACCGATGACTCACGGCTTCCGTACCGACACACATGACCCCTATCTGGACGGCGGCCACGACTGGCGGGACCTGGCAACCCGCTACGCACTCCTCCCGCTCCGCCTCTTCCTGGGCGTCACCTTCATCTACGCCTCCCTCGACAAGCTCACCGACAGCTCCTTCCTGCAGGACTCCGGGTCGGGCTCCATCGGCGACATGATGCGCGCCGTCCGCGACTCCTCCGCCGTCCCCTCCTTGGTCGACACCGCCCTGGAGAACCCCGTCGCCTTCGGCTACACCATCGCCTTCGGCGAACTGGCCGTCGGCATCGGCACCCTCCTCGGCCTCTTCGCCCGCCTCGCGGCCCTCGGCGGCGCCCTGATCTCGCTCAGCCTGTGGCTGACGGTGAGCTGGGCCGCGGACCCCTACTACTACGGCAACGACCTCGCCTACCTGATGGCCTGGCTGCCCCTGGTCCTCGCCGGCGCCCCCTACCTCTCGCTGGACGCCCTGCTCCACGCCCGCAGACGCCGGCGAGCCGGCTACCAGCAGACGCCGACCGGCACGGGCTACCACTAGCCGCCGACGGGCCACGGCTACCGGCAGGCGCCGACCACTGCCGGTTACCGGCAGGCGGCCACCGGCACCGGCTGTCGGCAGGCGGCGGTCGGCACCGGCTGTCGGCAGGCGGCGCGGAGCCCCCGTACTGGCAGGCGCCGTCCGGCAGCGGGTACCACTAGCCGCCGACCGGCCACGGCTGCCGGCAGGCGCCGACCACTGCCGGTTACCGGCAGGCGGCCACCGGCACCAGCCACCCCTGGGCGGTGACCTGCACGGCTTCCCGGGTCACCGTGCGGTCTCCCGCTCGGCCCGCGTCGGCGTCGCCCCTGAGCCGTCGCCCGCCCGTCCCGCCCGTCCCGTCCGGCGACGCCTGCGGATGGCGCGGGCCACGATCGCCACCGCACCCGCCAGAAACAGCCCGGCCAGCACCACCGGGATCACCACGAACCACGGCGTCTCCCACGCCCCGCCCGCGTCCCCGGCATAGATGACGCCCGCGAGGGTGAGGAAGGCGCCCGCGACCAGCCGCCCGGGCTGGAACTCATGACGCAGCACGCCGCACCTCCGCCTGTCCCACGCCCACGTTCAGATCGAGCTCGATCGTGCCCGCGGCCTCGGAGCCCTTGGCCGGCTTGAGCGTGACGTCCTTGTGCTTGTCCGGTGCCACGTCCACGTCCTGCTTGTCGTCGCCGGGGAGTTGGATGTCTCCCACGCCCACGGAGATCCTCACCTTCACGGTCACCTCCGGAGGCACGATCACCTTCAGCTGCCCGACCCCGACCTCCGCGCCGGTGGTCACCGTCTTTCCGGCGGCGATCTCCAGCCGGCTCAGGTCGAGGGTGCCGGCACCGGTGCCCAGGTCGTACCGGGCGCCTACGGCCGCCACGGTGGCCGGTTTCCAGGTCGTGCGTATCCACTCGGTGCCGATGTCCTTGGGCAGGGCGGCCGAGGCGGCCAGCAGTCCCGCGGTGAGGACCGCCATGAAGACGGACCCGGCTCCGGTGCGTCCGAGGAACGCGCTGACCGCGATGCCCGCGCCGAACACGATCAGCGCGCAGGCCAGACCGGTCTGGAGGCTGGTGCCGAGCGGATGCTCGTGCCAGGTCAGGCCGGTGCCCAGGCCGCCGGCGACCAGGGCGAGCAGCAGCACCCAGCCGCCGATCCAGCGGGGGCCGCGCGGCTTCGGCGGCTCCGGGCGGCGGGCGAGCAGCTCCTCGCTGCCGTGGGGGTAGGTGCCGAGGCTGATGTTCACCGCCGCCGCGATGTCCCGGTCGCGGGAGTCGCGGGGGCCCCACAGATAGCCGGTGCCGCCGTCATGGGTGCCGTCCTTGACGATGGGGTCGCGCCACCAGGAGGGGTAGGCGGAGGGCACCGGGGGCGCCTGGGCCTCCGGCGGGGCGTCGGCGACGGCCTGCGCGGCGAGCGGGTCGGGGTCGGCGCCGCCGCGCTGCCGCGACCAGTACCCGGCGCCCGCGAGGAGCAGGGAGAGTATGACGGCGAAGGTCAGCACCCCGCCGTTCCGCAGCATGGTCAGGAACACTCCGCAGCCGACCAGCGCGAACAGCACCGCCGCCAGCGCCTGGCCGTCGACCCGGCCGGTGAGCAGCTTGCGCACCTCGTTCTCGTCCTCGTCGTCGTAGGGGACGAAGAGCCAGGCGAAGCCGTAGAAGATCAGGCCGAGGCCGCCGGTCGCGGAGAGCACGGTCAGGGTGATCCGGAAGATCACCGGGTCCATGTCGCACTGCCGGCCGAGGCCCGCGCACACCCCGGCGAGCAGCTTGTGCCGCCGGTCCCGCCGGAACCGGTCGGGCGGCCCGGCACCCGGCCCCTCTTCCCGCGCGCTCGCCCGCCCGTGTGCGCGTGAGCCCGCGCCGGGAACGGAGTCCGCGGCGGGCGCGGCACCCCGCGGTCCGGTGCCCGCGGCGGGGCCCGGGCCGGAGCCGGGTCCCGGACCCGTCGCGGCGTGCTCGTGATCGGTCATGGGTCCATGGTGACGGGCGCGGCGCCCCGGCGGCAGTGGGAACGACCCTGGCCGGACCCTGATATCGCCCCTGAGCCGGGGCCCGGGACGCGTTCGAGCCGAGGGGCGCCCGGAGATCGGGGGAGTCTCGGGGGTCAACCCTGATGCTCCGCTCCGCCGCTCGTGTGACCATCGGTGGCATGTCGGAAGCCGCAGCAGCGCCCCTCGCCGAACCGCGGCCGCCGCGCAAGCTCTACCGCAGCAGCGACGGACGCTGGCTCGGAGGCGTGGCGCGGGGGCTCGCCGGGCACCTCGGGCTGCCGGTGATCTGGGTGCGGCTCGTCTTCGTCGGCCTCTTCATGGCCGACGGCCTCGGCGCTCTGCTGTACGCCGCGTTCTGGTTCTTCGTGCCGCTCGGCGTCGGCGGCGTCGCGGGACAGCGCCCGCCCTCCCTCGTCGGCACCGAGACCTCGGCGGACGGCCGCCGCAGACTGGTCGCCCGCAAGCCGGACAAGGGCCAGATCGTCGCGCTGCTCCTCATGGTCGTGGTCGCCATGGTCTTCGTGGGCAGCGTCGACGTCGGCACCGGCGCGCAGGCCTATCTGTGGCCCGCCGTGCTGGTCAGCGCGGGCGTCGCCCTGGTCTGGCGGCAGGCGGACAACGCCCGCAGGGCCCGCTGGATGGAGGTCGGCCGCCGCCGGCGCACCCTGACCCTGCTGCGCGCGGCAGGCGGAGTGCTGCTGGTCACCGCCGGTGTGTCCGGCATCTTCGTGCTGCAGGGCTCCGCCGCCCACCTCGGCTCCGTGCTCCAGGCGGCCCTCGCGGTGCTCGTCGGCATAACGCTCCTCGCGGGCCCCTATCTCGTCCGCATGACCCAGGACCTCTCCGAGGAGCGGCTGATGCGCATCCGCGCCCAGGAGCGCGCCGAAGTGGCCGCCCATGTCCACGACTCGGTGCTGCACACCCTGACCCTGATCCAGCGCAACGCGGAGAACGCCGGCGAGGTCCGCCGCCTCGCCCGCGCCCAGGAGCGCGATCTGCGCACCTGGCTCTACAAGCCGGAGGGCACCGGCAAGGACGAGGCCGAGGAGCCCGACACCCTCGCCGACGCGGTCCGGCGCAACGCCGCTGAGGTGGAGGACAAGCACGGCGTCCCGATAGAGGTCGTCGTGGTCGGCGACTGCCCGCTCGACGAGAGGATCGGCGCACAGATGCAGGCGGCGCGCGAAGCGATGGTGAACGCCGCCAAGTACGGTGGCGAGGGCGGCGCCGTGCAGGTCTACGCAGAGGTCGAGGGGAAGACGGTCTTCGTGTCCGTCCGGGACCGCGGTCCCGGCTTCGATCTCGATTCGATACCCGCCGACCGCATGGGCGTCAGAGAATCGATCATCGGCCGCATGGAGCGCTACGGCGGTACGGCGCGGTTGCGCGCGGTGCCCGACGGCGGCACGGAGGTCGAACTGGAGATGGAGAGGGCGGAGAAGACGTCATGAGTGACGAGGCAAGCGGTACGGCGGAGGCCACCGGCAGCGCGAGTGAGCGCCGGGTGCGTGTGGTCCTCGTCGACGACCACCGGATGTTCCGTACGGGGGTCCAGGCCGAGATCGGGCAGACCGAGCAGACCGGCGTCGAGGTCGTCGGCGAGGCCGCGGACGTCGACCAGGCGGTCACGGTCATCACCGCGACCCGTCCCGAGGTCGTCCTCCTCGATGTGCACCTGCCGGGCGGCGGCGGCGTCGAAGTGCTGCGCCGCTGCGCCCCGTTGATGGCGGACGCGACGGAGCCCGTCCGCTTCCTGGCGCTGTCCGTCTCGGACGCCGCGGAGGATGTGATCGGGGTGATCCGGGGCGGTGCGCGGGGCTATGTGACCAAGACGATCACCGGCACCGACCTGGTCGACTCCATCTTCCGGGTGCAGGAGGGGGACGCGGTCTTCTCGCCGCGGCTGGCGGGATTCGTCCTCGACGCGTTCGCCTCCACCGACGCCCCTCCGGTCGACGAGGACCTGGACCGGCTCACCCAGCGCGAGCGCGAGGTGCTGCGGCTCATCGCCCGGGGGTACGCCTACAAGGAGATCGCCAAGCAGCTGTTCATCTCGGTGAAGACGGTCGAGTCGCATGTCTCGGCGGTGCTGCGCAAGCTCCAGCTCTCCAACCGGCACGAGCTGACCCGGTGGGCGACGGCCCGACGGCTGGTCTGAGCGCGCGGCACGCCTCACACGACCCGGGTCGCCCCGGCGAACGGCATCTCGGTGATCGGTGCCACCCGGACCGGAGCGGACGGGTTGGGGGCGTGGATCATCTGGCCGTTGCCGACGTAGAGGCCGACGTGGGTGATGCCGGAGTAGAAGAACACCAGGTCGCCCGGGAGGAGTTCGGAGCGGGAGACCCGGCGGCCGGTGTCGATCTGGGCGTAGGTGGTGCGGGGCAGCGAGACGCCCGCGGCGCGGTAGGCGGCCTGGGTCAGTCCCGAGCAGTCGAAGGCGTTCGGGCCGGTGGCGCCCCACACATAGGGGCTGCCGAGCTTCTGGTAGGCGTAGGCGACGGCGTCCGCCGCACGGGAGTCCGGCGCCTGGCCGGTGGCCGCCGCGGGGGCCGCCAGGGGCGCCCGCTGGTCCGACGCGGAGCGGGTGGCGCGCTCGCCCGTGCCCTCGCCGGTCTCCGCGCGCTCCTCGGCCGACAGCCGGGACAGCAGCCGGTTGGCGGCGTCCAGCTTTCCGGTGATCGTCCGCTTGTGCCGCTTCAGCTCCGCCTGGCGTGAGGTGAGAGAGGCCAGTTCGACGCGCGCCGCTCCGCGCAACTGCTCGATGGCGCGGAGCTGTTTGCGGACGTCGGCGACGGAGGCGGCCTGCCGGGTGCCGACGCGCTCGGCGAACTCGGCGCCCTCCAGGTACCGCTCGGGGTCGTCGGTGAGGGCGAGCTGCACGGCGGGGTCGAGACCGCCGTCGCGGTACTGTGCCGCGGCCATCGAACCCAGCGCATCCCGGGCCGAGTTGAGCTTCTCCGTCCTGCGGGCGGCCTCGTCGCGCAGTGATGTCAGCCGGGTCTCGGCCGCGTCCGCCTTCTCCTTCGCGCCGTTGTACTTCTCGGTGGCGGCCTCCGCCTCCCGGTACAGCCGGTCCACCTCCGCCTTGACCTGCGCCGGTGTCCGCTGGGGCTCGGCGTGCCCGGTCCCGTCGAAGCCCGTCGCGGTCGCCACGCCCGCGAGGGCGACGGTGGCGGCCGTACGGACGGTGGTGCCGCCGGCCGAGCGCTGTCGGGGCTTGCGGTGCGCTGCCATGGGGACTGCACGTCCTTTCGCACGACTCCTGTGACCGCCGGCCCGTACGCCGCCAGGGGAGCGGAGCACGGACTCACGCGTCCGGCGGCGGCCGCACAGGGGGAGCAGCCCGCCGCCGGACTTTCTCGGCGGTGGTGTCCGGCTGCCGCCCCTGGCCCGGGCGGCGGTGGGGAGCCGGTCACCTGGAGGAGGACGCTAAACCTGGGTGTGTCGGGTGGGTAACGCGTTGTGCGGAACTGCCATGCAGGGATCACGGGGTGACCGCATATGACCGTGATCCGCGGGTGGGGCGGTCGCCTTCACGCTGCGCGATGACCGAAGTGGGGGTTTCCGAGGCGCGTGGGGGAGGCGGGGTGCTATGGCGCGCATATATGCACGGTCCGCCGGGCGTGGAAGGCGGGCCGGTGTCGGGGCCCGGACAGGCCCCTGATTAGGCTCCGGCCCCATGGACGTACTCATCCATCTCTTCGTCGGCCTGCACATCATCGGCATCGCCTCCCTGCTGGGCGGGTTCCTCACCCAGCTGAAGGCGATGGGCCGGGGCACCGCCCGGTTCGTGCCGGCGATGCTGCACGGCGCGCTGACGATGCTGGTCACCGGGGTGATCCTGGTCGGGCTCAACCAGGCGGACGACCAGCCCGTCGACAACATCAAGATCGGCGTGAAGCTGGCCCTGCTGATCGTGATCCTCGGGCTCGTCTACGTGAAGCGGGACGACGAGAAGGTGGACAAGGGCCTGTTCGGCCTGGTGGGGCTGCTCACCACGGCGAACGTCTTCATCGCCGTGCTGTGGACCTGAGCCCGGCGCAGCCCCGCGCGCGTGCCGCGTCGGATCAGGCAGGCCGGACCACGCTGTGGATCGAGCCCTCGCCGTCGTAGTAGACCGACTCCTCGCGGACGTACGTGCCGGGCTTGGGGGCGTGGATCATCATGCCGTTGCCGATGTAGATGCCCACGTGGGTGACGTCGTCGTAGAAGAAGACGAGGTCACCGGGGAGGGCGTTGGCGAGGGAGACCGTCGTGCCGGCGTTGACCTGGTCGTACGTGGTGCGCGGCAGGGAGATGCCGGCCGCGTTCCAGGCGGCCTGGGTCAGGCCCGAGCAGTCGTAGGAGTCGGGGCCCGTGGCGCCCCAGACGTACGGCTTGCCGATCTGCGCGCGGGCGAAGGCGATCGCCTTCTCGGCCTTGGCGGCGTAGGAGGAGTCCGCGGTGGACTCGGACCCGGTGCTGCCGGTGGGGGTCTCCGCCGAACCGGAGGAGCCGCTCTCCTGCTGCTCGGCCGCCGCCTCCGCGGCCTCCTTGCGGCGCTGCTCCTCCGCGGCCTGCTGCTCGGCCAGCTCGGCGGCCTTGCGCGCGGCCTCCTCCTGGCGCTTGCGCTCGATCGCGGCGAGCCGCGCCTTCTCCTCCGCGGTCAGCTGCGACAGCAGGTTCCGCGCGTCGGCGAGCTTCTTCTGGACCGTGGACTTGGCGGTCCTCAGATCGGTCTGCGACTCGTTCAGCGTCTGGAGGCTCTCGGTGGCCTCCTTACGCTTCTTCATCGTCGCCGACTGCTCGGTGATGTAGTCGTCGACCGCTTCCTTCTGCCGGCCGGTCATCCGGCTCATCAGCTGGGTCTGGTCGAAGTAGTCCTGCGGGGAGTCGGCGAGCAGGAAGGTCGCGGTGTCGGGGGCCGAGGCGCCGGTCCGGTACTGCGCGGCGGCGAAGGACCCGAGTTCCTCCCGCGCGTCGTTGAGCTTCTGGGTGCGCTTGGCGACGTCGTCGAGGAGGGTGTCGACCTGCTTGCGCTGCTTGGTGGTCTTCTCCTTGACGGCGTTGTACTTCTCGGTCGCCGTCTCCGCCTGGCGGTAGAGGTCGTCGACCTTCTTCTCGACCTCTTCGAGGCTCGGCTTGTCGTCCGTGGACGGACTGGCGTTGGCCGTCTGGGACAGCAGGGCTACGGAGGTGAGGGCGGCCGTGGCGAGGCCGGGGGTCCGTATGCCTGCTACGCGCGTACCCGCGGGACGCGACTTGCGGTGCGACGCCAAGGGAGGCGACTCCTTCCAATGGTCCGCCTACCGAGTTAGCTGTCGGGTTCGGGCGGGTGGTTAGGAAGGGTTGCCCTACGACCGTCTCCCGTGCGGGGGTCGGGTCGATTCACCCCAAATGTTCGGTTGGGTCCCCGGCTCGGCTGCCTTGGACGGCAGCGGACGACTCGGCGGAGGCCGCGCGGCCCGGCGAGGTTCGCCGGTGGGGGTCGTACGGCCTGTGCGGCACGGTAGCCAACTCGTGTGGCGCCTGTGAAGGTTGATGGGTGATATGCCCGATACATTTTCGTGACCTTAGGTCAGGGCGTCTCGGGGTGTGATCGATCTGGACGGATCTGCTCCGGCTTGTACCGAGCCCCTCCGGAGTCACACGGTCCGCCGGGCCGGGTGGCGATCACGGGCGCGGCGACCCTGTGTGTCGGCCGGCCCCTCCAGCGCTGTGACCAAGGTCTCCGCGGCAGGGATGAGGGTATGAAGGTCCCCTGCCGGGCGGGCGGGACGGGAGGATCCCCGGCCGCTGATCCGGGGGATGTTCCCGGGACGGCGGCGGGCTGTCAGTGGGGAGCCCTAGACTCGGAAAGCGATGAGCAGCCTCTTTGACGACAGCTTCCTGGCGGACCTCCAGGCCCCTCGGGCCCATGGGGAGGAACCCCCGCCGCCGCCCGAGGACGATCACGCTCCGGAGTCGGTTCCGGACGATCTGTTCGGCGGGAAGTTCGACGTGCCCCCGGACCGGGACGCCTACTACCGTGACGGCGCCCCGCGCCCGGCCCTCGACGCGGCCGCCCTCATCGAGGGGCTGAACGAGAACCAGCGCGCGGCCGTCGTGCACTCCGGCACCCCGCTGCTCATCGTGGCCGGCGCGGGATCCGGCAAGACGCGCGTGCTCACGCACCGCATCGCCCATCTGCTCGCCGCGCGTCATGTGCACCCCGGGCAGATCCTCGCGATCACCTTCACCAACAAGGCCGCGGGCGAGATGAAGGAGCGCGTCGAGCAGCTCGTCGGCCCGCGCGCGCACGCGATGTGGGTGATGACCTTCCACAGCGCCTGCGTGCGGATCCTGCGCCGCGAGTCGAAGAAGCTCGGCTTCACCTCCTCCTTCTCGATCTACGACGCCGCCGACTCCAAGCGCCTGATGGCCCTGGTCTGCCGCGACCTGGACCTCGACCCCAAGCGCTTCCCGCCCAAGGCCTTCAGCGCCAAGATCTCGAACCTGAAGAACGAGCTGATCGACGAGGAGGACTTCGCCGCCCAGGCCCCCGACGGCTTCGAGAAGACCCTCGCCCAGGCCTACGCGCTCTACCAGTCCCGGCTGCGCGAGGCGAACGCGCTGGACTTCGACGACCTGATCATGACGACGGTCCACCTGCTGCGCGCCTTCCCGGACGTCGCCGAGCACTACCGCCGCCGCTTCCGGCATGTCCTCGTCGACGAGTACCAGGACACCAACCACGCCCAGTACGCGCTCGTGCGCGCGCTGGTGGGCACCGCCGAGCACCCCGTCGACGTACCACCCGGCGAGGACGACCTCCCGCCCGCCGAGCTCTGCGTCGTCGGTGACGCCGACCAGTCGATCTACGCCTTCCGCGGTGCGACCATCCGCAACATCCTCCAGTTCGAGGAGGACTACCCGGACGCGACGACGATCCTGCTGGAGCAGAACTACCGCTCCACCCAGACGATCCTCACCGCCGCCAACGCCGTCATCGAGCGCAACGAGTCCCGCCGCCCCAAGAACCTGTGGACCAACGCGGGCGCGGGCGCGCGCATCACCGGCTATGTCGCCGACACCGAGCACGACGAGGCGCAGTTCGTCGCCGACGAGATAGACCGCCTCACGGACGCCGGCGACGCGAAGGCCGGCGACGTCGCCGTCTTCTACCGCACCAACGCCCAGTCCCGTGTCTTCGAAGAGGTCTTCATCCGCGTCGGCCTGCCCTACAAGGTCGTCGGCGGCGTCCGCTTCTACGAGCGCAAGGAGGTCCGGGACGTCCTGGCCTACCTGCGCGTGCTCGCCAACCCCGAGGACTCGGTCCCGCTGCGGCGCATCCTGAACGTCCCCAAGCGCGGCATCGGCGACCGCGCCGAGGCGATGATCGACGCCCTCTCCCAGCGCGAGAAGATCAGCTTCCCGCAGGCGCTCAAGCGCGTGGACGAGGCGTACGGCATGGCCGCGCGCTCCACCAACGCCGTCAAGCGGTTCAACACGCTGATGGAGGAGCTCCGTACGATCGTCGAGTCCGGCGCCGGACCCGCGACCGTCCTGGAGGCGGTGCTCGAACGCACCGGCTACCTCGCCGAGTTGCAGGCCTCCACCGACCCGCAGGACGAGACCCGGATCGAGAACCTCCAGGAACTCGCCGCCGTGGCCCTGGAGTTCGAGCAGGAGTCCGGCGAGGGCGAGGCGACCGGCTCGCTCGCCGCCTTCCTGGAGCGGGTCGCGCTCGTCGCCGACTCCGACCAGATCCCCGACGAGGCCGAGGACGGCTCCGGCGTCATCACCCTGATGACCCTGCACACCGCCAAGGGCCTGGAGTTCCCGGTCGTCTTCCTCACCGGCATGGAGGACGGCGTCTTCCCGCACATGCGGGCCCTCGGGCAGACCAAGGAGTTGGAGGAGGAGCGGCGCCTCGCCTACGTCGGCATCACGCGCGCGCGGGAACGGCTGTATCTGACCCGTTCGTCGATGCGCAGCGCGTGGGGGCAGCCCTCGTACAACCCGCCCTCCCGCTTCCTGGAGGAGATCCCGGCGCAGCACGTCGACTGGAAGCGCACGGGTGCCACCTCGCCGGTGTCCTCCGGGCCCGCGTCGGGGGTGGCGGCCTCGCTGTCGTCGTCCCGTTCGCGGTCCGCGGCGTCCGGCGCGTCCGGCTTCGCCACCCGGCGCACCTCCGAGCAGCCGGTCGTCTCGCTGGCGGTCGGGGACCGGGTCACGCACGACCAGTTCGGGCTCGGCACCGTGATGGCGGTCAAGGGCACGGGCGCCAACGCCGAGGCGACGATCGACTTCGGAGACAAGCCGAAGCGGCTGCTGCTGCGCTACGCGCCGGTGGAGAAGCTGTAGTCCCGCGGGTCCCCCGCTGCTGAACGGCGGGGGACTGCCGGGGAGTTACGAGGGCTCGAGGCCGTGGCTGCGCAGCCAGGCCAGCGGGTCGACGGCCGACCCGCCGCCCGGGCGGACCTCGAAGTGCAGATGCGGGCCGGTCGAGTTGCCCGAGTTGCCGGAGAACGCGATCTGGTCGCCGGCTTTGACGGCTGTACCGGAGGGAACCTGGTACGTGGAGAGGTGGCAGTACCAGGTCTCCGTGCCGTCCATCGCGGTCACGATCATCATGTTGCCGTAGGCGCTGTTCCACTGGGTGCGCACGGTGCCGTCGGTCGCGGCCAGCACCGGGGTGCCGTACGAGACCGGGAAGTCGATGCCGGTGTGCACGGACATCCAGTTGATGCCGGCCTGGCCGTAGTAGGCGCTGAGCCCGTGCTGGGCCACCGGCAGCGCGAACTTCGGGCGCAGCCGCTCCTTGCGGGCCGCTTCCTCGGCCGCCTTCTTCCGCTCGGCCTCCTGCTCGGCCTTGAGGTCGATGCGCTCCTGCGTCCGGCTGGCCCGGTCGGCGAAGTCGTCGGCGCCGGCCGAGAGGCTCTCCAGCTGGGTGTCCAGCTTGTTGTTGGCAGCCGCGGGCTTGACCGGCTGCGCGTCGGACGCGGTGGTCGCGGTCTCCGTGCCGTCGGCCGTCAGCGTGCCGACGGAGGCGGCGGCGATCCCGGCCACGCCCATGACACACGCCGACGGCACGGCGATGGTCAGCAGCGCGGAGCGCTTGGCGGGGGGACGGCGGCGCGAACGGGACGCGGTGCGGGCGGCGGTGCGGGAACCCGGCGCCGGGACGCTTTCCTCCTCGTCGTCGAGGAGGGGGGTCACATCGGGGAGTTCGCCGGTGTCGGCCGACTCGCCCTCGCCGGAGGCGGGTTCCTCGTACGGCGTCTCGCCGTAGGACGTCCGGTCGTACGCCGCTTCCTCGGCCGGGACCTGCTCGAAGGTCGCCGCCGGCTGCTCGTCGAACGATTCGGCCCGCTGCTCGTAGTCGTCGGACCCGGTGGCGGCGCCGTCGGAGTTCCACTGCGTGGCGTCGTAGGTGCCGGTGTCGAAGGTCTGCGTGCCCCAGTCCCAGTGCTGGGTCCGATCGGCGGGACCGCCCGACGGGTCCGGCTGGAGCCAGGCGTTGGCGTCCCACTGCCCACTGGCGTCGGGGCTGGTGGCCTGGTGCGGAACGCCGGGCAGCTGCTGGTAGTCCGCGGACCAGGCGGTCGTCTCGTGGACGCCGGTGTCATAGGCGGCGTGGTGCTGGGCCGCGTACGCGTCGTAGTGCGGGGTCTGTTGGCCGACCGTGGCCCACTGGCCCGCGTCGTAGGTGCCGGTGCTCTCGCCCGGCATCGAGCCGAACAGCGGGTCCGTGGCGAAGGTCCCGGTGGGCTGCTGAAAACCGGTGGCGTCGTAGTGACCGTGCGTGGTGAGGTCGCCGTACTGGGCTTCCTGGGTGCCGTACGACGCGTAATGCGCCGAGGCGGCCTCGGAGGCCGGAGCCGGGGTGGTCATGGTCCCCGACGGGTGACGGTCGTTCACCAACTTCTCTTTCGCCTCGACAACAGGGGCTGGCAGAGCAGTGCGGCGACTGTACCCGGCGGTATGCGGGCGCGACAATCTTCGGCAGGTTTCGCCTTTCCAGGAAACGGGCATTCGGCCGTGTTTCGGGGGACTGCGGGCGCGAGTTTGGCCTTGTGTTCGAAGACTGTTCGAGGATTGCGCCGGGTGCGGGACGGCTCAGGCCACCGTCAGACCGTCGGCGCGGGCCGTTTCGGCTTCCATCCACTCGGTGTCGAGTGCCTGCCGTATCCCGACCGCCACGGCCGGGTGCACGGGCAGGGCGAGATGTCCGACCCCGCTCACCCGCACGTTCTGCGCGCGCAGGTCGGGGTGGTCGATGCACGCCGTCTCCACCGGGTCCATCAGATGGTCCAGGTCGCTCCAGAAACTGACGAAGTGCGTACGGCAGCCGGGCGCGGGCCGGGCCAGCTCCTCCAGCAGCGCCGAACCGGGGCGCATCTGGCGGACGATGGGGTGCGCGTTCGCCAGCGGCGCCACGCGGGTGCCCGAGTGCGGGGTGCCGAGGGTGACGAGCGTCCGCACCCGGAGGTCACCGCCGAGCCGCTGTACGTAGTAGCGGGCGATGAGGCCGCCGAGGCTGTGCCCTACGACGTCCACCCGGCTGCTGCCCGTGCGCGCGCAGATCTCCTCGACGTGCCGGCCGAGCAGCTCCGCCGCCGTGCGGATGTCGCAGGTCAGCGGCGAGTAGTTGAGGGACTCGAGGTGCTGCCTGCCGTGCTGGGCGAGGCTGCGGCGCAGCAGCACGAAGACCGAGCGGTTGTCGATGAACCCGTGCAGCAGCACGACCGGTGGCTTCGCCTCCGCCGGCAGCCGGGGCGTGTCCGGGGAGCCCGGGGCGGGGAGGGGGGCCCTGCGCTCCTGCTGGATCCCGGACGGATAGAGGAGGAGGTGTCCGGCGAGGATCGCGATCTCGAGGGCGGTGGCCTTCAACAGCGCCATGGACAGTCCGGCCAGTCGGCTCGGGAGGAGCCGCTGACAGAGCGGGAGAAGGGGCAGCACTGCCTTGGTGACCGTCATGGCCGACCTCCTGTCGGCACACCCGAGGACGGCTCTGTCCCCCGTGTGCCCTCATGGGAAGTCGCGCCGAGGCGGGCCGGCGGTGCGCGAGCGGGCGGCGCGGGGCGGGAGCGGCGTGTGACGTCCATGACGCCGATGACGTGACGAGATTCCCTGCCGGTGTGGCGACGAGGCTCCCCGCTGTCGTGCCGTCCCTGCCCTGCGTGCTCTTCGTGCCCTCGTCGACCCGCCGCACCCCACGCCGCGCGGCCTGCGGCGCGGTGGTGCGGCGATCTCGTTGCGGCTCCCGTTGCGCGCGTTCCGGTCGTGGCCCGACGGCCGCCTGTGTCTGCGGTCCGTGAGCCGCAGAGGATCGGAACGGTGCGCGGCGAACGTGTCCCTCCGTGTGATTTCCCCCTCGGTCTCCACCGTGAAACTGCCGGTTGCGGGATGCTGGCGATAACGTTCGTTCACTTCCCCGGGCGCTGTGGCGCGGGGCGTCCGTGCCACGGCGTGTGCGGCGTGTACGGCGCGAGTGATGTGTGCGGTACTTGACGGTACGGATGGATGTAGTCGCTTCATGGAGGCAGTGATGGGTGTGGCAGCCGGTCCGATCCGCGTGGTGGTGGCCAAGCCGGGGCTCGACGGCCACGATCGCGGGGCGAAGGTGATCGCGCGGGCGCTGCGCGACGCCGGTATGGAGGTCATCTACACGGGCCTGCACCAGACGCCCGAGCAGATCGTCGACACGGCGATCCAGGAGGACGCCGACGCGATCGGTCTGTCCATCCTCTCGGGCGCCCACAACACGCTCTTCGCCGCGGTGATCGCCCTGCTCAAGGAGCGGGACGCGGAGGACATCCTGGTCTTCGGCGGTGGCATCATCCCCGAGGCGGACATCGCGCCGCTGAAGGAGAAGGGCGTCGCGGAGATCTTCACCCCGGGGGCGACCACCCAGTCGATCGTGGACTGGGTCCGCGCCAACGTGCGTCAGCCGAGCGTCTCCGGCGGCTGAGCGGTTCCTGCGGTTCCTCAGGCGCGGGCGGGCGGATCGCCGGCCCGCGCTGTCCCGCTGAGCTCCTCGAGCATCGCCGCCCGCAACCGCAGTGTCGTCACGAGCCGCTGGAACGCCTCCGCCCAGTACCCGCCGGCCCCCGGCGAGGCGTCCTCCGTCTCGTCGGGCACCGCCAGCAAACCGTCGAGGCGGCTCGCCTCGGCCGGGTCCAGACAGCGCTCGGCCAGCCCCATCACCCCGCTGAAACTCCACGGGTAACTCCCCGCGTCCCGCGCGATGTTGAGCGCGTCGACCACCGCCCGCCCGAGCGGCCCGGCCCACGGCACGGCGCACACGCCCAGCAGCTGGAAGGCCTCGGACAGCCCGTGCCGCGCGATGAAGCCGGCCACCCACTCGGCCCGTTCGCCCGGGTCCAGCGTGCCCAGCAGCTTCGCCCGCTCGGCCAGCGACACCGCCCCCGGCCCGCCCGCCTCCGGCGCCGACGGCGTCCCGAGCAGCGCCCGCGCCCACGTGGCGTCCCGCTGGCGTACGGCCGCCCGGCACCATGCCGCGTGCAGCTCGGCATGCCAGTCGTCCGCGACCGGCAGCGCCACGATCTCCGCGGGCGTCCGGCCGCCCAGCCGCGCGGGCCAGACGCCGAGCGGCGCCGCCTCCACCAACTGTCCCAGCCACCAAGACCGTTCCCCGCGTCCCGCCGGAGCCTTAGACACGACACCGTCGCGCTCCATACTCGGATCACACTCGTGCGGTGCCTCGACCGTGAGCGTCGGAACGGCCCCGGTGCGGTCCACGGCCACGCACGCCCCGGCCCGGATCGCCATCCGCCCGGCCAGCGCCGAGTCGGGCAGCGCCGACAGCAACTCGGCCGCCGTCGCCCGCACATTGCGGCTGCGGTCGGCCAGCGCCTGCTCCAGGAACGGCTCGTCCGACGGGCCGAGGCCGGTGCGCAGCGAGTCCAGGAACATCAGCCGGTCCTCGGCCCGCTCCGTCGCCCAGGTCGTCGCCAGCAGCTCCCGTGCGGCGACCGGCTCGCGCGCCCGTATCGCGGCCAGCAGGGCGACACGCTCCGCGAACAGGCCCTCCTGCCACAACCGCTGCACCCTTTCCCGCTCCTCGGGCCGGGGCAGCGCCGCGCCGCCGCCGGGCGTCGCGCGCAGGGCGAACCGCCAGTCCGGGTTCAGCCGCGCCAGCCACACCGCGCGGGTGCCCGCGAAGCGCAGGGCGGCGGGCCGCAGGTCCGTACGGCCCCGGGCCGCGTCCAGCAGCGCCGGCAGCATGTGCGGCGGAGCCGCGTAACCGTGGGCGTTGGCCGCCGTCAGCCACTGGGGCAGCAGCTCCATGAGGTCCGGGGCGGTGCCTCTGCGTCCGCCTCCGGTGCCTCCCCGGTCGGCCAGCAGCAGGGCCAGCCTGCGGGCCGCCGCCGGAGGCAGCGCGGGGCGGGTGTCCTCGGGCGCCGGCTCAAGGCGGGCCGCCGCGCGGGCCGGGAGCAGGCCCGCCCGTCGGCGCACGGTCTCCAGGGCCGCCGCGTCCAGCAGGGCGACGGGTGCGTCGCGGGCCGGGCCGGTCTCCGGCGGGGTGCGGCGACCGGTGCCGAGGAGGGCGGTGGTGTCCGGCGGGGTGCGGCGATCGGTGCCGAGGAGGGCGGTGGTGACGAGCTCTTCCCAGGCGGGCGCGTCCGGGGTCCTGTTCACGAGGGTCGTCCCTTCTGTGGGGTGCCGGGCAGGGGACTGGGGGTGCGTGTGTGGGGTGCCGGGCCGGGGCTTGGGGCGGGCCTGCGGCGGCTCAGCACAGCTGCACCGCCTCGCCCGGACCCTGCGGCCAGGCCGCGAGGGGGGTGAAGCCGCGGTGGCCGCACTCGCCGAAGACCTTCACCGGTTCGCCGCCCGAGAGGGCGACCAGCTTCCACAGGCCGGGACGGGAGCGGGCCGTGGGGGTGAGCGGCAGGGCCGAGTCGGTGTCGGCGTCCGCCAGCTGCCAGGACTCGCCGTCCGGAGTCGGTATCACCCGCTCCAGCGTCACCGGGACCGAGTCCAGCCAGGGATCGCGCCGCAGCGCCTCCCCGTAACGCGCGGCTGCCTGCGCCGTCGTCGTCCCCGGCGGGCGCAGTGAAGTGGGTACGGGGGCGGCGAACCGCTCGCCCAGGGACGCCCGCACCTGTCCGGCGCCCGGGTAAGGGGTGACCTCCGCCTCCAGGGCCAGTCCGACCGGGAGTGCGAGCTCGGGGGCGCGGCCCGCGGCGCCGTAGGAGAGGAGCAGGGCGGTGCGGGCCGAGTCGGCGCCGTGGAGCCATATCCGGCGGGTGGTCAGGCGGGAGTCCGCCGTGTCGTACTGGGCGAGGACCAGCCAGCGGTCGCGGATCGGCGGGCCCTCGGGCGAGGCGGGCAGGCCGATGCGGGAGCGGACCGTCGCCGCCAGGCCCTCAGGCAGCCGCTCGCGGTTCAGCCACCCCTGGTCCAGAAGGTGCAGCAGCGCGCATTCCTCCAGCAGCCGCACCGGCCAGCCGGGCCCGGACGAGGGAATCGCCCCCAACTCCCTGACCCGCGCCGCCAGTCCCGACGCCTGCGCGTCGACCATGCGGGCGGCCGTCTCCTCCCACATCCCGTACCCCGCCTGCTCCGCGCCGGCCAGTCCGCCGCGCAGCAGATCCGCCAGCCGCTGCTCCAGCTCCCTCGCCCCCGCGGTGACCTTCTCCGCCCGGCGCTCCGCCCGCCGCCGCGCCGCCTCGGGATCGGCCGAGCCGGACGAGGCACCGGAAGCGCCCTCCGCCCGCTGCTGCTCCGCGCGCTTCTTCCTCCCCTCGATCCACTCCCGCGCCCAGTCCGGCGGCTGCCCCTGCGGCACGGCCCCGTCCCCGCCCGCCCACAGCAACAGCAGCCCGAGCGCGTGCTTGCACGGGAACTTCCGGCTGGGACAACTGCACTTGTACGCGGGCCCCGACGCGTCCGCGATGTCGACGACCGTCTGATACGGCTTGCTGCCACTGCCCTTGCACAGCCCCCACACCGTCCCCTCGTCCGTACTGCCCGCCTCGGACCACGGCCCGGCCGCGCCGAGTTTGCCGCCCGCTTTGCGTGACGCGGTGTCAGGCGCGAGTGCCAGCACCTGCTCCGCGCTCCAGCGCACCCCCTGCTGAGTCATGCCATCGAAGGTAGATCCCCCCACTGACAATCGGCCCGGCGAGCGCGTTTGCGCAGGTCGGAACGGATTGTCAGTGGCGTGGTGCACGGTTGGTCACAGATCCGAACCGGCCGAGCTGGAGGGGGACTTCGCCATGACCGTGTCCGTGGACCCGACGTCCGAGACAACCCGCGAGAGCGCACCGACCGAGGCGTTGCGACCGCACGCCGAGGACGCCTTCGCGGCCGAACTGTCCGCGCTGGCCGCGCAGGACGACCGTCCGCGCCCGGCCCGCTGGAAGCTGTCGCCCTGGGCCGTGGCGACCTACCTGCTCGGAGGCACCCTGCCGGACGGCACCGTGATCACTCCGAAGTACGTGGGACCGCGCCGTATCGTCGAGGTCGCCGTCACCACCCTCGCCACCGACCGCGCCCTGCTCCTGCTCGGGGTGCCCGGCACCGCCAAGACCTGGGTGTCCGAGCACCTGGCGGCGGCCGTCAGCGGTGACTCGACCCTGCTGGTGCAGGGCACTGCCGGCACCCCGGAGGAGGCGATCCGGTACGGCTGGAACTACGCGCAGCTGCTCGCGCACGGTCCGAGCCGGGACGCGCTGGTGCCGAGCCCCGTCATGCGGGCCATGGCGGAGGGCATGACGGCCCGGGTCGAGGAGCTGACCCGGATCCCGGCCGACGTCCAGGACACGCTCATCACGATCCTGTCGGAGAAGACCCTGCCGATCCCGGAGCTGGGCCAGGAGGTGCAGGCCGTCCGCGGCTTCAACCTCATCGCCACCGCCAACGACCGCGACCGCGGGGTCAACGATCTCTCCAGCGCCCTGCGCCGCCGCTTCAACACGGTCGTGCTGCCGCTGCCCGAGAGCGTCGACGCGGAGGTCGACATCGTCTCCCGGCGCGTCGACCAGATCGGCCGCTCCCTCGACCTGCCGGCCGTGCCCGACGGCGTCGACGAGATCCGCCGGGTGGTGACCGTCTTCCGCGAGCTGCGCGACGGGGTGACCTCCGACGGGCGGACCAAGGTGAAGTCGCCCAGCGGCACTCTCTCCACGGCCGAGGCGATCTCCGTCGTCACCGGCGGCCTCGCGCTCGCCGCCCACTTCGGGGACGGCGTCCTGCGGTCCGCCGATGTCGCCGCGGGCATCCTCGGCGCCGTGGTCCGCGATCCGGCGGCCGACCGGGTCGTCTGGCAGGAGTACCTGGAGGCGGTCGTCCGCGAGCGCGACGGCTGGACCGACTTCTACCGCGCCTGCCGGGAGGTGAGCGCGTGACCGTGTACCGGGGGCACCGCAGGCAGGACGACGACACCAGGTGGCCGGCCAGGCGAGGGGGACGGTGTGACGACGGGAGCTGACCCCGGCACGACCGCCGGGCCGCTGCTGCTCGGCGTACGGCATCACGGGCCCGGTTCGGCTCGGGCCGTGCGGGCGGCGCTGGACGCGGCCCGGCCGCGCGTGGTGCTGATCGAGGGGCCGCCCGAGGCGGACGCGCTGATCCCGCTGGCCGCCGAGGAGGACATGCGGCCGCCGGTCGCCCTCCTCGCCCATGCCGTGGACGAGCCGGGCCGCTCGGCGTTCTGGCCGCTGGCCGAGTTCTCCCCGGAGTGGGTCGCCATCCGCTGGGCGCTGGAGCACGAGGTACCGGCCCGCTTCATCGACCTTCCGGCCACCCACACGCTGGCCTGGGAGAAGGAGGACAAGGGGGACGACGGGGGGAAGGGGGAGGGCGCGCCGGCGTCCGAGTCCCCGGACAACCCGACCGAGCCGACCGAGCCGTCCGAGAGCCGCGCCGACGTCCGGGTCGACCCGCTCGCCGCCCTCGCCGACGCCGCCGGGTACGAGGACGCCGAGCGCTGGTGGGAGGACGTCGTCGAGCATCGCGGGCTCGGCGCGGCGGGGGATCCGCTCGCCCCGTTCGCGGTGCTGGCGGAGGCCATGGCGGCGCTGCGGGAGGTGTACGGCAGCGGCGGGCACGACCGGGACCTGGTGCGCGAGGCGTACATGCGGCTCCAAGTGCGGGCCGCACAGAAGGAGTTCGGGGACGCGGTGGCCGTGGTGTGCGGGGCCTGGCATGTGCCCGCGCTGGGCGGGCGGAGCACCGTCGCCGCCGATCGGGCCCTCCTCAAGGGCCTGCCCAAGGTCAAGACGGACATGACCTGGGTGCCGTGGACCTACCGCAGGCTGGCGCGGGCCAGCGGCTACGGGGCGGGCATCGACTCGCCGGGGTGGTACGGGCACCTGTTCCGCGCCCCCGACCGGCCCGTCGAGCGGTGGCTGACCAAGGTGGCGGGACTGCTGCGGGCCGAGGACCGGATGGTGTCCTCCGCCCATGTCATCGAGGCGGTACGGCTGGCCGAGACGCTCGCGGTGATGCGCGGCCGCCCGCTGCCCGGCCTGGGCGAGACCACCGACGCTGTGCGGGCGGTGATGTGCGACGGCTCGGACGTGCCGCTGGCGCTGGTGCACGACCGGCTGGTGGTGGGCGATGTGCTGGGGGAGGTGCCGCCGGACGCGCCCGCCGTGCCCTTGCAGCGGGACCTCGACCGGACCCAGCGCCGGTTGCGGCTCAAGCCGGAGGCGCTGGAGCGGGAGTTGGAGCTCGACCTGCGCAAGGACACCGACGCCGGGCGCAGCCGGCTGCTGCACCGGCTGCGGCTGCTGGGCGTGCCGTGGGGAGAGCCGGTCGCCTCGCGGGGGAGCACGGGCACCTTCCGGGAGACCTGGCGGCTGCGCTGGGAGCCCGAGCTGGCGGTGCGGATCGCCGAGGCCGGGGTGTGGGGGACGACCGTGCTCGCCGCCGCGACCGCCAAGTCCGAGGCGGACGCGATCTCGGCTCAGCACCTCGCCGACGTCACCGCGCTCGCCGAGCGGTGCCTGCTGGCCGAGCTGCCGGACGCGTTGCCGATGGTCATGCGGGTGCTGGCCGACCGGGCCGCGCTCGACTCGGACGTCGGCCATCTCGCCCAGGCCCTGCCCGCCCTGGTCCGTTCCCTGCGGTACGGCGATGTGCGCGGCACCGACACCGGAGCGCTCGCGGAGGTCGCCGCCGGCCTCGCCGAGCGGATCTTCGTCGGACTGCCCCCGGCCTGTGCCGGACTCGACGCGGACGCCGCCGAGGAGATACGGCGCCATGTGGACGCCGTGCACCGGGCGGTGGGGCTGCTCGGTGACGCGCCCGCGCCGGGCCACGGCGATCTGCGCGGGCGCTGGCGGGCGGTGCTGAAGGTGCTGTCCATGCGGGACACGGTTCCCGGCGTGATCCGTGGCCGGGCGGTGCGGCTGCTGCTGGACGAGGGGGAGTTGGCGCAGGACGAGGCGGCCCGGCTCATGGGGCTGGTGCTGTCGCCGGGGACCCCGCCCGGGGACGCGGCGGCCTGGATCGAGGGCTTCGTCGGCGGCGGTTCGGGCGGCGGGATGCTGCTCGTGCACGACGAGCGGCTGCTCGGCCTGGTCGACGCCTGGCTCACCGGAGTTCCGGCGGACGCGTTCACCGACGTGCTGCCGCTGCTCAGGCGCACCTTCTCGGCGTACGAGCCGGGCGTGCGCAGAACGCTCGGGGAGCTGGTGCGGCGGGGGCCGGGGCAGCGGGGCGGGGCGGCGACCGCGGGTGCGGGCGTACCCGGGTTCGCGGCCGAGCTGGATCAGGCGCGCGGAAACGCCGTGCTGCCTGTGGTGCGCCTGCTGTTGGGGCTGGACACGGACGACGACCTGGTGGGGGTGGCGTGATGGCGGCCGGAGGACGGGTGGAGCAGAACGGGAGGGCCCGGGCTGTGCGCGCCGCGGGGCAGGCGCCGGGGCGGGACCAGCAGGCGCGGGCGGGGGGACGGCCGGCGACGACCGTGCCGGTGATCCCGCTGTGGGAACGGCAGGGAGGGATGCGCGGATGACGGCGGACGTGACGGACCCGGCGCAGGAGCGGCTGCGGCGCTGGCGGCTCGTGCTCGGCGGGGAGCAGGCCGACGGCACCGGCTGCACGCTCGCCGGGCAGGACGCCGCGATGGACGGGGCACTCGCCGCGCTCTACGGAAAGCAGGACAGGCCGCAGACGGGGAAGGACCGTTCGGCGGGGCTCGGGGAGTCGGCACCGTCCGTGGCACGCTGGCTCGGGGACATCCGCACCTACTTCCCCTCCTCCGTCGTCCAGGTCATGCAGCGCGACGCCATCGACCGGCTCGGACTCTCCACGCTGCTGCTGGAGCCGGAGATGCTGGAGGCGGTGGAGGCGGACGTCCATCTCGTCGGGACCCTCCTCTCCCTCAACAAGGTCATGCCGGAGACGACCAAGGAGACCGCACGGGCCGTCGTGCGCAAGGTCGTCGAGGACCTGGAGAAGCGGCTCGCCACCCGCACCCGGGCCACCCTCACCGGCGCCCTCGACCGCAGCGCGCGGATCAACCGGCCGCGCCACCACGACATCGACTGGAACCGCACGATCGCCGCCAACCTCAAGAACTACCTGCCGGAGTACCGGACGATCGTGCCCGAGCGGCTCATCGGCTACGGGCGGGCTTCCCAGTCGGTGAAGAAGGAAGTCGTTCTGTGCATCGACCAGTCCGGGTCGATGGCGGCGTCGGTGGTGTACGCGTCGGTGTTCGGGGCGGTGCTGGCGTCGATGCGGTCGATCGACACCCGGCTGGTCGTCTTCGACACCGCGGTCGTCGACCTCACCGACCAGCTCGACGACCCGGTGGACGTCCTGTTCGGCACCCAGCTCGGCGGCGGTACGGACATCAACCGGGCGCTGGCGTACTGCCAGTCGCAGATCACCCGGCCCGCCGAGACGGTGGTCGTGCTGATCAGCGACCTCTACGAAGGGGGCATCCGCGACGAGATGCTGAAACGGGTGGCGGCGATGAAGGCGTCGGGCGTGCAGTTCGTGGCGCTGCTCGCGCTGTCCGACGAGGGGGCACCGGCCTACGACCGGGAACACGCGGCCGCGCTGGCCGCGCTGGGGGCACCGGCGTTCGCCTGTACGCCGGATCTGTTCCCCGAGGTGATGGCGGCGGCGATCGAGAAGCGGCCGATCCCCGTGCCGGATCCTGCGACAGCAAAACGGACATGAGTACGCATCCGTCACGGGGGGCTTGCGCGGCCTCAGGAGTCCCGTGCAAGGATCGATGTCTCCACCGCCTTCGACTCCGTGCCGCCGTACGGGAGGACCCGCCCCCTTGACCTGGCCAGCAGCCCTGTCCGGTGCCGCTGTGCGCATACCGCGCACGGTGGCCGGACGGCGTGCGCTGTATCTGGCGCTGCTGGTGGGCGGGTTGTTCGCGTTCGGGCTCCTGGGCGGGCAGCGGGCACAGGCGGCGGAGGATGTGCCTACGGCTCTGTCGGCCGACGTACGCACGGCTGGGGCTGAGGAGACTCAGGGCCGAGAGCTTCCGTCCGTCACCGGGGACGTCGTCCCGGCCGTCACCGAGCGTGTCGTGCGGCCCGAGCGCGTCGTACGGCCCGTCGGCGAGGTGGTCGGTGAAGCGGTCGGCGCGGTGACCGACGGGCTGGAGGAAGGGCGGGGCGCGGTGCCGCCGCTGGGGTCGCTGCCCGAGCCGCCCGAACTCCCCGCGTTGCCCGAGCCGCCCGCCCTGCTGCCCGAACTGCCGCAGCCGCCGACTCTGCCGGAGCTGCCCGAGTCGCCGGAGCCGGGCCTGCCCGTGTTCCCCGGCCTGCCGGGACTCCCCGCGCTGCCGGTACAGACGTTGCCCGCACCGGCACCACAACCGGCGCCGGTGACCTCCGCGTCGGCCGATGAGGCGGACTCCGCGGGGACGTCGGCGGAGGATGCCGTAACAGCGACCCCGCACACCGTTACGCCGTACGACACCACCACGCCCGAGCCCGCGCACCGCACCTCGGCGCATCCTCACCACCACCGTGCCGACACCATCGCTCCCGCACCCGCGCGGCACGCGCCCGCAGGTGATCCGGGCGGCGCCCCGGACCACCGCGCGACGGTGGACAACGGCACGCCCAGGCACGGCGACGCTCATGCCGTCACCGCCCACGACTTGGCCCCGCTGCGGCTGGTGCCCGGCGCCGCCGCGCACGTCGGTGCCGCCGAGATCAGGGACGCGTACCGGGACATTCCCGTATCCCCCGCCTAGAGCAGGCCTTTCCCGCGCAGTGGACCTGCCGCGCGGGGGCGGAACAGGTCTGCCCGTGTCCCCTTCCCCTCTTCGTCGCCGGAGGCCCCGGCCGAGTGTCGCGCCTCCGTTTCCGACGTCTCGGAACCTTCTAAGGATCTGACGTACGCATGAACAAGAACATCCGCCGTTCCCTCGTCATAGCCGCCGGTGTCAGTGGCGCGTGGGCGCTCGGTTCCACCGCCGCGAACGCGGACGAGCTGCCCTCCTCCAGCCTGTCCGTGCCGGACGCCACCACCGACCCGGCCGGTGTGACGGACGACGTCACCGAGGGTGTGGCCGAGACGGTCACCGCCACCTCCAGGCAGACGGCGCCCGTCGAAACGACCACCACGACCGCCACCAAGGCCACCAAGGCCACCAAGGTCACCAAGGCCGCCCAGCTCAAGGGCGGCGCCGCGCAGCTCACCGAGGGCGTCAAGGCGGCCCGCGCCACGCAGGCCGCGCAGCGGACCGCCGACCACGTGAAGGCCACCGCGGCGAGCCTCCCGCAGCAGGCCCCCGCTGTCCCGGACATCTCAGACATCCCGGCCACCCCGGAGGTGCCGGACGCCCAGGACATCGCCGCCCCCTCCGACACCGTCGACTACCTCTTCGGCCCCCTCGCCGCCTTCGCCCCGGAGGTGGAGCGGGCCCTAGCCACCACGGCAGTGGCCCCCGGCACCGTCACCCCGGTCCTCGACGAGACGACCACCGCGGCCGCCCCGCCCCTCGTCACCGCAGCCGTCGACGGAGCCCTCCCCCCGGCCACGCACGCCGTGCACGGTGTCGTGCCGGTCGCCGAACGGTCCGTCGCAGCGGTGCAGGGCGTGCCCCCGGTCGCCGGACAGGCGGCTCATGGCATCGGTACGGCGACCGGCCACGCGGCCGACGCCGCCACCGCCGCGGCATACGGCCTGGTGGCCGACGTCCACCCGGTCGCCCACGGCGCCCTCGCCGACGTACACGCCGTCGCAACCGAGACCGTGGCGGACGTCCACCCCCTCACCACCGGACCCGTCTCCGGCGTCCAGTCGGTGGCCCACGGCGCCCTCGCCGACGTACCCCCGTACGCCACCGGGCTCCTCGGCCAGGTCGCCGCGGACGCGCAGGGTGCCGTGCTGCCGCCCCTCGCGCAGACGGTGGTGCGGGGGGTCGCCCCGGTCGCCGGGCAGGCCGTGACGGACGCGGGCGCGCTGGCGTCCGGCCTGGCGGGTGATGTGCGGCAGGTCGTCCCCGGTGTCGCCGCCGAGGCCGGTCCCTTCGCGCACAGCGCCGCCGGTCATGTCGCCCACCCCGTGGCGGACCTGGTCCAGCCGGTCACGTACGCCGCCGGGACCGTGGCCCACGGCGTCGCGGGTGACGTCCGGCCCTTCGCCCACGGTGTCGCCGGCCAGGCCGCCCCCGTCGCCGAGAACCTGACCGGCACCCCGCTCGCGGACAACGCCGTCACCGGCGTCGAGGGCGTCGCCGACTCGGTCACCCCGGGCTACCTCCGCTCCCTCTGAATCCCGACTCCGTGAGGCGGAAGGACCCGGACGGCCGAAAGCCGTCGGACCGTCCGGCCGGGACCTCACGGACGGCCGAGCGGTCCCCATTGGGGTGGGGACCGCCCGGCCGAAGCCCCCGGGGGCGTACCGATTCCTGCCCCTTCGGGCTGTTCAAGGGGCCTCACCGGGCCAACCCCAGCCCGGTGAGGCCCTTCACACCAGGCACCCCGTGCCAGTGATCGCGGCATCATGTGACAGGTATCACCGCTCAGGTGTGACCCCTGATTTAGAAGCCCCCGTCGAGCGGCGATAACCTGCGAGACGGACATGCCGCGCGCTCGGACACCGTGTGCGCCTCCCTAGTGACAGCGGACGTCACGTTGCCCTTCGCGGCACGCCCACGCATCCAACGAACCGCGAGATCACTGATAGGGACGGAAGCGCGTGGACCTGTTCGAGTACCAGGCGAGGGACCTCTTCGCCAAGCACGATGTACCGGTGCTGGCCGGTGAAGTCATCGACACGCCTGAGGCGGCCCGCGCAGCCACTGAGCGCCTCGGTGGCAAGTCCGTCGTCAAGGCCCAGGTGAAGGTCGGCGGCCGTGGCAAGGCCGGTGGCGTGAAGCTCGCCGCCACCGCGGACGAGGCCGTCGCGCGGGCGACGGACATCCTCGGCATGGACATCAAGGGCCACACGGTCCACAAGGTGATGATCGCCGAGACGGCTCCGGAGATCCTGGAGGAGTACTACGTCTCCTTCCTGCTGGACCGTGCCAACCGCACCTTCCTCTCCATCGCCTCCGTCGAGGGCGGCATGGAGATCGAGGAGGTGGCGGCCACCCGTCCGGAGGCCGTCGCCAAGACGCCGATCGACGCGATCGACGGCGTGACCGAGGAGAAGGCCCGCGAGATCGTCGAGGCCGCGAAGTTCCCGGCCGAGGTCGCCGACAAGGTCGTCAACGTCCTCGTCAAGCTGTGGGACACCTTCATCAAGGAGGACGCCCTCCTGGTCGAGGTGAACCCCCTCGCCAAGGTCGCCTCCGGCGAGGTCATCGCCCTGGACGGCAAGGTGTCGCTCGACGACAACGCCGAGTTCCGTCACCCCGACTTCGAGGAGCTCCACGACAAGGCCGCGGCCAACCCGCTCGAGGCCGCCGCCAAGGAGAAGAACCTCAACTACGTCAAGCTCGACGGCGAGGTCGGCATCATCGGCAACGGCGCGGGCCTGGTCATGTCGACCCTGGACGTCGTCGCGTACGCCGGTGAGGCACACGGCAACGTCAAGCCGGCCAACTTCCTGGACATCGGCGGTGGCGCCTCCGCCCAGGTCATGGCCAACGGCCTGGAGATCATCCTTGGCGACCCGGACGTGAAGTCCGTGTTCGTCAACGTCTTCGGTGGCATCACCGCCTGCGACGAGGTCGCCAACGGCATCGTCCAGGCGCTGAAGCTCCTGGAGGACCGCGGCGAGGAGGTCACCAAGCCGCTCGTCGTCCGTCTCGACGGCAACAACGCCGAGCTCGGCCGGCAGATCCTCACCGACGCCAACCACCCGCTGGTCCAGCGCGTCGACACCATGGACGGCGCGGCCGACAAGGCCGCCGAGCTGGCCCACGCCGCCAAGTAAGCACTCAGGACGAGGACAGAACACACCATGGCTATCTGGCTCAACAAGGACAGCAAGGTCATCGTCCAGGGCATGACCGGCGCCACGGGCATGAAGCACACCAAGCTCATGCTCGGCGACGGCACCACGGTCGTGGGCGGCGTGAACCCGCGCAAGGCGGGCACCTCCGTCGACTTCGACGGCACCGAGGTACCGGTCTTCGGCACCGTCAAGGAGGCCATCGAGGCCACCGGGGCCAACGTCTCCGTCATCTTCGTGCCGGAGAAGTTCACCAAGGACGCGGTCGTCGAGGCCATCGACGCCGAGATCCCGCTGGCCGTCGTGATCACCGAGGGCATCGCCGTGCACGACTCGGCGTCGTTCTGGGCGTACGCCGGCAAGAAGGGCAACAAGACCCGGATCATCGGCCCGAACTGCCCCGGCATCATCACCCCGGGTCAGTCGAACGTCGGCATCATCCCGGGCGACATCACCAAGCCGGGCCGCATCGGTCTGGTCTCGAAGTCCGGCACGCTGACGTACCAGATGATGTACGAGCTGCGTGACATCGGCTTCTCGACCGCCGTCGGCATCGGTGGCGACCCGATCATCGGCACCACGCACATCGACGCGCTCGCCGCGTTCGAGGCCGACCCCGAGACCGACCTGATCGTCATGATCGGCGAGATCGGTGGCGACGCCGAGGAGCGGGCCGCGGACTTCATCGCGAAGAACGTGACCAAGCCGGTCGTCGGTTACGTCGCGGGCTTCACCGCGCCCGAGGGCAAGACCATGGGCCACGCCGGCGCCATCGTCTCCGGTTCGTCCGGCACCGCCCAGGCGAAGAAGGAGGCCCTGGAGGCCGCCGGCGTCAAGGTCGGCAAGACGCCGACCGAGACGGCGAAGCTGGCGCGCGAGATCCTCAGCGCCTGAGCCTTCGGCTGAAGCGTTGAAGCGTTGCAGCGCCTGGGCCTTCGGCTGAGGCGCCCGAGCTACCGCTGACACGTCGGATGGGCCCGTTCCCCGAAGTGGGGGACGGGCCCATCGGCGTCAGCCCGGCAGCGGTACCAGCCGCTGCGGCCCGCTCACCGTCTCCTCCCGCAGCTTGGCCCGCAGCTCCTGCTCCGTCTCCGACAACGGGCCGGGGGCGATCTTCGGAGGGACGCCCTGGACGGTCCGGCCCGGCGAGATGGGTGCCTCGTACTGCCGGGGGGCGGTGCGTACCGTCAGGGCCGTGGTGCCGATGAGGGCGACCGTGAAGGCGATGGCGGCGCGGGTCCAGAAACTGGCCCGGCGCTCGCTGCCGATGCGTACCGTCGGGGGCTTCGCGGCACGCAGGCGCTCCGCGGACGCCACCTCGGCCAGCCGTTGGTGGAGTTCGGACGGGTCGGCCAGCTCCGGCAGCCGCGCGGCCACCGCCTCGCGCGCGTGCAGCAGCCGGTTCGCCGCCGCGGGCGTGCTCGCCTCCGTCTCCGCCGCGGTGTCCGGCAGGTCGAGGCCCACGCCGTCGTAGAGCAGCAGGGTGCGGCGGTACGGCGGCGGCAGGGTGAGGAGTACGTCCATCAGCGCGCGGTCGGAGGGGTTGGCGGGTGGTGGTTCGGGGTGCCGGTAGCGGGGGCGGAAACGGTGCCAGGGGGAGAGGGCGTACTCGTACGCCGTCGCCCGCACCCAGCTCGCCGGATCCCGGTCGACGGCCACCTCCGGCCAGCGCTGCCAGGCCCGTTCGAAGGCCCGCTCGACCGACTCCCGAGCCAGCTCGCGCCGCCCGGTGAGCAGATAGGCCTGCCGTACGAGGGCGGGTGCGCAGAACGCGTAGAGCGCGTCGAAGGCCTGAGCGGGCGTCAGCCGCTCGGACGAGTCGGCCTCCACGGGCTCCGGGCGCAGCGCGGGCACCGGCTCGTGCGGCTGGACGTGTACGGGGAGTTCGGCGGTGTCGGCGCCCGGCTGAGGCGTGGTCACCTCGGGCTCGTCCGGGACCTCTTGGGCGGCCGGCGCCTGGATCAGCTCGCTCAGCACTCGCGCGTACGCCTCCCGTTTCCGGCCGCGCGGCGTCATACGGCCGGTCTCCCACGCCCGCACGGTCTCCCGGGTCACGCCCACCCGCGCCGCGACCTGAGCCTGCGTCAACGACTGCGCCTCGCGCAGGCGTCGGCGCTCCTTGGGCGGGGGCAGCGGGGTTGCAGGGCTCTGCGTCACGAGATGCCCCTTCGGACGAAAAAGTACATAAACGTATATTGAGCGACACAACGGAGGTTCGCCTGTTACGACGGGAAAGCGCGTGTCGTTGGGAGCATGGCGGGCGTGATCCAGCTGACCGTTCGTCGATCGCCGTTGTCGTCCCTGCTCACCCGGTTGCGCGACCGATCCCCCGGACTGGCCGCGAGCCTCCTGGGTGGCGCGGTGGCCGCGGGCCTCGGTCTGGGCTCGCTCGCCGTGCTGGTGATGGTGCTGTGGATCAGCTCGCCCTACCCCGACAGCGGCCCCTCGGGCGCACTGCACGTCGCCGCGGCGCTGTGGCTGCTGGCGCACGGCGCCGAACTGGTCCGCGTCGACACGCTGTCCGGCGTGCCCGCGCCGGTGGGCGTCACGCCGCTGCTGCTGCTCGCGCTGCCGGTGTGGCTGGTGCACCGCGCCGCCCGGGACGCGGTGGAGGGGGAGGAGGAAGCCGTCTCGGGTCGTACGGCCTGGGCGGGCGTCGTCCTCGGCTACCTCGCCGTGGGCGCGGCCGCCGCGGGGTACGCGGCGGGCGGGGTGCTCCGGCCGGACTGGGCGTGGACCGGGGTGTGGGTGCCGCTGGTCGTGATCGGGGCGGCCGGGGCGGGGGTGTGGACGGCGTACGGGCGGCCCCGGGACGCGGTGGACGAGGTGCTGATCCTGCTGCCGGCCGGGATGCGGCGACTGGTCGTCGGGGGAGAGGCGCGGGCCCGTCTCGACGCCGCGGCACGGGCGGCCGGGGCCGGTACGGCGGTGCTGCTCGGGGGCGGGGCGCTGGTGCTGGCGGTGTCGCTGGTGTGGCACGGCGGCGCGGCGCGGGCGTCGGTCTTCCAGCTCACGGAGGGGTGGTCGGGGCAGTTCGCGGTGCTGCTGCTGTGTCTGGCGCTGATGCCGAACGCGGCGGTGTGGGGGACGGCGTACGCCCTGGGCCCCGGCTTCTCCCTCGGCGCGGGGCATGTCGTGGGGCCGCTGTCCTCGTCACCCGCCGCGCTGCTGCCGCCGTTCCCCCTGCTGGCGGCGGTGCCGGAGGCGGGGGCGGGGACGCCGGTGAACTGGGCTGCCGGGGCGGTGCCGGTGGTGGCCGGGGTGACCGTGGGGTGGTTCGTGGGACGGGCGGCGAGCACGGATGCCGACGGCTCGGTGTGGTCGCGGGGGCGGACCGCCGGGGCGGCGGTGCTGGCGGCGGTGCTGGGCGCGGCGGCCATGGCGGTGCTGGGCGCGATGGCGGGCGGTGCGCTCGGCGTGGCGGCGCTGGCCGGGTTCGGGCCGGTGTGGTGGCAGGTGGGGGTGGCCGCGCTGGCGTGGGGCGTGGCGGTCGCGGTGCCGGTCGCGGTGCTGGTCCGCTGGTGGCAATGCCGGGGGAGGGCGGACGCGGACGCGCCCCGGGTGGGGAAGCCCCGGGCCGAGGAGCGGGGCGGAAAGGAAACACGCCGCGGGAAGACTCAGGCCGCCGGACACGCCACGCTGGGCGGGAAGACGCAGGCCGCCGGGAAGGCGTCGCACGCCGGAAAGACCCCCCAGGACGGAAAGACCCTCCAAGGCGGAAAGACCTCCCAGGACGGAAAGACTCCACCGGCCGCACCGGCCGCAAAAATCTCCTACGGCGACGACGAGAGCCTTGAACCCTACGACTTCCTGCCGACCGAGCCGGTCTGGCCGCCGGTCTGGCCCGCGGACGACGCGGCACGGGAGGCCCGCTGGGCCGCACTGCGGGAGGCATCGGGCCTGGGGGAGACCCCGGAGCCGTCGGGCCCGGGTGACAGCCCCGAGCCCTCATGACGCCCACCCCCGGACCCCCGGTGAAGCTCCGGCCGGGTCAACGCCTCAGCTGTTGTCCCCCAGGACCCCGCGCAGCTCCTTCGGCAGCAGGTCCTCGCAGGCCTGCTTCGCCTCGTAGGTCAGGGCGTCGGTGGTGCAGGTGTAGTAGTCGCTGTACACCAGCTTCGCCGTGAAGCCCGCCGCCACCAGGGCGAGCGCCAGGGACGCCGTGACCAGACCGCTCACCGCGGCCGTCGTCTGGGGCCGGCCGGTGTTCGCCGGGGCCGGGGTGTCGGGGTCGGAGGCGCGGGGCTTGGCCCGCAGGGCGGTGATGCCCCAGTACAGGGCGAGCGCGCCGAGCATCAGGGCGACGTACGGCCAGCTGAACAGTGCGAAGAAGAAGGCCCACATGCCGCAGAGCAGGGCGTAGCGCGCGCGGCGCTGCGAGGGGTCCGTCGGGTCCCAGCGCATGTTCGTGCCGGGGCTGCCGTCCTTGCCGCTCGGGGTCTCCGGGCCGGTGCCGGGGCGCTCGCCGAAGCCTCCGGAGGACCGGCCGGGCTGGCGGTCGCTCCACTGGCTGCCCCAGGGCGAGCCCTGGTCGCCGTCGCCGTCGCCCGAGTCACCGGAGTCGCCGCCTCCCGACGCCGGGCGGCGCGGCTGCCACGGGCGGTCCGGGGTGCCCTCCGGCGGCGGGGCGAAGGGGTTGTCGTCCTTCGGCCTGTCGTCCCGCCCGTCGCCGCTGTTCCCGCCCGACGGCGCGTCCGGCGGCGAGGAGGGCCGCTCGCGCAGCAGCACGCCACGGCGCTCCCCTCCCTGCACCGACTGCGGGGGGAGCGTGAGGAGTCGCAGGCTGCGGTCCGGCATCAAGTGAGCGTCTTCCCCTAGGTGATTACGGCTGACTACTGCTGGCGGCACCAGGTCCGTCACCCTGTGAACGCACCGTCCACGACCGGCGTTCCCGACCGGGCCCCTCCCAGACGCTACCTTCCGGCCACGCCCCCGTCCCGAGGGGGCTGCCGGGTGTGCCGGTATCGTTGCTGACGGTCGGCCGCTTCGTAGGCTTCCCCGTATCCGGGGGCCCGAAGCATTCGTATGAACGCACATACCGTGGTGCGGGTCCGGCCGCCGTACCGACGCACCCCCGAGAAAGGCCCCCGCTGTGGCTGTCAAGCGCCTCGTCGTGCTGGTCTCCGGATCCGGCACCAACCTTCAGGCGCTGCTCGACGCCATCGCCGCCGCCGGCACCGAGGCCTACGGCGCCGAGATCGTGGCCGTCGGAGCTGACCGCGAGGGCATCGAGGGGCTGGCCCGCGCCGAGCGCGCCGGCATCCCGACCTTCGTACGAAAGACCAAGGACTTCGGCAGCCGCGAGGAGTGGGACGCGGCGCTCGCCGAGGCCGTCGCCGGGCACCAGCCGGACCTCGTGGTCTCCGCGGGGTTCATGAAGATCGTCGGCAAGGAATTCCTCGCGCGCTTCGGCGGCCGGTTCGTCAACACGCACCCCGCCCTGCTGCCCAGTTTTCCCGGCGCCCACGGCGTCCGTGACGCGCTCGCGTACGGCGCCAAGGTCACCGGCTGCACCGTCCACTTCGTCGACGACGGCGTCGACACCGGACCGATCATCGCGCAGGGCGTGGTGGAGGTCCGGGACGAGGACGACGAGAGCGCTCTGCATGAGCGCATCAAGGAAGTCGAGCGCAGGCTGCTCGTCGATGTCGTGGGGCGGCTCGCCCGCAACGGCTATCGCATTGAGGGACGAAAGGTAGTTATCCAGTGACCGCCGAGAGCAACAAGCGGGCCCTTCGACGGGCGCTCGTCAGCGTCTACGACAAGACGGGTCTCGAGGACCTCGCCCGCGGGCTGCACGAGGCCGGCGTCGAGCTGGTGTCGACCGGCTCCACGGCCTCCCGTATCGCCGCCGCCGGCGTCCCCGTCACCAAGGTCGAGGAGCTCACGGGCTTCCCCGAGTGCCTGGACGGCCGCGTCAAGACGCTGCACCCGCGCGTGCACGCGGGCATCCTGGCCGACCTGCGCCTGGAGGACCACCAGCGGCAGCTGGCGGAGCTCGGTGTGGAGCCGTTCGACCTGGTCGTCGTGAACCTCTACCCCTTCCGCGAGACCGTCGCCTCCGGCGCCTCTCCCGACGAGTGCGTCGAGCAGATCGACATCGGCGGCCCCTCGATGGTCCGCGCCGCCGCCAAGAACCACCCCTCGGTGGCCGTGGTGACCAGCCCCTCGCGGTACGCCGACGTCTTGGCGGCCGTGCGGGACGGCGGGTTCGACCTCGCCACGCGCAAGCGGCTCGCGGCGGAGGCCTTCCGGCACACGGCGGCCTACGACGTCGCGGTGGCGAGCTGGTTCGCGTCCGAGTACGCGCCCCTCGACGACTCCTCGTTCCCCGACTTCCTCGGCGCCACCTGGGAGAGGAAGAACACCCTGCGCTACGGCGAGAACCCGCACCAGCCGGCCGCGCTGTACACCTCCGAGTCCGGCGGTCTCGCCGAGGCCGAGCAGCTGCACGGCAAGGAGATGTCGTACAACAACTACACGGACACGGACGCCGCCCGCCGTGCCGCGTACGACCACGCCGAGCCGGCCGTGGCGATCATCAAGCACGCCAACCCCTGCGGGATCGCGGTCGGCGCGGATGTCGCCGAGGCGCACCGCAAGGCCCACGCCTGCGACCCGCTGTCCGCGTTCGGCGGCGTGATCGCCGTCAACCGCCCGGTGTCCAAGGAGATGGCGGAGCAGGTCGCGGAGATCTTCACCGAGGTCATCGTCGCGCCGGACTACGAGGAGGGGGCCCTGGAGGCCCTCGCCAAGAAGAAGAACATCCGCGTGCTGCGCTGCCCCGAGGCCCCGGCCGCCCCGGTCGAGGTCAAGCCCATCGACGGCGGCGCGCTGCTCCAGGTCACGGACCGCCTCCAGGCCGAGGGCGACGACCCGGCGTCCTGGACCCTGGCGACCGGCGAGGCGCTCTCCCCCGCGGAGCTCGCCGAACTGTCCTTCGCCTGGCGGGCCTGCCGGGCGGTCAAGTCCAACGCCATCCTCCTCGCCAAGGACGGCGCCTCGGTCGGTGTCGGCATGGGGCAGGTCAACCGGGTCGACTCCGCGAAGCTGGCGGTGGAGCGGGCCGGCGCGGAGCGCGCACAGGGCTCCTACGCCGCCTCCGACGCCTTCTTCCCCTTCCCCGACGGCCTGGAGATCCTGACCGCGGCCGGCGTCAAGGCGGTCGTCCAGCCCGGCGGTTCGGTCCGTGACGAGCAGGTGATCGAGGCGGCGAAGGCGGCGGGCGTGACGATGTACTTCACGGGGACGCGGCACTTCTTCCACTGAGTCCGCGCATAAAGGGCCGTGTCCCCCTGATCCGGGTGGGACACGGCCCTCGGTGCGCTCGGGCGCCGACTGTTCAGTACCGCGGGCGCTTGAACCACTCCCCGCTCGACCGCTTCGCCGCGAAGACGATCACCAGGATCGCGAGGATCAGGATGAGCAGGCCCAGGAGGTAGATGCCGAGTGCGAAGATGCCGCTGACGATCGCGAACGACGCGTACACGATCGAGCAGACGCGGACGCCGTTGCGGCCCTTGGCGTACTGCAGCAGCAGCACCAGCCCGAGGATCGCGAAGACGGCGGCCAGGCCCAGGAAGAAGACCACGACGCCCTTGCCCAGGTCCGCGTAGCGCTCGGCCTCGGCGTCACCGGTGACGCCCGCTTCGAGCATGGTCTGGTCCCAGTCGGCCAGCGCCACGCCGTACACGGCGGCGATGACGATGTGGCACAGGGCGATCACGCCGAGCATGATCTGCGCGGCACGGGTGATGCCGGGCATCTGGGCCGGGCCGGCCGGCGGGTAGCCGTAACCGCCGGGGTGCACCGGAGGACCCGCGGGGTAGCCGCCGTAGCCCTGCGGCGGGACGCCGGGCGGCTGGCCCTGCTGCGGATAGCCGTAACCGGGGTTGGGCTGCTGGGGCGGGGGCCCGTAGGGGCTGTTGGGTTCGCCGAAACTCATGGCGGTGTTCCTCCGTGTGACTGCGGGGACGACGAGCGGCACGGTTCGGAGGAAGGTCAACAGATGCGGTTCGTCCCCCCGGTACTGCCCGCGGCACTGTGGCCACAATCGTTCTTCAGCGGCCGGTTCGTTGTCCAGCCGTACTCCCTATGTGTTGTGCAAGTGCAACACGGCTGATCATGGGCGGACGCGGGCGGACAGCCGGCCGGGGACCCGGATTGGAAGAGGGACCCCGTCATCCGGGAGGATGGGGCCATGACCGCCCAGATTCTCGATGGCAAGTCCACCGCAGCCGCGATCAAGTCCGACCTGACCGCCCGCGTGGCGGCGCTGAAGGAGAAGGGCGTCACGCCCGGCCTCGGCACGATCCTGGTCGGGGACGACCCCGGCAGCCAGAAGTACGTCGCCGGCAAGCACCGCGACTGCGCCGAGGTCGGCATCGCCTCGATCCAGCGCCAACTGCCCGCCACCGCCACCCAGGAGGAGATCGAGGCGGCCGTACGGGAGCTGAACGAGGACCCCGCCTGCACCGGCTACATCGTCCAGCTGCCGCTCCCCAAGGGCATCGACGAGAACCGCATCCTGGAACTGATGGACCCCGACAAGGACGCGGACGGCCTGCACCCGATGAACCTCGGCCGTCTCGTCCTGAACGAGCCGGCCCCCCTGCCCTGCACCCCCAACGGCGTCCTCACCCTCCTGCGCCGCTACGGCGTGGAGATCAAGGGCGCCGAGGTCGTGGTCGTCGGCCGCGGTGTGACCATCGGCCGCCCGATGCCGCTGCTGCTCACCCGGCGCAGCGAGAACGCGACCGTGACCCAGTGCCACACCGGCACCCGCGATCTGTCGGCGCACCTCAAGCGCGCGGACATCATCGTCGCGGCCGCCGGGTCGGCCCACCTGATCCGCGCCGAGGACGTGAAGCCCGGCGCGGCCGTGCTCGACGTCGGTGTCTCGCGCAGCGCCGAGGGCAGGATCGTCGGCGACGTCCACCCCGACGTGGCGGAGGTGGCCGGCTGGATCTCCCCTAACCCCGGCGGCGTCGGCCCGATGACCCGGGCCCAGCTGCTGGTCAACGTGGTCGAGGCGGCGGAGCGCAGTGTCGGCTGAGCGGCCCTTCGAGCCGGACGACGACCTCGAGGTACGGGACGCGGTCAGCGCCCCCGACGCCGAGGGCAGGCCGCGCCGTACGACCCGCCGCTTCCCTCTGTTCACGCGGGACACCGCGCGCCCCGAGGGCGGCGGCCGTGCCGCACCCGGCGACGCCCCGGCGCCGGCCCGCCAGTGGCCGATCCTGCTGGTGCTCGTACTCGTCGGCACCGGCCTGCTCGTGACCGCCCTGGACGCCTTCCGCGCCGGGACCCTGCTGATCGGGGTGGCCCTGATCGGTGGCGGGCTGCTGCGCTGGCTGGTCCCGGACGTCGGCATGCTCGCGGTCCGCTCCCGCTTCACCGACATCGTCACCTACGGCGTGCTCGGCACCGCGATCGTCCTGCTGGCACTGATGGTGCAGCCGAAGCCCCTGCTGGAAATCCCGTTCCTCAAGGACACCCTGCACTTCACGGTCGACAATTAGCACGTCCGTACGACGGCGGCCCGTCCTCTCCCCCGAGCAAGGACGGGCCGCCGCCGTGCGTTCACCTTCCCGCGCCTCGAAGCGCCTGTTCAACGGCTGGCAGGGCGCTGTGGCACAGCGGTGACCGTTCCGCCACGGTGTGCGCGGCCTGCCACAGCGTGCGGATGTCGGGAACCGGTGGGGAGGGATCAGCGTCATGTGCATTCCGTGACGGGATATGTGCGGTCTGTGTGACGATGTGCTGACAAGTTTGCGGATTTCGACGGAAGTCGGACGACAGTCGGGCTAGCGTTGCCAATCGGGACGGTCCGGGACGTCCCGCACGGCCGTCGACGATGTCACCGGGGGGAGTGGGGCCCAGAGGGAACGGGCGGTGGGAGACTGGACCGCGGCCCGCCAGGCGTGCGACGGTGCATGCCCACGGCCCCCTACGCTCCCGTGCGCCCCCACCCCGGGAACTGAGATCCTGACTCGGCGCATCCCTTTGGGTAGCCAGGAACGGTACTCGCAGAGGGTGCAGGCGCGGGGAACAGACAGCACGAACCGGGGGGAAGAGGGGGGAAGCAATGCCTCGTTGGAAGGACTTGCCGGATGAACTGGATCCGCAGGTCAGAGAGTTCGCCAGCCAGTTGCGCCGGCTCGTGGACCGCAGTGGTCTGAGCATCGCCGCGGTGGCCGACCGGACGGGTTACAGCAAGACGTCCTGGGAGCGGTACCTGAACGGGCGGCTGCTCGCGCCCAAGGGCGCGATCGTGGCGCTGGCGGAGGTCACCGGGACCAATCCGGTCCACCTCACGACGATGTGGGAGCTCGCCGAGCGCGCGTGGAGCCGTTCGGAGATGCGGCACGACATGACGATGGAGGCGATCCGGATCTCCCAGGCGCGTGCCGCGCTCGGTGAGTTCGGCGCGCCTCCGGCGAACGCGAAGGGCGCCCGGACGGCCCGCAGGAACGGCAGCGCGACGGCGACGCCGGGCATCGCGGGTCCGGCGGGGGTGGCGCCGACGGTGCCGCCGCGGTCCGTGGACGCCGATGTCGTCCGGGACTCCGTGGAGGAAGCGGCGGCGTCGGGCGGCAACTCCTGGGGCATGGCCGGGTACCGGGGCCCGTCGCGGCCGGCGGGTGCGGGCGGCGGCGGTACGACACCGTCGGCGAGCCCGGCACCGGTTCCGCAGCCGACTCCGTCGTACAGCGAACCCCCGCGCGGGCCTCGGGGCGGGCACGCCGCCGCCCCTTCGGGCGAGAGCCGGGGCAAGCGTCGGCTGACGATGTTCCTTGCGGGCGTCGTGGGCGTGCTGGTGGTGGTCGCCGCCGCGTTCTTCCTGACGGACGGCGGGGGCGGGTCGAAGAACGAGAGCGGTACGAAGTCCCCGGCGCCGACGGTGACGACGGACGCGGAGCTGCCTCCGGGCGTGGAGTGCAGCGGGGCGTCCTGCACCGGCAAGGACGCCGAGGCCATGGGGTGCAGCGGCGACCTGGTGACGACCGCGAAGACGGCGACCGTGGGCACGACGGTGGTGGAGGTCCGGTACAGCAAGACCTGCAACGCCGCGTGGGGCCGTGTCACCCAGGGGGCCGAGGGAGACCAGGTCCGGGTGAGCGCGGGCAAGTCGGAACAGACCGGCGCGATCACGGTGACCGGCGACACGATCGCGTACACCCCGATGGTCGCGGTCAAGGACGCGGGCGACGCGAAGGCCTGCGTAACCCTCGCGGCGGGCCAGGAGGGCTGCACGAAGTAGCGGCGGGCGGGTCACGGGGGCGGTCGGGCAGAGGCGGCGCGGCCGGGCGCAGGTGGCGGGCCACGGGGGCCGCCGGGCACATGTGGCGCGGCGGGTCGGGGCCGCCGGGCACACGTGGCGGCGGGATGCGTTCCGGGCGAGGGCCCGGCGCAGGCGGCGGGGTGTGTTCAGGGCGCGGGTCAGGCACCGCGGTGGGATGTGTTCCGGGCGCGGGGGCGGCACGGTGCCTCCCCAGGCAGGAAACGTGCGCTGCGCCGGTGAAACCCGTGGTGAGCGGGCGGGGCGGCAGGTGTCTCCCCGCGTCAGGGATGCGGGGGCGGCCGGGCGGCATCCCCCGACGGGGGACGGGCGCTGCGGCGGACTGACCCCGAGTCAGGGGACGGGGCGCGACGGCAGCGGGAAAGAAAATCCGGGACGGAGGATTAGCCCTCCCCATCGCGGGCACGCGCACCGTACCCCCACGGGAGTCCGGCAACCCGGCACCCCCACTCGGCGGCCGCCCCGTTCCACCTCTCCCGGACGGGCGGCCGCCCCCTTCTGGGGGTCTGTGGGCTGGGCCACACCGACCCGGACGTCCGGGATGCCGGAGGCGCGATAGCCTGACCGCTGGATCTCTCTTGACGCCAAGAGATCGATCAAACATCCGGGGCAGGGACGCCCCACCGCCAGCTGTCATACGGAGAACGCCATGACCCGCACTCCCGTGAACGTCACCGTCACCGGCGCGGCCGGCCAGATCGGTTACGCCCTGCTCTTCCGCATCGCCTCCGGCCAGCTGCTCGGCGCGGACGTGCCGGTCAAGCTGCGCCTCCTGGAGATCACCCCGGCGCTGAAGGCCGCCGAGGGCACGGCCATGGAGCTGGACGACTGCGCGTTCCCGCTTCTCCAGGGCATCGAGATCAGCGACGACCCGAACGTCGCCTTCGACGGCGCCAACGTCGCCCTCCTCGTCGGCGCCCGCCCCCGCACCAAGGGCATGGAGCGCGGCGACCTTCTGGAGGCCAACGGCGGCATCTTCAAGCCGCAGGGCAAGGCCATCAACGACAACGCCGCGGACGACATCAAGGTCCTCGTCGTCGGCAACCCGGCCAACACCAACGCCCTCATCGCCCAGGCCGCCGCCCCGGACGTACCGGCCGAGCGCTTCACCGCGATGACCCGCCTGGACCACAACCGCGCGCTGACCCAGCTCGCGAAGAAGACCGGCTCCACGGTCGCCGACATCCAGCGGCTCACCATCTGGGGCAACCACTCCGCCACGCAGTACCCGGACATCTTCCACGCCACCATCGCCGGCAAGAACGCCGCCGAGGTCGTGAACGACGAGCAGTGGCTGGCCGACGACTTCATCCCGACCGTCGCCAAGCGCGGCGCCGCCATCATCGAGGCCCGCGGTGCCTCCTCGGCCGCCTCCGCCGCCAACGCCGCCATCGACCACGTCCACACCTGGGTCAACGGCACCGCCGACGGCGACTGGGTCTCCATGGGCATCCCGTCGGACGGTTCCTACGGCGTCCCGGAGGGCCTGATCTCCTCCTTCCCCGTCACCTGCAAGGACGGCAAGTACGAGATCGTCCAGGGCCTGGAGATCAACGAGTTCTCCCGCACCCGCATCGACGCCTCCGTGGCCGAGCTCGCGGAGGAGCGCGAGGCGGTCCGCGCCCTCGGCCTCATCTGAGCCCCGGTTCTTCGTCAGTACCCCGCACAGGCCCCGCTCCGGTCTCCACCGGAACGGGGCCTGTCGCCTGTTCGCGTCCCCGAACGGGCCGTCAGAGCCGCTTCTCGAACCAGTGCCCGGCGTACACGTTGTCGTCGTACCGCGGGATCTCCCGGTACCCGCACGCCCGGTACATCGCCTGCGCCTCGGTGAGCACGACGTGCGTGTCCAGTCGTACGACCGCCAAGTCCCGTTCCGACGCCTCGCGTTCGAGCGCGCCGAGGAGCCGGCGGGCCAGCCCCAGGCGGCGGGCGTCCGGGTGCACCCACACATGTCGGATCTCGCCGACGCCCGGCTCGAGCCGCCGCAGTGCCCCGCACCCCACCGGCACGCCCTCCTCGTACGCCACGAAGAACGCCCCGGCGTCCCCGGAGACCTCCTCGGGCCGAACGAGGGCGCCGGGGTCGAAGCCTTCCGGGAAGCGGGCGTCGAGGTCGGCGGCGTAGGCGTCGAGGCACGCGCGGGCGTCCCCGCTCGCGCCGTCGACGTGCCGCACGGTGATGGCGGCGAGGCGCAGGAGGCGGCGGGTGGTGGCCATCGCCTCGGTGAGTTCGGCGCGCTGCCCCGGGGTGAGGCCGCCGAGGAGGTCCGCGACCAGGGCGTCGGCCCGCCGCTGCTGCTCCTTGAGCTCGACCCGTCCGGCGCGCGTCAACTCCACCATCCGTGACCGGCTGTCGTCGGGATGCACCCGGACCCGGACCACGCCCTGCGCCTCCAGCGCCCTGGTCATCCGGCTCAAGTACCCGGCGTCCAGGCCGAGTCGGCTTCTGAGCTCCCGCAGGGACACCCCGTCACCGATCTCGAACAGCAGCCGGGCCTCGCCGAGGGGGCGGTCCTGGCCGAGGTAGCGGTCGTCGAGGGCGCCGATCCGGCGCGTGAAATAGCGGTTGAAGCGGCGGAAGGCCGTCACTTGCTCCGTCGACACGGGCTCCATATTTCTTTGACTTTAGTCAAAGTTCTCGAAGGCGTCGAGGTGTCTGCGCAAGTGAGGCACGCCATTCGCCCCTATATGTCCGCATGTTCCGTGACGCCGCCCACTTCCGGCCCCGATCGCGCATGCATCGAGGAAGCCAGGGCAGGTGCTGCCGGTCCCAGAAGGTGACACCCAGGTGACTCAGGGGCGCCGAACAGGAACGGAAGGCAATACCGATCATGGCAAGGCAGCACGAACGACGGACGATCCATGTCGACGGCGAGTGGCGCGAGGCGGTCTCCGGCGCGACCCGCGACATCATCGACCCAGCGGTCGCCCGGCCCTTCGCCGTGGTCGCCGAGGGCGACGAGAAGGACACCGACCTGGCGGTCGAGGCCGCCCGCCGCGCCTTCCGCGAAGGCGACTGGCCGCGCACCCCGGCCGTCGAACGTGCCGCGCTGCTGCGCCGCGTCGCCGACCTGCTGGTGCGCGACCGCGAGGAACTCGGCGCGCTGGAGAGCCAGGACGCGGGCAAGACCCTGGAAGAGGGCCGCGTCGACATCGACTGCGTCGCCGACGCCTTTCGCTACTTCGCCGACCTCGTCGCGGCCGAGGCCCCGGGCCGGGTGGTGGACGCGGGCTCGCCCGACATCCACAGCGTCGTCGTGCACGAGCCGGTCGGCGTCTGCGCCCTGATCACCCCCTGGAACTACCCGCTGCTCCAGGCCAGTTGGAAGATCGCTCCGGCGCTCGCCGCGGGCAACACCTTCGTCGTCAAGCCGAGCGAGATCACCCCGCTGACGACCGTCGCGCTGATCGGCCTGCTGGCCGAGGCAGGGCTGCCGGCCGGCGTCGCCAACATCGTGACCGGGCCGGGCCATTCGGTCGGCGCCCGGCTCGCCGAGCACCCCGATGTCGACCTCATCTCCTTCACCGGCGGCCTGATCAGCGGCACCAAGGTGGCGCAGGCCGCCGCACCGGGCGTCAAGAAGGTCGCCCTCGAACTCGGCGGCAAGAACCCCAACGTCGTCTTCGCCGACGCCTGCGCCACCGACGAGAGCTTCGACACCGCCGTCGACCAGGCCCTCAACGCCGCGTTCATCCACAGCGGCCAGGTCTGCTCGGCCGGTGCCCGCCTCATCGTCGAGGAGTCGGTGCGGGACCGCTTCGTCACCGAACTCGCCCGCCGGGCGGGCCGGATCAGGCTCGGCCGCGGCACCGACGAGGGCGTCGAGTGCGGCCCCCTCGTCTCCGAGCAGCAGCGCGCGAAGGTCGAGGCGTACGTCGCCTCCGCGCTGGCGGAGGGCGCAATCCTGCGCACCGGCGGCAAGCGCCCGGAAGGGCTCGGCGCCGGCTACTTCTACGAGCCGACCGTCCTCGACGCCTGCCACCGCGAGATGAAGGTCGTCCGCGAAGAGGTGTTCGGTCCGGTCCTCACCGTCGAGACCTTCCGCACCGAGGACGAGGCCGTCGCCCTCGCCAACGACACCGAGTACGGCCTCGCGGGCGCCGTCTGGACCGCCGACGCCGGCCGCGCCCGCCGGGTCGCCGGCCGGCTGCGTCACGGCACCGTCTGGATCAACGACTTCCACCCCTACCTCCCGCAGGCGGAGTGGGGCGGCTTCGGCAAGAGCGGCGTCGGCCGCGAGCTGGGCCCCGCCGGCCTCGCCGAGTACCGCGAGAGCAAGCACGTCTACCAGAACCTCGCCCCGAAGCCCGTCCGCTGGTTCGCCGGCTGACCCCTCCTCGACCTCCTCCTCCCCGCACCTTCTGGAGCGCCCCCATGCCCCCTGTGCCCCCCGCGTCCGCGAACACCCATGTCTACGACTACGTCGTCATCGGCGGCGGCACCGCCGGCTCGGTCATCGCCTCCCGGCTGACCGAGGACCCCGATGTCACCGTCGCCGTCATCGAGGGCGGCCCGAGCGACGTCGGCCGCGACGACGTGCTGACCCTGCGCCGCTGGATGGGCCTGCTCGGCGGCGACCTCGACTACGACTACCCGACGACCGAGCAGCCACGCGGCAACTCCCACATCCGGCACAGCCGCGCCCGGGTGCTCGGCGGATGTTCGTCGCACAACACCCTGATCGCCTTCAAGCCGCTGCCCTCCGACTGGGACGAGTGGGAGGCGGCCGGAGCCAAGGGCTGGGGCGCGGTGCCGATGGAGGCGTACTACACGCGGCTGCTGAACAACATCGTCCCGGTCGACGAGAAGGACCGGAACGCCATCGCCCGCGACTTCGTCGACGCGGCCCAGGAGGCGCTCGGCGTCCCGCGCGTGGAGGGCTTCAACGAGAAGCCGTTCACCGAGGGCGTCGGCTTCTTCGACCTCGCCTACCACCCGGAGAACAACAAGCGGTCGTCCGCCTCGGTGGCGTATCTGCACCCGGTGATGGACGAGCGCCCCAACCTGACGATCCTGCTGGAGACCTGGGCGTACCGGCTGGAGCTGGACGGGACCCGCGCGCAGGGCGTGCACGTACGCGCCCAGGACGGCGAGGAGTTCCTCGTCCGCGCCCGCAACGAGGTGCTGCTGTGCGCCGGCGCCGTCGACTCGCCGCGGCTGCTGCTGCACTCGGGCATCGGGCGCGGCGAGGACCTGGAGGCGCTCGGCATACCCGTGGCGCTCGACCTGCCCGGCGTCGGGGAGAACCTGCTCGACCACCCCGAGTCGGTGATCGTGTGGGAGACCGACGGTCCCATCCCGGAGAACTCCGCGATGGACTCCGACGCGGGCCTGTTCGTGCGCCGCGACCCCGAACAGGCGGGCCCCGACCTGATGTTCCACTTCTACCAGATCCCCTTCACGGACAACCCGGAGCGCCTCGGCTACGAACGCCCGGAGTTCGGCGTCTCGATGACCCCGAACATCCCCAAGCCGAAGAGCCGCGGCCGGCTGTACCTGACGAGCCCGGACCCCTCGGTCAAGCCCGCGCTGGACTTCCGCTACTTCACCGACGAGGACGACTACGACGCGCGGACGCTGGTCGACGGCATCCGCATCGCCCGCGAGATCGCCCGGACCGAGCCGCTGGCCGGCTGGCTCAAGCGCGAGGTCTGCCCGGGCCCCGAGGTCCTCGGCGACGCGGAACTCAGCGAGTACGCCCGCAAGGCCGCGCACACCGTCTACCACCCCGCCGGCACCTGCCGGATGGGCGCGGCCGACGACGAACTGGCCGTGGCCGACCCGGAACTGCGCATCCGCGGCCTGGAGAACATCCGCATCGCCGACGCCTCCGTCTTCCCGACCATGCCCGCCGTGAACCCCATGATCGGCGTGCTGATGGTCGGGGAACGCGCCGTGGACCTGATCGGCGGTGACGCGCGATGAACGGCACCCCGGTCTTCTCCGTGGAGGGCCTGTGGAAGGTCTTCGGCCCCAAGGCGGACCGCGTCCCCGCCGACCCTGGACTCGCCGCGCTCGCCCCCGCCGAGCTGCGCGCCCGCACCGGCTGCACGGCGGCCGTCCGGAACGTCTCCTTCGACGTCCGCAAGGGCGAGGTCTTCGTGGTGATGGGCCTGTCCGGCTCGGGCAAGTCCACCCTCGTCCGCTGTCTTACCCGCTTGATCGAACCGACCTCCGGCACGATCGCCATCGACGGCGAGGACGTCCGCGCCATGGACACCTCCCGGCTGCGCCGGCTGCGCCGCCACCGCGCGGCGATGGTCTTCCAGCACTTCGGCCTGCTGCCGCACCGCACGGTCCTCGACAACGTCGCCTACGGCCTGGAGATCCAGGGCATCGGCAGGTCCGAGCGCCGGGAGCGGGCCGCCGAGATCGTGACCAAGGTCGGCCTGGCCGGCCTGGAACAGCGCAGGCCCAGCCAGCTCTCGGGCGGCCAGCGCCAGCGCGTGGGCCTGGCTCGCGCCCTCGCGGTGGACCCCGAGGTGCTGCTCTTCGACGAGCCCTTCAGCGCCCTCGACCCCCTGATCCGCCGGGACATGCAGGAGGAGGTCGTCCGACTGCACCGCGAGGAGGGCCGCACCATGGTCTTCATCACGCACGACCTGAACGAGGCCCTGAAGCTGGGCGACCGCATCGCGCTGATGCGCGACGGCGAGGTGGTGCAACTGGGCACCCCCGAGCAGATCGTGGGCTCCCCGGCCGACGACTACGTCCGGGAGTTCGTCCGGGACGTGCCGCGCGAGCAGGTCATGACGGTGCGCACGGCGATGCGGCCCGCGTCCGCGGAGGAGGCCGGCAGCGGCCCGGCGGTCGCCCCGGACGCCACCGTGTCCGAGGCCATCGAGGCGGTCGCCCGCACCGGCAGCCCGGCCCGGGTCGTGGACAACGGCCGCTGCCTCGGCGTGGTGGACGCCGCCGCCCTGCTGGGCGTCGTGGCCGGCGCATCCGCCGCCGGCCCGGGCAGCCGCGCCGCCGGTCCGGCGCCCACCGATGCCACCCCGGAGCCGGTCTGATGGCGACGATCACCGCACCGACGCCCCGCGCCCTGCCGCGCGTCCTGAGAAACCGAGCCGCGGCCAAGCTCGTCCTGCTCGCCCTCGCCGCCGCGGTCATCGTCCCGCTGGCCCACGCCCGCTGGGCGAGCGGCAGCTGGCCCGCCGCCCTCACCGTCGACCTCACCGACCCGCTGACCAGGACCAGCGACTGGATCATCGACAACCGGGACAGCCACCCGCTGTTCCTCCACTTCCTGGGCCACGTCAGCAACGCGGTCGTCCTCGCCGTACGCGCCGTCTACCTGGTGCTGCTCGCCGCGGGCTGGGCCGGCGTCACCGCGTTCGGCGCGCTCCTCGCCTGGCGCGTGGCAGGCGCCGGGCTCGCCCTGGGCACCGCGGCCGCCTTCCTGACCTGCGGCGCCCTCGGCATGTGGGTGCCGGCCATGCAGACCCTCGCCCTGATGGCGGTCGCCGTGCTGGCGTCCGTCGCCGTCGGCGCCCTCCTCGGGCTCGCCGCGGGCCTCTCGGACCGGATGGACCGCGCCCTGCGGCCGGTCATGGACACCATGCAGGTCCTGCCCGCCTTCGCCTACCTCCTCCCGGTCGTCCTGGTCTTCGGCATCGGCGTCCCCGCCGCCGTCCTCGCCACCGTCGTCTACGCCGCCCCGCCCATGGCCCGCCTCACCGCGCTCGGCCTGCGCGGCGCCGACAAGGAGGTGCTGGAGGCCGTCGACTCCCTCGGCGCCACCGCCCGCCAGCGGCTGCTGACCGCCCGTATCCCGCTGGCCCGCAAGGAACTCCTCCTCGGCGTCAACCAGACGATCATGATGGCGCTGTCCATGGCCGTCATCGCGTCCGTCATCGGCGCCGGCGGCCTCGGTGACCGCGTCTACCAGGCACTGGCCTCGGTCGACGTGGGCGCGGCCCTCGCGGCCGGCATCCCGATCGTGCTGCTGGCGGTCGTCCTGGACCGGGTCACCGCCGCGGCGGCCGACGGGACCGAACGGACGGGCCGCACGGCAGGGGCGTACGCCCTCGCCGCCGCCCTGGCCGTCGCCGTCGCCGGACGCCTCATGGGGCGCCTGGACTGGCCCGACGCCTGGGTGCTGAACATCGCCGAGCCGGTCAACCGGGCCGTCGACTGGATGACCGCCCACCTCTACTCGGGCGTCCCCGTCGTCGGCGGCACCGCCGACTGGGCGGGCCGCTTCACCACCTGGGTCCTGGACCCGGTACGCGACGGACTGCAGTGGCTGCCCTGGTGGGCCGTCCTGCTCGTCGTCGCCGCCCTCGCCTGGCTGATCGGCACCTGGCGCACCGCGCTCACCGCGACCTGCGCCATGGCCGCGATCGGCGTGCTCGGCGTGTGGGAGCCGTCCCTGGACACCCTGTCCCAGGTGCTCGCCGCCGTCGCCGTCACCCTCGTCCTGGGCGTCGCGACCGGCATCGCCGCGGCCCGCAGCGACCGGGTGGACCGCGCTCTGCGCCCCGTCCTGGACGTCTTCCAGACGATGCCGCAGTTCGTGTACCTGATCCCGGTCGTCGCGCTGTTCGGCGTCGGCCGCGCCCCCGCCGTGGCGGCGGCCGTCGTCTACGCCCTGCCCGCCGTCGTCCGCATCACCGCCCAGGGCCTGCGCCACGTCGACCCCGCGGCCCTGGAGTCGGCCCGCTCGCTCGGCGCGACCCCGGCCCAGCAGCTGTGGCAGGTCCAGCTCCCGCTCGCCCGCCGCTCCCTGCTGCTCGCCGTCAACCAGGGCGTGGTCCTGGTCCTCGCCGTCGTCATCATCGGCGGCCTGGTCGGCGGCGGCGCCCTCGGCTACGACGTCGTCTTCGGCCTCGCCCAGGGCGACCTGGCCACCGGCCTGGTGGCCGGCGCCGCGATCGTCTGCCTCGGCCTGATGCTCGACCGGGTGACCCAGCCGACCGAACGCCGCACGAAGAAGGGAGCGTGACATGCGCGTCCGTGTCACCACGACCGCCGCGCTGGGTGCGCTGCTCCTGCTCACCGGCTGCGGCGCCGCCGACATGACCCGGCAGGCCTCGCCGTTCGCCAACGCCCAGGGCGCGAAGACGGTCACCCTGTCCGTCCAGTCCTGGGTCGGCGCCCAGGCCAACGTGGCCGTCGCCCAGTACCTGCTGGAGCACGAACTCGGCTACCGCGTCGACACCGTCCAGGTCGACGAGGTCCCCGCCTGGGACGCGCTCAGCCAGGGCCGGGTCGACGCGATCATGGAGGACTGGGGCCACCCCGACCAGGAACAGCGGTACGTCAAGGACAAGAAGACGATCGTCAACGGCGGCGGCCTCGGCGTCACCGGCCACATCGGCTGGTACGTCCCCACCTACTTCGCGAAGCAGCACCCCGACGTCACCGACTGGAAGAACCTCAACAAGTACGCCGACCGGCTCCGCACCCCGGAGAGCGGCGGCAAGGGCCAGCTGATGGACGGCTCGCCCTCCTACGTCACCAATGACAAGGCGCTGGTGAAGAACCTCGACCTGGACTACCAGGTCGTCTTCGCCGGTTCCGAGGCCGCCCAGATCACCCAGATCAAGCAGTTCGCCAAGGAGAAGAAGCCCTTCCTGACCTACTGGTACGCCCCCCAGTGGCTGTTCCGGAAGGTCCCCATGACCGAGGTGAAGCTGCCCGCCTACAAGGAGGGCTGCGACGCGGACCCGGAGAAGGTCGCCTGCGCCTACCCGCACACCCCGCTGCAGAAGTACCTCAACGCCGGCTTCGCGCGGGACGGCGGCGAGGCCGCGGCCTTCCTGAAGAAGTTCCGCTGGACGACCGAGGACCAGAACGAGGTCTCCCTGCTGATCGCCGAGCAGAAGCTGGCCCCCGAGGAGGCGGCGAAGAAGTGGGTGGACAGCCACGAGTCCACCTGGCGGCCGTGGCTGTCCTGACGCTCACCGCCCGGGGGTGACCCGGGCGGGCGAGGCCCCGTCGGTCAGTGCCGGCCCGGGCTGTAGTGGCCCGGCGTCATCCGGCAGGTCACGCCGAACCGGTTCCAGGCGTTGATCACCGTGATCGCGGCGATCAACTGGGCCAGTTCCGGCTCCTCGAAGTGGGCGGCGGCGCTCGCGTACACCTCGTCCGGCACGAAACCGTCCGTGAGGACGGTGACCGCCTCGGTCAGCGCGAGCGCCGCGAGCTCCTTCTCGGTGTAGAAGTGCGCCGACTCCTCCCAGGCGGACAGCTGGACGATCCGCTCCACGCTCTCCCCGGCCGCCAGGGCGTCCTTGGAGTGCATGTCCAGGCACATGGCGCAGCGGTTGAGCTGCGAGGCGCGGACCTTCACCAGCTCCAGCAGCTTCGGGTCCAGGCCCCGCCGGGCCGCCGCGTCGAGCCGGACCATCGCCTTGTAGACCTCGGGCGCGTGGTCGGCCCAGCGCAGCCGGGGAGCGTGCTCGGGCGCGTACTCAGCGGTGGCTTCGGCGGGGGCGGTGTGATCACTGGTCATCGTCATGCCTCGACCCTACGAAGGGAAAGACCCAGGGGTATGGTCCATTTCCATGGCGGATGCGTGGGCCACTTCGAGCGCCCTGGGGATCGACCTCCACCTGGACCCGGCCACCGGACCGGGTCTGCGGCGGGGCCTGACCGACACGCTGCGCGAGGCCGTCCGCACGGGCCGCCTGGCGCCCGGCACCCGGCTGCCCTCCTCCCGCTCCCTGGCCGCCGACCTCGGCATCGCCCGCAACACGGTCGCCGACGCCTACGCCGACCTCGTCGCCGAGGGCTGGCTCACCGCCCGCCAGGGCTCGGGCACCCGAGTCGCCGAGGGCCGCTCCACACCCCCCACGGCCACCGCTCCTGCCCGCCGCCTCCGCCCCCGCCCCACCCACGACCTGACCGCCGGCACCCCCGACCTCGCCGCCTTCCCCCGCGCCGAATGGCTCAAGGCGGCCCGCCGCGCCCTCAGCACCGCCCCCTACGACGTCCTCGGCTACGGCGACCCACGCGGCCGCATCGAACTGCGCACCACCCTCGCCACCTACCTCTCCCGTGCCCGCGGCGTCCGCGCCGACCCCGAACGCATCGTCGTCTGCGCCGGCTTCCCCCACGGCCTGCGCCTCCTCGGCACGGTCCTGCGGGCCCGCGGAGCCCGAACGATCGCCGTCGAGTCGTACGGACTCCCCGAACACCGCGCCGTCCTGGCCGATACCGGCCTCGCCACCACCGCCCTGCCCTTCGACGAACTCGGCACCGACCCGGCCGGGTTGTCCGACGAGGGCGCCGTACTGCTCACCCCAGCGCACCAGTTCCCGATGGGCGCCGTCCTGCACCGCTCCCGGCGGGCGGCCGCCGTGGACTGGGCCCGCCGCACCGGCGGCCTGATCCTGGAGGACGACTACGACGGCGAGTTCCGCTACGACCGCCAGCCCGTCGGCGCGCTCCAGGGCCTGGACCCCGAGCACGTCGTCTACCTGGGAACCGCCAGCAAGTCCCTCGCCCCCGGCCTGCGCCTGGCCTGGCTGGTCCTGCCGCCCGACCTGGTGGAACCGGTGACCCGGGCCAAGGGCGACGTGGACAGCTGCGGGGTGCTCGACCAGCTGACCCTGGCCGAGTTCATCACCCACGGTGCCCACGACCGCCATGTCCGCTCCTCCCGGCTGCGCTACCGCCGACGCCGGGACGCCCTGGTCACCGCCCTCGCCGAACGCGCACCCACGGTCCGGGCCACCGGCATCGCGGCCGGTCTGCACGCCGTCCTGCGTCTGCCGCCCGGCACCGAGACCTCGGTCGTCCAGGCGGCCCACTGGCAGGGCCTGTCCCTGTTCGGCCTGGCGCGGTTCCGCCACGAACAGGCCGTCGCCGAGCCCTTCGACGCCCTGGTCGTCGGCTACGGCACCCCGCCCGACCATGCCTGGGCGGGGGCCCTCGAAGCCCTGTGCAGGGTGCTGCCGTAAGGTGTTCGTCCAGCCGAAGGACACGGGGGAGAGACGGGACATGGCTCGGACGAAGCGCCGACTGCGGTCCAGCACAGTGGTGCTGGGCGGGATGGGAGTCGTTGCGGCGGCACTGACCTCCTGCGGTTCCGAACCCGACCGCCGCTGCGTCGACCGGGACAGCTACACCTGGGACGGCTACAAGGTCATCGCCGACAAGAACTGCAAGTCGGGCTCCTCGGGTTCCTCCGGCTCCTCGTACGGCAAGGGCGGCAAGAAGAAGACCGGCAAGGGCGGCAGCACCGACGCCGCCTGGTACTACGACGCCGACGTCGACGGCGGCTACGCCGACTACGGCACCTTCAGCCGCAGCGACGCCGTCGACCGCGGCGGCTTCGGCTGCTCGGGCTCCGGCAGCGGCGGCGGCTGACCCGGCCCGTCGGGACGTCCACCGTGGAACGCCGCACCATCGAACCCCGCCCCGGCTGGCAGCGGACCGTCGAGGAACAGGGCCTGATCTACCCGCTCACCCGCTACCCCGACAACTCCCTGCGCCCCTACTGGGACGAGAGCGCCCACTACGTCTTCTCCCTGGAGGAGGTCGAGGCGCTGGAGGAGGTCGTCGAGGAACTGCACCGCATGTGCCTGCGCGCCGCGGAGCACATCGTCACCTCCGGGCGCCTCGCCGACCTCGGCATCACCGACCCGCGCGTGGCGCAAGCGGTCACCGAGGCCTGGCACCGCCGCGCCGAACTCCCCTCCCTCTACGGCCGCTTCGACCTGCGCTACGACGGCCGCGGCCCGGCGAAGCTCCTGGAGTACAACGCCGACACCCCCACCTCCCTGGTCGAGGCCGCCTCCCCGCAGTGGTTCTGGATGGAGGAGCGCTTCCCCGGCGCCGACCAGTGGAACTCCCTGCACGAACGCCTGGTCGCAGCCTGGAGGAACCAGGCCGCCCTCCTCCCGCCCGGCAGCCCCCTGTACTTCGCGCACTCCGCCGCCGACGAACTCGGCGAGGACCTGATGACGGTCGCCTACCTCAAGGAGACCGCCGAGCAGGCCGGCCTCGACACCGACTGGATCTCCATGGAGGAGATCGGCTGGGACCGCCTCTCCGGCCGCTTCGTCGACAACCGGCTCCGCTTCATCCGCAGCTGCTTCAAGCTCTACCCCTGGGAGTGGCTCACCACCGACCGCTTCGCCCCGCAGGTCCTGGCCACCCTCGACAACGGCGGCGGCACCGGATCCACCCTCTGGATCGAACCGGCCTGGAAGATGCTCCTGTCCAACAAGGCCCTGCTGGCGATCCTCTGGGAGCTCTACCCCGGCCACCCCAACCTGCTCCCCGCCCACCTCGACGGCCCCCGCGACCTCGCCCGCACCACCGGCTACGTCGCCAAGCCCCTGCTGGGCCGCGAGGGCGCGGGCGTCACCGTCCACGAACCGGGCACCGACCCCGCCCCGCGCGACGAGCCCTGCTGCTACCAGGAGCTGGCACCCCTGCCCGACTTCGACGGCAACCGGGTCGTCCTCGGCGCCTGGGTCGTCGAGAACGAAGCGGCGGGCCTGGGCATCCGCGAATCGGCGGGACTGATCACCGACGAGTACGCCCGCTTCCTGCCGCACGTGATCCTCTAGGCCCCTAGACCCCCAGCACCGCCCGCAGCTGGGCGAGCCCCCAGTCCAGATCCTCCTCGCCGATCACCAGCGGCGGGGCGATCCGGATCGTTGCGCCATGGGTGTCCTTCACCAGCACACCCCGCTCCATGAGCTTCTCCGACACCTCCCGGCCCGTCCCGTACGCCGGGGCGATGTCCACCCCCGCCCACAGCCCGCGCCCGCGCGCCTGCGTCACCCGCCCGGTGTCCACCAGGGCGGCCAGCTCCCGGTGCAGATGCGCGCCGAGCTCGGCGGACCGCGCCTGGTACTCGCCCGACCGCACCATCGCGATCACCTCCAGCGCCACCGCACAGGCCAGCGGATTGCCCCCGAACGTCGACCCGTGCTCCCCGGGCCGGAACACCCCCAGCACCTCGGCCGACGACACCACCGCCGACACCGGCACCACCCCGCCGCCGAGCGCCTTGCCCAGCACATACATGTCCGGCACCACCCCCTCGTGCTCACACGCGAAGGTCCGCCCCGTCCGCCCGAGCCCCGACTGGATCTCATCGGCCACGAACAGCACGTTCCGCTCCCGGGCCAGCTCCCGCACCGCCGGCAGATAACCGGACGGCGGCACGATCACCCCCGACTCGCCCTGGATCGGCTCCAGCAGCACCGCGACCGTGTTCTCCGTCATCGCCTCCCGCATCGCCGTCGCATCCCCGTACGGCACGATCTCGAAGCCGGCCGTGTACGGCCCGAAGTCGGCGCGCGCCTCCCGGTCGGTGGAGAAGCTGACGACCGTCGTCGTACGACCGTGGAAGTTGCCGCCCGCGACCACGATCTTCGCCATCTCCGCGGGCACGCCCTTGACCCGGTAGCCCCACTTCCGGGCCGTCTTCACCGCGGTCTCCACCGCCTCCGCGCCGGTGTTCATCGGCAGCACCATCTCCATGCCGCACAGCCCCGCCAGCTCCTCGCAGAACGCGGCGTACCGGTCGTGATGGAACGCCCGCGACGTCAGCGTCACCCGCTCCAGCTGAGCCTTGGCCGCCTCGATGATCCGCCGGTTGCGGTGACCGAAGTTGAGCGCCGAGTAACCGGCCAGCAGATCCAGATACCGCCGCCCCTCCACATCCGTCATCCACGCCCCGTCGCCCGAGGCGACGACGACCGGCAGCGGCGCGTAGTTGTGCGCACCGTGCGCCTCGGCCGCGGCGATGAGGGTTTCCGTAGTGGTCACGGGACCTCCAGAAGACACCGGGAGACAAGCGGACCCCCTTCCTATCCTTGCTCGGATGGTGGACGCGGGACCTTCACCCGGCGGCGCGCCCGGTAGGCTGACGACGGGCCGTGACTGGCGCGCTGGGATGGGACCGACCATCGGGGAGCGGCCCGGTCGTGACTGTGTGCCGTGCGCCTGGGCCGAACCGTGAACGCTGGAACCACGCCGTCCGGAGGCCGACTTGCCCGAGCAGCCCCTTTCCCACGAATCCACCGCCTTCCGCGCCGCCCTCGACGTCATCCGCGCCGTGGAACCGCGGGTCGCCGACGCCATCGGCCAGGAGGTCCACGACCAGCGCGAGATGCTCAAGCTGATCGCCTCCGAGAACTACGCCTCCCCGGCCACCCTGCTGGCGATGGGCAACTGGTTCAGCGACAAGTACGCCGAGGGCACCGTCGGCCGCCGCTTCTACGCCGGCTGCCGCAACGTCGACACCGTCGAGTCGCTCGCCGCCGAACACGCCAGGGAACTCTTCGGCGCCCGTCACGCCTACGTCCAGCCGCACTCCGGCATCGATGCCAACCTCGTCGCCTTCTGGTCGGTCCTCGCCGCCCGGGTCGAGGCCCCCGCCCTGGAGAAGGCCGGCGTCCGTCAGGTCAACGAGCTCTCCGACGCCGACTGGGCCGAACTGCGCCAGGCCTTCGGCAACCAGCGCATGCTCGGCATGTCCCTGGACGCCGGCGGCCACCTCACCCACGGCTTCCGCCCGAACATCTCCGGCAAGATGTTCGACCAGCGCTCCTACGGCACGGACCCCTCCACCGGCCTCATCGACTACGAGGCGCTGCGCACCTCCGCCCGCGACTTCAAGCCGCTGATCATCGTCGCCGGCTACTCCGCCTACCCCCGTCTGGTGAACTTCCGGATCATGCGGGAGATCGCCGACGAGGTCGGCGCGACCCTGATGGTCGACATGGCCCACTTCGCGGGCCTGGTCGCCGGCAAGGTCCTCACCGGCGACTTCGACCCGGTCCCGCACGCCCAGATCGTCACCACGACCACCCACAAGTCGCTGCGCGGCCCGCGCGGCGGCATGGTGCTGTGCGACGACTCCCTCAAGGACCAGGTCGACCGCGGCTGCCCGATGGTCCTCGGCGGCCCGCTCCCGCACGTCATGGCGGCCAAGGCCGTCGCCCTCGCCGAGGCCCGGCAGCCCTCCTTCCAGGACTACGCCCAGCGCATCGTCGACAACTCCCGCGCCCTCGCCGAGGGGCTGATGCGCCGGGGCGCGACCCTGGTCACGGGCGGCACGGACAACCACCTCAACCTGATCGACGTGGCCACCTCCTACGGCCTCACCGGCCGCCAGGCCGAGGCCGCGCTGCTGGAGTCCGGCATCGTCACCAACCGCAACGCCATCCCGGCCGACCCCAACGGCGCCTGGTACACCTCCGGCATCCGCATCGGCACCCCGGCCCTGACCACCCGCGGTCTGGGCACCGCCGAGATGGACGAGGTCGCCGGTCTCATCGACCGCGTCCTGACCACCGCGGAGGCCGGCACCACCAAGTCCGGCGCCCCCTCCAAGGCCGCCCACGTCCTCGACCCCAAGATCGCGGACGAGATCTCCCGCCGGGCGACCGACCTGGTGGCCGGCTTCCCGCTGTACCCGGAGATCGACCTCGGCTGAACCGGCGCTCCCTGTCGAGTTGTCAAAGATCGGTGCCGCTCGAAGATCAGTGCCGCTCGAAGACCGGTGCCGCTCACAGACCGGTGCCGCTTCACAGACCGATGACGGTCACAGGTCGATGAGCTCCTGTCGTGGCTCCTCCCGCGGCGGCCCCCCTCCAGGGCGGGCCGCCGCGCGGCGTATCGCCAGGGTGCCGCCCGCCCCGGCCGCGAAGCCCAGGGCCAGTCCCGGTATCGCCCACCACACGGCGTCCACCGCCGGGACCGGTTCCCCGGCCCCGGCCGAGGCACCGCGCACCGGGCCGCCGAACAGCCCCGACCGGTCCAGCCGCTCGAAGACCGAGCGCGGCGCCCGATGCCAGCGGATATCGTCGTCCTCCACATGCGGCGCCGGATCGGACCGCACCCAGGGTGTGCCGTCCTCGGCGACGAACAGCTGATCCCGCCGCTCCAGGGCCACGCCCCCGCGCGGGGTACTGCCGGTCGTGGACCGGCCGCCCACCCCCGTCAGCCCCCACACCACCGTGAGCCGCACCGGCGGATGCCGGCCCTCGCTCCACGCCTCGGGCACCCGCTCGGTCCCGGTGTACGTCGGCTCCAGCAGCTGCCACAGCCGGGCGAACCGCTCTTCCCCGGACCGCATCACGGTCGGCTGCCCCGCGCGACCCGCGGCCACCATCGCCAGATCGGGGGCCCGAGCCGCACCCACCGCCCCGGCCGCCGGTGCCCCGCCGCACAGCGCCAGCGCCACCGACACCGGCCCCAGCAGCACCAGCCGCGCGGCCATCCGCCCCCTGGGCACGCTCATCCGCCCTCGACCTCCCCCTGCCGATCCCGTCCGCCCGTGCCCGTCACGCGTCCCGCAGCTCCTGCCGGGGCCCCGGCTCGCCTCTCCGGCCGCCCAGCGGCAACCGTGCGGCGAAGGGCCGCAGAGTCAGCGCCAGCACCGCCCCGGCCGCTCCGCCGGGCAGGGCCCACCACCAGTCGGTGTCCTCGCTCGTCCCCGGCGCCGCCGCGGGCCGGGCCGCCGCGACGCCCTCCGCCGGCACCTCGGTCTCCGTCCCCGCCTCCGTATCCGTATCCGGGACACTCCCTTGCTCCCCGTCGGTCGTGTACATCTCCGCCAGCGAGAAGGACGTCAGGTCCGCACCGTCGTCCCCCCTGCCCAGCACGCCCAGATCCGTCAGCAGGGCCCGCAGTCGCTCGGGTTTCGGGGCGCGGTGCCAGCTGCCCTCCGTCGGTTCGGTGATGTTCATGGCCCGGTGCACCCAGACGTCCGTGCCCTCGGTGGCGGGGAAGATGTGATCGACCCGCCAGGGAGAGGTGTCGTGCACCAGCCAGGTGACGGTGACGCGCCGGTCCGCCATCGCGTCCTTGGGCGGGGCGCCCAGGGTGCCCGCCAGAAGGAGGGAGTCCAGCTGGGCGTACTTGCGGTCCGTGGTGTACAGCCCCGCCGCCTTCCCGGTCTCCGGCGAGGCCAGGAACGCACTCGTCGGCCCCCCGGCCGAGGCCGGCGCCGCACCCCACACCGACATCCCCAGCGCCATGGTCAACACCCCCGCCAGCGCCGTCAGCCGCCGCCGTCCGCCTCTCGAGCCGAGCACTCGCCTGCGCATCCGAACCCCCAAGCAGTCGATCACCGAGCGGCCCGTCCGCGAGCCGCGTGTCACTTCTGGTACACCGCCCGGCCCGCCGGAGTTCCCACCCCCGTCGGACTATTCGGAGGTCTCTTCCGGCGACTGCGCTGCCTCCAGCGACGTCGCGATCTCCACCGCCCGCTCCTTCGACGTGACCCCCTCCAGCCGCAGCGTGAGGACGTCGTCGTCCGCCGTGCCCGTCCCGTGCATCCACAGCAGGGTCGGCCCCGCGGTCCGCTCCTTGCGGGCGTACGGGCCACCGTCCGCCCCCACCAGCCAGAAACTCAGCAGATGCGGCCGTGCGAACCACAGCGCCGGCTCCAACGCCGAGGAGCCCTCCAGCGTGAGCCACTGCGGCTGCTCCCGCACGGTCTTGATGAAACCGGTGTCCAGCCGGTCCGGGAACTCGTCCAGCCGGATCGTCCGGCCGCCCTCCTGCCAGCACAGACTCACCAGGAACCGCCCCTGCGGCTCCCCGGTCACCGTCACCGCGTCCGGCGCGCCCAGGGCGTCGGGAACGGCGGGCTCGAACCCGGCCCGGCGCCCGGCCTGCGCGAGCGACACCGACCCCGTGCCCTCGCAGCGGGGCAACTCGGCGCTCGCCGAGGGCCGGGCCGACGGGTCGTAGCGCACCTCGACCCCGCCGAAGCCGAACCAGTCGAGGACCGCCGCCCGCACCGGGGGCGTGAACACGAGCACCGCGAGCAGACCGCACAGCCCCGCCGTCAGCGAACGCCGGCGCGCCCGCGCCCACCGCCGTGCCGCACGCACCCGCTCCCGGGCCCCGGCCGGCTCGGCCACCGGCGTCGGGATCCGCTCGGCGAGTATCTGCCCCAGCACCCGCTCGGCCATCGTCTCGGCGCCGTCCGCCCCCGGCCGGTCCAGGGACCGCCCGAGCGACCGCAGCTCCTCCGGCAGCCCGCGGCTGCGGTCACCGTCGTACGCCTCGCGTTCCTCACTCATGCTCCTCACCCCCTTCCCCGGGCTCGAAGTCCGGCAGCAGCCTTCCCAGCTTGCGCAGTGCGCGATTGAGCCGGGACTTCACCGTCCCCCGGGGCCAGCCCAGTGCCTGGGCCGTCTCCGGCTCGTCCATCTCCAGCAGATAGCGGTAGGTGACGACCAGGCGATGCTCCTCGCTCAGTTTCTCCAGGGCGGCCAGCAGGGCCGCGCGGCGCTCCGTGCGCAGCGTCGCCGCCGCCGGATCCGCCGATTCCGGTATCAGCGGCTCGGCCTCCACGAAGGCCGCCTCCCGGCCGGCGAGCGTGCGCTGCCGGGCCGCCGTGCGCACCGTGTTCCTCGTCTCATTGGCGACGATCGACAGCAGCCACGGCCGGAACGCAGAGCCGTCCCGGAACCGCCCCAGCGCGCAGTACGCCTTGACGAAGGCCTGCTGCACCACGTCCTCCGCGTCCGCACCGGCTCCGAGCGCGGCGGCCGCCCGCAGGGCGATGCCCGTATGGGCACGCACCAGCTCCGCGTACGCCTCCGGATCCCCGGCGCGTACGCGAGCGATCACCACGGCCTCATCGACGATGCGGCCCCCCTCCCGCGTTCTCACACCCTTGTTACACCGCGGCAGACGGATCGGTTCCCACCTGTTGCGGACCAGTTCCCGATCGGTTCCGGATCGGGCGCCGGGACCTGAGAGAATGGTGAGCATGGCTTCTGACCGACCCCGCGTGCTCTCCGGAATCCAGCCCACCGCCGGCTCGTTCCACCTCGGCAACTACCTGGGCGCCGTCCGCCAGTGGGTGGCCCTCCAGGAGACCCACGACGCGTTCTACATGGTCGTCGACCTGCACGCGATCACGGTCCCGCAGGACCCCGAGCAGCTGCGCGCGAACACCCGGCTGGCCGTCGCCCAGCTCCTCGCCGCCGGTCTCGACCCCGAGCGCTGCACGCTCTTCGTCCAGAGCCACGTCCCCGAGCACGCCCAGCTCGGCTGGGTCATGAACTGCCTCACCGGTTTCGGCGAGGCCTCCCGCATGACCCAGTTCAAGGACAAGTCCGCCAAGCAGGGCACGGAGCGGGCCTCCGTCGGCCTGTTCACGTACCCGGTCCTCCAGGTCGCCGACATCCTGCTCTACCAGGCCAACGAGGTCCCGGTCGGCGAGGACCAGCGCCAGCACATCGAGCTGACCCGCGACCTCGCCGAGCGCTTCAACGGCCGGTTCGGCGCGACCTTCACGATCCCCAAGCCGTACATCCTCAAGGAGACGGCGAAGATCTACGACCTCCAGGACCCGTCGATCAAGATGAGCAAGTCGGCGTCCACGCCGAAGGGCCTGATCAACCTCCTCGACGAGCCCAAGGCCACCGCGAAGAAGGTCAAGAGCGCGGTCACCGACACCGACACCGTCATCCGCTACGACGCCGCGAACAAGCCGGGCGTCAGCAACCTGCTCTCGATCTACTCGACCCTCACGGGGGCCGGAATCGCGGAACTGGAGCAGAAGTACGACGGCAAGGGCTACGGTGCGCTCAAGACGGACCTGGCCGAGGTCATGGTCGAGTTCGTGACGCCGTTCCGGGAGCGGACCCAGCAGTATCTGGACGACCCGGAGACGCTCGACTCGATCCTGGCCAAGGGCGCGGAGAAGGCGCGTGCCGTCGCCGCGGAGACGCTGGCGCAGGCCTACGACAGGGTCGGCTTCCTGCCCGCCAAGCACTGAGGCGCACCACCGCACACACGTACCACTGGGCAGAGCGCTGCACATCACTTCGGTTGCGCCTGCCCCCAGCACAGCCGTGGCCGTACAGTCGATAGCCGACGGCTGAGAGAACCGACCGTCACGACGACAGGAGACGACGTGGGGACCGTAACGATCGGCGTGTCGATCGCGGTCCCGGAGCCTCACGGCAGCCTGCTCCAGGAGCGGCGCGCGGGCTTCGGCGACGCCGCGGCTCACGGCATCCCCACGCATGTCACCCTGCTGCCGCCGACCGAGGTGGACGCCTCGCTGCTGCCGGCGATCGAGGCGCATCTGAGGGAGGTGGCGGCGGCCGGGCGGCCCTTCCCGATGCGGTTGTCGGGCACAGGCACCTTCCGGCCCCTGTCACCGGTCGTCTTCGTCCAGGTCGCCGAGGGGGCGGAGGCGTGCACGTGGCTGCAGAAGCAGGTGCGGGACGCGTCCGGTCCCGTCTCGCGTGACCTGCAGTTCCCGTACCACCCGCATGTGACGGTCGCGCACGGCATCGACGACGCGGCGATGGACCGCGCGTTCGAGGAACTCGCCGACTACGAGGCCGAGTGGCCCTGCACCGGGTTCGCGCTCTACGAGCAGGGCGCGGACGGCGTCTGGCGCAAGCTGCGGGAGTACGCCTTCGGCGGGGCGGTGGTGCCGCCGCAGGCGAGCCATGTGGAGCGCGGGTCCATCCCGGCGAATTAGCTCCGCAGGCCTAGATCGGCAGCCGCCGGAACACGCCACGCGGCAGGTGCCGCAGCGCCGACATCACCACGCGCAGCACACCCGGCACCCACACCGTCTCCGACCGCCGCCGGAGCCCCAGCTCGATCGCCGTCGCCACGGCCTCCGGGGTCGTCGCCAGGGGGGATTCCTCCAGGCCGGCGGTCATCTTCGAGCGTACGAAGCCGGGGCGTACGACCATCACGTGGGCGCCCGTGCCGTGCAGGGCGTCGCCGAGGCCCTGGGCGAAGGCGTCGAGGCCCGCCTTGCTGGAGCCGTAGATGAAGTTGGCGCGGCGGGCGCGTTCGCCGGCCACCGAGGACAGCACGACCAGGGAGCCGTGGCCCTGGTCCTGGAGCGCGCGGGCGCAGATCAGGCCCGCCGAGACCGCGCCGGTGTAGTTCGTCCGGGCCACGCGCACCGCCGCCGCCGGGTCGCGCTCGTCGTGGGCCTGGTCGCCGAGGACGCCGAACGCCAGCAGCACGAGGTCGATGTCCCCCTCGGCGAAGATCTTGCCGAGCACCCATTCGTGGGACTCGGTGTCCAGCGCGTCGAAGGCGACGGTGTGCACTCGGGCGCCCAGCGCGCGCAGATGCTCGGCCGACTCCTCCAGGGCGGGCGTCGGACGCCCCGCCAGCCACACCGTGCGGGTGCGCCGGGCGATCATCCGGCGGGCGGTGGCCATCGCGATCTCGGACGTGCCACCGCGA
>NZ_JAMJFL010000020.1 GCF_023544665.1 Streptomyces sp. YS415
CCGGTCCTGGCCCTGATCCTGGTCGCCCCACCGGCCCTGGGCTCATACAGCGCACTACGCACCGGTACGGCCCTCCAAGAGCCCTACGGCTACGAAGAGTTGCCCCCACACGACCCCACCCCCCTCTCCCTCCCGGACTACGCGGCAAGAGCGGTCTACGACCAGGGCCGCACCCTGAAGGACCGCCGCGTGGAGATCACCGGCTTCGTAGCGCTGTCCCCCTCAGGCACCCCCTACCTGGTCCGCATGACCCTGAACTGCTGCGCGGCGGACGCCCAGCCGATCAAGATCGCCCTGACCGGCCAGGTCCCCCCGGTACTCCGCCCGGACACCTGGCTACGCGTAACGGGCACCTACACCCCCCGCACCACCAAAGACCCGGTGAACGGCGCCCCCATCCCCTACCTGAAGGTGACGAAAGCAACCCCGACGGCACCCCCGCAGGACCCGTACGACGAAACGTGAACGCGAAACCTACCCCTGCTTGTCCCTGTCGTCGGCCAGGGCGTACGCCACCAGAGCATTGGCATGTCCGTGCCCCACACCATGCTCCGCCTTGAGCCACCCCACCAGCTCCATGTGCTTGACGAGCCCGGCCCCCCGGATCAACTCCATCCACTCCGGGATCGGCCGCCCATACTTCTTCTCAATGGACGGAAAGTAGCTGGCGGGCCCCTTAACAGCGGCGCTCATACGAAACCTCTCCCCTCAAGCCGAACGGCACAACCGAAGAAGAGACTCCCCACCCCACCCAAACTCATCGGTCCCCGAGCACGACAAAGGACCTGGTGCAATTTACACACCAGGCCCTCTGTACAGCGTCGGGGTGGCGGGATTTGAACCCACGACCTCTTCGTCCCGAACAAGGTCAGGGCAAGATCCAGAGATGGCATCGAAGCCGTTTATGCAGGTCAAAGGCTTGGTTCGAGTTGGTCTCGCCGAGTCTTCGGGAGACGCCGGGGGGAGATCTTCTCCCAGATTTCTCCCGACGCTACCGGCCAAGTCCAACCCCTCGGGCACTACGGGAAGCGCTGCCCCAAGCCCCTGGATTACATGGCTGCTGCCCGCTGGAGAGTCCACATGCCCGGCAAGGCAACTAAGCACAGAGACCGGTACGACAGTGACCGATTCGTGACTGAACATGGAGATCGCAGACATCACGATGGCCTCTAACCTATCGTCGTGGGGAGGCGGGTGGTGTGTCTGTTCACCTCCATGCGCCCGCCTTGTTGTGCTGGCTGGTAGCGAGGGCTGCTCGCTCCGGGGGGACGACCGCTAGGCGTGGGCAATGCAACGTGTAAAGCACGGCGGAAATGGAGCTCGCAAGTGGTCCCAGATAGGCCATCGACATCACGATGGGTCCCGCCGCCGATGCCTATGTATGCGGTCGTATTCGAGGAAGGCGAGGATCTCAAGGGGCAGACCTACAGTCCATTCCTCTTTCGACAACTGGGCGAAGACGCCGAGGTCACCGTACCGCATGGACTATCGCGCGCAGCATCAGCGGCGCTGCCAGGCTTGTGGTATTGCCTGCACCTGCCAAATACGGTCTATCAGTTGGCTGATTCCTCCGTCACGTTGCTCAAGTTGAGCCAACAGCTCCACCTGGGTCATCAGATTCTATTTGTTCCAATTGAGATTTTTGACCAGGAACATTGCGCAGGATTTATGGCTGGGCTCGACCCCGTACTGGCTGTTTGTCCAGACGGCCTAGCCGAAGAGTGTGGTCGGCGGGCCGAGGCATTAGGATTTGCCTTCCCGCCGGTCAAGTACTCTGATATGTCAAGCGATAGCATCAGAGAGCATTGGAAGCAGATACATAAGCGATATAGGCCCGAAGTTGAATACTTGGGGCGTGAACCGCAGTTGACGCGTCGGCTTGACACTGCGCCTATGGATCTGCCTCGTCGCTGGCTTGCCCGGCAGATGGGTGACGACACTGCTGAGGCGCAAATAAATTCACTCGAAGACCTAGATTCCCTAACTGCTCGGACTTTGCATGAGCAGGCACTTCTTTCTGCTCTGGCGCGGCTTGAAAGAGAAGGCGTAGGAATCGATCAGGCGGAACAAGAGCTGCCACGTGCATACGCTGAGGCGCGCATGCATATCCCCGTAACGCTGGCTCTCCCAGGCGTGGCTCCCGCTTATGCGCGCATCGCTTACGACACTGCCTTGCGTTCACGGGGGCGACCGCTTTCTGCATTGCATCCTGAGGACACCTGGTCTCCAGAAATGCATCTGCGATCAGACGAGCTCGTTGAGCGTGCCGCCATAGAATTTGTAGCTACACACCAGGCGCTTAGTCAAAGCGGTATTGGATTCTTGCTTCCCTCCGTTCCGCCGGAGGCATTTGTCGCGCTAGCTGAGTTGGAGCGACATTTCTCCGGGACTGAAAGCGGAGCAAGCGTAAGGCGACTGCTTGATCGCCTAAACGAAGCTGCCAAGCCTTTGTGGAGCCAAACGCTGATCGAGATTATCAGGCGTGCTGGAATGCTCACGGTTTTCACGAATTTCCCAATAGGTATATTGCGGATGCCTGGTGACAGTGCGCCATTGTCGGCGCGAATCCCGATCGCTTATCGTCCACTAATTCCGCTGCTCAGGACCATTCAGGAAGAGCTCAGTCCTGCGGTACCTATAGAGCTGAACCGAAATATTCGCGTCTTGGTTGCGGAATGCATCCCGTCGCGTGACCCTGTCGGACAGCTCTCGCGTATCGGATGGCGAACGGCACGTGAGATCGTGCACCTTGAGGCAAGCGGTATAACGATGAATATCGTCGAGGCTCAAAGTCGGGATGAGTTGCGCCGCGCCATAGCTGACGAGATGCCACATTTTCTTGTTATCAGTGCGCATGGAGCACTGGGTAACAACAGTGCTGGACTGGTTATCGGAGACGAGCTTTGCGTTGAACTCGGGTTGGAAAGGCCGCCACCCGTGGTTATTCTTAGCGCTTGCCATGTAGCGCCGCGTGGAACTGGTGCCGTCAGCATCACCGATCTTCTGATTCGTGAGGGCGTGAGAGCCGTGCTTGGAACTCAGGTGCCCGTAGACGTTCGGCGAAATGCAATCCTAATGGCGCGGTTCTTCATAAATATCGCAGTAGCTTCCGGTCAAGCAGAAGAACATCCCACATTGCTTGAGATTTGGCACCGAGTGCAATCGTCGAATGCTGTAAACGATGTATTTGCTGCTGGCAGCCAATCTCTGAGCGCCTGGGGGCGCAGCTTGATGCCAAATGGAGAGACCGTTCTCAGCGATTTTATGTTGAATCGCTCAAGGGGGCGACTCCGTCCGCCGCACATCTACGAAGACACGGAAACAGTGCTTGGCGAGATGGCGGATGACCAAGGCCAGGGCGCTCGGGTGCGCAACTGGTTTCGTAAACCAGGTTACGTTCCAGAATCTCTGTTCTATCTATTCGCGGGTATGCCAGATCGCATACTTATTTCCACCCTGCTCGATAGGACGCAGGGAGGGACAAGCCCTACGTAGGGAAAATCGACCAGCGGTGAATTCGCGGCCGCGACATTGTTCAACGCGGCAAGAACCCGGGTTTTTCTTCGGCGAGGACACGCAATCGTGTAAGGTATTCCTGTGCTGCCGGTTCGGAGCTGTACCTAAGCCGCATCTCGGCTGCCAGTTCCCGACTGGTCATGATAAGCGACGGTACGGACTGACGGGTGCCTTCAAGGGCACGTTCCCCCAACGTGAGGGCCTGCTCCAAGTCGCCTTCGCGCGCCGCTGTGACGCCGAGGGTGACGCGAGCCTCCGCGTTTCGCATGGGCGAGCGCTCGGTTCCGTCGAAGTCCGTCCCCGCTCTCAGAACCTCTTCGGCGAGGGTGCGCGCAAGCTTGTCTTCGCCGACCAGGCGGTAGCAGTCCATTGCGTAGAAGTCGAACTTGGCGGGGTCCACCACGAAGTGGTTGTCCAGGTTCTCCGGGTACGGCATCGCTTCGAGCAGCCGCCGCCCCTTATCCAGTGCGACCTCAACTTGCCGGCGGTCCCCGAGCCGCGCCCACGCCTTGGCTTCCTGGCCTGCGAGCTGCACAGCAACGCCGTGATGCGGCGCCACTTCCGCTCCGGCCCGCGCCGCTGCGATGACGCCGCGGTAGTCCCCGGTCGTGAGGGCGAACCAGGCTCGCATCTCGTGTGCCCACCCGGCGACCTCGGCATGGTCTGCCTCGGTCGCGAGCGAGAGTGCCGCTTGTCGCGTCGACTCGGCCGCGTGACGGTCGCCCGTGTCGTACTCGACGCAGCCGACCAGGAGCGCGAGCCACCCGGACAGTGCGAGAACTTCGCGGTGCTGGGCGAGTGTGAGGCTCTTCTTATGCAGGTCGACGACGCGGCGGAGCCACTGGCGCCCCTCGACGAGGAGCTGTTCGCTCGGCATGAACGGGTACTCCGAGGAGAGCCGGTCCGCCGTGATCCGCAGAGCATCGAGCGTGGCGTTGTCGACGTCCGACCGGTTGAGGCGGCTTACGATCTCCAGCGTCTCCATGCCGGACGCTGCCAGAATCTCCGTGTCCCCGTCTCGTCGGGAAGGCGCAGGGAAGAGCGCGTGCGTCACCGTGCCGAAGACGGCTGCGATGATCGGTTGGTAGAAGTCGTTCGGCATCTGGCCTGACTCCCAGCGCTTCCACTGGCGAATCATGCTGTCTTCCGCGGGCAGCTCTGTCGGAGCGTGCCCCCGCAGTGCCCTCACGGCGTCACGCTGCGACCAATCACGGGCCGCTCGTTCCGCAGCGATGCGCCGCGCCCATGCCGGCCTGTCGTCGTTCATGCGCCCTCCTCCGAGTGCCTGCTCCGAGTCTCGCGCGTAAGGCGGGGGGACAGGGAAGGTGACAGGCGGGTGTCACCTGACATGTCCCCTCCTTCGATCTTCCGTCCCCTGGCTGTCACTTACCTCTCAACTCCCGTTCCGCGCATGCTGGTTGCAGATCAAGCACCACCCGGCAGGGAGCGGCTTTCGAGCGCTTCGAGCCTGCCGCGAAGTTCCGAGACTTGGGAGGTGAGATGTTCGAGCTGACGCAGGACTTCGGGAAGGTCGACACCTGCGTTGGCTCCGCTGTCTTCGGTGGCTTCCTGGGGATCGCGGGCGTAGCTGCCGCGCGACGTGGTCACGATGAGCCCATCCTCACGCAGGATCGCAAGGGCTCGCTGAACCGTCATTCCCGAGATCTTGAATCGTGTGGCCAAGTCTCGCACGGAGCCCACATGGGCCCCCGGCTTGATGTCGCCACGCAGGATCTCTTTCCGCAGGATGTCAGCCGCCTGCTCGGACTCCGGTCTGGGGTCGTCTTTCGAGATTTCAGCGCTCATCACGCCATCGAGCGTACCCACCCCTAGCACGACCTAGCACGAGTCTCCGCGACCCTCTTGCGTAGTAGCACGTGCTAGTCCATGCTGTTACACGTCAGCACGGCAAGCCCGAAAGGGCTTGGCCGGCTGTGTCTGCAAGTGCTTGACCTGCAAGACCGCACGACCAGGAGCCCCGCATCGGACGGGGGGAGGCGACCCGGCGCCTTGTCATTAACCGGAGGGCTTAGACCGAGAGGTCACGTCTCCATACGCCTACTTCGAGGCCGGACAGCTCTACCTGACACGGGAGCGCGGTCGCGATGAAGGAGACATGCACTACCGCCCCGATGGTCGTACGAGCCGTTCGACTCGGTTCGGGGGCGCCGCCCCGCCGCATCGCGGCATGAGGGCTTCGCGGTACGGCCGCCGTCTCACCACTTCAATGCCGCGGCCGTCCCGCTCCTTCGCTCATCCCGTGCTCCACTCCAACAAGCCTTGGGAGCTTGACCATGACTGAGCGCACCTTCGTCTCCGAGACCTCCGGCCCCATCATCCTGGGCCTGTCGCTGCCGGTCGGCAGCGTCCGCGTTCAGGTCCTCGACAGCTTGACCACCGCCCGCGTCGTGCTGCGTACCGACGACGCCACCGGGGCCGCGGCCGACGCCATCAACCGCGCCCGCAGCATGCAGAGTGGGCAGGCGTTCGGCCTCGAGGTGCCGGAGATGCCCGGCAACGTGATCGTGCAGAGCCGACGCGGCAACCGCATCGTGCAGAACGTCGGCACGGTCTACGGATCGGTGACCGGGTTGACCATCGTCGACGGCCGCGTCATCTCCGGCGGCACGAACACCATGCCGACCGACAGCCCGATCGAGGCCACGGTGTGCCTGCCCCCGCACTCCTCCCTCGCGGTCGTGTCCCAGTCCGCCGACGCGGAGGTCTTCGGCTACGTCGACCGGGTGGAGTTCCGTTCCGTCTCTGGCAGCGTCGACGCTGATGGCGTCCGGGAACTGCGCGCCAACACCACCTCCGGCGACATCCACGCCGGCCGCGTCACCGAGCTGATTAGCGCACAGTCGGTCTCCGGTGACATCGAGGTCGACCTGTACGACGGTCGCGGCGCGACCCTGGGCACTACCTCGGGGGACATCAGGGTGCTGGCGACTAATGGCGCCGCCGGGCCCGTCAGTGCCAACAGCGTCTCTGGTGACGTGCGTATCTCCGGCGCCCGGCACCTGAACGTGTCCGCCAACACCGTCTCCGGCCGCGTCCGCAACGGCTGACCCTGCACCACTGCCCCGATGGTCGTAGACCGGGTTCGACTTCTGGTCGGGGCGCTTTCCCCTGCCGTGCTGCGGCTTGGGTTCTTCCGGAGTAGTCGCCGTCTCACCAAACGCCTGCGACTTTCCGGCTCCGTGTCCCTCCCACTTCAGGAGCTGTCATGCGCACGTACATCGGCCACCAACAGGCCATCTCTGCCGCGGACTTCGCGGAGCTGGCGCTCGGTACCCCGGTTGAGCTGTGGCTTGGGGTCGAGGGCGAGACGGACGAAGAGCGCGCGGCCCGTGAGGACGCGGCGCGCGACATCCTCGCCGACGATCCGAACCTTCCCGACGACCTGATCCGCATCGCCGCGCAGGTCATCGAGGAGAACCCGGACCTGTTCGATGTCATCCCCCTGACGCGCCCCGCCCGGCGCCGCCGCGCGGCACGCAAGGGGGTAGCGGCATGACCACCAACCGCGCTCCCGAGGCGCCTTTGTCCGGAGTGCCGCCGCTGACGAAGCCGGAGATGGGCCTTGCCGGAGTTGGCGCGCTTGCCGCGGCCGGCGTCGGCGCGCTCGGTCTGATCTCTTCCTTCGACGCCGTGTCGGCCGCCGCTGCCCGATGGGGCTTCCACGTTCCGTGGATGCTGCCGGTCGGGATCGATGTGGCCATCCCAGTGTTCACCGTCGCCAACCTGCTGTTGATCCGGATGGACATGGCGCTCGCGTGGGTGCGGTTCGTGCCGTGGGTGCTCACCCTGATCACTTGCGGGCTGAACATCGCCGCCGGACAGGGCATGTGGGCCAAGATCGCCCACGGCACGATGCCGCTGCTGTGGGTTGTGTTCTCCGAGATCGGCGCGCACATCTACGCCGTGCGGATCGGCGCGGCCACCGGCCGCCGCATGGAAAAAATCCGGTTCTCCCGCTGGCTGCTTGCCTTCCCCTCCACATTCGCGCTGTGGCGCCGCATGACGCTGTGGGAGATCACCTCTTACTCCGATGCCTTGGCGCGCGAGAAGGAACGGCAGTTGGCCCGCGCGGACCTGCGCGAGCGCTACGGCCGTAAGTGGCGCTCGAAGACCCCGCGGCGCGAGCGCGTGATGCTGCGGATGGGCGACCTGGTCCCCGCTGCCGAGCAGGAGACGCCCGCGCCGCCCCCGGCAGACAATCCGCCGGCACCGGTCGACGCCAAGCCGCGCCCGCGTCGCCGGACCCCCGCCAAGGGCAGGGCCAAGACTCAGCGCACCTTCGAGGAGGCGCTGACCGAGGCGCGTACGGTCACGGCAGAGTGGTCCGAGGCGGAGCTGACCGCGGACCGTCTGCGCACCACGCTGCATGTCTCGCAGGCCAACGCCCGCAAGCTGCGGGAGCAGTTGAAGGCAGAGCGCGCCGACGGTCGTCCGCTGCATTCCGTGGACGACGCGGAGGGCGACGGCACGACGGCTGAGGCTGCCTGATGTTCGCCAAGTGCTTCGACCCGACCGGCGCGAGGCACGGACTGCCCACCTATCCGTGGCGCTATGCCCCCGACGGACTTGCCACCAAACGGCAGTTACGGGCCCGCGGCTTACGGCCCGGTGGGCAGTCCATCGCGGCGCAGATCATGCGCCCGCGCTACCGGCGCGGCCCCCTGGTCGCCTACCTCTACCGCGTCGACCGCGCCAAGCCCGTCCGGCCGATGACGCCGGGCAAGTGGGCCGCGCTCGCCAAGGCGAACCGTGCCCGCCGCACGTGCCCCACCTGCCGACAGGACGCCGGATACGTCATCCCCACGTCGCTCGGCATGTGCGTGCCCTGCGCCTACCCCGAGGAACAGCGCGCTGCCTGACCTACCAGATGTCCAGGAACTCCAGGACGGCTTCGAGGACTCGGCTTCTGCGGCGGTGTGACTTGCTGCAAAAACGCCGCCTTCGCCAGCGGCTTTCTGGCTGCTGCACCGGCTGGCCGCACCACTTGCACGGCCGCGTCCTGAACTCAGATTTCCCCATGCCACCCCCCGTAGCACCACGATCCGGCGGGGTCCGTCCGCCCACCTCCTACAGCGACGGCCGGACCCCGCCCTGCCTCCCACTGGAAGGAACCTTCAGTGAAGCACCCCGACGACGAGAACGAACTCTTCCACCGACTCGAAGCCGACATGGCCGCCGACTCCGGCGGCGAGGTAGTCGACCTCGACAAGGCACGGTCGGCCCGTACCGAGTCGGCCGACCCGACCGCCCGACCCGACTCCGACCCGTCGGCCGACTCCGAGACCGGTCGGTCGGGTGCCGAGTCGGGCGACCCGACCGCGCGCGTGATGGTCGACTTGCCGACCCCGACGGCCACCGGTCCGGGCTACCTCGGTCGGCTGCTCGGTGCCCAGCGCCGTGCGGTCGTTCCCGTGTGGCTGCGGTCGGTGGCAGAACTGCGGACTGCCACGGCGTGGGTGGCCCGTCACTACGCCCACGCTGCCGGGTATCACGCGCTGCGCGCCCCGGTCTATGCCGCCCGGCTCGCCCTGCAAGCCCCGACCGGCGCCGCCCGATTCGTGGGCGGCACGATGCGATGGGTGGCCGACCGTGAGGGCGAACCGGTCCGACTCGCCGCGGTCCGGCGTGAGGACGCCGCGGAGTACCTGAAGCTGTCGCGGCAGCGCGATGGACGGGTCCGCCTGCGCACCCTCGTTGCCGTGCTCGCCATGTTCGTCGGGCTCGGCTCAGCGCTCGCCATCTACGTGCTCGCCCCCGACTGGCTTCAGGCGGTGTCGGTGAGCGCGGTCGTGATGGCGCTCGGGTTCGCCGGACGCCGCGCGGATGCCCCGGTCATCCACCGCGCGGTGGAACTGCCCAAGGCGGTCAAGCTCACCAGTGACATCGTGCTGCGGGCGCTGGGTGCTCTCGGCATCCCCGCCATAAACCAGGCGCAGGCCAAGGGGCGCGACGGGTTCGAGTTCACCGCCCCGATCACCCGTGACGGCCCCGGATGGCGCGCGGAGGGCAACCTCCCGTACGGCGTCACGGTGACCGACGTCATCGAGCGTCGCGACCGGCTCGCTTCCGGCCTGCGCCGCCCGCTCGGGTGCGTGTGGCCCGAGGCGGTACCGGATGAGCACACCGGTCACCTCGTCCTGTGGGTGGGGGATCAGGACATGTCCCGCGCCAAGCAGCCCAAGTGGCCGCTGCTCAAGTCGGGTTCGGTGGACCTGTTCAAGCCGGTCGCCTACGGCACTGACCAGCGCGGACGCTGGGTTGAGGCGACGCTGATGTACATCGCGGGCGTCATCGGCGCCATCCCGCGCATGGGCAAGACCTTCCTGCTCAGACTGCTGCTGCTCATCGCTGCGCTGGACCCGCGCGCGGAGCTGCACACCTACGACATGAAGGGCACGGGCGACCTTGACCCGGTCGGCGATGCCGTCTCACACCGCCATGCCGCGGGCGACGACGACGAGTCCATCGAGTACTGCCTGAACGACTTCCGGGCACTGCGCGAGGAACTGCGGCGCCGCACCAAGGTGATCCGCTCGCTTCCGCGGGATGTCTGCCCGGAGTCGAAGGTGACCAGCACTCTCGCCGACAAGCGCTCCCTGGGTCTGCACCCGATCGTGATTGGAGTGGATGAGTGCCAGGTGCTGTTCGAGCACCCCGAGCACGCCAAGGAGTTCGAGGAGATCGCAACCGACCTGGTCAAGCGCGGTCCGGCCACTGGCATCGTGCTGCTGCTTGCCACGCAGCGCCCGGACGCCAAGGCGCTGCCCACCGGCATCAGCGCGAACGCTTCGGCCCGGTGGTGCCTGAAGGTCATGGGTCAGCTCGAAAACGACATGGTGCTTGGCACGTCCGCGTACAAGCGGGGCGTGCGGGCGACCATGTTCGCCTGGGGTGACAAGGGCATTCACTACTTCGTCGGTGAAGGCTCGGACGCCCGGATCGTTCGCTCCATCTACATCGACGGTCAGGGCGCCGAAGTCATCGGTGCCCGCGCCCGTCGCTTGCGCGAGGAAGCGGGCACCCTGTCCGGGCACGCACTCGGGGAGGCACCCGAGTCGGTCACCAGCGCGTATGACCTGCTGCGCGACATCCTCGCCGTGGCGCCGGCCGATGAGCCCAAGGTGTGGTCCGAAACCGTCGTTGCCCGGCTCGCAGAGCTGCGCGAGGAGGTCTACGACGGCTGGGACCCCGAGGGACTGGCCGCGGCTCTGAAACCGCACGGCGTCTCCACGATCCAGGTGGGCCGCCGGGTCAAGGGCAAGGTCGTCAACCGGCGCGGCATTGACCGCTCCCACATCGTCACGGCGATTGCGGAGCGTGACGGAAAGCGGGACGCGGGCTAAGACTCCGGGGCCGCTAGCGCTAGCGGCACACCCCGCTAACGTTAGCGGCCCCGCTAGCGCCCCAAACCCGCTCTGATCAGGCCGCTAGCGGATAGCGGCCCACCTGCGGAAACCCCTGAAAACCGCCTGGAAGGGTCCGCCATGACCCCTGTCCTGCTCGCTATCACCCTGATTCTGGGTGTAACGCTATGTTACGCCGCCGTGTGCGCTGCCTCGCCGTTCGGCAACTGCCGCAAGTGCAACGGCTGGGGCTTCCAGATGAAGACCGACCGCAAGGGCCGCCAGAAGCGCGGCAAGGACTGCCGCCGCTGCAAGGCCACCGGCAAGCGTATACGCGTCGGCCGCTGGCTCTACAACCGCTGGGCCCGCATCTACCGCGCCGGCACCGACACCCCCTGAACGGAAGGCTCCCGATGATCCTGAACATCTCCGCCGTGCTGCTGTTCGGCGCCGCGTCCGCCCTCGCCGTCAAGACCAAGTCCGCCGGAGGCGGTGCGGCCATCGCGCTGTTCCTCTTCGGGTTCTTCGTCGCCGGGACCGGCGCGTACGAGCCCATCCACAACCTCGTGCAGGCGTCCGCCGACGCCCTGTCCGCCCTCGGGAACTGAAGGAGGCTCGCTGTGTACGAGCACGCCAACCTCGTGCCCGGCCGCCGTGAGGCGACCGTGGAAGTCCACCGGCCCACCCCGCTCGCCCCGATGCCGTCGGCGCCGGTCGTACCGGTACAGCCGGGCAGCATCCCATCCGTGGCGAGCATCGTCCTGCCGGACGGCCGCGTCGTCACCGGCTACTCCCTCGAACCCGCCAAGCCCGAACCGGTCGCGGCCAAGCCGCCCGTCTCGCGCGCAGCGGTGAACATCGCACTCGGGGGCATCGGGTTCGGTGCCGCCTGCGGCGGGCTGTTCCTGCTGGCCGCGTTCATCACTGCGCTGACCGCGCTCATCACTCAGCTCATCACCCTCGCCGCCGTCATCTTCGGCGGATGGGTCGCCGTGCAGGTCTTCAGCGCGAGCGGCCACAGCGGCGGCAACACCTTCAACATCCGCAAGGCCGTCTTCAAGCGCAACCACTTCCACGGCTAGCTACGCCCGAGGCGGGCGCCGTCTCACCACAAGCCTGCGCCCGCCCCGGTTCTCCTGTCCCTCCAACAGAACAAGGAGACCTTCAGCATGACCCAACGTCGTGCAAACGGCGAGGGCCATCCGGCCCATGCCACCCCATCGAGCGTGATCGGGGTGACGGCATGAACCGTCACCTCCTGTTCGCCGCCCTCGATGCCGCGGAGCGGGGATGGGCCGTCCTCCCACTCCGTCCCGGCGGCAAGCGCCCGGCCCTACACGGTGAGGACGTGTGCCCCGGCATCGGGGACTGCGCGGGCGGTCACCGCAAGTGGGAACAGCGCGCCACCATCGACCCCGACCGCATCCGCCGCGCGTGGGGCGACTTGCCGTTCAACGTCGGCATCGCAACCGGGCCGTCCGGGCTGGTCGTCGTCGACCTCGACCTGCCCAAGCGGAAGAGCAGTGCGGACACGCCTAACGGCGTGACGACCTTCACGGCGCTCTGCGAGCGCGCCGGACAGGCCGTGCCCACTACTCGCACGGTGCGGACTGCGAGCGGTGGGGTCCACCTGTACTTCACCGCCCCGTCTGGTGCCCGGCTCGGCAACACGGCCGGACGGCTCGGCAAACGCATCGACACCCGCGCGTGGGGTGGCTACGTCGTCGCCCCCGGCAGCCTCACCGCTGCGGGTGCCTACGCGGTCCTCAACGACATGCCGCCCGCTCCCCTGCCGGAGTGGCTGTGCGCTTTCCTGACGGCACGTCAGGCATTGCGGGCACTAACGGCTGCACCATCGTCTGTGCGGGCGTCCAGCTATGCCGCATCGGGCTTGAACGCGGAAACCGCGTCCGTGCGGCAGGCACCGGAGGGCGAACGCAACGCCACGTTGCTGCGGGCGGCGCGAGCCTTGGGGCGGTTCATCGCGTGGGGCGACCTCCCCAGGGAGCAGGTTGAGGAGGCTCTTCAGTGGGCGGGGGAGCAGGCCGGTTTGTCGCCGCGGTCGTGTGAAGCGACCATTCGCAGCGGTCTGAACTGGTCGATTGCCCGCAACAGTCAGGGGAGGGCGGCATGAGCACCCCGCCCCGCCCTCCCCTGAAGAGCCTTCCCGCCACCCGGACCGGTCCGTGCGCCGCCGCACAAGCCGCGCCCCGTCCGGCCGTGGGCGAGCCGAAAGGAGCCGCCCGCAAGGGCGTCCCTTCTGCTCTTCGTCCTGACCCGCAGCAGGGCGACGGCCGGTACCCGATCGCGTGGCTGTGCATCTGCGCGCCGCGTGACGCCGTGCCTACCGCCACCTCGAAGTGTCTGTGCGGCAGGGACCGCAGCGCCATCGGCCACACGAAGGTGCTCGTCCTGATCGACGACCACACCGCCCACCGCGACGCATGCCCGCTCCGCACCAACCAGGAAGGGAGGCAGGCGGCATGAGCGCCAACCCGCCGGCACCCGCCATGGACGGCTCCGCACTGCTTGATGAGGTGGAAGCCTTCCACCGCCGTTTCAACATCTTCCCCCTCGAAGCCGCATACGTCGCCGTGACGCTGTGGGACGCACACGCGCACCTGCTCGACTGCTTCGACTCCACACCGCGGCTCGCGTTCCTCTCCCCGGAGCCGGGCTCCGGCAAGTCCCGCGCGTTGGAGATCGTGGAAACCCTCGTGCCGCAACCGATGGTGGCGGTCAACGCCTCGGCCTCCGCGCTCTTCCGCGCGGTGTCCGGGATGGAGGGACGGCCGACCATCCTCTTCGACGAGATCGACACCGTCTTTGGCCCCAAAGCCGGAGAGAACGAACAACTCCGCGGATTCTTGAACGCAGGGCACCGCCGTTCCGGCGTCATGTGGCGCTGCGTCGGCGATGGGTCCAATCAGCAGGTGCAGGAGTTCCCGTCCTTCTGCGGGGTCGCGGTCGCGGGACTCGGCTCGCTGCCGGACACGATCCTCACGCGTTCGGTCATCGTCCGCATGCGCCGCCGTGCACCGAACGAGCGGGTTGAGCCGTTCCGGCAGCGCATCCACGAGAAGGAGGGCCACGCGCTGCGCGATCGGCTCGCCGCATGGGCGCAGTCCGTCCGCCACCTGGTCGACGGAGTGTTCCCGGAGCTCCCGGAGGGCGTCAGCGACCGGCCCGCGGACGTGTGGGAGCCCCTGCTCGCCATCGCGGACGCGGCGGGCGGCACGTGGCCGGAGCGGGCCCGCACTGCCTGCATCGAGCTGGTGAACGCGGCCAAGACCAGCGACAAGGGGAGCATCGGTATCCGCCTGCTCACCGACCTGCGCGACTACGTGTTCAACGGCATCGACCGCCTGCCAACCGTCGCCATCCTCGACAGGCTGCACAGCCTCGAAGAGGCGCCGTGGGCGGACATGAGCGGCAAGCCGCTCGACGCCCGCGGGCTTTCGCGGATGCTGCGGGAGTACATGACCGCGGACAACACACCCATCGCGGCCCGCAACATCAAGGCAGGCGGGAGCGTCATGAAGGGCTACTACGCGAGCGATCTGCATGACGCGTGGCAGCGCTACTGCCCACCCCCCGCGGAAAGTGCGCTACTTCCGCTACCTCCGCTACCGGGCAGCTCAGAGGCGGTTTCCGGGTAGCGGCAAGCCGCTCCGCATCCGCTACCGCAACACCCCATCCGCTACCCGCCCCGCGGTCACGAACCCGGAGCTGGTAGCGGCTCCATCCGCTACCGCTACCTCTATCCGCTACCTGGATCATGCCTCTGACCAGGGCGGTAGCGGAGGTAGCGGAAGTAGCGGACCTGAGAGGAAGAGGAGCCAATGCACTCGGGTGAGAAGAACCCCGACCTCCCCAAGTCCTACTCCGCTGCGCAAGTCGCTGAGGCGCTCGACTGCTCCGAGTGGTGGGTGAAGGAACAGGCTCGGCGGCGCCGCATCCCGTTCCTCCGGAGCGGCAGCGGCTACCGCTTCACGCGAAATCACGTGGAGGAGATCTTCCACATCCTCGAAGAACGACCCGACCCGGTGAACACACCTCAGATCAGCGCTACTTCGACTCGCCGACGCACGTTCGTCCCCTTCGACGTGCCCGCCATGCAGCTTCAAGCACGGCGCCCCCGGCGCGCTCGGAACGCTGTCTGACGAAGAACGAAAGACCTCGATGGGCGGGAGCCGAGTCACGGCTCCCGCCCATCGCTGTCGTTGAGAGGACGAATGGGGTTCGCAGAAGACCGCGGCACGTACTGGCGTGGCCGCTACAAAATCGCACCGGGCAAGTACGGCACGGTCGCAGACGACCAGGGAAACACCATCCGCTTCCGAACGAAGCGCGAAGCCAAGCAGGCGGCCGACGCTGAAGAGGCGAAGGTACGCGCGGGAGCCTGGAAGGACCCGGCAGCGGGACAGATCACCTTCGGTGATTACGCCTCACGGTGGTACGCCGCTCAGGATCTCGCTGCTTCAACCATGCAGAACTACCGTCGCCACCTGGAGGAACACCTACTCCCCGAGTTCGAAGACCGCTCGCTTGCTTCGATCCAGCGCACGGATGTCGACGCATGGGAGAAGAAGGAGAAGGCGCTCTACGCCGTATCGAGCGTAAAGACGTGGCGCGGCACGCTTCACCTGGTCCTCGAAGACGCCGTAGACGAGGAACTCATCAGTGCGAATCCTGCGACGAAGCGGCGAGGCAGAGGGAAGCGCGCGGGCCGCTCGCGTGACCGCGGGCCGGAGAAGGTCGTCACGGATCCGCTCGGCATTCTCCTGAGCGCTGAGCGTGCCGCCCTGCTGTCAGGGCGGGACGACGAATTCGTAGCCGTGGTGACCAAGGGATACACCGGGATGCGGTGGGGCGAAATCGTGGGCTTGGAGACCCAGTTCATCCGTCGCGCTGCTCTCCGTGTGGAGTGGCAGCTCTACGAACTCGACTCGGGAGAGTTCGAGCGCTGCCCACCCAAAGACGACAGCTACCGCACCATCGACGCTCCGACGTGGCTAACTCGGCTCTGGACAGGCCACATTGCCCGCACCCAACCGAAGCCCTGCTCCTGCCACGGCAACACCTACATGTTCCGTGGACAGGGTGTCTCCCGAACGGGGGAGACCGGCGCGAAGGTGGTGGACGTAGCGAGACGCGCCGGCGTCTCGACAGGCACTGTGTCCAACGTCCTCAACCGACCGGACGTCGTAGCCGAAACCACCAGGGCCCGTGTACGGGAAGCCATCGGCGCTCTCGGCTTCACCCGCGGAGGGGGTGCCGTCGACCAAGCCGAGCACTGGCGACGGAACGGATTCGCCACCTGGCTCTTCACCCCGGCTGTCTCCGGCTGGTACCCGAAGAAGGCGCCCCAGGAAGCGCGACCGGTGCCCGTGCTCGCCGACCCCTGGCCCGGTGTCCCGGTGCGGGGAAGGGGAGCACAGTCGCGGGCGGACAGTTGCTGGGTGCCGATCGCGAAGGGGCTCACTCCTCATGGCCTGCGCCATACGCACAAGACGCGCATGGAAGGGTTCCGTACACCGCCCAAGCTCATGGATGAGCGCATGGGGCACATCGACGGCTCGGTACAGGCGCGCTACACGCACATCACCCGGGAGATGCGCGAGCAGCTCATGGCGAACCTCACCGCTGAGTGGGAGGCATCCCTCGATGCTCGGTTGGCGATGTGCCTCAAGTCCCCGGTAGCTGTGCTCAATGACCTTTTGCAGCAGCGTCTGAGAGCACGATGGTAAGAGCATCCGCAACAGTGCTCGCGGGAACTTTCGGGGAGTCAGCGACTGGGGGCCAACCTACTCACCATGAGTAGGTTGGCCCCTTCAGTTCCTGCTGCTGCGGCAGCGGGAGTTGAGCATCTCTAGCTCGTCACTCGACTTTCCGAGCGTCAGGGATGAGCTGGCGACGGACCTTCCCCCGCAGGTAGCCGCCTGCAGTCAGTGCAACCGTGACAGCCAGTGCATCACTGAGTACACCGACCGTCCTCCCGAAAGCGGGCCATATCGCGATCACGATGACGATCACGGTAATGATCCAGATCGGAACCGCAGGAATTGGCGCGTTTGACTGCACCTGCGTCACACTCATGTTGATGCCTCCACGGCGTCTCGTACTCGCCCGCGTCACCAATGGCTTGCCGGCTCGGTGGCGTGGGCGAGTTCTGTACGAACAGGGTGCCGCAATCATGGCTTCACTGTGATGCGCTGACTACCCGGCAGGACATTAGGTGCATAAGTGACGAGACGGGATGCGGGTTAGCGTCGAGATTTCCGCCGGACCGCTCTGACCTGCTCTTACGCTTGAACCCGAGGAGACAAAAGGTTCATAAACCGGAGACCGGTTTTTGGTCCCCGGTGAGATCGGTACAAACGATAACTAAGGGCGCATTCAGGAATGCTGATTGTGTTGCAACTCACATCTGCCTTGGTGGTGCTTGACCGGTCAGGCTTTGAAGGCCACGTCTTCCTGTCCGGGCCAGGCGAGGGTTACACCTACACGGGCGCACAGCTCAACCCACCTTGACTCTGAAGGCTCGCGCTCAACCCACAGAACCGCTGACACTGAAGGCGCGCGGTGGCTGAGTTGATCGTGATAGTCGAGAACTTGCCCAAGCCCTGCCCGGAGTTGGCGTGCTTCGTTGGCGTGCGTCAGGGACTTGACTTCGCAGACTGTTACTCGCCCCTCAGGGTCACGCCAAGCAACGTCGAAATCAGGATCGGATGCATCGGGTGACAAGGCGGTGAAGCCGCGCCCTTGCGCTTCCTTCGCGAGTGCGTTTTGCAGCTTCCGATGAGTGGACAGGTTCCGCCCCACTAGGTCAGGGTCTGGAGTGCTTGGTATGGCAGGGACTGGTGCCACGCTCTCGTTCGGTGCTACATATGCATGCCCGATCTGCACATCGGGGGCGTCGATCGCGGCATCAACGGGGACCAGATGGAAGCGGATGACCTTCCGGAGGGGACCGCCGCCGGTAGCCGGCGCCTCTCCCTCGGAGTACGGCTGTTCCGGGTCAAGGGTCCATTCACCCAGATAGCGAACCGTTCCGCGTGCGCCCTCGAATAGCCTTAGACGTTTGCCGGTCTCCCGGTGTTCGTAGATGGCTTTGTTTCCGCGCACCATCTTCTGGTCGCCAGTCTGGCCCTCGCCGGTGTAGTGGAACGTCCCATCCTCGTTCCACGTGTCGTAATAGCCATGCTGGTGACCTGAGCTGGCCGCAGTGAAGATGAGGATGTTGCTCGTTGTCCTAGACGGACTGATTCCGTTCTGAGAGCTCCCGCCGTAACGGTCGTGCAGCTCGACCCGCCGAATCTCGTCGCCGGGGGTCAGGTGCCATTCGGGGTCTGCACCCTTCGAGATGTTGATGGCGGCAAGGACGGCATCCCACTGGCTGTGGGTGAGTCGGTGGGGATTGCCTGCAAACGGCTGGGTGAGGATGCTGGCGCCGGCCATGCGAGGATCACCAGCAAGCTGGCTCTTGGGCGCCAAGCGGTCCAGCCACTCATCAACTTCGAGGGGAACGTAGTCCTTCTCTCCGGGATCGCTCGCCCAGTACTCCGCATCGGCTTTGCCGCGGGCCGCGCTGCCGGTGAAGTGGCCGTAAGCGATCAAGCCGGCGTTGGCACCTGTTACCCACAGTGCGAAATCGTCGCCGGCAGCAACTTCGCTCTTGTGTCGTGCGATAGCCCATGACGTGAGGACCTGGCCGTCGCTGCGGAAGCTTGCGATGTCGAAAACGTCAGGGTTGCAGGTCAACAGCCACGCGGCCACGATTCCCCCAGGGTCAAGAGGCAGATGGGCGAACCCTATGCCCCACCTCTGACACATGCGGCTTCTGGCCAGGTATCGGCTGGTCAGAAACTGAGCACGTTACGAAAGTTGTCATTGGCGGCGCGAGGCCGGGTCGTGCAACGTACTTACCGCATTGAGTGGCGCCGCCTCTACTCGATGACTTCATCGTTGGCGACGGCCAAGATGAACGCAGCCAGGTCCTCTTCCTGGGGAGGGATCCTGGTGTGGTGCCTGCTCGCGTGGACGGAGTAGTAGCGAGCTACGCTCGCTCGGACCTTGGGCCCCTCCGGATCCTCACTCGTCAGACGCAGCGTCACATCACCAGCTGGCCCAACTCCTTCCAGCGGACGTCCCAGGCCGTCAAAGGCCTTGTGCACTTCTTCCGGTGTTTCCAGGAGCTGATCGGTCAGGGCCAGGTCATGGATGACGTACAGACTCCCGTCTGCATCGAACAGGAGGGCAGGGCTTCTAGGCTCACCGCAGACTCGCTCTTGGTCATTGCTCATCGGCCGGTGTGATCTGCCGCGCCGGCGAGGTTCTTGTAGTAGTTGCGACAGAACTCCACGAGGTCATCAGCATGGATGGCCCCATACACCTCAGGCGTCAAGGCTTCTACTGCCTCGATGATCTGATGGGCAGAGGCCGACCGGTGGCCCATCGCGCTTGCGCCGTCCGTGACAGAGACGCTCCAGTACTTCACCAGGACCGGTGAAGCCTGAAAGGTGCGATAAGTCTTTGTGTCGCGGAGGTCTCGGTCGGTGATCTCTACGTTCAATCCCTCCGACAGTGCTTCGCGGACATAGACGAGAGCGGCATCAAGATCCAGGGTGTAGAGAGTTAATGGCCGGCCGTTGGGCTCACGGGGGATAGGCATGCCAGAACCCTAAGGGTGGCGCGGCGTCGCAGAGGCGGCTTTGAAGCGGACCTACATCCGAAGCGATGGTTACTCGCCTGAACCGAAGGGCTGCGCCGTGCGACGCGGGTGGGAGCCGGGGAACGGCGCTTCATCCCACGGGTTCGAGGGAGCACCAAGAGGTGGCCGTCTGGGAGCGAGATTCCAAGATCTTCTCCCAGATTTCTCCCAAGCCGGACTGGGAAAGCACTCAGGGGCCTGACCCGCGATGCGGATCAAGCCCCTGACCTGGTACTTCACTGTCGGGGTGGCGGGATTTGAACCCACGACCTCTTCGTCCCGAACGAAGCGCGCTGCCAAGCTGCGCTACACCCCGATGTCCCCGCTCGACGCGGTGACGTCGTTTACTTTAGCCCACCGGTGGCTGGAGACGAAATCCGGTTTTGGCGCGGTGGTGGGCCCGGTGGCGGACCGCGTTGGGGCGGACGTGGTCCAGGGCGACCAGGAGGACGGCCAGGGCGTAGACGGAGAGGCCGATGAGGAGGGCGTTGCCCAGGACCCCCTTGTAGCCGTGCAGCTCTACGTCCAGGAAGGGGTAGAGGTAGCGGGCCGGTGTGCCGGCCGGGAGCAGTTCGGCCCGGGCCAGGGAGAAGGCCAGGTAGGCCAGGGGGTAGAGGAGCCAGGCCGCTGCCTGGCGCAGGTGCAGGCTGCCCGGTGCCGTCAGCAGGAGCCAGTCCAGGGCCGCCGCGATCGGGGTGATCGTGTGCAGGACGAAGTTCGTCACCGCGTGCCAGCCCGTCGGCGATGCCGCGTCTCCCGTCATCGAGAACGGGCTCGACGCGTTCGCCAGGAGCAGGTGGTACACCAGGCCCGTCGTGGCCACGTACAGCAAGGCCGCGCCCGTCAGGCCCGATGCCAGGGGGCGGCGGGCCGCCCATGCCCGGCGGGCGGCCAGCACCATGACCAGCGCCAGCAGGATGTTGCTCTGGATCGTGAAGTGGCTCAGCACCCGCAGGGGGCTGCCGAGGACCAGGTCGATCGTCACCGCCCCGGCCGCCAGCAGGGCGACCAGCAGGCGGAACACGGTGGCCAGGCGGCGGCGCACGGGCTCCACCACGGCCGTGGCGGGCACGGGGGAGGGCAGGAACCCGGGAATGCCCGGGATCGCGGGCAGGTCCGGGAGGTCCCTGGGTATGGGGGCGGTCATGCCCCTCACGCTAAGCAAATGGGGCGAAACGGGCCATGTGGGCGGTCCGTGCGGGTTACGTCAGCGGCAACCCACGCCAGCGGTCAACCCCCGGTGAGCGGCAACCCACGCGAGCAGCCACCCACGTCAGCGGCAAATCCACGGGCAACGGCACCCCCGTCAGCGGCAACCCCTAAGGGAGCCCCAGACCCCGCCCCCTGCCCCGCCCCCTACCGCCCCGCCTCCACCAACGTCAGCAGCGTCGCCTCCGGCGGGCACGCGAAGCGGAACGGGGTGTAACGGTTCGCCCCGCAGCCCGCCGAGACGTGCAGGTAGGCCCGACGGCCGTCCGCCGTGTGCGTCGACAGGCCCTTCACCCGGTCGGTGTCCAGGTCGCAGTTGGTGACCAGGGCGCCGTAGAAGGGGATGCAGAGCTGGCCGCCGTGGGTGTGGCCGGCCAGGATCAGGGGGTAGCCGTCCGCCGCGAAGGCGTCCAGGACGCGCAGGTACGGCGCGTGCACCACGCCCATCGAGAAGTCCGCCGTACCCGACGGGCCACCCGCGACCTCGGCGTACCGGTCCCTCTTGATGTGCGGGTCGTCGAGCCCCGTCAGCTCCACCGACGCGCCGTCGACCTTCACGACGCCGCGGGTGTTGGTCAGGTTCACCCAGCCCGCCGTGTCGAAGCTGTCCCGCAGGTCCTCCCACGGGTTGTGGATCGCGCCGACGGCCGGCGGGTTGCCGTTCAGGCCGTGCTTGCCCTGCGCCTTCTCGATCAGGTAGAGGGCGGGGTTGCGGAGCTTGGGGCCGTAGTAGTCGTTGGAGCCGAAGACGTACGCGCCCGGGAACTCCATCAGCGGACCCAGCGCGTCCAGCACCTCCGGTACGCCCTCGGGGTCCGAGAGGTTGTCGCCGGTGTTGATCACGAAGTCGGGGCGCAGGCCCGCCAGCGAGCGCAGCCAGCGCTGCTTCTTGCGCTGCCCGCTCACCATGTGGATGTCGGAGACCTGCAGCACGCGCAGTGGACGCATACCGGCGGGGAGGACGGGGACCGTCACCCGCCGCAGGCGGAAGGAGCGGGCCTCGAAACCCGCCGAATACAACAGACCGGCGGCGCCGGCCGCCGCCATTCCCAGGGGTACTCCGTATCGCGCGCGCATACCTCCATCGTGTCAGATCGTCCCCAACTCCCGTGTCTGGCCGCCCCTCAAGCGACGGCTGGGGAAATCGAGGGGCTTTCTCCCGCCCGTACCTGCGACAATCGACGCCATGACCACGCTCAAGTCGAAGCTGCAGGATGACCTCAACGCCGCGATCAAGGAGCGCGACGAGCTCCGCTCCGCGACGCTCCGGCTGACGCTCACCGCGATCACCAAGGAGGAGGTCGCGGGCAAGGAGAAGCGCGAGCTCTCCGACGACGAGGTCCTCAAGGTGATCACCAAGGAGGCGAAGAAGCGTCGCGAGGCCGCGGACGCCTTCGCCCAGGGTGGCCGTGCCGAGTCCGCCGAGCGGGAGAAGGCGGAGGGCGAGGTGCTCGCCGCGTACCTGCCGAAGCAGCTCAGCGACGAGGAACTGGAGCGGATCGTCACCGAGGCCGTCGACGAGGCCCGGGCGGCCGGTGCCGAGGGGCCGCGGGCCATGGGCGCGGTCATGAAGATCGTGAACCCGAAGGTGGCAGGTCAGGCGGAGGGCGGGCGCGTCGCCGCCGCCGTGAAGAAGCTCCTCGCGGGCTGACCGGCTCGACGACAGACAGACCTGCGGCCACTACCTCGCCGTAGACAGGCCCACGGCTCCTTCTCGCCGTCGCCGCAGAGAGGCCTACGGCTCCTAGCTCTCCGTAGACAGACCTACGGCCCCTTCCCCTCCGTAGAGGGAAAGGGGCCGCAGTCGTCCCAGCCGGCGCAGTACGGCAGCGCGGCCGTGCGGATCAGTCCCGCCCGCCCGAGCCGTTCCCGTTCGTCTGCCCCTGGAAGAAGTCCTCCGGGATGGAGAACGACGGCGTCGGTACGGTCGTACCGCCATCGGTGCCGGTGCTCGTGCCGCCGTCGGCGCCCGTGCTCGTGCCGCCGTCGACGACCCCGCCGAACAGGCCGCCGTTGTCGTTGCCGTTGTTGCCGTTCTCGTCGCCGTTGCCGTTGTCGTTGTCCCCGTCGCCGCCACGGTCACCGTCACCGTCGCCGCGGTCCCGGTCACCCGTGTTGCTGCTCGGGATGTCGACGAGGCTGAACTCGGGCGCTTCCTTGCCCTCCAGCGCGCCGGACATCATGTCGCGCCAGATCGGGCCGGGCACCTGGCCACCGAAGACCTTGGCGTGCCAGACACCACCGATGGTGATGTTCTGCATCTTCCGCTTGTGCGCGGGGTCGCCGACCCACACCGCACCGGCCATGTTCGGGGTGTAGCCCACGAACCAGGCCGCGAACCGCTCGTCCGTCGTACCGGTCTTGCCGGCGCTCGGGCGGCCGCCGCCGAGGCCCGCCTGCTGGCCCGTGCCGTCCTCGACCACGCCCCGCAGCAGCGTGTTGATGGTGTCGGCGGTCCTCTCGGACATCGCGCGCGAGCAGGTCGACTTCGGGACCTCCAGCGACTTGTCCTTGCCACCGACGCGCTGGGTGATGGACTCGATGGCGATCGGCGTGCAGTACATCCCGCGCGAGGCGAAGGTGGCGTAGCCGTTCGCCATGGTCAGCGGGGACATCTCCTGGGTGCCGAGGGCGATGGAGGGGGCCTGCGCCAGCTTGCCGCCGTCCGCGCGCTCGACGCCCATCTTCTCGGCCATCTCCGTCACCGGGCAGATGCCGATGTCGCTGATCATCTCGACGTAGTAGGTGTTGACCGACTTCGCGGTCGCTTCCCGCATGTCGTAGGGGCCGACCTCGGACTCGTTCTCGTTCTCCAGCGGGACGCCCTTTTCGTCCCAGGTGCCGCCCTCGCAGGTCGACACCGGGGTCGGGTAGTCCATCTGGTACGGCGATCCGTACACCTTGTTCGGCGGCATCCCGCCCTCGAGCGCCGCCGCGGCCACGATCGGCTTGAACGTCGAACCGGGCTGGTAGCCCGCGCCGCCGCCCATGGCCGCGTCGACCGAGAGGTTGATCTGGGTCTCGTTCTTGCCGAAGCCGTACGGACGGGACTGGCCCATGGCGAGGATCTTGCCGGTGCCGGGCTCGACGATGGTCGCCGCGGTCGCCACGTCGTCGCTCTGGTTGACGTGGTCCTTGACCGACTGCTGGACCGACTCCTGGGCCTGCGGGTCGAGGGTGGTCCGGACGGTCAGACCGCCCTGGTTCCAGATCTTGGCCCGGGCCTCCTTGGTCTTGCCGAAGACCGGGTCGCTCAGGAAGGCCGCGCGGACGTAGTCGCAGAAGAAGCCCGCGCCCTTGACGGCGGTGATGCAGCCGTTCTTGGGCTTGCTGACCTTCAGGCCCAGCGGCTTGTCCGCGGCCTTGTCGGCCTGCGCCCGGGAGATGTCGCCGACCTCGGCCATGCGCTGGAGCACGGTGTTGCGCCGCTTGACGGCCTCGGCCTCGTCGTTGACCGGGTCGTAGCGCGAGGGCGACTGGACGATGCCGGCGAGGAGCGCGGCCTCCTGGAGCTTCAGGTCCTTCGCGGACTTGGAGAAGTAGCGCTGCGCGGCGGCCTCGACGCCGTAGGCCTGCTGGCCGAAGAACGTGATGTTCAGGTAGTTCTCGAGGATCTTCTTCTTGCCGAGCTCTTCCTCGACCTGGATCGCGTACTTCAGTTCGCGGATCTTGCGGCCGAGGGTCTGCTGGGTGGCCTCGGCGACCTTCGTGGGGTCGTCGCCGGCCTCCTCCACGAAGACGTTCTTCACGTACTGCTGGGTGAGCGTGGAGGCGCCCTCGGCGACCCCGCCGGTCTGCGCGTTGCGGTTCAGGGCGCGCAGGATGCCCTTCAGGTCGACCGCGCCGTGCTGGTAGAAGCGGGCGTCCTCGATCGCGACGATCGCCTTCTGCATGTACGGCGAGATGTCCTGGAGGTCCACCACCGTGCGGTCGCGCGAGTAGACCGTGGCGAGCGTGCCGCCCTTGGCGTCGAGGATCGTGGTGCGCTGACTCAGCGGCGGCGTCTTGAGGTTGGCGGGGAGCTCGTCGAAACTCTCGACCGAGCCCTTGGCGGCCAGCCCCAGCGCACCGACCGCGGGCAGGGCGATTCCCGCCAGGACGGCTCCCGAGAGCACACTGACACCGAGGAACTTGGCGGCCTGCTGCGTTGGCGACAGACCACCGCCCGAGCGCTTCTTTGGCATAGGGGCAGCCTACGTTCTCATTCGCCGGACACGCGTATATGCCTTGGCCTAAGCTGCTCCCAACTGTCACAGCAGTAGGTCCACGTATCAATACGTCCGGCGAACCCGAATCGTTCCGGTCGGCCATCATTTTTTTGATGGGGGCGTGTCCGAATCCGCCTTGTGTGTCACCTGGCGCCCGTTGTGACTCAACTGAACTGTCCCGCTTTGCCGGGATGATCACGCATGTCACCAGCTCACTCCCCCGGGTGATCTGCCGCTTACCCATAGTCCGTTCGGGCCATTCAAGATTGGGCCCGCTGGGGGTGTTGCGCTGTCCCCACCTTCCGTAACGTCCTCAACTGGCGGCGGTGAATATGCCGCTGCCGCCGTGGGGGAGCCTCGATTCGGGAGAGGACGGCGCCGGTATGGGCTGGGTAACCGACTGGAGTGCGCAGGCGGCCTGCCGCACTACCGATCCGGATGAACTGTTTGTTCAGGGAGCAGCGCAGAACAGGGCCAAGGCGGTGTGCACCGGATGTCCGGTGCGTACCGAATGTCTGGCCGATGCGCTCGACAATCGCGTCGAGTTCGGCGTATGGGGAGGCATGACGGAGCGGGAGCGCCGCGCGCTGCTGCGCAGGCGGCCGACCGTCACCTCGTGGCGCCGGCTGCTGGAGACCGCTCGTAGTGAGTACGAGCGCGGGGCGGGCCTGGTGTCCCTCGATGACGACCAGGTGTACGAGAACTACGCTGCGGTGAGCTGACGGTTCCGGTCGGCTCAGGCCCCGGGGTTGGGCAGCTCCGGTCGGCCTGCCGCCAGCCGGTTTCCGATGTCGCGCAGTCCCGCGAGGTCATGCACATCGCCGGGCAGCGCGGCCACTTCGGCCACCGCCACCTCCGGGTGGAGCGCGGCGAAGCGATCCCGTGTGCGCTGCTCGCGGGAGAGCAACTGCATACGGTCCGCGTGCAGCCTCAACAGGCCGGCGGTGAGCTGGTCGGTGGTGGGGTGCACATCCTGGCCTGCCGTGGCCGTGTCCATGGCGGCGGGGGAGCCTTCCTCGACGGCCTCGGATGCGGGAGATTCTGAACTGCCGTACGTGTCGGGAGAGTTACGAAGACCAGCTTTCCCGCCCTCCTGATCGACAATGCGGGACTCCTCAAGATTTTCCGCGGCGGCGAGCGCCCGCTCGGCGGACAGCCGGTCGGCGCCGCTGCCGTGGACACGGTTGAGCACCAGACCCGCCAGCGGCATGTCCTCGGCGGCCAGCCGCTCCACGAAGTACGCGGCCTCCCGCAGCGCGTCCCGCTCCGGCGCCGCGACCACCAGGAACGCCGTCCCGGGCGCCTGGAGCAGCTTGTACGTCGCGTCCGCGCGGGTACGGAAGCCGCCGAACATCGAGTCCATCGCGGCCACGAACGTCTGGACGTCCTTGAGCAACTGGCCCCCCAGCAGCTTGCCGAGGGCGCCGGTCATCATCGACATGCCGACATTCAGGAACTTCATGCCCGCGCGCCCGCCGACCTTGGCGGGGGCGAGCAGCACCCGGATCAGCTTGCCGTCGAGGAACGAGCCGAGCCGCTTGGGGGCGTCCAGGAAGTCCAGCGCGGAGCGGGAGGGCGGGGTGTCGACGACGATGAGGTCCCACTCCTCCTTCGCCCGCAGCTGGCCCAGCTTCTCCATCGCCATGTACTCCTGCGTGCCCGCGAAGCCCGCCGAGAGCGACTGGTAGAAGGGGTTGCCCAGGATCGCGGCGGCCCGCTCGGGGTCCGCGTGCGCCTCGACGATCTCGTCGAAGGTGCGCTTCATGTCGAGCATCATGGCGTGCAGTTCGCCGCTCGCGGAGTCGTCGAGGCCCTTCACCCGGCGCGGGGTGTTGTCGAGCGAGTCGATGCCCATGGACTGGGCGAGCCGGCGGGCGGGGTCGATGGTGAGCACCACGACCTTCCGGCCGCGCTCGGCGGCCCGCAGCCCGAGCGCTGCCGCGGTGGTCGTCTTGCCGACGCCGCCGGAGCCGCAGCACACGATGATCCGGGTCCTGGGGTCGTCCAGGAGCGGATCCACCTCCAGGATGCGGGCGGGGGCGAGGTGGTGATGGGCGCCTGTGGGGGCTTCCGGGCTCATGACATCCCCTGCTCTCGCAGCTCGGTGGCCAGTTCGTACAGCCCTGCCAGGTCCATTCCCTCGGAGAGCAGCGGCAGTTCGTGCAGCGGCAGGCCCAGGTCGCCGAGGACGGCCCGCTGCTCGTGCTCCAGGGTGAAGCGCTCGGCGTACTCCTCGGCCTGCCGCAGCAGCGGATCCACCAGCCGCTCCGCGTGCCCGCCGCGCCGCGCCCCGCCGAGACCGGCCGCCGACAGGGACTGCGCGATGGCCGTACGGGGTGTGCCGCGTACGAGTTCCAGCTGGGTCGCGTCCAACACCTGGGGTCGCACCATGTTCACGATGACCCGGCCCACCGGCAGCCGCGCCCCGCGCAGTTCGGCGATGCCGTCCGCGGTCTCCTGGACCGGCATCTCCTCCAGCAGCGTCACCAGGTGCACGGCCGTCTCGGACGACTTCAGCACGCGCATCACCGCCTGCGCCTGATTGTGTATCGGGCCGATCTTGGCGAGCCCCGCGACCTCGTCGTTGACGTTCAGGAAGCGGGTGACGCGGCCGGTGGGCGGGGCGTCCATGACGACGTAGTCGTACGCGAAACGCCCGCTTTTGTCCTTTCGTCGTACGGCCTCGCAGGCCTTGCCCGTCAGCAGGACGTCCCGCAGTCCCGGGGCGACGGTGGTGGCGAAGTCGATGGCGCCGAGTTTCTTGAGCGCTCTGCCGGCGCCGCCCATCTTGTAGAACATCTGGAGGTAGTCCAGAAGGGCGAGTTCGGGGTCGATGGCGAGGGCGTACACCTCCCCGCCACCTGGAGCGACGGCGATCTTCCGCTCCTCATAGGGCAGCGTCTCAGTCTCGAAGAGCTGAGCGATGCCTTGCCTGCCCTCCACCTCGACGAGAAGCGTCCGCTTCCCCTCGGTGGCGAGGGCGAGGGCTAGCGCGGCGGCGACCGTGGTCTTTCCGGTCCCGCCCTTGCCGCTGACGACCTGGAGCCTGCTCACGTATTCGAGCCTAACCAGTCGGCCGCCGGATCACGCCGGAGGCTGTGGACAACGTGCGCGCGGGGGCCGGTACGGCAGCGGCTAAAGTCGGCCACATGACCAAGTGGGAATACGTAACCGTGCCGCTGCTCGTCCATGCCACGAAGCAGATTCTGGACACCTGGGGCGAGGACGGCTGGGAGCTCGTCCAGGTCGTGCCCGGGCCGAACAACCCGGAGCAGCTGGTGGCCTACCTGAAGCGGGAGAAGCAGGTGAAGGGGGCGTGAGCGCGGTCGAGGCGAAGCTCGCCGAACTGGGTCTCACGCTCCCGGAGGTCGTGCCTCCGCTCGCCGCGTACCAGCCGGCGGTCCAGTCGGGCGTGTACATCTACACCGCCGGCCAGCTCCCCATGGTGGAGGGCAAGCTCCCGGTCACCGGCAAGGTGGGCGCGGAGGTCACGCCGGAGGAGGCCAAGGAACTGGCCCGCATCTGCGCCCTCAACGCCCTCGCCGCGGTCAAGTCGGTCGCCGGTGACCTGGACCGTATCGCGCGCGTGGTGAAGGTCGTGGGCTTCGTCGCCTCGGCCGCCGACTTCACGGGCCAGCCCGCCGTCCTCAACGGCGCGAGCGAACTCCTGGGCGAGGTCCTGGGCGACAAGGGCGTCCACGCCCGCAGCGCGGTCGGCGTCGCGGTCCTGCCGCTGGACGCGCCGGTGGAGGTCGAGGTCCAGGTGGAGCTGACGCAGGCGTAGCCGGCGCCGGGGGCGAGCCGTACCGGCTCCGCTACGTCCTGCGGCCCGCCCGGGAGGCAGGGGCCGTCGTACGGCGTGCGCCCCTGCCACCACGGCGAACGGTCGTGCCGCTGGGGGCCCTCTGGGGGGCACCCATCAACGCCGGGAAGTGCGGCCGCCCCCGCTCTCACCCCAGGCACCTCTCGAACATCCGCGCGCCCCGAGATAGCCTCCGAGCATGGCGAACGGTCAGTGGTACCCCCCGGAGTGGCCCGACCGCATCCGCGCGCTCGCGGAAGGCACCCTCACCCCCGTGCCCCCCAAGCGCGCGGCCACGGTCATGCTCCTGAAGGACACCGCCACCGGCACCCCCGTCGTCCACATGCTCCGCAGACGCGCGTCCATGGCCTTCGCCGGCGGTGCGTACGCCTACCCCGGCGGCGGCGTCGACCCCCGCGACGACGATCACCACGTCCGCTGGGCGGGCCCCACGCGCGCGTGGTGGGCGCAGCGGCTCGGCGTCGACGAGAACAGCGCCCAGGCGATCGTCTGCGCGGCCGTACGCGAGACGTACGAGGAGGCGGGCGTCCTGCTCGCGGGCCCGGCCCCCGACTCCGTCGTCGGCGACACCACGGGCGCCGACTGGGAGGCCGACCGCGCCGCCCTCGTCGCCCGCGACCTGTCCTTCGCCGAGTTCCTCGACCGCCGGGGCCTGGTCCTGCGCTCCGACCTGCTCGGTGCCTGGACCCGCTGGATCACCCCGGAGTTCGAGTCCCGCCGCTACGACACCTGGTTCTTCGTCGCAGCCCTCCCCGAGGGCCAGCGCACCCGCAACGCCTCCACGGAAGCCGACCGCACGGTGTGGATCCGGCCCCAGGAGGCCGCGGAGTCGTACGACAAGGGCGAGTTGCTGATGATGCCGCCCACCATCGCCACCCTGCGCCAGCTGGCCCCCTGCGCCACGGCCGCCGAGGCGCTCGCCGCCGCCCCCGCGCGGGACATGACGCCCGTCATCGCGCGTGCCCGCCTGGAGGACGGCGAGATCGTGCTGTCCTGGCCTGGCCACGACGAGTTCACCAAGCACATCCCGACCGAACCGACCGGTGGAGCCCACGCATGACGGACGCACGCACTCTTCCCGGCCGGCCGCGGGGTGGCGTCCTCTCGGGCCCCGCCACCCCGCGCGCGGTGAACGTCCTCGCGCCCAACGCCTCCGCGATGACCCTGGACGGCACGAACACCTGGATCCTGTCCGAGCCCGGCTCCGACCTCGCCGTCGTGGTCGACCCCGGCCCGCTCGACGAGGGCCATCTGCGCAACGTCGTCGACACCGCCGAGCAGGCCGGCAAGCGCGTCGCCCTCACCCTCCTGACGCACGGTCACCCCGACCACGCCGAGGGCGCCGCCCGCTTCGCCGAACTGACCGGCACCAAGGTCCGTGCCCTGGACCCGGCACTGCGGCTCGGCGACGAAGGACTCGGCGCCGGGCAGGTCGTGCGGGTCGGCGGCCTGGAGCTGCGGGTCGTACCGACGCCCGGGCACACCGCCGACTCCCTGTGCTTCCATCTCCCGGCCGACCGGGCGGTCCTGACCGGCGACACCGTCCTGGGCCGCGGCACGACGGTCGTGGCCCACCCCGACGGCCGCCTCGGCGACTATTTGGACTCCCTGCGCCGCCTGCGCTCGCTCACGGTCGACGACGGCGTCCACACGGTGCTGCCCGGCCACGGCCCGGTCCTGGAGGACGCCCAGGGCGCCGTCGAGTTCTACCTCGCCCACCGGGCCCACCGCCTCGCCCAGATCGAGACGGCGGTCGAGGACGGCTACCGGACGCCCGCGGCGGTCGTGGGCCATGTGTACGCGGACGTGGACCGCTCGCTGTGGCCGGCGGCGGAGCTGTCGGTGCGGGCACAGCTGGACTACCTGAGCGAACACGGCCTGATCTAGCCGCTCCCCGAGCGCGAGCGCTCCACCCGCCTGCCCCGGCCGACTCAGTCGGGGCGTGGCACCTTCACGCCGTGCACGCGCGCGTACTCCTCGGCCAGCCAGGGGCCCAGATCCTCGACGTACGACCGCAGCACCGCCGGATCGCCGGTCGGCTCGTGTCCGCGGACGGCCGCGGCACGCATCTGCTCCGCCCCCTGCGGGTAGTACGCCCCGAAGGCCTCCGCCATCTCGCCCAGGTCGCTCGTCCAGCCGTTCCAGCGCGGCATGACCAGCGTGAACCCGGTGCGCGCGAGATGGCGGGACATGAACCGCACGAGGGGCCTGCGCGCCTCGTCGGAGTCGGCCGCGCCCGCGATCCGCTCGCGCCAGCGGGGCAGCAGGAGCGCGAGGTCGCCGTTGGTCTCCCGGGCGAGCAGGGAGTCGGGCCGGTAGCGCGGCAGGTACTCGGCGAGGTCCTCGCCCAGCAGCGGCGTGCACAGGCAGGCGAGGAACCAGCCCATGTCGTACCGCTCCAGCTCGCTCAGCACGCGCGCCCGGCCGTACAGCAGCGTGCCGACCCCGTCGATGCACCGGAACTCCTTGTCGAGCCCCTCACCGAGCGCCCGCGCGTCCTCGCGGTCCCCCTCGGTCGGCTCGCCGCGCAGGAGCACCAGCAGGTCGAGATCACTGCGCCCCACGCGCGCGGTGCCGCGCGGAATCGACCCGTAGAGGTACGCGCTGTGCATCCGCCCCCCGAACACATCGAGCAGCCGGTCGCGAGCGGCGGAGACGACCGGCCGGAAGTCGTGGGCGATCCGTCCGAGGGACCCCTCGCGCTCGATGCGGCCCTGGGAGTCGAGTCCGGGGCGCTGCACGCCTTCCGTCATGGCCCAACTGTGCCCGGGGGGGAGGAACCCGGGCGACGCATTTTCGGCGCGGCGCGCAGGCCCCAGGGGCCGCCCGTCCGGCGTTCCAGGCCGAGGGCCGGAACACGCCACCCGGAACACGACCCGGAACACGACACGGGGCCCGCCTCACGAAGAGACGAGCCCCGGGACAGCCGTACGGGTCAGCGCGAGCGCTTCGCCAGGCGCTCGACGTCCAGCAGGATCACCGCGCGGGCCTCCAGGCGCAGCCAGCCGCGCTGGGCGAAGTCCGCGAGGGCCTTGTTGACCGTCTCGCGGGACGCGCCGACCAGCTGGGCCAGTTCTTCCTGCGTGAGGTCGTGGACGACGTGGATGCCCTCCTCGGACTGCACGCCGAAGCGGCGGGAGAGGTCCAGCAGCGCGCGGGCGACACGGCCGGGGACGTCCGAGAAGACGAGGTCGGACATCGCGTCGTTGGTGCGCCGCAGCCGGCGGGCGACGGCGCGCAGCAGCGCGGTGGCCACCTCGGGGCGGGCGTTCAGCCAGGGCTGGAGGTCGCCGTGGCCGAGGCCCAGCAGCTTGACCTCGGTCAGCGCGGTGGCGGTCGCCGTACGCGGGCCCGGGTCGAACAGCGACAGCTCGCCGATGAGCTCACCGGGGCCGACGACGGCGAGCATGTTCTCGCGGCCGTCGGGGGAGGTGCGGTGCAGCTTGACCTTGCCCTCGGTGACGACATAGAGCCGGTCACCGGGGTCGCCCTCGTGGAACAGGGAGTCACCGCGCGCGAGGGTCACCTCACTCATGGAGGCGCGGAGCTCCGCGGACTGCTCGTCATCGAGCGCCGCGAAGAGCGGGTTGCGCCGCAGAACGTCGTCCACGAGTTCTCTCCTTGTCGACCTGCTCAGGGGATCTTGCTCCCCCTTGGTACCAGGGGACCGTGTTCCCCGTTTTGCCGGACGGTCCAAACAGTGTGATCTGTCACAAGGATGCCGCACACGTGTCCCGGGGTAAGCGGCAGGGGTCCAATTGGGCGCCGATCTTCAGGGCTCGGGGCGGATGTCGGTGTCGGGCTTTAGGCTGGCCGGGTGTCCAAAACGCCGGTGAGAGCACAGGCCAAGGGGGCTGGGCGGGTGGTTGTACGTCGTGATTCCGCTGTGGGCGAACAAGACCCCGGTGGCGCAAGGAAACCGGCGAAAGCGGCAAAGCGCGCGTCGGTTACGGCGAAGAAGACGGCGCCCGTGAAGCAGGCCGCCGTCAAGCCCGCGAAGGCCGAGTCGCGCACCGCCCTGGTCCGCCGGGCCCGCCGCATCAACCGCGAGCTCGCCGAGGTCTATCCGTACGCCCATCCCGAGCTGGACTTCGAGAATTCCTTCCAGCTCCTGGTCGCCACCGTCCTGTCGGCCCAGACCACCGACCTGAGGGTCAACCAGACGACCCCGGCCCTGTTCGCGAAGTACCCGACCCCTGAGGACCTGGCCGCGGCCAACCCCGAGGAGGTCGAGGAGATTCTGCGCCCGTGCGGGTTCTTCCGGGCCAAGACGAGGTCGGTCATAGGGCTGTCCAAGGCCCTGTCGGAGGAGTTCGGCGGCGAGGTGCCGGGACGGCTCGAGGACCTCGTCAAGCTGCCCGGCGTCGGCCGCAAGACCGCCTTCGTGGTGCTCGGCAACGCCTTCGGGCGGCCCGGCATCACCGTGGACACCCATTTCCAGCGGTTGGTACGACGCTGGCGGTGGACCGAGCAGACCGACGCCGACAAGATCGAGGCCGAGATCGGCGCGCTGTTCCCCAAGAGCGACTGGACCGACCTCTCGCACCACGTGATCTGGCACGGCCGCCGTATCTGCCACGCCCGCAAACCGGCCTGCGGCGCCTGCCCCATCGCCCCGCTCTGCCCAGCGTACGGCGAGGGCGAGACGGATCCGGAGAAGGCGAAGAAGCTGCTCAAGTACGAGAAGGGCGGCTTCCCCGGCCAGCGGCTGAAGCCCCCGCAGGCGTATCTGGACGCGGGCGGCAGGGCGGCCCCGCCGCTGGGGTCCGGATGACGGGCCGTCGGCAGCGAGGCCCGGAACCGTCTCAGGCTCCGCCTCAGCGGGGCCGGGGACCGACTCAGGCTCCGCCTCAGCGGGGCCGGGGAACGTCTCAGCGAGGTCGAGGGCCGGCCCACGGTCCGCCTCGGCGAGGCCGGGGACCGGCTCAGGGTCCGCCTCAGGGACCTTTCCGGGGTCGATCTCAGGGACCGGCCCAGGAACGATCTCGACCTGGCCCGGCGTTGGACACGGCAGGACGACGGGGGTGGCGATGACACGCGCGAGCAACACGCAGGGCGGGCCGGTGGCGCTCAGCAAGGAGGGCCTGCCCGGCTGGCTGGATCCGGTGGTGCGTGCCGTGGAGACGGTCCAGCCGGTGCAGCTGAGCCGGTTCCTGCCGCCGGAGGACGGCGCCGGGCGGCAGTCCGCGGTGCTGGTCCTGTTCGGCGAGGGCGCGCGCGGACCCGAGCTGCTCCTGATGGAGCGGGCCAGCTCGCTGCGCTCCCACGCCGGCCAGCCCTCCTTCCCCGGCGGTGCCCTCGACCCCGAGGACGGCGACCCGAAGGCCGACGGACCGCTGCGGGCCGCTCTCCGCGAGGCCGAGGAGGAGACCGGGCTCGATCCGGCCGGCGTCCAGCTCTTCGGCGTCCTGCCCCGCCTGTACATCCCGGTCAGCGGCTTCGTCGTCACCCCGGTGCTGGGCTGGTGGCGCGAGCCGACCCCGGTCGGCGTCGTCGATCCGAACGAGACGGCCCGGGTCTTCACCGTCCCCGTGGCGGATCTCACGGACCCCGCCAACCGCGCCACCGCCGTCCACCCCAGCGGCCACCGTGGTCCGGCATTTCTGGTCGAATCGGCCCTGGTCTGGGGGTTCACCGCCGGGATCATCGACCGATTGCTGCACTTCGCGGGCTGGGAGCTGCCCTGGGACCGGGACAACCAGGTCCCGCTGGACTGGCGGTCATGACAGGGTGGACGCCGTGTTCTGCAATCCGGGGGCGTGAAGTGACGAGGCGAGGCTTGAAGCGGTGAACGTGCTGGACATCCTGCTGCTGGTCGCCGCGGTGTGGTTCGCGATCGTCGGCTACCGCCAGGGCTTCGTCGTCGGCATCCTGTCGGTGATCGGCTTCCTCGGCGGCGGTCTCGTCGCCGTCTATCTGCTCCCGGTGATCTGGGACGCCATGACGGACAACTCCGAGGTGAGCACGACCGCCGCCGTCGTCGCCGTGGTCGTCGTCATCGTCTGCGCCTCCGTCGGCCAGGCCCTGACCACCCACCTCGGCAACAAGCTGCGCCGGTACATCACCTGGACCCCGGCCCGCGCCCTGGACGCCACCGGCGGCGCCCTGGTCAACGTCGTCGCGATGCTCCTGGTCGCCTGGCTGATCGGCTCGGCGCTGGCCGGCACCACCTTGCCGACGCTCGGCAAGGAGGTCCGCAACTCCAAGGTGCTGCTCGGGGTGTCCCGGGCGCTGCCCGCGCAGGCCGACACCTGGTTCGCGGACTTCTCCTCGGTCCTCGCGCAGAACGGCTTCCCGCAGGTCTTCAGCCCGTTCTCGAACGAGCCCATCACCGACGTCCAGCCCCCCGACCCGGCCCTGGCGAACAGCAAGGTCGCCACCCGCGCGAAGCGCTCCATCGTCAAGGTCGTGGGCACCGCGGACAGTTGCGGCAAGGTCCTGGAGGGCACCGGCTTCGTCTACGCCGACCGCCGCGTGATGACCAACGCGCACGTCGTGGGCGGCGTCGACGAACCCACCGTCCAGATAGGCGGAGAGGGCCGCAAGTACGACGCCCAGGTCGTCCTGTACGACTGGAAGCGCGACATCGCCGTGCTCGACGTACCGGATCTGGACGCGCCCGCGCTGGAGTTCACCTCCACCGACGCCCGCAGCGGCGACGACGCGATCATCGCCGGCTTCCCGGAGAACGGCGCGTACGACGTGCGCGCGGCCCGGGTCCGCGGCCGTATCCCGGCCAACGGCCCGGACATCTACCATCGCGGCACCGTGCACCGCGATGTCTACTCGCTGTACGCGGTCGTGCGCCAGGGCAACTCCGGCGGCCCGCTGCTCACGCCCGACGGCAAGGTGTACGGCGTGGTCTTCGCAAAGTCGCTCGACGACGCCGACACCGGCTACGCGCTCACCGCGGACGAGATCCAGGACGACATCACCGCCGGCCGCACCGCGAACCAGCAGGTGGACAGCGACAGCTGCGCGCTGTGAGCCGGGTGGATCCCGCCGGAGGAGCTCAGCCGCGGGGGTGACGCAGGCGTACCGTGACCCAGCGGGCCCGGCGGCGCAGGATGCGCGGAATGCCCACCCTCAAATCGGTTCCCGCGAGCTGCGGGGTGGCACCGCCTCGGGGGGAGCTCAGGGCGTTGCCCGAGCGTCGAGTGCGTGCTGCGTCACTGTAGTCGTGCGTCCAGCCCATACCCCGACGTCTGCCCCCGCCCCAAGGTCGATAACCGCCCCCAGTGCCCCCAATTGGCCTATGCGCCGGGCAATTGGCTGTTCGTAGTACAGGTGTTCAGATCCCGGTACCGGGTGCGTCGGAACGGTCACCGATCGGGTTCGGGATCCTTCAGCCAATTGATCAGTTCGGTCGAGAAAGCGACCGGATCCTCTTCCTGCGGGAAGTGCCCGAGACCGTCGAACAGGCGCCAGCGGTAGGGGGCTTCGACGTACTCGCCGGAACCGGCCGCGCTGCGGGTGCGCATCACCGGGTCGAGCGACCCGTGCAGATGCAGGGTCGGCACCCGGACCGGGCGCTTCATCCGCCGGTTGAACTGGATGCCGTCGGGACGGGCCATCGAGCGGACCATCCAGCGGTACGGCTCGATCGCGCAGTGCGCGGCGGAGGGGATGCACATCGCGCGGCGGTACGTGTCCACCGCGTCGTCCTCCGGCAGCCGCGGCCCGGACCAGTCCCGGACCAGCCGCCCCACCAGCGCCCCGTCGTCGGCGGTGAGCCGGCGCTCCGGCACCCAGGGCCGCTGGAACCCCCAGATGTAGGAGCCCGCGGCCGTCTGCTTGACGTCGGAGAGCATCGCCGAGCGCCAGCGCCGCGGATGCGGCATGGACGCCACCGCCAGCCGCCGCACCAGCTTGGGGCGCATCACGGCCGCCGTCCAGGCCAGGTAGCCGCCGAGGTCGTGCCCGACGAGGGCGGCGTCCGGCTCGCCCAGCGAGCGGATCACACCGGTGATGTCGAGCGCCAGGTTGGCGGGGTCGTAGCCGCGCGGGGTGCGGTCGCTGCCGCCGACGCCGCGCAGGTCCATGGCGACGGCCCGGAACCCGGCGTCGGCGAGCGCCGGCAACTGGTGCCGCCAGGTCCACCAGAACTGCGGGAATCCGTGCAGGAGCAGGACCAGCGGCCCGTCACCCATCTCGGCGATGTGGAAGCGCGCACCATTGGCCGCCACGTCCCGATGGGTCCAGGGACCATCGAGTCGGACGACCGAGGCGGGTTGTGCCGAAGGGGAGGGGACCGGGTCCGTCATGACGATGAGCGTGCCACAGCCTCGATGGCGGCGGGCGACCGGTCCTCCAGGGCCGGCGCCGGACGCGGGTGCGGCTTGGCCTTCTGCAGGACGCCCGCGCTCTCCTTCATCGACGCGGCGACCTTCTGCGGGCCCTTGCTCTTCGTGGTCTTCTTGGCGTAGACCCAGCCGATGAGCGTGAGGACGAGCGCGATGAGGACGTTCGCCGCGAAGGACAGCAGGAAGCAGACGGCGAGATTCCAGTCGCTCCAGGTGCGGATCCCGTACGCCAGCGCGAAGTTGAGCATCGGCAGGGAGAAGACCAGTACCGCGCCCGCCACCATGAAGGCGCCGCCGCTGGTCGCCCCGCGCTTGACGTCCTGCTTGAGCTGGGCCTTGGCCAGTGCGATCTCGTCGTGCACCAGCGCTGACATGTCGGTCGTCGCCGAGGCGAACAGCTGGCCGATGCTGCGTTCGGCGCCGACCGGGCTGCCGTCGGGTGCGCTCATCGCGTTCTCCCTCTACTGACCCTATGGGTGAGGTCTCGTCTTTTGTACCGTCCCGTCAGATCATGCCCGACGGTCGTCCTCCTCGCCTGCCCCACCCGTCACTTCGGCAAGCCGCGCCTGCTCGGCGGCCTTCACTTCGGCGAGGCGGCGGTGCTCGGCGGCCTTGGCGTCGTGGATGGCCGCCATCCGCAGGTGGTACGCCGGGTCGTCCTCCTCGTAGATATCGGGGATGCCGGAGTGGTCGTCGTCGCGCTCCTCGGTCTCGACCATCCGGCGGTACCGGCTGTTCCGTACCTTCAGCAGCACCGACGCCAGCATCGCCGCGAGGACGGAACCCACCAGGACGGCCGCCTTGACCTCGTCCGTCAGGGCGGTGTCGCCCTCGAAGGCGAGCTCGCCGATGAGCAGGGAGACGGTGAAGCCGATTCCCGCCAAGGTCGCCACGGCGAACACATCGGCCCAGGCCAGGTCATCGCTGAGCGATGCCTTGGTGAAGCGGGCGGTGAGCCAGGTACCGCCGAAGATGCCGAGCGACTTGCCGAGCACGAGCCCGAGCACGACACCCAGGGTCTCGGGCTGGGTGAACACCTCGCCGAGCGCCCCGCCGGAGACGGTGACACCGGCGCTGAACAGTGCGAACAGCGGCACGGCCAGTCCCGCCGAGAGCGGCCGGACCAGGTGCTCGATGTGCTCGCCGGGGGAGTGCTGCTCGGCCTCGCGCCGGGTGCAGCGCAGCATCAGGCCCATGGCGACTCCGGCGATGGTGGCGTGGACGCCGCTGTTGTACATCAGGGCCCAGATGACGAGCGCGAGCGGGAGGTAGACGTACCAGCCGCGCACGCCCTTGCGCAGCAGCAGCCAGAAGACGACGAGGCCGAGGACGGCGCCGCCGAGCGCGGCGAAGTCGATCTGTTCGGTGAAGAACAGCGCGATGATCAGGATCGCGAAGAGGTCGTCGACGACGGCCAGGGTGAGCAGGAAGGCGCGCAGCGCGCTCGGCAGGGAGGTGCCGATGACGGCGAGCACGGCGAGCGCGAAGGCGATGTCGGTGGCGGTGGGCACGGCCCAGCCGTCCATGGAGCCGCCGCCGGCGACGTTGGTGAGGACGTAGACGAGCGCCGGCGCGGCCATTCCGCACAGCGCGGCCACCACCGGCAGTGCGGCGGCCTTGGGGTCGCGCAGCTCACCGGCGACCAGCTCACGCTTGAGCTCGATCCCGGCGACGAAGAAGAAGATCGCGAGCAGTCCGTCGGCGGCCCAGTGCTCGATGGACAGGTCCAGGCCGAGGGCCTCGGGTCCGATGTGGAAGTGGCTGACGCTGTCGTAGCTGTCCTGGAAGGCGGGGACGTTCGCCCAGATCAGCGCGGCGACGGCGGCCACGAGGAGCAGCACACCGCCGACGGTCTCGGCGCGCAGCGCGTCCGCGACGAAGGTCCGCTCCGGCAGGGAGAGCCGTCCGAAAACCTTGCGGGGGGTGCGGGGCGCGGACACGGGAACCTCCGGTGGGTGGGCAGCACAAACTCTTGCCGACCAGACTTCCCGGCGCACCTTGAGGGTCTTACGTTTTGTTTAGCCTATCTAACGTACGGCGGCGCCGCACGCGTGCCCCGGTGGAAGCGGCACAGCGGAACGCCCGGCGCGGTGGGGCGCCGGGCGTCCGGATGAGCGGCGGAGGTCAGTCCTCGCTCGGTGCCGCGGGGAGCTTCGCCTGGATGAGATCCATGACGGTGGAGTCCGTCAGGGTGGTGACGTCTCCCAGCTCGCGGTTCTCGGCGATGTCCCGCAGCAGGCGGCGCATGATCTTGCCGGAGCGGGTCTTGGGCAGCTCGGCCACCGGCAGGATCCGCTTGGGCTTGGCGATCGGGCCGAGGGTGGCGCCGACGTGGTTGCGCAGCTCGGCCACCAGGGTCTCGGTCTCGGCGGCCGTACCGCGCAGGATCACGAAGGCGACGATGGCCTGCCCGGTCGTCTCGTCGGCGGCGCCGACGACGGCCGCCTCGGCGACCGACGGGTGCGAGACGAGCGCGGATTCGACCTCGGTGGTGGAGATGTTGTGGCCGGAGACCAGCATCACGTCGTCGACGCGGCCCAGCAGCCAGATGTCACCGTCGTCGTCCTTCTTCGCCCCGTCCCCGGCGAAGTACTTGCCCTCGAAGCGCGCCCAGTAGGTGTCCAGGAACCGCTGGTCGTCGCCCCAGATGGTGCGCAGCATGGACGGCCACGGCTCGGTCAGGACCAGGTAGCCGCCACCGCCGTCGGGCACCTCGTTGGCCTCGTCGTCGACGACGGTCGCGGCGATGCCGGGCAGCGGGGTCTGGGCCGAGCCGGGCTTGGTGTGGGTGACGCCGGGCAGCGGCGAGATCATCATCGCGCCCGTCTCGGTCTGCCACCAGGTGTCCACGACCGGGGTCCGGTCGCCGCCGATGTGCTTGCGGTACCAGATCCACGCCTCGGGGTTGATCGGCTCGCCCACCGAGCCCAGCACCCGCAGGCTGCTGAGGTCGAACTTGGCGGGGATGTCGTCGCCCCACTTCATGAACGTCCGGATCGCGGTGGGCGCCGTGTACAGGATCGTCACCCCGTACTTCTGCACGATCTCCCAGAACCGGCCCTGGTGCGGGGTGTCCGGCGTGCCCTCGTACATCACCTGGGTGGCGCCGTTGGCGAGCGGCCCGTAGACGATGTACGAGTGTCCGGTCACCCAGCCGACGTCGGCGGTGCACCAGTACACGTCGGTCTCGGGCTTGAGGTCGAAGACGGCGTGGTGGGTGTAGGCCGCCTGGGTGAGGTAGCCGCCGGAGGTGTGCAGGATGCCCTTCGGCTTACCCGTCGTTCCCGAGGTGTAGAGGATGAACAGCGGGTGCTCGGCCCCGAAGGCCTGCGGGGTGTGCTCGGCGCTCTGCCGTCCGACGATCTCGTGCCACCACACGTCCCGGTCCGCGTCCCAGGCCACCTCCTGGCCGGTGCGCTGGACCACGAGCACATGCTCGACGTTGCCCGCCTTGGTGACGGCCTCGTCCACGGCCGGCTTCAGCGCGGACGGCTTGCCCCGCCGGTAGCCGCCGTCGGACGTGATCACGACCTTGGCGTCGGCGTCCTGGATGCGGGTGGCGAGGGCGTCGGCTGAGAAGCCGCCGAAGACCACCGAGTGCGCGGCGCCGATCCGGGCGCACGCGAGCATCGCCACGGCCGCCTCGGGGATCATCGGCAGGTAGACGGCGACCCGGTCGCCCTTCTGCACGCCCAGCTCCAGCAGCGCGTTCGCCGCCTTGGAGACCTCGTCCTTCAGCTCCGCGTAGGTGATCGCGCGGCCGTCGCCGGGCTCTCCCTCGAAGTGGATGGCGACCCGGTCCCCGTGTCCGGCCTCCACGTGCCGGTCCACGCAGTTGTAGGCGACATTGAGCTCGCCGTCCTCGAACCACTTCGCGAACGGCGGGTTCGACCAGTCAAGCGTCTGCGTCGGCTCCTTGGCCCAGGTCAGGCGGCGGGCCTGCGCGGCCCAGAAGCCGAGCCTGTCAGCCTTGGCCTGTTCGTACGCCTCCACCGTGACGTTGGCGTTCGCGGCCAGGTCAGCGGGCGGCGCGAAGCGTCGCTCCTCCTTGAGGAGGTTGGCCAGGCTTTCGTTGCTCACGACATCTCCCTTTCCCAGGGTGTCCGTTGTGTCCCAGGCCACAGCTCATCAGACCCGGGGGCCCGGTGACAAGGGCCGACGGGAAATTGGTTTAGACCTGTGTGCGGCTGTGTCCACGGCGGTGGTGCGGCAGTCGCCGTCATCCGTACCCACGGACGCTGACCAGGCAGAGTTCAGTCCCTGTGCTGCCTTTCGCACTCCGGACACCGTCCCACCCCGTCAGGCCGGCACATCCGCCGCCCGTACGTGGTCGAACACCTGGTCCTCCTCCGCCCCGCTGAGCAGGTACGCCTGCGCCTCACCCACGTGGAAGTACATCCCCTGCAGCTCCACCGCCCCCTCCCGCAGGGCCCGGGCCACCGACTCATGGGCCCGCAGATGCTCCAACTGCTGGACCACGTTGGTCAGGCAGAGCTGCTCGACCGCGTCGGCCGGTGCCCGCCCCGCCAGCCGGGGCCACGGCCGGCCGGTGTCGGCCATGCGCTCCAGGCTCGGCATCCCGTGCCGCAGCCACCGCTTGAGCGGGGTCCCCGCGTCACCCGGTTCGGTGGCGAGCAGTGCCTGCATGGCCCCGCACCCGGAGTGCCCGCACACGGTGATGGAGCGCACCTTCAGCACCTCCACCGCGTACTCGATCGCGGCCGCCACCGAGTCGTCCCCGCTCTCCTCGCCCGGCTGGGTGCCTGTCCCGGCGTGGGCCGGGGGCGGCACGAGGTTGCCCACATTGCGCACCACGAACAGGTCCCCGGGACCACTGGAGGTGATCATCGAGGTGACCAGGCGCGAGTCGGCACAGGTGAGGAAGAGCTGCGAGGGCCGCTGCCCCTCCCGCGCCAGCCGGGCCAGCTCCCCGCGCACCAGCGGTGCGGTGTGGCGCTGGAACGCACTGATCCCGCGCTTCAGTTCGTGCCCGCTGGCACCGCGGGCCGGTCCGGCCGTACCGCCCCCGCCTCCGTCGCCGTCGCCGTCGCCGTCAACGGAACCGTCGCAGGAGCCGTCCTGCCGCGCGCCGGAAGCGGGCGCGAGGTGGGGCTGCTCGCACTGGTGGTTGCGCCAGGGCGTCCAGGGACGGCACCGGCAGCCGGCGGAAGCGGGCGCCTCGGCCGACCCGGGCTCGTTGTGCACGGTGGTGGGCACCCCGGGTTCGGAGATCTTGAGCCCCGCGCGGCGGCCGGTCAGCTCGACGGAGCCGCCCCGCGCGGTGTGCGTGTTCTGCCAGTCCTGGAGCGTCTCGTACGCCGCGTGGTCCATGAAGGAACCGTCCAACTCCACGATGGCGGGAGCCCCTTGCGGTACGAGGTGCAGGGCGCGGCTGAGCCGCGGGACCGCGAGGAACGTCAACTGGCCCCGGACGTGTACGTGATGGACTCCTTCCTGCTCGTCGTGGGTGATCCGGGTGCGGGCGAGGCGGTGCAGGGAGACGGCGACGGCGACGGCGATCCCCAGCGTCACGCCCTCCAGGACGCCGAAGAAGACCACGCCTGCGGTGGTGACGGCGTAGACCAGGACTTCACGGTGGCGGGTCACCGTGCGGATGTGGTGCAGGGACACCATCTGGATGCCGACGGACATCACCAGTGCGGCGAGCGCGGCAAGGGGGATGAGCTCCAGGAGCGGGACCATCAGCAGCGTGGCGGCTACTACGAGAACGCCGTGCAGCATCGTGGAGTTCCGGCTCACGGCACCCGCGTGCACGTTCGCCGACGTCCGCACCGCCACCCCCGCCACGGGCAGCCCGCCGAGACCGCCGGAGACGATGTTGGCGGCGCCCTGGCCGAGCAGTTCGCGGTCCAGGTTCGAGCGGCCGACGCCGGGGGGCAGGTTGGGGCGCCCGGCCACCAGCTTGTCGGCGGCGACCGCGCCGAGCAGCGACTGCACGCTGCACACCAGGGTGGTGGTCAGTACGGCCGCCACGACGCCGAGCACCGGGCCCTCGGGAAGCCCCGCGAGGGCATGACTGCTCCATGAGGGCAGGTCGACCTTGGGCAGCCGGAGCCCCGCGAGCGAGGCGGCCGCGGTGGCTCCGGCGACGGCGACGAGGGCGGCCGGGATCTTGCGCAGCAGGCGGCCGGTCCGGCCGGGGAGGCGCGGCCACAGCAGCAGCAGCGCGAGGGTGAGCGCGCTCACCGACAGGGCGGCCGGGTGCAGGTCGGCCAACTGGGCGGGCAGGGCGCGCAGGTTGTCGGGGACGGAGCTCTGCGGGGTGCCGCCGAGGACGATGTGCAGCTGGGCGACGGCGATGGTGACGCCGATGCCGGCGAGCATGCCGTGCACGATGGCGGGGCTGACGGCGAGCGCGGTGCGTGCCACGCGCAGGCAGCCGAGGCCGAGTTGGGCGAGTCCGGCGAGCACGGTGATGGCGCAGGTGGTGCGCCAGCCGTAGCGCTGGATGAGGTCGGCGGTGACCACCGTGAGACCGGCGGCCGGGCCGCTGACCTGGAGCGGGGAGCCGCCGAGCCGGCCGACCACCAGCCCGCCGACGGCGGCGGCGACGAGCCCGGCCTGGAGGGGCGCGCCGGTGGCGAGGGCGATGCCGAGGGACAGCGGCAGGGCGATCAGGAAGACCGCGATCGACGCGGACACGTCGGCGCCGTCGAGCCGGAAGCGGCGTCGGCGCGTGGGCGGCGGGGCGGGGGACTGGGTGCGCTCGGTCCGAGTGGGGTCGGTGGCGCGGGTGGGGACGCAGGCTGACATGGGATTCCCGTCTCCTCCGGGGCAGCGCGGTCGCGGATCTGGTGGTCCCCCGTCCGGACGGCGGGGGGTCGGGTCGGCGGCCGTGGGTCACGGCGTGCAGTGGCGGGATGAATCAACGCTCGGTAAACGGATCGTAATGCAGAGTAAAGGGCAAGCATAGAGTTTCCGGGCAAATGGGCGAATAGCTCACTCGAATGAGCGAAGTGGCCCTTTGGTCGGCTTGTCGTACTAATTCCTTCCTGGCCTCGTGCGACCTTGGCGGCGCTGTCGGCGCTTTTCCCGGCAGATCACCAGAAAACGCCCCATTCAGCGTTGGCCCGAGAGAAGGAAAGTAGGTGGGCGGAACATGGCCGCCACCCAGAGGATCGCCGCGGGCGCCGTGGTCGCCGCGGTCTGTGCCGCATCACTCGCCGGCTGCGGAATCGGCAGCGAAGGCGCCGAGGAAGGGGTCCCCGGCCCGCAGAAGGAGAAGCCGGTCCAGGCGCCGCCGAAGAGCCCGGTCCGCCTGATCGGGGACGGCTCGACCTCGTACACCGGTGCCCAGCCGAACCTGTCCAGACCCGAACGCCTGAAGCCCGGTCAGAAGCCGCCGCAATTCGTGGTGTTCTCCTGGGACGGCGCGGGCGAGGACGGGCAGAAGCTGTTCTCCCACTTCCGCAAGGTCGCCAGGGACAACAACGCGACGATGACGTACTTCCTCAGCGGCGTGTACATGCTGCCCGAGCACAAGCGCGACCTGTACCGGCCGCCGCAGCACTCGCCGGGCCGCTCCGACATCGGCTTCAACGACGAGCAGGGCATCGCCGAGACCGTGAAGCAGCTGCGCGGCGCGTGGCTGGAGGGCAACGAGATCGGCACCCACTTCAACGGTCACTTCTGTGGAAAGGGCCGCGGGGTCGGCGAATGGTCGGTCGAGGAGTGGAAGGACGAGATCGCCCAGGCGAAGCAGTTCGTGAAGTCCTGGAAGACCAACACCGGTCTGAAGGACGCCTCGCCGCTGCCCTTCGACTACGACAAGGAACTCATCGGCGGCCGCACGCCCTGCCTGGAGGGCCAGGAGAACTTCATGCAGGCCGCCCGGGAGCTGGGCTTGCGCTACGACACCAGCGGCGTCAACAACCAGGTCTGGCCGAAGAAGAAGGAAGGCCTGTGGGACCTGTCGATGCAGCTCGTGCCCTTCCCCGGGCACACCTTCGAGCAGCTGACCATGGACTACAACTTCATGGTCAACCAGTCCGGCACCACCAGCCAGGGTGACCCCGACAAGTACGAGTTCTGGGGCGACCAGATGCGCGATGGCCTGCTCCAGGGCTTCCGCCGGGCCTACGACGGCAACCGCGCGCCCCTGATCATCGGCAACCACTTCGAGTCCTGGAACGGCGGCACCTACATGCGGGCCGTCCAGGAGGTCATCGAGGAGGTGTGCACCAAGGCCGAGGTGCGCTGCGTCTCCTTCCGGCAGCTCGCCGACTGGCTGGACGCCCAGGACCCGAAGGTGCTGGCCAAGCTCACCACCCTGCCGGTCGGCGAGGCCCCGAAGCAGGGCTGGGCGTCCTTCCTGGCGGACCGCCCGGCCCCGGCACCCAAGGGCGTCCCCGGGGCGCCGGCGGCCAGGCAGTAGCGCCCGCTCACGCGGGAGCGGTGACGCTCTCGCCGAGCACGAAGGCGGGGTCGACCTGCGCGGCGAGGTCGGCCCCGGTCCGCTCGTTCCCCCAGGACTGCGCGTTCTTCAGGTGGAAGTGCACCATCTGGCGCGTGTAGCGCTCCCAGTCCCGGCTCTCGTACGTGGCGTCCACGGCCTCCTGCAACCGGAGCAGGGCGCCGCGGTTGGCGTCCTCCAGGAGCTCGAACCGGGGCGGGCGGCCCTTCTCCATGGAGCGCACCCAGTCCGAGTGCCCGACCGTGACGAGCAGGTCGTCCCCGGCTTCGGCGCGCAGGAAGTCGAGGTCCTCCGGTCCGTGCACCTTGTTGCCGACGACCTTCAGCTCGACGCCGAAGTCACGGGCGTACTCCTTGTACTGGCGATAGACGGAGACTCCCTTCCGGGTCGGCTCGGCGACGAGGAACGTCATGTCGAAGCGGGTGAACATGCCGGAGGCGAAGGAGTCCGAGCCCGCGGTCATGTCGACCACGACATACTCGTCGCGCCCGTCCACCAGGTGGTTCAGGCACAGCTCCACCGCTCCCGTCTTGGAGTGGTAGCAGGCGACCCCCAGGTCGGCGTCGGTGAAGGGGCCGGTGACCATCAAACGGACGGTGCCGCCGTCGAGTTCCACCGGCCGGGCGCAGGCGTCGTAGACCGGATTGTCCTCGCGCACCCGCAGCAGCCGGGAGCCCTCGCCCGGCGGGGTCGTTTTGATCATCGTCTCGGCGGACGCGATCCGCGGGTTCGCGCCGCGCAGATAGTCCTTGATCAGCGGGAGCCGGTCGCCCATCGCCGGCAGGGCGGCCGCCTCGGGCTCGTCGAGGCCGAGCGCGGCCCCCAGGTGCTGGTTGATGTCGGCGTCGATCGCGACCACCGGCGCCCCGGTCGCCGCGAGATGCCGGACGAACAGGGACGACAGGGTGGTCTTGCCGCTGCCGCCCTTCCCGACGAAAGCAATTTTCATGTTCAGTAAGCGTAGTGGCGGGCCGGGTGCGAGGGGCGGACAAACGTGAAGAAGGCCACTCGATCGTGGGGCGGAGCGCGGGGATGCGTAATGTCGTACTCATGAGTACGACAGGCGGGACCGCCGATCCGCTCGCGGCCCTGGGTGCGCTGCCCGGTGTGGCCGAGTCCGTGGAGTCCGTGCGCAAGGCCGTGGACCGGGTCTACGGGCACCGGGTCATGCGCCGCCGCAGCAACGAGATCACCTCCGAGGCGGCGCTGCGCGGCGCCCGCGGCTCGGCGTCGCTGTCCGGCGCCGACTGGGCCCTGGAGGAGGTGCGCAGGCGCACCGACTTCAGCGGCGACGACGAGGCACGCCTCATGGGCGCCGCCCTGCGGCTGACCGCGGAGGCGGGCCAACTGCTGTCCATCTGGCGGCAGTCGCCGCTGCGCGTGCTGGCGCGGCTGCACCTGGTGGCGGCGGCCACCAACGGTCCGGAGGTCGGGCGCCCGCGCCAGGCCGGCGAGCGGGTCGACGAGCCGCTCGTGGAGCTGCCGCTGCCCGGCGCGGACGAGGTCCACGGCCGACTGGACGGCCTCTCCGAACTGATCATCGCGGGCGGGTCCGCTCCGGCGCTGGTGACCGCCGCCGTGGTGCACGGCGAGTTGCTGGCGCTGCGCCCCTTCACGTCCCACAACGGCCTGGTCGCGCGCGCGGCCGAGCGCATCGTGCTGGTGGGCAGCGGGCTCGACCCCAAGTCGGTCTGCCCGTCCGAGGCCGGCCACGGCGAACTCGGCCGCGCCGCCTACCTCGCGGCGCTCGACGGGTACGTCTCCGGCACTCCCGAAGGCATGGCGGCCTGGATCGCCCACTGCGGCAGGGCGATCGAGCTGGGCGCGCGCGAATCGACGGCGGTGTGCGAGGCGCTGCAGCGCGGGGCGGCGTAGCAGCCCCCGGGAAAAGGGTTGCGGCGGTACGAAGAGGTTCGTACCGCCGCTGGCATGTCCACCGGGTTACCAAGCGTCCTCGATATGTTGCCCATCAGGTCGGGAACTTTGCCCGTGCCCTGGTGCGGCTGGCCCGTAATCGACGGGTCGACGTCGCGTGGGTGCCCGGTGTTCATGCTCGGTCCGTGGGGCCGGTTGCGTTTTAAAGGTGATCCTCGCGGATGTCCTTGGTCTCGCGGGCCGTTGAATCCTTTCTACTCCAGGTCCGGAGCAAGTGGAACCCCTGGCCGCCGTTCTTTACTTTTGCGTTCAAACAGGAGCTAACCGGGCGGCAGTCTGCCGAACCGGCCCAAGGGCGGGCGTGGGCGCAGGTCAGGCGAGTTCGGTGCGGCGCCGACTGGCGTACCAGACGAGTCCCGCGGTGGCCGCCGCCGCTCCTACGGCGGCCGCCACCACGAGCGCCGGACGGGTCGGGACGGAGAGCGAGGGCAGCCGCTGCTTGAGCCGTACCGGGCGGTGGAAGTCGAGAATGGGCCACCCGCGCGTGAGTGCCTCACGGCGCAGCGCGCGGTCCGGGTTCACGGCGTGCGGATGGCCGACCGACTGGAGCATCGGCACGTCGGTCGCCGAGTCGCTGTAGGCGTAGCAACGGGAGAGGTCGTACCCCTCGGACGCGGCGAGCTCCTTGACCGCTTCGGCCTTCGTCGGGCCGTACGCGTAGTACTCCACCTCGCCCGTGAAGCAGCCGTCGTCGCCCACGACCATGCGGGTGGCCACCACGCGGTCGGCGCCGAGCATCTCACCGATGGGCTCCACCACCTCCGCGCCCGACGTCGACACGATCACGACGTCGCGGCCCGCGGTGTGGTGCTCCTCGATCAGGGAGGCGGCCTCGTCGTAGATGATCGGGTCGATGAGGTCGTGCAGGGTCTCGGCGACGATCTCCTTGACCTGCTGGACGTTCCAGCCGCGGCACAGCGCGGACAGGTACGCGCGCATGCGCTCCATCTGGTCGTGGTCGGCGCCGCCCGCGAGGAACACGAACTGGGCGTAAGCGGTCCGCAGGACGGCCCGGCGGTTGATCAGGCCGCCTTGGTAGAACGACTTGCTGAAGGTGAGCGTGCTCGACTTCGCAATGACCGTCTTGTCCAGGTCAAAGAAGGCCGCTGTGCGGGGCAAGGAGTGGTTTTCCACGACCTGAGCATAGGCGCAGCCCATTCGGCGTAAGGTGGGGCGTGTGGGTTTGCCTGAGAGGCCTCTCGGGTACACCATGGAAGTCACGGATCGTTCGCGACCGTGCTAACCCGGCCCGGCTCCTCCCCCCCCGAGTCGGCCGTGGAGACGACCCCCGCTCTCCCCCCCGGCGGGGGTCGTCGCATGTCCGGATGCGTTTTCCCCCTTCTTTGACCGACCGCTAGGTCGTAGCGAGGCGGCTGAGGCCGCCTCTTCGTCATGCCCATGATCCGTCACGGTGCGTAGTCGAAACACTGCTCTGCGGAAGTCGTACGGGACCCGTACACGGGCCACCGGTATGGGTGACGGCGATATTCACAACCATCGAGTTGTCCACAGTTATCGACCAAGATCCACACGATTTCCGGCATCGCTGCACCGTGATTCCCAACGCGTCCCGCCGGGCGGACTTCAGGACCGGTTCCGGTTAGTCGGGCGCGTTTGGCCGGTTCGTATCGGCCGCTCATACGGAGACCGGACGCCGGTTCTCCGCGCCTTAGGGAATCGCGCGGCCGCAAGGGCTCCGCGAGGGACACGACACGGGGAGAAACCATGGCCGCAGCCGCCACACAGGAACCGCCGCCCGCCGCCTCCGGGCGGCCGGGGGCACCGCTGATCGTCACCGAGGACGCCGAGCTGCTGGACGACCTGCTGCGGCTGTGCGCGGCAGCGGGCGCCACGCCCGAGGTCCATCACGGCGTTCCCGAACCGCACGGCAACTGGGAGGCCGCGCCGCTGGTCCTGGTCGGCGACGACGCCGCCCGCCGGGTGCGCGGCGCTCCGCGCAGAAGGGGCGTGGTCCTGGTCGGCCGGGACCAGGACGACTCCGGGGTCTGGCGGCGGGCCGTCGAGATCGGCGCCGACCATGTCCTGATGCTCCCGGACGGGGAGCAGTGGCTGGTCGACCGCATCGCCGACGTGGCCGAGGGCGTGGGTCGGCCCGCCCTCACCGTCGGCGTGATCGGCGGCCGGGGCGGCGCCGGTGCGTCCACGCTCGCGTGCGCCCTCGCCGTCACCTCCGCGCGGGAGGGACTGCGCACCCTGCTCGTGGACGCCGATCCACTGGGCGGCGGACTCGACGTACTCCTCGGCGGCGAGACGGCCGAGGGGCTGCGCTGGCCGGCTTTCGCCGCCTCACGCGGCCGGGTCGGCGGCGGCGCCCTGGAGGAGTCGCTGCCCCGGCTGCACAACCTGCGGGTGCTCAGCTGGGACCGGGGGGACTGTGTCGCCGTCCCGCCGCAGGCCGTACGGGCGGTGCTGGCCGCCGCCCGGCGCCGCAGCGGCGCGGTCGTCGTCGACCTGCCGCGCCGGATCGACGACGGCGTCGCCGAAGTGCTCGCCCAGCTCGACCTCGGCATCCTCGTGGTCCCCGCCGAACTGCGCGCCGTCGCGGCCGCCGGACGGGTGGCCTCGGCGGTCCGGATGGTGCTGGGGGACCTGCGGGTGGCGGTACGCGGGCCCTACGCTCCCGGACTCGACGACCGCGAGGTGGCCCGGCTCCTCGGACTGCCGCTGGCCGGAGAGGTACCGGTCGAAGCGGGGCTGAGCCGCCCGCAGGACGGCAAGGCGCCGCCCGCGGCGGCCGGACGCGGACCGCTGGCGCGCTTCTGCCGCACGTTCTGGGAGCGGGCGCTGCTGGAGGCGGGGGCGGCATGAGCACCTACCTGGGCCAGGAGACGTTTGCGGCCGGATCCGACATGACACCGGCCCTGCTCGACGGCGTGCGACGCAGACTCGCGGAGAAGGGGGGCGAGCCGACCCCCGCGCGCGTGGCGCAGGCACTGCGCGAACAGGGGCGGGTGCTCGGGGACGCCGAAATCCTCGGCGCCGCGGAGCAGTTGCGCTCCGAACTCGTCGGCAGCGGGCCCCTGGAACCGCTGCTCGCCGACCCGTCGGTGACCGACGTGCTGGTGTCGGCGCCGGACCGGGTCTGGGTGGACCGCGGCGGCGGCCTCGAGCTGACCGGCGTCCGCTTCCCCGACGCGGCGGCCGTACGACGCCTGGCGCAGCGGCTGGCCGCGGTGGCCGGGCGGCGCCTGGACGGCGCGCGCCCCTGGGCCGACGCCCGGCTGCCCGACGGGACCCGGCTGCACGCCGTGCTGCCCCCGGTGGCCGTCGGCTGCACCTGCCTGTCCCTGCGGGTGGTACGGCCGCGCGCGTTCACGCTGGACGAACTGGTGGCGGCGGGCACGGTACCGCCGGGCGGGGACCGGGTGCTGCGGGCACTGATCGAGGCGCGGCTGTCCTTCCTCATCAGCGGCGGCACCGGCAGCGGCAAGACGACGCTGCTGAGCGCGCTGCTCGGGCTGGTCGGGGCGGGCGAACGGATCGTGCTCGCCGAGGACTCGGCGGAGCTGCGGCCCGACCATCCGCACGTCGTACGGCTGGAGAGCAGACCCGCCAACCAGGAGGGCGCCGGGCTGGTGACGCTCCAGGACCTGGTCCGCCAGGCGCTGCGGATGCGGCCGGACCGGCTGGTCGTGGGCGAGGTGCGCGGACCGGAGGTGGTCCACCTGCTGGCCGCGCTCAACACCGGCCACGAGGGCGGCTGCGGCACCGTGCACGCCAACGCGGCGGCCGATGTCCCGGCCCGGCTGGAGGCCCTCGGCACGGCGGCGGGGCTCGACCGGGCGGCGCTGCACAGCCAGGTGGCGGCCGCGCTGTCGGTGGTGCTGCATCTCGTGCGGGGGCGTGACGGCCGGCGGCGGATCGCCGAGGTGCAGGTGCTGGAGCGGGATCCGTCGGGGCTGGTGCGGACGGTTCCGGCCCTGCGGTGGGGAGCCGGGGCGTTCGCGGTCGAGCGGGGCTGGGGGCGGCTGCGGGAGTTGCTCGGGGACGAGGACTGCGAGTTGGGGAGCGGGCATGGGTGAGACGGGTGTGAGCGGGGCGTCGACGGGAGCGGCCGTGGTGTGCGCCGGGGCCGCCCTGTGGCTGCTGAGCGGGCGGGATGCCGGGGCTCGGCGGGCACGGCTGCTGCTTGCCGGCGGCGGGGTGGTGGGGGCCGGGCCGCCCGGGTGGCGGCAGGCGGCCGGTGAACTGCGGCGGCTGCGTGGGCGGTTGCGGGTCGAGTGGTGGGCGGTGGTCGCGGGGATGGTGCTGGCGGTGCTCGGGGCGTCGGTGCTGCCGCTCGTCGCCGGTGCTGCGGCGGTTCCGTTGCTGCGCCGGGTACGGCTGGCCGGTGCGGCGCGGCGGGCCCGGGACCGCCGGGGGGACGCGGTGATCGCCCTGTGCGCGGCGCTCGCCGGGGAGGTGCGGGCGGGACGGCAGCCGGGCGAGGCGCTGCTGCGGGCGGCGCTCGACTCCGGCGGGCTCGGGGACGCGCAGGCGGCGGTGCTGGCGGCCGCGCGGTTCGGCGGCGATGTTCCAGGCGCCCTCGCGGCGGCGGCGCGGAGACCGGGCGCCGAAGGGTTGCTGGGTCTCGCCGCGTGCTGGCGGGTGGCCGTGGACCAGGGCGCGGGCCTCGCGGCCGGACTCGACCGGCTCGAAGCGGCGTTGCGTGCCGAGCGCGACCAGCGGGCCGATCTGCGGGCGCAGTTGGCGGGCGCCAGGTCGACGGCGCTGATGCTCGCGGGGCTGCCGGTCCTGGGACTGCTCCTCGGCGCGGTCATGGGCGCCGACCCGTTGCGGGTGCTGCTGCACAGCGGCGCCGGGCTGGGGTGTCTGTTCGCCGGTGGGGTGCTGGAGGGGGTGGGGGTGTGGTGGGCGCTGCGGATCGTGCGAGGAGCGGAGGCGGTGTGAGGGCGGTGTGGGGGGCGTGTCAGGAGTGACGGGGGTTCGGCAGAGGGCGACTGGGGTCCAGGTGAGGTCCGGGCGAGGGCGGCGGACGGGTCAAGTCGGCTGAAGGGCCGGCGAAGGGAGGCGTGGTGAGTGCGGAAGTTGTCCACAGGCTGGGGGTAATGGTGGGGATCGTGCTGGGCCTGGTGTGGCTGGTGCGGTGGGTGGGGGTGGTGCGGTGTGAGCGGAGGGTCCGGCGGCGGCTCGCCGAACTGGTGGCCGCCGTGGAAGTGGCGCCGGGCGCGCCGAGGTTCGAGGTGCGGCCCCTGGTACGGCGGTGGCTGCCCGCGGCGGCGGTGGGGTGTGCCGGGTGGGTGCTGGTCGGTGGTGTCGTCGGGGCCGGGGTGGGCCTGGCCGGTGCGGTCGTCGTGGACCGGTGGCGGGGGCGGCGTGTCGCTTCCGAGAGAGCGGTGTACGACGCCGCCGAGGCGGCACGGCAACTTCCCCTCGCCGCTGATCTGCTGGCGGCCTGCATCGCCGCCGGTGCCGGGCCGGTGATCGCGGCCCAGGCCGTGGGTGAGGCATTGGGCGGGCCGGTGGGGGAAGGGCTGGCGCGGGGCGCGGCCGAGGTACGGCTCGGGGGTGAACCGGGCCAGGCGTGGCGGACGTTGGCGGCGCTGCCCGGCGCCGGGGCGCTGGCGCGGTTGCTGGAGCGGGCCGATGTGTCCGGGATTGCGGCGGCCGGGCCGGTGGCCCGCATCGCCGCGGACGCCCGCGCCACCTGGGCACGCGCCGCGACGGCCCGGGCGCGGCGGGCGGCGGTCCTCGTCACCGCGCCGGTGGGGCTGTGCTTCCTGCCCGCGTTCATCGCGGTGGGCGTGCTGCCCGTGGTGATCGGGCTGGCCGACGGGGTGCTGGGAGGGGGTGGCGGATGACCGGCCTTCGGCACTGACCAGTCGTAGTCGACGGAACCGAATCCTCACGGGGGTTGTGATGAACAAGGCAATGAGCACGGCAATGCACAAGGCAGTGACGGCAGTACGGGCGCGCATGCGGGCCTTCACCGGTCGGCGGGACTCGGGGATGGTGACCTCCGAGTACGCGATGGGAATCATCGCGGCGGTGGCGTTCGCCGTGGTGCTCTACAAGGTGGTCACCAGCGGGCAGGTCAGCGCGGAGCTCCAGGCCATCGTGAAGCAGGCGCTCGATGCGCGGATGTGAGCGGCGCGGCGCCGACCGGGGGTTCGTGACGGCGGAGTCGGCCGTGGTGCTGCCCGTGCTGGTGATGTTCGCGATGGCGCTGGTGTGGGGGCTGCTGGTGATCGCCGCCCAGATCCAGTGCGTGGACGCGGCCCGTACGGGCGCCCGCGCTGCGGCGCGCCAGGACCAGGCCGGTGCGGTCGCCGCGGTCGCGCGGGAGGCGGCTCCGTCCGGCGCGAAGGTCACCGTCACCCGGGCCGGGGACCAGGTCCGGGTGCTGGTGGTCGCCAAGCCGCCGGCGCTGCGGGGGCTGCCCTTCGAGGTACGGGAGGAGGCCGTGGCGGCGGTGGAGGAGGGCGGGGTGGGGCTCGACACGGGGATGGGGCCAGCTACTGGGGTTGGGCCGGGCTCGCCGGCAGTGCCGGACACCGAGGTCGCGCCGGACACCGACCCGGTGCCGGAAGCCGCGACCGGGATCGGTACCGATCCCGGGACCGGGGTGAATCCATGAGCCCTCGCCACTCGGGTGACCGCCATTCGGGTGACCCCCGGCCGGGCCATCACCCCCCGAGCACCCAGCGACTCCCGGGCACCCACTCCCCGGCCGCCCGCGGCCCCGACTGCCGACTCCCAAGCACTCACCCCCCGACCGCCCCCCGCCCCGGCGACCGCGGCTCCGCCACCGTATGGACCGTCGCCACCCTTGCCGTCCTCTGCGTGGTGTTCGGGGTCGTGCTCGCGCTCGGCCAAGCCGTGGTCACCCGGCACCGCGCGGCGGGCGGTGCCGATCTCGCCGCCCTCGCGGCGGCGGACCACTGGGTGGAGGGCGCCGGAGCGGCCTGTGAGCGGGCGGAGAGGGTGGCCCGGGCCCAGGGCACCCGGCTGGTGCGGTGCGCGCTCGTGGGTGACGTCTCGGACGTGTCCGCGGCGGCGGGCCGGGGACCGTTCGCCGTCGAGGTCAGAGCGCGGGCGGGGCCCCCGTCTCCGCCGGGGACTCCTTCTCCGGCGCCGCCCGCAGGAGTTCCGTGAGCAGCCGTACCGCGCCCCTCTTGTGCAGCGGGTCGTTGCCGTTGCCGCACTTCGGGGACTGGATGCAGGACGGGCAGCCGGCCTCGCACTCGCAGGAGGCGATGGCCTCGCGGGTGGCGGTGAGCCAGGCGCGGGCGGTGTGGAAGGCGCGCTCGGCGAAGCCCGCGCCGCCGGGATGGCCGTCGTAGACGAAGACCGTCGGGAGCAGTGTGTCGGGGTGCAGGGGGACGGAGACACCGCCGATGTCCCAGCGGTCGCAGGTCGCGAAGAGGGGCAGCAGGCCGATCGACGCGTGCTCGGCGGCGTGCAGGGCGCCGCCGAGGATCTCCGGGGTGATCCGGGCCGCGTCGAGCTGGTCCTCGGTGACCGTCCACCACACCGCGCGGGTGCGCAGCGTCCGAGGAGGGAGGTCGAGTTTGGTCTCGCCCAGGACCTCGCCGGTGATCAGGCGCCGGCGGAGGTAGGAGACGACTTGGTTGGTGACCTCGACGGAGCCGTAGCAGAGGCGGCCGTCGCCCCAGGGGATCTCGGTGTCCGTCTCCAGGACGGTGATGGACGTCGTGTCGCGGGCGACCGTGGCGTACGAGGGGCTGGCCTCCTGGACCAGGGCGACGGAGTCCTCCAGGTCCAGGGAGCGCACCAGGTAGGTGCGGCCCTGGTGCAGGTGGACCGCGCCCTCGTGCACCGTGGCGTGGGCGGCGCCCGCGTCGACCGTGCCGAGCAGCCGGCCGGTACCGGACTCGACGACCTGGACCGGCCGACCGCCCCCGCCGCGAATGTCGGTGAGGTCGGCGGCCCGTTCCCGGCGGGTCCAGTGCCAGGCGCTGGTCCGGCGGCGGAGCAGCTTCGCGGCCTCCAGCTGGGGCAGCAGCTCCTCGCAGGCGGGGCCGAACAGCGCCATGTCCTCCTCGGTCAGCGGCAGTTCCGCCGCTGCGGCGCACAGGTGCGGGGCGAGGACGTACGGGTTGTCGGGGTCGAGGACGGTGGACTCCACGGGCCGGTCGAAGAGGGCCTCGGGGTGGTGGACCAGGAAGGTGTCCAGGGGGTCGTCGCGGGCGATCAGGACGGCGAGCGCGCCCTGCCCGGCGCGGCCGGCCCGGCCCGCCTGCTGCCACAGGGAGGCGCGCGTGCCGGGGTATCCGGCGATCAGCACGGCGTCCAGGCCGGAGACGTCGATGCCGAGTTCCAGGGCCGTGGTCGCGGCGAGGCCGAGGAGTTCGCCGGAGTGCAGTGCCTGTTCCAGGGCGCGGCGCTCCTCGGGGAGATAGCCGCCGCGGTAGGCCGCCACGCGCCGGGCGAGCGAGCGGTCGACCTCGGCGAGGCGTTCCTGGGCGATCACCGAGATCAGCTCGGCGCCACGCCGGGAGCGGACGAAGGCGACCGAGCGCACGCCCTGGACGGCGAGGTCGGTCAGCAGGTCGGCGGTCTCGGCGGTGGCGGTACGGCGGACCGGGGCGCCCTTCTCGCCCTGCATCTCGGTGAGCGGGGGTTCCCAGAGGGCGAACACCAGTTCACCGCGGGGTGAGGCGTCGTCGGCCACCTCCACGACCGGCAGGCCGGTCAGGCGGCGGGCGGAGACCGAGGGCTCGGCTGAGGTCGCGGAGGCCAGCAGGAAGACGGGAGAGGCGCCGTAGCGGGCGCACAGACGGCGTAGCCGGCGCAGCACCTGCGCGACGTGGGAGCCGAAGACGCCCCGGTAGGTGTGGCACTCGTCGATGACGACGTACTTCAGCGACTTCAGGAAGGAGGACCAGCGGGGGTGGGACGGGAGGATGCCCCGGTGCAGCATGTCGGGGTTGGTCAGCACGTAGTTGGCGTACTGGCGGACCCACTCGCGTTCCTCGAACGGCGTGTCCCCGTCGTACACCGCAGGCCGGACGGAATTGCCGAGCGGTTGTGAAAGTTTCTTCACCGATCGGCACTGATCCGCCGCGAGCGCCTTGGTGGGTGCCAGGTAGAGCGCGGTGGCGCCGCGGCCGTTCGGGGCCTCGGAGCCGTCCAGGAGGGCGGAGAGCACGGGCACCAGATAGGCCAGCGACTTGCCGGAGGCGGTGCCGGTGGCGACGACCACCGACTCGCCGTCCAGGGCGTGCTCGGCGGCGCGTGCCTGATGGGCCCAGGGGTGTTCGACCCCGCACGCCTGCACGGCCGCGATGACCTCGGATCGGATCCGGTCAGGCCAGACGGCATGCCGACCCGCCCGCGGGGGCACATGCTCCGTATGAGTGATGCGCGAAGCCCGGCTCGGGCCCGAGGCGAGCCGGCCCAGGACCGTGCCCGGGTCCACCCGGGAAACGGGGCCCGTCGGGGATCGATCGGATCGGTGATTCTTGGCCATCGGCACCGAGTGTGTCACTGGCGTGACGGACAATGGGACCAAGGCGTCGTGCACGCCCGCCGGTAAGTGATTGAATGCCATCGCGGCTGGCGAACCGTCCTGGGGGCTTCAAGCCGAGGTGTCCCGCGGGACGACCGCTCGATTAGCAAGGTGCTGGAGGATCCGTGGACCTGTCCCTGTCGACCCGTACCGTCGGCGATCGTACGGTCGTCGAGGTCGGTGGCGAAATCGACGTATATACCGCGCCCAAGTTGCGCGAACAGCTGGTCGAGCTGGTGAACGACGGGAGTTTCCACCTCGTCGTCGACATGGAGGGCGTGGACTTCCTCGACTCCACCGGGCTCGGCGTGCTGGTCGGCGGCCTGAAGCGCGTGCGTGCCCATGAGGGCTCGCTGCGCCTGGTCTGCAACCAGGAGCGCATTCTGAAGATCTTCCGCATCACCGGCCTCACCAAGGTGTTCCCGATCCACACCTCGGTCGAGGAAGCGGTTGCGGCGACCGACTGATCACCGCCTCTGGGCCGTCTTCGGCCCCGGGACGGAAGTAGTTCAAGAAGGAGGACCGGGCTTCGGCGGCCCGGCCCTCCGGACAGCACGCCCGTAGTTCCGAGGGGGATGCATGGCCACCGTTGAACTCCGCTTCAGCGCGCTGCCCGAGCACGTCAGGACCGCCCGACTGGTGGCGGCGGCGGTGGCGCGCAGGGCCGGAGTGGACGAGGCGGTCCTCGACGAGGTGCGCCTCGCGGTCGGTGAGGCCTGCAGCCGTGCCGTCGGACTGCATCAGCTGGGCGGCGTCACGGCACCGGTGAAGGTGGTGCTGATCGAGGAGGAGAAGCAGTTCTCCATCGAGGTCGGCGACGAGGCGCCGCGCTCCGCCCCGGGCGACCGGGCACCGGGCACCGCGGCCGAGGACGCGGAGGCCGAGGAGGACGAGATGGGTCTCGCGGTCATCAGCGGGCTCGTCGACGACGTCGAGGTCACCGCCGGCGAGCACGGCGGACTGATCCGTATGACCTGGCCGAGCATTCCGGCCGTCGCCGAACTTCCCTGACGTTCCGCGCCGAGATCACCCGAAGGGCCCTACCTCTGGTAGGGCCCTTCGGCATTCGTGAATTACTTCACGATCAATCCCCCGATAATTCGATCAAGTTGCTGCCAGGCAGAATCTCGGCGTCAATGCTTTTGAGGCATTACCCCTTTCGGGTTCCCTGGTCGAGGGGCGATCATTTGCTGCAGAGCATGCGAAGTGTAATTCCGTTTGCCGCGCACTGTTTTGATCAGGTTCCGGTACCTACAATCCGTCCACATCTTGAGCTCAGCCCAAGCGTCAAGGAGGACGAATGGCGGGGCTTTCTACCCCTCATCAGTTGGATCAGCCCACAACCTTCGCAGCCGCAGTCCTGACCGATGGCAACCGCGGATTGATCGTGGTCATCGGCGTCGTCGCCCTGGCGGCCCTCGTGGTCGCCGGCATCCTGCTGTGGCAGGTGCTCGCGGCGGGCGAGGGCACCGAGAGCATGAAGAAGATCGCGACGGCCATCCAGGAAGGCGCGAACGCCTATCTGGCCCGGCAGTTGCGCACGCTCGCCGTGTTCGCGGTGATCGTGTTCTTCCTGCTGATGCTGCTGCCCGCGGACGACTGGAATCAGCGCATCGGCCGATCGGTGTTCTTCTTGATCGGCGCCGGGTTCTCGGCCGCCACCGGGTATATCGGCATGTGGCTCGCCGTGCGCAGCAATGTGCGGGTGGCCGCCGCGGCCAGGGAAGCGACTCCGGCGGAGGGTGAGCCGGAAAAGGATCTCACCGCCGTCTCGCACAAAGCAATGAAGATCGCTTTCCGCACGGGCGGCGTCGTCGGCATGTTCACGGTGGGGCTCGGTCTGCTGGGAGCCTCCTGCGTGGTGCTGGTGTACGCGGCCGACGCGCCGAAGGTGCTCGAGGGCTTCGGTCTGGGTGCCGCGCTGATCGCGATGTTCATGCGTGTCGGCGGCGGCATCTTCACCAAGGCCGCCGACGTCGGCGCCGACCTGGTCGGCAAGGTCGAGCAAGGCATTCCGGAGGACGATCCGCGCAATGCCGCCACCATCGCCGACAACGTGGGCGACAACGTCGGCGACTGCGCGGGCATGGCGGCGGACCTCTTCGAGTCGTACGCCGTCACCCTGGTCGCCGCGCTGATCCTCGGCACGGCCGCCTTCGGCGACGCCGGACTCGCCTTCCCGCTGCTGGTGCCCGCGATCGGCGTGGTCACGGCCATGATCGGCATCTTCGCCGTGGCGCCGCGCCGCAGCGACCGCAGCGGCATGACGGCGATCAACCGCGGCTTCTTCATCTCCGCGGTGATCTCGCTCGTCCTGGTCGCCGTCGCGGTCTTCGTCTATCTGCCCTCGTCCTACGCCGACCTCGACGGCGTCACCGACGCGACGATCCAGGGCAAGAGCGGCGACCCGCGGATCCTCGCGCTCGTCGCCGTGGCGATCGGCATCCTGCTCGCCGCCGTCATCCAGCAGCTGACCGGCTACTTCACCGAGACCAACCGCCGGCCGGTCCGGGACATCGGCAAGAGCTCGCTGACCGGTCCCGCGACGGTCGTCCTCGCCGGTGTCTCCGTCGGCCTCGAATCGGCCGTCTACACCGCCCTGTTGATCGGCCTCGGCGTCTACGGGGCCTTCCTGCTGGGCGGTACGTCGATCATGCTGGCGCTGTTCGCGGTGGCACTGGCCGGTACCGGCCTGCTCACCACGGTCGGTGTGATCGTCGCGATGGACACCTTCGGGCCGGTCTCCGACAACGCCCAGGGCATCGCCGAGATGTCCGGCGACGTCGAGGGCGCGGGCGCTCAGGTGCTCACCAACCTGGACGCGGTCGGCAACACCACCAAGGCCATCACCAAGGGCATCGCCATCGCCACCGCGGTCCTCGCGGCCGCGGCGCTCTTCGGCTCCTACCGCGACGCCATCACCACGGGCGCGCGGGACGTGGGCGAGAAGCTGTCGGGCGACGACGCGCCGCTGAGCCTGATGATGGACATCTCGCAGCCCAACAACCTCGTCGGCCTCATCGCCGGCGCGGCGGTCGTCTTCCTCTTCTCCGGACTGGCCATCAACGCGGTGTCGCGTTCGGCTGGTTCGGTGGTCTACGAGGTGCGGCGGCAGTTCCGCGAGCGGCCCGGGATCATGGACTACACGGAGAAGCCGGAGTACGGCAAGGTCGTCGACATCTGCACGCGGGACGCGCTCAGGGAACTGACGACTCCCGGTCTGCTCGCCGTGATGGCGCCCATCTGCATCGGGTTCACGCTCGGCGTGGGCCCCCTCGGTGCATTCCTGGCGGGTGCGATCGGCTCGGGCACGCTGATGGCGGTGTTCCTGGCGAACTCGGGCGGTGCCTGGGACAACGCCAAGAAGCTCGTCGAGGACGGCCACCACGGCGGCAAGGGCAGCGAGGCCCACGCCGCCACGGTGATCGGCGACACGGTCGGTGACCCCTTCAAGGACACCGCCGGTCCCGCGATCAACCCGCTGCTGAAGGTGATGAACCTGGTGGCGCTGCTGATCGCTCCCGCAGTGATCGATTTCTCGTACGGCGACGACAAGAACATCGGCGCACGGGTACTGATCGCGGTGCTGTCGTTCCTGGTGATCGCCGGAGCCGTGTACGTCTCCAAGCGGCGCGGGATCGCCATGGGCGACGACGCGGGCGCCGAGCGGACGGCCAACCCGACCGACCCGGCGGCGATTTCGGGAACCTAGCCGCACGGCCCGGCTCACCAGGGCGGGCGAGAGGCGCGAACAGACGCGCTTCCCGCCCGCTCTGTGTGTTCACGCCCCCTTCGTGAGCCTTCTCTCACATGGTGCAAATGGCCCAGAAGTGGACTTGCCGGACAGTCGGCGTAGGGATCTCGACCCTCTGCCGTGTATGTTCCGGGGCCGAGAGCCATGGAAGGGACCAATCCGGTGAACAAGAAGCTCACGGCCGCGCTGTCCGGCGGTGCGGTACTGGTAATGGCGCTGTCGGGATGCAGCAGCGATGACGGCAACGACAAGCTGGACGCTTGGGCCAAGCAGGTCTGTGACGCCGTAAAGCCGCAGGCCAAGAAGATCGAGGCCGCCAACATCGCCATCCAGAAGGAGACCTCGGACAACAGCTCGCCGGAGGACGTCCAGAAGACCGACGCCAAGGCGTTCCAGGACATGTCCGACGCCTACAAGGCGATCGGCGACGCCGTGGACAAGGCCGGTGCGCCGGACGCCGGGGACGCCAAGAACAGCGAGAAGAAGCAGCAGGACGCGGTCAAGGAGCTCAACAGCATCTCCGCGTCCTACGCCTCCCTGAAGAAGCAGGTCGACGAACTCGACACCAAGGACCAGGCGAAGTTCGCGGACGGCCTCAAGGACATCGCCACCGAGCTGAACAAGCTCAGCACCAGCGGCAGCAACGCCCTCAAGGAACTCGAGGAGGGCGAGGTCGGCCAGGCGATGGCGAAGCAGTCCAGCTGCAACGCGGCCTCCGGTGCGGCCACGGCCGCCGCGGGCTGACGCCGAGCAGCCGCGAGAGCGGGTAGTGCGGGTCACAATGGGGGCGTGAGTACCTCCAGGCTGCCCGCTCTGCCCGCTCTGCCCGCTTCCGACCGTGCCGATGTCGCCGCCCGGCTGCGGGAGGCCCTGCTCGGGGCCTCCTTCACTGCCGACGGGCTGCTCGAACTGCTCGGTGCGCCCGCGTACGCGGCGCTCGCCCGCAGCGAGACCGTTCCCGCGCTCCGGGCGACCCGCGGGGACACGCCGCTGGAGACGCTCGTACGGCTGTTCCTTCTGCAGCAGCCCGTCCCGCACGCGCGCGTGGCGGACGTGCTGCCCGTCGACGCGTGCCTGGAGACCCGCTGGCTGGTGCGGGCCGGCGGTGACGAGGTGGCCGCGACCGTGGACGTACGGCCGTACGGCGGCCCCGCGGACGAGGACTGGTTCATCGTCTCGGACCTCGGATGCGCCGTCGGCGGCGCCGGGGGCATCGGCAGCACCGAGGAAGGCGTCGTCCTCGGCGTTGGCGGCGCCTCCACGACCCTCGCGGGCATCACCGTCCGCACGCCCGTCTCCTCCGCCCTCGACCTCGGCACCGGCTCCGGGATCCAGGCGCTGCACGCCGCCCAGCACGCCACGCGCGTGACGGCGACCGACCTCAACCCGCGCGCCCTGCACAGCACCGCGCTGACCCTCGCCCTGTCCGGCGCGCCGGCCGCGGATCTGCGCGCGGGCTCGCTCTTCGAGCCGCTCCGGGACGACGAGAGGTACGACCTGATCGTCTCGAACCCGCCGTTCGTGATCTCGCCGGGCGCGCGGCTGACGTACCGGGACGGCGGGATGGGCGGGGACGATCTGTGCCGCTCGCTCGTTCAAGGGGCGGGGGAACGGCTGAACGAGGGCGGGTTCGCGCAGTTCCTCGCCAACTGGCAGCACGTCGCGGGGGAGGACTGGCAGGACAGGCTGAGGTCATGGGTGCCGCGCGGTTGCGACGCGTGGATCGTCCAGCGCGAGGTACAGGACGTCACGCAGTACGCCGAGCTGTGGCTGCGGGATGCCGGCGACCACCGCGGCGACCCCGCCGAGTACCAGGCGCGCTATGACGCCTGGCTGGACGAGTTCGAGGCGCGCAAGGTGAAGGCCGTGGGCTTCGGCTGGATCACGCTGCGCAAAACGGGCGCCGCCGTGCCCTCGGTCAGCGTCGAGGAGTGGCCGCACCCCGTCGAGCAGCCCCTCGGCGAGACGGTACGGGCGCATTTCGACCGCCTCGACTATCTGCGGGCGCACGACGACGCCGCTCTGCTCGAGGGGCACTTCCGGCTCGCCGCGGAGATCGTCCAGGAGCAGGTCGGGCTGCCCGGCGCCGAGGACCCCGAGCATGTCGTGCTGCGCCAGAACCGCGGGATGCGCCGGGCCACCAAGGTGGACACGGTCGGCGCCGGTTTCGCGGGCGTGTGCGACGGCACGCTCAGTGCGGGCCGCATCCTGGACGCCATCGCCCAGCTGGTCGGCGAGGACCCGGTGCAGCTGCGCGACCGTACGCCCGCGCAGATCCGGCTGCTGGTGGAGCAGGGGTTCCTGGATCCGGCGTAGGCATGCTCAAGGGGGCGCGAATTCGGCCGACATCTTCGCTGGATTCCGCCGCCCCCACAGGCCCCACAGACCCCACCGGCCCCGGCGGGTTCCGTGGGGCCTTTCGGCCCGCAGCCGCGTCGGCCGGGCGTTCACCTCGGGTTCGCCTGGCCGCCGCCCTCGCGTGTCAGCCTCGCGGTGCCGATGCGTGCCAGGTTGCGTACACGGGCTGCGTGCACAGGCTGCAGGCACGGGTTGCATGCGCGGGTGGAGAAGAGGGGCGGGGGCCATGGAAAGCGGACCGGCGATCTTCGCGGGCCTGGTGTTCGCCCTGTTCGGAGCCGGGCTCCTGGTGTGGACGGCGGCCCGGGCGCGGCAGGGGGAGCCGGTCGCCCACGGTGTGAACCCCGTCGCATCCGCGACCCTCGCGAGCTGTGCCGCGGTGCTCGCGCTCGCCCTCGCCGCGTGGTGCTTCAGCCGCCTGTGAGAACCGCTGTTGGAACCGGGCCCGAGCTGGGACTCCGGTAATAGGGAGGCACTCCTCCGGAAACGCTCGAAAAGGCCGGTGGGCACTCCGGGCGGCAGGAATGGCGGTAGTCGGGTTACCGTTCGAGTGGCCGTTGCGGGCTTTTCCCGTTTGACACGGGGGCGGGATGTACCGTCACACTCCGCAGCGTCACCAGTACCCGACCCCGGGAGAGCAAGGCCTGGGGAGATCACCCAGCGTCGACCGGAGAGAAGAGCGAAGTTGTCCCCGACCAGCGAGACCGCGAAGGGCGGCCGCCGACTCGTCATCGTCGAGTCGCCTGCCAAGGCGAAGACGATCAAGGGCTATCTCGGCCCCGGATACGTTGTCGAGGCGAGCGTCGGGCACATCCGCGACCTCCCCAACGGCGCCGCGGAGGTGCCCGAGAAGTACACCGGTGAGGTCCGCCGCCTCGGTGTGGACGTAGAACATGACTTCGCGCCGATCTATGTGGTCAACGCCGATAAGAAGGCACAGGTCAAGAAGCTCAAGGACCTGCTGAAGGATTCGGACGAGCTCTACCTCGCCACCGATGAGGACCGCGAGGGCGAGGCCATCGCCTGGCACCTCCAGGAGGTGCTCAAGCCCAAGGTCCCGGTCAAGCGGATGGTCTTCCACGAGATCACCAAGGCCGCGATCCAGGCCGCCGTGGCCAACCCGCGGCAGCTGAACCAGAAGCTGGTCGACGCCCAGGAGACCCGCCGCATCCTCGACCGCCTCTACGGCTACGAGGTCTCGCCGGTCCTGTGGAAGAAGGTCATGCCGCGGCTGTCGGCGGGCCGTGTCCAGTCGGTCGCCACCCGGCTCGTGGTGGAGCGGGAACGCGAGCGCATCGCGTTTCGTTCCGCTGAGTACTGGGACCTGACGGGCACCTTCGCGACCGGCCGCGCCGGTGACTCGTCGGACCCGTCGTCGCTGGTCGCCCGACTCCAGACCGTCGACGGCAGGCGGGTCGCGCAGGGCCGTGACTTCGACTCCCTGGGACAGATCAAGAGCGCGAACACCCTGCACCTCGACGAGGCCAACGCCCGCGCCCTGGCCGCCGCCCTGGAGCAGACGCGGTTCGCGGTCCGCTCGGTCGAGTCCAAGCCGTACCGCCGCTCGCCGTACGCCCCCTTCCGTACGACGACGCTCCAGCAGGAGGCGTCGCGGAAGCTCGGCTTCGGCGCGAAGGCGACCATGCAGGTCGCCCAGAAGCTGTACGAGAACGGCTACATCACGTACATGCGTACGGACTCCACGACGCTCAGCGAGACCGCTGTCGCCGCGGCCCGTGCGCAGGTCACGCAGTTGTACGGCGCCGACTACCTGCCGGCCGCCCCGCGCACCTACGCCGGGAAGGTCAAGAACGCGCAGGAGGCGCACGAGGCGATCCGCCCCTCGGGTGATCGTTTCCGCACGCCCGCCGAGACCGGGCTGACCGGCGACCAGTTCAGGCTGTACGAGCTGATCTGGAAGCGGACCGTCGCCTCCCAGATGAAGGACGCGACCGGCAACAGCGTGACCGTCAAGATCGCCGGCACCGCCGCCGACGGCCGGGACGTCGAGTTCAGCGCCTCCGGCAAGACGATCACCTTTCACGGCTTCCTCAAGGCCTACGTCGAGGGCGCCGACGACCCGAACGCCGAGCTGGACGACCGCGAGCGCCGGCTGCCCCAGGTCAGCGAGGGCGACGCGCTCAGCGCCGAGGAGATCACGGTCGACGGGCACGCCACCAAGCCCCCGGCCCGCTACACCGAGGCCAGCCTGGTCAAGGAGCTCGAAGAGCGCGAGATCGGCCGCCCGTCGACGTACGCCTCGATCATCGGCACGATCCTCGACCGCGGCTACGTCTTCAAGAAGGGCACGGCCCTCGTGCCGTCCTTCCTGTCCTTCGCCGTGGTCAACCTGCTGGAGAAGCACTTCGGGCGGCTCGTCGACTACGACTTCACCGCCCGCATGGAGGACGACCTCGACCGCATCGCCCGCGGTGAGGCGCAGTCCGTGCCGTGGCTGAAGCGGTTCTACTTCGGTGAGGGCGAAGCCGCGGCCGTCGGCGGCGCCGCCGAGGCAGGCAATGGCGACGGGGACCACCTCGGCGGCCTCAAGGAGCTGGTGACCGACCTGGGCGCGATCGACGCGCGGGAGGTCTCCTCGTTCCCGGTGGGCAACGACATCGTGCTGCGGGTCGGCCGCTACGGCCCGTACATCGAGCGCGGCGAGAAGGACTCGGAGAACCACCAGCGCGCGGACATCCCCGAGGACCTGGCGCCCGACGAGCTGTCCGTGGAGCTGGCCGAGGAACTGCTCGCCAAGCCGAGCGGCGACTTCGAGCTGGGCACCGACCCGGCGACCGGTCACCAGATCGTCGCCAAGGACGGCCGCTACGGCCCGTACGTCACCGAGATCCTCCCCGAAGGCACGCCCAAGACCGGCAAGAACGCCGTGAAGCCGCGGACGGCCTCGCTGTTCAAGTCGATGGCGCTGGACACGGTGACGCTCGACGACGCCCTGAAGCTGATGTCGCTCCCGCGCGTGGTCGGCACCGACGCCGAGGGCCAGGAGATCACCGCGCAGAACGGCCGCTACGGGCCGTACCTGAAGAAGGGCACGGACTCGCGTTCGCTCCAGTCCGAGGAGCAGCTCTTCACGATCACCCTGGAAGAGGCGCTGGAGATCTACTCCCAGCCCAAGCAGCGTGGCCGGGCCGCCGCCAAGCCGCCGCTGAAGGAGCTGGGCGTCGACCCGGTCAGCGAGAAGCCGGTCGTGGTGAAGGACGGCCGCTTCGGTCCGTACGTCACCGACGGGGAGACCAACGCGACCCTGCGCTCCGGCGACAGCGTCGAGGAGATCACTCCCGAGCGCGGCTTCGAGCTGCTCGCCGAGAAGCGCGCCAAGGCGCCCGCCAAGAAGACGGCGAAGAAGGCGACGACGAAGAAGACCGCCGCCAAGAAGGCTCCGGCCAAGAAGGCGACGGCCGCCAAGAAGACCGCGGCGAAGAAGACCACGACCGCGAAGAAGACGGCAGCGAAGAAGGCGACGGCCGCCAAGCCGGCCGCGGAGGACTGAGCCGGGCCCGGCTGGACCCCCGTCCGGCTGGCCCCCTCACCGCGCAGCTTCGCGAAACGAACGCCCCGGCATCACTCTTTGGTGTCGGGGCGGGCGTACGTTCGGACGGCCGCCCCGGGTCGTCGGTGGCTGCCGATAGGCTGAATGCATGACGCGTGCCGAGCAGCCAACGGCCCATCCGACGGCCCCCGACGACGCCCTGACGGCGGACTCGCGCGAACGCGCCGTCCGCGCCCTGCTGCGCCGACCGCAGCTCAAGCGGTTGTGGAGCGCACAACTGGTGGGCAGCGTCGGCGATGTCCTCGCCCTTCTGGTGCTGGTCCTCCTCGCGCTTCAAGCGGCCATTTCGGAGGGGTCGTTCGGCGGGGGATACCGGGGCGTGGCGTTCGCAGTGGCGACCGTCTTCGGGGCGCGGATCCTCGCGACCCTCCTCTTCGGCGCCGTACTGCTCGGCCCGCTCACCTCGCTGACCTCCCAGGAAGGCCCGCTCGACCGCCGCTGGACCATGATCGGCGCGGACGGTGTGCGGGCCGCGATGCTCATCGTCGCGCCCCTGTGGATCGACTGGACGCCGGACAACGCCCTGGCCCTCATCCTGGTGACCGTCTTCGTGACCGGAGTCGCCGAGCGGTTCTGGGCCGTGTGCCGGGAGAGCGCGGCGCCCGCCCTGCTGCCCCCGCCGCCCCCGGAGGGCGCGACGGTACGCCCTCTGCCGGACCACATGGACGCGCTGCGCCGGCTGTCCCTGCGCACGGGCTTCCTCGCGGTGCCGCTCGCGGCCGCCGCGCTGGTCACCGCGGCCCTGTTCAACAACTTGCTGGGCACCGGGATCGACTGGTTCGGCGAGCACCAGGCGGCGCTGCCCTCGTATGTCGCGGCCGGCCTGTTCGCCGCGTCCCTGTCCGTGCTGACGTTCCTGGAACTACCGGACACGCGCACCCCACGCGCGCGGTCCCCGCTGGAGGGACTGCGCCGGCCCAAGACCGGCACCGGCGTCGACAAGGGCCGTACCGGTGCGATCCCGCTGCTGGTGCCGGCCTGCGCGTCCGTCGCGGGCGCGGTGGCCGCCGCCGTCGCCGTGTCGGTGCTGCACGCCAAGGACCTGGGCGGCGGCCCGGTGCTGTACGGCCTGCTGGTGCTCGCGCTGACCGGCGGAGTCGTCGTCGGCATCCGTACGGCGCCCAAGGCGCTGGTCTCGCTCTCGCGGCGCCGCCTGCTGGCGCTGGCCATCGCGCTCACCGGCGTGGCGCTGCTCGCCGCGGGACTCGTCCCGGACGTCACCACCGTCCTGCTGGTCGTCGCCCTCGCGGGCGCCGCCGCGGGCGTGGCCGCCAACACCGGTCACACCCTGCTGGACCAGGAGACCGAGGAGTTCCGCCGCCCGCGCACGACCGAGCACCTGCACGCGGTCGTACGGGTGTTCGTGGCACTCGGTGCGGTCGTCGCGCCCCTGGTCGCCGCGGCGATCGGCCCGCACCGGCTGGAGAGCGGCCGGTTCGTGTTCGCGCACGGGGGTGCCGCGTTCACGCTGATGCTGGTCGGCGCGCTGCTGCTGCCGGTGGCCGCGCTGGTCCTGGCCAAGGTGGACGACCGGTCCGGTGTGCCACTGCGGCACGATCTGCGCGACGCGCTGCGAGGCGGCGACGACCCCGAGCAGGCGCCCACCGCGTCCGGGTTCTTCCTCGCCCTGGAGGGCGGCGACGGCGCCGGCAAGTCCACCCAGGCCGAGGCGCTCGCCGAGTGGATCCGCGGCAAGGGCCACGAAGTCGTCGTCACGCGCGAGCCGGGCGCCACGCCGGTGGGCAAGCGGCTGCGCTCGATCCTGCTGGACGTCTCCAGCGCCGGGCTCTCGCACCGCGCGGAGGCGCTGCTGTACGCCGCGGACCGCGCGGAGCACGTCGACACGGTGGTCCGCCCCGCCCTGGAGCGGGGCGCCGTGGTCATCTCCGACCGGTACATCGACTCGTCGGTGGCGTACCAGGGAGCGGGCCGGGACCTCTCGCCCACCGAGATCGCCCGTATCAACCGCTGGGCCACCAACGGCCTGGTGCCGCACCTGACCGTGCTGCTGGACGTCGACCCGGCGACCGCGCGCGAGCGCTTCACCGAGGCGCCGGACCGGCTGGAGTCGGAGCCCGCGGAGTTCCACGCGCGCGTGCGGTCCGGTTTCCTGACGCTGGCCGCCTCCGACCCCGGGCGCTACCTCGTGGTCGACGCGGGCCAGGAACCGGAGGCCGTCACGACCGTCATCCGGCACCGGCTCGACCAGGCGCTGCCGCTGTCCGAGCAGGAGATCCGGGAGCAGGAGGAGGCGCGGCGCAGGGCCGAGGAGGAGGCCCGCCGGAAGGCCGAGGAGGAGGCCGCCCGCAAGGCCGAGGAGGAACGGCAGGAGCGCGAGCGCCAGGAGCAGCTCGCCCGGCTGCGCGCCGAGGAGGAAGAGCGCAAGCGCCGCGAGCTGGAGGAGGCGCAGCGCCGCGAGGCCGAACGGCAGGCGGAGGAGGCCCGGCAGCGCGCCGAGGAGGCGGCTCGCCGTGCCGAGGAGGAGCGGCAGCGGCTGCTCGCCGAGGAGAAGGCCCGCGCCGAGGAGGAGGCCCGCCGCAGGGCGGAGGAGGAGCGCCGCCGCAGGCAGGCCGAGGAAGAGGCCCGGCTGCGCGCCGAGGCCGAGGCGCGGCGGCTGGAGAAGCAGCGCAAGGCGGAAGAGGCGCTGCTGAGGGCCGAGGAGGCGCGGCGACTGGCCGAGGCGGCGGCCGCGGCGGCCGAGGCGGGGCCGAAGCGGGGGACTCCGGGGACTTCGGGGACTCCGGCGTCTCCTGCGACTCCTGCGGCTGTTCAGGACGCGGCGACGGTTCCTACGCCGGTGGTGGCGCCTACGAATGCCTCCGGGGGGCCTGCGGAGGACACGGCGGTGCTGCCGCGCGTGGGGGCGGCGGGTTCGGAGTCGGGTTCGGATTCGGGGGCGGGGGCTTCCGGGGGGCGTGACTCCGGGGTGACTGGTTCCGGGGTGGCTGATTCCGAGGCCACTGCGGAGGTGCCGCGGCCGGCGGAGCCCTCGGGGGCTTCCGACGAGACGGCGGTGCTGCGTCCGGTGCGGGACGCGGACGACGCGGCGGCGGCTCCGGCGCGGGCCGCTGACGAGACCGCCGTGCTGCCGAAGGTGGCTCCGGGGGCCGCTGATGAGACCGCCGTGCTGCCGCCCGTGCGGGACGCGGATCCGGCGGACCGGGTTCCGCCGGGGTTCTTCCGGGACGAGGCACGGCCTGACGGGGCACGGCCTGACGGGGCACGGCCCGACGGAGTCCGGCCCGATGGGGCGGACGACCGTACGCGGGAGCTGCCGCAGGTCGATGCCGAGGGTCAGGCGCGGGGCGATGCGCAGGGCGGTCGGACGCAGGGCGGTTCTGAGGGGGGCGGGGCGCAGTCGGGTCGGCGGCGTCGGCGGCCCCGGTCGGACTGGGCGGAGGAGACGCCGCTGGACGACCTGCCGTCCCTGGCGGACGAACTGCTGGGCCCGCGGGAGGACGAGCACGACGGCGACGAGCGCGGGCGGGGCCGGGGACGGCGCTGAGCGGTGTTGAGCTGCCGGTCGCTGTCGGCGCGGCGGCGGCCGGACCTCGTTGTCAGTGGCGACCCGCACAATGGATGCCGTACCGCTGCAGGTGGACGGAGAGGGGGCGTGTGGCATGACCGTGTGGGATGACCTCGTCGGGCAGGAGAAGGTGAGCGAGCAGCTCATTGCCGCTGCCCGGAACGCCGACGCCCTGGTCACCGCGGCCGTCACCGGCACCCAGCCCCCCGAGGCGTCGAAGATGACGCACGCCTGGCTCTTCACCGGCCCGCCGGGCGCCGGCCGCAGCCGGACGGCCCGGGCGTTCGCCGCCGCGCTCCAGTGCGTCAGCCCCGACCGCGCCCTCGGCGGGGCCCCGGGCTGCGGCTTCTGCGACGGCTGCCATACGGCACTGGTGGGCACCCATGCCGACGTCAGCACCGTCGCCGCCGTGGGTTCCCAGATCCTCGTCGACGACATGAGGGACACCGTCCGCAAGTCGTTCACCTCACCCGCCACCGGCCGCTGGCAGATCATCCTCGTCGAGGACGCCGAGCGGCTGAACGAGAAGTCGGCCAACGCCGTCCTCAAGGCGGTGGAGGAGCCGGCCCCCCGTACGGTCTGGCTGCTGTGCGCCCCGTCCATCGAGGACGTCCTGCCCACGATCCGCTCCCGCTGCCGCCACCTGAACCTGCGGACGCCCTCCGTCGAAGCGGTCGCGGACATGCTCGTACGCCGGGAGGGCATCGAGCCCGCGGTCGCCGCCGCCGCGGCCCGTGCAACGCAAGGCCACGTCGACCGGGCGCGCCGGCTGGCCACGGACCCGGCCGCCCGCGAGCGCCGAGCCGCCGTGCTCAAGCTGCCGTTGCGCGTCGAGGACATCGGCGGCTGCCTCAAGGCCGCGCAGGAACTCGTCGACGCGGCGGCCGAGGACGCCAAGCAGCTCGCCGAGGAGATGGACGACAAGGAGACCGAGGAGCTGAAGACGGCCCTCGGCGCGTCGCAGGGCGGCCGGCTCCCGCGCGGTACGGCGGGCGTGATGAAGGACCTGGAGGACAAGCAGAAGCGCCGCCGCACCCGCACGCAGCGCGACAGCCTCGACCTCGCCCTGACCGACCTCACCGCCTTCTACCGCGATGTCCTCGCCCTCCAGCTCGGCTCGCGCGTGGCCATCGCCAACGCCGACGCCGAGGACACCCTGCAGCGGCTGGCCCGCGGCAGCTCCCCGGAGTCCACCCTGCGCCGCATCGAGGCCATCGCCGCGTGCCGGGACGCGCTGGACCGCAATGTGGCTCCGCTGCTGGCGGTGGAGGCAATGACGATGGCCCTGAGAGCGGGCTGACAGCGGGGCCCACCAGCCAGCCCCCTCACGATCAACGAAAGGTTGACCACGTAACCCGTACGAGCTGCGATCCTCACGGAGGGCTCTCATCCCGCTGCGCAGAGTTACGCTCGCTGGATGCACCTCAGGCGCCCCCACCCGACACCCGATCCGAGTACCCGGTCCCACCGGCACGCCCGCCCCCGCCCCCACGGAGTCCGCGCGGTGGGAGCCCTCATCGGCGTCGCCGCCCTGGTGGTCTCCGCCTGCTCCACGGGCGGATCGACGACCTCCGCGAGCCCGGCGGCGGAGGCCGCGCTGGCCGCGCTGCCGCAGGCGACACCGGACGCGCTGTCGCCGTACTACGGCCAGAAGCTGAAGTGGCGCGGCTGCGGGGTCCCCGGCTTCGAGTGCGCCACGCTGAAGGCGCCGCTCGACTACTCCGAGCCGGGGGAGGACGACGTCCGGCTGGCCGTGGCCCGCAAGAAGGCCACGGGACCGGGCAAGCGGATCGGATCGCTGCTGGTCAACCCGGGCGGGCCGGGAGGCTCGGCGGTCGGCTACCTCCAGGCGTACGCCGGGATCGGCTACCCGGCCGAGGTCCGCGCCCGCTACGACATGGTCGCGGTCGACCCCAGGGGCGTCGCCCGCAGCGAGCCGGTCGAGTGCCTTGACGGGGCCGACATGGACACGTACACCCGGACCGATCTGACGCCCGACGACGACCGGGAGCAGACGGAGTTGGTGGACGCGTACAAGAAGTTCGCGGAGGGCTGCGGGAAGGACTCCCCGGAGCTGCTGCGCCATGTGTCCACCGTCGAGGCCGCCCGCGACATGGACATCCTGCGCGCGGTGCTGGGGGACGAGCGGCTGAACTACGTGGGGGCGTCCTACGGCACCTTCCTCGGGGCGACGTACGCGGGACTGTTCCCCAAGCGCGCCGGCCGGCTGGTCCTGGACGGCGCGATGGATCCCTCGCTGTCCGCCCGCCGGCTGACCCTCGATCAGACCGCGGGCTTCGAGACGGCGTTCCAGGCGTTCGCGCGGGACTGCGTCCAGCAGCCGGACTGCCCGCTCGGCGCGAAGGCCGGCGAGGTCGGCAAGAACCTCAAGGCGTTCTTCGGCAAGCTCGACGCCCGGCCGATCCCCACGGGAGACGCGGACGGCCGCAAGCTCGTCGAGTCCCTGGCGACGATCGGCGTGATCGCGGCGATGTACGACGAGGCGGCCTGGGCGCAGCTGCGCGAGGCGCTGACCGCGGCGATGAAGGAGAACGACGGCGCGGGCCTGCTGTTCCTCGCGGACAGCTACTACGAGCGGGACGCGCAGGGCCGCTACTCCAACCTGATGTTCGCCAACGCCGCCGTGAACTGCCTGGACCTCCCGCCTGCCTTCGATACCCCCGAGCAGGTGCGGGACGCCCTGCCGGCCTTCGAGAAGGCGTCCCCCGTCTTCGGTGAGGGCCTGGCGTGGGCCTCTCTGAGCTGCGCGTACTGGCCGGTGGCTCCCACGGGCGAGCCGCACCGCATCGAGGCGAAGGGCGCCGCCCCGATCGTCGTGGTCGGCACCACCCGTGACCCGGCGACCCCGTACCGCTGGGCCCGCTCCCTGGCCGCCCAGCTCTCCTCGGCACGCCTCCTCACTTACGAGGGCGACGGCCACACCGCGTACGGCCGGGGCAGCGACTGCATCGACCGCACGGTCAACGCGTACCTCCTTCGAGGGACCCCTCCGACGGACCGTAAGCGCTGCTCATAGCCTTCGTACCGGCCCCGGTTCCACCCCCGCCGGGGCCGGTACGGAGCACCTCCGGAAACTGTGTAGACTTACCGACGTTGCTGATCGCACCATGGTGCGGACAGCGCGCCGCCTTAGCTCAGATGGCCAGAGCAACGCACTCGTAATGCGTAGGTCTCGGGTTCGAATCCCGAAGGCGGCTCTCTCTGAGACCCAGCCCAGACATCGTCTGAGCTGGGTTTTCTCGTTGAAGGCTGGGGGAGCGGTGCGGGGGATGTCGGTGGCCGTGGTTCTGACGACGGCTGTGCTGCTCGTTGGCTGTGGGAACGGGGACACGGACCGAGCCGGACGATCCAGTGATGGCAAGGACGCGCGGACGCGGACGGGCGGCGACGCCACCGCGAGCCCCGCAGCGACCGCCGCGACGGAGATGAGCCATTCCGAGGTACGCGCGGCCATCGCCGCCGGTATGCGAGCCGGAGGGTTCGCCGAACCGAGGTTCGGCGCCTCCGAAGACGACGGCGGGTTCGGTGTGTGCGTGGTTTCCGGTCAAACGTCTACTGAAACCGATCCGAGCCCGAAGGACACCGCCCTGCTGGCCGGCGAGCTGAAGCGCCAGGGATGGGTCCAGGAGTTCTTCTGGACGGAAGTGGGGATGACGACCCTTGCGATGCGGAACGGGGTATGGAAACTGGACATCGCGGGTGGCACCCTTCCGAAGGAGGAAGTCGCCAAGCGTCTGCCGGAGGATGAGCGGGCGGCCGCACGGGACTTCACGGGACTGAGCGTTACCGCGGTCGACCTTGCCTGCCAGGACCGCGTGTACAAGAGCCTGTCCTCGTGACCTGTCGGAGCTTGGTCTTTCGGGGATCGGATCATTCCGAGCCGGAGTCTCTTGTTGCCCAGAAGCGGAAGCGGCGGGAGCTTCCGCGAAGCGAGGGGTGGACGCGGGTCCCGGTCGCTCACCTCCGACGACCGGGACCCTGTGCGTCCCCGGACCGGCCGCGGCGGTAACACTCCCCCGAGCAACGCGTCGTACGCGCGCACCGTCGAGCCGGATCCGATGAAGTGATCACATCAGGCTCCACCAACGGATCGCTAACATGTGGCCAAAGGTTCTCCGTGCTGCTGTCGGCCGACTGGCGTGAAGACGTCGGGTCGATCGGGCCGGACGGCCGGAACGGTAACGGATCCCGGCGGGTGGCCCGTCGGGACAGGGTGGCGGAATACCGCCGTCGACCGGCGGGAATCCGCCACGACGACCGGGGTACGCCGTGGCGCGCGGGAGCGCGGAAGGGCAGTGGGCGGCGTGAAGCGGTGCGGGCTGCGGTTCGGACTGCTGGGGCCGCCGGTCCTCTACGACCACGGCGGCGACGGCGCCGTCGTCCGCCCCGTCGGCAGCCCCAAGCTACGGGCCCTGCTGGCCGCCCTCCTGCTCGAAGCCGGCCGTACCGTCTCCGTCGACGCGCTCAAGGACGCGCTGTGGGGCGGGGCGCCCCCCGCCTCCGCGCACGCCTCCCTGCACAACCACGTCACCCGGCTGCGCCGCCTCCTCGACGACCCGGCGCGACTGCGTGCCGTGTCCCCGGGGTATCTGCTGCGCGTCGACGACGGCGAGCTGGACGTCCACGTCTTCGAGGCGCACCTCGCCACCGCGCGCGCCGCCCACGCCTCTCGGGACTGGCGCCGCACCCTGTGCGAATGCACCGCCGCGCTCGCCCTGTGGCGCGGCACCCCCCTGAGCGGACTCCCCGCCGACCTGGTCGGTTACCCGTTGGTGGAGCGCCTGAGGGAGGCCCGGCTGCTGCTCCTGGAGTGGCGCTACGACGCCGAGTTGGCCCTAGCCGACGGCCGGCCGGACACCCTGCTCCCGGAGTTGTCCGCCCTCGCCGCCGAACATCCGCTGCGCGAGGCCTACCACCGCCAGCTGATGCTCGCGCTGCACCGCAGCGGACGCCGGGCGGAGGCCCTCGCCGTCCACCGCGACCTGCGGCACCGGCTCGTGGAGGAGCTCGGCGTGGAGCCGGGTGCCGCCGTCCGCGGGGCGCACCTGGAGGTGCTGCGCGGGTCCGCCGATGAAGCCCATGAAGCCCATGAAGCCGATGAAGCGGGTGAAGCGGGGGAAGCGGATGACGCAGACGACGCCGGGCCCGCCGAAGCCGTGGCCGGGACCGTGGCCTCCGAGCCCCCCGTCCGCCCGGCCCAGCTCCCCCCGCCGCCCGCGCACTTCACCGGCCGGACCTGCCTCGCCGACGACCTCCGCCGCACCCTCGCCGGCCCCGGCCCCGCCGTCACCGTCCTGACCGGCATGGCCGGCCTCGGCAAGAGCGCCCTGGCCCTCCACATCGCCCACGCCCTGACCGACCGCTTCCCCGACGGCCAGCTCTACGTCAATCTGCACGGCGCCACCCCGGGCATGCACCCCCTCACCTCCGCCCAGGCCCTGGCCGCGCTCCTGCGGGACGTCGGCGCCGACCCCCGCTCCATCCCCGAACACCCCGACGCGGCCGCCGCGTTGCTGCGCTCGCTGCTCGCGCCCACCCGCACCCTCCTGGTCCTGGACGACGCCGCGAACGCCGCCCAGGTACGCCCCCTGCTCCCCGCGGGCCCCGGCTGCGCCGTGATCATCACCAGCCGTTCCTCCCTCGCCGCCCTCGACGGCGCCCGCCGCTTCCCGCTCACGCCCCTGTCCGCCGAGGACAGCGCCGCGCTGCTGCGGGCGGTGTCCGGACGCGACGACGGGATCGACGCCGGCCACCCCCTCGTCGAACTCACCGGCCGCCTCCCGCTCGCCCTGCGCGTGGTCGCCGCCCGGCTCGCCGCCCGCCGTGCTCTCACCCCGGAGGTGCTGGCCGGTCAACTCGCCGCCACCGAGGGGCGGTTGCACCACCTGGAGTACGACGATCTCAGCGTCCGCCGCTCCCTGGCCGTCGCGCACGACGCGCTCGCCGCTTCCGATCGCGAGGCCGACCGGGACGCCGCCCTCGTGCTCTGCCGCATCGGCGCCCTCGACCTGCCCGAGTACGGCGCCCCCCTGCTGGCCCGCCTGAGCGACATCGGCACCCGGCGCGCCGAGGACGCCCTCGACCGGCTCGTCGACGTGGCCCTGCTGGAGGAGACGGCGCTCGGCCGCTACGTCCCCCACGACCTGGTCCGCGACTTCGCCCGCGAACTGGCCGGCACGGAAGGCGGCACCGCCGTCGTCGAAACCGCCCTGAACTGGTACGCCGCCCTCGCCGAGCACACCCTCACCGCGATCGTCGACCCCGGCCTCGACCAGGACGACCGCCGCCGGCCCACCTCCTGCCAGCCGCCCGAGCACGCCTCCCACGTCACCGGAACCCGCCCTTTCGCCGGCCCCGAGGAGGCGTTCGCCTGGGGCGACACCGAGCTGGAGAACGTCGTAGCGCTTGCCGAGCGGTACGCCGACGCGCCCGAACCCCGTATCGCCGCCCGCCTCTGCACCCTGCTGCGCCTGATCTTCCCGTACCTCCAACGCGGCGGCCGGGTCGCCGAGATGGAGCCCCTCGGCCGGGCCGCGCTGCGCGTGGCGCGACGGCTCGGCGACGAGGCAGCCGAGGCGTACGCGCTCGGTGACCTCGCCGGACTGCACTTCTTCACCGGGCGGCAGAACGACGCCCTCGCCCTCAACGACCAGGCCCTGGCCATCTGGCGGCGGCTCGGCTTCCTCTCCTGGATCCGCCGCTCCCTCAACAACCGAGGGCTGCTGCTCGAAGGACTCGGCCGCTACGAGGAGTCGGGGCGGGCGCTGCGCCAGAGCCTCGCCTACTCGCGGCGGCTGAACGACCCCTACGGCGAGGCCGTGACCCACCAGCACCTCGGCAATCTGTACGAGCACACCGACGCCCGCGCCGCCATCGAGCAGCACCGCCTCTCCCTGGCCATCGGCGAGACCATCGGCAACGTCCTCCTTCAGCTGTACGCGCGCTGCAACATCGGCTACGCCCATCTCACCCTCGGCGAACCGGCCGCGGCCGCCCGGCACTTCGAGGACACCCTGCGGGACCTCGCCGGCCAGGGCGACTGGCACGGCGAGTCTCAGGCCCGCCTCGGCCTGGTCCGCTCCCTGCGGCTGCTGGGCCGCACCGAGCGGGCCGGCCGGGAGTGCGCCGAACTGCTGCGCCGCGCCGACGCCCGCGCCGACCGCTACATGGGCGGCCTCGCCCGCCACCAGCACGGACTCCTCCTGCGCGAGTCGGGCCGCCCCGAAGAGGCACGCTCGGCATGGACGGCGGCGCGCGAGGCGCTGGACGGGACCGACGAGAAGACGGTGCTCGCCGAGCTCACCTCGCTGCTCGCCGCCCCGGCCTGATCACCTCGCTGCTCGCCGCCCACGCCTGATCACTTCGCGTCCGCACAGCACGCACTACCGCCGGATCACTTCGCGTCCGCATAGCACTCCACCACCGCCGCGGTGAACGGGAACCGCACCGGCGTCTCCCCGAACGTCAGCCGCCCCGCCAGCTCGGCCGCCTCCCGGATCGCCGCCACCACCGCCTCCGCCTCCTCCTCGGGACAGTGCACGATCACCTCGTCGTGCTGGAAGAACACCAGCTCGGCCGCCTTGCCCGCGCAGGCCTGCCGCAACGCGGCGAGCAGCAGCAGCGCCCAGTCGGCGGCACTGCCCTGGACGACGAAGTTACGGGCGAAGCGGCCCCGCGCGCGGGCATCGGTGGAGGCGTACCCGGGCATCCACTGGGCGGCCTCGTCGGAGTCGGCGCCGACCGGGATGCCCGCCTCCTCCGCCGGCTCCTCGCCCGCTCCGGCCGCGGGCGGGCAGGTGCGGCCCAGCCAGGTGCGCACCAGCCGCCCCTCCTCACCGGCCCGCGCCGCGTCGTCGACGTAGGCGACCGCGAGCGGGAAGCGGCGGCGGAGTGCGGCGAGGTTCTTCAGGCCGTCGCCGGAGGTCTGGCCGTAGACAGCGCCGAGCACCGCGAGCTTGGCCTGGGCGCGGTCGCCGGAGAAGGCCCGGTCGGAGACCGCCTGGTACAGGTCGCTCTCCCGGCCCGCCACCTCCATCAGCCCGGGGTCGCGGGAGATGGCGGCCAGCACGCGCGGCTCCATCTGGTCGGCGTCGGCGACGACGAGCCGCCAGCCGGGGTCGGCGACGACCGCCCGCCGGATCACCTTGGGGATCTGCAGCCCGCCCCCGCCGTTGGTCACCCACCGTCCGGTGACCGTGCCGCCCGCGAGGAACTCCGGGCGGAACCGCCCCTCGCGCACCCAGTCCTGGAGCCAGGACCAGCCGTGGGCCACCCAGATCCGGTACAGCTTCTTGTACTCGAGCAGCGGCGCCACGGCCGGATGGTCGAGGGACGCGATCTCCCAGCGCCGGGTCGACCGGACCTTGATGCCGGCCTGCGCGAAGGCCTTGACGACATCGGCGGGCAGATCGGGCCGGACCCGGCGCCCGAAGGCGGCGGACACCTCGTCGGCCAGCTCGGCGAGGCGGCGGGGCTCGCCACCGCCCGCGTACCGCTCGCCGAGCAGTTCGTGCAGCACCCGGCGGTGGACGTCGGCGCTCCAGGGCAGCCCGGCGCGGTTCATCTCGGCGGCGACCAGCATCCCCGCCGACTCCGCGGCCGTCAGCAGCCGCATCCGCTCCGGGTGCGCGGCCTTGTCGTGCCGCCGCTGCTGCTCGGCGTAGACCTCCAGCAGGTCGGCCAGCGGCAGACGGACGGCCTGCGGCTCGAAGAGCGAGGACTGGGCGCCCGGCTCGGCGGACCGCTGGGGCGGGTCGGGCGGTACGGGCCCGCCGCGCAGCCGGGCCAGGGCCGCGGCCGCGGAACGGGGCTCGCCGTACCGCCCCTCGTGGCCGAGCAGGAGGGTCTCGGCGTCCTCGATGTCGTAGCACCGCTCCACTCGCACCCCCGTGGCGAGCAGGCGCGGGTAGACCTCGGCGGTGGAACGCCAGACCCAGCGCGCGACCTCCGGCCTGCCGCGCACCGCCGCGGCGAGATCCGGCTCCCGCACGACCGGCCCCGCGGGCAGCCCGTCCGGGCCGAGGGGGGCGAGTTCCGCGCCACCGTCCTCGGCCGGTGCGAGAGCCCACCGGTCGGTCATGACTGGAGTGTGGCAGGAGGGTCTGACAACGGCCCGGGACCGCTTCGGGCAGGTCACCGTGTGCATCACCCTGCGCGGGCCCTCGCCGATCGCCACGACGCCCGGGCTTCGGGGGGTGAGACGATCGGCGGGTGAGCAGTACGAACAGTGCGAACGGCAGGCGCGGCACCGTGGACCGCGCCTTCGAGGCCGCCCTCCACACCGACTCCGACAGCGCCCTGGACACCGGCGCCTCCCTGCTCGCCTCCGACACCGGCGCGGACGCGGAACTGGAGCGCCGGGGCCGGGAGTTCGTCGCGGCGGCCTGGCGGCGCGGCTGGCAGCCCGCCGACGTCGTACGCATCGTGCGGCGCGACCTGGACGACGTACATCTGCGTCTGCTCGTGGCCCTGATCCGCGCGCAGGCGCCGGACGACGTGCCGCGCGGCCCGCGGTGGCGGGCGCAGCTCGCCGAGCTGGACGCGCCGCCCCCGCGCGTGGGCGACCGCTTCTCGCACGCCACCGCCGTCCTGGAGCTGTACCGCCTGCTGCTGCGGCTGCCGTCCCTGGAACCCCTCGACGACCCGCGGCACTCCCGGGGCCCCGAGTCCCGCATGCTGACCCGGATCCGCGCGCTGCTCGCCAAGGCGGAGGCGACGGGGTTCCCGGAGGAGGCGGAGGCGCTGACCGCCAAGGCGCAGGAGCTGATGGCCCGGCACAGCGTCGACGAGGCGCTGCTGGCCGCCCGGGCGCCCGCGCCGGATGCGCCCGGCGCCTGCCGGATCGGGGTCGAGCCGCCGTACGAGCAGGCCAAGGCGGTGCTGCTGGACGCGGTGGCCGACGCCAACCACTGCCGTGCGGTGTGGAACGAGGCCGTCGGCTTCTCCACCGTCGTCGGGTTCGAGGCCGACCTGGAGGTGGTCGAGCTGCTCTACACCTCGCTCCTCGTACAGGCGCAGACCGCGATGACGAAGGCGGAGGCGGCCCAGCGCGCCGGCGGGCGCAAGCGGACCAAGACCTTCCGCCAGTCCTTCCTCGCCGCCTACGCCCACCGCATCGGCACCCGCCTCGCGCGTGCCGCCGAGACCCAGGTGAGCGACGACCTGCTGCCGGTCCTGGCCTCCCGGGAGGTCGCGGTCACCGCCCGGCTCGACCAGATGTTCCCCCGGACCACCACGAGCCGGCTGCGCGGCGTCACCGACGCGGCGGGCTGGACCGAGGGCGCCGAAGCCGCCGACCAGGCCCAGGTGCGGGCCAGGCGCCGGCTGGACTGAGCTCAGTCGCCCTGCTGGAAGCCGCTCACCGTGGCGTCCGGCTGCTCGCCCTTGAGCGCCACATCGCCGTACGACCAGGGGAAACCGTGCGTCGCGGCGGCGCCGGGCAGTGCGAAGTCGGCCGTCTCGACGGCGAGACCGCTCCCCGCCTGCGCGCGCACATAGGTGACGGTGACGGACACCGAGCCGCCCTTCGCGAGCGTCCGCTTCTCCTTCGTCGCGGCCGCGTCGGGGGCCACCTCGGCCGAGGTGCCGCCCGCCCTCAGGGTCACGGAGGGCAGTCCGTCCAGGGTGCAGTCGGTGCCGTCGTTGGTGAGGGTGACGGGCACGTTGCCGGTGTCCCCGGCGGCCGGGGCGGTGTTGGCCGGACCGACCCGCACCTCCAGGGCGCCGATCTCGCAGGCGGCCGTGGACGTCTCGCCCTGCTTCGCGTCCCCGCCGCCGTCACCGCCCTCGCTGTCGCCGCAGGAGGTAAGCAGAAGGGCCGCGGCGAGGGCGGCGAGGGGGAGGGCGGTGGCGCGCATGTGGTGTCCTCTGAGGCGTACGTGACGGATCGCGTGCACCGATCATCACGCATACGGCTGTGCGCCCGTTGCCGAACCTCCGGGGACCGCGGGGCTCCGGGGCTACTGAGCCGCCGGCAGCCCCGTGGGCAGGGTGGCGCCGTCGGCCTTGCGGTAGGTCTCGGTGCCCAGGGCGCTGTCCCAGGTCACCTTGAGCGTGTCCGCGCCGACGGATTCGACCGTCCCCTCGGAGCGGTCCGTGCTGCCGTCGGTGCAGGTCAGCTCGATCGTCTCGCCCGCGGTGCCGCTGCACACGGTCCCGCCGGTCGCGAACAGCCCCGCCTTGCGGCCGGTGACGACCAGCGCCACCGCCTTGCCCTTGGTCGTGGCGAGCCAGCTGCCCTCCAGGTCACCAGCGGGGGAGGCCGTAGCCGTACTCCCGCCACCCCCACCGGTGTCGGCTTCCTCCGTGGCGGACGGCGTGGCACTCGCGCTCGGCGAGGCGTCGTCCGAGGAGTCGTCGTCGCTGCACCCGCCCAGCACCAGCACGCCGGTCAGCCCCGCTGCCGCGGCCACGATCCGCATCCGTCTGCGCGCCACGCGCGCGTACCTCGCCGAAGTCACTGCAAGCCCCCATGAGCCGGTTAGGACGCCACGACCGCAGCAAGCTACCAGGACGTAACCAGGACCAGAACGAGACGACCGTCACCAGGACGACTTGCGCACCCCCGGCAGACAGCCCGCGTGCGCCTGCTCCCGCAGCGACACCCGGGACAGCCCGAAGGCCCGGTAGTACCCGCGCGGGCGCCCGTCGACCTGATCCCGGTTGCGTACGCGCGTGCGGCTCGCGTCGCGCGGCTGGCGCCGCAACTCGCGCTGCGCCGCGAGCCGTTCGGCCTCCGTCGACGACGGCCGCCGGAGGATCTCCTTGAGCTCGGCCCGCCGCCGGGCGTACCGCGCGACGATCTCCTGCCGCTTCTCGTTCTTCGCGATCTTGCTCTGCTTCGCCATCAGACCCGCACCTCCCGCGTGCTCTGCTTCGCCATCAGACCCGCGCCCCCCGCGCGCGGATGCGCGCCACCGCCGCCTCGACGCCGATCGAGTCGACGGTCTTGATCCCCTTCGCGCTCAGCCGCAGCCGCACATACCGGCCCTCGCTCGGCAGCCAGTACCGCTTGGACTGGATGTTGGGGTCGAAGCGGCGGGGGGTGCGCCGGTGGGAGTGGGAGATGTGGTTGCCGAAGCCGGGCCGGGCGCCGGTCAGCATGCAGTGGGCGGACACAGGTGACGCACCTCTCTCGAACGGGTTGTGTAAATGGAATTCATTTTCAGTAAGGTACCAGCATGGCTCGCAACGAACTCCGCCCGGTCATCAAGCTCCGGTCCACCGCCGGCACCGGCTTCACCTATGTGACCCGCAAGAACCGCCGCAACGACCCTGACCGTCTGACCCTGCGCAAGTACGACCCGGTCGCCGGCCGCCACGTCGACTTCCGAGAGGAGCGCTGACGTCATGCGCGAGGGAATCCACCCGCCCTACGGCCCCGTCGTCTTCCGCGACCGCGCCGCGAACCACGCCTTCCTCACCCGCTCGACGATGACGAGCGAGAAGACGATCGAGTGGGAGGACGGCCACACCTACCCCGTCGTGGACGTCGAGATCTCCGACGTCAGCCACCCCTTCTACACCGGCACCGCGCGCGTGCTGGACACCGCGGGACGGGTGGAGCGCTTCGAGCGCCGGTACGGAAAGCAGGACTGATGCTCCCCGTCGTGCTCGTCGGCGGACTGCACGCCGACGCCCGCAGGGCCGCCGTGGACCGGCTGCTCGCCGAGGTCCCCGGCAGCGTCGTGCTCCACCACGACCTGGCCACGGCCCCGGCGGGCACGGTCATGCGGACGGTCCGCGACGCCACCGGCGTCCTGGACGCCGGGGAGGCTCCCCTCGTCAACGACTGCGCCTGCTGCGCCCTGCGCGAGGACCTGGTGCCGGAGCTGAGGCGACTCGAAGCCGCGGGCGGCACCTCGCTCGCGGTCGTCGAGCTGTGGGACTCCGTCGAGCCCAAGGCGATGGCGGAGGTCGTCACCTCCGGCGGCCTCACCGTCACCGGTGTGGTGACCGCCGTCGACCCGGCGCTGCTGCTGCCGTACCTCGGCAACGGCGACGACCTGGCCGAGCGGGGCCTGGCGGCCGCCGCCACCGACCAGCGCACCGTCGCCGACACCTTCGCGCGCCAGCTGGAGTACGCCCCCGTGCTGGCCCTCCTCGACTCCCCGGAGGCCGACGACGAGGACCGCGAACTGCTCGCCCAACTGCACCCGACCGCCCGCCGGGTCCTGATCGGCCACGACGACCTGGCGGGCGCCGTGCGCGCCGGCTTCGACGTCGAGGCCGCCGCGGCCGCCCAGCACCCCGCCTGCGCGCTGCTGCCCGCCGAGGCCGACGCGCACGGCGTGGCGACGCTGGTGTGGCACCGGCGCCGGCCCTTCCACCCGGAGCGGCTGTACGCGGCGCTGGAGGACCTGACCTGTGCCGCCGCCCGCAGCAGGGGCAGGTTCTGGCTCGCCGACAAACCGGACACGCTGCTGCACTGGGACGCGGCCGGCGGTGCCCTGTGCGTGGAGAGCGCCGGCCCCTGGCTCGCCTCCCTGCCCGACGCGGCCTGGGAGATGGTCCCGCCGGTGCGCCGGGCCGCCGCGGCGCTGGACTGGCACCCCGAGCACGGCGACTGCTGCCAGCACCTCGTCTTCACCTCGCCCGGCCTGGACCGGGACGGCCTTGCCCGGCTGCTGGAGTCCTGCCTGCTGACCGACGCCGAGTACGCCGCCGGGCGCGATGCCTGGAAGCGGCTGCCGCCCGCCTTCGACACCTTCCTGGAGGTCTGACCCGCCATGCCCCGCAAGAGCGACCGCACGCCCGCCAAGAACCGCCCCAACCCGCTCGACCGGGCCGGGATCGAGTACGTCGACTACAAGGGCACCGACCTGCTGCGGAAGTTCGTCTCCGACCGCGGCAAGATCCGCAGCCGCCGCGTGACCGGGGTCTCCGCGCAACAGCAGCGGCAGATCGCCAGGGCCGTCAAGAACGCCCGCGAGATGGCGCTGCTGCCGTACGCGAGCCGCTGAGGCAACGGCCGACACCGCACCCGTCACCAGGCGGGCGCTGCGCTCACCGACGTAGCGGGCCGCCCCTGTTCGTACGAGTGTTTCTGGCACACGCGTCCGAGGGCCCTCGGCGGGCTGCCCGGTCGTATCCCCGACGAAGACCCGATCCGGACACCGCACCCGATGACGACCTCACCGTCATCGGGTGCGGGCGTTTGCGGGGAGCGGGTGCCCGGTGCACCGCCCTCCGGCACCAGGTGGTCGACCGGTCCCGGTGAGACGGACGGCGGGCGTCCACTGGGAGGGCGACGGTCCGGTCCGTACGGTCGCCGGACCGTTGGTCGGACGGTGGAACACGAACGGCTCCGTGCGCGTCTGTTCCTAGTACACGAAGGATCCGATCCGGACGTTCCGGCTCGGACGGGGGACGGCGGTCGCATGGTCTGCGAGTTCCGGGGGAGACGCCGGAACGGCTTCACCGAAGCGCACGTCACAGCTGTAACCGCAGGAACACCCCGCGTGCACGTGCATCTGCCCGTGCATCCTCCCATGCACCCGCACTTGAACAAGGTTATGATCCGGGTCAGTTGACCACTGCATCAATGGCCTCACCAGCCAGTGCACCACCGGGGAGCGACCTGTGGACCACGACGTGTACGACGTTGAAGACGCGTCCGGCGTGTACAACGGCATGGCCGCCGCCCAGCTCGGCGGTGTGGCATGGCAGAAGAGCCGGCACAGCAACTCGCAGGGCTCCTGCGTGGAGTTCGCCCGATTGCCCGGCGGCGATGTCGCCGTGCGCAACTCGCGGTTCCCGGACGGTCCGGCGCTCGTCTACACACGCGCCGAGATCGAGGCGATGCTCCTGGGCATCAAGGACGGCGAGTTCGATCACTTGATAGCGGGCTGAGACCCGGCCGGGCAACTCGCCGGACTTTTCCGGCAACCGGGACGGCAACCGGGACGGAAATCGGCGCGGTGATCGGGCCGTCATGCGGGTGTGACGCGCGTAGAGCCGCGGCGCCGCACGGCGCCGCGGCCCCTCAGCCGGCGGGGCTCGGCTGCGGCTTGTGCGGCAGCCGGAACAGCGCCCAGACCACCTTGCCGTTGAGCGTGCCGGCCAGCGGGTGCCAGCCCCAGCTGTCGGCGAAGGAGTCCACCAGGAACAGTCCGCGCCCCGACTCCGCCGAGAAGTCGTCCGAGTCGCGGGCGACGGGGCTGTCGTGACTGGGGTCGCGCACCGCGCACACCAGCCGCTCGGTCCACCGCATCAGATGCAGCCGTACCGGAGGCGCCTGGTCGCACGCGCGTGGGTGGTGCGCGGGCAGCGCGTGCCGGAGTGCGTTGGTGACGAGTTCGGACACCACCAGACAGACGTCGTCGAAGCGCTCGCCGGTGTCCCAGTGGTCGAGGGTCCTGCGGGTGAACTGCCGGGCCTCGCGCACGGCTTCGTAGCGGGCGGGCAGTGCGCAGGAGGCGGCGTTGGACACGGCCGCGGGATCGAGCGGCGGAAGGCCCTGCCGTAACGGCTCGAGCATGGTCGATCCATTCGTCCCCATGCGAGGCACTCCCGGGAATTCGCGGTCGTTGCGATGCAGCGGTTGCGCGGGACCATGGTTTCGGATGCGTACAGCAGATGCAAGGGCAGATGCACGTGCACGTGACCGAATTGGACCCTCCCGTACCGCTTGTTGGCCATTTTTTCCGCCATCTTCGTACTCCCTGCTTGCCTTCTGCTTCCTCCTTCCTGAGAGAAATCTTTGGCTTCTTTCCTTCTCTGTAATCGGGCGAGTACAGCTCGGAGTGTTTTAGTGGCAGACTTCGGGCCCTGAAGAGGTTGGGGAGGCTGGCGAACGTGAGCGCGGGAGAGCCCGGATCGGTGGTGCGGCGGATGCTGCTCGGCTCGCAACTCAGGCGGCTGCGTGAGGCACGCGGGATCACGCGCGAGGCCGCGGGGTACTCGATCCGTGCGTCCGAGTCGAAGATCAGCCGGATGGAGTTGGGCCGGGTGAGCTTCAAGACCAGGGACGTCGAAGACCTGTTGACGCTGTACGGCATCACCGACGACGTCGAGCGCTCCTCACTGCTCTCCCTCGCCAAGGAGGCCAACGTGGCGGGCTGGTGGCACAGTTACTCCGACGTGCTGCCCAGCTGGTTCCCCACCTACGTCGGCCTGGAGGGCGCCGCCGCGCTGATCCGGGTGTACGAGGTGCAGTTCGTGCACGGCCTGCTCCAGACCGAGGCCTACGCCCGCGCGGTCGTCCGGCGCGGGATGAAGGGCGCGAGCGAGGCCGACGTCGAGCGGCGGGTGGCGCTGCGTCTCGAGCGGCAGAAGCACCTCGTCGACGAGCGGGCCCCCGAGCTGCACATCGTCCTCGACGAGGCCGCCCTGCGCCGCCCCTACGGCGACCGCGAGGTGATGCGCGGCCAGCTCCAGCATCTGATCGAGGTCTCCGAGCGCCCCAACGTCCGGCTGCAGATCATGCCGTTCAGCTTCGGCGGGCACTCCGGCGAGTCCGGCGCCTTCACCATCCTCAGCTTCCCGGAGTCCGACCTGTCGGACGTCGTCTACCTGGAGCAGCTCACCAGTGCGCTGTATCTGGACAAGCAGGAGGACGTCGCCCAGTACGAGAAGGCGCTCAAGGAGCTCCAGCAGGACAGCCCGGGGCCGGCCGAGAGCCGCGATCTTCTCCGAGGACTCCTTCAACTGTCTTGAAACACAAGTACGATGACGTGTGATCAGATCGTGGAGATGATCAGAAGTTGATCAGGTGTCCGCTAGGGATTCGAGGGATCACATGTCGTCCTGCTTCACCGACCTGGCCCAGCAGTACATCGACGGTGAATGGCGCCCGGGCACCGGCTCCTGGGACATCATCGACTTCAACCCGTATGACGGGGAGAAGCTCGCCTCGATCACCATCGCCACGGTCGACGAGGTGGACCAGGCCTACCGAGCCGCGGCCCGCGCCCAGAAGGAATGGGCCGCGACCAACGCGTACGCGCGTCGCGCCGTCTTCGAGAAGGCCCTGCGGCTGATCGAGGACCGAGAGGCCGAGATCAGCGAGATGATCATCGCCGAGCTGGGCGGCACCCGGCTGAAGGCGGCCTTCGAGCTCCACCTCGCCAAGGAGTTCCTGCGCGAGGCGGTCCACCTGGCCCTGCGCCCCGAGGGCCGGATCATCCCCTCGCCGGTGGACGGCAAGGAGAACCGCGTCTACCGCGTCCCGGTCGGCGTCGTCGGTGTGATCAGCCCCTTCAACTTCCCCTTCCTGCTGTCGCTGAAGTCCGTCGCCCCGGCCCTCGCGCTCGGCAACGCCGTCGTGCTCAAGCCGCACCAGAACACCCCGATCGTCGGCGGCACCCTGGTCGCGCAGCTCTTCGAGGACGCGGGCCTGCCCGCCGGACTGCTCAACGTCGTCGTCACCGACATAGCGGAGATCGGCGACGCCTTCATCGAGCACCCGATCCCGAAGGTCATCTCCTTCACCGGCTCCGACAAGGTCGGCCGCCACGTGGCCACCGTCTGCGCCTCGCACTTCAAGCGCTCGGTCCTCGAACTCGGCGGCAACAGCGCCCTGGTGGTCCTCGACGATGCCGACCTCGACTACGCCGTCGACGCCGCGGTCTTCAGCCGTTATGTCCACCAGGGCCAGGTCTGCATGGCCGCCAACCGGGTCCTTATCGACCGTACGGTCGCCGACGCGTTCACCGAGAAGTTCGTCGCCAAGGTGAAGACGCTCAAGGCCGGCGACCCGAGCGACCCCGAGACCGTCATCGGCCCGGTCATCAACTCCTCCCAGGCGGACGCCCTGACCGGCGTCGTCGAGCAGGCCGTCGCCGAGGGCGCCACCGCCCTGGTGCGGGGCACGACCACCGACAACCTGGTCGAGCCGTCCGTGCTGACCGGGCTGCCGGCCGACTCCGCCCTGCTCCAGCAGGAGATCTTCGGGCCGGTCGTCTTCCTCGTCCCGTTCGACGGCGAGGAGGAGGCCGTACGCCTCGTCAACGACACCCCGTACGGCCTCAGCGGCGCCGTCCACACCGGTGACATCGAGCGGGGCGTGTCCTTCGCCAAGCGGATCGACACCGGCATGTTCCACGTGAACGACGGCACCGTGCACGACGAGCCGATCGTGCCCTTCGGCGGCGAGAAGCACTCCGGTGTCGGCCGCCTCAACGGCGACACGATGCTGGACGCGTTCACCACGCTGAAGTGGATCTCCGTGCAGCACGGGCGCAGCGGGTTCCCGTTCTAGATCCGCTCCCCGGTTCCAGATCTTTTTCCCGGGCGGGTCATTGAGGACAGTAACTGACCTCAATGACCCGTAGCTTGATGGGTGTCAGGCAAGGAGCCCCATCGACGGAAGGCGGCCGCCATGGTCACCCACGTTCCCGCGGAAGCACACGGCGACGAGCGCGGAGCCCTGCTCAACTTCCTGGCCGAGCAGCGCGGCGGCATCCGCCGGTCGGTGCTCGCGCTGACCGACGAGCAGGCCTCCTCGCGGCCCAGCGCCAGCGAGCTGTCGCTGGCCGGCCTGGTCAAGCACGTGGCCGAGGTCGAGCAGTACTGGGTCTCGCTGGCCAAGGGCGAGCCGCCGGCCGTGGTGCGGGACCGGTCGAACTGGCACGAGTGCTTCGTGCTGGTCGAGGGGGAGACGGTCGCCTCGCAGCTGGACTACTGGGAGAAGGTCGCCGCCGAGACGGAGGCCCTGATCCGCTCGGCGCCGAGCCTCGACGACACCTTCGCGCTGCCCGACATGCCCTGGTTTCCCCCGGAGGGCCGGGTCTCCCTGCGCTGGCTGGCGCTGCACCTGATCCGCGAGACCGCCCGGCACGCCGGGCACGCCGACATCATCCGGGAGTCCCTGGACGGGAAGACGGCCTTCGAGCTGGTTGACCTCGCCGAAAGCTGAGGTCATAACCTGGGGCGCATGTCAGCGATCCGTCTCCTGGTGCTCGGCGCGGTGCGTCAGCACGGGCGGGCCCACGGTTACCAGGTGCGCAACGACCTGGAGTACTGGGGCGCGCACGAGTGGTCCAACGCCAAGCCCGGCTCGATCTACCACGCCCTGAAGCAGATGGCCAAGCAGGGACTGCTGCACGCGCACGAGATCGCGCCGTCCACCGCCGGGGGTCCGCCCCGCACCGAGTACGAGATCACGGACCAGGGCACCGAGGAGTACCTGCGCCTGGTCCGTGAGGCGCTGACCTCCTACGACCAGAAGATGGACGTGAAGTCGGCGGCCATCGGCTTCATGGTGGACCTCCCGCGCGCGGAGACGGTGGCCCTGCTCAAGGAGCGGATCCGGCGCAGCGAGGAGTGGCGGTCGGCCGTCACCGAGCACTACGTGCCCGAGGACGGCCCCGGCCAGCTGGGCCACATCGGCGAGATCATGAACCTCTGGGTGCACACGGCCGACGCCGAGGCCGCGTGGACCCAGGGGCTGATCGAGCGGATCGAGGGCGGCGCGTACACCTTCGCGGGGGAGGGCGAGCCGTTCGTCGGCGTCCTCGTGGAGGGCGAGGAGAACCCGTACGCGACAGGGGAGCCGCATCCGGAAGATGTGAGCTAATCAAGTTTGACGACTGGATGTCCGGGCATTTACCCTCGGGCACGTAGTCAACTTTGACTAGCGAAGGAGAGTCCGTGGCCGATCCGGCGATCACCGTCGAAGGCGTGCACAAGAAGTACGGCGGGAAGAAGGCACTGGACGGGCTGGACCTCCGGGTCGGGCGCGGCACCGTGCATGGGGTGCTGGGGCCGAACGGCGCGGGCAAGACCACCTTGGTCCGGGTCCTGTCGACCCTCCTGCGGCCCGACGCGGGACGGATCGAGGTGGCCGGCCACGACGTGCTGACCGAGGCCCGCACGGTCCGCTTCCGCATCGGCCTGCTCGGCCAGCACGCGGCCCTCGACGAGGAACTCGGCGGCAGGCAGAACCTGGAGCTGTTCGGCCGCCTCTACCACCTGGGCGCCCGCCACGCGCGCGTGCGGGCCGACGAGCTCCTGGAGCGCTTCGGCCTCGCCGACACCGGCCGCAAGGCGGTACGGCAGTACAGCGGCGGCATGCGGCGGCGGCTGGACCTCGCCGCATCCCTGATCACCGACCCGGAGGTGCTGTTCCTGGACGAACCCACGACCGGCCTCGACCCCCGTGGCCGCGCCGAGGTGTGGGCCGCGGTCCGCTCCCTGGTCGGCGGCGGCACGACGGTCCTGCTCACCACCCAGTACCTGGAGGAGGCCGACCAGCTCGCCGACCGGATCTCGGTCGTCGACGCCGGCCGGGTCATCGCCGACGGCACCGCCGACGAGCTGAAGTCCGCCCTCGGAGGCGACCGCATCGACGTCGTCCTGCGCGACGCGGGCGGGCTCGGCGCCGCCCTCGCCCTGCTGCCGCTCGACCCGGCGACCGTCCGGGTGGACGCCGACCGCCGGCTGCTGAGCGCCCCGGTCAACGACCGGATGGCGGCGCTCACCGGCGTCGTACGCGCCCTTCAGGAGGCCGGGATCGAGGCGGAGGACATCACGCTGCGCCGCCCGACCCTGGACGAGGTGTTCCTGCACCTCACCGGCGATCACCGAGTGAAGGAGGCCGTATGACCGCCTACGCGCTGACCGATTCCTGGACCATGACCCGCCGCGAGCTGGCCCACTGGGCCCGCCAACCGGTGCAGGTCGTGGTGAACCTGGTCTTCCCGGTGATGCTGCTGCTGATGTTCGGCTACCTCGTCGGCGGCGGCCGGGGCGTCCAGGGCTCCTACATCGACTACCTCGTCCCCGGCATGCTGGCGCTCACCATGGCCTTCGGCCTGGAGGGCACGATGATCGCGGTCACCCAGGACCTCAACAAGGGGGTGATCGACCGCTTCCGCTCCCTGCCGATGGCCAACGGAGCGGTGCTGGTGGGCCGTTCGGCGGCCGACATGCTCCAGTCGGCGCTGTCCCTGTTCGTCCTCATGGGCGTCGGATACGCCCTGGGCTGGCGGGTGGACGCCGGCGCAGGGGCCTTCCTGGGCGCGGTGGGGCTGCTGCTGCTCTTCCGCTTCGCCATGCTCTGGATCGGCATCCACCTGGCGCTGGTGGCCGGGAAGCCGGAGCTGGTCCAGGCGGTGCAGATCCTGGTCTGGCCGGTCGGCTTCCTGTCCAACGCCCTGGCCCATCCCGGGTCCATGCCCGACTGGCTGGGCACGGTCGTCGAGTGGAACCCGATGTCCGCGACGGCCACGGCGGTCCGCGACCTGTTCGGCGGCACCGGCACCGAGCACGTGGCCGCGGCGGTCGTCTGGCCGGTGCTGCTCCTGGCGGTGTTCTTCCCGCTGGCGGTGCGGCGGTTCGGGCGGCTCAGCAAGTGAGCCGCGATGCCATCGAGGCCTCCTGGCGGACCGGGGGAGTCAGCGGACGGAGGTGCCGTCCGCGTGAAGCTGCATCTGCGGGCGCCCGGTCACCAGCAGCCAGGCGGGCAGGGAGGCGATGCAGAGCAGGGCGATGACATCGGGGGAGGACACGAGGACCGCGGCGGTGAACAGGCTCACCCAGCCCTGCCGTGTGATGGCGAGCAGCAGACCGAGGACGGCCGCCGACACCCCCACCGCCGGATGGACGTCGGACACCAGGGCGTGGGCGCCCAGACCGAGAGCGACCCCGGCGAACACGGACGGGAAGATCCGCCCACCACGGAAGCCGCAGCAGGCGGCGACGACCAGCGCGGCCAGTTTCACCACGGCCATGCCCGCGAACTCGCCCGCCGACCAGCCGTCGGGATCGGCCGCCAGCTCCCGGGCCTCCTCCAGCCCCTTGAAGAGCGTCAGATGGCCGCCCAGGGCCCCCAGGAGACCCAGGACGAGCCCTCCCACAGGCAGCATCAGCATCGGGTGCCGCAGCCGGGCGAAGGCGGCATGGACGTACGGGAAGACGTACACGGCGGCCATCCCGAGGACCGCGCCCGCCGACGCGATCACCAGCGCCGCCGCCAGGTCGCCCCAGCCGGGACGGCCGAAGGCGGGAAGATCGAGGTCGAAGATCGGATCCGCCACCAGAGTGGTGGTGATGCCCCCGGCGGCGGCTGCGATGAGCGGCGCGAAGACGTTGTCCCACAGCGCTCCCTTCACCTGCCGCCCGGCCAGCGCCTCCGAGATCACCAGCGCCGCCGCCACCGGCGTACCGAACAGCGCGCCGATGGTCGCGGCCTCCGCCAGCATCGTCCACAGCCCGCCCGGCGCCCGGGGCAGGAGCCGGTGCCCGATCCAGAGGGTGAGGCCCACGTTGACGGCGATGATCGGGTTCTCCGGGCCGAGGCTCGGCCCGCCCGCGAGCATCAGGGCGGTCGCCAGCAGCAGTCCCGGCAGGACGACGGGCGGCAGCGCGGGCGCTTCCAGGCCGGTGGTGGCCGGATCGGGGCCGGCGTGCCCGGGCACCTTCCAGACCACCAGGCCGACGGCCACTCCGGTCGCGGTCAGCATGACCAGCATCCACAGCACCGAATAGCGGCCCACGCCCAGCGCGTCGGGCAGGTCCTGCCACAGCACGTCCTGGAAGGCCTCGGCCGCCTCGCTCACCCCGAGGAGCAGCAGGGCGGCAGCCACGCCCACCACCAGCGCCGGGAGAACCAACGGCAGCAGGGCACGGGCCGGGGTTGCCGCGACGGCGGGCGCCTGAGGCGCGGTTTCCTGGGGCACGGGGACACGTTAAACCGGCAAAGCGGTCAATACGGTCGTATTCAATGGGCTTGCACCTCACGTGGCGTGAGGATTCACCGTGGAGTGCGTACCGAGAAGGGAGCGGACGACGTGAGCTACTCCGTGGGACAGGTCGCGGGCTTCGCCGCAGTGACGGTGCGCACACTGCACCACTACGACGACATCGGCCTGCTCGTGCCCAGCGAGCGCAGCCATGCGGGGCACCGGCGCTACAGCGACGGCGACCTCGACCGCCTGCAGCAGATCCTGTTCTACCGGGAGCTCGGGTTTCCGCTCGACGAGGTCGCCGCCCTGCTCGACGATCCGGACACCGACCCGCGCGCGCATCTGCGCCGCCAGCACGACCTGCTGACCGCCCGGATCGAGCAGCTGCAGAAGATGGCGACGGCCGTGGAACAGGCCATGGAGGCACGCACGATGGGCATCAACCTCACCCCCGAAGAACGCTTCGAGGTCTTCGGCGACCACGACCCCGAGCAGTACGCCGAGGAGGCGGAGGCGCGCTGGGGCAGCACGGACGCCTACGCCGAGTCGCAGCGCCGCGCGGCGAACTACACCAAGGACGACTGGAAGCGGATGCAGGACGAGGGGGCCGAATGGGGCGAGCGCTACAAGGCCCTGATGACCTCCGGCGAGCCGCCGACCGGCGAGGCGGCCATGGAGCTGGCGGAGGAGCACCGCCGGTACCTCGGCAGGTGGTTCTACGAGTGCCCGTACGAGATGCACCAGTGCCTGGGGGACATGTACGTCGCCGACGAACGCTTCACGGCGTTCTACGACGCCATGCACCCGGGCATGGCGGCCCACCTGCGGGACGCCATCGTGGCCAACGCCGCCCGCCGCACCGCGTGATCCCCGGTCCGGGAGTGCCGCTACTCCCGGACCAGGACCACGGCCGTGCCGTACGCACACACCTCGGTGCCCACGTCCGAGGCGTCGGTCACATCGAAGCGGAAGGCCAGCACGCCGTTGGCGCCACGCGCGCGTGCCTGCTCCACCAGCCGTTCCATGGCCTGGTTGCGGGTCTGCACGAGCGTCTTGGTGAGCCCCTTGAGCTCACCGCCGACCATCGACTTCAGCCCCGCGCCGATCTGGCTGCCCAGGTGGCGGGAGCGCACCGTCAGCCCGAAGACCTCCCCGATGACCTCCTGGACCCGGTGACCGGGTACGTCGTTCGTGGTGACCACCAGGACATCGGACTGAGGGCCCTGTCCGCCGCCGTACTCTTCGATTCCCATGGTGGACAGCATTCCCCGGGCCGCCGCGAACGGCATCCCGTGCGCGCACATGGAACCAGCGCCTCCAGCGGTGCGTTGGAAGGGGTACCGCGTTGGTACTTTTGAGCACCAGCCCCCGCCCGCCCCACCCCGCAGGAGCCACAACCCGTGACCACGCTTGCGCTCGGCCCCGAGTGGCTCAGCCCGGAATACCTCATCGAGGCCTTCGCGCTGCCCGGCATCCTTCTGATCGTCTTCGCCGAGTCCGGCCTCTTCGCGTTCCTGCCCGGTGACTCGCTGCTGTTCACGGCGGGTCTCTTCGTGGCCGAGGGGACGTACATCACCCAGCCCCTGTGGCTGGTCTGCACCCTGATCGTGCTGGCCGCCGTCATCGGCGACCAGGTCGGCTACATGATCGGCAAGTTCTTCGGCCCGAAGCTCTTCAACCGCCCCAACTCCAAGCTCTTCAAACAGGAGAACCTGGAGAAGGCGCACGAGTTCATGGAGAAGTACGGTCCGAAGGCGATCGTGCTGGCCCGCTTCGTGCCGATCGTGCGGACCTTCGCGCCCATCGTGGCCGGCGCCGGCCGGATGAAGTACCGCACCTTCCTGACGTACAACGTCATCGGCGGCATCGCCTGGGGCACCGGAGTCACCGTGGCCGGGTACTGGCTCGGCCAGATCGACTTCATCGCGAAGAACGTCGAGGCGATCCTCATCCTGATCGTCTTCCTCTCGGTCGTCCCGATCATCGTCGAGTACCTGCGCGAGCGCTCCAAGAAGAAGCGGGCGGCGGCCCAGGCCCCGGCCCGAGCGGCCCAGCCCCCGCACCAGCAGCACCCGCAGATGATGGACGACGCGACGACCCAGCTGCGCCGCATCGACCCGACCGACCAGCCCCCGCAGCAGCAGTACTACGGCCAGCAGCAGCCCTACGCCCAGCAGTACCCGCAGGGCTACGGCAACCAGCAGCAGTACGGCGGCCACCAGAACGACCAGTACCCGCCCAACCAGGGCTACTAGAACCGCCGGTGAGGGAAGCGGACCCGCGAGGAGCTCAGAACCCCCGGGTCCGCTTCGCCGCCTTGCGCCCCTCGCCGGCCCCGGCCGGGAGCCGCAGGAACAACCGCGAGATCTCCGACCCCAGGTTGACCCCGATCGCGATGGCCATGGCCAGGGAGGCCGCCGTCGCCAGCGACACCAGCCCCTTGTCGACCTCGTTCTGCGCGATGGACAGCAGCCCGAAGTACGTCGACGAGCCCGGCAGCAGCGGCCCGATCGCCGCGGTGGTGTACGGCAGCGCCGAAGCGAACCGGAACCGCGACAGCAACTGCCCGAACAGCCCCACCAGCCCAGCCGCCACGGCCGTGGAGGCGACCGGTGACAGGCCACCGGTGTAGTGCAGCGCCCCGTACACCGACCAGGCGACCCCGCCGTTCAGGGTCACCGCCAGCACGGTGGACCGTTCCTGCTGCAGCAGCACCGCGAACGTCAGCGACAGCAGCATCGAGGCGCCGATCTGCCACAGCGGCCGCTCGGAGATGTTCAGGGCCGCGTCAGGGTTCAGCTTGGCGCCCAGGTTCACGCCGAAGTACAGGATCACCAGCACCCCGGCGACGATCCCGACGAAGAAGTACATGACCTCCAGCAGACGCGCGGCGGCGGTGATGTAGAACCCGGTCAGACCGTCCTGCACCCCCGCCACCAGCGCCCGCCCGGGCAGCAGGGCGAACAGCCCACCGGTGATCACCGCGGACGCCTTCGCGTCCACGTGCGCGAGGTTCAGCGCGATGCCTATCGCGGCCGGCGGCATCGCGGCCACCATGAACTGGTAGAACTCCGGCAGCCCTCGCCCCGCGCACAGCCACGCCAGCCGGTCGCCGAGCATCGCGCCCACCGCGGCGGCGACGAACACGATCAGATCGCCACCGACCAGCACCGATGCGGCACCGGCCAGCAGTCCGCTCGCCGAGGTCAGCACCCAGGTCGGGTACGGGTGCCGGTTGCGGCGGATCTCCGCGAGCCGCCGGTAGGAGTCCTCCAGGGAGACATGGCTCTCCGGATCGCTGAGGTCGTCCACCAGCCGGAACACGGCCGCGAGCCGCGTGTAGTCGGTCCCGCGCCGCCGCACGGTCCGCGAGGCCGTCACCGGGTCGTCCACCAGCGACGGCTGGTAGGAGATCGACAGCAGCGTGAAGGTGACGTTCGGCTCGCAGCGGTCCAGGCCGTAGGACCGGCAGACCGCGAACATCGCCGCCTCGACGTCCTCCGCGCCCTCCCCGCCCGCCAGCAGCAGCTCGCCGATGCGCAGGGTCAGGTCGAGCACGCGCGGGACGGCCGGACCCTCGTCCTCGGTCTTCGCGATCCGCTCCGGCGCGGGCCGCTCGGTCACCGGCATGCGCAGCATCGTGCGCATCCGGTCCTGCCAGGGCACGTTCTTGGTCAGGCTGACCGCGGGCACCCCGGCCGCCGACGTGAAGGCGGGCGGCGCGTCCTTGGCGTGGTAGGTCCGCGGCGTACTGAACGCCGACTTCTCGGACTCGGCCCCCGGAGCCGGGCGCGTGTCCAGCCCGCGCGGCAGGGCGAACTCGGAGGTGGTCTCCGGCTCACCGCCGGACCTGGGTACGGCGAGCCCCTGGGGAATGGCGAACTCGGATGTGATCTCGGGGTCGAACGTGCCGGTCGCCTCGTCCGACGGCGGCTTGCGGTCCTCCGCGTCCGTCACTTGCGCAGCGCTCCCTGTACGACGCCTTCAGGCCAGGCTTCAGTATGCGCACACCCATGCCAAAGGGCCGCACGCGTCGCGTGCGGCCCGTCGGTGACCTGGGGACTCAGTGGCCGCCCTGGTCCTTGAAGCGCTTGTAGGACCGCTCGATCTCGGCCTCGGCCTCGGTACGGCCGACCCAGTCGGCGCCCTCGACGGACTTGCCGGGCTCCAGGTCCTTGTAGACCTCGAAGAAGTGCTGGATCTCCAGGCGGTCGAACTCCGACACGTGGTGGATGTCGCGCAGGTGCTCCACGCGCGGGTCGTGCGCCGGGACGCACAGCAGCTTGTCGTCGCCGCCGGCCTCGTCCGTCATCCGGAACATGCCGATCGCGCGGCACTGGATGAGGCAGCCCGGGAAGGTCGGCTCGTCCAGGATGACCAGGGCGTCCAGCGGGTCGCCGTCCTCGCCGAGGGTGTTCTCGACGAAGCCGTAGTCGGCCGGGTAGCTGGTCGAGGTGAAGAGGCGACGGTCCAGGCGGATCCGACCGGTCTCGTGGTCCACCTCGTACTTGTTCCGCGAACCCTTCGGAATCTCGATCGTGACGTCGAACTCCACCGGTGGCTCCTCCATGATCAACACATAGTTCTGGTGGTTAAGTGTCCCTCACGCAGGTGTGTGATCGCGAAAGGGGCTGGTGGTCGTGCCAGAGCTGAGACCTTGGCGGGCCGCGGGACCGCGGGTGACGCGGTTCGCGGACGCCGTACGACCGCGTCTCGCACGGGCCGTCACAGCCGGCCGACCGCGTGTCGCACGGCTCGGCCGAGCCGCCTCGGCGCAGGTCGTCAGCGTGAAGACCTGGCAGTACACCGCCGGCGCCGCCACCGTCGGCCTCGCGCTCGCCGTGGGTGCGGTGACCACCGCCGGTCCCTGGGACTCCTCGGGTCAGCGTACGGCCGAGCGGGACCGGGCAGCCGCCCAGGGACACACGGGTGGCGCAGATCACGGTCGTGATCCCGCTGCGGCGCCGCACGCCGCCCCCAGCGCCGCATCCGTCCTCAGCGGCCTCGGCGGCTCGGCCGGCGGGCTGAAGCTTCCCCCGGGCCCGAAGGCCCTGGCCGGCGTCCTGGACCCGCTCCTGGACACCTCCGCGCTCGGCGAGCGCCGCTCCGCCGCCGTCGTGGACGTGACCACCGGCAAGCGCCTGTACGACGCCGGCTCCGGCACCGCGCTCACCCCCGCCTCCACCACGAAGATCGCCACCGCCGCCGCGGCCCTGTCCGCCCTCGGCCCCGACCACCGCCTCACCACCCGCACCGCCCTGGAGGCCGACACCGGCGAGCTCGTCCTGGTCGGCGGCGGCGACCCCACCCTCACCGCCCACGAGGACGCCGAGGGCTGGGCGAGCCTGCGCGCCCTCGCCGCGGACACCGCCGCCGCCCTGAAGAAGGACGGCGTGCGCGAGGTGACCCTGTCGTACGACACCACCCTCTACGCGGGCGACGCGGTCCACCCGATCGGGGTCAACGACAACCTCGCCCAGGTCAGCGCCCTGATGGCCGACGAGGCCCGCACCGACGACTCCACCGGCGGTCCCGCGCCCCGCGCGGCGGACCCGGCGGCCGAGGCGTCCCGCACCTTCGCCGGCCTGCTCGAGGACCACGGCATCAAGACCACCTCCCCGGGCCCCTCCAAGGCGACCGGCCGCGCCCGGACCCTCGCCGAGGTCACCTCGCCGCCGCTCGCGGCCCTGGTCGAACGCATGCTCACCAACAGCGACAACGACATCGCCGAGGCTCTCGCCCGCCAGACCGCCGTCGCCACCGGCGAACGCGCCGACTTCGACGGCGCCGGCCGCGCCATCCGCGCCGAGCTCAAGAGGCTCGAAGTCCCCGTGAAGGGCGCCGACTTCAAGGACGGCAGCGGCCTGGACCGCGACGACCGCCTCACGGCCGACACCCTCACCGCCCTGCTGGCCAAGGCGGGCGACCCGGCCCACCCCGAACTGCGCCCGATCCTCACCGGCCTGCCCGTGGCGGGCTTCACCGGCACCCTGAGCAGCCGCTACACGGACGGCGCGGCAGGCGTCGTACGGGCGAAAACCGGCACCCTGACCGGGGTGAACGCCCTCGCCGGAACGGTCGTCGACCAGGACGGGCACCTGCTGGCCTTCGCCTTCCTGGCCACGGACACCACCGATCCGCAAGCGGCACAGTCGGCCCTGGACGCGGCGGCCACGGCCCTGGCGGCGTGCGGCTGCGGCTGAACCGGACCCGAGCGTGCCGACCGCCGACGCCCTGCCCCCAACGGCAGGGCTCACGTACGGTTGACGCATGACGAGCATCGGTGGTGCCGCAACTCCTGGGATGGTCGACTGGAATCTCGCGGTGGCGACCGCGACCCGGCTCATGCGGCCGGGCCCCGAGATCAGCCGCGAAGAGGCCCGAGCCGTCGTCGCGGAGCTGCGCCGGCACGCCAAGGCCTCGGAGGAACACGTCCGGGGCTTCACCCGGATGGGCACCGAGGAGACCCACGACACCCCCCTCCTCGTCGTCGACCGCCCCGGCTGGGTCCGGGCCAACGTCGCCGGCTTCCGGGAACTGCTCAAGCCGCTCCTCGACAAGATGCAGGAGCGCCGCGGCTCGGGCCCCGGCAACGCGGTCCTCGGCGCCGTCGGCGGCAAGGTCACCGGCGTGGAGCTCGGCATGCTGCTGTCGTTCCTCGCCTCCCGTGTCCTCGGCCAGTACGAGACCTTCGCGCCGCCCACCCGGGAGCTTCCCGCGGGCGCGAACGGCGGCGGGCGGCTGCTGCTCGTCGCGCCGAACATCGTCCACGTCGAGCGCGAACTCGGCGTCCAGCCCCACGACTTCCGCCTGTGGGTGACCCTGCACGAGGAGACCCACCGCACCCAGTTCACCGCCGTGCCCTGGCTGCGGGACCACCTGGAGGGCGAAATCCAGTCGTTCTTGGGGGAGACCGACGTCGACCCCATGACCGTCCTGGAGCGCGTCCGCGAGGCCGCCCAGTCCCTCGCCGGGGGCCGCCCCGAGGCCGAGGAGGACGACGGCGGACGCTCCTTCGTCGAGATCGTGCAGACCCCGGCCCAGCGCGAGATCCTCGGCCGCCTCACCGCCGTGATGTCCCTGCTGGAGGGGCACGCCGACTTCGTCATGGACGGTGTCGGCCCGGCCGTCGTGCCGTCCGTCGCGGAGATCCGCGAGAAGTTCCAGCAGCGCCGCGCCAAGGGCGCCTCCCGGCTGGACATGGCCCTGCGCAAGCTGCTCGGCCTGGACGCCAAACTCCGCCAGTACCGCGACGGGGAACGCTTCGTGCGGGCCGTCGTCGACGAGGTCGGCATGGACGGCTTCAACCGCGTGTGGACCTCCCCCAACACCCTCCCGACCAAGGCGGAGATCGCCAAACCGGCGGACTGGGTCACGCGGGTGCACCGCAAGGCCGAGTCGTGAACCTCCGTGCGAGGTCGTGAGACGAATCCGGCCGACGGCAGGCGAACGCCCCTTCAATCACCCGTCCGAGGGACCGTGAGCCATGGGTAGGCGTGCAATGCTCGGGGAACCGCCCGGTTCTGTCACCATCTACACACTCTGAGTGACCGAACCTCGGGCTCACCCCCGAGAACTCCATGAAGGGAACCGGACATGGGTCCCCATCCTGCGGTCGCGGCGATACGCCTGGCGGTCCGCCGCGTCCTCCACGACATCCTCAACGACCGACCGACCCCCACCGATCACCCCCCGCACGAGCGCCCGCCGTCGCCGCTCGTGCTCGTGGCGTGCTCCGGCGGCGCCGACTCCATGGCCCTCGCCTCCGCCCTCGCCTTCGAGGCCCCCAAGCTCGGCATCCGGGCGGGCGGCGTCACCGTCGACCACGGCCTCCAGCCCGGCTCCGACCTGCGCGCCGAGGAAGTCGTGCTGCGCCTGCGCGAACTCGGCCTCGACCCGGTCGAGGCCACCTCCGTCACCGTCGGCCGCGAAGGCGGACCCGAGGCCGCCGCCCGCGACGCCCGCTACGCCGCCCTCGACGCCGCCGCCCAGCGCCACGGCGCCACCGCGATCCTGCTCGGCCACACCCGCGACGACCAGGCCGAAACCGTCCTGCTCGGCCTCGCCCGCGGCTCCGGCATCCGCTCCCTGTCCGGAATGGCCGCGGTCTCGGGGGCCGGCGGCCGCTACCGGCGCCCCTTCCTGGAGATCGACCGGCAGACCGCCCGCCGGGCCTGCATGGTCCAGTCCCTGCCCGTCTGGGACGACCCCCACAACGCCGACCCCGCCTACACCCGCTCCCGCCTGCGCCACGAGGGACTGCCCGCCCTGGAGAAGGCCCTCGGCAAAGGCGTCGTGGAGGCGCTCGCCCGTACGGCCCAGCTCTCCCGAGACGACGCCGACGCCCTCGACGCCTGGGCCGGCCAGGCCGAGCGTTCCGTCCGGGATGCCGCGGGGCTGCTGGAGTGCGCCAAGCTCTACGCCCTCCCGCCCGCCGTGCGCCGCCGGATCCTGCGCCGCGCCGCCATCGAGGCGGGCGCCCCCGCCGGCTCGCTGTTCGCCCGGCACATCGAGGAAGTCGACCGCCTGATCACCGGATGGCGCGGCCAGGGGGTCATCAATCTCCCCGGCAAAGTCGTGGCCCAGCGCCAGGGTGGCAGACTGGTGATTCGGCAAGGCTGAATCCTTGCTCCCCGCCAAGGGGGGCGGACGGCCGGTAGGACGACCGAAAGTGATGCGGGTGGACGCGAACGACATGGGTGCCGACCTTCAGCAGGTACTCATCACCAAGGAAGAGATCGACGCGAAGCTCCTCGAGCTCGCCGCGAAGATCGACGCGGAGTACGCGGGCAAGGACCTGCTCATCGTCGGCGTCCTCAAGGGCGCGGTGATGGTGATGGCGGACCTCGCGCGGGCGCTGTCCACCCCCGTCACCATGGACTGGATGGCCGTGTCGTCCTACGGGGCGGGCACCCAGTCCTCCGGGGTGGTGCGGATCCTCAAGGACCTCGACACCGACATCAAGGGCAAGCACGTCCTGATCGTCGAGGACATCATCGACTCCGGGCTGACCCTGTCCTGGCTGCTGTCCAACCTCGGCTCCCGCGAGCCGGAGTCGCTCAAGGTGTGCACCCTGCTGCGCAAGCCGGACGCCGCCAAGGTCGCCATCGACGTCGAATGGGTGGGCTTCGACATTCCCAACGAGTTCGTCGTCGGCTACGGCCTCGACTACGCCGAGAAGTACCGCAACCTCCCGTTCGTCGGTACGCTCGCGCCCCACGTCTACGGCGGCTGACCCCGTGGCTCGGCCAGGCGCTGAGCCACAAGGGCGACGCCGGTAGGACGATCGGGAACCCCAGCGCGGTCCGCGCCGTTGGAGCATGCAGAGACGGGATTGCCGGCCGGCCGAGCGGCTCTGTGCGGCTTCGGGCCACAATGCTGGGGTACCGTCAGAAGAACTGTCTTATCAAACTCACTATGGCAGGAGGGACGGGGCGGCTCCGCTCCGTATGGATGGACGTGAAGCGATACTTCCGTGGGCCGGTCATGTGGATCGTGCTGGCCGTCCTTGCCGTGGTCGTGTTGATGCAGGTCGTCGGCTCGTCCGGCGGCTACAAGACGGTGGACACCGGCGAGGTCGTCCAGGCGATCAATGACAACAAGGTCGAATCAGCCAAGCTGACCACCGGCGACGAGCAGACCATCAAGGTCCAGCTCAAGGACGGCGTCAAGATCAAGGACAGCTCGAAGATCCAGGCGAGCTACATCGGCGACCAGGGCGCGACCCTGGCCAACACCCTGCAGACCAAGTTCCAGGACAAGCAGATCCCGGACGGCTACACGGTCTCGCCGACGAAGCAGAACGCCTTCGTGAGCATCCTGCTCTCGCTGCTGCCCTTCGTTCTCATCGTGGTCGTGTTCCTGTTCCTGATGAATCAGATGCAGGGCGGCGGCTCCCGGGTCATGAACTTCGGGAAGTCCAAGGCCAAGCTCATCACCAAGGACACCCCCAAGACGACGTTCGCCGACGTCGCCGGCTCCGACGAGGCGGTCGAGGAACTCCACGAGATCAAGGAATTCCTCCAGGAGCCCGCCAAGTTCCAGGCGGTCGGCGCCAAGATCCCCAAGGGCGTACTCCTGTACGGCCCCCCCGGTACCGGTAAGACCCTGCTGGCGCGTGCCGTCGCGGGCGAGGCCGGCGTGCCGTTCTACTCGATCTCCGGTTCCGACTTCGTCGAGATGTTCGTCGGTGTCGGTGCCTCCCGAGTCCGTGACCTGTTCGAGCAGGCCAAGGCGAACGCCCCGGCGATCGTCTTCGTCGACGAGATCGACGCGGTCGGCCGCCACCGCGGCGCCGGCCTCGGCGGTGGTCACGACGAGCGCGAGCAGACCCTGAACCAGCTGCTCGTCGAGATGGACGGCTTCGACGTCAAGGGCGGCGTCATCCTGATCGCCGCCACGAACCGTCCCGACATCCTCGACCCGGCCCTCCTGCGCCCCGGCCGCTTCGACCGCCAGATCGCGGTCGACCGCCCCGACATGCAGGGCCGTCTGGAGATCCTCAAGGTCCACCAGAAGGGCAAGCCGGTCGCTCCCGATGTCGACCTGTCCGCCGTCGCCCGCCGCACCCCGGGCTTCACCGGTGCCGATCTGTCCAACGTCCTGAACGAGGCCGCCCTGCTGACGGCCCGCTCGGACAAGAAGCTGATCGACAACCACATGCTCGACGAGGCCATCGACCGCGTCGTGGCGGGCCCGCAGAAGCGGACCCGGATCATGTCGGACAAGGAAAAGAAGATCACCGCGTACCACGAGGGCGGCCACGCCCTGGTCGCGGCGGCCTCCCCGAACTCCGACCCGGTCCACAAGATCACGATCCTGTCGCGAGGCCGTGCCCTCGGCTACACGATGGTCCTGCCGGACGAGGACAAGTACTCCACGACGCGCAACGAGATGCTGGACCAGCTGGCGTACATGCTGGGCGGCCGCGCGGCCGAGGAGCTCGTCTTCCACGACCCGACCACGGGTGCCGCGAACGACATCGAGAAGGCCACCGCCACGGCCCGCGCGATGGTCACGCAGTACGGCATGACCGAGCGCCTCGGCGCGATCAAGTTCGGTGGGGACAACACCGAGCCGTTCCTCGGCCGTGAGATGGCTCACCAGCGCGACTACTCGGAAGAGGTCGCCGCGCTGGTCGACGAAGAGGTCAAGAAGCTCATCGAGACCGCGCACAACGAGGCCTGGGAGATCCTGGTCGAGAACCGCGACGTCCTCGACAACCTCGTTCTCGCGCTGCTGGAGCGGGAGACGCTGGGCAAGGAGGAGATCGCCGAGATCTTCGCCACCATCGTCAAGCGTCCGCCGCGGCCCGCGTGGACCGGCTCCTCGCGCCGTACGCCGTCCACCCGTCCGCCGGTGCTCTCCCCCAAGGAGCTCGCACTGACGAACGGCGCCAACGGCTCGACCCCGGCGATCACCACCGCCAAGTCGACGGTCGCCGAGCCCATCCCGGAGCCCGCTCCCGAGGAGCGCCCGGAGAGCTGACCCGGGACCGGTGACCGCACCGGCCCCGGAATGGATGCCGCGTCCCCCTGGTTTTAGCCTGGGGGGCGCGGCATCGTCGTATGTCCGCAGTTCAGACGCGTGCCCCACACGCGCCACCCGCACAGGAACGAGGCACCACATGACCGACCCCGTGACGCTGGACGGCGAGGGCCGCGTCGGCGAGTTCGACGAGAAGCGCGCCGAGAACGCCGTGCGCGAACTGCTGATCGCGGTCGGCGAGGATCCGGACCGTGAGGGCCTGAAGGAGACGCCGGGACGGGTGGCCAGGGCGTACAAGGAGATATTCGCCGGCCTGTGGCAGACGCCCGAGGACGTGCTGACGACGACGTTCGACATCGGGCACGACGAGATGGTGCTGGTGAAGGACATCGAGGTCTACAGCACGTGTGAGCACCATCTGGTGCCGTTCCGGGGCGTGGCGCACGTCGGGTACATTCCGGCGACCTCCGGGAAGATCACCGGGCTGTCCAAGCTGGCCCGGCTCGTCGACGTCTACGCCCGCCGCCCTCAGGTGCAGGAACGACTCACCACGCAGATCGCGGACTCCCTGATGGAGATCCTGGAGCCGCGGGGTGTGATCGTGGTCATCGAGTGCGAGCACATGTGCATGTCGATGCGCGGCATCCGCAAGCCGGGCGCGAAGACGCTCACCTCGGCGGTGCGCGGACAGCTGCGGGACGCGGCCACCCGCAACGAGGCGATGAGCCTGATCATGGCGCGCTGACGCCGCTCGCTCGTCACGCGGCCGGTGCGGCTCCCGTGCCGTTGTGCTCGTCGTCCTCGGGGAGCTTGCAGACGCGCTCCAGGAAGATGGCCGCCGCTATGACGGCGATGCCCGCGACGACCGAGAAGCCGGCGTAGATGGCCTGGTCGCGGCGGGCGGGGATGTCGAGGACCTCCAGCAGGAAGACGCCCGTGCCGCCGTACATGCCCGCGACGAGGGCGGCGACCAGGGCGCTGGCCTGGCCGAAGACGACCGCTCGGGCGGCCATCAGGGGGTCGACGCCCTTGGCGCCCGGGCGGCGCTCGCGCTGCGCCTTGAGGCGGGAGCGGATCGACAGCGCCGTGGCGAGCAGGACCGCGGCGATCAGGGCGAGGACGATGGGGGCGGCCAGGGGGACGCTCGGCAGGGTCCCGATCGAGTTCCAGAGGCGGGCGCCCGCCCAGGACAGGACGCCGGCCACCACGAACACGCCGGCCAGCACCCTGATACGCAGCTCTCTCACGGTGTCCCTTCAGCTACCCCTGGCTCCCACGGACTGTGGTCGTCCTGACCTTAACGACTACTCGGGCAGTCGGAGTTCCAGATCCCCGCGAGCGGAGACGCCTTCCTGGGCGACGGTGCCGAGCAGGTCGGCCACCGCGCCGCGTCCGGGCAGCTGGGCCTCGGGTTCCACGTCGTGCCAGGGGGCGAGGACGAAGGCCCGCTCATGGGCCCGCGGGTGGGGGAGGGTGAGGGCCGGGTCGTCCGAGACGACGTCGGCGTAGGCGACGATGTCGACGTCGAGGGTGCGCGGCCCCCAGCGCTCGTCACGGACCCGGTGGAAGGCCTCCTCGACCGCCTGCGCGCGCTCCAGCAGCGAGGACGGGGGAAGGGTGGTCTTCAGGATCACGACCGCGTTGAAGTAGGAGGGCTGGCTGCCGGGCTGCACGCCCCACGGCTCGGTCTCGTAGACGGGGGAGACGGCCTTGACGCGCAGGCCCGGCGTGTCCTCCAGCGCGTCGATGGCGCCCTGGAGGGTCTCCAGGCGGTTGCCGAGGTTGGAGCCGAGGGAGATCACGGCGCGCTGCGGGTTGTGCAGGGTGGTGTCGGCGGCGTCCACCTTCTCGACGACGGAGGCGGGCACCGGCTGTACGGTCGGGTCGCTGGGACCACCGGTGAAGAACGCGGTCATACTCGGCTCCGGATGATGGTGACGGTCACGTCGTCGAAGGGGACCGTGATCGGCGCGTCCGGTTTGTGGACGCGGACCTCGACCTCCTGGACCCCTTCGTGCTTCAGACAGGCCTGGGCGATGCGCTCGGCGAGGGTTTCGATGAGGTTGACGGGCTCGCCCTCGACGACGGCCACGACCTCCTCGGCCACGATGCCGTAGTGCACGGTCTTCGTCAGGTCGTCGTCGGCTGCGGCCGGCCGGGTGTCCAGGCCCAGCACGAGGTCCACGATGAAGGTCTGGCCCTCCTCGCGCTCCTTGGGGAACACACCGTGGTGCCCGCGGGCCTTGAGGCCGCTCAGCGCGACACGATCCACGCGAATCACTCCTGCAATCGTCGGTGACGGCCGGTCTGAACCGTGTGCGGACGGCACACCGGCCTCGAACGAATCTACCTGCGGGCACTGACAGGGCCGTTGCACGGGGGCATGCGCCCGCGCCGGGCCCGGAGGTTTCATCGTGTGTTTCCCCCGGGGAATCCGGCGGCTCATGGGTTGGTAGCCGCCCCTACCCGGAGGCAGGTGATTCCAACCACGTGTTGGTCCCTGTGGGGCGCCTACCCACTCAGGAGGGGGTGTCGTCGCCTTCCTCCTCGTCGGTTTCGGCCAGCACGGGAGAGGCGTGGTGGGACCAGAGCTTCCAGCCGTGCGGGGTGCGGCGGAAGACGTTGGTGGCGACCACCAGCTGGCCGACGAGCGGGCCGAGCTCCTCACTGCCCTCGGGTGCGGGGCCGCCGCTGAGGATGTTCTCGGTGCAGGTGACGAGCGCGGTGTCGCCGGTGACCGAGACGTGCACATCGGTGAGGAAGAACTGGATGTAGTCGGTGTTCGCCATGATCAGCGCGTACGACCTGAGCACCTCGCCGCGGCCGGTGAGCACCGGCCAGCCGGGGTGCACGCAGGAGATCACGCCGCTGTCGGCCGGGTCGTGGTAGGTCTCGTCGACGCCGAGGTCGGCCGGGGTGAGCCAGAGGGAGGACAGTTCCTCGAAGTCGCCGCGCTCCACCGCCTCGTAGTAGGCGGTGTTCGCGGCCTCCACCTGCTCGACGTCGGTGTGGGGGGCGCTCACCGGGCTCCTTCGGGGGAGTGGGCGATGCCGCGCGCTCCTTCCACGGCGCGTGCGACCCGTACGGCGTCCGCCGTCGCGCGTACTTCATGCACGCGCACCGCCCATGCGCCCGCGTGCGCCGCGAGTGCGGAGACGGCAGCCGTGGCCGCGTCGCGCTCGCGGGCGGGCGGCGGGGCGCCCTCCGGCCCGGCCAGGACCCGGCCGAGGAAGCGCTTGCGGGAGGCGGCGACGAGCAGTGGGTGGCCGAGGCCGAGCAACCGGTCGAGGTGGGCGAGGAGGACGAGGTCGTGCTCGCCGTCCTTGGAGAAGCCCAGGCCGGGGTCGACGACGATGCGGTCGGGGGCGATGCCGCCGGCCAGCACGGCCTCCACGCGTGCGTGCAGTTCGTCCACGACTTCGGCGACGACGTCGTCGTAGACGCCCCTGACGTTGCCGCCTTCCAGGAAGCCGCGCCAGTGCATGACGACGAAGGGGGCGCCGGCGTCGGCGACGACCGGGATCATCGCGGAGTCGGCGAGGCCGCCGCTGACGTCGTTGACGAGGGCGGCACCGGCCGCGAGGGCCTGTTCGGCGACGGAGGCGCGCATGGTGTCGACGGAGACCGTGACGCCCTCGGAGGCGAGGCCGCGGACGACGGGGATGACGCGCTTGAGTTCCTCCGCCTCGTCGACGCGGGTGGCGCCGGGGCGGGTGGACTCGCCGCCGACGTCGACGAGGTCGGCGCCCTCGTCGACCAGGGCGAGGCCGTGCTTGACGGCCGCGGTGGTGTCGAACCAGCGGCCGCCGTCGGAGAAGGAGTCGGGCGTCACGTTCACGACCCCCATGACCGCGCAGCGGTCCCATTCAGGAAGGCCGGCCACGCGCCCGCGTCCGCTCTGCTTGCTCATATGTTCAGCGTAGGCCCCGGGGCAGGCCCGGGTGGTCGCGGGACCGGGCAGTGCGGTCCGGGCGGAAGCCCCGGGGACGGGGGGATGGGAGACTTCCGTCCGGACCTGTCTGGGTCACGCCGCGCGGGCGCGGGGGTGCGCGGCGGCGCTGCGGACACGGGCCGGTCCGGGGCCGCAGGCGTCACGTACGCCCCGTACCGGGGTGGGGTGACCGGCTCGCTCGATGCGCTGGGCCATCCGGCGCGCGGTGCGCATCGCGCGGCCGGTGAGCGGGAAATCCGCGGCGCCCACCACCGCCTCGTCGCCCGGTCCGAGGGCCCACAGGCCGGTCTCCCGGGTCCACACCTCGCCGCCGGTCGCGGAGCAGCCCTGCACGGCGGGGGTCCAGGAGTGGGCCTGGGCGATGTCCATGAAGCGTTCGATGGCGCCCGGCCAGGCCTCGATGTCGCCCACGGGGTCGCCGCCGGCGAGCATGACGCCGGAGTCGACCCGATAGGTGACCGCGGCCCGGCCGCTGGGCGAGAAGACGACGGCGTGGTCCCGGCGGATCGTCAGGGAGCCGCCGTGCTTGGCCAGCAGGGCCCTCAGGCGTGCCTCGTCCTCCTGGGGGAGCCGGGCGGCGGGGTGTTCGGGGCGCAGCGCGAGACGGACCGTGGTGACGGCGGTGAGCAGGCCGAGGGCGCCCAGGGAGACGGCGACGGTCCCCGAGGCGCCGCCCCGGTAGTCGACCGGGCCGTCGAGGCCGAACAGGCCGTACAGGACATGGGTGAGGCGGTCGGCCAGGCTCGGGTTGCCGACCAGGCTGCCCGGATGGGCGCTGACGACGACGAGCCCGAGGGCGAGTGAACCGGCGCCCATCAGGACGAGGTTGGCCAGGGCCAGCCAGCGGCTGCGCGGGTCGGGCAGGGCCGTGAACCGGTCGCGGTGGCGCAGCAGGACGGTCAGCAGGACGAGCGAGAGGACGGCGCCGAGCGGGGAGTGGCGGTACGCGAACTGGGCCAGGGCGCCTGCCGGGAGCAGGATGACCGCGGCCCGCCAGGCCCGGTGCTTGCCGCGCCGGAGACCGTGGGCGAGCAGCAGCAACAGCACGCCGGCGCCGAGCGAGAAGGCGGCCGCGAACGGTCCGAACGCGCCCGGCAGCACGTCGGCGAGGGGGTGGGTACGGCTGTGCCGTAAGCGCGGGAGGACGCCCGCGGCGATGTCCAGGAGGCCGATGAGGACGCAGGCTTGGCCGGCGACGAGCGGCACCGCCTCGGGGCGCGGGCCGCGCAGCAGCCGGCGCACGCGGCCGGGTCGCCGTGGAATCCCGCCCGGCACTTCCTCAACTGTCCTGACAGGCATCGCGTCCCGTGGTTCTGCGAGTGAGCTCGGATCCGGTGCCGATTCGGGCGTCCGGCGACATTGCGCCCTCTAGGACGGTGTCTTGGGGGAGGAGGTTCACTCACCTCGCCAAAGCCCGTTCCGCGGTGGTGGAAAGGGGCGGTCGCGGGGCGGTGCGGACGGGTCCGTCGTACTGAATGATCTTGGTGCGGCCCGGAATTCCGTGAACGCTTCGGGATGGCTGTGTTTTTACGGGGCGGGGCTCCACGATTCGCCTACGCGCGGTAAGTTTCTGGCCATGCCACGTGGACGTCACCGCCATTCCCCGCCCTTGCACCGGCTGCTGCCCCCGTCGGCCATCGCGGGCGTCTCAGCCGTCTGCGCGCTCGGTCCCTGGGTGTTCTCGGAGCCGTGGGTGCTCCGGGGCCTGGCCGCGGCCGCAGCGGCCACGGCGGTCGTCGGCGCGGTCGTCATGCGCCACTGGGACACCCAGGCCGGCAAGCGGGTCGCCGACCTGACACGCGCGCGTGCGAGCGACGAGTGGCGCTTCGAGGAGCGGGTCGCCGAACTCGAGACCGACTTGGAGGAGTCGCGCGAGCTGCGCGGCAAGCTGGAGCAGCGGCTGCGCGCCAAGCGCGCGGAGCTGGCGGGGCTGCGCAACGAACACGCGGCGCTGCTGCGCCGGTACGCCACCGCCGAGACCGAGCGGGCCAGTGCCCTGGAGGGGCGCCGGCTGCTGGAGATAGAAGCGGTGGCGCCCGCGCGCGCGTTGCCGCCGGCGGTGCCGGTTGCTGAACCGGTTGCCGAGCCGGTCGCCGAGCCGGAGGCGGGGGCCGTGGCAGCCCCGGTCGCCGGGAGCGAGATTGGCACCGAGTCGGCCGAGCCGGTCACTCCCGCGGTCTTCTCGCCGGAGGGGTCGGGCCTGTTCCTGCGGGCGCGGGCGGCGCTGTCGAAGCTGGACGCGGAGGAGTCCCCGGCGGCGGACGGTGAGCCTGGAGGCGAGGGTCGGGGGACGGCCGACGTCCCGGCGGCGTCCGGCGGTGCGGGGGAGGCTGAAGTCCCGGCCGCGTCCGGCGATTCGGTGACGGTTGAAGCCCCCGCCGCGTCAGGCGGTCCGGTGCGGGCCGAAACTCCGGCCGCGTCCGGTGGTTCGGTTCACGCCGAAGTCCCGGCTCCGTCCGGCGGTTCGGTTGACGCCGAAGGCCCGGCTCCGTCCGTCGGTTCCGTGGAGGTCGAGGCTCCGGCCGCGTCCGGTGGTGCGGGGGAGGCCGAAGCACCCGCCGCCTCCGGTGGTCCTGCGACGGCCGAAGCACCCGCCGCTTCCGGTGGTCCGGTGACGGCCGAAGCCTCCGCCGCGTCCGGCGGTTCCGTGCAGCCGAACGCCCACGCCCCGGTGAAGGAGCCCGGCGGCGCGCAGGCCCAGGTGCCCGCGCAGAGCGGCAGCTCCTCGAACGACCGGGCCGTGCAGGCCGGTTCGGTCACGCAGGAGGACGAGGCGCAGGGGAAGCCCGAGGCGGCCGACGGGCAGGAGCACACGCGCGCGGCCGCCGTCACCCCGGGCAAGCCGGTGTTGCCCGCCCAGCAGCCCGCCGGACACTTCGTCGCGCCGACCGCGGTGGCCGTCGTTCCGTCGGCGCCCGTGCGGCGGCCGAGGGTCGAGGGTGGCTTCGACTTCTTCGGGACGCACAAGGACGAGGCGTCCTCCGGCCTGGAGGACATGCACAACGAGGACCTCGCCGACGTCGTCGGCCAGGAGGCGCTCGCCCTGCACAAGGCCGAGTCGGAGGCGCGGTTCAAGCCGGCCGGCGAGGACTCCCGGGGCGTCGGCCAGGTCATCGACCTGACGGCGCACGACGAGACGGAGCAGATCGACGTACAGGGGCTGCGCAGCGCGGCGTCCTGACGGTTCCCACGGCGGAGCAAGGGGTCGGCCTAACGGTCGGCCCCTTCCGTCATCCAGCGGTCCGGACGCGCGTCCCGCCGCCCCGTGCGCGACCGTTCGGCCTGGGCGCCGAGCAGCGCCGCCGCCTCTTCGGCGTCCCGCAGGCGGGCCGTGACGGTCTTGTCGGCCCCGGTGTCCACATGGACGTCGGCGAGGCCCAGCGCGCGCTGCCAGGGCCCCTGCTTCAGCCGTACGCTCTGCACCTTCGCGTGCGGCACCAGCGCCAGACTGCGCCGCAGCAGCCCCTCGTGCGCGGCGAACACGGAGTCGGTGACGACCAGGCCGTAGCCCCGCCACCACACGGGCACGCACCAGCGGGCGCGCCGCGGCGACCGGGACAGCGCCGACTCCGGCGGCACGGTCACCCCGGGCAGCACGCGCGCGATGACGGCCTCGGCGACCTCACGCGGGGCGACCGGCACCAGCACGGAGTTCGAGGACCCCGCCACGTCCAGCTCCACCCGCACCCACCCGCGCCGCCGCCACAGCAGCGGCCGCACGACCCGTACCGTCTGCACCCGCCCCGGCGGCACCGTCTCGTGGACGCGGTCCAGCAGGCCCCGGTCGATGCGCAGGCCGTCGGGGGAGTCGGCCACCGTCCAGTCGTACTCCGCGACGAACCGGCCCACGCTGTTCGCGCCCGCCGCGCCGAGCAGCGGCAGGGCGGCGGCCAGGACCGTCCACACGCTGTGGGTGGCGAGCCAGAGCACCGGCGGTACGACGAGGACGGCGGCCAGGGTGCCCCAGGTGGCGCCCGTCAGCACGAGGGAGAGCGCGAGCTCCCGCGACGGCGTCCGCAGCAGCTCGCGCGCCGGGGCCTCCCCGACCTCGTGCGCCGTCTCGGGCGCGAAACCGGCGGCGCGCGCGAGGAGTTCCGCGCGGAGCGCACGCGCCTCCTCCGCGCCGAGGAAGGCGAGCTCGTCCTTCTTGTCGGCGCCGACGACGTCGAGTTTGAGCTTGGCGACGCCCGCCACGCGCGCGAGGAGCGGCTGGCTGACGTCGATGGCCTGGATGCGCTCGAGCCGGATGTGCGCGGTGCGCCGGAAGAGCAGGCCGGTACGGATGCGCAGTTCGCTCTCGGTCACCGCGAAGTGCGTGAACCACCAGGTGAGGAAGCCGTACAGGGCGGCCGCCGGCACGGCGACGGCTATCACGAGCAGCAGCGTCGTCGTGGTCAGCCGGGTCAGCTGGCGCTGCGTCTGGTCGGGATCGTGCACCGCCCACCCGATGACCACGGCCACCGGCGCCCACGCCCGCCGCAGCGGCGTCACGGGATGCAGCCGCCGCTCGACCACCGGCGCCTTCCGCCGTACGGCGCCGTCGACGCCCGGGGTGGTCACAGCCCCGCCGATCGGGCCTCGCCGAGTTCGGTGAGCCGGTCGCGCAGCCGTTCCGCCTCGGCCGGGTCCAGGCCGGGAATGGTCGCGTCGGTGGCCGCGGCCGCGGTGTGCAGCTGGACGCTGGCCAGACCGAAGTGCCGCTCGACGGGCCCGGAGGTGACCTCCACCAGCTGCATGCGCCCGTACGGCACCACGGTCTCCTCGCGCCACAGCACGCCCCGGCTGATCAGCAGGTCGTCGGCGCGCTCGGCGTAGCGCCAGGAGCGCCAGTTGTGGCCGAGCATCACCCAGCCCCAGACGCCCGCGGCGAGGGGCAGCAGCGCGAAGGCGGCCCACGCGGGACCGGCGAGCAGGCCCAGCAGCACGGCGAGGCCGACCGTCAGCAGGCCCAGCCACACCACCAGCAACAGGCGCCGCATGCGCAGCAGCCCCGGGGGCAGTCCGGTCCACACCGGCTCGTGCTCCGCTGAAGCGGCCCCCCTTTGCCCGGTATGCACCGCGTTTTCCTGGCTCCCCGTCTCCATACGGCCAGCCTACGTAGGAGAGACTGTGTCCATGCCTACGACGCAGACCACGGTCGGTATCGGCGGAGCCGCGGAGAGCACCGACATGGTGCTCAACATCGGGCCCCAGCACCCGTCCACGCACGGCGTGCTGCGCCTGCGGCTCGTCCTGGACGGTGAACGCATCATTTCCGCCGAGCCGGTGATCGGCTACATGCACCGCGGCGCGGAGAAGCTCTTCGAGGCGCGCGACTACCGCCAGATCATCATGCTCGCCAACCGCCACGACTGGCTGTCTGCCTTCTCCAACGAACTGGGCGTCGTCCTGGCCGTCGAGCGCATGCTCGGCATGGAGGTGCCCGAGCGGGCGGTGTGGACCCGGACCCTGCTCGCCGAGCTCAACCGGGTGCTCAACCACCTGATGTTCCTCGGCTCGTACCCGCTGGAGCTGGGCGGGATCACCCCGATCTTCTACGCCTTCACGGAGCGCGAGGAGCTCCAGCACGTGATGGAGGAGGTCTCCGGTGGACGCATGCACTACATGTTCAACCGGGTCGGGGGCCTGAAGGAGGACCTGCCCGCCGGGTGGGCCACGCGCGCGCGTGCCGTCGTCGCCGATGTGCGCTCCCGCATGGACCGGTTCGACGACCTGGTCCTCGGCAACGAGATCTTCCGCGGACGCACGCGGGGCGTGGGCGCCCTCGCGCCGGAGGCCGTGCACGCCTACGGCGTGAGCGGACCGATCGCGCGCGCCTCCGGCGTGGACTTCGATCTGCGCCGCGACGAGCCCTACCTCGCCTACGCGGAGCTCCAGGACACGCTCAAGGTGGTCACCCGCCAGGAGGGCGACTGCCTCGCCCGGTTCGAGTGCCTGCTGGAGCAGACCTACAACTCCCTCGACCTCGCCGACGCCTGCCTCGACCGGCTCGGGGAGCTGGCGCCCGGGCCGATCAACCAGCGGCTGCCGAAGGTCCTGAAGGCGCCCGAGGGACACACCTACGCGTGGACCGAGAACCCGCTCGGCATCAACGGCTACTACCTGGTCAGCAAGGGCGAGAAGACCCCGTACCGGCTCAAGCTCCGCTCGGCCTCGTACAACAACATCCAGGCGCTGGTGGAGCTGCTGCCCGGCACGCTGGTGGCGGACATGGTGGCGATCCTGGGGTCACTGTTCTTCGTGGTCGGCGACATCGACAAGTAGGCCGCCCAGGGCCGGGGCCCGGATGCCCACGGGCTGGAGCAGCCAGCCGAAGTCGCCGAGGCCGCCGGGTGCGGTGAGCTCGGCGGCCTCGCCGGCGGTCGCGAGGGCGCGTACGTAGGCCGCCGGTTGAGTCGTCGCGAGCGCGAGCGGGGGGCGTGCGGCTGTGAGGCCCAGGGCGCGCAGGGCGTCGCGCTGCGTGAGCAGGCGTGCGCCGGGGAGCTCGTACGCCGGTGCGTGCTCGTCCACGCCCGCGCGCGCATCGGTCTGCCTGCCTGAGCGCGCCTCCGTCTTCCCGTCCGAGCGCGCATCCGTCGTCCCGCCGGAGCGCTGCCCGGCCCGCGCGCACGCGTCCAGCGCCACATGCGCCGTGACATCGCAGGACCCGTCCGGCACCGGCGTCGTCCCGCGCCCCTCCCGGAACCCGGTCAGCGTGCCGAACAGCGGGCGCGCGTCCGCCGTGTGCGCATAGTCGACGGCCACCGCGAGCCCTTCCCCGACGGCCCCGACCGCCTCCGCCCACGCCTCGTCCCGGGGCAGCCCGATCTCGGCCCGCAGTCCCTCCTCCGGGGGCAGCGGCCACCACCGGGCGAGCCACTCCGCGTCCGCGCCGGCGACCGGCTCGCCGAGCCGTTCGGTGCCGTCGCGCCGGACGAGGACCCTGCGCGGTACGCCCTCGGCGTCGACCTCGGCGACCTCGACGGGCACGTTGTCCAGCCACTCGTTGGCGAAGAGCAGGCCCGTGACGCCCTGGGGCGGCTTCGGCAGCCACTCGATCCGGTGATCGAGTCCGGGCGGGCGGCCGGCCAGCTCGACGGCGTACCCGCGCGCGCGGGCGGCCACGTCGGAGGGGAGCGCGGCGAGGACCGCGGTGACCAGTTCGCCGCGGCCCGCGGCCATGTCCACGAAGTCGAGCGAGGGAGGCCGCCCGAGCGCCTCGTCGACCCGGCACAGCAGCCGGGCCACCGCCCCGGCGAACAGCGGCGAGGCGTGCACGGACGTACGGAAGTGCCCGGCCGGCCCCTCCGGCCTGCGGTAGAAGCCCCGCGGCCCGTACAGCGCCTCCTGAGCCGCCGCCCGCCACCCGAGCCATTCGTCGCCACCGTCTCGCGTCACGCGCCCAGGCTAAGGGCACAGGGGAGCGGGGCCTCCACCTTGCGGAGTACACGCGCTCCCCGCGGATCGGTCCTTCGGTTGACCCCTGCACACATCCCGCTTCCCTACGCTGGGTTACGTGCAACGCCTCTATGACTTCCTCCGCAGACACCCGACGTGGGTCGACGGCTTCTGGGCCGTCTTCTTGTTCGGGATCACCGTGGTGTCCGGGGTCGTGCAGCAGGAAGTGGAGCGCGTCGACCACCCGATCGCCGCCGTGCCGATCGCCCTGCTGCTGTCCCTGGTGATCGCACTGCGCCGGCGCATGCCGGAGAAGATGCTGGTCCTGGCCATCGCGCTCGGTGTGGCACAGCTCGTGCTGGACGTCGAGACCATGCCCGCGAACTTCGCCATGCTGGTGATCACCTACACCGTGGCCGCGAACGGCACCCGCTGGGCCTCCAGAACGGCGCTCGGTGTCGGCCTGTGCGCGGCTCCCCTGGCGCAGCTGCGCTGGCCGGAGAACGAGTCGAGCGCCCTCGGCACCGTCGCGATCATGATCTTCACCTCGGTGCCGTTCGCGCTGGCCTGGGTGCTCGGTGACTCGATACGCACCCGGCGCGCGTACTTCGCGCAGCTCGAGGAGCGCGCGAGCCGGCTCGAGAAGGAGCGCGAGGCGCAGGCCAAGGTCGCGGTCGCCGCCGAGCGCGCCCGGATCGCCCGCGAGCTGCACGACGTGGTCGCGCACAACGTCTCGGTGATGGTGGTGCAGGCCGACGGCGCGGCCTACGTCCTTGACGCCGCCCCCGACCAGGCGAAGAAGGCCCTGGAGACGATCTCCTCCACCGGCCGCCAGGCCCTCGCCGAGATGCGCCGCCTGCTGGGCGTGCTGCGCACCGGTGAGCACCAGGAGGGCGGGGAGTACGTCCCGCAGCCCGACGTCGAGCAGATCGACGAGCTCGTCCAGCAGTGCCGCACCTCGGGACTGCCCGTCGACTTCAAGGTCGAGGGCACCCCCCGCCCGCTGCCGAGCGGGGTGGAGCTGACCGCGTACCGCATCGTGCAGGAGGCGCTCACCAACACCCGCAAGCACGGTGGCCCGAACGCGGGTGCGAGCGTACGTCTGGTCTACTTCGACGACGGCCTCGGCCTGCTCGTCGAGGACGACGGCAAGGGCGCCCCGCACGAGTTGTACGAGGAGGGCGGCGCCGACGGCCAGGGACACGGTTTGATCGGTATGCGAGAGCGGGTCGGCATGGTGGGGGGCACCCTGGACGCGGGCCCCCGCCCGGGCGGAGGATTCCGCATCAGCGCCCTGTTGCCGCTCAAACCGGTGCACTGAGACCGGCCATGAGCTGCGTTGACACCTGTAACGACCCCGTTCACGGACACGGAAGAGGACCCCGATGACGATCCGCGTAATGCTCGTCGACGACCAGGTGCTGCTGCGCACCGGGTTCCGGATGGTGCTTGCCGCCCAGCCGGACATGGAGGTCGTCGCGGAGGCGGGCGACGGCGTCGAGGCCCTCCAGGTGCTGCGGGAGACCGCGGTCGACGTGGTGCTGATGGACGTGCGCATGCCGAAGCTGGACGGGGTGGAGACCACCCGCCGGGTCTGCGCGGACGCCGATCCGCCGAAGGTGCTGATCCTGACCACCTTCGACCTCGACGAGTACGCCTTCTCCGGGCTGAAGGCGGGCGCCTCCGGTTTCATGCTCAAGGACGTGCCGCCCGGTGAGCTGCTCGCCGCCATCCGCGCCGTGCACAGCGGCGACGCGGTGGTGGCCCCCTCGACCACGCGTCGGCTGCTGGACCGCTTCGCGCCGATGCTGCCCAGCACCGGCAAGGAGCCGCAGTTCAAGGAGCTGGACCGGCTCACCGACCGCGAGCGCGAGGTGATGGTGCTGGTCGCCCAGGGGCTGTCCAACGGGGAGATCGCGGCCCGGCTCGTGCTGTCGGAGGCGACCGTCAAGACGCACGTGGGCCGCATCCTGACCAAGCTCGGGCTGCGGGACCGGGTGCAGGTGGTGGTCCTCGCCTACGAGACGGGGCTGGTGCGGGCCGGCGGACAGGGCTGAGCGGCGCCGGTCAGCGCAGCAGCGCCTCCAGGAAGTCGCCGCCCAGCCGGGCGACCGCCGTGACGTCCAGCTGGTGCAGGACGTAGCGCCCGCGCCGGCGGGTGGTGATCAGGCCCGCCTTCTTCAGCACGCCCAGGTGCCGGGATATCTCGGGCGCGGTCATGCCGTGGATCTGCACGAGCTCGCTCGTGGTGTAGGTGCTGCGGGCGAGGTTGCGGCACAGCTGCATGCGGACGGGGTGGGACAGCGCGCTCATGCGCAGGACCAGCTGGTCGACCGAGGGCGGCGCGGTGAGCTCGGGGGAGCCGACCGGGTAGTGCAGCACCGGCTGCCAGCCGTGCCGGTGCAGCACCATCAGATGCGGCCAGCCCAGGCTCGTCGGCACGAGCAGCAGGCTGCGGTGGCGGATGACGGTGTGGCCCTGGCGCAGCTTGTCGATGGTGATCCGGCCGCCGGCCTCGTCGAGGGTGACCGCGGCGGACACCGAGGTCAGCGCCTCGGCGAGCCCTTTGTGCCGCATCAGGTCGGTCCGGTGCCGGGCGTCGGCGGCGAGCTGGTGCCGCGTGCGGTGCCAGACGTCCGCGAAGAACGCCTCCTCGCAGTCCGTCAGGAACTGCCGCAGCCAGGCCCGGATCCGCGGTGGATCCTCCAGCAGCCGGTTGGTGAACCGCAGTTGCTGCGGCCCGCGCGCGGCGGCCAGCTCCGCGGCGCGGCGGCGCAGCTCGGGGTCGTCGAGCGCGGAGGGGCCCGGGGTGGTGTACGGCAGCGCGCAGGTGAACTCCAGGGCGGCGTCCACGAACTGCTCGTCCGTCAGCTTGTCCAGCAGGTCCAGGTCCTCGGCGAGGGTGCCGCCCGGGAGGGTGGGCCCGGCGGGGATGCCGGCGCAGGGCAGGAACAGGTCCGAGAACGTCGTACGCCACAGGAAGTCGGCCTCGCACATCCGGTCGGCCAGATGCGGGTCGAGGGCCGCGGTGACGCTCGTGGCCCAGCCCTGCAGGCCCGGGTGGTGGGCCGGCTCGGACAGCGCGTGCAGCGCCATGCCGAGTTCGGCCAGGGGCGAGGGAACGACGGCGACCCTCTCCGGCCGCAGCCCCGCGATGTCGATGCTCACGCTCATGCCCTCATGGTGCACCCGGCCACTGACAACGCCGCCGTCGATTGACGCCCGCCGTCAATCGGCGCGACCCCGCCGCGCGAGCGGCGCAGGCTGGTGGGACCGGCCTTCCGTCCCGAAGAGGTGAACCGCCATGAACGTCACCCAGCAGTACCTCCTCGACACCTACCGCGCCCGGCAGCACGGCGAGCCCGCCCCGCCCGCACCCGGCGCGCACGACCGGCAGACCGTACGGGCCTGGCGCGAGGAACGCCGTTTCCGGGCCGTTCTCGCCGGGCGCCCGGTGTCGGGCCCGCCCTGGCGGTCCCTGGGCCGGCGGCTGTGGCCTAGCCGCTGATCACCTCCTCCAGCCGCGCCACGAACTCCGCGACCGCCCCGCGCACGTCGTGGGCCGTCCAGGACAGGCCCGCCGCCCGTACGTCGATCTCCGTGACCGCGAGGCCCGGGCCCGGAGCGGCCCAGGGGCGGGCGAACAGCAGCGTCCGGGTCTCCTCGGTGTGCCGGACCGCCGCCTCGGCGACGACATCGGCGTCGTACGGCAGCCAGAGCTGGAACTCGTTGGTGTGCGGCTCCTCGGGGTGGACGCGGGCCCAGGGCAGCCCGGCCGCCGCGAACCCCTCGCGCAGCGCGCCCGCCACCACGCGCGCGTGCCGCACGTAGTCGGGCAGCCGGGGCAGCTCCCGCTCCAGGCCGACGAGCGCCGCCAGCGCGGTCGGGAACTGCTGGAAGACGGTGCCGCCGTACCGGTGCCGCCAGGCCTTCATCTCCTCCACGAGCGTCCGGGGCCCGGCGACCGCGGCGCCGCCGTAGCCGTCGAGGGACTTGTAGAACGAGACGTAGACGCTGTCCGCGAGGTCCGCGATCTCGTCCAGGGGGCGCTCGAAGTGGACCGTGGCCTCCCACAGGCGGGCGCCGTCGAAGTGCACCACCGCCTCGCGCTCCCGCGCCACCTCCACGACCTCGGTGAGCTCCTGCCAGGACGGCAGCACGAAACCGGCGTCGCGCAGCGGCAGTTCCAGCATCAGCGTGCCGAAGGGCTCGTCGAGGCCGCGCACGTCGTCGGCCGTGGGCGGCCTCGGGTCGCTCGTGACCCTGACCGGGCGCAACCCGCTGACCTGGCTGAAGGCGTTGCGCTCATGCACCTCCGGATGGGCCAGCGCGTGCAGGGCGACGGCCGGGTTCCCGGTCCGGCCCGCCCAGCAGCGCAGGGCCACCTGCTGGGCCATGGTGCCGGTGGGGAAGAACGCGGCGGCCTCCTTGCCGAGCAGGCCGGCGACCTTGTCCTCCAGGGCCTCGACGACGCCGTCGCCGTACATGTCGGCCGGCTGGTCCAGGTCGTACACGTCCGCCGCCTGCTCCAGCAGCGCGAGCCGCTCCCGGAGCGTGCGCAGGGCACCCCCGCGCCCCAGCGCGCGCTCCGCGCTGTGGGACGCGGAGATGCGCCGCTCCCTGAGACGCCTGCGCCGTTCGGTCTCCGGGATCTGCCCGCCGTGTTCCGTCGTCTCCGCCGCTTCACTCATGCGCGGATGATGTCGTGCCCCGCCGCACAGGGGCACTCGCTTTTCGGTACGCGTTCCTCCGTGCCCCTCGGCTCACAAAAACCCACAGCCTGTGGACAACCGACCGCCCCTGGAACCGATCGCGTTAACATGACGAGAAATCGTCCGGTACCCGGAGCGGACTGGAACGGGAAGGCCGCCGTCGCGTGAGTACAAGCCAACAGCCAGATCCGAAGGACCGCCCAGCGCGGCTCACCGTCGGCGTCGTCGGCGCCGGCCGGGTGGGCCCCGCGCTCGCCGCGTCCCTCCAGCTCGCCGGACACCGGCCCGTGGCCGTCTCCGGGGTCTCCGACGCCTCCCGGCGGCGCGCCGCGCAACTGCTCCCCGACGTGCCCCTCGTGCCGCCCGCCGAGGTCCTCGAGCGGGCGGAGCTGGTGCTGCTGACCGTCCCCGACGACGCCCTGCCCGGCCTCGTCGCCGGACTGGCCGAGACCGGCGCCGTACGGCCGGGCCAGCTGCTGGTGCACACCTCCGGGCGGTACGGCGCCCAGGTCCTCGACCCCGCCCTGCGCGCGGGCGCCCTTCCGCTGGCCCTGCATCCGGCGATGACGTTCACCGGCACCCCCGTGGACGTCCAGCGGCTGGCCGGCTGCTCCTTCGGCGTCACCGCCCCCGCGGAACTGCGCCTGGCCGCCGAGGCCCTCGTCATCGAGATGGGCGGCGAGCCGGAGTGGATCGCCGAGGACATGCGGCCGCTCTACCACGCGGCCCTCGCCCTGGGCGCCAACCACCTGGTGACGCTGGTCGCGCAGTCCATGGAGCTGCTGCGCGCGGCCGGTGTGGAGGCCCCCGACCGGATGCTCGGCCCGCTCCTCGGCGCCGCTCTCGACAACGCCCTGCGCTCCGGTGACGCCGCTCTGACCGGCCCCGTCGCGCGGGGGGACGCGGGCACCGTCGCCGCGCACGTCACCGAGCTGCGCCGGCACGCCCCGCAGGCCGTCGCCGGGTATCTCGCGATGGCCCGCGCGACCGCCGACCGCGCGCTCGCCCACGGGCTGCTCAAGCCGGAACTCGCGGAAGACCTGCTGGGAGTGCTCGCCGACAGCGCCAAGGGAGAAGCGGGATGACCATCACCCTGCTGCGCACCGCCGCCGACCTGTCCGCACGCACGCGTACGGGCAGGCGCGCGGTCGTGATGACCATGGGCGCCCTGCACGAAGGCCACGCCACCCTGGTCCGCTCCGCGCGCGAGCTCGCCGGACCGGCCGGCGAGGTCGTGGTGACCGTCTTCGTCAATCCCCTCCAGTTCGGCGCGGGCGAGGACCTCGACCGCTATCCGCGCACCCTGGAAGCCGACCTGAAGATCGCCGAGGAGGCAGGCGCGGACGTCGTGTTCGCCCCCTCGGTCGACGAGGTCTACCCGGGCGGCGAACCGCAGGTGCGGGTCAGCGCGGGCCCCATGGGGGAGCGGCTGGAGGGCGCCGCGCGCCCCGGCCACTTCGACGGCATGCTCACCGTCGTCGCCAAGCTGCTCCACCTCACCCGCCCCGACGTCGCGCTCTTCGGCCAGAAGGACGCCCAGCAGCTCGCCCTGATCCGCCGCATGGTCCGCGACCTGAACTTCGGCATCGAGATCGTCGGCGTGCCCACCGTGCGTGAGGACGACGGACTGGCCCTGTCCAGCCGCAACCGCTATCTCTCGCCCGCCGACCGGCGCACCGCGCTCGCCCTGTCCCGGGCGCTGTTCGCCGGCCAGGACCGGCACGCGGCGCAGGAGGCGCTGCGCGCACGGGCCCGGGAAGTGCCCGCCACGCACGCGCGTGCCGAGGCGCTCAGCGCCCTCGGGGAGTCCCGCGCCGCCGCCGACACCCACGCCGTCGCCAAGGCGGCACCGGCCGGCGTCGCCAAGGCGGCCCCGGCCGGCCCGGCCGCGGTCCGGGCCGCCGCCCGCCTGGTCCTGGACGAGGCCGCCCGGCTGAACCCGCCGCTCGTGCTGGACTACCTCGCCCTCGTCGACCCTGACGACTTCACCGAGATCGACGACGACTTCACCGGCGAGGCCGTCCTCGCGGTCGCCGCCCGGGTCGGGACGACCCGGCTGATCGACAACATCCCCCTCACCTTCGGAACCTTCGGAGCCGCCTCGTGACCAGCACAGGCATACGACTGCACGCGCCCGCGCCCGGGTGGTCCATCGACGCGGACGTGGTGGTCGTCGGCTCCGGCGTCGCCGGGCTGACCGCGGCCCTGCGCTGCGAGGCCGCCGGTCTGACGACGGTCGTCGTCACCAAGGCCCGCCTCGACGACGGCTCCACCCGCTGGGCGCAGGGCGGCATCGCCGCGGCCCTCGGCGAGGGCGACACCCCCGAGCAGCACCTGGCCGACACCCTGGTGGCCGGCGCCGGGCTGTGCGACGAGGACGCGGTACGCCTCCTGGTCACCGAGGGCCCGGACGCCGTGCGCCGCCTGATCGAGACGGGCGCCCACTTCGACGAGTCGGAGGAGGGCGGCCTGGAACTCACCCGCGAGGGCGGCCACCACCGGCGCCGGATCGCGCACGCGGGCGGCGACGCGACCGGCGCGGAGATCTCCCGCGCGCTGGTCGAGGCGGTCCGCGCGAAGGGGCTGCGCACCATCGAGAACGCCCTCGTCCTGGACCTGCTCACGGACGCCGACGGCCGCACGGCGGGCGTGACCCTGCACGTCATGGGCGAGGGCCAGCACGACGGCGTGGGTGCCGTGCACGCCCCCGCGGTCGTCCTCGCGACCGGCGGCATGGGCCAGGTCTTCTCCGCGACCACCAACCCGTCGGTGTCCACCGGCGACGGCGTGGCGCTCGCCCTGCGTGCGGGCGCGGAGGTCTCCGACCTGGAGTTCGTGCAGTTCCACCCGACCGTGCTGTTCCTCGGCGCGGACGCCGAGGGCCAGCAGCCGCTCGTCTCCGAGGCCGTGCGCGGCGAGGGAGCCCACCTGGTCGACGCCGACGGCGTGCGCTTCATGGTCGGCCAGCACGAACTGGCCGAACTCGCGCCCCGGGACATCGTCGCCAAGGGCATCATGCGCCGGATGCAGGAGCAGGACGCCGAGCACATGTTCCTCGACGCCCGGCACTTCGGCGCCGGGATGTGGGAGCACCGCTTCCCGACGATCCTCGCCGCCTGCCGCGCCCACGGCATCGACCCCGTCCACGAGCCCATCCCGATCGCCCCGGCCGCCCACTACGCCTCCGGGGGCGTGCGCACCGACTCCCAGGGCCGTACGACCGTGCCCGGCCTGTACGCCTGCGGCGAGGTCGCGTGCACCGGCGTGCACGGCGCGAACCGGCTCGCCTCCAACTCCCTCCTGGAGGGACTGGTCTACGCCGAGCGCATCGCCGCCGACATCGCGGCGGGCCACGCCGGGACCGGCCTCCACGCGCGGGTGCCGCACCCGGTGCCGTATCCGGAGGTGCCCGCGCATCCGCTGCTCGCCGCCGAGGCCCGTTTCGCCATTCAGCGGATCATGACCGAGGGCGCGGGCGTCCTGCGCTCCGCCGACTCCCTCACGCGGGCGGCCGAGCAGCTCCAGCGGCTGCACACCGACGCGCGTGAGGCCCTCGTCGAGAACGGCAAGACCGCGGAGCCCGGCGTCGACACCTGGGAGGCCACCAACCTCCTGTGCGTGGCGCGTGTCCTGGTCGCCGCCGCCGTGCTGCGCGAGGAGACGCGCGGCTGCCACTGGCGCGAGGACCGGCCCGAGCGCGACGACACGGAGTGGCGCCGCCACATCGTCGTACGGCTGAATCCGGACCGCACACTCGCCGTCCGCCCCACCGATACCGCAGACTTCCCCCCGACCCGGCAGCCCCAGGAGCAGTGACAGACGTGAGCACCCCCGACCTTCCCCTCGCCCAGGACGACGGCTGCGGCGACGGCTGCGCCTGCGGGGCGGACACCGACGAGACGTATCTGGAGTGCGGGCTCGACCCCGCGCTCGCGCAGCTCCTGATCGACGCGGGTCTGGACCCGCTGGAGATCGAGGACATCGCGAACGTCGCCATCCAGGAGGACCTGGACAACGGCGTGGACGTGACGACGGTCGCGACCATCCCCGAGGACGCGGTCGCCACCGCCGACTTCACCGCGCGCGAGGCCGGTGTCGTGGCCGGTCTCCGGGTCGCCGAAGCGGTGATCTCCGTGGTCTGCACCGACGAGTTCGAGGTCGAGCGGCACGTGGAGGACGGCGACCGGGTCGAGGCCGGGCAGAAGCTGCTGTCGGTCACCACGCGCACCCGTGACCTGCTGACCGCGGAGCGCAGCGCGCTGAACCTGCTGTGCCGCCTCTCCGGCATCGCCACCGCCACCCGCGCGTGGGCGGACGCCCTGGAGGGCACCAAGGCACGCGTGCGGGACACCCGCAAGACCACGCCCGGGCTGCGCGCCCTGGAGAAGTTCGCGGTCCGCTGCGGCGGGGGCGTGAACCACCGGATGTCGCTGTCCGACGCGGCCCTGGTCAAGGACAACCACGTGGTCGCCGCGGGCGGGGTCGCCCAGGCCTTCAACGCCGTGCGCGAGGCCTTCCCCGAGCTGCCCATCGAGGTCGAGGTGGACACCCTGCACCAGCTGCGCGAGGTGGTGGACGCGGGCGCCGATCTGATCCTGCTGGACAACTTCACGCCGGGGGAGTGCGAGGAGGCGGTGGCGCTGGTGCACGGCCGCGCGGCGCTGGAGGCGTCGGGCCGGCTGACCCTGGACAACGCGAAGGCGTACGCGGACACGGGCGTCGACTACCTGGCCGTCGGGGCGCTGACCCACTCCTCGCCGATCCTGGACATCGGGCTCGATCTGCGAGCGGCGGAGTAGGGAGCGGGACCGGCCATGCTGCTGACGATCGACGTAGGCAACACCCACACCGTCCTCGGCCTGTTCGACGGCGAGGACATCGTCGAGCACTGGCGCATCTCCACGGACGCGCGCCGCACCGCGGACGAGCTGGCGGTGCTGCTCCAGGGCCTGATGGGCATGCACCCGCTCCTCGGGGAGGAACTGGGCGACGGGATCGACGGGATCGCGATCTGCGCGACCGTGCCGTCCGTGCTGCACGAGCTGCGCGAGGTGACGCGGCGGTACTACGGCGACGTCCCGGCCGTGCTGGTCGAGCCCGGGGTCAAGACGGGGGTGCCGATCCTCACCGACAACCCCAAGGAGGTCGGCGCCGACCGGATCATCAACGCCGTGGCTGCCGTCGAGCTGTACGGCGGTCCCGCGATCGTCGTGGACTTCGGCACGGCGACGACCTTCGACGCGGTCAGCGCGCGCGGGGAGTACGTCGGCGGGGTCATCGCGCCGGGCATCGAGATCTCGGTGGAGGCGCTCGGGGTGAAGGGCGCCCAGCTGCGGAAGATCGAGGTCGCCCGGCCCCGGAGCGTGATCGGCAAGAACACCGTCGAGGCCATGCAGTCCGGGATCGTCTACGGGTTCGCCGGGCAGGTGGACGGGGTGGTCGGCCGGATGGCGCGGGAGCTGGCGGAGGATCCGGACGAGGTGACGGTGATCGCGACGGGCGGTCTGGCGCCGATGGTGCTGGGCGAGTCGTCGGTGATCGACGAGCACGAGCCCTGGCTGACGCTGATCGGGCTGCGGCTGGTCTACGAGCGGAACGTGGCCCGCATGTGACGGCACGCGGGTGTGCGGCGGGGTCGCGCAAGCGCGGGCCCACCGGGCGCCCCCTCCGCATGCGCGGCCCCATCCGGCGCCCCTCCGCATGCGCGGGCTCGCCGGGCGACGCCCCGGCACGCGCGGTCCCACCAGACGACTTCCCGGCACGGCGGCCCCGCCAGACGACTTCCCGGTACGGCGGACCCCCCGGGCTGCTTCCCGGCACGGGCGGCCCCATAACGCGACTCCCGGACCATGGCCCCAGCGGCCGACTCCCCGGGACCGCGGCCCCACCGGGCGACTCCTCGCATGCGTGCCCGCCGGGTGAGTCCCCGGCACGGCGCACCCACCGGGCTGCTTCCGGGCACGCGCGACCTCACCACCCGACTCCCCGGGACCGCGGCCCCAGCGGCCGACTCCTCGCATGCGTGCCCGCCGACCGACTCCACGGCGCGCACGGCCCCACCGGCCGACTCCCCGCAGGCGCGGGCCCACGGGGCAACTCCCCAACACACGCGGCCCCGCCGGCCGACTCCCCGCAGGCGCGGGCCCACCAGGCGATTCCCCCGCACCCGCGGCCCCACCCGGTAACGCCCCGCACTTGCGGACCCACCCGGCAACTCCCCGGACCCAGACCCAGACCCGGACCCGCAACCCGCACACCCGCCCCCCCCGGCGGCAACCGGGTGCACCCGTCGCGCCACGCCCGCCCCCTATGTCGAGTTTGTCTGATTAGCGCGTATCGTCGCCGCATGCCCACGCCATACGGATCCCGCGGCGGCATGGCGTTCGGTGTGGAGGAGCTGCGTGTGCTCCGCCGCGCGCTCGCTCTTGCCCTGAACCCCGACCCCGCCCCGGCCGAGGACGTCCAGGACTGTCTCTCCCTCGCCGACTCGCTGGACGAAGCGATGCGGGAGGGCGCCCGGCTGCGCGCCTTCCTGGTGGCCGACCTCGCCCGGTACCGCGCCGCCCTGCCCGGCACCGCAGCCGGCTACCTCACGCTCCTCGAGGAGGCCCTGAGCGCCGGATACCGGCCCGAGCCGGACGACCTCGCCGCCCTGCGCGCCCTGTGCGGCAACCCCGTCGCCGCCGCCCTGCTCAGCCGCTGCCAGGTCCTCGCCGAACAGGACGTACGGGCCCGTCTCGCGCGCGGTACCGGCCGCAGAGTCGCCACGGTCACCCCGAGCGTCCCGGCCTCCCGTACCCGCCTTCACGCCCTTCCTGGGGGCCTCTGGACCGCACCCGCCCCCGCCGCCGAACAGGACTCCGCCCAGCAGCCCGCGAAGAAGCCCGCGCCCCGGCCCGCCGAGAAGCCGGCCACCCCCGGCCCCGCCGCGCCGCAGCCGTCCCGCCGCCCCGTCCCCACCCCGGGCGAGGTCTTCCCCCGCCGCAAACCGGCCGAGCCCCCCGCCCAGCCGCCCCGGCAACTGGCCGCGGGCTGAGCGCCACCCCGGCCCCGGACCACCCGCTCCCCTCGCTACCCTGAAGTCATGGACTACGTCTCCGCGCTGCTGCCCCCCGTCGTCATGGCCGTGTTCTTCGCCGGGGTGATCCGGGTGATCGTGAAGACCCAGGGCGGCGCCAACAAGGCCAAGGAGGACGCCGTCGTGGACGCGGCGCTCGCCCGGGCCGAGGGGACCCGGCAGGCCTCCGCGCGGAGCGACGGCTGACCCAGGCACACCGTTCCCGGCGTACGACTCCTTCGGTTTCCGAGTCGTACGCCCTTTTTGTGTCTGTTTGCTGGTGAAAGCGCACGTCCGGCAGGCCAATCCCGGCATCTCCCACTATTGTGCTGAACTGTGCCTCGCCCATTGGGAGAACTCGAAGACGCGGTCATGACGCGGGTGTGGAAGTGGAACCGCCCGGTGACCGTTCGGGAAGTCCTTGAAGATCTTCAGCAGGAACGGTCCATCGCCTACACCACGGTGATGACCGTTTTGGACAATCTCCATCAGAAGGGCTGGGTGCGCCGCGAGGCCGAAGGCCGGGCCTATCGATATGAGGCGGTCTCCACGCGGGCCGCCTACGCCGCCGCCCTCATGAACGAGGCATGGTCGCAGAGTGACAACCCCGCCGCCGCCCTCGTCGCCTTCTTCGGGATGATGAGCGAGGAACAGCGAACCGCTCTGCGTGATGCCGTCCGCATCGCCCAAGGACCGGAACAAACCGAGCAAGGGGATACCCGCCCCGATACGGCCCCGGAGAACCCCGGCTCGGCGCCGGAGGCCGACGGGCGATAGCGTCCGCTCATGTCCGCACAGAGCTCACCGGCTCAGAGCCCCGAAGTCACCGCAAAAGCCCTCACCGTCCGCCGGGCCCGCACCAGCGATGTCCCGGCGGTGCGCCACCTCCTCGACGCGTACGTCCGCGGCGGCATCCTCCTCGACAAAGCCACGGTGACGCTTTACGAGGACATCCAGGAGTTCTGGGTGGCGGAACGTGACGACAACGCGGAGGTCGTCGGCTGCGGTGCCCTGCATGTGATGTGGGAAGACCTCGCGGAAGTCCGCACACTGGCGGTGAAGCCCGGACTGAAGGGCGCGGGCGTCGGTCACCAGTTGCTGGAGAAGTTGCTCCAGACCGCGCGTTGGCTCGGTGTTCGCCGCGTTTTCTGCCTGACCTTCGAAGTGGACTTCTTCGGCAAGCACGGCTTCGTCGAGATCGGTGAGACGCCGGTCGACACCGATGTGTACGCGGAGCTGATGCGTTCCTATGACGAGGGCGTCGCGGAGTTCCTCGGTCTCGAACGAGTGAAACCGAACACCTTGGGCAACAGTCGGATGCTTCTGCATCTGTGATCGCCGGGTAAGCCGAACCGGATCCCGGTGCCCTATGTCCGAAACGCGCATGTTTCCGGGCGGGGAGCGGGCTGTGAGTCTCTCCCAGGGGTTTGTGTTTTTCCAGCAAAAGCGGTTTGCTTTCCGACGTACTGCAGTACTGCATATAACAAGGGGACGGCGAAACGGCGGACGCCGCAGGGCCCAGCCCTCAAGTTATCGATGAAAGGAAATCCGGTGGCACAGAAGGTTCAGGTCCTTCTTGTCGACGACCTCGACGGCGGCGAGGCGGACGAGACCGTGACGTTCGCGCTGGACGGCAAGACGTACGAGATCGATCTCACGACTGCCAATGCGGACAAGCTCCGTGGCCTTCTCGAGCCTTACGTGAAGGGTGGTCGGCGTACCGGAGGTCGTGCTTCGGGCGGGCGTGGAAAGGCGCGTGCCGTGTCCGGCGGCAGCCAGGACACCGCCCAGATCCGCGCCTGGGCGAAGGAGAACGGTTACGAGGTCAACGACCGGGGCCGTGTTCCCGCGTCCATTCGCGAGGCTTATGAGAAGGCCAACGGCTGAGCGCATCCGCGGCGCAGCCGCAGCCGGTGGCACTGTGTGGCCACCGTGCCGAGGAGCCGTACGAGATCGGGGGCGCCCCCACCGCCCCCCAAGGCCGACAGCGTCGGCAGCGAGGCCTCGACCTCGCACCCCGGCTCGGGGGGCCGCAGCCAGACAGCGGCCCCCTGCGGCGTGCCGGCGCAGCCCCGGGCCGGCGGCCGTCCGCCGGCCGCCCCCGCCCCGGCGGGCTCCGGCGCCTCCATGACGCCGCCCTCGCCGGTCACCGACAGATCGAGCGCCAGCGCGCCCCACTCCAGCCAGGCCAGCACCCCGGGCAGCTCCTCCGCGCTGCCCGCGGCCACCAGCAGCCGCATCCGGTCGCCGCGCACCGCCACCGGAGACCCCGGCGCCAGATGACGCAGCGCCGCCCGGCCCGCCTCGGCCGGCACGTCCAGCACGTCGAAGCGCACCCCCAGCCGCAGCCCCAGCGGGCTCCCGGGCACCATCGGCCACCCCAGTTCGTTCTCGTACCAGTTCTCGTACCACCGGCGGACCTGATCGCTCGGATCGAGCGGCCGGCGGGGGGACGGGACCGTGGTGACCGGGGGAAGGGTGCCAACCATGCCAAGTGCAACCGTCCGGAGGGCCCCGGGGTTACGCTGTGTGGTCTTGTGTCTGCGCAGAGTGCCGCTGGAGGGGGCGTGCGGGGGTGCGGGGAGGAGCGAAGTTGTTCGCCCGTAGCGGAGGGGAGGGGGCTACGCGGCATGGACTGTCCGTGCCTGCGGGTAAGACATCCCTAGTGGGAGGGGGCGACACGCAGGACAGGGCGTCTCACGTTCGCCATCGGCGTACTGGCGAAGCGGGTAACTGCCTGGCCTGCGGGAACATCGTCTCGCACCATCGGGTTGGAGCAGATGTCGGCGTTAGCGGGGTCAGGAGGCCATCGACGGTGTCGGCAGTTGGAATGAGCGGTCCCCGCTTGCGGGACTAAGCTGCGGAAGGACAGGGAGGGGAAGTTCCCCCCACTGCCTGACCGCTCTGAGGAGCGATTAACGATGTTCGAGAGGTTCACCGACCGCGCGCGGCGGGTTGTCGTCCTGGCTCAGGAAGAAGCCCGGATGCTCAACCACAACTACATCGGCACCGAGCACATCCTCCTGGGCCTGATCCACGAGGGTGAGGGTGTCGCCGCCAAGGCCCTTGAGAGCCTCGGGATTTCGCTCGAGGCGGTCCGCCAGCAGGTGGAGGAGATCATCGGCCAGGGCCAGCAGGCCCCGTCCGGGCACATCCCCTTCACCCCCCGTGCCAAGAAGGTCCTGGAGCTGTCGCTCCGAGAGGCTCTTCAGCTGGGCCACAACTACATCGGCACGGAGCACATCCTGCTCGGCCTGATCCGCGAGGGCGAGGGCGTCGCCGCCCAGGTCCTGGTCAAGCTGGGCGCAGATCTCAACCGGGTGCGGCAGCAGGTCATCCAGCTGCTGTCCGGCTACTCCGGGGGCAAGGAGGCCGCCACGGCGGGCGGCCCGGCCGAGGGCACGCCCTCGACCTCCCTGGTCCTCGACCAGTTCGGCCGCAACCTCACCCAGGCGGCCCGCGAATCCAAGCTCGACCCGGTCATCGGGCGCGAGAAGGAGATCGAGCGGGTCATGCAGGTGCTGTCCCGCCGGACCAAGAACAACCCGGTCCTGATCGGTGAGCCCGGCGTCGGCAAGACCGCCGTCGTCGAGGGCCTCGCCCAGGCCATCGTCAAGGGCGAGGTGCCCGAGACCCTCAAGGACAAGCACCTCTACACCCTGGACCTCGGCGCCCTGGTCGCGGGCTCCCGCTACCGCGGTGACTTCGAGGAGCGCCTGAAGAAGGTGCTCAAGGAGATCCGCACCCGCGGCGACATCATCCTGTTCATCGACGAGCTCCACACCCTGGTGGGTGCGGGTGCCGCCGAGGGCGCGATCGACGCCGCCAGCATCCTCAAGCCGATGCTGGCCCGCGGTGAGCTCCAGACCATCGGTGCCACCACGCTCGACGAGTACCGCAAGCACCTGGAGAAGGACGCGGCCCTGGAGCGCCGCTTCCAGCCCATCCAGGTCGCCGAGCCGTCGCTGCCGCACACGATCGAGATCCTCAAGGGTCTGCGTGACCGGTACGAGGCCCACCACCGCGTCTCCATCACCGACGAGGCGCTGGTCCAGGCCGCCACCCTGGCCGACCGGTACATCTCGGACCGCTTCCTGCCGGACAAGGCGATCGACCTGATCGACGAGGCCGGTTCCCGGATGCGCATCCGCCGGATGACCGCGCCGCCGGACCTGCGCGAGTTCGACGAGAAGATCGCCGGTGTCCGCCGGGACAAGGAGTCCGCGATCGACTCGCAGGACTTCGAGAAGGCCGCTTCCCTGCGCGACAAGGAGAAGCAGCTCCTCGCCGCGAAGGCCAAGCGGGAGAAGGAGTGGAAGGCCGGCGACATGGACGTCGTCGCGGAGGTCGACGGCGAGCTGATCGCCGAGGTCCTCGCGACCGCCACCGGCATCCCGGTCTTCAAGCTCACCGAGGAGGAGTCCTCGCGGCTGCTCCGCATGGAGGACGAGCTCCACAAGCGGGTCATCGGCCAGGTCGACGCCGTCAAGGCGCTGTCGAAGGCGATCCGCCGTACGCGTGCGGGTCTGAAGGACCCCAAGCGTCCCGGTGGTTCGTTCATCTTCGCCGGCCCCTCCGGTGTCGGTAAGACCGAGCTGTCCAAGGCGCTCGCCGAGTTCCTCTTCGGCGATGAGGACGCGCTGATCTCCCTCGACATGTCGGAGTTCAGCGAGAAGCACACGGTCTCGCGTCTCTTCGGTTCGCCCCCCGGCTACGTGGGCTACGAAGAGGGCGGCCAGCTGACCGAGAAGGTCCGCCGCAAGCCGTTCTCCGTGGTCCTCTTCGACGAGGTCGAGAAGGCCCACCCGGACATCTTCAACTCGCTGCTGCAGATCCTGGAGGACGGTCGGCTGACCGACTCCCAGGGCCGGGTCGTGGACTTCAAGAACACGGTCATCATCATGACGACCAACCTCGGCACCCGGGACATCTCCAAGGGCTTCAACCTGGGCTTCGCGGCCTCGGGCGACAAGAAGACCAACTACGAGCGCATGAAGAACAAGGTCTCGGACGAGCTCAAGCAGCACTTCCGGCCCGAGTTCCTCAACCGCGTCGACGACGTGGTCGTCTTCCCGCAGCTGACCCAGGCCGACATCCTCGCGATCGTCGACCTGATGATCGGCAAGGTGGACGAGCGCCTGAAGGACCGGGACATGGGCATCGAGCTCTCCCAGTCCGCCAAGGAGCTGCTCTCCAGGAAGGGTTACGACCCGGTGCTGGGTGCGCGTCCGCTGCGCCGCACCATCCAGCGCGAGATCGAGGACACGCTGTCGGAGAAGATCCTCTTCGGCGAGCTGCGCCCCGGTCACATCGTGGTCGTGGACACCGAGGGCGAGGGCGAGACCCAGACCTTCACCTTCCGCGGTGAGGAGAAGTCGGCGCTGCCCGACGTCCCGCCGATCGAGCAGGCGGCCGGCGGTGCCGGACCGAACCTGAGCAAGGAGGCCTAGCCGCCGCGCTAGGGCTCGTACCAAAGGGGTTGCCCCGGGACCTGGTCCCGGGGCAACCCCTTTTTCATGCCCTGGTCAGGACAGCTGGCCGTCGTAGTCCGGCAGCTTGTACGTCCTCTCGGCGTGGCCGCCGGAGAGGTCGGTGGTGTTGTTGCCGATGTTCGCGATGATCGTGTAGCCCTTGTTCTCGATGTCGACGCGCTGGGCCGTCTTGTAGTCGCCGACGTTCTTGAACAGGTCGAGGAAGCCGCGGACGTAGAGCCCGGCGACCTTGTAGCCGCGGTACTTGAGGTTGTAGTCCGTGACCGAGTGGATGATGCCCGGGCGGGCGGTCACGAAGAACAGGGCGACGCCGTGCTCCTGCGCGTACTTGGCGACCTCCAGCACGGGCCGGTTGGCCGGCTGGGGGTAACTGAAGCCGAAGTCGGTCTCCAGGGTGGTGTTGTCTATGTCGAGCACGATCGCCTGCTTCTCGCCCGGCCTGGGGCTGGCGATGCGCTCCTTCAGCTGGGGCAGGGCCTGGTTCATCACCAGTCGGCAGTCCCGCTGCCAGGTGTCGTAGTCGACGTCCGCTGCGGCGGCAGCGGTGGCGGTGGCGACGGCCGGTGTGCCGGTGCTCGTCGCGGCCTGGGCGGGTCCGGCGAAGGCCACCAGGGCGGCGGCGGAGGCGGCGGTGGCACCTGTGCGGAGCGCCCAGGGGCGTCGGGTGGTCATGGGTGTGGGGGTCCCTTCGCGTACGGCCAGCATGTCGTGTGCATGTTCGTGGGACTGGGTGGCGCGAGGGGAACCGTAGGGTTACCGGACGGTAGGTGGCTAGGGGTGTGCGTCACACGACGCGGCGGATCCGTTCGAAGGAGGGGGTCGCCGGTAGGTGGGCGAGCACGGCCGGGGGAATGTCGGTGACGTCGGGGGCGTAGACGACGGTGACCGAGCGCAGGTCCGGGAACAGGTCCGGGACCGCCGACAGATCCTCGGTGCCCTGGAGGTTGTTGAGGCGGAGGTGGGTGACCCCGGGCAGGGGCGGACCCTGCCAGCCGCCGTTGTGCTGCCAGTCGATGTGCAGATGCCGCAGCTCCGGGAGGCGGGCGATCTCCTCGTGGTCGGCGGGGGAGAGCGGGGAGGTCAGCTTGGCGAGGCTCAGCCGCTTCAGCGAGCGGAAGTGGCGCAGGCCGCGCAGGCCGGTCAGCTCCAGGGCGTGCTTGGTGAAGCGCAGGTAGCGCAGTCCCAGGTCCCGCGGCAGGGCCTCGTCGAGGGAGGCGCCCTCCAGCAGGACGCCGAGGTCGAGCTGGTCCAGGGTCGGCGAGCCGGCGAGGACGGACAGGTCGAGGCCCCGGGGCAGCAGGTCGAGGGAGAGCCAGATCAGCGGAAGACGGGCCACCGCGGACAGGTCCTCCAGGTTCAAGCAGCGGCTCACGTCCAGATAGCTGAGCCGGTGCAGGCCCGACAGGCAGCTGAGATCACGTAGTTCGTCGTTGGCGCGGAGGACGACCTCGGTCGTCACCTCCGGATCGAGCGCGGCGCCGATCTCGTCCGCCGCGATACCGCCGACGAGCTGGACGGAACGCCTGCCGCCGAGGGTCCGCAGAAAACGCAGGTGCTCGGCCGAGCGTGCGGTGAAGAACAGTTCCTCCTGCGGGAGATGGGCGATGATCTCCTCGCCGTACCGGCGCGTGCCGAACCGGGACCAGGACCAGGAGAGCTGGGCCCGCACGTCCAGCGCCGGATGGCTCCGGAACCGGGCCAGCACCGGCAGTGCCGCCTCCGTGCCGATGAGGGACGCGGTGACGACGACCGCCCGCGCCTCCTCCTCGTCCAGGCCCTCCGGGCCGGGCAGCAGCTCCAGGGCGAGCGGTCCTACGCCGGCCAGGGCGCGGGCTTCTTCCGTGGTGCGGGGCGGGATGAGCGAGGCCGCGTTCCGCTCGACCTCCGCCCGTACCCGCGGGTCCAGCTCCGTCGCGTGCTCCAGGGACGCCAGCGCCAGCAGCCGTATCCGCGCGCTCACCGCTCCGTCCGCCCGCTCCGCCGCCGTACCCAAGTCCCGCAGCAGATCCGCCCGTTCGCGCGGGCGCGCATGCGCCACCGCCATCCGGAGCACGTCCGCCCACTGCTCGTCCGCGGCGCCGCGCACCAGCAGGCCGAAGTCGCCGTCCTCCACGGCGGCCTTGGCGCCCAGGTAGTCCTGGAAGGTGCGGTGGACGAACTCGACGGTCCCGGCGGCCGGTTCGCGCAGCAGGCCGCTGCGGACCAGCAGATGGCGCAGGATCTGCCCGGCGTCGCCCTGGTCGCCGGCGACCGGCAGGGACGGCAGGACGTCGGCGATGATCCGCTCGGCGCGGTCGCGGTCCAGCTCGGACTGGTTGTTGCGGATCAGCCAGTAGGCGAGCCGCTGCAGGAGCTGGATCTGCGGCAGCTCCGTGAGGAACACTCCGTCCCCTTCCCCGGGCGGGAACATGTCCCGCTCCTCGTCCCGCCGGGCCAGCAGCATCGACAGGGCGGCGTCGTACAACTCCTTGCGGCCGTGCGGGAGATACCCCCGCCGGTCCCGGTGCAGGGCGCAGATCAATCCGCACATCAGCGGGTTGGTGGCGAGCCGCCCGAGGTCCGGCTTGGTGCGCACGGCGTCGAGCAGGGAGCGCCGGTAGTCGTCCAGGCGCTCCGGGTCGGGCGCGTCGATCCGGGCCGCCGTGTGCCAGCGGTCGATGAACGCGGCGACGTCGTCCTGGCTCATCGGGGTGAGCGCCAGCTCGGTGAAGCCGTCCGCGGCCAGCCAGTCCTCGTGCACGGCGGAGGGGCGGGAGGTGACCAGCCACTGGTTGCCCGGGTAGACGTCGAGGAGGTCGCGCAGCCAGCGGCGGGTGCGTTCCCGCTCGCGCTCGGGTATCTCGTCGATGCCGTCGATCAGCAGCAGGCCGCGGCCCGCGGTCAGGACGCGGTCGGCCCAGCCGTCCGGCTGGCTGCCGTGGAAGGGGACGCGCACGGCGGACAGGAAGGCGTCGGGCGCCGGGAGGCCGTGGCGGACCAGGGTGCGCAGCGGCAGCACGAACGGGACCCGGTCGCCGCGCTCCCCGCGGGCCGCGGTCACCGCGAGCCACTGCACGAGGGTGGTCTTGCCGGAGCCGGCGACCCCGCGCAGCAGCACCCGGTCGTGTTCCGCGAGGGCCTGCTCGGCGGGGAGGGTGCCGGCGGTGGAGGCGATGTGCGGCCGGCCGGGACCGGTGGCGCGGTCGTCCTCGGCGGGGCCGAGGGCCTGGAGGCTGAGGTAGGCGGCGTCCAGGGGCCAGCGGTCGGGGGAGTGGGCCAGGTCGATGCCGTAGATCGTCAGCCGACCGTGCCTGGTGGGGACGTAGGACAGATAGCGCCGCTCGAAGGCGGTGTCGGTGCCGCCGGTGGGCGGGGTGCGGGCGATCAGCTCGTCGACCTTGGCGATCAGCTCGTGCTGCCGCCGGGACTGCTCGACGAGGGTGCGGGCGACAAAGGCGGAACGCTGGGTGAAGAAGTGCACGATGTGCAGGCAGGCGGCGGTCAGCAGGCGGTCGTAGAAGTGACCCGCGTCATAGGAGAGTTCGCGGTCCGGGTGGCCGCTCGCGCCGCGCAGGGTGGCGGCCAGGTGCTCGTGCCCGAGATCCACCGCCTGGACGTCCGTCATGGCCAGGTCGCCCAGGGCGTACAGGGTGCCGGCGAGGGCGTGCACGACGGCCTGCTCCTCGTCGGCGCCGATGGGGCGCTCGCCGCCCTTGAGGGCCTGGCGCACCAGCTCGGCGGAGAGCTTGTGCAGGGTGGGCCGATCCAGGGTGCTCCGCTCGCCCCGGAAGGACACCAGCGCCGAGAGCCTGACCGGCCGGTCCACCAGGGCGGCGCCCGGGCCCTCCTTGACGAACAGCTTCCGTACCAGCGGACCGATCAAGCCGGACGCCAGCCTGGCGCCGAGTACTGCCGGGTCCAACCCGCCCTCCCCCGTCGTCACATGAACGCAGGTCAGCGTAGCGCCGGTCACATTCCGGCGTCCCTGGATCTTGGCGCCCGGTGACATGCCGCACAGGCTTTTTGTCCGTTACTAGGCGGAATAGTGGAAAGGCCCGTTAGGGCAAAAAGGACTTTTGCCTCGGAACCCTCAGGCCGGTTTTCCAGTCATGACCTGATTCGTCCCGGATGGGAGCTGTGTCAAGAAGCGGGCAGTTTTCCGGTGAAGTACTAGCTTGGCTCGTAGATGGGGGGTTTGGGCGCTGATGGGACTCGGGGGTACCAAGGAACGGCCCCATCCGGCAGCCGTCCGAGCGCCGGGTGGTTCTCATGTCCCCCACCCCCCGAGGTTTTCGATGTCCCAGCGCGTCTCCGTCCGTTCTTCCCGTACGTCCACGCTCCGCACTCGCGTCGCCGCCGTGGCCGCCGCCCTTGGGGCGTCGGTCGTGCTGGGGGCCGGAGTCGCCACGGCCGCACAGCCCGCCGTCGCCCAGGCCGCCACGACCGCGAAGACCGCCAAGGCGGCCAAGGCCACCTCCTGGGTCAAGCCGGTGAAGAAGTACACGAAGTCCGCGAGCTACGCCCAGAACGGCGGCATGTGGCAGTCCACCCACAGCGGCCAGGACTTCGCCGTCGCCAGCGGCACCCAGGTCTACGCCGCCCACGGCGGCACCGTCGTCAAGGCCGGCTCCAACGGCGCCGGCGACGGCCCGGCCTACGGCAACGCCGTCGTCATCAAGCACGGCAACGGCACGTACTCCCAGTACGCCCACCTGTCGAAGATCCAGGTGAAGGCCGGCCAGATCGTCAAGACCGGCCAGCGCATCGCCCTGTCCGGCAACACCGGCAACTCCAGCGGTCCGCACCTGCACTTCGAGATCCGTACGACCGCCAACTACGGCACGGCCGTCGACCCGGTGGCCTTCCTGCGCGCCAAGGGCCTGTCGCTCTAACCCCGCGTGCTGCCGCGATGGGCCTGGGTCACCAGGTCCATCGCCACCTCCAGAACGGCCTCGCGCTTGTCCCCGGGATCGGCGTCGAGGTCCTGGAGGAAGAACATCCCGGCGTGCAGCGTGAAGATCGCGCTGACGTAGCGGACCTGTTCCACCAGGGGGGCGTCCGGGTCGCTGATGATCTCGCGCAGCCCCTGCAGGCGCTCCTTGAACGTCTCGCCGACGCGCAGTTCCCGTACCGTCGCCTGGTTCTCCTGCATGAAGCGGAACAGCGGCGCCGCGTCGGTCAGGGCGTCGTTGTAGCGCCGTACGATCTCCTGCTTGGTCTCCAGGGTGTGCGGCTGGCCCTTGCCCCACTCGATCAGGTCCAGGATCGGCCGCGTCAGATCGTCGTAGATGCTGACCAGGATCTCTTCCTTGGTCTTGAAGTGGTAGTAGAGCGCCGCCTTGGTGACGTCGAGGTGCTCGGCGATCTCCCGCAGCGAGGTCTTCTCGTACCCCTGCTCGGCGAAGAGCTCCAGTGCCACGTCCTGGATGCGCTGGCGGGTGTTGCCGCGGCGCCGCTGCCTGGTGCCATCCGTGCCGCCCATGCCGCCCATCCTCGTACTCCTCGACGCTTGCCAAAAACTTACTTGACGCCCGGCTAGTTACGCCTCTACTTTCCTGCAGTGTAGACAACTAGCCGGTCGGCAAGTAAGTAGCTGGGGGAGTGGGAGTCATGGCGCAGACACAGGCCGTGGACGCGGTACCGGAGAAACCGGCCAGGAGTGTGCGGGTGGTCCTGCTCGCGCTCATGATCACGATGATGCTGGCGATGCTCGACAACATGATCATCGGTACGGCGATGCCGACGATCGTGGGCGAACTGGGCGGGCTCGAACACCTCTCCTGGGTCGTCACCTCCTACACCCTCGCCACCGCCGCCTCCACCCCGCTGTGGGGCAAGCTCGGTGACATGTACGGGCGCAAGGGCGTCTTCATGAGCTCGATCGTGCTCTTCCTGGTCGGCTCCATGCTCAGCGGCATGGCCCAGGACATGGGCCAGCTCATCGGCTTCCGGGCCGTCCAGGGCCTCGGCGCCGGCGGACTCATGGTCGGCGTGATGGCGATCATCGGCGACCTGATCCCGCCCCGCGAGCGCGGCAAGTACCAGGGCATGATGGCCGGCGTCATGGCGCTCGCGATGATCGGCGGACCGCTGGTCGGCGGCACCATCACCGACCACTGGGGCTGGCGCTGGGCCTTCTACATCAACCTCCCCCTCGGCATCGTCGCCCTGCTCGCCATCAGCGCGGTCCTGCATCTGCCGAAGAAGCGGGCGCAGGCGCGGATCGACTATCTGGGCGCCGCGCTGCTGACCGTCGGCATCACCGCGATCGTGCTGGTCACCACGTGGGGCGGCACCGAGTACGCCTGGACGTCCGCGCGGATCATGGAGCTGATCGGCATCGGCGTCGCCTCGCTCGTCGGGTTCGTGTTCTGGCAGACCAAGGCCGCCGAGCCGGTGCTGCCGCTGCACATCTTCCGCAGCCGCAACTTCACGCTGATGTCCGTCATCGGCTTCATCACCGGCTTCGTGATGTTCGGCGCCACGCTCTTCCTGCCGCTGTACCAGCAGTCCGTGCAGGGCGCGTCCGCGACCAACTCCGGGCTGCTGCTCCTGCCGATGCTCGGCGCGATGCTGGTGACCTCGATGGTCGCGGGCCGGGTGACCACCAACTCCGGGCGCTACTACGTCTTCCCGGTCGTCGGCAGTGTGCTGATGGTCGTCGGGCTGTACCTGCTGTCCACCATGGACACCGGGACCTCGCGGCTGGTCTCCGGGGTGTTCATGGCCGTGGTCGGTCTCGGCATGGGCTGTCTGATGCAGATCACCATGCTGGTCGCCCAGAACAGCGTGGAGATGAAGGACATGGGCGTCGCGTCCTCCTCCACCACGCTCTTCCGCACCCTCGGCTCCTCCTTCGGCGTCGCGATCATGGGCGCGCTGTTCAACAACCGGGTGGGTGACGTCATGGCCGAGCGGGCCGGGGCGCTCGGCTCCAAGGTGACCGAGCAGTCCGCGCAACTGGACGCGGCGAGCCTGGCGAAGCTGCCCGAGGCGGCGCGGGAGGCGTACCAGCACGCGGTGTCCGCGGGCACCCACTCGGCGTTCCTGCTCGGGGCCGTGGTGGCGGTGGTGTCGCTGATCGCCGCGGTGTTCGTGAAGGAGGTCCCGCTGAAGGGGGCTGGCCCCAAGGAGGACACCCCGACGC
>NZ_JAMJFL010000021.1 GCF_023544665.1 Streptomyces sp. YS415
TACGGCTCCCTCCCGGCCGGTGGCCTGGGTGCAGTGACCCTTGGTTGGCCTGTTGGGGTCAGTTGGTGAATCTCAGCTCGGGTGACGAGACCACCGTGCCCAGTCTGGGGAAGTCCAGGCGGACCGAGGCCTCGTGTTCCGGGGCGGTGAATGCCGTCATCGCGTCCTCGACGAAGACCAGGTCGTAGCCGAGGTCGCCGGCCGCGCGGGCTGTCGACTCCACGCCGAGGTTGGTGGCGATGCCGCCGAACACCAGCGTGGTGACCCCGCGTTGACGCAGCCGGTCGTCCAGACCCGTGCCCTGGAAGCCGCCGATCGTCCGCTTCACGATCTCCAGGTCACCGTCCCGTGACAGGCCCTCCGCCAGTGCGCTGCCGGCCGGCTGCTCGGCCACGTGGGGACGCTCCACCCGGATCAGTACCACGAGCGCGCCCGCCGCCCGGCAGACGGACGCCAGGTCCACGCAGGTGGCGAGCACGTCCGTGCCCTTCCGGGGTGCCAGGGGCAGCGCGACGATACGGTCCATCAGGTCCACCAGGACCAGAGCCGTGCGCGCGGGATCGAGTGCGAGGGGTGCGGTCATGACGGAACGTTAACCGCCGTCAGCGTTCCGTACCGGAGATCCCACGGATCAACCGGCCCCTGAACGCCCCGCGTCCGGAGGCACCATGGACCAGGTGCGCCCCTGCCACTAACGTCCCGTTGCGTGCCCGACGACGCACGCGTACGACACCGCACGGGAACGGGGCTCGGCCTGCTGCTGGCCCTGGTCCTCGGCGCCGTGCTGCTCACCGCCCTGCCCGAGGACGACGACACGGACGGCGCCTGCGCGCCCCGTACCGTCCGGGCCTGGGCCGCCGACCAGCGGCTCACCTCGGAGTTCGCGCGATACGGCGACGACCCCTCGCGCACCGACGACTGGACCGGCGGCGACGGCACCCACTCGGTGCGGCTGCCGGACGGACGGGTGCTGTGGCTGTTCTCGGACACCTACCTCGGCCAGGTGCACGCCCCGCCCAACCCGGTCGGCGAGTCCTACGCCTGGCGGGACACCACGGCTCCGATGGTGCGCAACTCGGCGGTCGTGATGCGCGACGGGCGGCTGGAGAGCACCCTGCCCGCCCCGCTCTTCCCCGATCCCGCGCCGGGGCAGTGGCGCTGGCCGGTAGCGGCACGCGTCGAGCCCCGCTCCCCCGGCTCCTCGGAACAGGTCCTGCGCGTGCTGCTGTGGGTGCGCACGAACGGTCAGCCGCCATGGATCTACGGTGTGCCCACCGCCACCGAGGTCGCCACGCTCTCCCTGCCCGATCTGCGCGTCGAGTCGACGGTCAAGGTCTTCGACCAGCAACTGGTCGCCGACCCGTCCCGGCGCGTGCTGTTCGGCACCACGCTGGTCGAGGAGGACGGCTGGACGTACGTCTTCGGCGGCGACGACGGCCGGGCGGTGTCCCGGCCGGCCTCACGGGCCCATGTGGCCCGGGTGCCCGAGGGCGGCCTCGCCGATCCGGGCGCCTGGGAATACTGGGACGGCGATGAGTGGGCGGTGGGCGTCCGCCCGCGCGCGGTGCTCGGCGACGAGCGGCGCACCGGGGTGGGCAGCGCCTTCTCGGTGGTGCGCGACGGGCGGACGTACGTGCTGTTCACCATGGCGGCGGGCGGGGCGGGACTGACGACCGTGACCTCGTACTGGTCCTGCTCGCCCACCGGCCCCTGGCACGGGCCGGCCAAGGACTTCAGCCCCTCCCTGCCGGACGGGCAGGTGGCCGCGTACAACCCGCAGACCCATCCCGAACTCAGCGAGGACGGGCGGCTGGTGCTCAGCTACGACGTCAACTGGCTGGACACCACCGGTGCCGCTGCCCAGCTCAGCCGGAACGTCTCCCTGTACCGACCGCGGTTCGTGACGCTGCGGCTGGCGGCCGGGGGGTGACCTCCGGGTCGCGGGAGCGCCGTTTGGCGATCACCGCGCACACCATCAGCTGCATCTGGTGGAAGAGCATCAGCGGCAGCACCGCCAGCGAGGCGTGCGCGCCGAACAGGACGCTCGCCATGGGCAGCCCGGCGGCCAGGGACTTCTTGGAGCCGGCGAACTGGATGGCGACCCGGTCCTCCCGGCCGAAGCGCAGCACCTTGGCGCCGTACCAGGTCAGGGTGAGCATCACGGCGAGCAGTACGGCCTCGACGGCGAGGAGTGCGGCCAGCCGGGCGGGGCTGACCCGGCTCCAGACGCCCTGGACCATGCCCTCGCTGAACGCGGTGTAGACGACGAGCAGGATGGAGCCGCGGTCCACCAGGCCGAGGACCTGCTTGTGGCGGGTGAGGAAGCCACCGATCCAGCGGCGCAGCACCTGCCCGGCCAGGAACGGCACCAGCAGTTGCAGCACGATCTTCAGCAGGGAGTCGGCGGAGAAGCCGCCGCCGGTGCCGCCGAGCAGGCTCGCCGCGAGGAGGGGGGTGGCGACGATGCCGACCAGCGAGGAGAAGGAGCCCGCGCAGATCGCGGCGGGCACGTTGCCGCGGGCGATCGAGGTGAACGCGATCGACGACTGCACGGTGGAGGGCACCAGGGTGAGGAAGAGCAGCCCTTGGTAGAGGGGGTCGGTCAGGAGCACCGGGACGAGTCCGCCGGCCGCCAGGCCGAGTACCGGGAAGACGGCGAAGGTGCAAGCCAGGACGGTGATGTGGAGGCGCCAGTGGCGCAGTCCGTCCAGCGCCTCGCGGGTGGACAGGCGGGCGCCGTAGAGGAAGAAGAGGAGGGCGATCGCGGCCGTCGAGGCGCCGGAGGCCACCTCGGCCCCGGTCCCGCGCGCCGGCAGCAGGGCGGCGAGCCCCACCGTGCCGAGCAGCAGCAGGACGTACGGGTCGATCGGCAGCCGACGCGGCCATCGCAGGCGTTTCACTGTGCTCCACTACTTCGCTGTACGTCCGGTCCGGGGGCACGGTCGTGCCCTCTCCATCGTCCTCCCCGCCGAGCTGATCGGGAATCCGGCATACCACTCTGACTGTCATCACGTTCCGCGATAACCTGGGGGCGTGTACGACCCCTCCCAGCTGCGCACCTTCCTGGCGGTCGCCCAGACGCTGAGCTTCACCCAGGCCGCCCGGCGGCTCGGCCTGCGGCAGTCGACGGTGAGCCAGCACGTACGGCGGCTGGAGGACGCCACGGGCCGGCAGCTCTTCGCCCGGGACACCCACTCCGTGGAGCTGACCGAGGACGGCGAGGCGATGCTCGGCTTCGCCCGGCGGATCCTGGAGGTCCATGAGCAGGCGGCCGCCTTCTTCACCGGGACCCGGCTGCGCGGGCGGCTGCGCTTCGGCGCCTCGGAGGACTTCGTGCTGACCCGGCTGCCGGAGATCCTGGAGGGCTTCCGGTACGAGCATCCCGAGGTCGACCTGGAGCTGACCGTGGAGCTCTCCGGCACCCTGCACGAGCAGCTGGCGGCCGGAAAGCTCGATCTGGTCCTCGCCAAGCGCCGCCCCGAGGAGCCGGGGGGCGAGCTGGTGTGGCACGACCGGCTGGTGTGGATCGGGGCGGAGCGGCTGCGTCTGGAGGCGGACCGCCCGGTGCCGCTGATCGTCTATCCGCCGCCGGGCATCACCCGCGCCCTGGCGCTGGAGGCCCTGGAGCGCCAGGGGCGGCAGTGGCGGATCGTGTGCACCAGCGGCAGCCTCAACGGCCTGATCGCGGCGGCCCGGGCGGGCCTGGGCGTGATGGCGCACTCGCGGGGCCTGATCCCGCCGGGGCTGGTCAGGATGGCGCAGCGGTCGGGGCTGCCGGAGCTCGGCCGGGTGGACTTCGTACTGGTCCACGGGCAGCGGCGGACGGCCGCCCAGGGAGCGGCGGAGGCGCTGGCAGCGGCCATCCTGGCGGGCGGGGAGCGACTGCACCGCCGCTGAGCGGGCCGTACGGATTCGGAGTCGTACGGATTAGGAGTCGTACGGATCCGGTGGCTTACGGATCCGGTGGCTTACGGATCCGGTGGCTTACGGATCCGGTGGCTTACGGATCCGGTGTCGTGCAGATCCGGTGTCGTACAGATTCGGTGGAGATTACAGCCATCCGGCCGGAGCGTGGGGTAGCTTTCACGGCGCTGTGCGGGGCGTCGACGAGAGCGGGGAGCGGGGTTTGCGCGAGTTCACCAACCCTCCGTCGGCGTTGGCACCGCCGGTGGGCGGACTGGCCGACGTGGTGTTCGAGCGCGCCCGGGAGAACCCGGCGCACGTGGCGCTCGGCCGCAAGGACGGGGCCGGCCGCTGGCGGGACGTGACCTCCGCCGAGTTCCGCGACGAGGTGCTCGCCCTGGCCAAGGGGCTGCTCGCCCGGGGCGTCCGGTTCGGCGACCGGGTCGCCATCATGTCCCCCACCCGCTACGAGTGGACCCTGTTCGACTTCGCCCTGTGGAGCGTCGGCGCCCAGGTGGTGCCGGTCTACCCGACCTCCTCCCCCGAGCAGTGCTTCTGGATGCTGCACGACGCGGAGGTCTCGGCGGCGGTCGTCGAGCACGAGGACCACGCGATGACCATCGCCACGGTCATCGACCGGCTGCCGCGACTGCGCGAGCTGTGGCAGCTCGACGCGGGCTGCGTCCAGGAGCTGTACGACGCGGGCGCCCACCTCGACGACGAGGTGGTGCACCGGCACCGCCAGGCGGTCACCCCCGACTCGGTCGCGACCGTCATCTACACCTCCGGCACCACCGGCCGCCCCAAGGGCTGCGTCATCTCGCACGGCAACTTCATGTACGAGGCGGACACCGTCATCGAGCGCTGGGAGCCGGTGTTCCACTCGAAGAAGGGCGACGAGGCGGCCACCCTGCTCTTCCTGCCGCTCGCGCACGTGTTCGGCCGCATGGTGCAGGTCGCCGCGATCCGCGGGGGCGTCCGCTTCGGCCATCAGCCGCAGATGAACGCCGCCGCCCTGCTGCCCGACCTGGCCGCGTTCCGGCCGACCTTCTTCCTCGCCGTGCCGTACATCTTCGAAAAGGTCTTCAGCGCCGCCCGCCGCAAGGCCGAGAAGGAGGGCCGGGCCGGCGCCTTCGAGAAGGCCGTCGAGGTCGCGGTGAAGTACGCCGACGCCATGGAGGCCAAGGCCTGGGGGATCGGGCCCGGCCCCTCGGCCGGTCTGCGCATGCAGCACCAGCTCTTCGACAAGCTCGTCTACGGCAAGATGCGGGCCGCGATGGGCGGCCGGATCCGGCACGCCATGTCCGGCGGCTCGGCGATGGACCGCCGGCTCGGCCTGTTCTTCGCGGGCGCGGGCGTGCACATCTACGAGGGCTACGGCCTGACCGAGTCCACGGCGGCCGCCACCGCCAACCCGCCCGAGCGCACCCGCTACGGCTCGGTCGGGCAGCCCGTCCCCGGGACGACCGTGCACATCGCGGACGACGGGGAGATCTGGCTGCACGGCCCCCATGTCTTCCAGGGCTATCTCAACAACCCCAAAGCCACCGACGAGGCCCTGCACGACGGCTGGCTGGCCACCGGGGACCTCGGCTCCCTCGACGCGGACGGCTATCTCACCATCACCGGCCGCAAGAAGGAGATCCTGGTCACGTCGGGCGGCAAGAGCGTCTCGCCGGGGGTGCTGGAGGAGCGGGTCCGGGACCATCCGCTGGTCGCCCAGTGCATCGTGGTCGGCAACGACCGCCCGTACATCGCCGCCCTGGTCACCCTCGACCAGGAGGCCGTGGACCACTGGCTGGCCATGCGCGACAAGCGGCGGCTGCCCCCGGCCGAACTGGTGCGCGACGCCGATCTGGAGGCGGAGGTGCGGCGCGCGGTGGTCGCCGCCAACACCCTCGTCTCCCAGGCCGAGTCGATCCGCACCTTCCGGATCCTCGCCCAGCCCTTCACCGAGGAACACGGCCTGCTCACCCCCTCGCTGAAGCTGAAGCGCAGGGCGATCGAGAAGGCCTACGCCGACGAGGTGGCGGCGCTGTACCAGGCCTGAGGGTTCCGGGCGGACTCCGCACGGATTCCGCGATCAGGAATGCACAGCGGCCCGTGATCGTTGACGATGGGAGTACCAGTCGACGACAACCGTAAGGATCACGAGCTCGTGAGCAGCAAGGTCCCCCCGATCATCCTCAACAACGGCGTCGAGATGCCCCAGCTGGGCTTCGGCGTCTGGCAGGTGCCGGACGACGAGGCGGAGCAGGCGGTCAGCACGGCTCTGGAGGCCGGGTACCGCAGCATCGACACAGCGGCGATCTACGGCAATGAGGAGGGCACCGGCAAGGCCATCACCGCCTCCGGCATCCCCCGCAAGGACATCTTCGTCACCACCAAGCTCTGGAACGCCGAGCAGGGGTACGACAGCACCCTGCGCGCCTTCGACACGTCGCTGGCCAAGCTCGGCCTGGACTACGTGGACCTGTACCTCATCCACTGGCCCCTGCCGGCCCGGGACACCTACGTCGACACCTACAAGGCGTTCGAGAAGCTGCACGCCGACGGCCGCATCAGGGCGATCGGCGTGTCCAACTTCCTGCCGGAACACCTGGAGCGGCTGATCGGCGAGACGTCTGTCGTCCCGGCCGTCAACCAGATCGAGCTGCACCCGCATCTCCAGCAGGACGCCTCCCGCGCCTTCCACGCGGAGCACAGCATCGCCACCGAGGCCTGGTCGCCGCTCGGCCAGGGCAAGGGCCTGCTGGAGGTCCCGGCCATCGTGGCCATCGCCCGCAAGCACGACCGCACCCCGGCCCAGGTGGTGCTGCGCTGGCACCTCCAGCTCGGCAACGTGGTGATCCCGAAGTCGGTCACGCCGTCCCGGATCCAGGAGAACATCGACGTGTTCGACTTCCGCCTGGACGACGAGGACCTGGCGGCGATCAGCGCGCTCAACGAGGACCGCCGGATCGGTCCCGACCCGGCGACGTTCGACGTCGTCTGACGCGTCCGGGGCGGGCGGTCCGGGCCACCGGGCCGCCCGCGCCGGTCAGTTGGGCTGCCCGATCGGCCGTACGACGACGGTGTTGACGTCCACGCCCTGCGGCTGCCGGATCGCCCAGACGATCGAGTCGGCGAGCTGGTCGGCGGTCAGCAGATGCCCCGGCGGCAGACTGCCGTAGCTGTCCCAGAACGGCGTCTCCACCCGGCCCGGCGCGATCAGCGTCACGCCGACGCCCCACTCGGTCACCTCCCGGCGGGTGTTCTCGGCGAGTCCGGTCAGCGCCCACTTGGTCGCGCCGTAGAGGTTGCCCGGTGTGTGCACGAACCCGGCGACACTGCCGACCAGCACGATGCGGCCCCGGGTCTCCTTCAGGGCGTCGATCGAGGCGCGGATGAGCAGCGCCGGTCCGAGGACGTTGGTCAGGATCATCTCCGGCCAGCCGGCCGGGTCGCCCTCGGCGACCGAGTCATGGGTGGCGATTCCGGCGTTGGCGACAACCGTGTCGAGGCGCCCGAACCGCTTCAGCGTGGTCTCCACCGCGCCCTGGATCTGCGCGTAGTCGGCGGCGTCCCCGACGATCGTCAACAGCCCCTCGGGATCACCGAGTTCCTCGGCGAAACCGCGCAGCCGCATCTCGCCGCGACCGGTGACGGCCACCCGGTGCCCGGCGTCCAGCAGCTGCCGCGCCGCGGCGGCGCCGATGCCGCTGCCGCCACCGGTGATGAGTGCGACCGGAGAGTCGGTCATGGTTACCCCCTGTTGTCGTTCGGTGAGGGGGAGTTCATCAGTTGAAGCGCTCTCCAAGTCAAGGGCCGTCGCAGGTGGAGCGGTACCCGGCGGAGGGGAACCAGCGCTGCCACTGCGCCTCGGTGAGCCCTCCTTCGGTCCGGGCGCACACGGTGGCCGCGGCCCGGTCCGGGGCCGACGGCAGGCGGCGCTCGGCGAGGTGCGGGCTGCTGACGCGCAGCACGCCGTCGTGGGTGGTGAAGCGCAGGGCGAGCAGCGGACCGTCCCCGGCCGGAAGGGTGGCCGGCGGCAGGCTCGGCATGGCCGTCTCCCAGACGTGCACCGAACCGTCCGGTGCGCCGACCGCGAGGAGCGAGCCGTCGGCGGAGAAGGCCAGGGTCTCCTCGTCCACCGTGGACCCCACCGCTCTGAGAACGGCGATGCGGCGCCAGGCGCGCCGGTCCCACAGGGTCACCCGGCCCTGGACGTCGGCGACGGCGAGGAACCGTCCGTCGCGGCTGAAGGCGGCCGCGCGCAGGTAGTCCTCCCCCCGGACCCCCTTGACTCCGGTGCGTGGTTCGCCCGTCGTCGCGTCCACCAGGACTCCCTCGGCGGTCAGCGCGGTGTGCCCGGCCGGGTCGCGGGCGAGTGCCTCGGTACCGGCGACCCTGGTGCGCGGGGGGCGCCGCGCCGCTCGCGTCCGCCAGCCGTCGTCCATCAGCCCGTGCAGCGAGAGGGTGCGCACCAGGCTGGTGCGGCCGCTCTCCCGGTAACGCAGGACGCCCACGGCGGGATCGAGCCTGAGGTCCCCGATCGACTGCCCGGCGACGGGATGGGTCAGCACCGGCGTGCGCGGGCCGCCGTCCGCCGGGGCCGGGAGGTCGGTGCGCCACAGGGTGAAGGTGCCCGAGCCCCAGGCCAGGACGTAGGGACCGGCGAACTCCACCTGGATCACGCCGCCCGCGACCGGCAGCCGGGGGCGTTCCCGTCCGGCCCGGAAGTCCCAGGTGACGAGCCCCTCGGAGGTGCCGGAGGCCACCGCCCGCCCGTCGGGCGTGAAGGTGAGGTCACCCGCGCACAGCGCCCGCTCGGTCGCCTCCGGGATGTCCAGCGTGACCAGGCGCCCCTCGACGCCGTCGAGCACGCGCAGCCGGGTCCCGTCCCCGGCGCACCAGGCGAGATGCCGGTCGTCGTGGCTCAGCACCGGCAGGGCGCCGTCGTCGTCGCCCCGGTCGTGGCGCAGCAGGAGCCGCTCCCGGCGGACGTCCCACACCTCCAGGGCGGCCCGTCCGTCGGCCGCGTGGTCGACCCGCCGCAGGAGGAGGGTGTCACCGCTGGGGCCGAAGCCGACGTCGGTGTCGGTCCACGGGCCGGTCGGAAGACGGCGCGTGCTGCCGTCCGCCAGACCGGCGATCACCAGGCCGTCCCGGCTGCCGGGGGTGCGGTACGCGACCAGGCGTCCGTCGTCGCTGACGTCGACCAGTCCCGCGGAGAGCCCGTCCAGCCGCACCGAGCGCAGTCGGCGGTGGGTGGGCACGTCCCACTGAACCGCCTCGTCCCGCACGACCGCGGTCAGGATCCGCCCGTCGTGGCTGAGCCAGACAGGGGCGTTGAGGGCGCGCCCGCCCTCCTCGGGCTGGACGAAGACGTCCAGTTCGCTCTGGGCCGCCGCCGTGCGCAGGGCCGTGCGGGTCTCGGGCAGGTCGGCGGTGCGCCAGGCGGCCAGGGCGAGGCGCATCGCGGTGCGTGGTGCGGTGGCGCGCAGGGTGTCCGCGAGGGCTGCGGCCCGGCGGGCCTCGGCCTCGTCGCGCTGCCGGGAGGTGACCCCGCTCTCCCGCCAGGCGGTCACGCCCGCGACCACGGCCAGGCAGAGCAGCACCGCAAGGGCGCCGGTCAGCGCCCGCAGCCGGCGGGCGGCCCGGGTCGCGGCCCGCCGGGCGCCCTCGTCGGCGGCGACACTGGCGGCCAGGAAGTCCCGTTCCGTACGGCTCAGTCCGGCTCCCTCCCCGAAGGTCTCACGGGCCTCCGCCAGCCGTATCCCCCGGTACAGCGCGCCCGCGTCGCGGCTCAACTCCGTCCAGGCGTGGGCGGCTTCGGTGAGCGTGCGGTGCAGGCGCAGCCGGTCGCGGTCCTCCGCCACCCAGCCGCGCAGCCGGGGCCAGGCGCCGATCAGGGCCTCGTGGGCGAGTTCGACGGTGTCCCCGTCCACCGTCAACAAGCGCTCGCGGACCAGGCGTTCGAGCACCTGGGCGGTGGTGTCGTCAGCGTCCAGCTCGGTGCGCGAGACCGGCCGCCGGGTGTCCTCGGTGCCGTCACCCGGCTGCACCAGCCGCAGCAGCAGCGCCCGGGCCGCGGCGGCCTCGGCAGGGGTGCAGCGGGCGTAGGCCGCTTCGGCGGTGTGCGCGACGGCGCCCTCTACGCCGCCGATGGCCTCGTAGGCGGCGAGGGTGAGGGCCTTGCCGGAGCGGCGGCGCCAGACCTCGCGCAGGGCGTGCGCCATCAGCGGCAGTCCCCCGGGCTCACCGGCGACGTCCGCGACGATCCGGGCGGTCAGGGCGCGCTCGACGACCAGCCGGTGGGCGGCGGCGGGCCGGACCACGGCCTCGCGCAGCCCGCGCGGCGACAGCGGCCCCACCAGCAGCGCGGCGTCCCGCAGGGCCTCGGCGAGCGGGCCGTGCTCGGCGCAGCGGCCGTAGAAGTCGGCGCGGACGGCGATCACCACGCGCAGCCGGGAGGCGGGGTCGCGAGCGGTGAGCAGCCGGGCGAGGAAGCGGTCGCGTTCGCCGGGGTCGGCGCAGAGGGTGAACAGCTCCTCGAACTGGTCGACGACGAGGAGGGTGTCGCCGGGGCCCTCGTGCGGGGTGAGCAGCCGCTCGTGGGTCCTGGCCGGACGGGGGCCCGGGGTGAGCAGCCGGATGACGGCCGGCCGGTCGTCGTCCCGGCCGCGCAGGGCGGGCACGAGACCGGCGCGCAGCAGGGAGGACTTGCCGCAGCCCGAGGCCCCGACGACCGCCGCGACCCGGGTGCGGGCCGTGAGCCGGACGAGTTCGCCGATCAGGTCGTCCCGGCCGTGGAAGTGCTCCTGGTCGCCGGTCCCGAAGCGGGCGAGGCCCGGGTAGGGGCCGGCGCCGTCGTCCGGGGCATGCCGCTCCTCGACCGCCTCTTGCAGCCGCCGCGCCCAGGGGTCCGGATCGCCGCCGCACGCGGTGACGTAGGCGGTGAGCACGGCGAGGGACGGCAGCCGCTCCCCGCCCGCCGCCGCGGCCAGGGTCGGCGCGGAGTAGCCGGCGCGTTCCGCCATCGCGCGGTAGGTCAGGCCGCCCGTCTCGTCGCGCAGCTTGCGCAACTCGTAGGCGAACCGCTGTACCGGACCCTCCCCCGGGTCCAGTGGCTTCTCCCGGCGCCCCATGCGGGCCTCCCCCCGTTCGCCCACCCACGCTAACAAGCGCCCCCCGGGCGATTGTTGGGCACCGCGGATCGGGGCTGCCCAACAATCCGCCGGGGCCTGGACTCATCGGTGACCGCCTTGCCGTCCCGCACGGGAGCCAGCCATCGCCACCGCACACGTACCCGAGCCCGCCCTGCAGTCCGCACAGCCCCCGCGCGTCCGCGTGGCGCGCCCCGCGCCGCGTCCGTCCGCCGGCGTGGTCCTGGGGCCCGTCGCCCTCGGCCTCGTCGTCGGTCTGTGGGGCCTGCGCCGCGGCGGCAGCCTGTGGCGGGACGAGGCGGTCACCTACGACATGGCGCGGCGCCCGCTGCCCGACCTCGTGGGGACCCTCGCCCACGCCGACGCCGTGCACGGTCTGTACTACCTGGTGCTGCACGGCCTGTTCCGGATCTGCGGCGACCTGGATCCGCTGCTGGTGCTGCGGCTTCCCTCGGTGCTGGCCGCCGCCGCGGCGGGCGGCTTCGTCGCGCTGCTGGGGCAGCGGCTCGCCGGGCCCCGGGCGGGGCTGCTGGCCGGAGCCGTGTTCGTGCTGCTGCCGCCGGTGCAGCGGTACGCGCAGGAGGGCCGCGGTTACGCGCTGGTGTGCGCGCTGGTCGCCTGGGCGTCGTATCTGCTGCTCGGCGCGGTCCGGTCGGGGAGCCGCCGGGCCTGGGCGGGGTACGGGGCGGTGCTGCTGACGGCGTGTCTGGTGCACGAGTTCGCGGTCCTGGCCGCCCTAGCGCACCTGGTATCACTCCCCCGGCGGACCCGCCGGGCCGGGCTGGCGGTGACCGTCGCGGTCGCCGCCGGTCTCGCGCCACTGGCGGTGCTGAGCGCCGGCCAGTCGGAGCAGGTCGCCTGGATCGGCGGCCCCGGCGCGGGGGCGCTGCTGGGCTTCGCGGGGGTGAGCGCACTCGGCGCCGGATGCGCCGTCCTGGTCAAGGGCCCGCCGGCCCGGTTCGCCCTGCCCCTGCTGGTCCTGCCCGCCCTGCTGCTCCTGCTGCTCTCCCTGATCAAGCCGCTGTACGTGGACCGTTACGTCCTCTACGGCCATCTCGGCACGGCCCTGCTCCTCGGCGCGGCCCTCGACCGGCTGCTGCGGAGGGGGCACGTGCTCGGGGTGGCCGCGGCGGGGGCGGCCGTGATCGCCCTGCTGCCGGCGACGCTGCACCTGCGCACCCCCGAGAGCCGCACGGACGACGTCACCGCCATCGCGACGGCGATCCGGGCGGCCGACGCCGACGCGATCGTGTTCATGCCGTCCCGGCGCCGGGTGTGGACCCTGACCGACCCGTCGTCCGTGCACGGCCTGCGCGACCTGGCGCTGAAGGGCTCCCCGTCCGCGTCGCGCACCCTGTACGGCACGGAGCTGCCCGCCCCGGAGATCCGCACCCGCCTCCTCGCGGCGGGCCGCGTGGTGTCGGTCCGCGACCCGGCCGGGCAGCCCGTCGACCGGACGGCACAGGAGAGCACCAAGCGCCGGGTGCTCGACCGCTACTTCGTGGAGTGCGGCACCCGCAGCGTCCAGGGCGCCCGCGTCACCGTCCACGCCCGGCCGGGCCGCTGCTGACGGCTCGGATCAGGCCGGGCGCACCGCGGTGTGTACCGTGCGCGCCGCCAGGAAAAAGCCAGGTGCCCGGCCGCCATTTCGTGAAGTGCGGCACCCGCAGCGCCCAGGGCGCCCGCGTCACCGTCCACGCCCGGCCGGGCCGCTGCTGACGGCTCGGATCAGGCCGGGCGCACCGCGGTGTGCACCGTGCGCGCCGCCAGGACGAACAGGTCCGGACGGTGGTGGACGCTCGCCTTGTCGTCCGGGTCCAGGAGCCGGTCGAGGGTGGCGCGGTCGGTGGCGTCGAGAGCGTCACCGCAGGTCTCGCGGAACCGCCCGAACGTGTCCGCGGCGACCGTGCGTGCCCGGTCGGGCGCCGGAGCGGGCAGGTCCAGCAGGAAGGTCCGCGAGCCCGTGGGCCGCAGCCCCGCCGCCGACATCAGCGCCCGCCAGTCCTCGGGCACCGCGACACTGCCCGGCAGCCCGGACCGCATCTCGCTGAACCAGTCCTCCTGCACGGCGTCGAGCCGCGCCTGCAGACCCGGCCGTCCGATGCCGAAGTCACGCGGCAGGAAGCGGGTGGGCAGCCCGCCCTCCACGAGGGCGAGGGTGCCGCCGACCGCCAGCCGCTCGGCGAACGCCGCGAGGGCCGCCTGCTGGTCGCCGAGGTGATGCAGGCTGTAACTGGCCCAGATCAGGTCGGCCGGATAGTCCAGGTCGGCCATGGCGTCCGGGAGTTCACCGGTGATGGTGCCGAAGCGGTCCGCGACCCCGAGCCGCTCCGCGCGGGCGCGGGCCCGCTCCAGCAGCGGCTCGGAGCCGTCGACCGCGACGACCCGGGCGCCGGGGAAGGCGTCGGCGAGCATGCAGGAGACGACGCCGGGGCCGCTGCCCGCGTCGACGATCAGACCCGGCTCGGACTGCTTTCCGCCCAGCCAGGCGAGCGCGTGCTCGGTCAGCGGCGTGTACAGCTCGGCCTGGGTCTCCAGGTGCGCGGCCATGTCGGCCCAGTCGATGTCGGTGTGGTCGTGGTGGTGCGCGTGCTGGGACGCGTGCGAGTGCGCCATGGTGGTCAGCCTCTCCTCCGGATGGCGCCAGCGTGCGCCGACGCACCGTCGAAAGGCAATCGACGTTGCCGTAACCGCAAAAAACGGCCGGCGGAGCGGACGACCTGCGCCGGGGCCCGGCCCTCCCGGGCCCCGGCGGGTCGGCCGCTTACGGCAGCGGCGGGTAGGCGTTCCGCATCAGCTGCTGGAACTGGGCGGAGAACCAGTCCCCGGACAGCGGGGCGTCCGGCAGGGCGCCGGAGAGGTTGTTGCCGTTGCGGGCGTTGCCGGTGTACGTCGGGTCGCACATCCGGTCGAAGCCCTTGCCCTCGTCGTTCGGGATCTCCCGGCTGGCGCCGTCGGACTCACCCGGCGGCTTCATCCACACGTAGGCGTCGATCCCCGCGGCCGGTGCGGCCTGCGGACGCTCGCCGAGGCCCGCGCCGGACTGGTTGCACCAGTTGCCGATGTGGATCCGGCGGTCGTAGCGGCCGCCGTCGATGTAGGTGTCGACGCTGGTCGTCGCCCCGGGACCGGCGGGCCGGGCCGAGCCGCCCCAGCCGTTGCGGGAGGTGTCGATCAGCATGCCGATGCTGCTGTTGAAGCCGACGCTGACCAACTGGTTGCGGAAGCCCTGGGCGAAGGACAGCTCGTCCACGTACCGGTTCCAGTCGACCCACTTCGACTCGCGGACCGACTTGCCGGCCACGGTGTCGTTGATGGTGAAGTTGTTCTCCTTCAGGGCGCTGTAGTTGGCGGTGTTGGTGATGAAGCCGTGGACGTCGTTGACGGTGGCGCCCTCGGTGGTCGCGGCCTCCTTGAACAGCTGGGCGGACGGCGCGAAGTTGTCGTCCCAGCCGATCCAGCCGTGGTGCCCGGCGTCCACGTAGTTGTAGACGTTGGGCACGTCACCGAGCTCGCTGAGCGCGTAGCCGACGCCCTTGACGTAGTTGCCGTTGGCCTTCATCACGTCGCACTGCGGGGTGGCCGTCGGGCGGCTGCCGGTGTTGGTGACGAGGTTGGGCAGGGAGTCGATCTCGACGGTGGTGACGATCCGCAGCCCGGCGTACTTGGGGTCGGCGAGGATCGCGGCGATCGGGTCGATGTACTCGGTCTTGTACCGGCCGATCTCCGTCGGTCCGAGTTCGCCGTTGGAGGCGAGGGCGGCGCAGTCGCGGCCGGGCAGGTTGTAGATGACCAGCTGGACGACGAGTTCGCCGCTGCCCTTCTGCGTCAGGGCGGTGTCGAGGTGGTCGCGCAGGCCCATGCCGCCGTTCACACCGTTGATGGCGGCGATCCGGTCGAGCCAGACCCCGGTCGGCTGGTTGGAGATCCGGCTGCCGCCCGGCTCGGCGGCGGCCTTCGCGGACCACTGGGGGTTCACATAGACCTTGGCGCCGGCGTACGGGTTGTCCACGCGGTTGCCGGGATCCGGATCCGGGTCCGGGTCCGGGTCCGGGTCGGTGCCGCCGCCGTCGTCGACGTTGCAGGTCACGCCGTCCAGGGTGAAGGTGGCGGGGACGGCGTTGCTGCCGCTGTAGGAGCCCTGGAAGCCGAAGCTGACCGAACCGCCGGTGCCCAGGGTGCCGTTGTAGGACTCGTTGGCGGCGGTGACGGCCGTACCGCTCTGGGTGATTCTGGCGTTCCAGCCGTTGGTGATCTGCTGGTTGCCGGCGTACGACCACTTCACCGACCAACCGCTCTTGGCGGCGCCGTTGTTGGTGACCGTGACCGCGGTGGTGAAGCCGGTGCCCCACTGGTTCTGCACCTTGTAGTCGACCGTGCAGGGCACTGCGGCGGTGCCGGTGTCGCCGGGCACGGCGGCGAATGCCGTCCCGGAGGCCCCGGCGACCAGCGCCAGGGCGGCGAGCATGGCTGTTCTGGAACGACTCATGGTGGGGGGTTCCCTCTCCGTCAAGGGTGGTGCCCGTTACGGGATGTCATCCGTCGAGCGCGCGCGGATGTCTCGCGGCACGAGGCGATCGGCGCGGGTGACGGGCGGTGCGGGCGGAGGGCTCTGGGCACCGCCGTCACGGTCGTACCGGACCGGGACCATGGGGGTCACTCCGGTGACGGCTAAAAGTACTGAACGCGGGGGGTGGCGCATGAGCGACTCCTTGCGCTCAGCGCGTCGTGACCGACGCGTCGACTGGTGGAACCGCTCCCACTGGTGTCAACGAAGTTAGCGCCAAGTGGCGTCGAGGGACAGAGGAGTTCCTGGACTTTCGCTCGACGCACCTGTCGAATCTTTTTCGACTCTTCAAGCACCTTGACCCCCCGTACGCCCGTCTCCACTATGGGAGCGCTCCCACTGGTTCAAGCCTTGACTTCTCCGAGCCGCAAGGAGGGACCAGCACATGCAACTCCCGCACCGAAGGCGAAGAGCTGTACGGCGTGCCTGGACGGCCGTCGTCGCCGCCCTGGCACTTCCGTTCACGCTGCTCGCGACGGGCACCTCGCCCGCGCAGGCGGCACCGCTGCAGTGCAGCGTCGACTACAAGACCAACGACTGGGGCTCCGGCTTCACCACGGACCTGACCATCACCAACCGCGGCACCGACGTCATCGACGGCTGGACCGTCACGTACGCCTACACGGGCAACCAGCGGCTCAGCAACGGCTGGAACGGGACCTGGTCCCAGTCCGGCCAGAACATCACCGTGAGGAACGCCCCGTACAACGGCCGGATCGCCGCCGGCGCCGCGGTCTCCACCGGGGCGCAGTTCAGCTACAGCGGCACCAACGCCGCCCCGGCCTCCTTCTCGGTCAACGGCACGCGCTGCACCGGCGCCCATCAGCCCCCGATCACGGTGCTGACCAGCCCGGCCGCGGGTGCCGTCTACTCGCAGGGGGACGCGGTGCCGCTCGCGGCGACCGCCGCGGCCGCCGACAACGCCACGATCAGCAAGGTGGAGTTCTACGACGACACCCGGCTGCTGGGCACGGACACGAGCGCCCCCTTCTCGCTCTCCGTCTCCAACTTGACCGTGGGCAGTCACTCACTGCTGGCCAAGGCGTACGACAGCCTGGGCGCGTCCGCGGAGTCCACACCGGTCGGCATCACGGTCGCCTCGGGTCCCGCCGTGGTGGCCTCGACCAACCAACTCGCGGTGCAGCAGGGCGAGACGGGCACGTACGACATCAAGCTGTCGACGCAGCCGTCGGCCAACGTGACCGTCACCACCGCACGCACCGGGGGCAATTCGGGCCTGTCGGTGACCGGCGGCGCCTCGCTCACCTTCACCCCGGCGAACTGGAACACCGCCCAGCGTGTGACCATCACCGCCGACTCCTCGGGAACCGGCGCGGCGACCTTCGAGTCGACCGCGAACGGCCACGGGAAGGCCACGGTGACCGTCACCCAGGTGGAGGCGTCGGGTGAGTACGACGCCCGCTTCCTGGAGCTGTACGGCAAGATCACCAACCCGGCGAACGGCTACTTCTCGCCCGAGGGGATCCCCTACCACTCGGTCGAGACGCTGATCGTGGAGGCACCGGACCACGGCCACGAGACCACCTCGGAGGCCTACAGCTACCTGCTGTGGCTGCAGGCCATGTACGGCAAGGTCACGGGCGACTGGACCAAGTTCAACGGCGCCTGGGAGATCATGGAGAAGTACATGATCCCCACCCACGCCGACCAGCCGACCAACTCCTTCTACAACGCCTCCAAGCCCGCGACCTACGCGCCCGAGCTGGACACCCCGAACGAGTACCCGGCCCGGCTCGACACCTCGGTATCGGTCGGCCCCGACCCGATCGCGGCGGAGCTGAAGAGCGCGTACGGCACGGACGACGTCTACGGCATGCACTGGCTGCAGGACGTGGACAACGTCTACGGCTTCGGCAACTCGCCCGGCAAGTGCGAGGCGGGCCCCTCGGACACCGGCCCGTCGTACATCAACACCTTCCAGCGCGGTGTGCAGGAGTCGGTGTGGGAGACGGTGCCGCAGCCGACCTGCGACGCCTTCAAGTACGGCGGCCCGAACGGCTATCTGGACCTGTTCACCGGTGACGCCTCCTACGCCAAGCAGTGGAAGTTCACCAACGCCCCGGACGCCGACGCGCGTGCGGTGCAGGCCGCCTACTGGGCCGACAAGTGGGCCGACGCGCAGGGCAAGGGCAGCCAGATCTCCGCGACCGTCGCCAAGGCCGCGAAGATGGGCGACTACCTGCGCTACGCCATGTACGACAAGTACTTCAAGAAGATCGGCAACTGCGTCGGTCCGGCGGCCTGCCCGGCCGGCACCGGCAAGGACTCCTCGCACTACCTGCTCTCCTGGTACTACGCCTGGGGCGGTGCCACCGACACCTCGGCGGGCTGGGCCTGGCGCATCGGATCCAGCCACGCGCACGGCGGCTACCAGAACCCGATGGCCGCGTACGCGCTGGCCAGTTACCCCGACCTGAAGCCGAAGTCGGCGACGGGACAGGCGGACTGGTCCAAGTCCCTGGAGCGGCAGATCGAGTTCTACCGCTGGCTGCAGTCCAGCGAGGGCGCGATCGCGGGCGGGGCGACCAACAGCTGGGCGGGCCGCTACGCGACCCCGCCGGCCGGCAAGTCGACCTTCTACGGCATGTACTACGACCAGCAGCCCGTCTACCACGACCCGCCGTCCAACCAGTGGTTCGGCTTCCAGGCGTGGTCGATGGAGCGGGTGGCCGAGTACTACCAGCAGACCGGGAACGCCGCGGCGAAGGCGGTCCTCGACAAGTGGGTGGACTGGGCGCTCGCGCACACCACCATCAACCCCGACGGCACCTACCGGATACCGTCGACGCTCCAGTGGTCGGGCCAGCCCGACACCTGGAACGCCGCGAACCCCGGCGCCAACACCGGCCTGCACGTCACCGTCGCCGACTACACCAACGACGTCGGTGTGGCGGCCGCGTACGCCAAGACCCTGACGTACTACGCCGACCGCTCCGGTGACACCGCGGCGGCGACGACGGCGAAGGCCCTGCTCGACGGCATGTGGGACCACCACCAGGACGCCCTCGGCATCGCCGTCCCGGAGAACCGCGCCGACTACAACCGCTTCGACGACCGCGTCCACATCCCGAGCGGCTGGACCGGAACGATGCCGAACGGCGACGCGATCAACTCCTCGTCGACGTTCGAGTCGATCCGCTCCTTCTACGAGGACGACCCCGCCTGGTCGAAGATCGAGGCGTATCTGGCGGGCGGAGCGGTTCCCACGTTCACGTACCACCGCTTCTGGGCCCAGGCGGACATCGCCCTGGCCATGGGTTCGTACGCGGAACTGCTCGAATAACCCGCCCCCGCCAGGCGCCCCACGGCGCCTGAACGAGCACCGCGTGCAAGGTCTCGTCACCTGACGGCGAGGCCGGACGGCCGGGCGGTCCCTCCCGCACGGGGGGCCGCCCGGCTCATCTCGCTGTGCTGAGCAAGCGCTTTCCACTCCCCCACCGGAAAGGACTTCCCGTGCGAAGAACCCGCATCCTCACGGCCGTCCTGGCGCTCGCGGCCGGGCTGCTCTCGGGCGCGCCGCCCGCACTGGCCGCCGCCGAGCCCGCCGAGAAGACCGTGTCGATCACCGCCGACACCTACTCCTGGAAGAACGCCCGCATCGACGGCGGCGGCTTCGTCCCCGGCATTGTGTTCAACCGCACCGAGAAGGACCTCGCCTACGCCCGCACCGACATCGGTGGCGCCTACCGCTGGGTGGAGGCGTCGAAGACCTGGACTCCCCTGCTGGACTCGGTGGGCTGGGACGACTGGGGCCACACCGGGGTCGTCAGCCTCGCCTCCGACTCCGTGGACCCGGACCGGGTGTATGCCGCCGTCGGCACGTACACCAACAGCTGGGACCCGGGGAACGGGGCCGTGCTGCGCTCCGCGGACCGGGGCGCCAGCTGGCGGAAGGCGGATCTGCCGTTCAAGCTGGGCGGCAACATGCCGGGCCGGGGCATGGGCGAGCGCCTGGCGGTCGACCCAAACCGCAACAGCGTGCTGTACCTCGGCGCGCCGAGCGGCAAGGGCCTGTGGCGGTCGACGGACTCCGGGGCGACCTGGTCGCAGGTGGCGAACTTCCCCAACGTCGGCAACTACGTGCAGGATCCGAGCGACACCAGCGGCTACGCCTCCGACAACCAGGGCATCGTCTGGGTCACCTTCGACGAGTCCACGGGCACCGCCGGCAGCGCCACCCGGACGATCTACGTCGGGGTGGCCGACAAGGACGACGCCGTGTACCGCTCGACGGACGCGGGCGCGACCTGGAGCAGGGTCGCCGGGCAGCCGACCGGCTACCTCGCCCACAAGGGCGTCCTGGACGCGGAGAACGGCCACCTCTATCTGTCGTACAGCGACAAGGGCGGCCCCTACGACGGCGGCAAGGGCCGGTTGTGGCGGTACGCGACGGCGACGGGCACCTGGACGGACATCAGCCCGGTGGCGGAGGCCGACGCCTACTTCGGCTTCAGCGGCCTCACCGTCGACCGGCAGGATCCGGGCACGGTGATGGCCACGGCGTACAGCTCCTGGTGGCCGGACACCCAGATCTTCCGCTCCACCGACAGCGGCGCCACCTGGACGAAGGCTTGGGACTACACGTCGTACCCGAACCGCGCCAACCGCTACACCATGGACGTCTCCTCCTCCCCCTGGCTGACCTGGGGGGCGAACCCGAGTCCGCCCGAGCAGACGCCCAAGCTCGGCTGGATGACCGAGGCGCTGGAGATCGACCCGTTCGACTCCGACCGCATGATGTACGGCACCGGCGCGACGATCTACGGCACCGAGAACCTCACCGCCTGGGACACCGGTGCGCAGTTCACCATCAAGCCGATGGTGCGGGGCCTGGAGGAGACGGCCGTCAACGACCTGATCTCTCCCCCGTCCGGCGCCCCGCTGCTCAGCGCGCTCGGCGACATCGGCGGCTTCCGCCACACGGACCTCACCAAGGTCCCCTCGATGATGTTCACCCAGCCCAACTTCACCTCGACGACCAGCCTGGACTTCGCGGAGTCCAAGCCGGACACGGTGGTCCGGACCGGCAACCTGGACTCGGGCCCGCACATCGCGTTCTCCACCGACAACGGCGCCAACTGGTTCGCGGGGACGGACCCCTCGGGTGTCTCCGGGGGCGGCACGGTCGCCGCGGCGGCGGACGGCAGCCGGTTCGTATGGAGCCCGCAGGGCGCCGGCGTCCACCACTCCACCGGCTTCGGCACCTCCTGGTCGGCGTCCTCCGGCATCCCGGCGGGGGCGATCGTGGAGTCCGACCGCGTCGACCCGAAGGTCTTCTACGGTTTCAAGTCCGGCAAGTTCTACGTCAGTACGGACGGCGGCGCCACCTTCACCGCCTCCGCCGCGACCGGGCTGCCGAGCGGCGACACCGTCCGCTTCAAGGCGCTGCCCGGCGCCAAGGGCGACGTGTGGCTGGCGGGCGGCGCGAGTGACGGCGCCTACGGGCTGTGGCACTCGACCAACGGCGGCACGAGCTTCACGAAGCTGACGAACGTCGAGCAGGCCGACACCGTCGGATTCGGCAAGGCGGCGCCCGGAGCCTCGTACCAGACGCTCTACACCAGCGCGAAGATCGGCGGGGTGCGCGGCATCTTCCGCTCCACCGACCAGGGCGCCACCTGGACGCGCATCAACGACGACGCCCACCAGTGGGGCTGGACCGGCGCGGCGATCACCGGTGACCCGAGGGTCTACGGCCGCGTCTACATCGCCACCAACGGGCGGGGGATCATCTACGGCGACTCCTCCGACAGCGGCGGCGGTACGGATCCCGATCCCGGGCCCACGGGTGCCTGTGCGGTGACGTACAAGGTCACCAACCAGTGGCAGGGCGGCTTCCAGGCGGACGTGCGGCTGACCAACACCGGGACGAGCGCCTGGTCCGGCTGGGCACTGGCCTGGTCCTTCCCCGACCGCCAGACGATCTCCCAGATCTGGAACGCCGAGCACACCCAGTCGGGCGCCGCGGTCACGGCGAAAAACGTCGGCTGGAACGCGAACGTGTCGGCCGGTGCCTCGGTGAACTTCGGCTTCACGGCCAACTGGTCCACCAGCAACGGCAAACCGGCCACCTTCAAGGTCGGTGACCAGACCTGCGCGGTGAGCTGAACCCCGAGGGGCGCGTGCCGTGCCGGCGCGCGCCCCACTGCGTCACTTGACCTCGCCGGCGAAGACGGACTCCTCGGCGGCGGCCGTGAGTGCGCCCTGCAACCGCCGGGGAGGCGGGCAGGGCGCAGGGTGCCGTCAGGGCGCGTACACCGCCGGTCGGGGCGCGGTCGGCATGCCGTTGCCGAGGTAGAAGCTCGGGTGCGGGGGCTGGTTGTAGGCCGTATTTTGCCAGGCCAGGCCCGTGCGGTACATGGTGTCGTGCAGCAGGGTCGTGATTCTGGTGGTCGTCTCGTGCGGCGTCGAGTAGATCCTGAGGGCCCGGTTGTCGCTGGTCGGCCAGATGACTTCCTCGCGCCAGTCGCCGAGGAGGTCGCCGGAGAGCGCCGGGGTCGCCTTGGTGCCGTTGTTCGAGTGCACCGAGGCGCCCGTCAGCAGCCGGGTCTCCGCCGAAGTGCCGTACTTGTCGATCCGGGTGCCGTCGAGGAGTTCGCGGACCGTGTCCCCGTCCCACCAGGACAGGAAGTTGACGGAGGACGGCTCGCGGCCCTTGGCGGCGCCGGCCTCGTCGCGGATGCTCGTGTCCGAGGCCGACCAGACCTCCGCGCCGTCGTTCCCGGCCCACACGTCCGCGGCCACTCCCCGCCCGTTGTCGCAGCAGGCGGCGAGCTTCCAGCGGACCGCCCCGTTCGCCGGGTCGAGATACACAGCGGCCGGCTGGGACGTCGACTCGGAGACCTTGAAGTACTCCAGACCGGGCGCGCCCGGGTCGAGGTCGCCGAGGTGCTGGGCGTCCCCGTGACCGGTCCTCGCGGTCCACAGGCCGCTGCCGTTGTCGTCCACGGCCATCGAGCCGTACACGATCTCGTCCCTGCCGTCGTGGTCGACGTCCCCCACCGACAGGCTGTGGGAGCCCTGACCGTCGTAGCCCTTGCCGGTGTTGGTGGAGGAAGCGGTGTCGAAGGTCCAGCGGCGGGCGAAGGAGCCGCCTCGCCAGTCCCAGGCGGCGATCACGCTCCGGGTGTAGTAGCCGCGCGCCATGATCAGCGAGGGCCGGGAGCCGTCCAGGTACGCCGTGCCCGCGAGGAAGCGGTCGACGCGGTTGCCGTAGGAGTCGCCCCAGGAGGAGACCGTGCCGCGCGCCGGGACGTAGGCCACGGACTGCATGGCCCGGCCGGTCTGCCCGTTGAACATGGTCAGGTACTCGGGGCCGGTCAGGACGTAACCGCTGGAGTTGCGGTGGTCCGCCGAGGCGCTGCCGATCACCGTGCCGCCGCCGTCCACGGTGCCGTCGGCGGTCTTCATCGCGACCTCGGCCCTGCGGTCGCCGTCGTAGTCGTAGACCTGGAACTGCGTGTAGTGGGCGCCGGAGCGGATGTTGCGGCCCAAGTCGATGCGCCACAGCCGGGTGCCGTCGAGGGTGATGCCGTCGACGATCGTGTTGCCGGTGTACCCGGACTGGGAGTTGTCCTTGGCGTTGGTCGGCTGCCACTTCAGGACCAGGTCGAGGGCGCCGTCGCCGTTGAGGTCGCCGACGGAGGCGTCGTTGGCCTCGTAGGTGTAGGCGACCCCGTCGGGTGTGGTGCCGCCGGCCGGCGGGGAGAGGGGGACGTCCTTGTACCCGGTGCGGAACTGGATGGCGTGGACGGAGTCGGCCTGCTCCACGCCGCCCACGACGGCGCGGACCGTGTAGTCGGCGTGCGCGGGGGCGCCGGAGTGGAAGTAGTTGGTGGAGCCGGTGACCGGGGTCGCGTTGACCTTCGTACCGGCCCGGTAGAGGTTGAAGGAGACGTTGTCGGGGTCGGTGCCGAGCCAGCGCCAGCTGACCAGGTTGCCGCTGCCGGTGTGCACGCTGACCACACCCCGGTCCAGGGCCTCGACCTGGCGTGCGGTGGCGGCCTCGGCGCGGTCGGCGCCGGTGAGGGTGGTCAGCCCGGCGGCGAGGAGCGCCGCGGTGGCGCCGAGGGCGGGCAGGAGGATGCTGCGTCTGCGGTGCTTGCGCGGATGCTGCACGAGAGGTACCTCCCGGGAGGACGGACGGTTCCGTTCTCCTTCAGTCGTCGCCGCCGTCCGCGAAGTTGCCGTACCGCTCGGCCAGTTCGGCGACGGTGCGGGCGATCTTCCGCCGAAGTTCGGCGGGTTGGAGCACCTCGATGTCCGTGCCCAGGCGCAGGAATTCGGCATGCGCGTGGTCCACGGACTCGATGGGCACGGTGACCCGGGTCCAGCCGTCCTCCTCGGCGCGCGGGTCACGGGCCCTGGGCAGGGTCCGCCCCGGCGCGAGGCGCACCACCGCCTCGCCCCGGTGCAGCCGGTCCTGGAAGTCCCGCTGGTAGCCGGCCCAGTACGCGGCGAGATCGAAGTCGCCGGGGCGCTCGAACTCCTCTCCGGTGGCGGTCAGTTCGAGGATCTGGTCGACCCGGAAGGTGCGCGGGCCCGGTCCCGCCACGACGTACCAGCGGCCCGCCTTGAGGACGAGTCCGTACGGTTCGAGGCGGCGCTCCACATCGGTGGGCTCGCGCCAGCGGCGGTACCGCACGTGCAGCACCCGGCTGTTCCAGACGGCGTCGGCGACCGCCGGGAGGAAGGGCGTCTCGTCGGCGTCGGTGTACCAGCCGGGGGCGTCGAGGTGGAAGCGGGCGCTGATCCGGTCGGCCTGGACGGGGAGGGCCGCCCGCACCTTCAGCTCGGCGGCGGCGAGCAGCGAGCCGAGGCCCAGTTCGGCGGCGGGGCCCGGCACCCCGGCGAGGAAGAGGGCCTCGGCCTCGTCGGCGGTCAGCCCGGTGAGCCGGGTGCGGTAGCCGTCCAGCAGCCGGTAGCCGCCCGCGTGCCCGGCGTCGCCGTACAGCGGGACCCCGGCCGCGCTCAGCGCCTCGACGTCCCGGTAGACGGTGCGGACGGAGACCTCCAGCTCCTCGGCGAGCTGCGCGGCGGTCAGCCGGCCGCGGGTCTGGAGCAGCAGGAGGATGGAGACGAGACGGCTGGACTTCACTGACACAGGATGTCAGTGAAGCGGTCCTACCGTCACGCCATGCCCTTCACGGAGAAACTGCTGACCGTACCGCCGCCCATTGAGGTGGCGGGCCGGTGGATCAAGCGCTACCACGTCACCACCGACCCGGCGGGCATCGCGCCGGAGGTGGCGGAGGCGGCCTACGCGATCCTGCCGAAACTGCTCCCGGAGCCGGACGGCACACCGCCGGCGACCTTCGTCGTCCTCCACCGGGGCGGCGACGACGGCGCCTACCTCAACGCCTACAGCTGGGTGTGGGACAACGTGCTGCACTTCCGGGGCGCCGCGGCGGGCCAGCCGGTGCTCGGCTGCCCGGACCGGGACCCGGCGCACTTCATCACCCCTGAGCTGCCCTGGATCGGCTGCGTCTGGGAGCTGCCGCCGATCCTGCACGAGCGGGACGCCTGGGTGCGGCACGTCCTGGCGCCCGACTCCCCCGATCTCGAGGCCTATGTGGCCGATTCGCTGCCCGAAGGAACCACGGGAGACCGCTGATGAGCACCGCGCACGACTTCGACTTCCTCCACGGCGACTGGGACGTGCGGCACCGCCGCCGTACCGACTTCCTCGACCCGGACAGCGGCTGGGAGGAGTTCCCCAGCACATGCCGCTGCTGGAGCCTGTTCGACGGTGCCGCCAACATCGACGAGATCGACATGCCGCACCTCGGCGCGAAGGGGCTGACCCTGCGCCTGTTCGACCCCGGGACGCGGCAGTGGTCCCTCAACTGGTCCTCCAGCCGCACCGGCACCCTGTTCCCGCCGGTCCTCGGCGGCTTCGAGGGCGAGCACGGCGAGTTCTACGGCGACGACCTGCACGACGGCAAGGACGTCCGGGTGCGGTTCGTGTGGTCGGGCGTCTCCGCGACCACCGCCCGCTGGGAGCAGGCGTTCTCCCTCGACGGCGGTGCGACCTGGCTGGCCAACTGGGTCATGGAGTTCACCCGGGCTTCCGGAACGCCCGCAGGCTGAACACCGGATCGGGCCGGCGGCGGTCCGGGTCGGGCAGGGTCCCCAGCTCGGCGGCGAAGCGTTCGGTGAGGGGGCCGCCGGGCGGCAGCTGGGTGAACCAGCCCCGGCGCAGATCGGCCGCGGTGCCACGGGGGCTGCGGCCCTGGCCGACGCCCTGGAAGCGCGCGCTGCCGAGGGGGTGGAGGCCGTGCTCGGCGGCGCGGGCCCCGACGCGATGCGCGGCGTCCGGGGCGGACCGGCGCGGGCGCGGTGCGAGCACGGCGTCGATGTCGCTGCCCACGTCATGGGCGGCGGCCTTGTCGACGGTGGTCACGTACACCCCGCCGGGCCGCAGCACCCGGGCGCACTCGGCGACCACCGCGCCCATGTCGTCGCCCCGGTCCAGCAGATGCAGCAGCCACACACTGGTCACCGCGTCGAACGTCCCGTCGGGGAACGGCAGCCGCCGGCTGTCCGCCAGCACGATCGCGCCGGGCAGCCGGGCTGCGGCCGTCCGGGCCATCCGGTACGTCAGATCCACGCCCGTCACCCGCAGCGCGGGCCGCGCCGCCGCGAGCCGCCGGGTGACGATACCGGTGCCACAGGCCACGTCGAGGAGGTCCCGGGCACCGTCCGGAATCAGCCCGAGGACCGCCTCGGCCGCCGCGGCGGCCCGGGGTTCGCCGCCGCGGGAGGAGTCGTAGGCGTCGGCTTCCTTGTCGTAGTCGAGCACGTGCCCCTCACTCGGCCCCGTGCCCCGGGGCCAGCTCGGCGACCCGGCGGGCCAGCTCGACGTCCTTCTCGGTGACGGCGCCGCCCGCGCTGTGCGTGTGCACGGTCAGCGAGACGGTGTTGTAGCCGAGCGTGAGGTCGGAGTGGTGGTCGAGCTCCTCCTGGACCTGGGCGATGTGGACGACCATCGCGGTGGCCGCGAAGTGCGAGGAGAGCCGGTAGGAACGGGCGAGGCGGTCCCCGTCGAGGGACCAGCCCGGCAGGTCCGCGAGGCGGTCCTCGATCTCCTTCTGGGACAGCGGTTCGACGGCCATGCGCCGCTCCTTCCTGGACTGCGGGTGCCCCCCAAGAGTGCCCTCCAAGACTGCCACAGAGCCACCGCCCGAGCCCTGGTCGCAAGGTGGGCATCGCCGGTGTGCCGCCGGGTCGTCTACGGTCGTGGCATGACCGTCACTTCCACCGACCGGGGTGTCGGGCCGCTGCTGCGGGCCTGGCGGGAGCAGCGCCGGGTCAGCCAGCTGGAACTGGCGCTGCGCGCCGACTCCTCGGCCCGGCACATCAGCTTCATCGAGACGGGCCGGTCCCGGCCCAGCGAGGAGATGGTGCTGCGGCTGGCCGAGCACCTGGACGTGCCGGTCCGCGAGCGCAACGCCCTGCTGCTGGCGGCCGGTTACGCCCCGCACTACCCGGAGACACCGCTGGACGACCCGGCGCTGGACGCCGTGCGCCAGGGCATGGAGCGGCTGATCCAGGGTTACGAGCCCTACCCGGCAATCGTGGTGGACGCCCTGTACAACGTCCAGGCGGCCAACCGGGGCATCCTGATGCTGCTGGACGGCATCCCCGGGCATCTGCTCGAACCGCCACTGAACGCGATGCGTCTGACCCTCCACCCGGAGGGCCTGGCACCGCGCATCCGCAACCTGCGCGAGTGGCGCGGCCATCTGCTGGAGCAGATGCAGCGGCAGATCGCCCTGCACCGCTCGGAACCCCTGCGCAAGCTGTACGAGGAGGTGGCGGCCTACCCGGTGCCGGAGGAGGACCCGAGCGAGGAACCGGCGGAGCCGGTCCCCTACTTCGCGCTGCCGCTCCGGATCGAGCACGAGGGCCGGACCCTGTCGTTCATCTCGTCGATCTCCACGTTCAACACCCCTATGGACGTGACCGTCGCCGAGCTGGCCATCGAGACGCTGCTCCCGGCCGATCCGGCGACGGTCAAGTACCTTCAGTCGCTGATGGCCTGACGGCTTTTCAGCGCCAGGTGCTGCAGTGCCGCGAACCCGGCGACGGTCAGCGCCTGCACGACGGTCCACACGGCGCCGGCCGTGGTCGGGGAAAGCCACACCGCGAGGGCCAGCAGACTGAGCGCGGCCCAGGCGAAGTTGGACTCGATCACGACCCGGACCGGGAAGGCGGCCGGCCGGGCGCGGGAGGCGAGCAGCCCGACGCCCGCGGCATACACCGCGAGGAAGATCCCGAGGGCTATCAGCAGCGCCGAGTCGACCCCGAAGAGCCGCCCCAGGGGGCCGGAAGCGGCCAGATAGGCGAGTGCGTTGGCGCCCGTCACCACCGCGTCGAGGGCGAGGAACCGGCGCAGCACGGTCCCCGGCTCGGACGTCCTGGCGAGCGCGGCAAGCTGGGTCGCGGACATGACGAATCACCCTCCGTCGGGTCTGGGGCACGGGACCCGGGTCCCGGATCGGAGTGCGCCGATCCGGAGCCCGGTGACCCCTACGATCCCGCGGCCCGGGGCGGGGGTCGATTACCTCCCGGGTAATGCGGCGTCGGACAGTGGTGAGTGCCTCACCGCCGAACCGGTGAGAGCGGAAGCGGAACGTGGCACACTGCACGGGTACTTCGGCGCGTAGGGGAGGCGTGGCGTGAGTGAGCGGCGGCCTGCGCCGACCGTGGGGCAAGTGGTGCTCGGCAAGCGTTTGCAGGAGCTCCGGGAGGCGGCCGGGCTCAAGCGCGAGGAGGCCGCGAAGGTCCTGCGGGTGGCCTCGGCGACCGTACGGCGGATGGAGATGGCCGAGGTCTCCCTGAAGATCCCGTACGTGCAGGTGCTGCTCGAGACCTACGGGGTGCCCGAGGAGGAGGCGGCCGCGTTCGTCTCGCTGGCCGAGGAGGCGAACCAGCCGGGCTGGTGGCAGCGGTACCACGACGTCCTGCCGGACTGGTTCAGCCTGTATGTGAGCCTGGAAGGCGCGGCGCGGCTCATCCGCTCCTACGAGCCGCACTTCGTGCCGGGCCTGCTGCAGACCGAGGACTACGCGCGCGCGGTGCTGGAGGCGGGCACCATCGGCCAGACCGGACCCGCGGCGATCGAGCGGCACGTGGCCCTGCGCATGGAGCGTCAGCGCCTGCTGGAGAGCCCGGACCGCCCCCACCTGTGGGTGATCATGGACGAGACGGTGCTGCGGCGGCCGGTGAGCGACCATCCCTCGGTGATGCGCGAGCAGCTGGACAAGCTGCTGGAGTTCGCCGAGCGGGACCGGGTCACCCTGCAGATCGCCGAGTTCGCCCGGGGCCCGCACCCGGGCACCTACGCCCCCTTCACCCTGTTCCGCTTCGCCGAGCCCGAGCTGCCCGACATGGTCTTCACGGAGTACCTGACCGGCGCCCTGTACCTGGACTCCCGCACGGAGGTGGCGGCCCATCTGGAGGTGCTGGACCACATGTCCACCAGCGCCGCCACCGCCGACCGCACGAGGAAGATCCTCCGGGACCGCCGCACGGACTTCTGAGTCCCCGCCTCCCGGCCCGCCCGCGCCTTCTGACCCGTACGGGTGCCGTCAGCGGGTGCGCCTCCCCGCTCCGCCCTAGGTTCGTGACCACAGGCGAGCAAGGAGGAGATCCGATGCCCTCGGACGCGGTGCTCTACCAGGCGGCGGCGCTCTGCCTGACGTACCCCGACGACGACTTCCGCGCCCGGCTTCCGCTGCTGCGCGAGGCCGCACCCCAGCTGCGGGAGTTCACCGACCACGCGGCGGTGACCGACGCCCAGGAGCTGGCCGCGCACTATGTGCAGGTCTTCGACCCCACCGGTCGGCACGGCCTGTACCTGAGCCGGTGGCGGGACGGGGACACCCGGCGGCCCAGGATGCCACCGGCCCGCTTCGAGGACCTCTACCGCGAGCACGGTTTGGAGTCCAGCGGCGAGGAGCTGCCCGACTTCCTGCCCGCGGTCCTGGAGTTCGCGGCCCGCACCGGCAACCTCGACCTGCTCGTCGAGCACCGCGACGGCCTGGAGCACCTCCGCTCCCGGCTCACCGACCGCGGCACGCCGTACGCCTCCGTCCTGGACGCCGTGTGCGCCACGCTCCCACCGGGAACCGCCGGTGACCGCTAGGCGGTCCCGCCCTTGTGGTCCTTCTCGTCGTCGACGATCTCCGCGTCCACCACGCCTTCTTCGTCCTGCGGTGCGGTGTGCCGGTCGGTGGGCTCCGACTCGGGCTGCGCGTACATCGCCTGGCCCATCTTCTGGCTGACGGTGGCGAGTTTCTCGACGCCGGTGCGCAACTCGGCGGTGTCCGCGTCGCGTTCCAGGAGACCCTTCAGCTCGGTGATCGCGGCCTCCACCTCGGAGCGGGTGTCGGTGGGCACCTTGTCCCCGTTCTCGCGGAGGAACTTCTCGGTCTGGTAGACGAGTTGTTCGGCCTGGTTGCGGGTCTCGGCGGTCTCGCGGCGCTTGCGGTCCTCCTCCGCGTACTGCTCGGCGTCCCGCATCATGCGGTCGATGTCCTCCTTGGGCAGGGCCGAGCCGCCGGTGACCGTCATCTTCTGCTCGCGGCCGGTGGCCAGGTCCTTGGCGGAGACGTGCATGATGCCGTTGGCGTCGATGTCGAACGCGACCTCGATCTGCGGAACCCCCCGGGGTGCGGGCGGCAGGCCCGTCAGGTCGAAGACGCCGAGCTTCTTGTTGTAGGCCGCGATCTCGCGTTCGCCCTGGTAGACCTGGATGCCGACCGAGGGCTGGTTGTCGGTGGCGGTGGTGAAGATCTCCGAACGCCGGGTGGGGATCGTGGTGTTGCGCTCGATCAGCTTGGTCATGATGCCGCCCTTGGTCTCGATGCCGAGGGACAGCGGGGTGACGTCGAGCAGCAGCACGTCCTTGACGTCGCCGCGGATCACCCCCGCCTGGAGGGCCGCGCCGACCGCCACCACTTCGTCGGGGTTGACGCCCTTGTGCGGGTCCTTGCCGGTCAGCTCCTTCACCAGCTCCGTCACGGCCGGCATCCGGGTCGAGCCGCCGACGAGGATCACGTGGTCGACCGCGGCGAGCTTGATGCCGGCGTCCTTGACCGCCTGGTGGAAGGGCGTCGTGCAGCGGTCCAGGAGATCGGCGGTGAGCTCCTGGAACTGGGCGCGGGTCAGCTTCTCGTCGAGGTGCAGCGGCCCCTCGGCGGAGGCCGTGATGTACGGCAGGTTGATCGTGGTCTCCGAGGAGCTGGAGAGCTCGATCTTGGCCTTCTCGGCGCCCTCGCGGAGCCGCTGCAGAGCCATCTTGTCGTTGCCCAGATCGATGCCGTACTGACCCTTGAACTTCTTCACCAGGTGCTCGACGACCCGCTGGTCCCAGTCGTCGCCGCCTAGGTGGGTGTCGCCGTTGGTGGCCTTGACCTCGATGACGCCGTCGCCGATCTCCAGCAGGGAGACGTCGAAGGTGCCGCCGCCGAGGTCGAAGACCAGGACCGTCTGCTCCTCGCCGCGGTCCAGGCCGTAGGCGAGGGCGGCCGCGGTCGGCTCGTTGATGATCCGCAGCACCTTCAGGCCCGCGATCTCACCGGCCTCCTTGGTCGCCTGCCGCTGGGCGTCGTCGAAGTAGGCGGGGACCGTGATCACGGCGTCGGTGACGTCCTCGCCGAGATAGGACTCGGCGTCCCGCTTCAGCTTCTGCAGCACCCGGGCCGACAGCTCCTGGGCGCGGTAGCGGGTGCCGTCGACCGAGCCCTCGTGCGGGAAGCGCCAGCCGCCGTCCCCCATGTACCGCTTGACCGAGCGGGCGGTCCGCTCGACGTTGGTCACCGCCTGCCGTTTGGCCACCTCGCCGACGAGCACCTCGCCGTTCTTGGCGAAGGCCACGACCGAGGGTGTGGTCCTGGCCCCCTCCGCGTTGGCGACGACCGTGGGTTCGCCGCCCTCCAGCACCGCCACCACCGAGTTCGTGGTCCCGAGATCGATTCCGACCGCACGTCCCATCGCTGTCCCCTTCCGCCAGGGCACTTCCCCGAACTCCAGCACAAAACTTGAGTGCGCTCTTGTCAATGGTGCGTACCCCGGGGTGCCGGTATCCCGGCGGTGGCTCAGCCGGTCACCCGCTCCGGTTCCCGGGGGTCGCCGCGCAGGGCCACGGCCCGCCGGGGCCGGTCGGTGATCAGTACGTCCACGCGCGGGTGGCTGAGGAAGGTCCGCATCAGGGTGTCGTCGTTGACCGTCCACACCATGGTGAACAGGCCGTTGCGGGTCGCCTCCCTGAGCACACTGGCGCGGGCCAGCTGCTGGTGCACCGCGACCCCGCCGGCCCCGCAGGCCCGCACCCGCCGCATCGGCAGCAGCTCGCTGAGCCGGGTCCCGGGGAGCCGGGCCCAGCCGATCTCGTCCCGGTCGCGGCCGAGCGAGAGGGCGGTGCGCGCCCGGGGGAAGGCCCGGGAGATCGCGGCGACGGAACGGTCCTCCAGGGTGGTGGCCACGAAGCCGTCCTCGCCGAGCAGGGCGACGGCCCGGTCGATCACCTCGCGCTCGTAGCCGACCTCCTTGAGGTCCAGGTGGCCGACGAGCCTGCCGGCGATCAGTTCCATCACCTCGTCGACGACCGGCACCGCGTATCCGGCCCGCTCGCTGAGCTCCGCGTGGGTGATCGTCGACAGCAGTGGCCCGGTGTGGCAGGCCCGGGCGTCGTGGTAGACGACGAGGACCCCGTCCGCGGTGCGCCGGATGTCGAACTCGGCGTACTCCGCGCCGCTCAGCAGCGCGTCCTCGTACGCCTCCCAGGTGGCGGCACCGGCGCGTTCGGAGCCGCCGCGGTGGGCGGAGACGGCGGGTCGTCGCGGCATCATCGGTCAACTCCCGGGAGGGGTACGCGGTGCGGGCACCGGGGCGGTCGGCGGGTCGGACGCGGACAGCAGTGTGCCGGGCCGTCTGCCGACTCTGCGGAGCAGCAGGTAGCCGAGCACGACCAGCACGACGAAGGGCAGCCAGGCCAGCGCGTACGCGGCGCCGTACCGGCCGAGGTCGAGGATGGAGCGGCCCTCGTCGACGTCGGTGGCGTTCACGCCGAAGAAGGCCAGCAGCAGGGTCGGCGGGAGGGCGATGAGGGTGGCCGCCGCGACCAGCGCGGAGATGACCCGGTTCTGCCGCTCGTCCCGTTCCGCGAGGGCGGCGTCCAGGGCGGCCGAGCGGGCGCTGATGACGGAGGTGAGGCGCTCGACCATGCGGGCGGAGTTGTCGAGGCTGTCGCGGATGCCGAGGGTGTCGCGCAGCGACGACTGGAAGCCCTCCATGAGCATCTCCGGGATCAGCAGGCTGTCGACGTACGCCTCGACACCGAAGGCGAGGTCCAGTTGCAGCTCGTTCACGCCGTCGGAGAGGCGGGAGATGAGGGTGCGGACCTCGGAGGCCGAGTCGGTCAGGGCCTGTTCGTTCTGCTTCATCATCGCGAAGGCCGCGAGCCGGGTGCGCTGGAGCACGGCCAGCGCGGAGACCATGCCGAGCGCGACGACGGCGAGGCCGTTCTCCACATGGGTGGCCCAGCCCGCCTGGACGGAGACGCCGCGGCCGTGGGCGGAGAGGGTGACGCCCTGATTGGTGAGGTTGGGCGGCACGCTGACCGTCAGGCGGTCGGCGGCCTCGGCGGGCATCTTGCCGCGGTAGATGATCCGGTTCAGCAGCGCGGACCGGTGGGTGTCGTCGGCGTGGGACAGCACGTCCTCGCGTAACCGGCCGCCCGGGTAGACGAGTTGGTGGACGTTGAGGCCGAAGGGGAAGGGCTCCGGCAGGCCCAGGCGTTCCCTCAGCACCTCCAGCAGCGGCCGTCCGCCGAGCAGCAGGTGGTCGCGCTCGAAGCAGGTGGTGGCGAGCCAGGAGGCGACGGCGAGCGCCTCGGTGTCCCCGGCGAACTCGCAGTCCAGCAGCAGCGTGGCGTCCCCGCGGGGGGTGGCGACGACGAGCAGGTCGAGACGGGACAGGGTCAGGCCGTGGTCCCCGCCGGGCAGCCTCAGGTCACCCGGGGCCACCGTCTCGGCCAGTACCGGTACCGGCAGCACCGCCTCGCCGGACTCCAGGTGCGGCCGGAACCGGCCGAAGGGGAAGCGGTCGACGAGGGTGTCCGGGGCGGGGTCGGGCGGGCGGACCCGGCAGCCGAGGCTGAACAGCAGCAGTATGCGGGTCAGTTCCCGGGTGGCGGAGTCGAGCACCGCCCCGCTGCCCGCGGTTCCCGTCACCATCGCGGTCCTTCCGAGTCACCGGCGTCCATGTCATACCCCGAACCGACGTCGCGCAGGCCACCGGGCGGGCGGCCTGCGCGAACCATGCTCCGCGACGCTCAGGCGAGCTTCGCGGACAGGGTGATCGGGACGGCCTTGAGGGCCTGGCTGACCGGGCAGTTGGCCTTGGCGTCCTCGGCGGCGGCCAGGAAGTCCTCCTCGCTGATGCCGGGCACCGTGCCCTCGACGGTGAGGTGGATGCCGGTGATGCCCTGGCCGGGCTGGAAGGTCACGTCCGCGGAGGTGACGAGCTTGGTGGGCGGAGTGCCCGCCTTGTCCAGGCCGTTGGAGAAGGCCATGCAGTAGCAGCTGGAGTGCGCTGCCGCGATCAGCTCCTCGGGGCTGGTCTTGCCGTTCGCCTCCTCGGTGCGCGCCGGCCACGACACCGGCTGCGCGGCGATGCTGCCGGAGGAGTCGAAGGTCACGACGCCGTTGCCCTGGAACAGGTTGCCTTCCCACACGGTGTGTGCGGAGCGCGTGGTTGCCACGATGAATCCCTTCGGTGAGGTCCCGTGTTCGGGGTCCGTGAGCACTATCCGATCACATTCCGGCTCAGCTCACCCGGAAGACCGGCCCGCCTGCGGAGAACGGCAGCCGGGCGCCCTGCGGGATCAGATAGGCGTGCTCGCGCCGGACCCTGAGCACGTCGCACCAGCCGTCCGTGATCACCAGGACCGGCGCGCCGGGCGGGAAGTCGTCGGCGCGGTGCAGCAGGTCGACGCCCGGCTGCAGAACCGTGCCGCCCCGGCCGTGCACCCGGACCCGCCCGGCGATCTCCGTGACCGGCAGATATCCCGCGTCGTGCGGGGCCGTGTCGCAGAACACCACCCGCGCGGCCGGGACGTCCCGGGCCTCGGCGTAGGAGGCGATGGCGCCGAGCGCCTTGCCGAGCAGGATCCGGTTCATGGAACCGGAGGTGTCCAGGACCACGCCGAAGGTGCAGCGGGCGATCTCCTCGGGCGGGAAATGGCGTCCCGCGCGCGGGATGCCGGGCGTGGCGGCCTGGCGGCGCGCCGGGCGGGCGTACGTCCGCACCGGTTCGGGGCGGGGCACGAACTCGTCGAACCATCGCGCCAGTTGCGCGTCCCACGGCAGCGGCGGATGACTGAGCGCGCGGATCTCCTCGACCAGGCCACCGGGCAGGAAGCCGCGTTCCTGGCGCTGGTGCAGGTCCAGGCCCTGGTGGAGGCCGCGCCGGTAGAACTCGTCGAGGTCGACGAAGTCGCCCGGCGGGCACAGCGGCGCGCCGAGGATGTCGCCGACGCCCTTGCCGCGCAGGGTGGCCAGGCGCCGCATCCGGCGCAGATCGCCGGCGATGCGGTCGTAGACCTCCTCGGCGGACAGTCCCGTGAGCCCGGCGTCGTACAGCAGGCCCTCGGGCATGGTGCCGACGTCCATCTCCTTCAGCCAGCCGTTGATGACGTAGTCGCAGGCGATGTTGAAGAGGTAGGGATCGCGGGCGCCGCAGCGGTCGCCGTGGCGCAGGGCGGCGTGCAGCATCTCGTGGGCGAGCACGAACCGCCACTCCTCGTCGTCGAGGGAGCGGAGCGGGTTGACGTAGATCTCGCCCGCCTCGGCGTTCACCGCCGCGACGGAGATGCCGTGGGCGCGAGCGAGGTCGGCGTCGGCGACCAGCTTGATGCCCGAGGCGATCCCGGCGAGGAGCGGGTAGGAGGCGATGAACCAGCTCAGGGCGCGCTGCCAGGGGCGCTGCAGGGCCGGTTCGCCGTCCAGGGTCTCGCGGCGGCCGCCCGCCATGTCCATCGCCGCGGACACGGTCCGGGTCAGCGCGGTCGCGAAGGCCAGCTGGTGGTCGGGCGGCTGCCCGTACCAGCCGTGCCACTCCACCAGCCGCAGGTCCGGCTCGCCGCCCGCGGTGCCGCAGCGCTCGTACACGGCCGGCAGGCCGGTGCGGCGCCAGCGCGCGGCGAGCTGCTCCTCGTCGCCGTCGGGGTAGGCGGCGGGCAGTTCCTCGGGGGTCTCGCCGATGGTGAAGCCGAGCAGGAAGCGGTTGACGACGACACAGCGGGCGGCGAGGTCGCAGGCGTCGGGCTGCTCGCGGACGCCCTTGGCCGCCGGGGCATGACCGAAGCCGAGGTGGAGGATCGCGTGGGCGAGGGCCCAGGCCCAGGCGGCAGGCGCGGCCATGGGGGTCCCCCCGCGCGAGTCTGTTCGAGCGTGGGGGAGGTCGGGGTGGACGTGGAGGGTGGCGGAGGAGGTGACGCGTACCAGTCCCTCGCGCGGGGCCAGCGCGCAGTCCTCCTCGCGGCACAGGTCGAACTCCACGGCCGCCAGCGCCGGGTTGGCCTTCACCAGCCGCATCCCCTCGGCGAGCGCCTCCGCGGCCAGGTCCCGCTTCTTCGGCCGCTGACGGCTCACCGGCGGGCCTCCACCAGCCGCGGCATGTCCCGGGCCGCCTCGACCAGGAACCACGAGGGCAGCACGGGGTTGCCGTCCGCGTCGGAGGCGATGACGGTCTGGGCGACCTCGACGGAGATCTCCGCGAGCTGCACGAGCAGCGACTTGGCGCGGTAGGCGGTCTGGCGGCCGCTCGCCGACATGTGCTCCTTGCCGGCGGGCAGTTCCTTGACCAGCCGGCCGCGGAAGGAGTCGGCGAGGTAGTAGAGCAGGTCGCGGTCCTCGGGGCGGTTCGGCCAGCGCGCCTCGCCCTTGATGATCGCCTCGATGCCGAACCGGCTGCGGACGATCTTGACGTAGCCGCAGAACGCGGTCGCGTGGGCGGGGGTCAGCGTGCCGTGCGCGAGGACCTTCAGGGTCTCCTCGTCCAGGTCCCGTCCGAAGGAGTGCAGCGCGTCGGAGAGCATGTGCCAGGACCGGGGCGTGGAGAACGGCTCCTCGGTCTTGGGCGGCCTGGACCACAGCTGGTCGGGCCGGTCGGTGAGGTGGTCCACCACCCAGGGGTGCACGCCGTTCTCCCCGGCCCAGACCAGCCAGTCCTTCGGGGAGGCCGCCAGATGCACATGGGTGAGCCGGTTGATCAGCGCGGAGGCGATCGGGCGGGCTAGCGCGTTGTCGGTGGCGCGGTTGCCGGCCCCGATGACGATCGACCCCGCGGGCAGCTCGTAGTTGCCGATCCGGCGGTCCAGGATCAGCGAGTAGAACGCCTTCTGCACATCCGGTCCGGCCGCGTTCAGCTCGTCCAGGAACAGGCAGTACGGCTCGTCGCGGGCGATCGCCTCGGGCGGGCAGAACACCGACCGCCCGTCCCTGATCTGCGGCACGCCGATCAGGTCCTCGGGCGCGAGCTGGGTGCCGAGCAGGCTGACGCACTCCAGCCCGAGCGATGCGGCGAAGTCCCGTACCAGGGAGGACTTCCCGATGCCGGGGGCGCCCCAGAGGAACACGGGCCGCACGGTGGCGAGGCCGAGGAGGAGTTCCGGGAGGCGGGCGGGGGTGACGGTGACGGCAGCCTGCAAAGCAGGGGCTCCTCAGGGGTGTTCGAGCGATGGGCTGCGAACAGTGTGTGCGTACGACCCTTTTGGCGCACCCGGTTTTCAGGCCGCCCGCTCCTCGGCGGGCCGCTCCAGGGGCACCTGCGGCCCGCCCGCCTCGTCCAGCCAGCGGCGCAGCACCCGGTGGACGCTCTCGGCGCCGACGAGCTCCGCCCCGTCCTCGGCGGGCGCGGACAGCACGAGGGGCGAGAGCAGGAAGGCCTTGCCCTGGGCGCCGCCGAGTCCGCCGTGCGAGCCGATCTGCTCCTCGAAGGCGAGGACTTCGCCGTCGGCGGGGTCGTACATGGAGTTGACCATGATGTCGGCGGTGTGCGGGAAGGAGTGGGTGCGCCGCACGGCGTCCGCGGCGCCGGGCCCGAAGGGGGCGAGCGGGCCGGGGTCGTGGTCGAGGCGGTCCAGCGGGATCTCCGTGCCGAACGGGCCGAGCACGACCCCGCCGTGCCGTTCGCTGCGCACCAGCAGGAAGCCGATGCCGGGGTGGTTGGCGAGCGTGGTCAGCAGTGCGGGGTGGCGGGCGTCGATCTCCTCCTTGGTCATCCGGTGGGGGACGTCCGGGAAGGAGATCAGGCCGAGGTTGCCGGAGGCCAGCACGATCGGCTCCGAGCGGCGGGCCGGGCGGTCCCGCTCGCCGCGCTCCTCCACGGGGATGCGCAGCGCGGCGCGCACAGCGGTGCGCGCCTCGGCCCCGCTGTGGGTGCGGCGGGCCCTGCGCGGCACGGGCAGCCCGCAGCCGGCCCGCACCAGGTCGCCGAGGGTGAGGCCGTAGCGGGTGCGGAAGGTCTCGCCGGGGCTCTGCCCGTGGTCCGACAGCACCACGATCCGGTACGGCCGGGGGGCGTGCTCGGCGACGTTCTCGATGAGTTCCAGCGACCGGTCGAGGTGTTCGAGGACCTTCTCGGCGTCCCGGCTCGCCGGTCCGGAGTGGTGGGCCACCTCGTCGTAGGCGACGAGGTCGGCGTAGACGGCGGTGCGCCCGGCGAGCATGTCGCCCATCACCGCGGCGACGACGACGTCCCGTTCGACGACGGTCGCGAAGGCCCGGACGAAGGGGTAGAGGCCGCCGCGGGAGACCCGGGGGCGGGTCTTGCGCAGCCGGGCCCGGGTGGACTGGCCGATCTCCCGGCCGACCTCCGCGACGAACGACAGGGCGGTGCGCACCGCGTTGGCAGGGTCGGAGAAGTAGGCGAAGTAGCCCGCACGGGAGCGGGTTTCGCGGCTGCGGCGCATCGTCGCGATGGACAGCACCAGGGCCTGCTCCTCGGCGCCGCCGCTGAACAGGTTGCCGCGGCTGGCGCCGTCGACGGTGAGCAGTCCGCCGTCGCCGCTGTGCCGCACGGCGCGGCGCTGGAGTTCGGCGGCGCTGGTCGGGCGGTTGCAGACCATCACCTCCCCGCTGTCCTTCTCGTACCAGCGGAAGGCCGGGACGTCGTGGTTGCTGCCGTGCATGATGCCGAGCTGGCTGGCGCCGGTCTGGCTGGACCAGTCGGTGCGCCAGGGGGTCAGCCGGTGGGTGGGGCGCTCCCCGCCGGTCCAGCGGGCCAGGGTCGGCATCAGCCCCTTGCGGACGGCGTCCCGCAGCACGTCGTGACCGACCCCGTCGAGCTGCAGGAAGACGGTGCCCGGAGTCGACGGACACGGCGGCCCGGTGCCGCGCCGGCGGTCGGCCAGCCGGTACAGCCGCCGGCGGTAGGCGTCGTCGTCCCGTACGGCGAGGGCGGCGCCGGTGGCGGAGGCGACCGCCGACATCACGGCGGCGACCACCACGGCGGTCTCCCAGGCGGCGCCGCCGCGGTCGGCGGGGTTCAGCCGCAGGGCGACCAGCAGGAGGGCGCCGTTGAGGAAGAAGACCAGCAGTCCGAGGACGAGCGCGGGCACCAGCAGCAGCAACCGCACCAGGAGCGGCCAGACCAGGGCCGACAGCACACCGAAGGCGCCGGCGCCGAACGCGGCGGTGACGGCGATCCGGGTCGAACTGTCGCCGTCGGGGGACTGGAGCTGGAAGTCCGGGAGGATCCCGGCGAGCACCAGCAGGGTGAGCGTCGAGACCGCCCACACCGTGACGCTGCGCCCGATCTGACTGGCGACCCGCCGCCAACGCCGCCCCAGCACGCCCCGCACACCTCACCGTTCCGACCCGACACCGGCGGGCCTGCCTCCACCTTGTCATATGGACGCGCGGGAGCAGGGGGCCGTTCCTACCGGCCGTCGTACCCCGCGGTCGGCAGCGACAGCCGACGGTGCACCTGGGCCTTCATCCGGGAGTCGTAGCGGGGCTCCTCGCAGCCCACGGTCTCCACCCGCACGCCGCGCCGCGCGCACTCCGCGGTGAACTCCTCGGCGGAGGACAGCGCGCTCTCCAGCACCCGGCGGCTCGGCACCACGAACAGGTCGACGCCGGGCCGCACCCCGTCCCACAGCGCCAGGTGGTCGGGCCGCAGCTTGCGGACCAGCAGCTCCCGGCTCACCGTGTACCCCTGCTCCGCGGCCCACCGCGCGCAGATGGCGTGCTGGGTGCGGGAGTCCACCAGAAAGGGGTCGGCGTCCAGTTCCTCCAGCGGCGTCAGACTCGCGATCGCCGTGACCCGCACCGGTCCCATGGGGTCCCCCTCACCTCCGCGTTTCAGGCGCCGACACTACTCCTGCCCGTAGGCTTCGGGGAGTCGCGCGAAGGGAGCAAAGAGGTGCCCGTGGAGATCACCTGGTGGGGTCACGCCACCTGCACGGTCGCCGACTCGGACGTACGCGTCCTGACCGACCCTTTGTTCGCACGCCGGCTCGCGCATCTGCGCCGGCGCCGGGGCGCGCTCCCGGCGCCCGACGCCTGGCGTGCGGATGTCGCGCTCGTCTCCCATCTGCACGCCGACCACCTGCATGTTCCTTCCCTGGCGCGGCTCGCCGAGGGCACGCGCCTGGTCGTGCCCCGCGGCGCACCACGGTCGGTGCCGGGGCTGCGCCGGCTCACGCATCTGCGGGTCACCGAGGTGGAGCCCGGGGATGTGACGCAGGTGGGCGCGGTGCGGGTGCGCGCCGTGCCCGCGCGCCACGACGGCCGCCGGCTGCCGGTCGGACGCCACCACTCCCCCGCTCTCGGTTTCGTCGTCGAGGGCGAGGCGCGCACCTACTTCGCCGGGGACACCGGCCTGTTCGACGAGATGGCCGCGGAGGTCGGGCCGGTGGACGCGGCGCTGCTGCCGGTGGGCGGCTGGGGCCCGTCTCTCGGCGAGGGCCATCTGGACGCCGGGCGCGCGGCGGAGGCACTGGCCCGGCTGGCGCCCCGCACTGCCGTGCCGGTGCACTACGGCACGTACTGGCCGATCGGGATGGACGCCGTACGCCCCCACGAGTTCCACGCGCCGGGCGACGAGTTCGTGCGCCTCGCCGCCGAGCGCGCGCCGGGCGTCGCCGTGCACCGGCTCGGGCACGGCGAGAGCATACGGCTGGGGGTGACCGCGTGACCTGGCTCGCCGCCGCGTCGACGGTGTCGGCCGAGTCCGCGCATCAGGCGATCGGCTATCCGACGCTGTTCGTCCTGGTGCTGGTCGGCGCGCTGGTGCCGGTCGTGCCGACGGGGGTGCTGGTGAGTACGGCCGCGGTGGTGGCGTTTCACCAGACGGCGCCCCTCGCGCTGGCTTTGGTGTTCGTCACGGCCTCCCTCGCCGCGTTCACGGGAGATGCCACGCTGTACTGGCTCGGGCGCCGGGGGATGAAGTCGAAGAACGGGTCGCGGTGGCTGGAGGCGATACGGTCGCGGGCGCCGGAGGAGCGTCTGGAGCAGGCGCAGACGAAGCTGGCCGAGCACGGGGTGGCGGTGCTGGTGCTGTCCCGGCTGGTGCCGGCGGGGCGGCTTCCGGTGATGCTCGCCTGTCTGCTCGCGAAGTGGCCGATGCGCAGGTTCGCCCGGGGCAACTTCCCGGCGTGCCTGGCATGGGCGCTGACGTATCAGCTGATCGGGATCCTCGGCGGGTCGCTGTTCCCGGAGCCCTGGGAGGGGGTCGTGGCGGCGGTGGCGCTGACGCTGGCCGTCGGTGCGGCGCCCAGTGTCTGGCGGCGGATCCGGGCCGCCGGGTGAGCGCACCCCCCTAATCAGTCCTCCAGCACCCGGGACGCCCCGACGGGCAGGTCCCACAGGTCCTCCCGGGACAGCCCCGCCGCCTCCCACGCCGCCCGCACCCTGGTGAGCGGCTCCAGGACGGGCTCCGCCGACAGGACGAACGTGCCCCAGTGCATGGGGGCCATCCTGCGCGCCCCCAGGTCCCGGACGGCCCGCACCGCTTCCTCCGGGTCGCAGTGGACGTCGCTGAGCCACCAGCGGGGGTCGTAGGCGCCGATCGGCATCAGGGCGAGGTCGATTCCGGGATGGCGGCGGCCGATGCGGGCGAACCAGTGGCCGTAGCCCGTGTCGCCCGCGAAGTACACGCGCCGGCCGTCGGGGGCGGTGAGGACCCAGCCGCCCCACAGACTGCGGCAGGTGTCGGTGAGGCTGCGCTTGGACCAGTGGTGGGCCGGGACGAAGTCGAAGCGCACGCCGTCCAGTTCGGCCGCCTCCCACCAGTCCAGCTCGGTGACGGCGGTGAAGCGGCGGCGGTGGAACCAGCGGGCGAGGCCGGCCGGCGCGAACACCGGGGTGTCGCGCGGGAGCCGGCGCAGGGTGGGGGCGTCCAGGTGGTCGTAGTGATTGTGGCTGATGACGACCGCGTCCACGCGCGGGAGGGCCGCCCAGTCGATGCCGACGGGGGTGATCCGGGCGGGGGTGCCGATGATGCGGCGGGACCAGACCGGGTCGGTGAGGACGGTGAGCCCGCCGATCATGACCACCCAACTGGCGTGTCCCGCCCAGGAGACGGCGACCGTGCGGGCGTCGACGCTCGGCAGCGGGCCGGGTTCGAAGGGCAGCAGCGGGACGTCGGCGAGGCCCTCGCGGCCGGGGCGGACGGCGCCCTCGCGGGCGAACCGGGCCATGGCCTTCAGACCGGGCAGGGGGGCGGTCAGCCGGTCGTGGAAGGTGCGCGGCCACACCCGGGGCTCGGCGAGCGGGCGGGGCTCGGCGAGCGGCGGAAGCGGTGCCGGGGAGGAGGCGGGGTGGCCGGCTGCCTCTTCCCGCACGGCTGCCGTTTCCCGCACGGCAGTCTTCTCCCGTTCGGTTGCCTTCTCCCGCTCGGCTCCCCTTCCCCGCTCGGCTTCTCTTTCCCGCTCGGCTTCTCTTTCCCGCGTGGTCTCGGACTGCTGCGTCATCGAGAGGGCTCCCCTCGCCGGGCGTCGTCGCGGAGATCGTCGAAGACCGATGTCACATGGGACAACGCACGTCGCACATGGGGCAGTTCCCAGGGCGCGGGCGAACCGAGGCAGGCCGCGCGTTCCTCGTCCGTGCCGCCCAGCAGGTCCCCGGTGGACAGCCGTACGCGCGGCGCCCCGAGGTCGTCGCCGAAACGGTGACCGCCCGGCGCGGGCAGGCCGAGCCGGGCGGTCAGGAAGTCCTCCAGGTCCTGGGCGTCCCCGACGCCCTGGGCGCTCAGCGCGGGACGCAGGGGGCCGAGGTCGACGTAGAGATGGCGGCCGGCCTGCGGGGGAAGGGCGAGGGCTCCCGCCTCGACGACGGCCGTGTGCAGGGCGGCGGCCAGGTGCGTGTGCAGGGCCACGGAGGCCGCCAGGCGGGCGAGGACCGGCTCGGGTTCGGTGAGCGCGTACGCGGCCGCGGCGGCGACCGGGCCGGCGACGCGGGCGCCGAGCGCGGTGAGCACGTCGAGCACGCGCGCGTGCAGATCCGCGCCGACCTCGCCCGCGGGGAACCGGGCGATCGCGGCCGGCCAGCCGGGCGGCAGCAGGGCTCCGGCCAGGTCGGTGACGACGGTGACCCGCTCCGGCAGCATCTCGGCGGGGCTGAGCAGCACGGAGTCGTAGGGGGCGTGCCGGGTGTCGCGCCAGGTCTCGTCGCTGACCAGGTGCAGACCCTCGGCCGCGGCGGCCTCGACGGTCTCGTGCAGCACCTCGGGCGGCGCCACGGTGGCGGTGGGGTCGTCGGCGACGGAGAGCACCAGCAGCCGGGGGTCGCCGCCCTCGGCGCGGACCCGGCGCACGGTCTCCAGGAGGGCGAACGGGTCGGGCACCCCGCCGCACTCGGCGGGGGTGGCGACATGGAAGACGGGGCGTCCCAGCAGGCGGGCGTACGGTCCCCACCAGGTGGCGCAGGGCCGGGGCACCAGGACGTCACCGCCGAGGGCGGCGGTCAGCGCGAGCAGCAGGGCGGGCGCGCCGGGGGCGGCGACCACCCGGTCGGGCACGGCGGACAGGCCGCGCCGGTCCCAGTGGCCGCAGGCGGCGTCGAGCAGGGCGCCGCCGCCTCCGACGGGTTCGCTCTCGGGGCGGGCGGCGGCAGCGGCGAGCCGGGCGGACAGCTCGGGCAGCACGGGCAGCCCGTCCCCGGGCAGCGGGGGCCCGTACCGGACGGGGCCGTGGCTCTCGGGAATCCTCCGCGCCACCCTGACTCCCTCCTGGTACGTACACGGTACGAGATCAGCTGTCGGCACCTCTTCCCGTGCGGCGCAGCCGGTACACGGCACCGCCCAGTGCTCCCGCGATCAGCACCCCGCCGGTCACCAGGGCGGGGACGGAGTCGGTGAACGTGCCCCCCTCGCCGGCCCGCACACCGCGCTGGACCACGGCGGGCGGACAGGTCTCGTGGTGTTCCCCGGTCGCGCACGGGCGGGGGCTGACGACCGCCGGCGGGCAGGACGGGGTATGCGGCTCGGTGGCGCACGGCCGCGGGGCGGTGGGACCGCCCTTGGCGACGGTGAAGGTCGCGCTCCACTGCTTGCCCTGGCCGCCGGGGGCGGCGGGGCAGGTTCCCTCGACGGTCCAGGCGGTGTCGGGCCCCAGGGGTTCGACGCCGCCCTCGAGCTCCGCTGCGGAGGCGATCAGGGCGGTGCCGCGGTAGGAGGGCCCGGCGGCGGCCCCGTCGTCACCGGCGACCTTGTGCAGGGCGACGGTCTCCTCCTCGAAGGCCAGCGAGGTGGCGTCGAGGGTGGCGGGCGCTGGCCCGCCGGTGGGGTCGCAGGTGACCGAGACGGTGAGGGTCCCGCCGGGATGCGTGCTGCCCGGGCTGACCTCCGCGGCCGGTTCCGCGAAGGCCGAGGAGGCGGCGAAGCCCAGGAGGACACCCCCCAGGGCAAGGGCGGACAGGACACGGACGGTGCGGCGCATGGTGCGGGCTCCTCGGGCGGACGGCTGCGGGACACGCAGACACGTGTTCCGCAGCCATCACAGCCCGCCCGGGGCCCGGCCGCGCGCGGCGGACACCATTAGCGGGACGCGGGGCGGCCGTCCGGGTGAAAACCCCGAAGGAAGTGCTTCATCCGCCGAAGGACCGCGGAGGTTCCCGCCCGAGGGAAGTGCTTCACCCGCCGAAAGACCGCGGAGGTTCCCGCCCGAGGGATGTGCTTCACCCGCCGAAGGACCGCGGGGGTTCCCGCCGGAAGATCTAGGCCGGGTCCCGGAGGATCTGCTCCCGCATCCGTCCGCAGCACCGGCTGATCAGCCGGGACACGTGCATCTGCGAGATCCCCAGTTCCTCGGCGATCCGGCTCTGCGTCATGTCCCCGAAGAACCGCATGTACAGGATCGCCCGCTCCCGCTCCGGCAGTGCGGCCAGCCGCGGCTTCACGGCCTCCCGGTCCACCACCGTGTCCAGGGCGGGATCCGCGGACCCGAGCGCGTCGCTCAGCGAGTACCCGTCCTCACTGCCGGGCAGCTCCGCGTCCAGCGACAGCGCCGTGAAGCTCTCCAGTGCCTCGAGACCGGCCCGGACGTCGTCCTCGGTCATGTCCGCGTGTTCCGCGATCTCCGCCACCGAGGGGTTGCGCCCGGAGACGGTCTGCAGGTCCTGCACGGCGAAGCGCACCCGATTGCGCAGGTCCTGCACCCGGCGCGGCACGTGCAGCGTCCACATGTGGTCCCGGAAGTGCCGCTTGATCTCGCCGGTGATGGTGGGCACGGCGTAGCTCTCGAACGCGTTGCCGCGCTCGGGGTCGTACCGGTCGACCGCCTTGACCAGACCGAGGGCCGCGACCTGGCGGAGGTCCTCGTAGCTCTCGCCACGGCTGCGGAAGCGGCCCGCGAGCCGGTCCGCCATCGGCAGCCAGGCCTCGACGATCCGCCCGCGGAGCGCGTCGCGCTCCGGACCCGCCGGCAAGCTGCTCAGCTTGCGGAACGCCTCCGCGGTGTCGGGGGCGTCGTCGTGCGGGTGGTGCTTCGCGCTCACTCGTGTGGGCATATGCGTCGCAACTCCCTCGTCTGTGCTGTGGGTTGGACGGTCAGCGTGGGAGCGCACAGCAGAACCGGACGGTACGCAGCCGTGTCGACGATCCGCCGCTCCCACGGACGTGCCTCCTGTCCGAAGCACTGAGGGTGCGCCTGCCCCTGCCCCTGTCCCCCAAACACCGGCTCAGGTTTTCGGCGGACGCCCCGGGGTGACTCGTACAGCTGCTGCCCATCCATCCCGTCCGGGAGGTCCCCGTATGAGCACCAAGGTCTCCGACCACGTCCTGCAGCGGCTGCGCGAGTGGGGGGTCGAGCATGTCTTCGGCTATCCCGGTGACGGCATCAACGGCCTGCTCGCGGCCTGGGGGCGGGCGGAGAACCAGCCACGCTTCATCCAGTCCCGGCACGAGGAGATGTCGGCGCTGCAGGCCGTCGGCTACGCGAAGTTCAGCGGCCGTCTCGGCGTGTGCGTGGCGACCTCGGGCCCGGGCGCGATCCACGTCCTGAACGGCCTGTACGACGCCAAGCTGGACCATGTCCCGGTGCTGGCCATCGTCGGTCAGACGCATCGCACGGCGATGGGCGGCTCGTACCAGCAGGAAGTCGATCTGCACACCCTGTTCAAGGACGTGGCCTCGGACTTCGTGGAGACGGTGACGGTCCCCGAGCAGCTGCCGAACGTGCTGGACCGGGCGATCCGCACCGCCTACGCCCGGCGCTGCCCGACGGCGGTCATCATCCCCGGTGACGTCCAGGAGCTGGACTACTCGCCGCCCACGCACGACTTCAAGATGGTGCCCTCCAGCCTGGACCGCAGCTCCTGGACTGCGATCCCTTCCCAGGAGTCGCTCGAACGGGCCGCCGAGATCCTCAACACCGGCGACAAGGTGGCGATCCTGGTCGGCCAGGGCGCCGCCGGGGCGCGGGCCGAGGTGGAGCGGATGGCCGAGGTGCTCGGCGCGGGGGTCGCCAAGGCGCTGCTCGGCAAGGACGTGCTGAGCGATGAACTCCCGTACGTCACGGGCTCCATCGGCCTGCTGGGGACCCGGCCGTCGTACGAGCTGATGCGGGACTGCGACACGCTGCTGACCATCGGGTCCTCCTTCCCGTACTCCCAGTACCTGCCGGACTTCGGCGAGGCGCGGGGCGTGCAGATCGACCTCGAGCCGCACATGGTCGGGATGCGGTATCCGTACGAGGTGAATCTCGTCGGCGACGCCCGGGCCACCCTGGAGCGCCTGATCCCGATGATCGATCCGGCACGCGGGCGCGAGTGGTTCGACACCGTGTGCGACAACGTGACGCACTGGCGGGACGTGCTGGAGCGGCGGGCGAAGGTGTCGGCGGACCCGATCAACCCGGAATACGTCGCCCATGTCCTGGACCCGCTGCTGCCGGCCGACGCCATCGTCACCTCCGACTCGGGCTCGATGGCGAACTGGTACGCCCGGCATCTGACGATGCGGCCCGGCATGCGCGGCTCGCTGTCCGGCACGCTCGCCACGATGGGCAGTGCGGTGCCGTACGCCATCGGCGCGAAGTTCGCGCATCCGGACCGGCCCGCGATCGCGCTGGTCGGGGACGGGGCGATGCAGATGAACGGGATGGCGGAGCTGATCACGGCGGCGAAGTACCGCGATCAGTGGGAGGACCCGCGGCTGGTGATCGGCATCTGGAACAACCAGGACCTCAACCAGGTCACCTGGGAGATGCGGGCCATGGGGGGCGCCCCGTCCTTCCTGCCCTCGCAGGCGCTCCCGGACGTGCAGTACGCCTCCTTCGCCCGTTCGCTGGGCCTGACCGGGATCCGGGTGGAGAAGCCGGAGGACGTGGAGGCCGCCTGGCGGGCCGGTCTGGAGGCGGACGGTCCGGCCGTGATCGAGTTCCTCACCGACCCCGCGGTCCCGCCGATCCCGCCGCACGCCACCTGGGACGAGATGGAGGCCACGGCCGCATCGATCCTCAAGGGCGACGCGGACCGCGGCTCCATGGTCAAGCAGGGGTTCAAGGCAAAGATGCAGGAGTTCCTGCCGGGACGGGCGAAGAAGTAGCCTCGCCCGGCTCCCGGGAGAGCAGGAGCTCCTCGTAGCGGCCCAGCGCCAGCACGACACCGAGCATGAGCAGCGGAATGATCACTGCGAACACCACCATGGCCTGTCCTTCCCCGGAGAAGAAGCGCGGGGGGCGCAGGCCGGGTCTCCCGCCGTGCACCGGGCAAACCCGGCCGGTCCGTGTCGGCCGTGGGTCTTCGGGTACGCGGTGCGGACCCGAAGATCTGGAGGGACTCATGCAGCGAGGCAGCGCCCGGCTGAACGTTCACCGTGACGACGAGATGAAGCACGAGCTCCAGGGCCTGCTCAGGTCCGGTCATCCGACCCGGGTCGAGGAGTGGCACGACCCCGAGCCGAGCGCCGACGACGACCCGCAGGTGGCGGGTGGCCCGGTGGCACCCGGCGGGGGTACGGCCTCACTGGCGGCGGTGCGCCAGGAGCTGGCCCGGTACCTCAGTCGCAGCCTGTTCCCGGCGAGCCCGCGCGAGCTGGCCGGCACCCTGCGCCGCGCCTACGCGCCCGATGCCCTGGTGGAGCCGGTGGAGCGGCTGCCCCGCTCGGAGCGCTACACCACCGTCCAGGAGCTCGCCGAAGCCCTCACCCGACGCTAGCCGGAGAGGAACGAGATGGCCGATTTCGTCAGGGACGTGATGACCGCGGGAGTGGTCGCGGTCCGCCCGGACGCCTCGCTGGTCGAGGCGGCGCAGCTGATGCGCGCCCAGGACATCGGTGATGTGCTGGTGGCCGACGGCCAGCGGGTCGTCGGCATGCTCACCGACCGTGACATCACGGTCCGGGCGGTCGCCGAGGGCGTGGACCCTCTGACGGCGAGCGTCCGGTCGGTGTGCACGCCGGATCCGCTGGTGGTCGCCCCGCAGGACCCGGTGACGGCCGCGGTCGCCCTGATGCGGCAGCACGCCGTGCGCCGGCTGCCGGTCGTCGAGGACGGCCTGCCGGTCGGCATGGTGAGCCTCGGCGACCTGGCCGAGGCCCAGGACCCGGACTCGGCGCTGGCCCACATCAGCCGCGCCGCGCCGGACGAGTGAGGGCGCGGTCCCTGCTGAACGAGGGCCGGGACGCCGGGCGTCCGGCGGCTGGTGCCGCACGGGCGTCCGCTGTCCCGGCCCGGGTACTGCCGCGGTGCCGGCTGCGGCGCGACGCACGAGAACGAAAGGAAGCTGAACCACCATGCGCATCGCATTTCTCACCGCACCCGAGGGCGTGGAGCAGGTCGAACTGACCGACCCCTGGCAGGCGGCGGTGGACGCGGGCCACGAACCGGTGCTCGTGTCGACGAAGCCGGGGAAGATCCAGGCGTTCAACCACCTCGACAAGGCGGACACCTTCCCGGTGCAGGAGGTCGTCGGGGAGACCACGGCCGACTCCTTCGGGGGACTCGTCCTGCCCGGCGGCGTCGCCAACCCGGACTTCCTGCGGATGGACGAGCAGGCCGTCGCCTTCGTCGCCGCCTTCTTCGAGCAGGGCCGGCCGGTCGCCGCGATCTGTCACGCGCCGTGGACGCTGGTCGAGGCGGACGTCGTGCGGGGCCGGGTGCTCACCTCGTGGCCGAGCCTGCGCACCGACATCCGCAACGCCGGCGGCACCTGGGTCGACGAGCAGGTGAAGGTGTGCGACCACGGCCCCAACAAGCTGGTCACCAGCCGCAAGCCCGACGACCTGAAGGCGTTCTGCGAGACCTTCCTGGACGTGTTCGCCAAGGAGGCCGTCTGATGGGGGACCCCAAGCAGGAGCAGCGCGACCGGTTCCGGGCGGACGACCCGAAGAGCGGGCCGCTCACCACCGACCAGGGCGTGACGGTCGACCACACCGACGACTCACTGGCCGCCGGTGAGCGCGGGCCGACCCTGATGGAGGACTTCCACTTCCGGGAGAAGCTGACCCGCTTCGACCACGAGCGGATCCCGGAGCGGGTGGTGCACGCGCGGGGCGCGGGCGCGTACGGCTACTTCGAACCGTACGAGTCCTGCGCGGAGTTCACGCGTGCCGCCTTCCTCCAGGACCCCTCCGTGCGGACGCCCGTGTTCGTGCGGTTCTCCACCGTGCAGGGGCCGAAGGGGTCGGCGGACACCGTGCGGGACGTGCGCGGCTTCGCGACCAAGTTCTATACCTCCGAGGGCAATTACGACCTCGTCGGGAACAACTTCCCGGTGTTCTTCATCCAGGACGGCATCAAGTTCCCGGACTTCGTGCACGCGGTGAAGCCCGAGCCGCACAACGACATCCCCACCGGGGCGTCCGCCCACGACACCCTGTGGGACTTCGTGTCGCTGCAGCCGGAGACGCTGCACGCGATCATGTGGCTGATGTCGGACCGGGCGATCCCGCGCAGCTACCGCATGATGCAGGGCTTCGGCGTGCACACCTTCCGGTTCGTGAACGCCGAGGGCCGCGGCACGTTCGTGAAGTTCCACTGGAAGCCGCGGCTCGGTGTGCACTCGCTGGTGTGGGACGAGGCCCAGGAGTGCCAGGGCCGCGACCCGGACTTCAACCGGCGGGACCTGTGGGACGCGATCGAGGCGGGCGAGCACCCGGAGTGGGAGCTGGGGGTCCAGCTGGTGCCGGAGGAGGACGAGTTCGCCTTCGACTTCGACCTGCTGGACGCCACCAAGCTCATCCCCGAGGAGCAGGTGCCGGTGCGGCCGATCGGCCGGATGGTCCTGGACCGCAACCCGGAGAACTTCTTCGCCGAGACGGAACAGGTCGCCTTCCACACCGCCAACGTGGTCCCCGGCATCGACTTCACCAACGACCCGCTGCTGCAGGCCCGCAACTTCTCCTACCTGGACACCCAGCTGATCCGGCTGGGCGGGCCGAACTTCGCGCAGCTGCCGGTGAACCGGCCGGTGGTGCCCGTGCGCACCAACCAGCGCGACGGCTACGGCCAGAGCGCGATCCACCGGGGCACCAACTACTTCCCCAACTCCCTGGGGGGCGGCTGCCCCGCGCACGCGGGCGTCGACAGCGGTGCCTTCACGCACTACGCCGAGCGCGTGGACGGCGCGAAGATCCGCCGGCGCAGCCCGAGCTTCAAGGACCACTACAGCCAGCCCGCGCTGTTCTGGCACAGCATGACGGACTGGGAGCGGCAGCACATCGTCGAGGCCTTCCGCTTCGAGCTGGGCAAGGTGGACACGATGGCCGTCCGCACCCGGACCGTGGAGGAACTGGCCAAGGTGAACGGCGAGCTGGCGTCCCAGGTGGCCCGCGGCATCGGTGTGCCCGAGCCGTCCGGGGCCGCGGAGGGCACCCCCAAGGCGCTCTCCCCCGCGCTGAGCCTGCAGTCACTGCGGGGCGACGGCTCGGTCCGCACCCGGCGGATCGCGGCCCTGGTCGCCGACGGCGTCGACGGCGAACAGCTGGCGTCGGTGCGCGAGAGCCTGACCGCCGAGGGCGCGGTCGTCGAGGCGCTCGCGGCCACCGACGGGACCGTCGCGGGCGCGGACGGCGACCGGGTCCCCGTGGACCGGGCGCTGCCGACCATGGCGTCGGTGCTGTACGACGCGGTGCTGCTGCCCGGGGGCCCGGGGGGCACCCCGCCCGGCGCCGCCGATCCGGACGTCCTGCGCTTCGTGCGGGACGCCTACCGGCACGGCAAGCCGATCGGCGCGCTCGGCTCGGGCGTGGGGATCCTGTCGTCGCTGGAGCCGGAGAGCCTCGACGTCTCCACCGAGTTCCACCGGGTGGTCGAGGATCAGGGCGTGGTGACGGACACCTCGCCGGGCACGGCGAGCGAGGAGTTCTGCCGGGCCTTCACGGCGGCGGTGGCGGCCCACCGGCACTGGGACCGGCCGCCGCTGCGCCGCTGAGCGGGCGCGGGCCGGTCAGGTGCCCGGGGTCGCGGCTTCGCCCGAGCCGCGGTCCCGGGCACCTTCGCGGGTGCGGCCGGCGGCGACCGGGCGGCGCGGGTTGCGGCGGAGGTACTCGCCCTCCAGCTGGGCCATGCGTTCGTTGTGGGCCCGCAGCGCGTCGTTCGAGCCGTACAGCAGGGTGTCGTGGCGCGTGCGGTGGATGGTCTCCAGCTCCTTCATGAGCTGCTGGTCGTCCAGCCGTTCGGGGTCGACTCCGGTCATGGTGTGCCCCACTCGTCTCGTCCGTGTCCTGGTCCGCGGTCCGGGTACCCGCAGGCGCGGGTTTCGCCCCTTGCGTCCACTCTACGAACATCCGGTGCCCCGGGCCTGCGGGAAGGCGGGCGTCAGCGCGCCCGCTCCACCCGCCGTTCGTCCCATACCGGCTCCGTCGTCTCCCGGACCCGGCCGTCGGTGCCGAAGACCAGATAGCGGTCGAACGCCCGCGCGAACCAGCGGTCGTGTGTCACCGCGAGAACCGTGCCCTCGAAGGCTTCGAGGCCTTCCTGGAGGGCTTCCGCCGACTCCAGGTCGAGGTTGTCGGTCGGCTCGTCCAGCAGGAGGGCGGTGACCCCCTCCAGCTCCAGCAGGAGGATCTGGAAGCGGGCCTGCTGGCCGCCGGAGAGCCGGTCGAAGGTCTGCTCGGCCTGCTGGGTCAGCTCGTAGCGGCGCAGCCGGGACATCGCCGCACCCCGGTCCTGGGCGTGTTCCTGCCAGAGGATGTCCAGCAGGGTGCGGCCCGCCAGCTCCGGATGGGCGTGCGTCTGGGCGAAGTGCCCGGGCACGACCCGCGCCCCCAGCTTCCAGGTGCCGGTGTGCGCCACCTCCTCCCCGGCGAGCAGCCGCAGGAAGTGCGACTTCCCGGAGCCGTTGGAGCCCAGCACGGCGACCCGCTCGCCGTAGAAGACCTCCAGGTCGAACGGCTTCATCAGGCCGGTGAGCTCCAGACCCTCGCAGGTGACCGCGCGGATGCCGGTCCGGCCGCCCTTCAGGCGCATCCGGATGTCCTGCTCGCGCGGCGGCTCCGGCGGCGGGCCCGCCTCCTCGAACTTGCGCAGCCGGGTCTGCGCCGCGGCATAGCGGGACGCCATCTCATGGCTGACCGCGGCTGCCTGACGGAGGGTCAGCACCAGCTTCTTCAGCTGCGCGTGCTTCTCGTCCCAGCGGCGGCGCAGCTCCTCGAAGCGGGCGAAGCGTTCGCGCCGGGCCTCGTGGTAGGTGGCGAAGCCGCCGCCGTGCACCCAGGCGTCCGCGCCGGCCGGCGAGGGCTCGACCGAGACGATCTTCTCGGCGGCCCGGGCCAGCAGTTCACGGTCGTGGGAGACGAAGAGGACCGTCTTGCGGGTCTCCTTCAGCCGCTCCTCCAGCCAGCGCTTGCCGGGCACGTCGAGGTAGTTGTCCGGCTCGTCGAGCAGCAGCACCTCGTCGGTGCCGCGCAGCAGCGCCTCCAGCACCAGCCGCTTCTGCTCACCGCCGGAGAGCGTGCGCACCTGCCGGAACTGCGCCTTGTCGTACGGCACGCCCAGCGCGGCCGTGGTGCACATGTCCCACAGGGTCTCCGCCTCGTACCCGCGCACCTCGGCCCAGTCGGAGAGGGCCTGCGCGTACCCGAGCTGGGCGGCCTCGTCGTCGACCGTCATGATCGCGTGCTCGGCCTCGTCGACGGCCCGCGCCGCTTCCCGGATGCGGGGCGGCGCGACCGACACGAGCAGGTCCCGTACGGTCGTCTCGTCCCGCACCGACCCCACGAACTGGCGCATCACCCCGAGGCCGCCGCTGACCGTGACGGAGCCGCCGTGCGGCTTCAGCTCGCCGGAGATCAGCCGCAGCAGGGTCGTCTTGCCCGCGCCGTTCGGGCCGACCAGGGCCATCACGGACCCTTCGCCCACCCGGAAGGACACATCGCCCAGCAGTGCCCTCCCGTCGGGGAGGGAGTACTCCAGGTGCGCGGCTTCCAGATGTCCCATGAGGTGGCATTCTGCGGGTCCGCCACCGCCTGCGGCAAACCGTTATCCGGCGTCGTCCAGCGGCTCCCCCGCCGGACCGCCCGCGCCCGCCGGTGCCACACTCGCGCCCGCCCACGACAGCGCCTTGAAACCGTCGGACGGCGAGCCCTCCAGGATCACCACACCGGTGTTGGCCAGCCGGTGCCCGGCGGCGAAGGCGAGGTCCACGTTGCCCGCGCGGGCCGCCGTCCAGGTGCGGATGGCCGCGCCGTGGCTGATCATCGCGACCGTGCCGGCGCCGCTGCGCGCGGCCTCCTCGACCACGGCGTCGTAGCGGGCCAGGAACTCGGTGCCGCTCTCCCCGCCGGGCATCCGCAGCTCGGTGTCACCGGCCGCCCAGGAGAAGGCCGTACGCATGTACAGCTCGCCCTGTTCCGTGTTGCCGGGCAGCATCTCCAGGTCGCCGGCGGCGATCTCCCGGATGCCGTCGCGGACGGTCACCTCCAGTCCGCGGGCGGCGGCCAGCGGGGCGGCGGTGAGCTGGGTGCGCACCAGGGTGGAGGCGTACAGGGCCTCGATGTCCTCGTCGGCGAGCGCCTCGGGCAGGGCTCCGGCCTGGGCCTCGCCGAGTGCGGTCAGACCGGGTCCCGGGACGGCGGTGTCCAGCAGGTAGTCGACGTTCGTGGGGGTCTGGCCGTGGCGGACGAGGATCAGTCGCATCAAGGGCCCTCCGGGGACGGGACCGGACAAGAAACAGCCACTTCAGGGTACCCGTGACCATATGAGTCCCGATGTCGACCTCACCTTGCCGAAGCCGGGCCGCCACGCGCTGCGCGACCGGCTCCTCGCCCTCGACTCCCAGCTCTTCGAATTCGCCGCCGGGCAGCACTGGCCGGGCGCCGAGCGGGTGCTGCCCCGGCTGAGCCGGAGCGCCAACCACGGCGTGCTCTGGTTCGCCACCGGCGCCCTGATCGCGGCGTCCCGCACGCCGCGGGCCCGCCGGGCCGCCGTCCGCGGTCTCGCCTCGCTGAGCCTGGCGTCCCTGGCGATCAACACGCTCGGCAAGCGCTCGGTGCGCCGGCCCCGGCCGGTGCTGGACCCCGTGCCGCGGGCCCGGCAGCTGAAGCGGCAGCCGATCACCACCTCGTTCCCCTCCGGCCACGCCGCGTCGGCGGCGGCCTTCGCGACCGGGGTGGCCCTGGAGTCACCGGCCTGGGGCGCCGCGGTGGGCCCCGTCGCCTGGTCGGTGGCGCTGTCCCGGGTCTACACCGGGGTCCACTTCCCGAGCGACGTGCTCGCGGGCGCGCTGCTCGGCGCGGGCGCCGCGTATGCCGTACGGGGTCTGGTGCCGACCCGCGCCCAGCTCCGCCCGCCCGCCCGGCCGCGGGCCAAGGTGCCGGCGCTGACCGAGGGCGAGGGCCTGGTCCTGGTGGCGAACACCGCCTCGGGCACCGCCGACCGGGTGCGCACCCTGCAGGACGTCCTGCCCGGCGCCGAGGTCGTGGAGTGCGAACCCGGCGAGGTGCGGGCGGAGTTGGAGAAGGCGGCGGCCCGGGCCCGGGTGCTCGGGGTGTGCGGCGGCGACGGCACGGTGAACACCGCCGCCGAGGTCGCCCTGCGGCACGGACTGCCGCTCGCGGTCCTGCCCGGCGGCACCCTCAACCACTTCGCCTACGACCTGGGCGTGGAGGACGTGCGCCATCTGACCCACGCCCTGGTGAACGGACAGGCCGTGCGGGTGGACCTGGGCCAGTTCCGCTGCGGCACGCGGCGGGGCGTGTTCCTCAACACGTGCAGCCTGGGCGTCTATCCGGAGCTGGTGCGCGAGCGGGACCGCTGGTCGCCCCGGATCGGCGGCTGGCCGGCCGGAGTGCTGGCGGCGCTGCGGGTCCTGCGGACCGACGGGCATCCGCTGGAGGCGCAGGTCGGCAGCAGTGCCCGGCCGCTGTGGCTGCTGTTCGCCGGGAACGGCACCTACCACCGGATGGGCCTGGCTCCCGGCCGCCGGGTCGACCTCGCCGACGGCGTCCTGGACGTGCGGGTCGTGCACGGCGGCCGCCGCCCCGCGGTCCGGCTGCTGGCGGCCGCCATCGCGGGGCCGCTGACCCGCTCCCCCGCCCACGCGGCGGTCCAGGTCGGCCGGCTGCGCCTGTCCGGCGTCGCCCCGGGCTCGCTCCTCGCCTACGACGGTGAAGTCACGGAGGTTCAGGGCGAGGTGATCCTGGAGAAGCTGCCGGAGGCGCTGACCGTGTACCGGCCGCTGCCCGGCGACTGACCCCCCGTCAGTCCACCATTCAAAACGCGGGTCTCATCATTCGACATGCGGGCGTACCGTGACGCCATCATCACGAAACGAGGGGACCGCATGTCGAAGCCGCGTGAGACCGCCGTGTACACCCATGGGCACCATGAGTCGGTGCTGCGCTCGCACACCTGGCGCACCGCCGCCAACTCCGCCGGTTATCTGCTGGGTTCGCTCCGGCCGGACATGCGGATCCTGGACATCGGCTGCGGGCCCGGCACCATCACCGCCGATCTCGCGGCACTGGTGCCGCAGGGCCATGTCACCGGGGTGGACCGGGCACCGGGCGTGCTGGAGCAGGCGCGGGCCACCGCCGCCGAACGGGGCCTGGGCAACGTCGGCTTCGCGGTCGCCGACGTGCACGCTCTGGACTATCCCGACGACACCTTCTGCGTGGTCCACGCCCACCAGGTGCTCCAGCACGTCGGCGACCCGGTGCGGGCGCTGCGGGAGATGGCCCGGGTGACCAGGCCTGGCGGGTACATCGCGGTCCGCGACTCGGACTACGCGGCGATGACCTGGTACCCGGCGTCCCCGGGGATGGACGACTGGCTGGACCTGTACCGACGGGTGGCCCGCGCCAACGGCGGGGAGCCGGACGCCGGGCGGCGGCTGAAGGCCTGGGCGCTCGCGGCGGGGCTGGAGGACATCACGGCCACCTCGGCCACCTGGACCTTCGCGTCCCCCGAGGAGCGGGCCTGGTGGAGCGGGCTGTGGGCCGACCGCACGCTGGCCTCGGCCTACGCGGACCGGGCCCTGGAGGGCGGCCATGCCACCGAGGAGCGGCTGCGGGCGGTGTCCGCGGCCTGGCGGGCGTGGGGCGAGCAGGCGGACGGCTGGTTCAGCGTGCTGCACGGCGAGATCCTGTGCCGCAAGGACGGCTGAGACGCAGGCTGCGGCCGCCGCCTTCCCAAGGCGGACAGGCGCCGGCAGACGCCGGGATCACTCCCGCGGCAGCAGCGGCCCGAGCGGCCCGAGGTCCAGATTCAGGTCCTCGGGCCGCAGCCCGTAGCGCTCGCGCAGCTCGGTCATGCGCTCGTCGAGCAGCATCAGCGTCAGCCCGATCCGCTCCTCCTGCTCCTCGCTGAGGTTGCCCTCGTCGCAGCGGCGCAGCGCCTGCCGCTCCATGAGCTGACGGAGCAGTTCCACCACGGTGAGCACCAGCTTGATGAGGTCGCGTTCCACCGTGTCGGGGTCGAGTTCGAGCCGGTTGCGGGCACTCACGTCAGCTCTCCGAAGGGCGAGGGGACATTGGCGTTCACCGAGCTGATCAGCGCGTTGAGGTCGATGCGCACGAGGTCGACGTCCGCGATGCGCAGCGTGATGTCGCCCGTGATGACGACCCCGCCGGCCAGCAGCCGGTCGAGGAGGTCCACCAGGGCGACCTCACGGCGTTCTATGACGGTCACCTGCCCCCGCCCCTCTTTTCCTCTCCCGTTGCCTCTCCCGGCTCCTCGCCGGTGAAGGAGTAGGCCGCCCAGGGTCCGGTGAGTTCCACCCGCATCCCCTCGGCCTCGTCCTTCGTACGGTCCACCATCTCCACGAATTCCTCGGAGTTGCCGCGCGTCACCAGGTAGGCCGCGTTGAGCACGTTCTGCCCGGTGGCACCGGACAGCGCCGAGTTCTGCGGGTTGTGCAGCCGGGAGTCCTCCGCGAAGGAGGAGAGCGTCGCGTGCAGGCGGCCCGCGAACTCCGACGCCTCCTGCCAGGTGTGCTCGTGGCTGCGCACGCTCCGGCGTCGCTGCCGGAGGTAGTCCCGGCCCGAGGCGGGCTTCGCCGCGGGCTCCCGGGTGTCCTCGGCCGGCGGTTCGACGTAGACCTTGACGCCCCACTCCACCCGGCCCGTCAGCCGGTCCAGGGTGCGCTCGAAGTAGTCCTCGCGGGACTCCATCATCGTGCGCAGCGCGCTGTCGTCCCGGAAGACGGTGGCGAGCCGCAGCGGGAGCGGGGTGGTGACGGCGGTGAGCGCGTCGATGACGCCCTGGTGGGCCCTGGCCGTCTCGGTGAGCCAGTCCAGGTCCTCCAGATGGGCGCGCAGCGGCTCCTCGGCGAAGTCCGCCTCCGGCACCACGCTGTACACGGCGATCAGGCCGTGGTGGGTGAGCTGGCGCGGCGGTTGCCCGCCGACACCGGTGAGCTGGGCCTGGAGGGCCGACCCGAAGGGCCGGCAGATGGCGTACACGTAGCGCAGCCCGGACATCAGGCCTCCTCCTGCGAGCGGCTGGGCTCCAGCTGGGCCAGCCGCTCACGCAACTCGGCGTTCTCCCGGGCCAGTTCGTCGCGCCGGGCGCGCGAGGACAGCGCCGGGTCGTCCTCCCACCAGTCGATGCCCATCTCCCGCGCCTTGTCGACGGAGGCGACGATCAGACGCAGTTTGATGGTGAGCAGTTCGATGTCGAGGAGGTTGATCCGGATGTCACCCGCGATGACCACGCCCTTGTCGAGGACGCGCTCCAGGATGTCGGCGAGATTGGAGCCGCCACCCTGGCCGTAGGGATCCGGGAGCCGACTGGGCATCGTCATCGGCGGTCCCCGCTGCCGGCGTGGGCCTCCTCCGGCTCGTCCTCGTACTCTTCCTCGTCCGCCTCAGCCGCTTCGTCCTCGGGGACGTCGTCCTCGGCCGCCTCGTCCTCGGCCGCTTCCTCGTCCTCGTAGGCGTCCTCGGCCTCGTCCGGCTCGTCCTCCGGCTCGTCCTGGACCTCGTCCGTCGCCTCGTCGTCCGCCTCGTCCTCCTCATAGGCGTCCTGCGACTCGTCCTGGTCCTGGTCCTGCTCCTGCTCTTGCTCCTGCTCCTCCTCGGCGATCGCGTCGTCGTGACTGACGACGACCTCACCCTCCTGGATTTCGCCGCGCCAGCCGTCCTCGACCTCGTCCTTGAACGAGACGAAGCGGGCGTAGTGCTTGAGGTCCAGCCGCGCCCGGCGGCCCTGGGCGCGCCAGATGTTGCCGGTCTTCTCGAACAGCCCCTTGGGGTAGTACTCGATCACCAGCAGCACACGCGTGAGGTTCTCGGCGAGCTGGTGGAAGGTCACGACACCCTTCGTGGTGCCCTTGGCACCCTCCGAGTTCCAGACGATCCGCTGGTCCGGCACCTGCTCGGCCGTCTTCGCCTTCCAGCTCCGGCTGGACCAGAAGATCTTCATCTTCCAGTCGGACGTCGTGTCGTCGGAGCGGTCAGCGCTCTGCACACCCTTGGCGAAGGAACCGAACTCCTGGTACTTGGTCCACTGGTCGTAGGCCTTGCGCAGCGGGACGCCGACATCGATGTACTCCATGATGACGGTGGGCTTCTTGCCCGCCGCGCCCTTGCCCTTGCCCTTGCCGCCGCCGAGGTTGCGCAGCTTGTCTTTGATGCTGTCCTTGGCGCGGGAGGCGCCCAGCTCGAGCGCGCTGCGCATCGGGCCCTTGCCCTCGGCCAGCTTGCGGCCACCGTCGAGGGCGAGCTTGGCGAAGCCCGGGCTGTTGCCCTCGGCTATGTCGTTCAGCTTTCCGGTGGTCTCACCGAGCTTCTGTCCGGCGCCGACCAGCAGGCGCTGGGCCTGCGCGGCGAGGTACTCCTGGATCTCCGCCTTCAGCCGTTCACCGGCTTCGCTGTGGGCCAGGGAGCTCACGGGTCCGGGGTTCTCGCTCATCGCCCCTCACCGCCCTTCGAGCGGGTGCTGCGTGCAGGTGTCGCCTTCTTGGTGACGGTCTTGCGAGCCGTCTTCTTGCCGGCGGAGGCGGTCTTGGAGGCCGACGCCTTCTTCGCGGGGGCTGCCGTCTTCGCCGCCTTCTTGGCCGGGGCGGTCTTCTTCGCCGCCGCCTTCTTCGCCGGAGGCGCCTTCTGGCTCGGCGCGCGCTGCTCCGGCTCGTCCTCCTCGTCGGCGTCGTGCTCGTCGGCCTCGGCGTCGGCGTCGTGCTCGTCGGCCTCGGCGTCGGCATCGTGCTCGTCGGCGTCGCCGTCGTCGTAGCCCTCGGCGTCGTCGTCCTCTTCCTCGTACTCCTCGGAGTCATCGGGGCCGAGGTCCGGCACCACGCCGGAGAGCTGGTCGCGCACCTGCGCGGTCCGGCCGTGCAGCCGGTCGGCGAACGCGTCGAGCTGCCGCTCGACCATCGCCCCGCTGGCGGCCTTCCCGACGCCGCGCAGGTCCTCGCGCAGCTGATCCCCGATCTCCTTGAACTGCGGGTTGTTCTGCAGCTGCTGGGAGGCCAGCTCCGCGAGCATCTTCGGGTTCAGGTGCATGCGTTTGCCGGCGACGAGCGTGCCGACGGCGAACGCCAGCTTCAGCTTCTTCGTGCGTCCGAGGAGATACCCCGCCCCTACGGCGAGGCCCAGTCCTGCTCTGTTCATGGTGTGTTCTCCAGCCTGTCGAGTAGTTCGTCCTCTCGGCGGTCGAACTCCTCCTCGTCGATCTCTCCGGCCTCGAGCTGCTCTTCGAGGCGGGCGAGCTCGCCCCGGATCGTGGCCGGGTCGTAGTAGATGCGCTCCGCCTCCCGGAGCACCTGGCCCATCACCCACGCACTGCCGCGCACCGGTGCGAACGGCAGCAGCAGAACCTCTCCGAGCAGCCCCATGGCGTTACTCCTCCGCGGCGGACAGACTGGTCGCGGGCTCCGCCGGACCGGGGTCGACGAAGCTGTACGGCGGCAGCGGACCGTTGACGCGCACCTCCAGGTGCGGCCGGCTCTTGCGGAGCTCGTCGACGGCGGCCAGGAACACGTCGGCGGTGTCCCGGCTGACCAGGAACGAGATGTTGGCGAGCCAGCCGCTGGACTCGGGGCCCACACTCACGGCGGACGCCTCGGCCTCCAGGACCCGCAGGACCTCGGCCGAGTCCTCGGCCTCCCGGGCCTTGACGGCGGCCACCACCATCTCGCCGAGCTTCAGCTTCTGCTCGTAGCTGCCGCCGCCGGCCTGCCGGTTGGCCTCGGTCATGGTGCGGATCTCCGGGCTCTGCGACATCACCCGGTGCAGCACGGCCTCTTCGTCGTGCGTGGCCTTGACGTTGTACTCGACCTTGCCGTCCAGCGTGCGCAGCCGCTCCTGGTAGTGGTCGGCGCGCTCGGTGAGCACCGAGGTCACCGTCTCGTCGTCCGGGGCGACGCTGCCGAACCGCATGGGCAGCACACAGCCGGCCGCGCCGGTCTCGGCGAGGACGCTCTGGTGGGCGAGCAGGTCCCGGCGCTTGGGGCGCAGCCCTTCGGGGGCGTCGCTGACGAGGGCGGCCAGCTCGCCGGCCTTCAGCACCCGCACCGGGCAGGGCGGCTCGCCGACGCCTGTCATGTCCTGAGGGAGCGAGGGATGCGAGCTCGCGGTGATGCCGTAGACGTACGTGCTCACTCCTGCTCCTCCTTCTTACGCGTCGTGGTGGACTTGCGGGCGCGCCGGGGTTCGGCGGAGCCCTCCTCGCGGGCCTGCTTGAAAGCCTCGGACACGGTCTGCGCCGCGCCGGACAGCGCGCCCTTGGACTTGCCGCGGGCGCCCGACTCGGTTATCTGGCCGACCATGTCGGGCAGACCCGGGCTCTTGCGCGGACCGGCTTCCAGGTCGAGCCGGTTGCAGGCCTCGGCGAAGCGGAGATAGGTGTCGACGCTGGCGACGACTACTCGTACGTCGATCTTGAGGATCTCGATGCCCACCAGGGACACGCGGACGAATGCGTCGATGACGAGCCCCCGATCCAGGACGAGCTCCAGGACGTCGTAGAGACCGCTGCTGCCGCCTCCGCCACCGCTCTGTTGTGCCGGGACTACGGTCATGCCGACCATTCCTCCTCTTCTGTGTCACGGTCGAAACGGGACGAGCGGACGGCCTAGCGGCCACCCTGCCCACGTGCGTCGGAACGCCCTCGCTCGTAGCGGCGGACCCGCCGGTAGCCGGTGAGCATGCCCTGCCGGTCGAGTTCGACCTGATAGCTGGCGAGCAGACTCATCGTGTCGGGGACACGTACCAGCTCCAGGACTTCGATCTCGAGCGACCAGCCGTCCTCCGTCTGCTCGAACGACGAGACCGACTCGGCGGTCATGCCGGTGAGTTCGGCCAGCTGGGCGCGGGCTTGGCGCAGCACCTCCATCGGCGACGGCGTCGGCTCGGCGTCCGATTCGACGTCCGATGCGCCCGTTTCTTGTTGGGATTTCTTGTGTGTGTCGTGTGAATCAGTCATGGTCCCCTCCGACATCGAGTGGCCCGCGAGGACGTGGTCAAACCCCTGGCTTTACATTCCGTGGCCATTTAGGGCGTTCAGCCGGCGCTTGGCGGGCCCCAGAGCCCGGCCCCGGCCCAGCAGGCCGGCCCAGGGATTGGTGCGGGCCTGGTCGACCGCGTCGTCGATGGTCCACCGGCGGGCGTGCAGCTCCGGGTCGTCCAGTGCGGCCCAGTCGACGGGGACGGCCACGGGGGCGCCGGGCCGGGCCCGGACCGTGAAGGGCACGACGGCGGTCTGCGCGTAGGCGTTGCGCTGGATGTCGAGGTAGAGGCGCTCGCCGCGGTCCTTCTTGCGGGCCGCGGTGGTCAGCCGGTCGGGGTGGGCGGCGGCGAGGGTGTCGGCGACGTCCCGGGAGAACGCCCGCACCTCGTCGAAGTCGTGGTGGCCGTTCAGCGGGACGATCACATGCAGTCCGCGCGAGCCGGTCGTCATCAGGGCCGACGGCAGATCCAGCTCGTCCAGCAGCTCGCCCAGCAGCCGCGCCGCCTCGCGCACCTGCCCGAAGTCGTCCCCCGCCGGGTCCAGGTCGAAGACCATCCGGTCGGGCCGGTCCAGCCGCCCGGCCCGGGAGAGCCAGCGGTGCAGGGTGAGACAGGCCTGGTCGGCGAGGAGGACGAGGGTGGCGGTGTCGTCGCACACGGTGTGGCAGACCGTGCCGCCCTCCTTGGCGACCTCGACCCGGGTGACCCACTCCGGATAGCTCTCCGGGGTGTTCTTCTGCATGAACCGGGGTCCGTCGAGCCCGTCGGGGTGCCGCTCCAGCATCAGCGGGCGGCCCCGCAGATGCGGCAGCATGAAGGGCGCGACGGACCGGTAGTAGTCGACGAGGTCGGCCTTGGTGTACTCCTTCGTCCCGCCGTCGCCGGGGAACAGCACCTTCCCGGGCCGGTGCACCTCGACGGTGCGCCGCCCGGCCCTCACGCTCCGTACGTCGTCCTCCCGGCTCACGGCACGATCGCCTCCGCCACCAGCAGCCGGCCCGCGGCGGCGATCGACTCGGCGTCGATGCCCGCGGAGTGCAGCTGCTCGTCCGGGGAGGCCGAGCCGGGCATCGTACGGACCGCGAGCCGCACCAGCCGGGGCACCGGGCGCCCGTCCAGGAAGGCGTCCATGACGGCGTCGCCGAGGCCGCCCTCCTCGTGGTGGTCCTCCACCGTGATCAGGCAGCCGGTCTCCTCGGCGGCCCGGCGCAGGGTGACCCGGTCGACCGGCTTGACCGAGTACAGGTCGATCACCCGGGCCGCGATGCCTTCGCGCTCCAGCGCGTCGGCCGCGGCCAGCGCCTCGTGCACGGTGACGCCCGCGGCGACCAGGGTCATCCGGTCCGCGCCGGAGGAGCGCAGCACCTTGCTGCCGCCGACCGGGAACTCCTCGTCGGGGCCGTAGATCACCGGGTCCGCGCCGCGCGAGGTGCGCAGGTAGCGGATGCCCTCGAGACCGGCCATCGTGGCGACGAGCCGCGCGGTCTGGTTGGCGTCGCACGGGTACAGCACGGTCGAGCCGTGCACCGCGCGCATCATCGCCAGATCCTCCAGGCCCATCTGCGAGGGTCCGTCCTGGCCGATGGCGACGCCCGCGTGCGAGCCGACCAGATTGAGTCCGGTGCCGCTGATGGACGCCATGCGCACGAAGTCGTACGCCCGCGTCAGGAACGCGGCGAAGGTGGTGGCGTACGGCACCCAGCCGCGCGAGGAGAGCCCCACCGCGGAGGCGACCATCTGCTGCTCGGCGATGTAGCACTCGAAGTAGCGGTCGGGGAACTCCTTGGCGAACAGTTCCGCGCGGGTGGAGTCGCCGACCTCGCCGTCCAGGGCGACGACATCGCCGCGTCCGGCGCCGAGCGCGGCGAGCGCCTTGCCGTAGGCGTCCCGCGTGGCCACCTTCTCGCCCTCCGCCCACCGCGGGAGCTCGACGTGGCTGTCCTCGACGGCGTGCAGCAGGCGCGCGGCGGCCGGTTCGTGCACCCGGATCACGCGGTCGCGCCGCCCGCCGAGCTCGGCGACGGCCTCCTCGGCACTCTTGAGCGGCTTGCCGTGCTGGCCCTCGCGGTCCTCGACGGCCTCGACGCCCTTGCCCTTGAGGGTGCGGGCGAGGATCACGGTGGGCTGTCCGGTGGTGGACCTGGCCTCGCCGTAGGCACGGTCGATCGCGTCCACGTCGTGCCCGTCGATCTCGATGGTGTGCCAGCCGAACGCCTGGAAGCGCCGCGCGTAGGCGTCGAGGTCATGGCCGTGCCGGGTGGGCCCGCGCTGGCCGAGCCGGTTCACGTCGACGACGGCGGTGAGGTTGTCCAGATGCTCGTACGAGGCATGCTCGGCGGCCTCCCACACGGAGCCCTCCGCCAGCTCGCTGTCCCCGCACAGCACCCACACCCGGTAGCCGCTGCGGTCGAGCCGCTTGCCGGCTAGCGCGATCCCGACGCCGACCGGCAGCCCCTGCCCGAGCGAGCCGGTGGCCGTCTCCACCCACGGCAGCCGCCGCGGCGTGGGGTGTCCCTCCAGGGCGCTGCCGAGCTTGCGGAAGGTGAGCAGTTCGGCGTCCTCGACGACACCGGCCGCCTTGAAGGCGGCGTACATCAGGGGCGAGGCGTGTCCCTTGGACAGCACGAAGCGGTCGTTGCCGGGGTGGGCGGGGCGGTCGAAGTCGTAGCGGAAGTGGTTGGCGAGGAGTACGGCCATCAGGTCGGCGGCGGACATGGACGAGGTCGGGTGCCCCGACCCCGCGGCGTCGGAGGCGCGCACGCTGTCCACGCGCAACTGCTGTCCCAGTTCGACGAGCTCGGCGGTGTTCATGAGTCTCCTTCCGCGGGGGTGCCGGAACGCTTGACCGGCTGATTCCTGGCCGGTACGCCACCGGTCTGCTTCGTGGCGGGTTCACCGCCGTTCGTCCGGGCCTGGCGGCCCTGGGCTTGCGCTCCTCCCGGCGCCCGCACCAGCTCCGGCGAGGCCGTGTCCAGCGGCACCGCCCACGACCGTACGAGCCCCAACTGGACCGTCTGGCGCGGAAGTACGGCATCCAGGAGCCAGTCGGCGGCGACGCGGACGCGGTTGCCGGGCATCGCCGCGAGGTGGTAGCCGCGGGTCACCGCGCCGGCGGCCACGCCGGACAGGGGCACGCCGAGCGGATTGGCGGCGGCCTTCACCCCGCCGAGGTCGACGGCGAAGCCCAGGTCCCGGTGGTGGTAGACCCCGCGCTCCCCCATGCCCAGGGAGGCGGCCACATTGCGGGCGGCGACCTTCCCCTGCCGCCAGGCGTGCTGCGCGGTCATCGGGGTGTACGAGCCGGGCCGCTCCAGGTCCGGCACGGCCGCCGCGTCCCCGCAGGCGAACAGCTCCGGGCGGCCCGGCACCTGGAGGTGCGGGTCGACCAGCAGCCGGCCGCGCTCCATGGGCAGCTCCAGCGACTCGGCGAGCGGATCGGGCCGTACGCCCACGCACCACACCAGGGTGCGGGTGTCGATGAACTCGCCGTCGCTCAGCAGCACTCCGCCGGGCGTGGCCTCCTTCACGGAGGTGCCGGTCCGGACGTCGACACCCCGCTCGCGCAGCACCTTGTCGGCGGTGCGGGAGAGCCGTTCGTCCAGTTCGGGCAGGACCCGGTCGGCGATGTCGAGGAGCAGCCAGCGCGGCTTGAGGGGGCGGCGCCGGGTCTGGGCGTCGGTGAAGAGCTTGCCCTGCGCGGCGACCTCGGTGCCGGTGTATCCGGCGCCGACCACCACGAACGTGCAGCGTGCCGAGCAGGTCTTGGGGTCGTCCTCGGTGGCGGCCAGCTCCAGTTGCCGGGTCACGTGATCGCGCAGGTACAGCGCCTCGGGCAGACCACGGAAGCCGTGCGCGTGCTCGGCGACCCCGGGGACCGGCAGCAGCTTGTTGACGCTTCCCGCGGCCAGCACCAGCCGGTCGAAGGAGAGCGTGCCGGGGTCGCCCTCGGGTCCGCTGTAGTGCACGGTGCGGCCGTCGAGGTCGATGGACTCCGCCTCGCCCAGCACCAGACGTACGCCGGGCAGGGTCCCGGAGAGCGAGACGGTCACCCGGCGTGGTTCCAGGACGCCGGCGGCGACCTGGGGCAGCAGGGGCAGGTACAGGAAGTAGTCGGTCGGGTTCAGCAGGGTGATCTGCGCACGGTGGCGGGTCAGCCGGGACAGCACCCGGGCCGTCCGGTACCCGGCGAATCCGGCGCCGACGATCACGATGCGGGGGCGACTCACAATGGGGCCTCCGGCCGTTCTGGTGACTCGTTCGCGTGCCTCGGAAGCTTTCCGCGTCCCCCTGGTCAGGGCCGCCAAACGTCACCCCGGACAGCCCGGTTCCCGCCTCCGCCGCCGGGTACCCGGACCGCGTCCCGACCCGCCGCCCCCCCGCGGCAGTACCGGAGGTGTCTCCTGATGCCCGAATACGGCTACTTCCTTTCGTGCGAGGAGTTCCGGCCCGCCGAACTCGTCGAGCAGGCGAGGATGGCGGAGCAGGCCGGATTCCAGTCGCTGTGGATCTCGGACCACTACCACCCGTGGAACGACGCGCAGGGCCAGAGCCCGTTCGTGTGGTCGGTGATCGGCGCGATCTCCGAGGCGGTGTCACTGCCCGTGGAGACGGCCGTGACGTGCCCGACCGTACGCATCCACCCGGCGGTGATCGCTCAGGCCGCGGCCACCGCCGCCGTGATGTCGGAGGGCCGTTTCCGGCTCGGCGTCGGCACCGGCGAGGCCCTCAACGAGCACATCCTCGGCCATGTCTGGCCGCCCGCCCGGGTGCGCCTGGAAATGCTGGAGGAGTCGATCCAGGTGATGCGCCGGCTGTTCTCCGGCGAGGAGGTCAGCCACTACGGCACGCACTACCAGGTGGAGAACGCCCGCCTGTACACCGTCCCCGACGAGCCCGTCCCGATCGACATCTCCGGCTTCGGCCCGGCGGCGACCTCGCTCGCGGCACGGGTGGGCGACGGGTTCATCACGATGTCGCCGGACGAGGACATGGTCGCCCAGTTCCGCAAGGGCGGCGGGGGCGCGAAGCCCGTCAGCGGCGGGACCAAGGTCTGCTGGAGCACGGACCGCGACGAGGCGGTGCGCACCGTGCGGCGGCTGTGGTCCAACCAGTTCCTGCCCGGTGAGATGGGCCAGATCCTGCCTTCGCCGAAGCACTTCGAGCAGTTGGAGCCGCTGGTCACCGAGGAGATGGTGCGCGAGAAGGCGGTGTGCGGGGACGACGTCGAGGAGCATGTGGCGGCGCTCACGGCCTTCGCCGACGCGGGCTTCGACCGGATCTACGTCAACCAGATCGGCCCGGACCAGCGAGGCTTCTTCGACTTCTACCGCACGAAGGTGCTGCCGCAGTTGCAGCGGTGACAACGATCAGAGTGAAGAGGCGGGCGCCGATGCGCCCGCCTCTTCACTCTGACGTAATTATGTAAGGTGCCCGGCGGCGGGAATGGCCCAGCGGCGCGCCGACCGGGTCAGCTGCCGTGCGGCCAGCGCCCCCGCGCCGGCCACGAGCGCGAGACCCGCCCTCCCCCGGTTGCGGGAGACCCACTGCTGGGGGCTCCTCGCGTGCGACTCCTCGTCGAAACGCCCGTGCGCCCCGAAGCCGCGGCCATGCGGTCGCGCCCCGGCCGGGTGGCCTTCGGCCCGGCCACCGTGGGTCACGCCCGGTGGTGCGGCTGCTCGGGGTCGGTGCCGCCGACGCGGGGCGGGGTCACGGGCGCCGCCGGCGCACCGGGGACGGGGGGCGTGGCGGACGGCATCGGCGGGTACGGCACGCCGGTCCCGCTCGGCGGGGCGGCCTGCGCCGTGTCGCCGAGCGCCTGCCCGGGCGGGGACGCGCCGGCGTGCTTGGGCCGGGCCGCCCCGCGCAACACATAGGCCACCACGGCGAGGAGCGCCGCGGTGATCAGCGCCGCGGCCCAGTCGGGCAGGACGAGGGCCAGGGCCAGTCCGACGGCGAGCGCCAGGGCCGCGCCCGCGTACAGGGCGACGGTGCCGGAAGCGGCGTACAGCATCGCCGTACGGCGCTGCCGACGGGTCTGCTCGCGCACTTCCTCGCGGATCGTCTCCCGCGCCACCTGCGCCAGCTCGTCGACCAGATGCTTGTCCAGATGTTCTAGGTGATCCAAGCGCTCCATGGCTGCCGGGTACCCCTGCGGGGGTGGGCGTAACGCGGGCCCTGTGGAGATCGGGCGAAACGATCTCCGTGCGCGGCGCGTCCCAACTAGGCTCCTCCCCATGGAGATTCTGGGAGCCACGCTGCGCGTATGCGTCGACGACCTGGAGACCGCGGTCCCCTTCTACGAGCGCCTGGCAGGCGGCCCGGCCCTGCGCTTCGAGCGCGGCGGCGTCCAGGTCGCCGCGGTGGGCTGCTTCCTGCTGATGAGCGGCCCGGAGGCGGAGCTGGAGGTGCTGCGCAAGGTCGCCGCGACCATCGCCGTGAAGGACGTCGTTGAGGCCCGGGACGTGCTCGTCGGGCTGGGCGCCCGGGTGGTCGCGGGCCCGCTGGCCACCCCGGCGGGCCGCAACCTGATCGCCATGCATCCGGACGGCGCGGTGTACGAGTACGTGGACCGTCAGTCCTGACGCGGGGCGCGGGCGCGCATCTCGGTGGTGAGCGCCCAGCGTTCGTGGTCGCGCCAGGCCCCGTCGATGTACAGCATCGCCGGGGAGAAGCCCTCCAGGCGGAAGCCGCAGGAGCGGGCCAGGGCGAGCGAGGCGGCGTTGCCGGGCTGCGCGTTGATCTCCAGCCGGTGCAGCCCGAGCGGGCCGAACGCGTGGTCCACCACCAGTCCCAGCGCCTCCCGCATCAGTCCCCGCCCGGCGGAGTGCGCGAAGGCGCCGTAGCCGAGGGCGCCGCACTGGAAGACGCCCCGGACGATGTTGTTGATGTTGATGTACCCGGCGATGGAGCCGTCGCCGTCCTTCTCGCAGACCAGGAAGCCCGCCTTGGCCGGGTCCTCGTTCAGGCGCCGTGCGTAGGCGGCGTAGGCCTCGTCGGTGTCCGGCGGGAAGAGCCAGGGCCGGTGCAGTTCCCTGCTCTCCCGGGTCCTGGCGGTGAACTCGGCGGAGTCGTCGGGGCGGAAGGGGCGTATGCCCACGCGCGGGCCCTCGGTCAGGTAGCAGGATGGGATGTGCGGCATCCCGCCAGCCTACGGCGGTCTACTTGCGGCGCCGCCTGCTCGCCGCATACGCCCCGCACAGCGCGCCGATGACGGCGGTGCCCAGGAGCGCCGTCCACAGGGGCATGGTGACCAGGGGGATCAGCAGGCGGATCTCGGTCTCCTGGGTGTTCTGGAAGATGAAGATCAGGCCGAGGACGGCCAGCGTGAGCACGGCGATCCGCGCGGGCGTGAACGCCGGGTTGCGGCCACCGCCCTTGCCGGCCTTGCTCCCGCCCTTCTCGGAGGTCGTCATGTCACCAGGGTGCGCCCGAGGATCCCGTCACGCACGGTGAGGCCGCTCCCCGGGTGACTCAGCCGTCGGTCACCGGCAGCTGCAGCACCCCGGTGTCCTCGGGGGCGCTCACCACGGTCACCGGCTTGATCCCCCGGTTACCGAAGTAGGCGCCGTCGCTGGCGGCGACCACGAACCGCAGCCGGTGCCCCTTCTCGTACCGGTGCACGATGCCGGGCAGGGTCACCGTGAAGCTCTTCGTCACGTCCGGCACCCGTACCGGCGCGACGAGCCGGTGCACCAGGGTCTTGCTGCCGTCGGGGGCGACGTCGTAGAGCTTGGCGAACAGGACGAGCCGGTCGGCGGCGTCGCCGGAGTCCTGGGTCCGCTCGGCCTTCGGGGAGACGACCTTGAGCGTGGCCCGGGGCGCCCCGACGACATCGGTGGTGCGGTCCAGCGGCTCGCTGGTCCAGCCGAGGTGGGTGCCCGCGGTGTCGTACGGCGCCGGGTCGGGCAGGCCGATCAGACCGGCCAGCGAGCTCTCGGAATGGCTCGTGGGGACCAGCCAGTTGGTGTACGTACGGCTGCCGCGCACCACCTTGGACCGGTTGTCGACGAGCTTGCCGTCGCCGGAGAGGTAGAGCTTCCGGCTGAGGGCGGGCGGACCGCCCGCGGTGGCGTAGGTGTCGTCGGGGTCGCTGATCCAGTCGCGGTAGTAGGCGAAGGCGGGGCCCGTGTCGACGTTCTCCCGGTCCAGGTACCGGTCGAACCAGGCGAGGATGCGCCGGCCGACGTAGCTGGTCTCCAGGTTGCCCCGGCTCAGGTCGAGTTCGCCCGCGGCCATGCCACCGCTGTGCCCCCAGTTCTGCCAGATCATCTTGGTCTGCGTGCCCTGCGCTTTCAGCGCCCGGTACGTCGCCGTCGCCTCGTTGAGGTTGAAGAGGCTGTCGGCCTGGCCCTGGACGAGGAGGGTGGGCGCCTTGACGCGGCTCAGGTAGGAGACGGGTGAGACGCTGCGGGCGTAGGAGAGCAGGTCGGCGGTCCGGTCGGCCGGGTAGCTGCCGGAGTTGAGGGTGCGGATCGTGTCGCAGGCCCGGGTGGCGAAGTGCAGACACGCCAGGGAGTTGATCCGGGAGGGGTCGAGGCTCGGCTGGAGCAGCGGCTGGCCCTCGCCGATGAGGTAGAAGCCGTTGGTCCACTGCCACTTGAAGACGCCGGGCACGGAGTCGGCGCCGACGGCGTTGTTGGGGTCGAGGGAGTAGGCGAGGTCGTGCCAGGTGATCATCGGGACGATCGCGTCGACGCGGTGGTCGACGGCCGCCGTGGCCAGCTGGATCGCGCCGCCGTAGGAGCCGCCGATCATGCCGACCCGCGGGTCGCCCGCGGAGTCGAGGGTGACGAAGTCGGCGGTGGTGCCGTCGTCGGCGGACCGCTTGCCGCCGAGGAAGTCGATGAGCCGGGAGGCCGCCGCGCCGTCGATCGCCGGGTCGTCGAGCGAGATCAGGCAGCCGGAGCGGCCGAAGCCGAGGCCGGAGTAGACGAGCGAGACATAGCCGCGCTCGGCGAAGGCCTTGCCGATGGCGTCGGTGGAGCCGTCGTTCTTGCTGCCGCCGAAGCCGTTGGTGGCCAGTACGGCGGGGGCGCGGTCCACGCCGGAGGGCCGGTACAGATCGGCGTCGATCGTGCACCTGCGGTCGCCCGCCTGAACGGTGAACTTCAGTGCGCTGACCGTGTATTGCGAGGTCGCGGTGGCGGGAGGGGCCCCGAGCGTGGCGCCGAGCAGGAGAGCGAGGGGGACGCAGGATCCGAGCACACGACGGGACACGAGACCTCCACACTGAGGACAACCCGGCTTACCGACCGGTAAGTACCGGCCGGTAGACATGGTGTGACACGTGTCAGAGGAGGTCAATCACCGTGCCGGGTGATTCTTGACCGGAGTTCAGCGCAGCGCCGGTTCGTCCAGGGTCAAGGTGCCCGCGTCCGCGTCCAGTTCGGCCATCGCCCCGAAGGGGACGGTCAGCGCGTCGGCGCAGTGCCCGAACCCGAACTCCTCCACCACCGGCACCCCGAGCCCGCCGAGCCGGTCCACCAGCAGGGGGTGCAGCCGGTCGTAGGGGTCGCACTGGTCCCAGGAGCCGAGCAGCAGCCCGCCGACCCCGTCGAGCCAGCCCGCGCGCAGGAGTTGGGTGAGGTACCGGTCGATGCGGTACGTCTCCTCCCCCACGTCCTCCAGGCACAGCAGCCCGCCCCGGGCGGACGGCCGGGCGTCCGGAGTGCCCAGCTCCGCGGCGAGCAGGCTCAGGCAGCCGCCGAGGGTGACCCCGCGGGCCCGCCCCGGCACCAGGGCGCGCCCGCCGGAGGCGATCCGGCGGACCGTCTCCGGGGCGAACAGGGTGGCCCTGAGGTGCTCCTGGGCGCGTGCGCTCTTGACGAAGTCGATGCCCGCCGCCATCGGCCCGTGCAGCGTGACGATCCCGAGCCGCCGCGCGAACGCCTCGTGCAGCGCGGTGACATCACTGAACCCCACGAACACCTTCGGCCCGGCGGCGCGCATCGCCTCCCAGTCGAGCAGGCCGGTCATCCGCTGGACGCCGTAGCCGCCCCGGGCGCAGAGCACCGCGTCCACGGACGGATCGCACCAGGCGTCCTGCAGGTCGGCGGCCCGGTCGGCGTCCGTCCCGGCGAGATAGCCGAACTGCGGGTGCCGGTCCAGGACATGGGGTGCCACCACCGGGTCCAGGTCCCAGCCGCGCAGCACGTCGAGACCCGCCTGGAGCCGCTCCTCGGGCACCGGCCCGCTGGTGGCGACGACGGCTACGCGGGCGCCGGGGGCGAGCCGGGGCGGGCGCAGGAGTGGCTTCACTTGGCGAGCTCCAGGGTGGGGATGCCGGGCGGGTTCAGTCCGAACACCTGGGCGTACAGGGACAGTTCGGACTCCAGCGCGCGCACCAGGGTCTCGGCCCGGCGGAAGCCGTGTCCCTCCCCCTCGAAGGCGATGTAGGCGTGCCGCACCCGCCCCGCCATCCGGGCCAGGAACCGTTCGCTCTGCGCCGGCGGGCAGATCACGTCGTCCAGCCCCTGGAGCAGCAGGAACGGTGCGGTGATCCGCTCGGCGTGCTCGGTGGGCGAGCGCTCCGTGTACCGTCCGGGCACCTCCTCGCGCGGCCCGACCAGGCTCTCCAGATAGTGCGACTCGAAGTCGTGGGTCTCGCCGTCGGCCCAGGCGGCCAGGTCGAGGACGGGGAAGATGATGGTGCCGCAGGCGTAGACGTCGGTGGTGGCGAGCGAGACCGCCGCGGTCCAGCCGCCCGCGCTGCCGCCGCGCACCGCGAGCCGGTCGCGGTCGGCGGTGCCCTCGTCGGCGAGGGCCAGCGCGACGGCCGCGCAGTCCTCGACGTCGACCAGACCCCACTGCTCGCGCAGCCGCTCGCGGTACTCCCGCCCGTATCCTGCGGAGCCGCCGTAGTTGACCTCGGCGACGCCGATGCCCCGCGAGGTGAAGTAGGCGATCTCCAGGTCCAGGACGAGCGGCGACCGTCCGGTGGGGCCGCCGTGCGCCCAGATCACGTACGGCGCGGGCCGGCCGCCGGGGGCGACGCAGCCGGGGTTGTGCGGCGAGTAGACGTGCGCGTGGATCTCGCGTCCGGCCGGCCCGGTGAACGTGCGGATCTGCGGCTCGGGGTAGTACGCCGGGTCCACCGGGTCGTCGTGCTCGGCGCCGATCACCCGGGCCCGGCCGGTGCGGGTGTCCAGTTCGACCACCTCGTAGGCGCTGCGCGGGCTGGCGCCGACGGCGACGACCCGCTCCCCGTGCACCGCCAGGGTCGGCGCGAACTCGGTCCAGGGTCCGGCCGCGTCGACGACCTCACCGCTCTCGGGGTCGAGTATCCCGAGCGCGGTGGCGCCCCGTCCGTGCACCACGGCGATCAGGCCGCTGTCCAGCGGGGTGAACCAGCGGTGGCCGAGTTTCCACAGCGGCCCGCCGAACTCCTCCTCGCGCGGGCACAGGGGTGTGCCGTCGCGGTAGAGGTTCCACCAGCCGGAGCGGTCGCTCGCGTACAGCAGGGATCCGTCGGGCGCCCAGTCGGCCTGCGCGATCGACTCCTCGGGCCCGCCCGCGACGGTCCGCGCGCCGGTCAGTACGGTGCCCACGTCCGCGACGACCAGCTCCGTCCCCTCCCACGGCATCCGCGGATGGTCCCAGCCGAGCCAGGCCGCCCGCCGTCCGTCGGGCGAGAGGCGGGGCCCGGTGACGAACCGGTGCGCGCCGTCGCTGAGTTCGCGCACGGCGTCCCGGTCCTGCGCGGCCGACCCGTCCAGCGGTACGGCGGCCAGGACGCGCCGCACATCGGCGGGGCCGTCACCGGTGAACTCCTCCAGCACGCACCACACCTCACCGCGGCCGGGCAGCAACTGCGGGTCGGCCCAGCGCAGTCCGCCGCCCACCGGAGAGAGCGGGGTGAGCGGGCGCGGCACGCCACCGGGCTCGTACCGGTACAGCCGCTGGTCGGCGAAGTCGACGAACACCACGAGCGGCCGGCCGTCCACCACGGCTCCGGCCCAGGGCCGGCCGCCGTACTCGATGACCCGGCTGCGCACGTTCCAGGGCGCCGGCAGCACCGGCTCCTGGGTGCCGTCGGCGCGGCGGCGGACAAGGGCGCGCCGGCCGCCCTCGGCGGGCCGTGGCTCGGTCCACCACACCTCGTCACCGACGAACCCGACGTACTCGGGCTGCCCGTCGTGCGCGGCCGCGAGGGCCGCGTCGATGGGCGAGGGCCAGGAACCGTACGGCAGCGTCTGCACGTTCTCCCCCAACTCGATCAGGCCGTGCGCAGGAAGCGGTCCAGGACCCGCACACCGAAGTGCAGTGCCTCGACGGGGACGCGTTCGTCCACGCCGTGGAAGAGGGCCTGGTAGTCGAAGCCCTCCGGCAGCTTCAGCGGCGCGAACCCGTACCCCGTGATCCCGAGGCGCGAGAACTGCTTGGCGTCGGTGCCGCCGGACATGCAGTACGGCACGACGTGCCCCTGCGGCGCGAACTCCTCGACGGCGGCCCGCATCTTCGCGAACGTCGGCGAGTCGACCGGCGCCTGGAGGGCCACCTCCCGATGGTCGAACTCCCACTCCACGTCAGGTCCGGTGAGCAGGTCAAGGGTTGTGCGGAACTCGTCCTCGGTGCCCGGCAGAAACCGCCCGTCGACATGGGCGACGGCCGCGCCCGGAATGACGTTCACCTTGTAACCGGCGTCGAGCATCGTCGGGTTGGCGCTGTTGCGGACGGTGGCCTCCACCAGGGCGGCGGCCGGGCCGAGCTGCTTCAGCAGCCCGTCCACGTCGTCCAGGTCCGGCGCGAGCCGGTACACGGCGGCGAGTTCGGTCAGGGCGGCACGCACGGTAGGGGTGAGTCTGAGCGGCCACTCGTGCTCGCCGATCCGGGCGACGGCGGCGGCCAGCCGGGTCACCGCGTTGTCCCGGTTGACCTTGGACCCGTGCCCGGCGCGGCCCCGCGCGGTGAGCTTCAGCCAGCCGGTGCCCCGCTCACCGGCGGCGATCGGGTACAGCTCCCGCCCGGAGCCGTCGTGGAAGGTGAACGCTCCGGACTCGCTGACGCCCTCGGTGCAGCCCTCGAACAGCGCGGCGTGCCGGTCGGCGAGGAAGCCGGATCCGTCCTCGGCGCTCGCCTCCTCGTCCGCGGTGAACGCGATCACGATGTCCCGCCGGGGGCGGATCCCCTGGCGGGCCCAGAGGCGGGCGACGGCGAGGATCATCGCGTCCATGTTCTTCATGTCGACGGCCCCGCGCCCCCACACGACCCCGTCGCGGACCTCCCCGGAGAAGGGGTGCACAGTCCAGTCCCCCGCCTCGGCGGGCACCACGTCGAGATGACCGTGCACCAGCAGCGCGTCCGCGGAAGGGTCGCTGCCCTCGATACGGGCGACGACGTTGGTGCGGCCCTTGGTGCGCTCCAGCAGCGTGGGGTCGAGTCCCGCCTCCGCGAGCCGGGCGGCGGCGTACTCGGCGGCGGGCCGCTCCTGGCAGTCACCGCCACCCCGGTTGGTGGTGTCGATCCGGATGAGGTCCGACGTGAACGTCACGACCTCCTCCAGTGCCTGCCGGTCAGCCATACTGCTCCTCCACCGCTGCCGAGACGATCGTGGTGACCGCCTTGAAGGTCCGGATTGCCTCGTACATGGTCCCGCTGGTGTACCCCGCCCTGCGCTCCCCGGTCCGCTCCACCCCGGGCACGACGGTCGCGGCCATCGCCAGGTGCTCGGCGTCGAACTCGACGGCGACGGTGAACGGTCCACCCCTGACCGGTTCGTACCGGATGGCGAGCGCCGCGGCCTCCTTGGCGGCGGCCCGGATGTCGGCGAAGGTCCGGTTCGGCGTGCGGCAGACCGCGGCGTACCGCGAGACGTGGTCCTTGACGGCGACCTTGGGCGCCTCGGGGGCGTAGCCGAGCGCGTCCTCGCAGGCCACGTCGTCGCCGGTGACCAGCACGACGGGTACTCCGTACTCGGCGACGACATGGGCGTTGAGCAGCCCCTCGCTGGCCCGTACGTCGTTCAGCCACACCCCGGTGATGGAGTTGGCGAGGTAGGTGTGGGCGAGGACGCCCTCCATGCCGGCGCCCGCGTGGTAGCCGACGAAGGCGATGCCGTCCACGTCGCCGTGCTGCACGCCCTCCACCATGGACAGCGCCTTGTGCCGCCCGGTGAGCATCTCGGCCCGCTCGTCGAGCTTCTCCAGCAGGAGGTTGCGCATGGTCCAGTGCGCCTCGTTGATCAGGACCTCGTCGGCGCCGCCGTCGTAGAACCCGAGGACAGCGGCGTTGACGTCCGAGGTGAACATCGAGCGGCAGCGCTCCCACTGCGCGGTGCCCGGCAGCACGTCGGCAGGCCAGGTCACCCCTGTGGCGCCCTCCATGTCGGCGCTGATCAGGATCTTCATGCCGGGTCACGTTACGCGCCGATCCCGCCCCCGGCCAGCAAGCCCCCCTCCCGAACGCTCCGGACACCGGAACCCGGCCCCCACTCCGACGGCCCCTCGATCCGGCCCCCCTCCAAGGGCGCACTCCCCCACGCCTCACAGCAGCGCACCGACCACCACCACGACTCCGACCGCCCGCGGAGGCCGGAAGCGCCCCGGCCCGGCAAGGGCCACCGGCTCACGCACGTCCGGGCGGGGACGCCGACCACCGCCCGCAGACGCCGGCCACGACGCCCCCTGCGACGGCAGCAACCCTCACAGGCACGCACAGGAACCCCGCCCGGCAAACACCACCGCCGCCCGCGCCGCGGCACCCGAGGTGGCCGCGGGACCCCGCATCGCGACACCGGCTGGCCGCGGGACCCGACGCCGTCCAGGCCCGTGCTCAGCCATACCGACGCGGCAGCCGACCGAGCGCCATACCGATGCGGCAGCCGACCGAGCATCGCCACCCCGATTCCGAGCGCCGCCGGGAGATGCCCCGCCCAGCGAGCGCCGCCGGCTCGGACACGTCCCTGGCGCAGACGCCGGCCACGACGCCCCCTGCGACGGCAGCTCGATCCGGCCCCTCCAGGCTGCCGCTCGCCGACGCCGGGCGGCAGCCCGCCGACCACCCCCAACCCGCTGCCGAAAGCGCCCCCCGGCCGGTCGGGACGCGCGGTCGTGGCTCCTGGGCTAGACGCCGGACACCACAAGCCACTTCGACGGCAGCTCGATCCGGGTGCCGTCCGGGGTGTACTCCGTCGTGACGAGGGGCAGTTCGCCGGACGCCACCACCTCGAGTCCCGCCGTCCGCAGGTACTCCAGCACAGCGTCGTCGGCGACCTCGCCGGGTGCGATGCCGTGCCGGAAGACGGGAGCCAGCTTGGGCGGCGGGCCGGAAGGGCCCTGGGCGAGGCCCATCAGGACGGGCTTTGCGGCCTCGGCCAGTTCGACCAGGAAGGCCCGCCCGCGGGCGCCGACGAGGGTGGCGATGCCGTCCACCAGGGCCTGCCGGTCGTCGGGCTCCGCCTGGTGCAGCACTCCCCGCATGTAGACGTTGGCGTCACCGAGCTCCGCGTGCAGCGTCTGCGCCTCGTCCTTCTCGCCCGCGTCCAGGACGCGGTAGGTGGCCAGGCCCGCGGGGTCGCCCTGGCGGGCATGCTCGATCGCCGCGTCGGACAGGTCGGCCCCGACGACATGCGGGAAACGCCCCGCCAGGAACCGGGTCTGCGTGCCGTTGCCGCAACCGAGATCCACCAGCGGCAGTGTCGGCGCCGTCAAGTGCGGTTCGAACAGCGCGAGATGGAGGCCGACCGTGAGCGCCGGCTCCGCGTCCCAGAACACCGCCCCCTGTTCCTCGGGCGCCTCCCGCCAGAAGCCCTCCCAGGCCTCCCGGTACCGACTCGTCACGCTCATGCCCAACTCCCCAGGGTGCGACGGAGATCCCGCCACGAAGTGACGGGCGAGTACGGTCTACCGCGCCCCGGGCGGCACGACAAGCACGCCGCGCATTCCCGCACGCCCATGCGGCCCGCGCGCGCCCCCGGGGACACGGGCCCGGTCAGCGTCGCGGGAGCGTCAGCTCGAACCAGACGGTCTTTCCGGTACTCGTCCGGCTGGTACCCCACTCACGCGCCAGGGTGCTCACCACCCGCAGCCCCCGGCCGAGTTCGTCACCCGGCCCGGCGTTGCTCAGGGTCGGCAGCTCGTGGTCGTCGTCGTCCACCTCGCACAGCAGGGTGTCACCGCGGACCAGCCGCAGATCGACGGGCCGGCCGTGCGCATGCCGTACGGCGTTGGTGACCAGCTCGCTCACCAGCAGCTCGGTGACGTCGGCAAGCCGGGCCAGCCCCCAGTCGTGCAGCTGCTCACGGACCGCCGCGCGGGCCCGCCCGACCTCGACCGGGTCGAGGGCCAGCCGCCACTCCGCGACGTCCTGCGGCCCGATGCCGTTGAGCCGCGCCATCAGCAGGGCGACGTCGTCCTTGCGGCCGCCGCAGGTGTTGAGGGCCCGGATGATCATGTCGCAGGCGTCGTCCATGGACGCGGCCGGATGCGCGGCGGACTCGCACAGCGTCGCAAGACCCACGCCGATGTCCTCACCGCGCACCTCGACCAGACCGTCGGTACACATCACCAGCCGGTCACCGGGCTCCACCCGGACGCGCACCGACTCGAAGGGCACGCCGCCGACCCCTATGGGCGCGCCCGTCGGCAGGTCGAGCAGCTCGCTGCGCCCGTCCTCGGCGCGCACCAGCACCGGCGGGATGTGCCCGGCGTTGGCGATCTGCAGCTCCCCGGCGATCGGGTCGTACACGGCGTAGAGACAGGTCGCGAGGTAGGTGTCGCCGAGGCGCTGGGCGAGGTCGTCGAGGTTGCGCAGGAGCTGGGCGGGCGGCAGGTCGAGCGCGGCCATGGTCTGCACGGCCGTACGCAACTGCCCCATCATCGCGGCGGAGTTCAGGCCGTGGCCCATGACGTCGCCGACGACCAGGGCGGTGCGGGCCCCGGGCAGCTTGACGGAGTCGAACCAGTCGCCGCCGACCCGGCCGAGCAGGGTGCCGGGCAGGTACCGGGTGGCGATGTCACAGCCCGTCATGTGCGGCGGGATGTGCGGCAGCATGCTGTCCTGGAGGGTCTCGGCGACGCTCTCCTGGAAGGTGTACATCCGCGCGTTGTCGAGCACGAGGCCCGCGCGGGCGGCGAGTTCGGCGCCGGTGACCCGGTCCATGTCGTTGAAGACGGGCCGCTCGGGATGGCGCAGCAGGATCATGAAGCCGAGGACCACATTGCGCGCCTTGAGCGGTACGACCAGCATGGAGCGGCCCGTGATGAGCGGCCGGATGTCACGCTTCTCGAACTGCGAGGCGATGGCGTGGCCCATCTCCTCGCTGATCCGCGGCACCAGCACGGGCTCCCCGGTGGTCATGCACTGGAAGAACGGCGTGTGCGCCGGGAACGGCATGGCCTCGCCGACCGGCACGACGTCGTCCCAGCGGCCGGGTTCGTCGGTGTGCTCGACGGCGACCCGGTGCCACAGGGTGGTGGTGTCCGGCACGCCGTCGGGGAACCCCTCGCCCGCGACGACCTGTTCGCGCAGGTAGGTGCCGGCGACGTCGGTGAATCGGGGCACGACGGCCCTGCTCACCTCGACGATGGTCCGGGACAGATCGAGGGAGGTGCCGATGCGGCCGCTGACCTCGTTGAGGAACTCCAGGCGTTCGCGGACCGCGGCGTACTCCAGGTCCTCGCTCTCCTCGGCGGCCTCCGCGGGCAGCGGCAGCCCGAGGACCGCGGCGCGGGCGGCCCGCTCCCGGCGCGCCCTGCGCTCGGCGCGCCGCGGCACGCCCCAGTCGGGCGTGACGGGCACCCGGTCGTTCTGGCTGAACTCCAGGACGGGATAGCCCAGTTCGAGGATCTGCGCGACGATGCGGGAGCTCTCGCCCACGCTCATGCTGGGCAGGATCTCGGGCAGTCGGCGGGCCAGCTCCTCGGCACCGGGGAAGTCGGTGTGCAGGGCGAACCCGGGGGCGATCCGCTCGAAGCCGAGGCCGTCGGGCTCGTGCTGCTGGAGTGCGTCCGCGTCGGCCGCCAGCACCAGCAACCGCCCGCTGCCGGGCCCGACGAGGGGGTAGGCCCACCACAGGACGTCGGAGCGGTTCGCGCCCGGCACGGTGAGCCGGGCGCGGCCCGCTGCGGGGTAGTTGAGCCGTCCGTCGAGGGAGGACTCCAGGTCGGGGCCGAGCCCGTCGTAGGCCGCGTACGCCCCGTACGGGGTGGCGTCCACCTCCTCGGGCAGCGCCCCGGAGACGGGCAGCAGGTCGGCGGCGGGGCGGCCGATCGCCTCGTCCTTTCCGACACCGAACAGCCGTCTGGCACCGGTGCTCCAGTGGGACACCAGGCCCTCGCGGTCCACCACGACGACCGCCAGGGGGACGCGGCCGGTCGCGACACCGTCCGTCGCGCCGTTCCCAGCTCCGCGGCTGGGAGGTTCGTCCCTCTCGATGCCACGGTCCATGGCCAAGGCCTCTCTCCCCACGGCTTGGCAAGATCTCACGCCGCCGACTCCACGGTACGGCGGGAGCCGGTCGTGATGTGCGGCAATACGGGAATTGGCACCTGCTCGCGCCCCCGCGCGCGCCCCCGCGCTCCTCAGTCCTCGTGGCCCAGCTGAAGGTTGCGTTCCGTGCGGCCGCCGCCGGCCACCTGGAGCACGGTGGCGACCGGCGGATACCCCGCGGCGATCACCGTGTACTCGCCGGTGGACAGGTCGACGAACCGGAAGGCGCCGTCCGGGCCCGTGGTGAGCGTGTCGACGACATTGCCGGCCGCGTCCAGCAGCGTCACGCGCGCGTCCTCCACGGGCCGCCCGCCGCTCGCCCGCACCGTCCCGCGCAGCACGGCGCCTCCGGCGAGTTCGATGTCCTGCCGGGTCTCCCGGGCCGCCTGCACGGTGACGGGCAGCGCGGCGGGCCGGAACGCGGGCGCGCTGGCGGCCAGGGTGTACTCGCCGGCCACCAGCTCGGTGATGAGGTAGCCGCCCTCGGGTCCGCTGCGGGTGCTGGCGACGACCTCGCCGTGGACGTCGGTGAGGGTGACGGTCGCCTCCCGTACGCGGCTGCCGTCGGCGGTCGTCACGGTGCCCGCCAGGCGTCCGGCGCCGCCGAGCACCAGGTCCAGTTCGACCGGGCGCTCGCCGACGGTCACGGAGACGGCCTGCGGCTGGTGTCCGCCCGCCGCGGCGATCAGGACGTACGCGCCCGGTCCGGCCGTGGACAGCGCGTACCGTCCGTCCTCGCCGCTGGCGCCCCGGCCGATCTGCTGCCCGACGGCGTCGATGAGGGTCAGTGCCGCGCGCGGGACGACGGTGCCGTCGGGGTGCTGGACCGTGCCGCGGACGGGGATGCCGGGGGCGTGCGGCGAACGGGCGTTCGGGACAGCGGGCGACCCGGTTTCGGCGGTGGGGTGGGACACCAGGGGTTTCTCCTTGAGGAAGAAGGCGATGAGCAGGCCGAGGGCGAGCACCGGCACGAGGTAGAGGAAGATCCTCGGCATGGCGTCGGCGTAGGCCTGGATGTAGTCGTCGCGCAGCGCCGGGGGCAGCGCGTGGACGACCTGCGGGGTGATGGACTCGGGGTCGGGCAGGCCGGCGCCCGCGGGCGTGGGCAGCCGGTCGGCGAGCGCGTCGGTGAGCCGGTCGGCGAAGAGGGTGCCGAAGACCGCGGCGCCGACCGAACCCCCGATCTGCCGGAAGTAGTTGTTGGCGCTGGTGGCGGTGCCGAGGTCGGTGGGGCGCACGGAGTTCTGCACGGCGAGGATCAGCACCGGCATCACCATGCCGATGCCGGCGCCGAGGACGGCCATCCAGACGCTGTAGTGCAGCCGGGGCGTGTCGGCGTCGAGCCGGGACAGCAGCCACATGCCGGCGGCGGAGAGGGCGCCGCCGAGGAGCGGGTAGACCTTGTAGCGCCCGGTGTGGCTGATGAGCTGGCCCGCGACGATGGAGGCGCCGACGATGCCGCCCATCATGGGCAGCATCAGCAGCCCGGACTCGGTGGCGGACGCCCCGTCGACCATCTGCAGGAAGGTCGGCAGATAGCTGGCGGCGCCGAACAGGGCGATGCCGATCACCAGGCCGACCAGTCCGGTGACGACGAAGACGGAGTCCTTGAACAGCCGGAGCGGGATGAGGGGTTCGGGGGCGAAGTGCTCGGCGGCCAGGAAGAGGACGGCGGCCGCCGCCGCGCCCGCGCCGAGGCCGAGGATGACGCGCGAGTCCCAGGCGTGCTCGGTGCCGCCCCAACTGGTCAGCAGGACCAGGCAGGTGGAGGCGGCGGCCAGCAGCAGGGCGCCGAGGACGTCGAGGCGGGGCCTGGCGGTGGGCTTCGGCAGCTTCAGCACGACGGCGACGACGGCGAGGGTGACCAGGCCGAAGGGGACGTTGATGTAGAAGCACCAGCGCCAGGAGAGATGGTCGGTGAAGTAGCCGCCGAGCAGGGGGCCCGCGACGGAGGCCAGCCCGAAGACGGCGCCGATCAGGCCCATGTAGCGGCCGCGCTGCCGGGGCGGCACGATGTCGGCGATGATCGCCTGCACCCCGATCATCAGCCCGCCCGCGCCGACGCCCTGGACGGCCCGGTAGGCGATCAGCTGGTCCATGGTCTCGGCCCGCCCGGCGAGCGCGGAGCCGATGACGAAGACGACGATCGCGAACTGGAAGACGCCCTTGCGGCCGAGGAGGTCGCCGAGCTTGCCGTAGACCGGCAGGCCGATGGTGGAGGTGAGCAGGTAGGCCGTGATCGTCCAGGACATCCGGTCCAGGCCGTGCAGCTCGCCGACGATCTTCGGGAGCGCGGTGGCGACGATCATCTGCTCCAGCGCCGCCAGCAGCAGCGCGAGCATCAGCCCGACGAAGACCAACCGCACCTGGCGCGGCCCCAGTTCGACGGGCGCCGACGGGGCCGGTGCGGGAGGCTCGGGGGGTGCCTCGACCGTCCGGTCCCGCACCACAGTCGTCCCGCCCACGTCCCGCTCCCCTCGCCGCGCCTGCCACACAATTCCCGCTTATTGCGACAACTGCGAGCAAGCGCGACGAGTTACGGCAGACCGGTGCGGCGGGGACAGATCCACTCGATCCGGTGAGAGGCGTCAACGCCCCCCGGACACCGGGGACTTACTTCTCGACCTCGGCGGCGAGCCGGTCGAGCATCGCGTCGTAGATCCGGCCGAGGCCCTTGGGGGCGAAGGTCTTCTCGAAGAAGCCGCCGATACCGCCGGCCCCCTGCCAGGTGGTGGTGACGACCACCCGCGACTTGTCCTCGCCGGCCGGGGTGACGCGCCAGGTGGTGACCATGGAGGAGTTGCGGTCCTTCTCGACGAGCTCGCCGTCGGTGGGCTCGGTGACCTCCAGCAGGCAGTCGCGCACCCGCTTGCTGGTGGCCTGGAGCTTCCAGTGGACGAGGGTGCCCTCACCGTCGCCGCCCTCGCGCACCTCGTACTCGCTGAAGTGCTCGGGCAGCAGCTTCTCGCGGGTGCCGCTGTAGTCGGCGAGGGCGTCGAACACCTTCTCCGCGTCCGCCGCGACGACCCGCTCCGTAGTGGCCTCGACCTGCGCCATTGACTTCCTCCGTGAGGTGGACTGCTCGGGGATCGGGGCAAGCCAACCACTCCCCGACCCGGCCGCCCAAATCGAGGTCGCACGATCAAGGGAACATGTGTTCTATTCTGTGGTCAGTGCTACCGAGGAGGCCTCATGCGCTGGGAGAACCTCGCCCTGGAGTCCGACCACAGCCGGGCCGACGCCGCGCTGTTCGGCGCCGACGCGGTGACCACCCGTACCTTCGACACCCCCGAGTTCCGCGGGATCACGTTCCACGAGATCCGCGCCCGCTCGATCATCAACCGGGTGCCGGGGGCCTCCCGCATGCCCTTCGAGTGGACGGTGAACCCCTACCGGGGCTGTTCGCACGCGTGTGTGTACTGCTTCGCACGCAAGACGCACAGCTATCTGGACCTCGACACCGGGCTCGGCTTCGACTCCCAGATCGTGGTCAAGGTGAACGCCCCCGAGCTGGTGCGCCGCCAGCTCGGCTCCCGGCGCTGGCTCGGCGAGCACATCGCAATGGGCACGAACGTCGACTGCTATCAGCGGGCGGAGGGCCGCTACCGTCTGATGCCGGGCATCATCGGCGCCCTGCGCGACCACGCCAACCCCTTCTCGATCCTGACCAAGGGCACCCTCATCCTGCGCGACCTGGAGCTGCTGAAGCAGGCGGCGGCGGTCACGGACGTCGGCATCTCCGTCTCGGTCGGCTTCACCGACGCCGAGCTGTGGCGCACCGTCGAGCCGGGGACGCCCGCCCCCGAGCGGCGCCTGGAGGTCGTCCGCACCCTCGGCGAGCACGACATCGGGTGCGGGGTGCTGATGGCGCCGGTGATCCCGTTCCTCGGCGACTCCCCGGCCCAGCTCCGGGCCACCGTGGGGGCGATAGCGGCGGCCGGGGCGACCTCGGTGACCCCGCTGGTGCTGCACCTGCGCCCCGGCGCCCGGGAGTGGTTCATGGCCTGGCTCGCCCGCCATCACCCCCATCTGGTGCGGCGCTACGAGCGGCTGTACGCGGACGGCGCCTACGCCCCGAAGTGGTACCAGCGCCGGATCACCCGTCAGGTGCACGAGCTGGCCGAGGAGTACGGCATCGGCCCCACGCGCGCGGGCATGCCGCGCCGGATCCGGGAGCCCGAGCCGGCCGGGCCCCCGCCGACCGAGCCGGTGCAGCTCTCCCTGCTCTGAGAGCATCCGAGCGCAACGGCCGACCCAATCGGGTCAAGTATCACCAGAACAGGTTCTTCCGGGCGGCCTTTCCGGGACGATGCGGCGTGGACCGTGACCTTCGCGGTCCGCACACCTCCGTCCTGGGAGGACTCGATGAGAAAACGCGCAGCCGTGCTGTGCGGTGCGGCCGTCGTCGTGGCCGGGACGTTCACCGCCGTCCCCGCCGAGGCCGGCGTGGAGCGGTCCCCGAAGCTCGCCTGGAAGAGCTGCGGCACCACCGCCCATCCGACGCTCCAGTGCGCCTCCCTCAAGGTGCCGCTCGACCACGCGAATCCGCACGGGGAGCAGATCACGCTCGCCCTGTCGCGGGTGCCGCACACCGCGAAGACGTACCAGGGGCCGCTGCTGGTCAACCCCGGCGGCCCCGGCGGCAGCGGTCTCGGCCTGGCCGGGTTCGTGGCGAAGACGCTGCCGAAGCCGGTGGCGGCGCAGTACGACGTGATCGGCTTCGACCCGCGCGGGGTCGGCAAGAGCAAGCCCGCCCTCGACTGCAGGCCCGGCCACTTCGACCCGGTGCGCCCGGACTCGGTGCCGAGCACCCCGGCGCTCGAGAAGGCCGACCTCACCCGCGCGCAGTCCTTCGCGAAGGCGTGCGGCGACAAGTACGCGCATCTGCTGCCGTACATCGACACGATCAGCGCCGCACGGGACATGGACCGCATCCGGCACGCGGTCGGCGCCGAGCGGATCAACTACTTCGGCTACTCGTACGGCACCTATCTCGGCGCGGTCTATGCCCGGCTCTTCCCGGAGCGGGTGCGGCGGCTGGTCCTGGACTCCGTGGTGGACCCCACGGGGGTCTGGTACGAGAACAACCTCACGCAGGACCACGCCTTCAACGACCGCCACCTCGCCTTCCTGGCGTGGGTCGCCAAGCACCACGCGACCTACAAGCTGGGCACCGACCCGGCGAAGATCGAGGCCAAGTGGTACGCGATGCGGGCCGCGCTGGCGAAGAAGTCGGCCGGCGGCACGGTGGGCCCCGCCGAACTGGAGGAGACCTTCCTGCCCGGCGGCTACTTCAACGGCTACTGGCCCCATCTCGCCGAGGCGTTCGCGGCGTACGTGGGCGACAGGAACGGCGATCCGCTGGTGGAGGCGTACGAGAACTTCGCCGCCGTGGACGCGGCGGGCGACAACGGCTACAGCGTCTACACGTCCGTCCAGTGCCGGGACGCGACGTGGCCGCGCCACTGGGAGCAGTGGCGGGAAGACAACTGGGCGGTGTACGCGAAGGCGCCGTTCATGACCTGGAGCAACGCCTGGTACAACGCGCCCTGCGCGTTCTGGCCCACCGGCTCCCTGCAGCCGGTGAACGTCGCCAACGGCCAACTGCCGCCGGTGCTGCTGCTCCAGGCCACCGGTGACGCGGCCACGCCGTACCAGGGCGCCGTGATGATGCACCGGATGCTGCACGGCTCCAGCCTGGTGGTGGAGGAGGGCGGCCAGAACCACGGCATCTCGCTGAGCGGGAACGCCTGCCTCGACAAGCACGTGGCGGCGTATCTGACCGACGGCACAGTGCCGCGCGGCGACGGCGAGGTGGACGCGGTGTGCGACGCGCTGCCCGGCCCGAAGCCGCTGAGCCCGACGTCGGCGGCCTCCTCGCGGGGTTCGACGCTGCACGGGCTGCTCGGCTTCCGCGGCTGAGCCTCCCCGGGGGCGGGCGTTGTCGGACCCATGGTCCACGATGGACGCATGAGTGAGCTGACGAGGATCCCCGCCCCCGACGGGGTGGCCGCCGCCCCGCAGTACAGCCATGTCGTCCTGGGCACCGGCCGCTTCGTGGCCGTCGCCGGCCAGCTGCCGCTCGACGAGAAGGGCGAGTTGGTCGGCGAGGGCGACCCGGCCGCCCAGGCCCGACAGGTCTTCGAGAACCTGCGGCGCTGCCTGGCCGCCGCCGGGGCGACCTTCGACGACGTCGTCAAACTCACCTACTTCGTCACGGACATGGCGGACCTGCCCGCGATCCGTGCGGCCCGCGCCGAGCACATACCGGACGACCGCCTGCCGGCTGCCTCGGCGGTGCAGGTTGCGGCGCTGGTGCGGCCGGAGTTCCGCATGGAGATCGAGGCGTTCGCGGTGGTGGCCCCGTGACCGGCATCCGGCTGCGGGACATGGCGCACGCCGACTGCGACCGCGTCGCCGAGATCCGCGTCGGCGGCTGGCGCACCGCCTACCGCGGGCTGATGCCCCAGTCCTACCTCGACGCGCTCAGCGTCGCGGAGGACGCCGAGCGGCATCGCGCCCGCCTCGCACAGGGCCACGGCACCCACGCGGACCTGATCGCCGAGCGGAACGGCAGCACGGTCGGCTGGGCCTGCCACGGCCCCTACCGAGCGGGCGACCTCCGCACCGACGACGCCGAGCTCTACGCGATCTACGTCGACCCCGGCCAGTACGGCGCCGGGATCGGCCGGGCCCTGCTCCAGGAGTCGATACGCCGGTGCACGGCCGCCGGGTACCCGCGCATGCTGCTCTGGGTCCTGCAGGAGAACACCGACGCCCGCCGCTTCTACGAGCGGGCGGGCTTCGTCGCCGACGGCGCCGAGGACCCGTGGGAGGTGGACGGCGTCCTGGTGCCGGAGGTGCGCTACGTCAGGCAACTCACCGCCACCGGCTAGGGCCCCGCGCCACCGCTACCAAGCGCCTCACGCCACCACGGCCCGGCGCCACCACCGCCCGGGGGCCCGGCGTCACCACTGCCCGACGACCGGCGCCCCCACCGCCCGGGCCCGGGTCACCACGGCCCGAAGCCCCGGCGCCCCCACCGCCCGGGGCCCGGCGCCCCCACGGCCCGAAGGCCAGCGTCACCACCGCCCGAGGGCCCGGCGCCCCCACCGCCCGGGGCCCGCGTCACCACTGCCCTCGGTCGGCGCCACCACTGCCCGAAGGGCAAGTCACCACTGCCCGAAGGCGCGAGTCACCACTGCCCGGGGCCCCCGTCACCGCTGCCGGGGAATCCGCGCCAGCGCATGCACCGCCGCCTCCGCGAGCGCCGGGTGGGCCAGTGCCTCGCTCAGTACGGTCCGGGCGCGGGCGTCGCCGAGGGTGCCGAGACCCTCGACGCAGGCGAGTGCGACGCGACGGTGGGGGTCGTGCGGGCGCAGCCGCCTCTGCAGGGTGGTGATCAGCGCGGGGACCGCCTCGGGGGCCCGCAGTTCGACCAGCAGCCGGACCGGGTGCAGGGCGTAGGCGACGCGCAGTTCGTTCGTGGCGAGCGCCGCCGCCGCGCGGGCCGTCCGGGGATCACCGAGCCGGGCCAGGGCGTACGCGGCGGAGGAGCAGCGTTGCGGGTCACGGTGGTTCAGGAGCAGGACGAGGGCTTCGAACGCCCGCCGGTCCCCCGCGAGTCCGAGCCGGAACGCGGCCAGCTCCCGGGCCCACAGCGACTGCCCCGGCGCGGTGAGGACATCGGCCAGTTCGTCCGGGTCCGTGGTGTCCGCGAGCCGCTCGAAACCCGGGCCGCCGCCCGACTCCCGCCGTAAGCGCTCCGTGAGTGATCGCAACTCTTCGTCCATGACATGGAGCCTATGGGCGCGTCCACCGCGTCGGGACCTACATCACAAAGACGGTGAAGGACGGGGGCTGGCGCGCTCGTTACCGGCCGGTTAAGCTCAGACGAGCGAGACACCCCTCGCGATCCACCCGTGGTGGCCTGGTGACGCAGCCGCCGCGGAAGCTGTCGGTTCGGTACCTCAGGTACCGCAGTACGACTTGGCCACGGGACAGGGCCGGTCGGGCAGGACCGTTCACCGGACGTGTGCACGTCCGTGTCGACGGCACCGGGCGTGTGCGCAGGTAGCCCGGACCACACCCGCATCTCTCACGCACCCGTTGCGCCGCTTCGGCGCACCGGGCCGCGCTCCCAGTCGTCACCCTCATTCCTGGAGTCCCGCGATGGCCACTCCCCTGTCCGACACCCCTCTGTCCCCGATCCGGACCGTCGCCGTCATCGGCCTCGGCACCATGGGCACCGGTATCGCCGAGGTCCTCGCCAAGGCCGGCCGCGAGGTCATCGGCATCGACATCAGCGAGGCCGTGGCAGCCCAGTCGGTGGCCGCCCTGGAGGCCTCCACCGCCCGCGCCGTGGAGCGCGGCAGGCTCAGCGAGCAGGAGCGCGCCGACGCCCTCGGCCGGGTGCGCACCTCCGCCGACCTGGCCGCGGCGGCCGACGCCGACCTGGTGATCGAGGTCGTGCCGGAGTCGTACGAGATCAAGCAGCAGATCTTCCGCGCGCTGGACGGGATCGTGCGCCCCGAGACGATCCTCGCCACCGGGACCAACGCGCTGTCCGTCACCCGGCTCGCCGCCGACTCGGCGCGGCCGGAGCGGGTGCTCGGGCTGCACTTCTTCAATCCGGCCCCGGCGATGAAGCTGGTGGAGGTCGTCTCCTCGGTGCTGACCGCGCCCGCGGCCGTCACCGCCGTCACCAACCTCGCCCTCGACCTCGGCAAGGAGCCCGTCGCCGTGGGCGACCGGCCCGGGTTCGTCGCCGACGGGCTGCTGTTCGGCTACCTCAACCAGGCCGCCGCGATGTACGAGGCCAAGTACGCCTCCCGCGAGGACATCGACGCCGCCATGCGGCTCGGCTGCGGCCTGCCCATGGGCCCCCTCGCCCTGCTCGACCTCATCGGCATCGACACCGCGCGCACGGTCCTGGACGCCATGTACGCCGAGTCCCACGACCGGCTGCACGCCCCCGCTCCCATCCTCAAGCAGCTCAGCGAGGCGGGCCTGACGGGCCGTAAGGCGGGCCGCGGCTTCTACACCTACGAGGCGCCGGGCAGCGCGGCCGTCGTGCGGGACGCCCTGACGCCGCTGGAGGGTTCCGCCCCGGCGCCGGGCCGCGAGGTCCGCTCCGTCGGCGTCGCCGGCTCCGGCACCATGGCCTCCGGGATCGCCGAGGTCTTCGCCAAGGCGGGGTACGAGGTCGTCCTCGCCGCCCGCAGCGAGGAGAAGGCGCAGACCGCGAAGGCCCGGATCGGCAAGTCCCTCGCCCGCTCCGTCGACAAGGGCCGGATGACCGCGGAGGCCGCGGCCCAGACCCTGGACAGGATCACCCCGGCGGGCTCCTACGACGCCTTCGCCGAGGTCGACCTGGCCGTCGAGGCCGTCGCCGAGGACCTGGAGATCAAGCAGCAGCTGTTCGCCGCCCTGGACAAGGTCTGCAAGCCCGGCGCGGTGCTGGCCACCACCACCTCCTCGCTGCCCGTCGTCGCCTGCGCCCGCGCCACCTCGCGCCCGCAGGACGTGATCGGCATGCACTTCTTCAACCCCGCCCCGGCGATGAAGCTGGTCGAGGTCGTCCGTACCGTCCTGACCGCCGACGACGTGCACGCCACGGTCCGCGAGGTCTGCGGCCGGATCAGGAAGCACGCGGTGGACTGCGGCGACCGCGCCGGATTCATCGTCAACGCCCTGCTGTTCCCGTACCTGAACAACGCGATCAAGATGGTGCAGGAGCACTACGCCACGCTCGACGACATCGACGCGGCGATGAAGCTGGGCGGCGGCTACCCGATGGGCCCGTTCGAGCTCCTGGACGTGGTCGGGCTCGATGTCTCGCTGGCCATCGAGAAGGTGCTGCACCGCGAGTTCCGTGACCCGGGCCTGGCTCCGGCGCCGCTGCTGGAGCACCTGGTGGCCGCGGGCTGCCTCGGCCGCAAGACGGGCCGCGGCTTCCGCGAATATGCCCGCCGGTGACCGTCCCGGCGACTGGTTCCGCGTAGGCGAGGACTGGGGCGGACTGCTCGACCCCGCGGCCGCTCCCCCGCCCGCCCAGGGCGGGGGAAGCCCGGGACCTGCGCACCGTCCTGCGCGGATGCAGTACGTTCGGGTCATGCCCCAGCCCGCCAGGTCCTCACGTACACCAGCCACGCCCGACGCACCGGAAAGTGCCGCAGGCAGTCGCGCGGCCGCCCAGCGGCTCAAGATGCGCCGGGAACTGGCGGCCGCGGCGATGGAGCTGTTCTCCACCAAGGGGTACGAGGCGACCACCGTCGACGAGATCGCGGCCGCGGCCGGGGTCGCGCGCCGCACCTTCTTCCGCCACTTCCGCTCCAAGGAAGAGGCGATCTTCCCCGATCACGACGACACGCTGATCCGCGCCGAGGCGGTACTCAACGCCGCCCCCGCGCACGAGCATCCGCTCGACACGGTGTGCCGCGGCATCAAGGAAGTCATGCGGATGTACGCGGCCCGTCCGGAGATCTCGGTCGCCCGCTACAAGCTCACGCGTGAGGTGCCCACCCTGCGGGAGGCGGAGATCGCCTCGGTGGCCCGCTACGAGCGTCTCTTCACCCGCTACCTCCTCGGCCACTTCGACGAGCACGCGCACGACGACGACGCCAACGACGACCCGCTGCTGGCGGAGGTCGCCGCGTCCGCCGTGGTCACCGCCCACAACCATGTGCTGCGGCGCTGGCTGCGGGCGGGCGGCCAGGGCGATGTGGAGGCCCAGCTGGACCATGCCTTCGCGATCGTCCGCAAGACCTTCGGCAGCGGCATCGGGGCCGGCCGGACGGCCACCACCCCCCAGCCGGCCGCCGCGGCGGTCTCCACCCACGGCGAGGTCCTGGTGACCGTCGCCCGCACCGACGCCCCCCTGGATCAGGTGATGCGGACCATCGAGGAGGCGCTCAAGGAGCGCTGAGGCACACCGCGAGGACCCTTCGCCCATGTGATGACGGCCACCCCCCGGGGTGGCCGTTTTGGCATGTCAGAGCAGGTTTTTCGGTATCTTTCAGCCCCCGTTCGATCGATCATCGCTCATCTGTTACGTAAAGATTTCACCTGAGAGCAACTTCTGGCACTCAGTGCCTTGCGGCCTGACACGCGGTGTCATACGTTCAAGGTGTCCGGCCTGTCCCGACGAGCCCAACGGCTCGCCCGCCGGACGCCTGCGTCACAGGCACCCTCCCGCGCCACAAAGCGCCGCCGCAGCACCGCACCACCCGCCGAACCGACGGCACCCACACACATCCCCAGCAGCACCGACGTAACCCTCAGCGTCCCCCCTCAGGACGCGTATCGCCGGAGGCAACACCGTGACCGTGAAGGACATCCTGGACGCGATCCAGTCGCCGGAATCGACGCCGGCCGACTTCGCCGCTCTGCCGCTCCCCGAGTCGTACCGCGCGATCACCGTGCACAAGGACGAGACGGAGATGTTCGCGGGCCTCACGACCCGCGACAAGGACCCCCGCAAGTCGATCCACCTGGACGACGTGCCGGTGCCGGAACTCGGCCCGGGCGAGGCCCTGGTGGCCGTGATGGCCTCCTCGGTCAACTACAACTCCGTGTGGACCTCGATCTTCGAGCCGGTGTCGACGTTCAGCTTCCTGGAGCGCTACGGCAGGCTCAGCGAGCTCACCAAGCGCCACGACCTGCCGTACCACATCATCGGCTCCGACCTCGCGGGCGTCGTCCTGCGCACCGGCCCCGGTGTCAACGCCTGGAACCCCGGTGACGAGGTCGTCGCGCACTGCCTCTCCGTCGAGCTGGAGTCTTCCGACGGCCACAACGACACCATGCTCGACCCCGAGCAGCGCATCTGGGGCTTCGAGACCAACTTCGGCGGCCTCGCCGAGATCGCGCTCGTCAAGTCCAACCAGCTGATGCCGAAGCCCAAGCACCTCAGCTGGGAGGAGGCCGCGGCCCCGGGCCTGGTCAACTCCACCGCCTACCGCCAGCTGGTCTCCCGCAACGGCGCCGCCATGAAGCAGGGCGACAACGTCCTGATCTGGGGCGCCAGCGGCGGACTCGGCAGCTACGCCACGCAGTTCGCGCTGGCCGGCGGCGCCAACCCGATCTGTGTGGTGAGCAGCCCCCAGAAGGCGGAGATCTGCCGCTCGATGGGCGCCGAGGCGATCATCGACCGCAACGCCGAGGGCTACAAGTTCTGGAAGGACGAGAACACCCAGGACCCGAAGGAGTGGAAGCGCTTCGGCAAGCGCATCCGCGAGTTCACCGGCGGGGAGGACATCGACATCGTCTTCGAACACCCCGGCCGCGAGACCTTCGGCGCCTCCGTCTACGTCACCCGCAAGGGCGGCACCATCACCACCTGTGCCTCGACCTCGGGGTACATGCACGAGTACGACAACCGCTACCTGTGGATGTCGCTGAAGCGGATCATCGGCTCGCACTTCGCCAACTACCGCGAGGCCTGGGAGGCCAACCGGCTGATCGCGAAGGGCAAGATCCACCCGACGCTGTCGAAGGTCTACTCCCTGGAGGAGACCGGCCAGGCCGCGTTCGACGTGCACCGCAACCTCCACCAGGGCAAGGTCGGCGTGCTGTGCCTGGCCCCCGAGGAGGGCCTGGGCGTGCGCGACGAGGAGATGCGCGCCAAGCACCTCGACGCCATCAACCGCTTCCGCGACATCTGAGGACAGCCGCATGACTGAGCGTCAGAAGGACCGGCCGTGGCTCATGCGAACCTACGCCGGTCACTCCACGGCCGAGGCGTCCAACGAGCTGTACCGGCGCAACCTCGCCAAGGGCCAGACGGGTCTGTCCGTCGCCTTCGACCTGCCGACGCAGACGGGCTACGACCCGGACCACGTCCTCGCCCGCGGCGAGGTCGGCCGGGTCGGGGTGCCCGTCTCGCACCTCGGTGACATGCGCCGGCTGTTCCAGGACATCCCCCTGGAGCAGATGAACACCTCGATGACCATCAACGCCACCGCCATGTGGCTGCTGGCGCTCTACCAGGTCGTCGCGGAGGAGCAGGGTGCGGACATCACCAAGCTCCAGGGCACGACCCAGAACGACATCGTCAAGGAGTACCTGTCCCGGGGCACGCACGTCTTCCCGCCCGGGCCGTCGCTGCGCCTGACGACGGACATGATCGCGTACACGGTCTCCCACATGCCGAAGTGGAACCCGATCAACATCTGCAGCTACCACCTGCAGGAGGCGGGCGCCACGCCGGTCCAGGAGATCGCGTACGCGATGTCCACGGCGATCGCGGTGCTCGACGCCGTGCGCGACGGCGGCCAGGTCCCCGAGGAGCGCATGGGCGATGTCGTCGCCCGGATCTCCTTCTTCGTGAACGCGGGCGTCCGCTTCGTCGAGGAGATGTGCAAGATGCGCGCCTTCGGCCGCATCTGGGACAGGATCACCCGCGAGCGCTACGGCATCCAGGACCCCAAGCAGCGCCGCTTCCGCTACGGCGTCCAGGTCAACTCGCTGGGATTGACGGAGGCGCAGCCGGAGAACAACGTCCAGCGGATCGTGCTGGAGATGCTGGCCGTCACCCTCTCCAAGGACGCCCGCGCGCGTGCCGTCCAGCTGCCCGCCTGGAACGAGGCGCTGGGCCTGCCCCGGCCCTGGGACCAGCAGTGGTCGCTGCGGATCCAGCAGGTCCTCGCCCATGAGAGCGACCTGCTGGAGTACGAGGACATCTTCGAGGGCTCGAAGGTGATCGAGACCAAGGTCGAGGCGCTGGTCGAGGAGTCGCTCGCGGAGATCGAGCGGATCCAGGAAATGGGCGGCGCGATGGCGGCCGTCGAGTCCGGCTACCTCAAGTCGCAGCTGGTCGCCTCGCACGCCGAGCGCCGGGCGCGGATCGAGTCCGGCCAGGAGAAGATCGTCGGCGTCAACATCTACGAGTCGACCGAGCCGAACCCGCTCACCGCCGACCTGGACGCGGCGATCCAGACGGTCGACCCCGCGGTCGAGGCCCGGGTGATCGCCGCCCTGGAGCACTGGCGCGGCACCCGCTACCAGCCGCCCTTCAACCACCCGCGCCCCTGCAAGGCGCTGGAGAAGCTGAAGGAGGCCGCGCAGGGTTCCGCGAACCTCATGGAGGTCACCCTGGAGTGCGCCCGGGCCGGCGTCACGACCGGCGAGTGGGCCGGGGCGCTGCGCGAGGTGTTCGGCGAGTTCCGGGCCCCCACCGGTGTCTCCTCCGCGCCCGTCGCGGTGACCGCCGAGCAGGGCACCGCGATGGCGCTGGTCCGCCAACGGGTGGCCGAGACGGCCCGCGACCTCGGCGTCGGCAAGCTCCGCTTCCTGGTCGGCAAGCCGGGCCTGGACGGGCACTCCAACGGCGCCGAGCAGATCGCCGTGCGGGCCCGTGACGCCGGGTTCGAGGTGGTCTACCAGGGCATCCGGCTCACCCCGGAGCAGATCGTGGACGCGGCCCTCGCCGAGGACGTGCACGCGGTGGGCCTGTCCATCCTGTCCGGCTCGCACGCCCAGTTGGTGCCGGACGTCCTGGAACGGCTGCGTGTGGCCGGCGCCACGGACATCCCGGTGATCGCCGGTGGCATCATCCCGAATGGTGACGCCGAACAGCTCCGGGCCGCCGGAGTGGCCGCGGTCTTCACCCCGAAGGACTTCGACATCACCGGAATCATCGGCCGCATCGTCGATGAGATCCGCACAGCGAACAAGCTCGACCCCCTGGAGGTCCCCGCATGACCACGGTCAACCGCCTTCGCCCCCGGCGTTCCTGTCTGGCCGTGCCGGGCTCGAACCCGCGCTTCCTGGAGAAGGCCCAGGGCCTCCCGGCCGACCAGGTCTTCCTGGACCTGGAGGACGCGTGCGCGCCGCTCGCCAAGCCCGAGGCGCGGCACACCATCGTCAAGTTCCTCAACGAGGGCGACTGGACAGGCAAGACGCGAGTGGTGCGCGTCAACGACTGGACGACCGAGTGGACGTACCGCGACGTCGTGACCGTCGTCGAGGGCGCGGGCCAGAACCTCGACTGCATCATGCTGCCGAAGGTGCAGACGCCCCAGCAGATCGTGGCGCTGGACCTGCTGCTGACGCAGATCGAGAAGACCATGGGCTTCGAGGTCGGCAAGATCGGCATCGAGGCGCAGATCGAGAACGCGCAGGGCCTGAACCACGTCAACGAGATCGCGACGGCCTCCCAGCGCGTCGAGACGATCATCTTCGGCCCGGCCGACTTCATGGCGTCGATCAACATGAAGTCGCTGGTCGTGGGCGAGCAGCCGCCCGGCTACCCGGCGGACGCCTACCACTACATCCTGATGAAGATCCTGATGGCCGCCCGCGCCAACAACCTCCAGGCGATCGACGGCCCCTACCTGCAGATCCGCAACATCGACGGCTACCGCGAGGTCGCCCGGCGCGCCGCCGCGCTCGGCTTCGACGGCAAGTGGGTGCTGCACCCGGGCCAGGTGGAGGCGTCCAACGAGATCTTCTCCCCGTCGCAGGAGGACTTCGACCACGCCGAGCTGATCCTGGACGCGTACGACTACTACACGTCCGAGGCGGGCGGCAAGAAGGGCTCGGCGATGCTCGGCGACGAGATGATCGACGAGGCCAGCCGCAAGATGGCCCTGGTCATCTCCGGCAAGGGCCGCGCCGCCGGCATGCAGCGCACGTCGAAGTTCGAGATCCCGGAGGCCTGAGCGCGATGCAGTTCGGACGCACCTACGAGGAGTTCGAGGTCGGGGCGACGTACAAGCACTGGCCGGGAAAGACGGTCACCGAGTACGACGACCACCTGTTCTGCCTCCTCACCATGAACCACCACCCCCTCCACATGGACACCAACTATGCGGAGAAGACGACGGACTTCGGCAAGAACGTCGTCGTCGGGAACTACATCTACTCGCTGCTGCTCGGCATGTCCGTCCCGGACATCTCCGGAAAGGCCATCGCCAACCTGGAGATCGAGTCGCTCAAGCACGTGGCGCCGACCTTCCACGGCGACACCGTCTACGGCCAGACGACGGTGCTCGACAAGTGGCCGTCGAAGTCGAAGAACGACCGCGGCATCGTCTACGTCGAGACCAAGGGCTACAAGCAGGACGGCACGCTGGTCTGCGTGTTCCGCCGCAAGGTGATGGTGCCGACCGAGACGTACATCAAGGAGCGCGGCGGCGAGCAGCCGGGCCGCCCCGAGCTCAAGGAGCAGGAGAAGTAGCCATGGCGCGACTCGCCCAGACCGCCGGTCTGACCGACATCCAGCAGGAGATCCTGTCCACCGTCCGCGACTTCGTGGACAAGGAGATCATCCCGGTCGCGACCCAGCTGGAGCACCGCGACGAATACCCCCAGCAGATCGTCGACGGGCTCCGGGAGTTGGGCCTGTTCGGCCTGATGATCCCGGAGGAGTACGGCGGCCTGGGCGAGTCCCTCCTGACGTACGCCCTGTGCGTCGAGGAGATCGCGCGCGGCTGGATGTCGGTGTCCGGCATCATCAACACCCACTTCATCGTGGCGTACATGCTCAAGCAGCACGGCACGCAGGAGCAGAAGGACCACTTCCTGCCGAGGATGGCGGCCGGTGACATCCGCGGCGCCTTCTCCATGTCGGAGCCCGCCCTCGGCTCGGACGTGTCGGCGATCACCTCCAAGGCGGTCAGGGACGGCGACGAGTACGTCCTGAACGGTCAGAAGATGTGGCTCACGAACGGCGGAACGTCGTCTCTGGTGGCCGTTCTGGTGCGAAGTGACGAAGGTCTCTCCCCCGAGGAAGCGGCCGCCAAGCCGCACAAGTCGATGACCACCTTCCTCGTCGAGAAGGAGCCCGGCTTCGGTGAGGTCCGCCCCGGCCTGACCATTCCGGGCAAGATCGACAAGATGGGGTACAAGGGGGTCGACACGACCGAACTCATCATGGATGGCCTGCGGATTCCCGCCGACCGGGTGCTCGGCGGGGCCACCGGCCGAGGTTTTTACCAAATGATGGACGGCGTGGAAGTCGGCCGCGTCAACGTGGCGGCGCGTGGTTGCGGCGTCGCTCAGCGTGCCTTCGAACTGGGTGTCCAGTACGCCCAGCAGCGCCACACTTTCGGCAAACCGATCGCCCAGCACCAGGCGATCCAGTTCAAGCTCGCCGAGATGGCTACCAAGGTCGAGGCCGCCCATGCCATGATGGTGAACGCGGCACGCAAAAAGGACTCCGGGGAGCGAAACGACCTTGAGGCTGGGATGGCGAAGTACCTCGCCTCCGAGTACTGCAAGGAGGTCGTGGAGGATGCTTTCCGGATCCACGGCGGCTACGGCTTCTCCAAGGAGTACGAGATCGAGCGCCTCTACCGTGAGGCCCCGATGCTGCTGATCGGTGAAGGTACCGCCGAGATCCAGAAAATGATCATCGGGCGCAGGTTGCTCGAAGAGTATCGATTCCAGGGCTAGATGTCCGGGTTCGGGGTGTTTTCTTCGAGAAGAAGATCACACCCCGTCATTACTCTTCAGCCGCCGACTCGGCTTCCTGGCTTGCCCAGTTGTGGCCCGCGACCGGTACGATCCCGGGAAAGCCGCCGTCCCCCCTCAGTGCGCGGCATCATCCGCTACGAAGGTCATCCATGCCCCACAGCCAAACCTCTGCACCTCGCGACAGCCGGGCCGGCGTACGCCTCGCGCGCGGAGCATCGCCGTGGCTTCTCCCGACCGTCGCCACCGCAGCCCTCAGCCTGGCCAAGGCGCGCCGCTCCGGCGCCGCCAAGGCCGTGGCCGTGCCCGCCACCGCCCTCGCGGCGGGCATGCTGTGGTTCTTCCGCGACCCCGAGCGCGAGATCGCCCAGGGCCGGGTCATCTCGCCCGCCGACGGTGTGGTGCAGAGCATCATGCCGTGGAAGGACGGACGCACCCGCGTCGCGATCTTCATGAGCCCGCTCAACGTCCACGTCAACCGCGCGCCCCTCTCCGGCACGGTGACCTCGGTCGAGCACATCCCGGGCGGGTTCGTTCCGGCGTTCAACAAGGAGAGCGAGAACAACGAGCGCGTAGTCTGGCATTTCGACACCGAACTCGGCGACATCGAGATGATCCAGATCGCAGGCGCGGTCGCCCGTCGCATCGTGCCGTACATCCCTCAGGGGACGAAGGTCGAGCAGGGGGACCGGATCGGTCTGATCCGCTTCGGCTCGCGGGTCGACATCTACCTGCCCGAGGGCGTGGAGGTCGCGGTCGAGGTCGGGCAGAAGACCGTGGCTGGGGTGACTCGCATTGACCGTGATTGATCCGGAGACACAGACGGGCTGGGTGCCCGAGGCGGACGAGGTGGACGAAGAGGAGGAGATGCCCCTCTCTCTCCGCCTCTCGATAGCGGACACCCTCACCCTCGGCAACGCCACCTGCGGCTTCATGGCCGTGTACTTCACCACCACCGGCATCCTCATCCCCCACTTCACGGGGAGCGAAGAGGTCGGCATGGCGCGGCACAGCGCGGCCACGGCCGTGATCCTGATGCTGTGCGCCGCCATCTTCGACCTGTTCGACGGCCTGGTCGCGCGCAAGCTGCGCTCCTCGCCGATGGGCGCCGAGCTGGACAACCTCTCGGACCTGATCAGCTTCGGCCTCGCGCCGGCGTACTTCGTGCTCGTCTACGGCATGGTGACCGACGGGGCGCACCAGAAGGTGGCCGCGGTCGGCGCGATCGTGGTGTTGCTGGCGGTGGTGCTGCGGCTTGCGCGGTTCTCGTGCGTGACACCGCCGAACGGCATGTTCCAGGGCATGCCCTCGCCGTTCGGGGCGCTGACGGTCGTCTCGATCGTCCTGCTGGAGCTGCCCTTCGTGGCGACGCTGCTGGCGGTGCTGGGCACGGCGTGGCTGATGGTGAGCCGGGTGGAGTACCCGAAGCCGCGGGGGCGGCTCGCGGTGGCGATGCTGGCCTGGATCGTGCTCTCGATGGGTCTGCTGGCGGCGTGGGCGTTCGACGCCCCGAGCGGCCAGCTGCTGCTCCAGACGGGCTGCGCCCTGCAGCTGGTCATGGGCGCGGTGATCCCGCTGTTCGCCACGGCCCGCCGGGTGAACAACTTCCGCGACAACCGCCGCGAGGCGCGTGCGGCGCAGCCGTAACGCTGGAACGCGAAGGGCCCCGGACCGATACGGTCCGGGGCCCTTCGCGTTTCCCCGCCCGGGCGGGGAGGGCGCTGCGAAGATCAGCGCAGGAAGTCCTCGGCGATGCGCGCGGCCGAGCGCTCCAGGATCGGCCCGGCCTCCGCGATGCACTTCTCGACGTCCGGCTCGAGGTCGGTCAGCGGGTACACGCGCCGGATCCCGGCCCGCCCCAGCGCCTCCGGGGGCAGGGCCAGCCGCCCGCACACCGCGACGACCTCCTTGCCGGCCGCCCGCGCCGCCGCGGCGACACCCGCGGGAGCCTTGCCGTGCAGGGTCTGCTCGTCCAGGGAACCCTCCCCGGTGATCACCAGCTCCGCGCGCTCCAGCGCCTGCGCGAAGCCGAGGACGTCGAGCATGACCTCGATGCCGGGGCGGAACCGGGCGCCGAGGAGCAGGGCGCCGTAGCCGATGCCGCCGGCCGCGCCCGCGCCGGGGGCGGCGGCGTGCTCCGCGGCCCTGGCGCCGATCGCGCCCTCCAGCACCTTCGCGAAGTGCGCGAGCGCCGCGTCCAGGGCGGCCACGTCGTCCGGTGAGGCGCCCTTCTGCGGGCCGTAGACCGCCGGGGCGCCCTTGGGGCCGGTCAGCGGGTTGTCGACGTCGCTCGCGAGCACCAGTTCGACCGAGGCGAGTCGCGGGTCCAGGCCGGACAGGTCGGCCGAGGCCAGCTCGCCGAGGCCGCCGCCGCCGGGCGTCACCGGCTCGCCGTCCGCGTCCAGGAACCGCGCGCCGAGCGCGGCGAGCATGCCGGCGCCGCCGTCGGTCGTGGCGCTGCCGCCGACGCCGAAGACGATGGTCCGGGCGCCCGCGTCCAGGGCGGCCCGCAGCAGTTCCCCGGAGCCGTACGTGGATGCCGTCAGGGGCGCGAAGACGCCCGCCGGCAGCCGCTGGAGGCCGCTGGCCTCGGCCATCTCGACGACGGCCGTGTCCCCGCGCAGCGCGAACGCCGCCGTGACCTCGTCGCCGAGGGGACCCGCCACTCGTACCTCGTGGCGCTCGAAACCGGCCGCGACCGCGGCGTCCACGGTGCCGTCGCCGCCGTCGGCCACGGGCATCGCCTCGACGTCGACGTCGGGCACGACGTGCCGCAGCCCGGCCGTCACCCGCTCGGCGACCTGCACGGCCGTCAGCGAGCCCTTGAACTTGTCCGCGGCGATGAGCACGCGCTGTGTCACCTGTGATCCCCTTGCTCTCCGGGCCTCGCGCATGTCAAGGCCAGTCGCGCCGCTGCGACCTTAACCGCAGGACACCCTCCCCGTCATGCCCCGCCCGGTCCCTGGACGCGGTGCGCCCGCACCGGGCCGCCCCGCTGTCCGTGCTCCCCGGAATCGGGTAGACCGGTCGTATGACCCTTGTGGGGATCGAACCGGAGCTCGCCGACCGCGTGCTCGGGGGCTGGCTGGGCCGGATCGCCGGCAACATGCTGGGCAAGCCGGTCGAGCACGGCGACCTGTGGACGCGGGACCGTATCGACCGCTATCTGCGGCGGGCCGACGCCCTGCCGCTCACCGACTACCTGCCCGAGCCGCCACCCGGCGAGGACGACGCCCTCGAGCTGCGCCCGGAGTGGCGGCAGTGCGTGCGCGGGCGGATCCACGGCAGCTGCCGGGACGACGACGTCGACTACGCCATCCTCGGCCTGGACCTGCTGGAGACCCACGGCTTCGGCTTCAGCACCGAGCAGGTCGGTGACCTGTGGCTGCTGCGGCTGCCGTTCCTGCAGACCTTCACCGCCGAGCGGGCGGCCTACCGCAACCTCGCCAACGGACTCAAGCCGCCGCTGACCGCCACCTACGACAACCCGTACCAGGAGTGGATCGGGGCCCTGATCCGGGCCGACATCTACGGCTGGACCTGCCCCGCCGCCCCGCACCGCGCCGCCGGCCTGGCCCGCCGGGACGCGGTGCTGTCGCACACCGGCAACGGCGTCTACGGCGCGATGTGGGCGGCGGCGCTGGTCTCGGCGGCGTTCGGCGCGCCCACCGTCCGGCACGCGCTGACCGAGGCGCTCACCGTGATCCCGGCGAGCAGCCGCCTCGCGCGCATCGTGCGCCGGGTGATCTCCCTCCACGACACCCGGATGAGCTGGGAGGACACGCTCACCACGGTGGCCGAGGAGACCGCGGGGCTCGGCTGGATCCACACCGTCCCGAACGCCGCCGTCCTCACCGCCGGGCTCCTGTACGGCGACGGCGACTTCACCCGCACCATCACGCTGACGGTCCGGGGCGGGCTGGACACCGACTCCAACGGGGCGACCGCGGGCTCGGTGGCCGGGGTGCTGACGGGCGCGGAGGCGATTCCGGCGCAGTGGCGGGACCCGCTGGAGGACACGGTGCGCAGCGCGGTGTTCGGCTTCGACGGGGTGCGCATCAGTGAACTGGCGGAGCGGACCCTGCGCGTGGCCGGGAGCGAGTGACGCCCTGGATACCCTTCCTGGATGACCACTCAGGACTTCGCCACGTACATCGCGGGGCTCCCCCGCGTTCTCGCCGGTGCCGCCGCCCTGTTCCGGGACGCGCAGGGGCGGGTGCTGCTCGTCGAGCCCAACTACCGGGAGGGCTGGGCGCTGCCGGGCGGTACGGTCGAGTCCGACGCCGGTGAGACCCCGCGCCAGGGCGCGCGCCGGGAGACGGCCGAGGAGATCGGCCTTGACGTGGAGCTCGGCCCGCTGCTCGCGGTGGACTGGGTGCACGGCACGGGCCGGCCGCCGCTGGTCGCCTATCTGTACGACGGTGGCGTCCTCGGCGAGGACGACCTCAAGGCGATCCGGCTCCAGGAGGAGGAACTGCTGTCCTGGCGTCTGGTCGCGCGCGAGGAGCTCACCGGTCATCTGCCGGGCGCCCTGGGCCGCCGGGTGCTGGCCGCGCTGGACGTCCTCGCGGACGGCGGGGGCACGGCGGAACTGGAGAACGGGCACCGGGTCGGCTGAACCGGACCCGGGTCAGCCCTCGATGTCCCGGGGCCTGGCATCGACCTCGCGCAGCGCGTCGTCGCGTTCGGCAAGGCGGGCCTCGGTGCGGTGACCGCGCGCGATGTAGTCGCGGACGACCAGTTCGACGGCGTCCTGGGGGCTGCCCACGCCCGCGAGGACCATGGCTTCGACGACGAGTTCGGCGTCGAGCGAGACGGTGACCTTGGCCATGCGCGGACGCTACCACCGCCGGGTGCCCGGCGACCCGAATATCCGTTCGCCGCACTCCGGGCTCCCGCCTACCCTCGGTGCCATGACCAAGCCCCTCGTCGCCCTCCTGAGCGGCGCCGGTATCAGCACCGACTCCGGGATCCCGGACTATCGCGGGCCGAACGGACTGTGGCGGCGCGATCCGGACGCCGAGAAGCTCGTGACGTACGAGTACTACATGGGCGATCCGGAGATCCGCCGGCGTTCCTGGCGGATGCGGCGCGAGAACCGCACGCTGGGGGCGGAGCCGAACGCCGCGCACTACGCGGTCGCCGAGCTGGAGCGGTCCGGGGTGCCGGTCAGGGTGATCACGCAGAACGTGGACGGGCTGCACCAGCTCGCCGGGATGCCGGCGCGCAAGGTGCTCGAACTGCACGGATCCGCGCACGGTGTGGTGTGCACCGGGTGCCGTGCCCGCGGCCCGATGGAGGACGCCCTCGCCCGGCTCGAGGCCGGTGAGGAGGACCCGCCGTGCCTGGAGTGCGGGGGGATCCTGAAGCCGGCCACGGTGATGTTCGGCGAGCGGCTCGACCCGGAGGTGCTGGGCCAGGCGCTCTCGATCACCAAGGCCTGCGAGGTGTTCATCGCGGTCGGCACCAGCCTCCAGGTGCAGCCGGCGGCGGGTCTCGCCGGGGTCGCCGCCGACCACGGCGCACGGCTCGTCATCGTGAACGCCGAGCCGACGCCGTACGACGAACTCGCCGACGAGGTGGTCCGGGAGCCGATCGGCACCGCGCTGCCCGAGGTGCTGCGCGGGCTCGGCAGGTAGCCCAGAATGCGATCATGACTTCTGCCGTCCGCCATGTGACGATCGACTCCGCCGACGCCTACCGTCTCGCCTCCTTCTGGTCCCGGGTGCTCGGGCTGCCCGTGCACGAGGACGACAGGCCGGGCGACGAGGACGCGCTGATCGAGGGGGCGGGGCTGCTGTTCGTCACGGTCCCGGATCCCAAGGCGGTGAAGAACCGGGTGCATCTGGACCTGCAGCCGACGGACCTCTCCCGGGACGAGGAGGTCGAGCGGGTCCTCGCCCTCGGGGCCACGCTGATCGACGACCGCCGCACCCCGGACGGCAAGGGCTGGGCGGTCCTTGCCGATCCGGAGGGCAACGAGTTCTGCGTGGAGCGCAGTGCGGCGGAGCGGGCGGGCGAGCCCGGGGCCTAGTGCTGCAGTGGTGCTCGGCCTCAGAACAGGGCCGTACCGCTCTCGAAGCCGAGCAGTTGCTGCTTGCGGGCCAGGCCGCCGCCGTAGCCGGTGAGGCTGCCGTTGGCTCCCACGACCCGGTGGCAGGGGACGATGATGCCGATCGGGTTCCTGCCGTTGGCGAGTCCGACCGCGCGGGAGGCGGTGGGGTTGCCGAGGGCGTCGGCCAGTTCGCCGTACGAGCGGGTCTCGCCGTAGGGGATCGTGCGCAGTTGGTCCCAGACGCGGCGCTGGAACGGGGTCCCCTTCAGGCGCAGTTCGAGGGTGAACTCCTTCAACTCGCCCGCGAAGTAGGCCGCCAGCTGCTCCTGCGCGGCCCCGAACACGGTGTCGTCGCGGTGGCCGAAGGTCTCCTCCGGTGGTCGGTGGCGCTGCTCGGTCATGTAGAGGCCGCACAGGACGCCGTCGTCGGCGACCAGGGTGAGGGGGCCGTACGGGCTGTCGATCACGGTGTGCTGGTACATGGAACGTCCTTAGACCGGAAGGAAGTTGATCGGGTGGCTGTCGGCCGCCCACAGGTACTGGACGGCGTACGCCCGCCAGGGCCGCCAGGCCGCGGCGCGTGCGGTGAGGGCGGCGGGGGTGGAGGGCAGCCCCAACTCCGCTGCCGCGCGGCGGATCCCGAGGTCGGTGGGGAGGAAGGCGTCGGGGTCGCCGAGGGCCCGCATCGCGATGACGTCCACCGTCCACGGGCCGAAGCCGGGGAGGGCGAGCAGCCGGGCGCGGGCCTCCTCCCAGTCGCTCTCCACTCCCAGGTGGAGTGATCTGTCGGCGAGTTGGCGCACGAGGGTGGTGAGCGTCGTACGGCGGGTACGCGGCATCGCCAGGGACTGCGGGTCCACCGCCGCCAGCGCCCCGGGCGCCGGGAAGAGGTGGGTGAGGCCGCCCTCGGGGTCCTCGACCGGTTCGCCGTGCGCGGTGACCAGGCGGGCCGCGTGGGTGCGGGCGGCGGCGGTGGAGACCTGCTGGCCGAGGACCGCCCGTACGGCGAACTCCGCCTCGTCGACCGTGCGCGGGACGCGCCGTCCGGGCGCCTTGGCGATCAGCGGGGCGAGCAGGTCGTCCGCGCCGAGCTGCTCGTCGACGGCGACCGGATCGGCGTCCAGGTCGAGCATGCGGCGGCAGCGGCTGATGGCGACGGGCAGGTCGCGCAGGTCGCTGAGGGTGAGCCGGCAGCCGATGTGGTCGGACTTCGGGGTGAGGGCGACGATGCCGTGGCCGTAGGGCAGGCGCAGGGTGCGCCGGTAGGCGCCGTCCCGCCACTCCTCCACGCCGGGTACGGCGGTCGCGGCGAGGTGGCCGAAGAGGTTGTCGGGGTTGAGGGGGGCGCGGAACGGCAGCCGGAGGCCGAGGACGCCCGGGGTGTGTCCGGGGGTGCTGCGGGGTGCGCGGGTCCGCAGGTCGCTCGGGGCGAGCGCGAAGACCTCGCGCACGGTGTCGTTGAAGGTACGGATCGAGGAGAACCCGGCGGCGAAGGCGATCTCCGCCATCGGCAGCGGCGTCGTCTCGATCAACAGGCGTGCTGTCTGGGCGCGTTGGGCGCGGGCCAGGGCGAGGGGGCCCGCGCCCAGCTCGGCGAGGAGCTGGCGTTCGACCTGCCGGGTGCTGTAGCCGAGCCGGGCGGCGAGGCCGGGCACGCCCTCGCGGTCCACCACGCCGTCGGCGATCAGCCGCATGGCGCGGGCCACCAGGTCGGCGCGCCGGTTCCACTCCGGTGAGCCGGGGCTGGCGTCCGGGCGGCACCGCTTGCAGGCCCGGAAGCCGGCCTGCTGGCAGGCGGCCGCGCTCGGGTGGAACACCATGTTCCCCGGCTTGGGCGCGACCACCGGACAGCTGGGCCGGCAGTAGATGCCGGTGGTCAGGACGGCGGTGTAGAACCATCCGTCGAAGCGCGCGTCCTTGGCCTGGACGGCCCGTACGCAGTGCTCGGTCTGGGTGTGCATCCCCTTCTGCATGGGTCCAGCATCGAGCACGCGCCGAAGGATGGCTGGCGAGAATCCGACATCAACCTCAGCGGTCCTGCGACCATGCCGATTCACGCAGGAGCCGCAGTCCGTTGAGTCCGACCAGCACGGTCGAGCCCTCGTGGCCCGCCACGCCGAGCGGCAGCGGAAGGTGTCCGATCAGGTCCCACAGCACGAGGCCGGTGATGAAGACCCCCGCGATGACCAGGTTCTGCACCACCAGCCGGCGGGCGGTCCGGGACAGCCGTACCACCGCGGGCACGGTCGTCAGCTCGTCGCGCACGATCACCGCGTCCGCGGTCTCCAGGGCCAGGTCGGAGCCCGCGCGGCCCATGGCGATGCCGGAGTGGGCGGCGGCCAGGGCGGGGGCGTCGTTGACGCCGTCGCCGACGAAGAGCACCTTGCGGCCCCGGTCCTGGAGGTCGCGTACGGCGGCGACCTTGTCCTCGGGGAGCAGTCCCGCGCGGACGTCGGTGAGGCCGGTGGCCCCGGCGACCCGGGCGGCGGCGCCGGCGTGGTCGCCGGTGAGCAGGACGGGGGCGGTGCCGGTCAGGGCGGTGAGGGCGGCCGTGGTGGCGGGGGCCTCGGCGCGCAGGCGGTCGGTGAGGGCGAGGGTGCCGACCGGCCTGCCGTCGCGGGTCACCTGGACGACGGTGGCGTCGCTGTCGGCGGTGGCGCGGCCCACGCTCACCTCGCGCCCCTCGACGGTGGCGGTGACGCCCTGTCCGGGGAGGGCGGTGAAGTCCTCGGCGGGGGTGAGGGCGAGGCCCCGGGTGCGGGCGGCGGCGACGATCGCGCGGGCCAGCGGGTGCTCGCTGGGGTGCTCGGCGGAGGCGGCGAGGGCGAGCAGGGCGTCCTCGTCGAGGCCGGACTCCGGCAGCGGGCGGATGCCGGTCACCTCGGGGGCCCCTTCGGTGAGGGTGCCGGTCTTGTCGAGGGCGGTGGTGTCGATCTCGCCGAGGCGTTCCATGGCGACGGCCGACTTGACCAGGACGCCGTGCCGGCCCGCGTTGGCGATGGCGGACAGCAGCGGCGGCATGGTGGCGAGGACCACCGCGCAGGGCGAGGCGACGATCATGAAGGTCATGGCGCGCAGCAGGGCGTCGGTGAGTTCGGCGCCGAAGGCGAGCGGGATGCCGAAGACCGCGAGGGTGGCGATCACGATGCCCACGGCGTAGCGCTGCTCGATCTTCTCGATGAACAGCTGGGTCGGCGCCTTGGTGCGGGACGCCTCCTCGACCAGGGTGACGATCCGGGCGATCACCGAGTCGGCGGGGTCGCGCTCGACCCGGACGCGCAGGGCGCCGGCGCCGTTGAGGGTGCCCGCGAAGACGTCGTCGCCGGGGCGCTTGACGACCGGCAGGGGCTCGCCGGTGATGGTGGCCTCGTCGGCCTCGCTGGTGCCGTCGAGGATCCGGCCGTCGGCGCCGATGCGCTCGCCGGGGCGGATCAGCAGCACGTCGCCGACGGCGAGTCCGGCGGTCGGTACGGTCTCCTCCCCCGCTTCGGTGACCCGGGTCGCGGTGGTGGGCGCCAGGTCGAGCAGGCCGCGCACGGAGTCGGCGGTGCGGGCGGTGGCCAGGGCCTCCAGGGCGCCGGAGGTGGCGAAGATGACGATCAGCAGGGCGCCGTCGAGGACCTGCCCGATCGCGGCGGCGCCGAGTGCCGCGACGATCATCAGCAGATCGACGTCGAGGGTCTTCTCGCGCAGCGCCCGCAGCCCTTCGAGCGCGGGCTCCCAGCCGCCGGTGACATAGGCGACGGCGTACAGCGGGCCGAAGGCCCAGCCGGGCGCACCGGTCAGGTCGAGGGTGAGGCCGAGCATGAAGGCGACGGTCGCGATGAGCGCCCAGCGGGCCTCGGGCAGGGCGAGGATCCGGGTACGGCGGCGGGGAGCCGTCGGGGCGGGTGCGGGCGTGGCGGCGGGGGCGAGTGCGGTGGACACGCGGGCCACCATACAGGAACACATGAAGACTCATTCATCTGTTCATGTGTGGTGGGTAGGATACGCCCATGGGTCATGGAGCCGTCACCACCACCGCGGACGACCGCGTACGCCTGGACGCGGACAACGTCGCGAAGGTGGCGACCACCCTCCAGGCCCTGTCCACCCCCTCCCGCCTGCTGATCCTCGCGCGGCTGCGCGAAGGGCCGCTGCCAGCCACCGAGTTGGCCGCCGAGGTGGGCATGGAGCAGTCCGCCTGCTCGCACCAGCTGCGGCTGCTGCGCAACCTGGGCCTGGTGGTGGGCGAGCGGCGCGGCCGGTCGGTGGTGTACGCGCTGCACGACCACCATGTCGCCGAACTCCTCGACCAGGCCGTCTACCACGTGGAGCATCTGCGGCTGGGGATCAGCGACGCGACGGAGTGAGGGCTACGCGGTGACCTCGTCCTCGGCCACGAAGTCGACGATCGCGAGCGCGAGGAGCAGGGTGAGAGCCAGGCCGACGACGACCCAGCCGGTCGGGTACGGCCACAGCACGAACGTCAGGACCGCAGCGGCCACCAGCACCCAGGTGATCCAGGTGCGGTAGCGGTGGGTGAAGCGTCCCACCGGGCCGGTGCGCAGGCCCGCCCGGTCGGCCGTCGAGCGCACGGCGCCGATGCCCGCGTGCCACATCTGCCGTACGAAACCGGCCCGGCGGCCGGGTCCGGTGAGCCAGGCGGCGAGGGCGACCACCACACCGAGGGCGATCGCCACGCGGACGCCGGTGCGCAGGAACCGGACCATGGTGTCGTACACGGCCTCGGCGGCGGGCTGCGAGATGCCGGAGGGCAGGGCGTCGAGGTAGACCACACGGAAGACGGTCAGGGCGATGCCGAGCAGTCCGGCCGCGAAGGCGAAGCCGAGGGCGCCGGCGATCAGGGCCCGGCGGCGGTGGGTGGCCAGCAGGACCCCGCCCGCGATCAGCAGCACGGAGACGATCGGGAGCCAGAATCCGGTGAGCTGCAGCAGCCGGAACCCGGTACGGGCCTGGCCGATGTCCTCCGACTTGATGACGGTGAAGTCGGTGTGGATCTCGGGGATCTTCGCCGCGACCGTCAGGCCGTCGTCGACGAGACGCTTCTTGACCTCTTCGACGACCGGACCGAGGTCGATGGTCACCGTGTCGCCCTCCACCTTCACGGCGCCGCCGCCTTCGCCGGTCAGTGCCTTGACGACGGCCTTGTGCACCCGGCGGTTGGCCTCGGCCCAGATCCGGTCGAAGGTGTCCGAGGCGATGACGGCCTGCGCCTTGTCGTGCACGAAACTGCGGACCGCGTTCTCCAGTGAACCGCCCAGCTTCCCCAGGGCCTTCTCCACCAGCGGCCGGTCCGCCACCGGGGTCTGCGACAGCAGCGCCTTCAGGTCGAGGTGGGTCATCACGGCATCGCTGACCCGCCCCGCCACGGCGTTCTGGATGTCCCGGTCACGCGCGAGGGGTTCGACCGTGTCGACGTAGCGGTCGCTGTCCCGCGTGATGTCGGCGGTCCACGCGGCGACGGCGCCCAGTGGGGTCAGGATGCAGCCGAGGACGATCAGCAGGGCGGCGAGCAGCGACTTCACGCGGTGCCGTCGCGGACGCACGGCGCGCTCGGCCTCCAGCGCCTCGATACGGGCTTGCAGCCGCTGGATCTCGTCCCGCCCCGCTCCCGAGGGGTCCGCGCCACTGGTCATGCCGTGCTCCCTCCTGCTGCCCTGGGCCCAGCAGACCCCGGGAGCGGGAGGGAGGCGACCTCGGACGGACCGTCCGGGTGAGAAGGCCGTGGCGGCGCGTCCGCTCAGCGGCCCGGGGCACGACGGGGCGGGCGGGGCACGAGGCCGGGGGCCGGCGCGGCCGGCGCCCGCCTAGGAAAGCTGCTGCTCGAAGGCCGCGTACGCCCGCTCGTCGAAGAGGACGAACGTCACCTCTTCGACCTCCGTCGGCGTGCTCCGGACCGTCTCGATCGCGATCCGGGCCGCGTCCTCCATGGGCCAGCGGTAGACGCCGGTGGAGATGGCCGGGAAGGCGATCGTGCGGGCGCCCAGCTCGTCGGCCACGCCCAGGGATGCGCGGTAGCAGGAGGCGAGGAGGCCGGAGCGGTCCTCGGTGGCGCTGAAGACGGGCCCTACGGTGTGGATCACCCAGCGGGCGTCCAGGTTGCCAGCCGTGGTGGCGACCGCCCGGCCCGTGGCCAGGCCCCTGCCGTACCGGGAGGCGCGCAGCTTGCGGCACTCCTCCAGGATCGCGGGGCCGCCCCGGCGGTGGATCGCGCCGTCCACGCCGCCCCCGCCGAGCAGGGAGGAGTTGGCGGCGTTGACGATCGCGTCGGCGGTCCGGCGGGTGATGTCACCCTGGACCAGCGTGAGGGTGGTCATGGCTGCCTCAGCTTCCGCCAGACGGCTTTCGCCGCGTTGTGTCCCGACATGCCGTGCACCCCGGGTCCGGGCGGGGTGGCGGAGGAACAGATGAAGACCGCCGGATGCGGAGTGCCGTAGGGGAACAGAGACAGCTTGGGCCGCAGCATGAGCTGGAGTCCGGAGGACGCCCCGGAGCCGATGTCGCCGCCCACGTAGTTGGCGTTGCGGGCGGCGAGCTCGGGCGGGCCCGCCGTGGCACGGGCGAGGACCCGGTCGCGGAACCCCGGGGCGTAGCGCTCCAGTTGGCGTTCGATCACGTCCGTGAGGTCGCCGGTCCAGCCGTTGGGCACATGGGCGTACGCCCAGAACACCTGCTTGCCCGCCGGGGCCCGGCCCGGGTCGACGACGCTCGGCTGGACCGTGATCAGGAACGGCCGGTCGGGCGCACGGCCCTCCCGGGAGGCCGCGCGCAGCGCGGTGCCGATCTCGGCGCTGTCGGCGCCGATCTGCACCGTCCCCGCGCGGCGGGCCTCCGGCGCGGTCCACGGGACCGGGCCGTCCAGCGCGTAGTCGATCTTGAACACGCCCGCGCCGTACCGGTAGTTGTCGTAGGAGCGGCCGAGCCCCGCGATCCGGGCCAGGGCGGTGGGCGAGGTGTCGAAGACGTACGCGCGCGCGGGCGGCAGGTCGTCGAGGCGCTTGACCTCGTAGTCGGTGTGGATCGAGCCGCCGAGGTCCCGCAGGTAGGCGGCCAGCGCGTCCGAGATCGACTGGGAGCCGCCCCGGGCCACCGGCCAGCCGCGGGCGTGCGCGGCCAGCGCGAAGACCAGGCCCACGGCGCCGGTGGCGAAGCCGTTCAGCGGGGCCATCACATGGGCGACCAGGCCGGCGAACAGGGTCTTGGCGCGCTCCCCCTGGAAGCGGCGGGTCAGCCAGGTCGACGGAGGCAGGCCCGCCAGGCCGAAGCGGGCGAGCGTGACCGGATCGCGGGGCAGCGCGGTCAGCGGCAGGGACATGAAGTCCCGGACCAGGGTGTCCCACCGCGGCAGGAACGGCTGGACCAGCCTGCGGTACGCCCCCGCGTCCCGTGCGCCGAAGGAGGCGGCCGTCTCCCCGACCGAGCGGGAGAGCACCGCGGCGGTGCCGTCGGGGAACGGGTGCGCCATGGGCAGGTCGGCGTGCAGCCACTCCAGGCCGTACCGCTCCAGCGGAAGGGCCCGGAACGCCGGGGAGTTGACGCCGAGCGGATGGGCCGCCGAGCACGGGTCGTGGCGGAACCCGGGGAGGGTGAGCTCCTCGGTGCGGGCACCTCCGCCGACGGTGTCACGAGCCTCGAACAGGGCGACGGAGAAGCCGCGGCGGGCCAGCTCCACGGCAGCGGTCAGTCCGTTCGGCCCCGCACCCACCACTACCGCGTCGAGCATCGACGGCACCTTCGGACTCCTTCGTCAGCCGATGGCCACTCGAGGTCAGGATATGCCGGGCCCGCCCACGAGCCGGCGCGGGCCCGTCGGATCGCGCCGCTCGACGGGTCAGGGTGCCGCTCGCAGGAGGAGTTCCCGCACCCGCCTCGCCGTCGCCGCGTCCCGCGCCGCCGTGAACGGCAGGGCGTTGCCGCCGGTGACGCGGAACGGTTCGCCGGTGAGGGTCAGATGGGCGCCGCCCGCCTCCTCGACCAGCAGCAGGCCCGCCGCGTGGTCCCACGCCGCTTCCCAGCTGAACGCGACCGCGTCCGACTCGCCCCGGGCGACGGCCAGATACTCCAGGCCCGCCGAGCCGCAGGCGCGGGGCGCCACTCCCTCGCTCCACAGGCCGAGCAGGGCGTTCTTCTGCTCGTCGGTGGTGTAGTCCGGGTGGGACGTCGCCACCCGCAGGTCGTGGCCGGGGTCCGGCGCACCGGAGTGCAGCCGCTCGCCGTCGAGGTAGGCGCCCCGGCCGCGTACGGCGGTGGCCAGTTGGTCGCGGGCCGGTGCATAGGTCCAGGAGGCGAGCAGCTCGCCGCCCTGGACCAGCGCGACGAGGGTGCAGAACCCGGTCTCGCCGCGGACGAACTGGCGGGTGCCGTCGACGGGGTCGACGATCCAGACGGGCGCCGCGCCCTGTATCGCCTCGTAGGTCGCGGGGTTGGCGTGCACCGCCTCCTCGCCGACCACGACGGAGCCGGGCAGCAGGGTGCCGAGTGCCTCGGTGAGGTACTGCTCGGCTTTGCGGTCGGCGTCCGTCACCAGGTCGTGCGGTCCGCTCTTCTGGTCGACTTCGTGTGCGGCGAGCTTCCGCCAGCGCGGGACGATCTCCTGAGCGGCGGCCCGGCGGACCGCTTCCTCCACGTCAGAGGCGTGCCGAGCGAGAAACTCGTCGATGGTTTCCGTGTCTACGATCATGTCTCCATGAGAGCACGCCGCACTGACAATCCCCGCCTCGCCGGTAAATGCCGGGTGGAATCAGCGTGAACAGGCTGATTCGCGCCTGACATGCCGAATCGGCCTGAAATGGTCACCTCCCCACGGCGTACCCCTGCATCCCCCGCGGATTGGCCGCCGCCGACAGCACCCCGGTCCGCGGATCCCGCGCGACCGCGCACAGCCGCCCCTCCGACCAGGGCTCGCCGACCGTCACCCGGTGCCCCCGCCCGACCAGCTCCTCGATCACGTCCGCGGGCATGCGTGACTCGACGGTCACGCTGCCCGGGCGCGTCCCGCGCGGGAAGAAGGAGCCGGGGAAGCTGTCGTTGTGCCAGTTCGGGTCGTCGATCGCGCCCTGGAGGTCGAGGCCGCCGCGCACCGGCCCGCGCAGTGCCACCGCCAGGAAGAAGTGCAGCTGCCACTGGTCCTGCTGATCGCCGCCGGGCGTGCCGAACGCCAGGACCGGCTCCCCGTCGTGTAGTGCGAGCGAGGGCGAGAGCGTGGTGCGCGGGCGGCGCCCGGGGGTCAGCGAGGCGGGCAGTCCCTCCTCCAGCCAGGCCATCTGGAGCCGGCTGCCGAGCGGGAAGCCCAGTTCGGGCACGACGGGGTTGGACTGCAGCCAGCCGCCGCTGGGCGTGGCCGAGACCATGTTGCCCCAGCGGTCGACGACGTCCAGGTGGCAGGTGTCGCCCCGGGTGGCCCCGTCCCCGCCCACCCGGGGCTCGCCGGGCACCGGTGAGGCGGAGAGCCGGGCGACCGTGGGCTCTCCGGCGCCGGGCGCCGTGGAGGAGGCGTCGTCGAGCACCACGCGCGCGTGCGCCGGCAGCCTGGGTTCCCGCCCGCCGGGGCTCCCGGGCCGCAGTTCGTCGCAGGCGCGGCCGGTCACGAGCGCCCGCCGTTGCGCGTTGTACCGGGCGGACAGCAGCTCCGCGACCGGCACCTCGCCCGTGTCCCCGTACCAGGCCTCCCGGTCGGCCATGGCGAGCTTGCAGCCCTCGATCAGCAGGTGGACGTAGTCGGCGGAGCCGTGGGGCGGCAGCTCGGCGGGCAGCAGCGCGAGCTGCTGGAGCAGGACCGGGCCCTGGCTCCAGGGACCGGCCTTGCACAGCGTCCAGCCGTTCCAGTCGTACGTCACCGGCGCCTCGTACGTCGCGGACCAGCCGGCGAGGTCGTCGGCGGTGAGGGTGCCGGTGTGGTGCTCACCGCTGGTGTCCAGAGTGGGCCGCCCGGCCTGCCGGACGAGCGCCTCGGCGATGAATCCGGTGCGCCACACCCGGCGGGCCGCCTCGATGCGCGCCTCCCGGTCGCCGGCCCCGGCGACCTCGTCGAGCAGCCGCTTCCAGGTGGCGCCGAGGGCGGGGTTCCGGAACAGCCGGCCGGGGCGCGGTGCCGTGCCGTCCGGCAGGTACACCCGCGCCGACGACGTCCACTCCGTCTCGAACAGCTCCCGCACGGTCTCGACGGTGGCGCCGACGTTCTCCACGGGCGCGTGTCCGTGCTCGGCGTATCCGACGGCGTACTTGAGCACGTCGGCGAGGGATTTCGTGCCGTGGTCGCGCAGCAGCAGCATCCAGGCGTCGAAGGCGCCGGGCACCGCGGCGGCCAGCGGGCCGGTGCCGGGGACCAGGTCCAGGCCGAGCCCCCGGTAGTGCGCGACGGTCGCCCCGGCCGGGGCGACGCCCTGGCCGCACAGCACCCGCACCTCGCCGCCCGCCGGGGCGAGCAGGATCGGGACCTCGCCGGCCGGGCCGTTCAAGTGCGGCTCGACGACGTGCAGCACGAACGCCCCCGCCGCGGCCGCGTCGAAGGCGTTGCCGCCGTCCTCCAGGACGGCCATCGCCGACTGGGCGGCCAGCCAGTGGGTGGCGGACACCATGCCGAAGGTGCCCTGGAGCGTGGGGCGGGAGGTGAACACGGGCGGGCTCCTCGGATGCGCGGCTGCCGGTCGGGCGATCGTACGCGGGTCAGGTCCCGCCGCGGGCCGTCACCAGCCCCGACTCGTAGGCGAACACGACCAATTGGGCGCGGTCCCGGGCGCCCAGTTTGGTCATGGCGCGGCTGACGTGGGTCTTGGCCGTGAAGGGGCTGATGACCATGTGCTCGGCGATCTCCTCGTTGCTGAGGCCGCGGGCGGCCAGCGCCGTCACCTCGCGTTCGCGGCGGGTGAGGCACTCCAGGCCGGGGGCGGTGGCCCGGTCCGGGGGGCGGGCGACGAACTCGCCGATGAGCGTGCGGGTCACCGACGGGGACAGCAGCGCCTCGCCGCGGGCCACGACCTCGATCGCCTGGAGCAGGTCGGCCGGTTCGGTGTCCTTCAGCAGAAAGCCGCTCGCGCCCGCGCGCAGCGCCTCGAAGACGTACTCGTCGTGGCCGTAGTTGGTGAGCATCACCACGCGGACGTCCGCGAGCGCGGGGTCGGCGGCGATCAGGCGGGTCGCCTCGATCCCCGTCATCACCGGCATCTGGACGTCGATCAGGGCGATGTCGGGCGCGTGCGCGCGGACGAGGGCCACGCCCCGCTCCCCGTCGGCCGCCTCGCCGACCACCTCGATGCCGTCCTCGGCGTCCAGCAGGGCCCGGAATCCGGCCCGCATCAGCGCCTGGTCGTCGACCAGCGCCACCCTGATCATCCGGTCTCCCCCAGCGGCAGGTGGGCCCGCACCGAGAAGCCGCCCTCCGCGCGCGGGCCCGCGTGCAGCGTGCCGCCGAGGGCCGTGACGCGCTCGCGCATGCCGGTGAGCCCGATGCCGGGCACCGGCGGACGGTCCGGGACGGCGTTGCCGTCGTCGTCCACCCGGACCGTCACGTCCTCCTGCCCGTAGGCGAGTTCCACGCTGATCTGCGCCTGGCCCGCGTGCCGGGCCGCGTTGGTGAGCGCCTCCTGGACGATGCGGTACACGGCCCGGTCCACGGTCGCGGGCAGCGGGCGCGCGTCCCCGGTCACCGCCAGCTCGGCCGCGAGGCCCGCCGCCCGTGCCCGTTCCACCAGCAGCGCCGGATCGCCGCCCGGCTCGTCGGTGCGCAGCACCTCCAGCGTGGCCCGCAGCTCCCGCATGGCCTCCCCGCTCGCCTCCTGGATGGCGAGCAGCGCGGGCGGCACCTCCTCGCCGCGCTTGCGGGCGAGGTGCACGGCGACGCCCGCCTGGAGCTTGACGATCGAGATGCTGTGGGTGAGCGAGTCGTGCAACTCCCGGGCTATGCGCAGGCGTTCCTCACCGGCCCGGCGCAGGGCGGCCTCCTCCCGGGTGCGCTCCGCCTCCGCCGCGCGCTGTTCGGTCTGGCGCAGGTAGGCCTGCCAGTTGCGGTCGGCGAGCCCGGTCACCACAGCGCACAGGAACCAGCCCGCGAGCAGCGCGGACTTCTCCAGCACCTCCTGGGTGCCGGGGCCGGCCGCGAGGTGCGCGGCGAGGAAGATCCCGGCCGCCGCCCCCGCGAGCCCCCGGTGGCCGACCCGGGCGGCCGTGTGCACGGCGCCGATGACGGGCAGGGCGGCCAGCGTGCCGGGCTGGGCGTGCAGCACGTGGGCGGCGCCGCTCACGGTGGCGACCGCCAGCACGGCCCGGGGCGCCGCCCGGTGGAACGCGAGCGCCCCGCAGCCGGCGGCGACGAGCGCGTAGTCCACGAGGGCGCCGCCGACGGCCGTGGTCAGCACCAGGGCGCCGACGACGACCGCGAGGGCCGCGTCGGCGAGATGCGCGCGTGTGACCGTGATCCCGCTCATGACGGCACAGTAGACGCCCGCGCCGACACCGGCGTCGGCCCTGTGGACAACTTCGGCACTACTCCCCCCGCAGTAGTCACCGCTCCCCGGCCACCCGCCCGGAGCAGCGTCAACTCCCTTCGGCCGTACGACGACCGCGGACCCCCGCACGGAGCACGCTGGGGCCCATGACCACATCCTTCCGTTACACCCGGCCCGTGCCGCCCAGGGCGGCCACCGGACGCGTCGCCGAGGTCTACCGGCAGCTCTCCCACGACTTCGGCGTCGACGAGCCGGTCACCTTCGTGGTGCTCTCCTCGGCGCCGGACATCCTCACCGCCACCTGGGCGCTGATGCGCGAGTCGCTGATCGCGGGCCCCGGCAGCCGGACCGGCAAGGAACTGGCGGCGTACGGGGTGTCCCAGGCCAACCAGTGCCCGTTCTGCGTGGACGCCCACACCGTGCTGCTGCACGCCACCGGCGACCACGCCCTCGCCGAACGCCTGGTGCGCGGGGAGCGCCCGGAGAACGAGGAGCACGCGCGCGTGCTGGAGTGGGGCAGGCGGACCCGCGTGCCGACGCCCGCGACGCAGCCGTACCCCTTCCCCCGCGAGCACGCTCCCGGGTACGTCGGCACGGCGCTCGCCTTCCACTTCATCAACCGGATGGTGTCGGCGCTGGTGTCCGGGGGCCTGATGCCGGTGAACGCCCAGCGGCTGAGGTGCGTGCGCAGTCTGGCCGGCCGTTCGCTCTCCCGGACCGTGCGCCGCACGGCGGTGCCCGGTGCGTCGCTCCCGCTGCTGGAGGGTGCCGAGCCCGGTGAGGCTCCGGCGTGGGCGGGCGACCGTGCCGTGGGACCGGCCTACGCGGCGCTGCTGCGGGCGGCCATGGCGGGCGCCGACCTGCTCGACGCCGACGACCAGGACCTCGTACGGGAGAGGCTGTGGCACTGGGACGGGCGGCATCCGGGACTGAAGCTCGAGGGGTTCCCGGACCGCCGGGAGCGGCCGGGGGCGCGGCTGGCCCTGCTGGCGGCCCTCGCGCCGTACCGGATCACCGACGAGGACGTGGCGGCCTGGCGGCGGCCCGAGCACACCGACCACTGCCTGGTGCACCTCGTGGCCCACGGGGCGTTCCTGGCGGTCGACCGGATCGAGTCCGCGCTGAGCCGGTCCGTCGCACGGACATAACAGGGCAGACGGTGCATGGGCGGTGGGCCTGTGTCACCGCCCGTGCACGGAGCGAGTTGACCCTTCCGCCCCACAGTCAGTCGTGCGAAACTGCCGTCCCGTCCGCAGTGCGGACCCCCTCCGCACCGTCCCCCACGAAAAGTGCGCCGTGCGTTCCTACCCCCTCCCGCTCGCCCTCACCGCCCGCCTGTCCCCCGTCGTGGTGCTCGCCGCGGCGGGCTGGGCGCTGACGTCCGGCCCGTTCGCCGCGGAACCGGAGGCCGCCGCGCCGCAGGCGCAGGAGCGGACGGAGAACAAGTCCGCCACGGCTCCCTCGGCCTCGGCCGCCGCCAAGACGTACACCGGGGCCCCCGCGCCCTGCGGCAGCGTCTCCCCGGCCACGGTCAAGGCGCTGGTTCCGGGCGCCAGGACGGCCGGCAAGGAGATCCCGTCCACGGACACCGAACTGCGCCGCACCTGCTCCTGGAACGCGCTCAAGGGGTACGACTACCGCTGGCTCGACGTCTCCTTCGAGATCACGGACTCGGACGAAGCCGCCCGGAAGTCGTACCGGCAGCGAGTCGAGGACAGGAGCGGCGGAGGGGATGTTCCGGGCCTCGGGGACGCGGGGTACTCGGTGGTGAACCTGACCACCGAGGACGAGCAGAAGACCCGCGAGGGCGTGGTGCTGGCCCGGGTGTCCAACGCGCTGGTGGTCGTCACCTACAACGGCAGCGACTTCGAGACGAAGGAGGCGCCCAGCTCCGACGAGATCAACAAGGGCGCCATCAAGGCCGCCAAGGAGGCGGTGGCGGCGCTGGAGGACGGCCGGAAGGGCTGACCGTCCTCCGCGGATGCCGCTACACGCTGCGCCGGTGCGGCAGCATCAGCGCGAGATACAGCACCATCGAGGTGCCGAGGCCCACCGCCCAGCCGTAGTCGGCGAGCGAGGAGAGCGCCGGGACGGGAGTGCCGTCGATGAGCGGGTCGAAGTCCGCCCCGCCGATGGCCAGCACACCCCCGGTCAGGAAGGCCACCACGGCCCGCCAGTTCCAGCCGCCTTCGTACCAGTAGCGCCCGCCGGTGCGGTACAGGTCGGTCAGGTCGAGCCGGGTGCGGCGCAGGATCCAGTAGTCGGCGATGAGGATGCCGGCGACCGTGCCGAGCAGTCCGCCGACCAGGCCGAGCCAGGTGAAGATGTAGCCCTCGGGGTCGGAGTACAGCTTCCAGGGGAAGATCAGCACGCCGAGGACGCAGGTGGCGAGGGCGCCGGTGCGGAAACTGATCCTCCGGGGTGCGATGTTGGAGAAGTCGAAGGCCGGGGAGACCAGGTTGGCCGCGACGTTCACCGACAGGGTCGCCACCAGCACGGTCACCAGGGCGAACAGCAGCCCGACCACGTTGTCGGTCTTGGCGGCCAACTGCACCGGGTCCCAGATCGGTTCGCCGTACACCGCCGCCGAGCCGGAGGTGACCATCACCGACAGGAACGCGAACAGCGTCATGGTCGTGGGCAGTCCGAGCGCCTGTCCCCAGGTCTGGGCCTTCTGGCTCTTGCCGTACCGGGTGAAGTCGGGGATGTTCAGCGACAGCGTGGACCAGAAGCCGATCATGCCCATGAGGGAGGGCCAGAACAGCTTCCAGAAGTCGCCGTCCCAGCCGAGCCTGGAGGGCTGGTCCAGCAGCGGGCCGAAGCCGCCGGCCTTCTCGCTCATCCACCACAGCATCACGAAGGCGCCGACCAGCACGAAGGGCGCCGCCCAGTTCTCGAACCGGCGGATCGTCTCCATGCCCCGGTAGATGATCGCGACCTGGATCGCCCAGAAGATGGCGAAGGACAGCCACATGGTCCAGGCGTACCCGCCGATCCTCCCCGCGTCGGCCCAGCCGTCCCCGATCAGCTTCCCGGCCAGGAAGAAGATCGCCCCGCCGCCGATCCAGGTCTGGATGCCGAACCAGCCGCACGCCACCAACGCCCGGACTACGGCGGGCAGGTTGGCGCCGCGGATGCCGAAGGAGGCGCGGGCGAACACCGGGAAGGGGATGCCGTACTTGGGCCCGGCGTGCCCGGTGAGCAGCATAGGCACCAGCACGATCACATTGGCCAGCGCGATGGTGAACACCGCCTGCTTCCAGTCCATGCCGACGGCGATGAGCCCGGAGGCGAGGGTCCAGGAGGCGGTGTTGTGGGCCATGCCGACCCACAGGGCGGAGAAGTTGTACGTGGTCCAGGTCCGCTTCTCCACCGGGACCGGGAGCAGGTCGTCGTTGGCGTAGCGGCCGCTGGGCGGCGGGGACCCCGGGGCGAGCTCCACCCGGCCGTCGGCCAGGGTGACTTGGGAGGACGGCGGTATCGCCGTGGGAGCGGTGTCGGTCATGGGCAGGCCAATCAGGGACGGTGGGACGGGAAAGGCCGTGCGGGTGGCGCCGGTGGGGGGTGCGCTGAGGGAGAGCGCCCTGGGCCCCTCCCCGGGACGGCGGGGAGGGGGGTCCGGGGAGGGAGGTCAGCCGCGGAGCGCGGGGATGACGTGGGCCCCGTACGCGTCGATGACGGCTTCCTGCGCATCGTGCATGTCGTAGACGGCGAACTGGTCGACGCCCAGCTCGCGCAGGGCGGTCAGCTTCTCGATGTGCTTGTCCACCGGGCCGATGAGGCAGAACCGGTCGACGATCTCGTCCGGCACGAAGGCGGTGTCGGGGTTGTCGGCCCGTCCGTGGTGGGAGTAGTCGTACCCCGCGCGGGACTTGATGTAGTCGGTGAGTTCGTCGGGTACGGCGGCGGAGTGCTCGCCGTACTTGGCGACCAGGTCGGCCACGTGGTTGCCGACCATCCCGCCGAACCAGCGGCACTGCTCGCGCGCGTGGGCGAGCGCGGCGGGCGAGTCGTCCTCGGTGACGTAGGCGGGGGCGGCGACACAGATCTTCACCGCGTCGGCCGGGCGTCCCGCGGCGACGGCCGCGTCCTTCACCGCCTTGACCATGTACTCGGTGAGGTACAGGTCGGCGAGCTGGAGGATGAAGCCGTCCGCCTCCTCGCCGGTCATCTTCAGCGCCTTCGGCCCGTACGCGGCCATCCAGACGGGGAGCCGGGCGCCCGGCTTGATCCACGGGAACCTGATCACCGTGCCGCCGAGGTCGGCCTCCTCGCCGCTCGCGAGGGCGCGGATGACTTTCATGGCCTCGCTGATCCGGGCGAGGGTGTTGGGCTTGCGCCCGGCCACCCGCATCGCGGAGTCGCCGCGGCCGATGCCGCAGATCGTGCGGTTGCCGAACATGTCGTTGAGGGTGGCGAAGGTGGAGGCGGTGACCTCCCAGGTGCGGGTGCCCGGGTTGGTGACCATCGGCCCGACCGTCAGCTTCGCCGTGTTGGACAGGATCTGGCTGTAGATCACGAACGGTTCCTGCCACAGCACGGCGGAGTCGAAGGTCCAGCCGTGGGTGAAGCCGTTGCGCTCGGCCCGCTTCATCAGGCTGACGACCTTCGAGGCGGGCGGGTCGGTCTGGAGGACGAGTCCGAAGTCCATGTGCTCCACTCCTAGCTGAGGTACTGACAGGTGGAGCGGGGGATGTAGACCCCGTGCCCGGCGCGGCCGGTGTACTCCCGCTCGCTGATGACGACGTCGCCGCGGGAGAGGACCGTCTCCACCCGGCCGGTGGTGCGCCTGCCCTCGTAGGCCGAGTAGTCGACGTTCATGTGGTGGGTGTCCGCCGACATGACCTGCTCGGCGCCCGGGTCGTAGATGACGACGTCGGCGTCGGAGCCGGGCGCGAGGGTGCCCTTCTTCGGGTACATGCCGAACATCCGGGCCGGGGTGGCGCAGGCGATCTCGATCCACCGGCGGCGCGAGATGTGCCCGTCGACGACGGCCTGGTGAAGGAGGTCCATCCGGTTCTCCACGCCCGGAAGACCGTTGGGGATCTTGGAGAAGTCGCCCCGGCCGAGCTCCTTCTGGCCCACGAAGCAGAACGGGCAGTGGTCGGTGGAGACGACCTGGAGGTCATTGGTGCGCAGGCCTTGCCAGAGCTTGGCCTGGTGCTCCCGGGGGCGCAGCGGAGTGGAGCAGACGTACTTGGCGCCCTCGAAGTCCGGCTCGGCGAGGTTGTCGGTGGACAGGAACAGGTACTGCGGGCAGGTCTCGCCGAAGACATTGAGCCCGTCGTCGCGCGCTCGCGCCAGCTCGGCGACCGCCTCCATCGCCGAGACGTGCACGACGTACAGCGGGGCGCCCGCGACCTGGGCGAGCCGGATGGCGCGGTGCGTGGCCTCGGCCTCCAGCAGCGCCTTGCGCACCTCCCCGTGGTAGCGCGGGTCGGTCTCCCCGCGCGCCAGCGCCTGCTCCACCAGCACGTCGATGGCGATGCCGTTCTCGGCGTGCATCATGATCAGGCCGCCGTTCTCGGCGGAGCGCTGCATGGCGCGCAGGATCTGGCCGTCGTCGCTGTAGAAGACGCCCGGGTAGGCCATGAACTGCTTGAAGGAGGTGACGCCCTCCTCCACCAGCAGGTCCATCTCCTTGAGCGTGTCCTGGTTCACGTCGGAGACGATCATGTGGAAGCCGTAGTCGATGGCGCAGTTGCCCTCGGCCTTGGCGTGCCAGGCGTCCAGGCCCTCGCGCAGGCCCTGTCCGACGCTCTGCACGGCGAAGTCCACGATGGTGGTCGTACCGCCCCAGGCGGCGGCCCGGGTGCCGGTCTCGAAGGTGTCGGCGGCGAAGGTGCCGCCGAAGGGCAGTTCCATGTGGGTGTGGACGTCGACGCCGCCCGGGATGACGTACTTCCCGGTGGCGTCGATCGTGCGGTCCGCGCTCCAGCTCTGCGTACCGGGCACGGCGAGGGCGGCGATGCGGCCGTCCTCGATCAGGACGTCGGCGTGGACCTCGTCGGACGCGGTGATGACGAGACCGCCACGGATGACGGTACGGCTGCTCATGGTCCCTCTCCTCCCGGGGTGGGCGGTGTGCTCAGGGTGCGGTCAGCGGGGGGTAGGCGTCGGGGCGGCGGTCCCGGTAGAACTGCCAGCGGTCGCGGACCTCGCGCAGCTTGGCCAGGTCCAGGTCGCGCACGACGAGTTCGGTCTCCTTGTCGGAGGCGACCTCGCCGACGAACCGGGCCTCGGGGTCGACGAAGTACGTCGTGCCGTAGAAGTCGTTGTCGCCCAGTTCCTCGACACCGACCCGGTTGATCGCGCCGACGAAGTACTCGTTGGCGACGGCCGCCGCCGGCTGCTCCAGCTGCCACAGGTAGGCGGACAGGCCGCGCGAGGTGGCGGACGGGTTGAAGACGATCTCGGCGCCGGCGAGACCCAGCGCCCGCCAGCCCTCGGGGAAGTGGCGGTCGTAGCAGATGTAGACGCCGACCCTGCCGACGGCGGTCTCGAAGACCGGCCAGCCGAGGTTGCCGGGACGGAAGTAGAACTTCTCCCAGAACCCCGGGACTTGGGGGATGTGGTGCTTGCGGTACTTGCCCAGGTAGGAGCCGTCCGCGTCCAGCACGACGGCGGTGTTGTACAGGACGCCGGGCTGCTCCTCCTCGTACATCGGCAGGATCAGCACGATGCCCAGCTCCTTGGCGAGCGCCTGGAACCGCCGGACGATCGGGCCCCCGGGGATCTGCTCGGCGTACTCGTAGAACGCCTTGTCCTGCACCTGGCAGAAGTACGGTCCGTAGAACAGCTCCTGGAAGCACAGGATGCGGGCACCCTGCGCGGCCGCGTCGCGGGCCGCCTGCTCGTGCACCTGGATCATCGACTCCTTGTCGCCCGTCCACGCGGTCTGGAAGAGGGCGGCACGGATCACTCGGCTCATCGGGACCTCCGGTCGCTCGGTGTGCAGCGAGACTAGGAAGTCCGGGAGCGTGCTCTGAGTGGCACGGTGTCACGTCTGCGGGCATCCGGCGTGCCACGGTGTCACGTGCTCGTGGACCCATGTTTCACCGCCGTTCTCCCAGGTCGTCGTATGTTTCAGCTCTGTTGCGCATCGTGTGCGAGCAGGGCGATGTGCACCGAGGCTGCCTGCTCGAAGTCGTCGAGGTCCACTCCCAGGCGGCCCTGTATGGCCTCCAGCCGGCGGTAGAGCGCGGGCCGGGAGACATGGTGGAGCTGGGCGGTGCGGGACTTGTTGCGGCCGGTGGCGAGGTAGGTGCGCAGCACCGCCAGCAGGTCCTCCTCCGGTCCGCACAGCAGCCCGTCCAACTCCCGCTCCGCGAACGACTGCACCTGCGGGTCGTCCCGCAACAGCCGGATCAGGCCACGCAGATGGACGTCCTTCAGGCGCACCACCGCGGGGACGTCGAGGACGTCGGCCACGGCATCGGCGACATGCCGCGCCTCGCGCAGACCCGCGGGCACGTCGTCCCAGGCGGCGCGGGGGTCGGCGGCGGCCACCACCGTGCCCGGGGCCTCCCCGCGCAGCCGGGCCGCGAAGTTGGCGGTGAGCACGCTCGCGTCCTGGTCCCGGGCGAGGCTCAGCAGCACGGCGGTGACCGGATCGGCGAGCTCCGCGACGATGCCGGGCAGCCCCAGCGTGCGCAGCACCCGGTCGAGCCGGACGGGGTCGCCGCCCCGGACGACCAGCGGCACGAAGGTGCGCCGGTTGACGGGCAGTCCGGCCGCCCGCGCCCGGGGCAGCAGCTGCCTGGCCGGTACGACCCCGCCGACCAGGTCGGTGAGCAGGCTCTGCGCGGACTGCTCCTCCCAGGTGCGGGCCGAGGTGCCGCCGAGCATGCGGTGCAGCACCAGGGCCTCGGCGGCGCGGTCGGCGAGCAGCCGCCCGGTGGCGGTGTCGCCGCGGTGGCCGCACAGCACGATCCGGCCCCAGCGCTCGCCCCGGCCGCCGAGTTCGGCCCGGATCCAGCCGTCGCCCGCGCTGCCTCCCCCCGTGCCCGAAAGGCCTGGGTGGTGCCCCCATGCCTGCCGGGAGATGCGCTCCCAGTCGCGCAGCACGTCGTCCACGGCCGAGCGCTCCCCCGCGGTGGCCAGCACCCGGTGGGCCAGGTTGGTGACGACGACCGGGCAGGCGCTGTGCAGGGCGATCTCGTCGAGCAGCCGCTGGAGCGGGGCGCCCGCGGTGATCAGGGCGGTGAGCGCGGTCCGTACCGACTCCGAGAGGCTGACGGCGGCGAACTTCCGCCGCACCAGCCGGGACTGGACCTCCTCGGTCAGCTCGGCGAAGGGGAAGGGCCGGTGCAGGACCACCATCGGCAGCCCGCACCGCTCGGCCACCCGGCGCATCGCCTCCGGGGCGGCCGGGAAGGCGCGGCCGAGCCCGAGGACCACGGCCGCGGCCTCCGCGCGGTGCAGGGACTGGACGTACTCGGCCTGCGCGCTGTCGTCGCCGGCCAGCAGCACCCCGGTGGTCAGCACCATCTCGCCGCCCCGCAGCATCACGCCGACGTCGGCGGCCTCGGCCACGTGCACCCAGCGCACCGGCCGGTCCAGCTGGCCGGCGCCGGCCACCACCTCGGGCTCCCCGGCCAGCACCCGCTCCAGGGTGAGGACCTGACGGACCGACAGGGCGGGCTCCAGGGTGGTGGTCATGGCGGTGTCCCTTGCTGAAGGCTCCGCAGAGCGCGTTACTGAAGGCTCCGCAGAGCGCGTTCGAGGATCGCGGCACCCTCCTCAGCCTCCGCGACGGACAGCGACAGCGGCGGGGCGACCCGCAGCGCGCTGGTGTCGTGCCCGCCGCCCTTGCCGATCAGCAGCCCGTCCGCGCGGGCCGCCTCCAGGACGGCGGCGGCCGCCTCGGGAGCCGCCCGGTCCGTCCCGGGTTCGGCCAGCTCGATGCCGATCATCAGTCCGCGCCCGCGCACTTCCCGTACGTACGGCACCTGCGCGGCGGCCGCCCGCAGCCGCTCGATGAGCAGCCCGCCGACCCGCCGCGCGTTGCCCTGGAGGTCGTGCTCCAGGAGGTACGTCAGGTTGGCGAGCCCCGCCGCCATGGTGACCTGCGTGCCGCCGAACGTCGAGATGCTGTTGGCGTCCAGGCAGTTCATGATCTCGGAGCGGGCGATCACCCCGCCGATGGACATCCCGTTGCCGATGCCCTTGGCGAAGGTGACGATGTCCGGCGGGCCGTTCCGCCCGTGCGCCTGCCATCCCCAGAAGTGGTCGCCGGTGCGGCCCCAGCCGGTCTGCACCTCGTCGGCGATCCACAGGATGCCGCGCTCGGCGAGCACCTCGCGGAAGGCCGCGTACAGGCCGTCCGGCGGGGCGGTGAAGCCGCCGACGCCCTGCACGGGCTCGGCGATCAGGGCCGCGGGCGCCCGGCTGTGGCCGAGCAGGTCCTTCAGGTCCGCGACGCAGGCCGCGATGAAGTCCTCGTCGCCCAGCGAGGCGTACGGGCCGCGCGTGCGCACCCCGCCGTGGACGTAGAGCGTCTGCAGCGGGGACAGGGAGGTCGGGGACCAGCCGCGGTTGCCGGTGATGCCGACCGTGCTGAAGGAGCGGCCGTGGTAGCTGTTGCGCATCGCCAGGATCGCGTTGCTGCGCCGGTGGGCGGTGGCGAGCAGCAGCGCGGTGTCGTTGGCCTCGGTGCCGGAGGTGGTGAAGAACACGCGGGCGTCCGGGATGCCCGACAACTGGGCGATGCGTTCGGCGAGTTCGACCATCGGGCGGTTCAGGTACAGGGTCGAGGAGTGGATGATCCGCCCGGCCTGCTCGCTCACCGCCTTGGTCACCTCGGGCAGCGCGTGCGCGGTCATCGTGGTGAGGATGCCGCCGAAGAAGTCGAGGTACTTGTTGCCCTCGGCGTCCCAGACGTGACGGCCCTCGCCGTGGGTGATCTCCAGCGGCTCCTCGTAGTAGAGGGCGAGCCAGTCGGGCAGCACCCGGCGGTGGCGTCCCAGCAGGTCGTCGGCCGTCACGGCTGCACCAGCCCTTCGTAGGCGTCGGGGCGGCGGTCGCGGTAGAACGCCCACTGCTGCCGCACCTGTTCGATGACGTCGAAGTCGAGGTCGCGGACGAGGAGTTCCTCCTTGCTGTCGCTGGCGACCTCCCCGACGAACTGCCCGCGCGGGTCGACGAAGTAGCTCGTCCCGTAGAAGTCGTTGTCGCCGTACTCCTCGACGCCGACGCGGTTGATCGCGGCGACGAAGTACTCGTTGGCGACGGCCGCCGCGGGCTGCTCGAGACGCCACAGGTGGCCGGAGAGGCCGCGATGCGTGGCGGACGGGTTGTACACCAGCTGGGCGCCGTTCAGGCCCAGTTGCCGCCAGCCCTCCGGGAAGTGGCGGTCGTAGCAGATGTAGACGCCGACCTTGCCGACGGCTGTCTCGAAGACCGGCCAGCCGGCGTTTCCGGGTTTGAAGTAGTACTTCTCCCAGAAGCCGTGGACCTGCGGGATGTGGTGCTTGCGGTACTTGCCGAGGTACGAGCCGTCGGCGTCGATCACGGCGGCGGTGTTGTAGTAGAACCCGGACTGCTCGATCTCGAAGACCGGCACGACGATCACCATGCCGGTCTCCCGCGCGAGTTCCCGCATCCGGCGCACGGTCGGCCCGTCGGGCACGGGCTCGGCCCAGCGGTAGTGCTCCGGATCCTGCACCTGGCAGAAGTAGGGGGCGTTGAAGACTTCCTGGAACCCGATCACCTTGGCGCCGCGGCGGGCCGCCTCGCGGGCGTACTCCTCGTGCTTCGCCACCATGGACTCGGTGTCGCCGGTCCAGGTGGCCTGGACCAGAGCGGCGCGTACGACGTTGGCCATGAGCTGCTCCTTCGACGGGACGCAGAGCCTCTACGCCCGTAGACACAGGCCGTAGAGGCACGAACGTAAGCCTCCCGGACGGGCTTGCCAAGACCATCGTCATCAACCCGCTGGGTCGATCCGGTTTCACACTCCTGTGGGTGAGTCCCGCAGCCCGTCAGGCGGCGAATCCGGCGACCCTCAGCGCGTGGACGAGATCCCAGTGCCGCTCGTCCGACACACCCCGTGCGGCCTCCAGCAGCAACGGTACGAGGGTTCCCGGGTCCGCGGCCACGCTGCGGGCGGCCTCCTCGGGCGTGCGGACCCGTACGTAGGCGTCCAGCAGGGCCCCGATCTCGCGCCGGCGCCCCTCCTCGGCGAGCCCGAGCACGACCCGCCCGATCTCGTCGGCGGACCGGACGACCCCCTGCCGCAGTATCTGCTCCGCGTCGGCCTCCCGGCCCGCGGCGACCAGCGCGTCCGCGGCGGCGACCAGCCGGTCGGCGGGCAGCGAGGCGGCCTCCCACAGCAGGGTGGCCCAGTCCGCGCCGAGCCCGGCCCGCTGGAGCTCGACGGCGAGCAGGGGGTAGCGCCCGGCCGACGAGTACGCGATCTCGGCGAGCAGCGCGTGCGCCTCACCGCTACGGCCCTCGTGCCGCAGCCGCAGCAGCCTCTCCACGGCGCCCACGACCTCCCGCCGGTCCGCGCCGTCCACCGGCTCGACCCGCGGCTGCGCGGGTTCCACGGCCTCGGCGGCCCCGGCGAAGCGGGCGCCTCGCGGGCTACGGCGGCCCGGAGCGGCGGCGGGCTCGGGGAGGGACGGCACGGCGGTGGGCGGTACGACGACGGGGGCGGCGGCCTCCTCGTCCATCCCGGCGAACCGGGCACTGCCCCGGC
>NZ_JAMJFL010000022.1 GCF_023544665.1 Streptomyces sp. YS415
TCGCCATACGACGACACCCACTCCGCCGCCTGCTCCGGACCCGTCGCCAGCGACAACATGCCACCACGTCCGGCCAGTTCATCCCGGATCGCGGCGGACCGAAGCGCCACCACCCGAGCCGCGTCCTCAAGGCTCAGGGCACCGACCACCGCGGCGGCGGCGATCTCCCCCTGGGAGTGACCGATGACAGCGGCGGGTTCGATGCCCAGTGACTCCCAGACGGCGGCGAGCGAGACCATGACCGCCCACAGCACCGGCTGGACCATGTCCACCCGCCGCATCCAGCCGTCGTCGTCGCCCCTCAGCACCTCGGTCAACGACCAGTCCACGAACGGCCCGAGCGCCGCCTCGCACTCCCCGATCCGCGCCGCGAACACCGGCGAGGACTCCAGCAGCCTCCGCCCCATCCCCAGCCACTGCGACCCCTGGCCGGGGAACACGAACACCACACCCGCGCCCGAACCCGCCACCCCGGACACGGCATTGCCGGCCGCGCCGCCCGCTGCCAGGGCCTCCAGCCCGGCCGTCAGCTCGGCGCGCTCGCGCCCCCACACCACCGCCCGGTGCTCCAGCGCCGTGCGCCCCGAGACGAGCTGCCAGCCCACATCCACCGGCTCGCCGGCCACCCCCGCCAGCCGTCCCGCCTGCGCGGCCAACGCCCCGGTGGTACGAGCGGACACCACCCACGGCACCACCGGTGACCCCGACAATCCCTCGGGACCGGCGACCACTACGTGCCCCAATGCGGCCTCGGCAGGGGCCTCTTCCAGGATCACGTGGGCGTTCGTCCCGGAAATGCCGAAGGACGACACCGCGCCCCGGCGCGAGCGGCCGTCCGCCTTCCATTCCCGTTCGTCGGTGAGCAGGGAGACATGGCCTGCCGTCCAGTCCACGTGCGAAGTGGGCTCGTCCACGTGCAGGGTGCGGGGCAGGATGCGTGCCCGCATCGCCATCACCATTTTGATGACTCCGGCGACACCGGCCGCCGCCTGGCTGTGCCCGATGTTCGACTTCACCGACCCCAGCCACAACGGCCGCTCGGGCTCGCGCCCCTGCCCGTACGTGGCCAGCAGCGCCTGCGCCTCGATCGGGTCGCCCAGAGTGGTCCCCGTGCCGTGGGCCTCCACGACGTCCACCTCGGCGGCGGGGACCCCGGCGTTGGCGAGCCCGGCGCGGATGACCCGCTGCTGGGAGGGGCCGTTGGGGGCGGACAGGCCGTTGGACGCGCCGTCCTGGTTGATCGCCGAACCCCGCACCACCGCCAGTACCTGGTGACCGTTGCGGCGCGCGTCCGACAGGCGCTCCACCACCAGGATGCCGACGCCCTCCGCCCAGCACGTGCCGTCGGCCGCCGCCGCGAAGGGCTTGCACCGGCCGTCGGAGGCGAGGCCGCGCTGGCGGCTGAACTCGACGAACATGCCGGGCGTGGGCATGACGGTCACACCGCCCGCCAGGGCGAGGTCGCACTCGCCGTTCCGCAGCGACTGGACCGCGAGGTGCAGCGCCACCAGCGACGAGGAGCAGGCCGTGTCGACCGTGACGGCCGGGCCTTCCAGGCCGAGGGTGTAGGACAGGCGGCCGGAGACGACGCTCGCGGCGTTGCCCGTCAGGGTGAAGCCCTCGGCGGGTTCGGCGGCCTCGTGCAGCCGGTCTCCGTAGTCCTGGGACATGGCGCCCACGAACACGCCGGTCAGGCTGGAGCGCAGCGAGCCGGGGGCGATGCCGGCCCGTTCGATGGCCTCCCAGCTGGTTTCCAGCAGCAGGCGCTGCTGCGGGTCCATGGCCAGCGCCTCACGCGGCGAGATCCCGAAGAACTCGGCGTCGAACCCGGCGGCGTCGTCCAGGAAGCCGCCCTCACGGGCGTAGCTCGTGCCGTGGTGGGCGGGGTCGGGGTGGTAGAGCGCGTCGAGGTCCCAGCCCCGGTCGGCGGGGAAGGGGGAGACGACGTCGAGTCCGTCGCGGACCACGCGCCACAGGTCCTCGGGGGAGGTGATGCCACCGGGGTAGCGGCAGGCCATTCCGACGATGGCGATGGGCTCGCCGGTGTGGGTGCTGGTGCGATGGGTGCGGGGGGTGTCCGTGTCGCCGAGGAGTTCGGCGCGGAGGTGGTCCGCGAGGGCGGTGGGGGTGGGGTGGTCGAAGAGGAGGCTGGAGGGCAGGCGCAGGCCGGTGGCGGCGCCGAGCCGGTCGCGGAGTTCGACGGAGGTGAGGGAGTCGAAGCCGAGGTCCTTGAAGGTCCAGGTGACGTCGAGGGTCTCGGTGTCGTCGGGGCTGTGGCCGAGGACCATCGCGATGTCCTCGCGGATCTGGTCGAGGACGGCACGGGTCTGCTCGGCGGTGCTGGTGAGGCCGGTGAGGCGGGCCCGCCAGTCGGTGGCGGGGCCGTCGCCCACGGGGACGACATGGGTGTCCGGTGCGGGAGCCGACGCTGTGTGCCCGTCCTCCGTACCGGCGTTCTCGGTGCCGGTGCCGGTGAGCCAGTAGCGCTTGCGCTGGAAGGCGTAGGTGGGCAGGGGTACGCGGCGTGCGTCCGGGCCGGCGGCGAGGGCGGGCAGTGCCGGGGCGGCTCCGCGGACGTGCAGTCCCGCGACCGCGGTCAGCAGGGTCTGGGGTTCGGGGCGGTCGCGGCGCAGCGCGGTCAGGAACGCGGTGTCCGCGGGGCGGCCGTCGTCGGGACGGGCGGCGAGGCATTCGCGGGCCATGGCCGTGAGGGTGCCGTCGGGGCCGAGCTCCAGGAACGTGGTGACGCCTTGGTCCAGCAGCCAGTCGACGCCGTCGGCGAAGCGCACGGCCTGGCGGACGTGGCGTACCCAGTGGTCCGGGTCGCACAGTTCGTCGGCGGAGGCGGGGCGGCCGGTCAGGTTGGAGACGACGGGGACGGTGGGCGGGTGGAAGGTGAGGTCCCGTGCGACGGCGCGGAACTCCTCCAGCATTCCGTCCATGTGGGCGGAGTGGAAGGCGTGGCTGACCCGCAGGGCGCGGGTCTTGCGGCCGCGTTCGGCCCAGGTGGCGGCGTAGGCGGTGACGGTGTCGGCGTCGCCGGAGACGACGCAGGCGCCGGGGCTGTTGACGGCGGCGATGGTGATGTGGCCGTCGAGGGCGGCGAGTTCGGCGGCGACCTCGGCCTCGGTGGCCTCCAGGGCGGCCATGGCGCCGCCCTCGGGCTGGGCCTGCATGAGCCGGCCGCGTGCGGTGACGAGGGTGCAGGCGTCGGCGAGGGAGAGGACTCCGGCGACATGGGCGGCGGCCAGTTCGCCGACGGAGTGGCCGAGCAGATGGTCCGCGGTGACGCCGAGGGACTCGGTGAGGCGGTACAGGGCGACTTCGAGGGCGAAGAGGGCGGTCTGGGTGAGGGCGGTGCGGTCGAGCCGGGCGGAGTTGGCGGGCGTGGGTTCGGCGGTCAGGAGCAGTTCGCGGACCTCGGGGTCGAGGTGGTCGCAGACTGCGTCGAGTGCGCGGGCGAAGGCCGGCTGGGCGGCGTACAACTCGCGTCCCATGCCGAGGCGTTGGCTGCCCTGGCCGGAGAAGAGGACGGCGGTGCCGCCCTCGGTGACGGTGCCGCGGACCACGTCCGGCGAGGGGCGCCCGGCGGCGAGGGCGGCGAGCGCCTTGGCGCCCCGGTCGCGGTCGGGGGCGAGGACGACGGCGCGCTGGGCGAAGGGGGTCCGGGTGGCGGCCAGCGAGTGGCCGAGGTCCGCGGCGGTGTGCTCGGGGTGGGTGTCGAGATGCTCGCGGAGGCGGCGGGCCTGGGCGCGCAGGGCGGTGGCGGTACGGGCGGACAGCGGCCAGGCGACGGGCCCGGCGGGCTCGGGATCGGCGGCCGGTGAGGGTGGTGCGGCCGGGGCCTCGGCCAGCACGACGTGGCAGTTGGTGCCGCCCATGCCGAAGGAGCTGACGCCGGCGCGGAGCCGTTCGTCCGGCCGGGGCCAGTCGCTGAGCGCGGTGTGGACGCGCAGGCCCAGGTCGTCCAGCGGGATGTCGGGGTGGGGCTGCTCGAAGTTGAGGCTGGCGGGCAGTTGGCGGTGGCGCAGGGCGAGGACGGTCTTGAGGAGTCCGGCGATGCCGGCCGCGCCTTCGAGGTGCCCGATGTTGGTCTTGACGGAGCCGACGGCGACGGAGCGGCCCGAGGCCCGGGCGGCCGTGCCGACGGTGGCGCCGAGCGCGGCGGCCTCGACGGGGTCGCCGCGCCGGGTGCCGGTGCCGTGCAGTTCGACGTACTGGATGCCGGTGGGGTCGATGCCGGCGCGCCGGTATGCCTGGGTGAGGACGCGGCGCTGGCCCTCGGGGGTGGGGACGGTCAGGCCCTCGCCGCCGCCGTCGTTGCCGGTGGCGCTGCCCTCGATGACGCACAGGACGTGGTCGCCGTCGGCGAGGGCGCGGGAGAGGGGTTTGAGTACGACGAGACCCGCGCCTTCGCCGCGGACGTAGCCGTTGGCGCGGGCGTCGAAGGTGTAGCAGCGGCCGTCGGGCGAGAGGGCGCCGAACTTGGCGGCGCTGATGGTGCTGTCGGGGATGAGGTTGAGGTTGACGCCGCCGGCGAGGGCGATGTCGCTCTCGCCGCTGCGCAGGCTTTCGCAGGCGAGGTGGACGGCGACCAGGGAGGAGGACTGGCCGGTGTCGACGGTCATGCTGGGGCCGCTGAGCCGGAGCGTGTAGGAGAGACGGTTGGCGATGATGCTGCGGTGCAGGCCGGTGACGCTGTGCGCGCCGATGGCCGCGACGCCCTGGCGGTGCAGGAGCGAGGCGTAGTCGTCCCAGATGGCGCCGACGAAGACGCCGGTGCTGCGCTCGCCGAGAGCGTCGGGGAGGATTCCGGCGTCCTCCAGGCTCTCCCAGCCCAGTTCCAGCATGAGGCGCTGCTGGGGGTCCATGGCGGCGGCCTCGCGGGGCGAGATGCCGAAGAAGGCGGCGTCGAAGCGGTCGACCTGGTCGAGGTAGCCGCCCCGAGTTGTGTTGATCTTGCCTTTGGCGGTGGGGTCGGCGTCGAAGTGGGCGTCCGCGTCCCAGCGTTCGGGCGGGGTGGTGGTCACCGCCTCGCGGCCTTCGCGCAGCAGCGTCCAGAAGGCCGAGGGGTCCGGGGCGCCGGGGAGCCGGCAGGCGAGGCCGATCACGGCGATCTGCTCGGGCTGGGGCGCGTGCGCCGCCTGCGCGTCCGCGGAGTTCGCGTGTCCGCCGGAACTTCCCGTATTCGCCACCAGGTCTCCCATTGACGCTCGGCTCCCGTACCGCGGAGCCGAGTACCGGTTCGGACCGGACCGAGGTGAGGTGTCCGGGAGCGGAGCACCGCCCCGGGTTGCGCGAAACCCAGGGTTTCGGTCACCCGTACAGATGGTGCGGTGGTTCTGTGGCCCGGCCTTTTCGTCACCCCGTTGCTCCGGCCAAGATGGCCCCACACTAAGAACCCCTGACGGGAGACCCAACCCCTGATCTCATGTTCCCCGGGCAGGCAATTCAGGGGCGGGAATAGGGGTGGGGCCGGGTAGGGGTACCGCGGCCCGCGGCCCGGCTGTGACACTGCTCCGGTCCGTGTGCTGCCGAGCCGTGAGGGACGTGGACCGTGCCCGACGAAGCGACACGCAAGGCCCTGGCCGTCGCGCACTGCGAGCGCATCAACGCCGGTGATGTGGAGGGTCTGTTGGCCCTGTATTCCCCCGCCGTGCGCTTCGAGGATCCGGTGGGTGCCGGTCCTCGCGTCGGCCACGGGGCGCTGCGTTCGCACATCGGGGGCGCGCTGGCCGCCGGGGTCCACGATGCCTGTGGCGAGCCTGTAGCGGCGCCCGACGGGCGGCATGCCGCGGTTCCCGTGACGTCCACGATGAATTTCCTGCCGAACGGTCCGCTGATGGTGCGGCACGGAATTCTGACGGCGCCCGAGGAGCCGGAGAAGGCGCGTATGGAGTTCACCTGCATGCTGGTCATCGAGGTGGGCGAGAGCGGGTTGATCGAGGAGATGCGCGCTTATTGGGGCAGGTCGGACGTCCGGTTTCTCGAATGACTCCACGCTTTCAGGAAGGTGTGCCGCGATGCTGGACGAGGCGAAGCGCAAAGCGGTGGTCCTGGAGTACTGCCGGCTGATGAACGCCGGGGATCTGGACGGTGTTCTCGCCCTGTTCACGCCCGATGTGCGGTTCCAGGACCCGGTGGGCGCCCCGGTGCTGGTGGGACGGGAGGCGCTGCGGCGGCATCTGGGGGCGGCCGTCGCCGCGGGGATCGAGGAGCGGCCGGGCACGCTGACGGCGGCGCTGGACGGGTCGAGCGTGACCCTCGAAGTCTCCGGGACGATGGCCGTGCCGGGCGGCGCCGACGGCGAGCGGGTGGCGTTCCGGCTGGTCAGCCTGATGCGGGTGGACGAGACGGGGCTGATCTCGGAGGCCCGGGTCATCGCGGGCCGTTCCGATCTCACGCCGGTCACCTGAGGCGTACGGCGCTTCTGCGCGCGCCGGTCGTGTCAGGCACGCGGCGTCCCGGGGCGCGGTCAGCGCAGCAGCGCCCACTCCCCCTCGGTGAGGGGCGGCTCGGTCAGCGGCGGCTGGGCGGGGCCGGTCCGCAGGGCGTTGAGCACCGCGGGTGACTGAAGGCTGGAGACGGGGGCGGCGAGCGTGGTGACGCCCGCGGAGGCGGCGCTGACCAGGGGGTCGGACAGGCCCACGGTGCCGATGCGCTCGGAGAAGTCCTGGCGGCTGTGGAGCTCTTCGGACAGGCGGGGGTCCTTCGCCTCGACCCGGCAGTCGGGGTAGAAGACGTCCTGGGAGGCGGCGAGGATCCACGGGTCGTCGATGGCGGCGGCGATGCCCCGCATCGCGGTGCGGGCGAGCTCCGGCTTGCCCGACTGGCGGCGCAGCGTGCGGTCGAGGACGGCGACGGCTCGTGCGGCGGAGCTCATGCCGTGGCCGTACACGGGGTTGAAGGCGGCGAAGGCGTCGCCGAGGACGATGAGGTTGTCCGGCCAGCGCTCCAGGCGGTCGTAGTGGATCCGCCGGTTGGCGGTGGAGCGGGAGCCGCGGACGGGGCCCTCCGGTTCGGCGGTGGCGAGGACCTCGCCCACCAGGGGGTGGCGCAACCCTTCGGCGAAGGCGGTGAATCCGGCCTCGTCGGTGGGGGGTTCGCCGCCCCGGGTGCCGGAGAGGGTGACGATCCACCGGCCGTCCTCGATGGGCAGGATCAGGCCGCTGCGCCCGGGGACTCCGGACCGGTGGTCGGCGTACACGCTGACCATGGGGAAGCGGGCGGCGGCCCGTTCGGGCGCGCGGTAGAGGCGGGTGGAGTAGGTGATGCCGGAGTCGACCACGTCCTCCTCGGGCTGCGGGACGCCGAGGGGGGCGATCCACTGGCGGAGCCGTGAGCCGCGTCCGCTCGCGTCCACGACGATCTCGGCGTCCAGTGCGGTGGTATCGCCGCTGTCGAGGTGGCGGACCGTGAGGCCGGTGAGGTGCCCGCTAGTGCCGCGCAGTTCGTGGACCTCGGTGCGTTCCAGGACGGTGATGTTGTCGTCGGCGAGGACTTGGTCCCGGACGGTCCAGTCCAGCAGGGGCCGGCTGACCGCGATGAGGAACTGTGTCTCGGGGAAGCGCCGTTGCCAGCCGTAGGGGGACAGGTTGACCATGTCGGACTGGACGCCGATGCGGTGCGCGCCCGCGGCGCGCAGGCGTTCGACGGTGCCCGGCAGCAGTGATTCGACGATCCGCGCGCCGCCCGACCACAACAGGTGGGCGTGGCGGGCCTGGGGGACGCCCTTGCGCTGCTCCGGGCCACCGGGGAGGTCGTCGCGGTCGATGACGGTGACCCGGTCGAGGTGTCTGCGCAGGGCCCGGGCCGTGAGCATTCCGGCGAGTCCGCCGCCGATCACCGCACCGTGGCTGGGCTTTGTCGACACTGGGGATTCCTTCCGCCGCCACCCGGATCAGGTCTCGAAATGTAGGGAGACAAAGGCGGCGCACCAACCCCTAAAGTCACCGCTCCCCTATCGCGCGGCGCTCACTCGTGGCCGGAGGTACAAGCGGCTCGCCGTCAACCCCTAAACGGTTCAACAGGGGTATGCGATCACCCGACATCCGGAATATGTCGTACCGCTACCACGAGGTGTCGGAGAACGACGTGAGAAGCCATGAGTCGGCAAAGGTTCGGCAAGAATTCGGTCCTTGATCTGACGTAAGCTGTCGGCCCGGACGGCACTCAACGACGGCCCCGTGGCGCAAGCCTGACCAAGCGGGGCGTACGGGCGGACAGTCGGAGGTGGTCCTCGATACCAGCGTGGTCGGCCCGTATATACGCGAGCCTCCGCTCCGCTTCGACCCGGGCTCCACCACGCGAGGGCTACCGTCGACCGCACCTGGAGAAGCACTCGGCGCATCCCGTTGCCGGGAGGCGCCGGCCGCCGCGCGCGGCCGAACGAACATGAATGGCAACGCAGATGGCCAACGCCGGTTCATTCCATGTCATCGCGTTCGAGGGGGAAAGACGCGAGTGGACCTGATACAGCGGGAAGCACAGCTCGATCGGTTGCGCAGGGCATTCGACAATTGCAATGAACAGCACGACGGTCAGGTATGTCTGATCAGCGGCGGCGTCGGCAGCGGCAAAACCACGCTGCTGGAGGCCTTCGCCCGCCATGTGACCGGAAGGTCGGCCCAGCTGCTGAGGGCGGTCGGCTCACGAGCCGAACGCAATCTCCAGTTCGCCGTGATGGACCAGCTCATCGACAGCTCCGGCCTCAGCCGTTCCTCGATGCGCCAACTCGCCACCGCCGTACGTCATCTCGCGCTCCCCTCGCCTCAGGCACCACCCGGAGACGCCGCCGCGGGACCGGCCGGCAGGTCGGCCGCCCTCGCGGACAGCACGGCCCGTACGGTGGCGGAAGCGGCCGCCGCCTACCCGCCGACGCCGTCCTTAGGCACCGAACAGCCGCGCCCCTCCCCCGTGTCCACCGCACACGGCACGTTCACCTCCCTGCTCGACCTGGCCCGTCCCGCGCCCCTCGTGATCACCGTTGACGATGTGCACCACGCCGACCATGCCTCCTTACAGTGCCTGCTCTACGCGGTCCGCAGACTGCGGCACCGGCGGATCATGGTGGTGCTGACCGAGTCCTCGACCCTGTACACCCCTCACCCCCACTTCCGGGCCGAGCTGATGAGCCAGCCGTGCTTCTCCCGGATCGACCTCGCCCCCCTCACCGACGAGGCGCTGGGCCTGCTCGCCGAGACCCACCCGCTCCCCTCGGCCCGCCCCCGCATCGCCCGGCGGGCGCCGGCACTGACCGGCGGCAGCCCTCTGCTGATGCGCGCCCTCCTGGACGACCCCGCAGCGACCGGCACCGCCCCGCAGCCCGCGGCGCCCGCGACCGGCGCCGCCGGACCCGACACCGCGGTGGGCGGCAGCGACGGACCGCTCGCCCAGGCCGTGCTCCGCTCGCTCTACCGCCACGAGCCCGAAGTCCGCGCCGCCGCGCAGGCCCTCGCCGTACTGGACCGGCCCACACCGCTTCCGGTGCTGGCCCGGCTGCTCTCCCTGACCCCCGACCTGACGGCCCAGGCGCTCCAACTGCTGGGCCAGTCCGGGCTGGTGGACGGCGACCGGATCCGGCGCCCGCTCGTCGCGGCCGTGCTCTCGGACCTGCCGGCCGAGGACCGGCGCCGGATGCACCGCAAAGCGGCCGAAGCGCTGCACGAATTCGGTGCCGAGCCCGAGGTGCTCGCCGGTCATCTCATCAGCGCCGATTGGGCCGAGCCCGACTGGGCCGAGCCCGCGCTGTTCCGGGCCGCCGCCCAGGCGCTCGACTCCGGACGCCCCGACATCACCTCCGCCTGCCTGCGGCTGAGCCGGCGCCGGGGCCCGGACACCCCGTGGTGGAGCTCGTCCGACAGCCTGCTGCTGCGCTCCCGCTGGCAGTTGAACCCGCTGTCCGCCACCACCCACCTCGGCACGCTGGCCGCGGCCGAGCGGCCCGACGGCTACCCGCCGGCCGCCCTCGCCGGGGTGCCCGCGCTGCTGTGGCAGGGACGCAGCGAGACCGCCTGCTCGATCGTCACGGCCGTCGCCGCACTGCCCGACCCCACCCCCGAGACCCGCACCCGGCTCGCCACGGCACGGCTGCTGATCTCGCTGTTCAGTCCCGACCACTGCAGGCAAGCACGCACCGAAGCCCGGGCCATCACGGACTCCGGCATCGCCACCTCCGTCACCGGCCGCTACCTGGACGCGTTGGTGCTGCTCGCCGACACCCTCTTCCCGGGCGAGGCCACCGGCGACGCGGCGGCGAGCGCCGAGCTGATGATCCAGCGCCATCTCGACGACGACGGCGCGCTCGGGCTGCTGTCGGCCCTGCTGCTGGCGATGGTGTACGCGGGACGCCCCGCCCCGGTCCGCGAGTGGACACGGATGCTGCTGGCCCGGCCCTCGGTGGGGCACGTGCCGAGCTGGAAAGCCGTCCTGCACGCGATCCGGGCCGAGGCCGCGCTCCGGCTCGGCTGCCCCCAGGAGGCCGAGGACCAGGCGCGCGCCGCGCTGACCGTGATCACCCCGCAGGCCTGGGGGGTCGCGGTGGTCGGGCCGCTGGGCACCCTCGTGGCCGCGGCGACCGAGGAGGGCCGTTTGGAGGACGCCGACCGCTGGCTCGCCCGGCCCGTCCCCGCGGAGTCCTTCCGCACCCCGCTCGGACTGCACTATCTGGCGGCACGCGCCCGCTATCAGCTCGCCGTCGGCTCCCGGCGCTCCGCCGCCGACGATCTGCGGTGGATACGGCGGGAAATGGCGGACTGGCGGATGGACTCCGCGGCCCTGGTGCCGTGGCGGCTCGACCTGGCCCGGGTGCACATCGCCCGCGGGCAGCGGCAGGAGGCCGTACGACTGCTCAGGGAACAGCTCGAGCCCGCCCGCTCCGCGGACGAGCGGACCCGGGGCTCCGCCCTGCGGCTGCTCGCCGGTCTGCTGCCGCCGGAGCAGGGCGCTCCGCTGCTGGCGCGGGCGGTGGCGCTGCTGGAGTCCTGCGGGGACCGCCGGGAGCTGGCCCGCGCGCACGCCGACCGGGCACGGGCGCCCCGGCGCAGGACCGCACCGGACCCGACGGGCGGGGCCGTCCCTCCCCCGGCACGGCGCTCCCACTCCCGGACTCCGACGGAGGTGACGTACTACCCGGACATCGCGCGCCCCGCGCACCCGGAGCAGCAGGAGACTCGGGAGCGACCCGTACGTCCGGAACGTCTGGAGGGCGGGGAACGGCCTGCGCGTCCCGAACGTCAGGAGGGCAGGGGGCGCGCCGAGCGCCGGGACGACCGGGGAGTGCCCCTACGTCCCGAACGTCAGCAGGCCCAGCAGCGCGCCGAGCATCAGGACGGCCGGGAACAGCCCGTACGTCCCGGACGCCCGGAGCGGTCCGAGCGTCCGCACCGTCCGGAGCCGGTGGGCGGGCTGAGCGAGGCGGAGAGCAGGGTCGCCGCGCTGGCCGCGCAGGGCCACACCAACCGGCAGATCTCCAGCAAGCTGTTCATCACCGTGAGCACGGTCGAACAGCATCTGACCCGGATCTACCGCAAGTTGAACGTCAAGCACCGCAGGGACCTGGCGACCCGTCTGGCCGCCGCGGACGCAGTCGTCAAGTGACCCCCGGGATCAGGACGACGCCGACGCGTCCGCGGAGCGGAAGGCGGCCACGCTCTCGCGGATGGCCGCCGTCACGGCCCCCGGCTGGGCGTTGAGGTAGAAGTGGCCGCCGGGGAAGGAGCGGAAGCGGAAGGTGCCGCTCGTCAACTCCTGCCAGGCGCGGGCGTCGTCGAGGGACACCCGGGGGTCGCTCTCGCCGGTCAGCACGGTGACGGGCGCGGCCAGCGGAGGGGCACCGGAGTCGTGCCGGTAGGTCTCGACGGCCCGGTAGTCGGCGCGCAGCGCGGGCAGCACCAGGCGCAGCAGCTCCTCGTCGTCCAGGATGCCCTGCTCGGTGCCGCTCAGTTCACGGATCTCGGCGATGATCCCGTCGTCGTCCCGCAGATGGACCGTCTCCGCACGGAAGCGGTGCGGAGCGCGCCGCCCGGAGGCGATGAGGCCGAGCAGTTCACCGCCGCCGGAGTCCTCCAGCCGGCGTGCGATCTCGTAGCCGAGGACGGCGCCCATGCTGTGCCCGAAGAGCACCACGGGCCCTGCCGGGGCCGAGACAAGTGCCTTGTACACCTGGTCCGCGAGGTCTCGCAGATCGGTCGGGGCGGGCTCGCGATGCCGGTCGAGCCGGCCCGGGTACTGGACGCACAGGACGTCCAGCTCCGACCCGAGCGCCCGGGCCAGCGGCAGGAAGTAGGGGGCGGAACCACCGGCGTGCGGCAGCGCGAGGAGTTTGACGGCACCGGCCGGGCCGGGCTCGTACCGGCGGAACCAGGTGTCGAACTGACCGGAAACTGCCGGCATACGGGCCGTACCTCCTGCGATCGGCGTGCGTCGGGGCACGCGGACAGAACGCCAGATGATCACCACCCTACGAGCGGAACGGCCGCGACAGAACCCCTCACGCCCCCTACTCCTGGCGGACCGCCTGGCCGTACAGGGGTCCAGCGGACCCCCGCTGGACGCACGCACGAGTCGGGGTCGGTCACGGGCCGGGGACCGCGCGGCGTTCCGAGAAGTTTTCGGTAGCGGGTACGGGTGGCCGTCCGAGACGCCGACGACCGGGTGCCGCGCCGCGTGCGGGCCGCGGTGAGCCTGGGACGGCACGCGCCAACGGCACGGTGTGCAGGGCGTTTTGGCCCGTCGGCGCACAGCGTGCCCTCGCGTCCGGTTCCGCGGTGTGACATCCCTTGACGCGGGCCGGGCCGGTTTCTACAGTCCCATCCATCCGCCTACGTGTTTTTGCGCAATGTTTCGGAGCAGGCGCAGTCCGCTTTTCCGGCCCCTGGAGAGGACCGAGCGAGCACCATGAGCTATGCCAGACGACAGGCGTTGGTCGTGCGCGGTGGCCGGGCGGGCGAGAGCCCCGTCCGGACCACGAACCTCTTCCTGCCTTTCCTCCGCCGACAGGGATTCGATGTCCTCGTGGAGGACTGCCTGGAGGTGTACGAGGACAAGAAGCTGCTGGCGGAGACCGATCTGGTGGTCCAGTGCTGGCAAGGGGGCGACATCACGCCCAGGGAGAGCGCCGGTCTGCGTACGGCCGTCCAGAACGGCACAGGCCTCGCCGGCTGGTACACCGGCCTCATGAACGCCTTCCCCGAGGACCTCGACTACCAGCTGCTCGTCGGGGGGACGTTCCGGATCGACCCGTCGGAGACCGGCCGCCATCGGGTGCGGCTGGCCGCGGGGCGCGCCGACCACCCGGTGCTCACCGGTCTGACCGACTTCGACGCCGACGTCGTGCGGTACTGGCCACTCACCGATCCCATGATCGACGTCCTGGCGACCATCGGCTTCGACGGCGATGACAGCCGGCCGGGGGTGCAGGCCGTACCGGCGGTGTGGACGAGGACATGGGGGCGCGGCCGGGTCTTCGCCTCCGTCCTCGGCGCGCAGCCCGGTGACTTCGACATTCCCCAGGTACGCGCGCTGACAGAGCGCGGGCTGCTCTGGGCCGGCAGGTGAGGTGGCGGCCTGCGGCCCGCGTCCGCGAGGCCTTGACGGCCGCCGTGCTCTTCTAGCGTCGCTACCAATATTTTCGCAAATACCGCAGCCTTGTACCGGTAGTTCCAGTAAGCATCCTCTCGGCGGGACCCTCTGCCAGGGTTCACCGTCGCCTCACCGAGCACTTCGCACCGGGAAGAGAAGCCATGTCCTCAGCAGCCGCAGCGGGCCCCTTGCGCGTCACCGTATGGAGCGAGGGACGACACGAACGGCAGAACCCCGAGGTCGCCGCCCGTTATCCCGAGGGCATGCACGGCGCGGTGGCGGGAGCCGTCGCCGAGCACCTGGGCGAGCAGGTCACGCTGAGGACCGCGACGCTGGACGAGCCGGAGCACGGGCTGACCGAGGACGTACTGGCCGACACGGACGTGCTGACGTGGTGGGGGCACCTGGCGCACCGCGAGGTGTCGGACGAGGTGGTGACCCGCGTGCACCGCCGGGTGCTGGCCGGAATGGGCCTGGTCGTGCTGCACTCCGGGCACTGGTCGAAGATCTTCACCCGGCTCATGGGGACGACCTGCACACTGCGCTGGCGCAGCGAACGCGACCGCGAAGTGGTCTGGACGGTGGCCCCGACGCATCCCGTGGCGGCCGGTGTGCCCCACCCCTTCGTCATCGACGAGCAGGAGATGTACGGGGAGTTCTTCGACATCCCCGTCCCCGACGAGCTCGTCTTCGTCAGCTCCTTCAGCGGCGGCGAGGTGTTCCGCAGCGGCTGCGCCTTCCGGCGCGGCCACGGGAAGATCTTCTACTTCAGCCCCGGCGACCAGGACTACCCCGTCTACCACCATCCGCACGTCCGCCGCGTCATCGCCAACGCCGTGGGCTGGGCGGCTCCCGAGACGGAACCGTCTGCCCCCCGGCTGATCCACAGCGAGCCCGGCTGGTTCGAGTCCGACGGCGCACAGGGATGAGATCACCGTCCTTCAGGACGATGCCCCCGGACGGCGGTCCACTGCGGGTGCTGGTCGTGGGAGCCGGCGCCATGGCCCGGGTCTGGCTCCGCGCGGTCCTGGCCTCGCCGGACACGGTTCTCGCGGGCGTCGTCGACCTCGTCCCCGCCGCGGCCGAGGCGCTCGTACGCCGGGCCGGTGTGCCGGAGACGCCCACCGGCCCTGAACTGGCCGCGCTGGCGACGGCGACCCGGCCCGACGCCGTCGTGGACGTGACCGTTCCCGAGGCCCACCTCCCCGTCACGCTGGAGGCGCTGTCCCTGGGGCTGCCGGTTCTCGGCGAGAAGCCCGTGGCGGCCACCCTGCCCGAGGCGCTGCGGCTGGCCGCAGCCTCCGAGGCGGCCGGTGAACTGTTCATGGTCAGTCAGTCCCGCCGCTACGACCGGCACCTGGCCGCCCTCCGGGACCGCGTGCCGCTGCTGGGCAGGCCCGGCATCCTCACCACCGACTTCTTCCGGGCGCCGCATTTCGGCGGGTTCCGCGAGACCATGGCGCACCCGCTCCTCCTCGACATGGCGATCCACCCGTTCGACACCGCTCGATGGCTCCTGGACGCAGACCCGGTGTCCGTCCGCTGCGAGGCGTACAACCCCTCCTGGAGCTGGTACGCGGGCGACGCCGCCGCGACGGCCGTCTTCGAGATGGCCGGCGGCATCCGCTACGTCTACAACGGCAGCTGGTGCAGCGCGGGCCTGGAGACCTCCTGGAACGGGGCCTGGCGGCTGAGCGGCGAGCTGGGGTCGGCCACCTGGGACGGCGAGCACCCACCCGAGGTGGAGCTCTGCGAGGTCGACGCAGTACCGTCCTCGGAAGGCGAGGCCGGGCAGGCGGCCGACGCTCCGCAGGGAGTTGCCGATGCTCCGCAGGGAGTTGCCGACGCTCCGCAGGGAGTGGCGGGCGCCCTCGCGGAGTTCGTCCGCGCACTGCGCACCGGCACCGTTCCCGCCGGGGAGGTGCACGGCAACGTCCTCAGTCTGGCCATGGTGAAGGCCGCCGTGGCCTCCGCGCAGCGGGACCGCCGCGTGCACATCGGGCCGCTGATCGAGGAGGCCCTGACCGAGGCGCGGAAGGCTGCCACCGGACCGGAGGCAGCCCGCCTGCATGCCTGGCCGTCGGCGAGCGAGGCCCTGGCCGCCACACCGAGAGGACTGCACCGTGCTGGATGACGTCACGTCGACGGACAACGGGGTCCATGCCGCGACTCGGCTGCCGCGCCCCACCCTCGCGCAGATCGCCGAAACGGCGGGTGTGTCGGTGTCCACCGTCTCCAAGGTCCTCAACGACCGCACGGACGTCTCGCCGGACACCCGCGCCAAGGTCGACTCGGCACTGCGCGAGCACCGGTACGTGCGGCGCGGCGTGCCTGCCGCCGGTCCGACCGTCCGAACCGTGGACCTGGTGATGAGCGGACTGGACGGTTCGTGGCCGGCCAGCGTCGCCAGCGGCATGGAGGCGGCGGCGTACGAGGCCGGCGTGCACGTGGTGATCTCCGTGGCGCGCACCTCCCCGCCCCTGGGCAGGCAGCCGGGCAGGGACTGGGTGGACCGCATTCTGGAACGCGGCACCGTCGGCGTGGTGCTGGGCCTGATCGAGCCGACGGCGGACCAGTTGGCGCGGCTGAGGAAGGCCCAGGTGCCCTGCGTCGTCATCGACCCGCTCAGCGATCCCTCGCCCGATGTCATGTCCGTCGGTACGACGAACTGGGCGGGTGCCTACGAGGCGACGGCCCACCTCCTGGAACGAGGCCACCGCCGCATCGGGCTGGTGACGGGCCCGCCCGACCACCTCTACGCCCGGGCGCGCACGGCCGGTTACCGCTCGGCGATGGCCGCCGCGGACATCGAGGTGCCGCCGGAGCTGTTGCGGCACGGCACCTACGAGCGGGCCAGCGGCGCGGAGCAGGTCCGGGCGCTCATCGCGCTGCCCGAACCGCCGACCGCTCTGTTCATCTGCTCCGACCACATGGCCATCGGCGGGTACGAGGCGCTGGCCAAGGCCGGTCTGCGGGTGCCCGACGACGTCAGCGTGATCGGTTTCGACGACCTGCCCGAGGCCCGCTGGGTCTCTCCCGCCCTGACGACCGTGCGTCAGCCGCTCAAGGAGATGGGCGGCAGCGCCCTGCGTACCTTGCTGAGGCTGATCAACGGCGAGGAATTGGAGAGCCGCCGGGTCGAGCTGGCGACCACACTGGTGGTCCGGGACAGCACGGCCGTGCACAGGCCCGCGTGACGGGCGAACGAACTATTGCGCCACAGGCGGGATTTACGGCCCGCTGCTGCATACGAATGAATATGGCGAGCACGTGTTTTGGGGAGGCCGCCTTTCAGCAGGTCGTGGGCATCATGGAGGGGCATGTCCGCCCTCCGGAAGTCCCGGTGGGATATCCAAAGCGATGGGTTTTCATGGGATCTCAAGTCGCCGAGAAATTCACCGAGGACCGGCTGAAAGGTCTTCTTCAGTCCTACTTCCAGATCGATCCGGCAAGACTGGAGGGCTCGGTCAGGTTCTCCGATCTGGAGCTGGATTCGATTGCCGTGATGGAACTGGTCGTGGTGATCGAGGAGCAGACCGGGATCGACGTCCAGGAGAGCCTCCTCGAGCAGATGACCCTCGACACCACGCTCGCCCAGGCCGTCGAGGCCGTGGACCAGGCCTTGTCCACGAGCGGGGCCGCAGCGAAGAACGACGCATGAACCGTCACGCGGTGGCCGTTACCGGACTGGGTATGGTCACGCCCGCAGGAGTCGGCGTCGGCGCCACCTGGGACCGGCTGTGCAGCGGCGATCCCACGGTCACCCACGATCCGTTGCTGGACGGGCTGCCGGTGACGATCTCCGCCCAGGTGGCTGATGCCGACCTGGAGGCCGTGCTGGATCCCGGCCTGGCATGGCGCACCGACCGGTTCATCCGCTTCGCCCACGCGGCGGCCAAGGAGGCCGTCGTCGACTCCGGTCTCGACTCGGCGCAGTGGGACGGCAGTCGCGTCGCGGTGGTGATCGGCACCGGGGGCACGAGCTTCGACACCACCCTCAAGGTCTGCCAGATCATGGAGAAGGGTCGTCTCCTGGCGCTGTCGCCCGCCACGCTGCCCCGCAGTCTGCCGAACATGGCCGCCGGTGAAGTCGCGACCATGCTCGGGGCGCTGGGTCCCACCCTGGGCATCAGCACCGCCTGTGCGTCCGGTGCCACCGCCATCGGCATCGCGAGCATGCTGATCCGGTCCGGTGCGTGCGACATCGCGGTGGCCGGCGGTGCGGACTCGGGCCGGAACCGACCGGCGTCGGCGCTGTTCTGGCGGATGGGAGCGCTGTCCACCCGCGTCCACGACCCGGCCGGCGCCTCCCGTCCCTTCGACACCGACCGCGACGGCTTCGTCCTGTCCGAGGGCGCCGGCATCCTCGTCCTGGAACGGACCGAGCACGCCCAGGCGCGACAGGCCAGGGAGTACGCCCGGCTCAGCGGCTACGGCCTTTCCGGCGACGCGCACAACCCCACGGTCCCCCATCCGGAGGGTGCCGGTGCGGTGCGGGCCGTCAACGCCGCTCTGGCCGCTGCCGACATGGCGCCCGGCGACGTGGGACACGTCAATGCCCACGCCAGTGCCACACGGCTGAACGACCGTGCGGAAGCCGCAGCACTCCACAAGGTTTTCACCACCCCGCCCCCTGTCACCGCCGTCAAGAGCGTCCTGGGGCATCTGCTCGGCGCCGCCGGAGCCGTGGAAGCCGTCTGTTCGGTGCTTTCGCTGCACCATCAGCTCATCCCGCCGACCGCCAATCTCGACAAGATGGACCCGGAGATCGACCTCGACGTCGTCACCGGACTGCCCCGGCCTTCCCCCGGGGAGGCGGTGCTCTCGACCTCCTTCGGTTTCGGCGGCCAGAACGCGGCACTTGTGTTCCAGCGCTCCTGAATCGGCGCCCCGGCTTCGTGCGAGAGGCGGGCAGGCTGCTCCGGCAGCCCCCGTCGGACAGGGCCGAACCGCCGCCGACCGCCCGCCCCGAGGCCGAAAGTCCCTGATGAGCCTTCCTCCCGATCACCTGTCCGAACTCGAGCCGACCGTGGCCCGGCTGCTGAACCGCCATCTGGCCACCGCACCGGAGTGGTTCCCGCACGCCTACATCCCCTGGAACCAGGCCACCGACTTCGACGGCCCCCTCGACGGCTCCCCTTGGGAGGCCGACCAGTCCCAGCTCCCACCGGCCGTGGCGGACGCGCTGACGGTCAATCTGCTGACCGAGGACAACCTGCCGAGCTACCACTTCGAGATCGCCACCCAGTTCGGCCGCGACGGCGCCTGGGGCGCCTGGGTGCACCGCTGGACGGCCGAGGAGGACCGCCATGCCCACGCCCTGCGCGGCTACCTCCATGCCCGCCGTGCCGTGGACCCCGTCGCCCTGGAGCGGCAGCGCATGCGGCACGTGTCCGCCGGCTACACCAGCGATCACGCGTCCTTGCTGCACGGCCTGGCCTACGTCACGGTCCAGGAACTGGCCACCCGCGAGGCCCACCGCAACACCGGACTGGCCTGTGCCGATCCGGTGGCCCGTCAGCTGACCGCGCGGATCGCAGCCGACGAGAACCTCCACATGATCTTCTACCGGGACCTGTACGCGGCGGCGGTGGAGCTGGATCCCGACGGCGCCGTGGCCGCCCTCGCCGACGTCATCTGCGCCTTCGACATGCCGGGCACCACCATCCCCGGTTTCCGGCAGCGCGCCCTGCGGATCGCCGCGTCCGGCATCTACAACCTCGACGTCCACCGCCGTCATGTGCTGCAGCCACTGCTGCGCGCCCTGGGCGTGCTGACCCGCTCCGGTCTCGGCGCCGCCGGGGAACAGGCCCGGGACCGCATCGGGCGCCACCTCGACGAGTTGCAGACGCGCGCCGAACGCGCCGGCCGGCTGTTCGACCGGATGCGGGAAGCCGCTCCCGCGGCTCCGCTTCCCTGCCCGTCCTCATCCCTTCCGTACGACGAGAAAGGCGGCCCGTGAACTCCCGGACCGACGAGCTCCATCGCGCCGGCGCCACCACGGCGGACATCCAGGCCCACTACGACATCGGCAAGGACTTCTACGCCCTGTGGCTGGACCCCGGGCTGACGTACTCCTGCGCCCTGTGGGACGGCATCACAGGCGCGCCCGGGAGCACGGACGTGCTGATGCGGGCCCAGCGGGCCAAGCTCCGCCACCACCTCGGCCAAGCGGGCATCACGGCGGACAGCCGACTGCTGGACATCGGTTGCGGCTGGGGCAGCCTGCTGCGGACGGCCACGGAGGAGACCGGTGTCCGGCAGGCGGTCGGACTCACCCTCAGCGCCGACCAGCACGCACATGTCCGCTCGCTCGGACTGCCCGGTGTGGAGGTCAGGGTCGAGGACTGGCGTGACCACGAGCCGGACGACGTGTACACCGGCATCGTCTCGATCGGCGCGTTCGAGCACTTCACGCATCCGGCCATGTCCCGTGACGAACGGATCGGGGCCTACCGTGACTTCTTCGCGCGGTGTGCCGGATGGCTGCCGCCGCTCGGCCGGCTCAGCCTGCAGACCATCGCGCTCACCGACCACGCCGGCCACGACGACTCGGTGCCCGACTTCTTCGCCCGCGAGATCTTTCCCGGATCAGCGCTGCCACGGTTGTCCGAGATCGCCACCGCCTGCGAGCCGTACTTCGCGATCACCGCGCTGCGCGAGGACGGCGCGGACTACGCACGCACCGTGCGCGCCTGGTCCACCCGCCTCTTCCGGGCCCGGGAACAGGCCCAACTGCTCGTCGGCCCCGACATCTACCGGCGGTACCGCACCTATCTGCGGGCCAGCGAGATGGTCTTCATGCGCCAGGCCTCCACGCTGTACCGCCTCACCCTGCGTCGCTGGCCCGTCCGCCCGGGTCTCGCAGGGACCTCAGGACGTCAGGCTCTCCCCGAGTGACTGCAGGAGCTCGCGCCGGTGCGGATCGGTGTTCTCCATGGAGAGCAGGAGGTAGAGGCTGGCCTCGTCGTGGTGCGGGTCGTACGCGAACTCACTGCACACCCAGGCGCCGGCCGCCAGGTATCCACGGAGCTTGGGGGCGATCTGGAGACCCGGCTGACGGTCGGCCGCTGCGGGATCCCACCCGGCACGGGGGCGAACGCGGTAGCGCTCCGGGGCGAAGTGACCACCGGACACCACGTGGTCCCAACAGGCCGCGGCCAGAGCCCCGCCGTCGAAGAGAGGCACTGTCATGCGTCCGGTGAGCCAGGTGTGACCGCTGCGGGTCATGTACCGGATGATCCCGGCCCACAGCATGGTGATCACAGCTCCGGCACGGTGGTCGGGGTGAACGCAGCCCCGGCTGAGCTCCACCAGGTCCGGCCCCAGGTCACGGTGCGGGCTGAGGTCGAACAGGGCCTCTGACGTCAGTCCGCCCGTCCGGGCCGCGCCTTCGGGCGGGAGGAGCCGGTACATGCCGACCACCTCGCCGGTGTCCGTGCGGCGAACGACGAGATGGTCGCAATGCGGATCGAAGCCGTCCATCTCCCGGCCGCGCTCCGCACGGTAAGGGCTTTTGAGTTCTTCATTGAAAACCAGATAACGCAGCTTCTGGGCTTCCCGGATCGTATCTTCGTCGCGCGCGACAGAAACCGTGTAGCGCCTTTCTTCGGTATTCCGGGGCGAGGTGAAAGTACTCATATTCGTCCTTGCGGCGGTCTCGGCGGTGCACGGGCGTGTCGCAATTCGATGCAACCTGTTTACCATGCGTCTCCGGAACCCATCGCGAGGCGGGCGGACATCAGGCGGAGGAATTGCGGATACAGTCGCCCCATGCTTTCGGTCCAGTGGATTGTCAAGTATCCGTGGCGGGTTCTCATCGCGGTCGCGGTGCTGGGTGTGGCCCTGCTTCCAGCCGTGATCGGATGTTTCGGCCGGTTGTCCCCGTCCGGATTCACCGCCACCGGGACCGAGTCCGGGCGAGCCGACCGCTTGATCGAAGAGCAGTTCAACGAGCCCGCCGCCGACTTGCTTTTCCTGGTATCCGGTCCGAATTCCATGAAGCACGGCAAGGCGGCTGCGACGGGCCGCGCACTTGCCCGCTCGGCAACCGATCAGGCCGGGGTGGCACGGGTATGGAGCTATTGGGATACGGCGCATCCCGCTCTGCTGTCCCGTGACGAGCACAACGCCCTGATCGGAGTCGAACTGACCGGAACGGGAGCCGAGGCGGTCAAGACCGCGAAGCGAATTGTTCCGGGGCTGGCCGGAAAGCACGGGGACATCGCGGTAGCCGCGGCCGGTCCCGTGTGGAGCAGTGCGGAGGCAGTCCGGCTGAGCAGAGAGGACCTGCGCGGCGCCGAGCTGGTCGCCGCTCCCGTGGTGCTGCTCATCCTCATGGTGACCCTGCGCTCGGCAGCCTTGGCGTTGCTGCCGATGGCGATCGGACTCGTCTCGGTCTCGGCAACGCTGGGCGTGCTCGGCGGGCTGACGTCGGTCATGCCGGTGTCCGTGTTCGCCGTGAATGTGGCAGCGGCCCTCGGGTTCGGTCTTTCGGTGGATTACGGCCTTCTGGTCATGATGCGGTGCCGTGAGGAGATGGCAGGCGGGACGAAGGTGGCGGACGCCGTCGCCCGCTCGGTCCGGTCGGCCGGACGCGCCGTGCTGTTCTCCGCCGCCACGGTGGTGGCGTGCATGGCAGCGCTGCTGATCTTCCCCGTGCCGTTCCTGCGCTCACTGGCTATCGGTGGAATCACGGTGGTCGTGTTCTCCGCGCTGACCACGGTGCTGGTCTATCCCGCGCTCCTGCGCGTCAGTCTGCTTCCCGCCTCGCGGCTCGATCGGTGGTTGTCCGACCGGGTGCAATGCCTGCACCCTAGGCGAGAGTTCTCCGCCCGGCCGAGCAAGGACCCGGCCGTTCCCGGGTACAGCAGAGCGTGGGCATGGCTGGGAAACAAGGCAACGAAGCGTCCCGTACTGATCGGCGCTTCGGCGGCGGTACTGCTGCTGATCTGTGCGATGCCTTTGGGCACAGCCCGGTTCGGCATCACCGACGAACGTGCCCTCCCCGCATCCACGCTGGTGCGACAGACCACTGCGCGTGTGCGTACGGAGTTTCCGGAGGCTGTCGGGACGAGAATCCCCGTGGTGCTCGACGTGGCCGATCCGCGGTCCGCGGACACGACGGCGCAAGTGGACCGCTACGCTCGCCGGCTGTCCACGCTCCCCGGTGTCGCCCGGGTGGACGCGGTGAGCGGTTCCTACCGTGACGGCAGCCGGGTCACCCCGCCGGCTCCGGCACATCAGGCGTTGGCCGGTGACGGTGTGACGCTGCTGCATGCGCGCATTCCCACGGACGCCCAGGCGTCGGCTTCCGAGCGCGTGGTGGAACGCATGCGCGCGCTGCCCGCCTTTGCGCCGCGGGTGGTCGGAGGACCCACCGCGCGCACCGCGGACACGAAGACGGAACTGTCGCGACGCCTTCCGCTTGCCGCGCTGCTGGCCGGGGGCAGTGCGCTCCTGGTGGTCCTGTCGTTCACCGGTGGCCTGCTCGTCTCCTTCAAGGCGGTTGCCCTGGCCGTGCTCAGCCTCGGCGCCGGCGTGGGCTGCCTGGTCCCGCTCACCGGGCAGCTCGACATCAGCATGCTGCTGCTGATGATCTGCCTCGCCCTCGGCCTGTCCGTCGACTACGAGATCTTTCTGCTGGCGCGGATCGAGGAGCAGTACCGATCGACGGGGAACGTCCGCTCCTCGATCGTCCATGGAATGGCCAGTACGGGGCGTCTCATCAGTGCGTCCTCCTTGGTGGTGGTGACGACGATGAGCGCCTTGGCGATGTCCCGCATCACCTCGCTGCGGATACTGGGTGCGGGTCTGGCGTTGACGGTCCTGCTGGACGCGACGCTGGTCCGGGCCCTGCTGGTGCCGGCGGCCATGCAGCTGGCGGGACGGGCGAACTGGTGGCTGCCGGGGTGGTTGCGCACCGCACCCGTGCGCGCGGCTTCAGCGGTGTCACCGTCAACTCCGGGGCAGGCGGCGGAACATCGTCGTATCTCTTGATTCCCGCTGCCGCCTCGGACAGCCGGCTCAGGTCTCCATGAGGGTGTTCACCACGGCCTGGGCGACGCGGCCGGCGCGCTCCGCCGTCCAGTAGGCCGGCTCCTCCAGGCTGGAGACGTAGTAGCCGCGGGTCAGCAGCGAGAGCACGTCCGCGGCAAGGTCGGCGTCGGACACTCCGGCGGCGGTCGACGCTTCGAGGAACTCCTGGCGCGCCTCACGCGGCTCCTCCCGGTCGACGCCGTCGGGGTCGACGTGCGCCGAGGAGAGCATCTCGACCCACAGGGCGCGCAGCAGCAGGTCCTCGGGGTCGGTGCTGAGATGCCATTCCACGGTTGCCCGCAGCCGGTCCGCTCCGGTCAGGTCGCCCAGCTGGGCTTCCAGGTCGACCCGCCACCGGGACTCGGCGGCGCGGACGGCATTGGTGATCAGCGCGGTGCGCGTGGGCACGTAGTTGGTGACCATCGCGGTGGATCCGCCGAGCTCCTTGGCCACGGCGCGGATGGTGATGGCGCGGGCCCCGTCCCGGGCGGCGACGGCGAGGGTCGCCTCGGCGATTGCCTTGCGGCGCTGGACTTCGTCGACGTCGATCGGCATGGAAGCAACCTAGCTCAGAGGGGGGTTGACGTTGAACTCACCTAGATGCAACGCTGTTATATCACGTTGTTTTCTCAACATTTGCTTCCGTGGAGGGCCCTATGAGCCTTGCCGTCAGACGCGTCACACCGGAGCCCGTCCCCCCGCAGGCACAGCAGCACATGGTGCGCATGCGTGACGGCATCCTGCTGGCCACCGACGTGTACGACGCCGACCCTGCGGTGCCGAAACCGACCGTGCTGGCCCGGGTGCCGTACGACAAGAACAGCCGGTACGTCTTCTTCGACCGGATCGCGGAGCGGTTCGCGGCCCACGGCTACGTCGTGGTCGTCCAGGACGTCCGCGGCAAGTTCCGCTCGCAGGGGCAGACGCTGGGCTGGACCGGAGAAGTGGACGACGGGTACGACACCCTCGAGTGGATCAGCCGCCAGCCGTGGTCCGACGGCATCGTGGGCATGTTCGGCGACTCGTACTACGGATTCACCCAGTGGTCGGCGGTGGCCGGCCAGCACCCCGCGCTGCGCGCCATCGTCCCCCGGGTGACCTGCACCAGCAACGGGCCCGGAATCGCGAGCTTCGACACCGGCTCCGGTCCGCAGCCCCCGTGGCTGGAGGGCACCACCTATCAGGCACAGGTCTGGACGGACAACAGCATCTACGAGTTCGACGTCGACCTGACCCGGCGGCCTGTCCTCGCGGCGTACGAGGAGGCGTTCACCGCGATCGGGAAGCGCTCGGCCGGTTTCGACCTCATCGTCGGCGGCATCCCCCTCCCCCCGTACAACGGCCCCCACCCCTACGACGCGCGACCGGTGCCCGTCCTGCACTGCGTCGGCTGGTTCGACAACCTCGGCATCGCCCACATGCGCGACGTCACCGAGCTGGCCCGGCGCCCCGGTTGGGCGGCCGTGCAGTACCTGATCGCCGACACCATCGACCACGAGAACTACTTCCTGGAGGACGCCCCGGTCGCGCCGGACGCCGACCACCTGCTCGACGCCGCCGCCCTGGAGACCATGCTCGACTCCTACACCGGCCCGGCCATCGAGTTCTTCGACGTCTTCCTGAAGGGCGTCGCGCAGCCCGAGTCGCTGCCCCGGGTGCGGTGGAAGCTCGGCCATGTGGGCTGGCGCACGGCCTCCGCATGGCCGCCGCCCGAGGCCACGCGGACCGAGCTGTACCTCACCCAGCCGTCCGCCGCGACCGCCCCGGCGCCCGGCGGAACGCTCGCCCGGCACCCGGCCGACGGCACGGAATCGGCGCAGTGGCGGTACGACCCGGACGATCTCGTGCCGTCCGCGGCGGCCGACACCTTCATGCTGCTGCGCGACCGTGCCGACGAGCGCCGCACCCTCGACCGCGACGACGTCCTGGTGTTCACGGCTCCGGCCACGGACCGGCCGCTCGATCTCGCCGGCCCGGTCCACGCGGTGCTGCACGTGGAGAGCACGGCACCGACGTACGACATCTTCGTCCGCCTCCTCGACCTGGCCCCGGACGGTACGGCGCGCCTTATCGTGCGCGGCTGCGCCCAGGCCGACCGGCCCCGGGAGGTGAGCATCGACCTGGGACACACCGGGTACCGCCTGCGCCCCGGCCACCGTCTCGCGTTCATGATCGCGGGCAGTGACTTCCCCAACCACCTGCCCAACTCCGGCTCCCACGAGAGCCCTTGGCGGACCACCGCTCCGAAGGCGAGTCAGCAGACGCTGCGGACCGGTTCCGTGCACCCCTCCCGCCTGTGTCTGACCGTCCTGCCCGGAAGCGGCGAAGAGCCGGGGAAGTGATCGGGATGAGCCTCCGGTTCGTCGCCGCCCGAGCAGGCATGCTCGTCGTGACCGTCCTCGTCTCCAGCCTGGCCATCTACGGCGCGATGTTCCTCACGCCCGGAGACCCCGCCACCCTGCTCGTCGGCGGCAGCCGCGACCCCGACCCCGCCGTGCTGGCGCAGATCCACCGCGAGTACCACCTGGACGATCCGTTCGTCCAGGGCTACTGGCACTGGCTGAGCAACTGTTTCCAGGGCGACTTCGGGAAGTCGCTGGTCTACCGGGACTCCGTGGCCGACCTCATCGACGCCCGCGCCGGAGACACCCTCGCGCTCGTCGCCTACGCCGCCGTCCTCATCCTCACCGTCGGCATCGTCCTCGGTACCGTCTCAGCCCTGCGCGGCGGCCGCACCGATGCGCTGGTCACGACGGTGACGGCGGGGGCGATGGCGGTACCGACCTTCGTCATGGCCGTGCTGCTCATCTGGCTCTTCGCCGTCCAGCTCCCCTGGTTCCCCGTCTACGGCTCCGGCGAGGGCTTCACCGGCACCCTGTCCCATCTGACCCTGCCCGCCGTCGCGTTGGCGATGACCTGGATCGGCTACGTCGCCCAGGTGACCCGGACCGCCGTGCGGGCGGAGTTGGGCGCGGAGCACGTGGAGACGGCGCGCAGTCGCGGCGTACCGGAGTGGACGGTGATCAGGAGGCATGTGCTGCACAACGCCTTGGGGCCCGTCTTCGCGGTCTCCGGTGTCGGCATCGCGGGCCTCTTCGCCACCGCGGCCGTCGCCGAGCAGGCCTTCGGCACCGGAGGGCTCGGCGCCCTCATGATCGAGGCCGCCGCCAAGCAGGACATGGCCGTGGTCCAGGCCGTGTCCCTGATCTTCGTGGTCGTGTTCGTCGTCCTCAACACCACCGTCGACCTGGTCAGCGCCGCGCTCGACCCCCGAACCGCACAGAAGGGGGCCGTCCGATGACCGCCGCCCTGTTCTCCCGCACCGCGCCCCGGCAGCGGACCGGACGCCCCCGCGACCATCTGACCCTGGGTGCGGGATGCGTGGTCGGCCTGTTCGTCCTGCTCGCCGTGATCGGGCCGCTGCTCACCCCGCACGACCCGAACGCGGTCGACCCGCTGAACGTCCATGCCGGATCGACCGCCGGCCATCTCCTGGGCACGGACGACACCGGACGCGATCTGCTGTCCCGCCTGATCGCGGGTACCCGCGCCAGCCTCGCCGCCCCCGCCGTTGTGATCGCCGTGTCCACCACGGTGGGCACCTTCCTCGCACTGGCCGGCGCGTGGTTCGGCGGCCGCCTCGACCGGTTCGTGTCCGGCGCGTTGGACATCGTGTTCGGTTTTCCCGGGCTCATCATGGCCGTCGTCGTCGCCGCGGTCTTCGGCGCCGGCCTCACCGCACCGATCGTCGCCCTGTCGATCGCGTATCTCCCGCTGATCACCCGGGTCGTACGGTCCGCCGCGGTCAGGGAACGCAACCTGCCCTACGTCTCCGCACTCCAGTTCCTCGGCGCGCCCACCGCCCGCATCTGGCTCAGGCACCTGCTGCCGAATCTGCTCCCTCTCGTCCTCGTCCAGGCCACCATCGGCTTCGGATATGCCCTGCTCGACGTGGCCGCCATCTCCTTCCTCGGCCTCGGCAGCCAGCCGCCGGACCCGGAGTGGGGACTCATGGTGGCCAACGGGGCCCCCTCCATCCTGGCCGGCCAGCCGCAGCAGTCGCTGTACGCGGGCCTCGCCGTGCTGATCGTCGTCGTCGCGTTCAACCTGCTCGGAACCGGGCTGTCCCGGCGTCTGCTCGGAGAGAGAGCATGAGCACACCACCCCTGCTCCACATCGACGCCCTCCGCATCGACCTGCCCCTCGACGGCAGGCTCCGGACCGTCGTCCACCGCGCCGAGGTGAGCATCCCCGAGGGATCGGCCGTCGCCCTGGTCGGCGAGTCCGGGTCCGGGAAGTCCCTGACCGCACGCTCCGTCATGGGCCTGCTGCCCAGAGGCGCGCGGGTCCACGGAGACGTGCGGTTCGCCGGGGAGTCCGTCCCCGCGATGACGCCCGAACGGCTGCGCGCCTTCCGCGCCCGCGAGGTCGCCATGGTGTTCCAGGACCCCCGCGCCCACATCAATCCGGCCCGCGGCATCGGCGACTTCCTCATCGAGGGTCTGACGACCGCACGCGGCGTCCCGGCCGCCGAAGCGACCAGGAAGGTGGTGACGATCCTGCGGGAGGTCGGCATCGCCGACGCCGAACGGCGCATGCGCCAGCGGCCCCACGAGCTGTCGGGCGGTCTGCTCCAGCGCGTGATGATCGCCGCCGCGCTGGCCGCCGAACCACGCCTGCTGCTCGCCGACGAACCGACCACCGCGCTCGACGTGACCACGCAGGAGGAGGTGATGGCCATCGTCGCGGAGGCCCGCGAAGCCCGCGGTCTCGCCCTGCTGTTCATCACCCACGACCTGGAACTCGCGGCCGCCGTGTGCGACCGGGTGGCCGTGATGTACGCGGGCACGACCGTGGAGGAACTCCCCGCCGAGCGCCTGCACCGAGGGGCCGCCCACCCGTACGCGCGCGCACTGCTCGCCTCCCGGCCCCCGCTCTCCGACACCGGCGCGCGGCTCTCCCCGATTCCCGGCAGGCCGCTGTCCGGCTTCGAGGTGCCGGACGGATGCGCGTTCAGCGACCGATGTCCCCGCGTCCAGGAACTCTGCCGCAGCGAGCGGCCGCACCCCAGTCCCACCGGAGACGCGATGACGGCCTGCCACTTCCCCCACATCAGCGATTCCGAGGAGGTCGGCAGACATGCTTGAGGTACACAACCTCCGCAAGGAGTTCGGCGACTTCGTCGCCGTGGACGATGTGACGTTCTCGCTGCCGGAGCGGGGATCGCTGGCGATCGTCGGCGAGTCCGGGTCCGGCAAGACGACCACCGCCCGCATGATCGCCGGACTCGAGACGCCCACCGGCGGACACATCGTCGTCGCGGGCGACGAGCGCCGACGGGGGCGGTTGCGGTCGGCCGAGCGCCGCGCCCGTGGCCGGCAGATCCAGATGGTCTTCCAGGACCCCTACTCCTCCCTCGACCGGCGCCAGCGCGTGGGCGACGCCGTCGCCGAGGCGGTCGCGCTGCACCGGCGGATGCCCGCGGACCGGCTCCGGGCCCGGGTGGCCGAACTGTTCGACATGGTCGGCCTGGACGACCGGCAGGCACGGTCCCTGCCCAAGGCGCTCTCCGGCGGACAGCGCCAGCGCGTCGCCATCGCCCGCGCCCTGGCCACCGAGCCACGGCTGCTGATCCTGGACGAGGCCCTGGCCGCCCTGGACGTGTCCATCCAGGCCCAGATCCTGGCCCTGCTCGCCCGGATCCGCGCGGACACCGGAACCGGGCTGCTGTTCATCACCCACGACCTCGGAGCCGTCCGGCACATCAGCGACGAGGTGCTGGTGATGCGGGCAGGCAAGGTGGTCGAGCACGGTACGGTCGCCACCGTCCTGACCAGCCCTCAGGAGCCGTACACCCAGGCCCTCATCGCCGCCGTCCCGAAGCCCGGCTGGACACCGCGCAGAAGGGCGGGCGCGCTCGGCGCCTGAGGCACGGAGGACCGCACGGTCAAGACGTCCGGCCCGTCCCTGAGGGGGCGGGCCGGACGTCGTCGTGTCGAAGAAGGACAGGGCCGAAGAGGGACAGGGGCGAAGAGGGAGCAGAGGGAAACGGCGTGCCCCGGCGGTCGGTGGGACCGTCGGGGCACGCCGTCGATGCGCTCAGGGAGCGGGCGGTCAGCCGGTCCGCGTCCAGGACAGGGTGGGCCGGGTGCGCGGGGCCCGGGCCTCGATGGCCGTGGCGACGTGCAGGAGGAGGTCCTCCTGGAAGCGTCCGCCGATCAGCTGCACGCCCGACGGCAGGCCGTCGCGCAGTCCGGTGGGCACGGAGACGGCCGGGAACCCGAGCACGGGGACCGCCTGCATCGGCCACTGCGCGGCCAGCAGCTCGCTGACGCGGGTGTCGCCGGCGAGGTCGGCGTCCTGCTCGAACGGCGGCTCGGCGGCGACCGGCGTCAGCACGATCCGGTCCTGGCCGAGGAACTGCTGGAGCCGGCTGATGAGGGTGCCGCGGCGGGCGTAGCCGCGGATGTAGTCGGTGAGGGTGGGCTGCTCGCCCCAGATCTCCGCGGCGGCGGCGAAGGAGGACGCGAGGGAGACGCGTACGCCGTCGTCACCGAACTGGTCGATCTCCGACATCATCGTCTTCAGCTCCTGGTACAGCAGGAGCGACCACAGCCGGGCGGCCTCGCCGAGCAGGGGTAGCTCGACCTCCTCCACCTCGTGGCCGGCCTCACTGAGCCAGCGGGCGGCGTCGTCCACGGCGGCGTTCACGGCGGGGTGGGACTTGGCCGCTCCGGCGTCGCGGACGACCGCGACCTTCACCCGGTGGGGCTCCCCCAGCGGCGGACGCGCCGCGAGCCCCACGGGGTCCGTCAGGTCGGGCGTCACCATGGCGTGCAGGCCCAGCCGGACGTCGTCGACGGTCCAGCCGAGCGGACCGTGGACCGCCATGGTCTGGAACGACAGCGGGCTGTCGAACTCCACCGCACCGCGCGGTTCCATCCCGGAGACCAGGCCCATGGTGGGGCGCAGACCGACGGCACCGCAGCAGTAGGCCGGGAAGCGGATGGAACCGCCGATGTCGTTGCCCTGCGAGATGGGGGTCATGCCGGCGGCGACGGCCGCGGCGGCGCCCCCGGAGGAGCCGCCCGGGGTGTGGCCCGGGTGCCACGGGTTGAGCGTCTTGCCGTGCAGGTCGTTGGCGGTGAACCAGCGCACGGCGAAGGCGGGGCTGTTGCTGCGGCCCATCAGGGTCGCGCCGGCCTGGCGCAGTGCGGCGATGCAGACGGCGTCCTGCTGGGCCACGGCGCCGGCCCAGGCCGGGACGCCGTGCGAACTGGCGTAACCGCGCTGCGAAGTGTTGATCTTGGTGGAGACCGGGACGCCGAGCAGCGGGGGCAGGTCCCCGCCCGCGGCGACCGCGGCGTCGGCGGCGGCTGCCTGGGCGAGGGCCTCCTCGGGCCGGACGTCCACCAGGGCGTTGAGGGCCGGGTTGGTCGCCTCGACACGCGCGAGGAACGCCTCGGCCACCTCGGTCGCCGAGAAGGACTTCGCGCGGATTCCGGCGGCCAGTTCGGCCGCCGAGCGGTCCCACAGCGGTGCGTCGGCCGTGGCGTGGGTCATCGTCGTCTCCTGGTGCGAGGGGGTTGTGGTCACTTGCCGGTACCGCCGAGGTGCGCGGCCCACGGCATGCCCATGTAGGCGAAGGAGGCCGGGGCGCCGCTGAGGCGCTTGTTCATGAACATCCGCTCGTGCGTGGTGGCGAGGAAGACCGCGGGGACGGTCGGCGTGAACAGGGCCTGCGCCTCGCCGTACGCCGTGGCCGACGCCACCGGGTCGGAGGAGGTGCGGGCCCGGTCGAGCAGCCGGGTCACCTCGGGGTTGTGGTAGTTCGTCCAGTTGAAGATGCCACGGGGATTGACCATCTCGGCGACGTAGGACGCCGGGTCCGGCATGCCGACGTAACCGAAGGTGAGGACGAGGTCGAGACCCTTGCGGACCGAGGGATCGTAGAACAGCGAGGACATCTCGGCGGGCTGGAGCTGCTTGATCTCGATGTCGATGCCGATCTCCTCCGCCGCGGCCTGGATGAAGGTCAGCGCCTGGAGTCCGCGCTGGTCACCGGCGGGGATGGCGGCCACCAGCGGGCGCTGGACGGGACCGGCCTGGGCGACCAGCTTCTTCGCCTTCTCCGGGTCCGGTTTCGGTGCGTCGGGGAGCTTCGCGTAGGCGGCGTCGAACTGGGCGGCGGCCTTGTCCCCGCGCCAGGTGTGCGGCGGGACCAGTGACTTGAGGGTGGTGGCGTCACCCCCGAAGACGTTCTTGATCAACGCGTCGCGGTCGATGACCAGGGACAGGGCGTCCAGCAGTCTGCGGTCGGCGGCGGGCGAGTCGGCGTGGCCGGGGATCAGCAGGACGTTCTGGGTCGAGGGGCCGAGGTGGACGGTGCCGTTGTCGGTCCTGCCGAGCGCGGTCGCGCTGCTGGGCGGCAGTTCGTAGGTGCCGTCCACCTCGCCGGACAGCAGGGCGCTGGTCAGCGTGTTGTTGTTGGTGATGAACCGGAATTCGACCTGCTTCGCCTTCGGTCTCAGCTCGGTGTCCCAGTAGGCGTCGTTGCGCTCCAGGGTGATGCTGCCGCCGGACTTCCAGGACCCCAGCTCGAAGGGGCCGGTACACATCAGGCCGCCCTTGGCCGTTCCGTAGGCGGGGCCGGCCTTCTCGGCGTACGCCTTCTTGCTGACCGCGCCGAACGAGGTGGACAGCGCCTTCGTGAGCGTCTGGTCGTAGCCCTTGGTCCGCAGCGTCACCTGGTGCGGACCGGTGGCCTTGAGGGACGTCACGGCGGCCAGGTAGGCGCCGTACAGGCCCTGCGTCCTGGGGTCCCGCTGCCGTTCCAGGCTGTGGATCACGTCCTCGGGTGTCATGGGTGTGCCGTCCCAGAACCTGACGTCGGAGCGCAGGTCGAGCACGAGGGTGCGGTCGTCGGTCCAGGTGACCTTGCGGGCGAGCCCGGGGGTCAGGGAGAAGTCCGCGTTCATCCGGGTCAGGGTGTCGCAGAGGTTGCTCTCGACCGTCTGGGGCGAGTAGTCGCCGATCTTCGCGGGGTCCAGGGTGTTGGGCTCGCCGTAGGGCAGGGCCCAGGTCACCCGGTCCAGTTCGGAGCCGCCGGGAGGGGTGGTGGTGGTGAGACGGTGGGCCGTGGGGGCTTCGCCGTCGACGTTCGACGAGCCGGTGCAGGCCGTGGCGGCCAGCAGTCCCACGCCCGTGAGCACCGTCAGCACCGATTTCTTCGCAGCCATGGCTGATGCTCCTTGCGGAGAGGAGTGAGAAGAGGGGAAACACGCTCGACATGGGGGGACGGGAACGCCGACGAGCCGTTATAAACGAACGTCATACAACGCTGTTGCATCTCAAGCTGGCATCTGGTGAGCTAACGAGTCAAGAGCAGGACGTGACCATCTCGTGCAGCAGACGTCCGCCCCGCCGGGCCCGACCCGGCACCCTCGGCGCGCCCAGCGCTGGCGCGCCGACCCCTTTCACAGAAGCGGAGAACCACCATGTCCTTCACTCCCGCCCTCGACTTCGCCTTCGAGATCCGCGCCGAGGTGTCCGACACGCTGCACATCGGCAACGGCGACGGGGAGGTCACCGAGTTCACCCCCATCACCGGCGGCAGCGTGGACGGCCCCCGGCTGCGCGGGACGGTCCTGCCCGGCGGAGGCGACTGGAGCAGCACGCGCGGGGAGGTCTGCGAGCTGGAGGCCCGCTACCTGCTCCAGGCGGAGGACGGTGCCGTGATCGACATCGTCAACCGCGGCTACTACCGGCCCCGGGCCGATGCCCCGGACCAGTTCGACGGCGATCTGCAGGTCTCCGAGGCGGGGCACTACTACCGCACGTCCCCGGTCTTCCGCACGGACGCCCCCGCCCACCGCTGGCTCGCGGAGACGGTCTTCGTCGGCCTGGCCCGCCCGGACGGCGAGAACGCCGTCGTCATCCGGATGTACGCGCTCAAGTAACCGGTCCGCGCCGTGACCCGAGCGCTGTCACCTCGGGCCACGGCGGAGCCGCCTAGGACAGGGCTCGCCATGCCGCGTTCAGCGCCTCGCGGAACGCGGCGGTCTGCTCCGCGCTCAGGTCAGCGACCATGGCCTCCTCCAGCCGGCGCGCCGGTTCGGCGTACTCGGCGAGCAGCCGCCGGCCCGGGGCCGCGAGCAGGATGAGGCGTTCGCGGCGGTTGGCGGGGTTGGGCTCGCGGTGGATCAGGCCGCGGCTCTCCAGCGCACGGACCATGTCGGCCATGGTCTGGGCCGTGACGAAGGAGTCGCGGGCCAGCTGCGCGGCGGAGATGCCGTCGTGGCGCTCCAGCACGGTGAGGGCGGTGTACTGCAGCGCCGTGATGCCGGCGGGCTTGAGCAGCTCGTCCAGGCGGGCGCGCACCGCCAGCTCCGCCCTCTTGACCAGGTAGAGCAGCGAGGTGCTCACGTTCGGCCTCCCGTGGTGGCGTCTTCCCGCGGGTGACCACGGGGTGCCGCCGGGGGTGGCGGCTCGTGGCCACTCTAGGCCGTTGACAGGAATCCTGTTGATTGCCCAGACTGCGTTCATCAGGATTCCTGTCGATCGCGGATTCTCGTCGATCTCGGATTCCTGTCATCCCGGCGCGTGCCGGCTCTTCGGCATCCCCGTATGCCCCTTCCCCCTCCTCATTTCCCCCTCCTCATCCCCTTCCGAGAGGCACCTCTCATGGACCTTCAGGGCAAAGTCGCCGTCGTCACCGGCAGTGGCCGCGGTCTGGGGCTGGCGTACGCCCAGGCCCTCGCCGCGGCCGGCGCGGCCGTCGTCGTCAACGACATCGACCAGGCCGTCGTCGACGCCGCCGTCGCCTCGATCACCTCGCAGGGCGGCGCGGCGTCCGGCGTCGTCGCGGCGGTGGGCGACAGCGAGGCGGCCCAGCAGCTGGTGGACACGGCGGTGCGGGAGTTCGGGCGCCTCGACGTGCTCGTCACCAACGCCGGCATCCTGCGCGACCGCGTGCTGTGGAAGATGACCGACGACGACTTCGACGCCGTCGTCCGCGTCCACCTGCGCGGCACGTTCACCTGCGCCCGGGCGGCCGCCGTCCGGATGCGGGAGCAAGGCACCGGTGGCCGGCTCGTGCTGATCTCCTCGCCGGCCGGCCAGCGCGGCAACTTCGGGCAGACCAACTACGCCGCGGCCAAGGCGGGCATCGTCGCCATGGCCCGCACCTGGGCGCTGGAGCTGGGCCGCGCCGGCATCACCGTCAACGCCGTCGTGCCCGTCGCCGCCACCGAGATGACCAAGACCATCCCGGCGTTCGCACCGGTCATCGAGGAGGCCGAACGCACCGGCAAGCCGCTGCCGGACTGGCTGCGCAAGGACGAGGGCCTCGGCACCGTCGAGGACGTCGCCGCCCTGATCACCTTCCTGGCCTCCGACGCCTCGGCGGGGGTGACCGGGCAGGCGATCGGCATCGGCGGCGACCGGCTGGCCCTGTGGGCGCACCCGAAGGAGAAGGCCGTGGCCTTCGCCGACGGCGGCTGGAGCGCCGACACCATCGCCGAGGAGTGGCCGGCCGGTGTCGGCGCCGAGCCCGAGACCTACGGCATCCCCGCGCCCAGCACCCCGGAGGCGTGACATGGCCGACCTCGCTCTCGACCTCGACCGGCTGACCGCCATCGACGTGCACACGCATGCCGAGATCTCCAAGGACGGCCACGGCGCGCTCAGTCCGGAGCTGTTCGGCGCCTCCGAGGCGTACTTCAAGGCCCACGGACACCGGCAGCCGACCATCGACGAGATGGCCGGCCACTACCGCGAACGCCGGATGGCGGCCGTGGTGTTCACCGTCGACGCCGAACACGCCACCGGGCATCCGCGGATCTCCAACGAGGAGATAGCGGAAAGCTGCGCGGCCCATCCCGACGTGCTGATCCCGTTCGCCGGCATCGACCCGTACAAGGGCCGCGCGGGGGTGCGGGAAGCCCGTCGTCTCGTGGAGCAGTACGGCGTACGCGGGTTCAAGTTCCATCCCAGCATCCAGGCGTTCTCCCCCGACGACCGGCTCGCCTACCCGCTGTACGAGGCCATCGAGGAACTCGGCGTCCCCGCCCTGTTCCACACCGGCCAGACAGGCATCGGCGCCGGGGTGCCGGGCGGCGGCGGCATCCGCCTGAAGTACTCCAACCCCATGCTGGTCGACGATGTCGCCGTCGACTTCCCCGAGTTGCGGATCATCCTCGCCCACCCGTCCTTCCCCTGGCAGGACGAGGCTCTGGCGGTGGCCACGCACAAGCCGCACGTCTACATCGACCTGTCGGGCTGGTCACCCAAGTACTTCCCGCCGCAGCTCGTGCGCTACGCCAACACCCTGCTCAAGGACAAGGTCCTCTTCGGCTCCGACTACCCCGTCATCACACCGGACCGATGGCTGGCGGACTTCGCCGCGCTCGACATCAAGCCCGAGGTCCGGCCGAAGATCCTCAAGGACAACGCCGCCCGGCTGCTCGGTCTGCTCAAGGACTGAAGGAGCCGTTCATGCTGAATCAAGGCATCGGGTCATGGCCGGCCCGCCGGGCCCGCAAGACCCCCGACCGGGTCGCCGTCGTCCACGACGACCGGACCTGGACCTACGGCGAGCTGCACCGGCGCGTGCTGCGCCTCGCCCACGCCCTGCGCGCGCTGGGCACCCGGCGCGGTGACCGGATCGCGTATCTGGGGCCCAATCATCCGGCGGTCCTGGAGACGCTGTTCGCCGCCGGCGCGATCGGGGCGGTCTTCGTCCCGCTCAACACCCGGCTCGCCGCCCCTGAACTGGCGTACAACCTGGCCGACTCGGGCAGCACGGTGCTCATCCACGCGCCGGAGCAGGCCGAGGCCGCCCGCGCCGCGGCCGACGAGGCACGGGTCCCCCACCGGATCGCGCTCCAGGGGCCCGGCGACGGCGCCCTCGGCTACGAGGAGTTCCTCGCGGGCGGCGGAACGGCGCCGCTGGACGAGCCCGTCGCCCCGGACGACCCCTGCATGATCATGTACACCTCGGGGACGACGGGGCGCCCGAAGGGAGCCGTCCTCTCGCACGCCAACATCATCTGGAACAGCGTCAACGTCCTCGTCGACACCGATCTGTCCGGCGACGAGGTGACCCTGGTCGTGGCGCCGCTGTTCCACACCGCCGGTCTCAACATGACCTGCCTGCCGACCCTCCTGAAGGGCGGCCGGGTGGTCCTGCTCGCCGCGTTCGACGCCGCGCGCGTCCTGGAGGTCGTCGAGAGCCGGCGGGTGACGTACATGTTCGGCGTTCCCACCATGTACGACGCCATGGCCGCCCACCCGCGGTGGGCCACGACGGACCTGTCCGGCCTGCGCACCCTCACCTGCGGCGGGGCGCCCGTGCCCAGCCGCACCATCGCCGCGTACCTCGCCCGGGGGCTGGCCTTCAGCCAGGGCTACGGCATGACCGAGGCGTCGCCCGGAGTCCTCTTCCTGGACCGGGAGCAGACCTCGGCCAAGGCCGGCTCGGCGGGGATGCCGCACTTCTTCACGGACACCCGGGTGGTACGGGCCGACGGCAGCGACGCCGCCCCGGGGGAGGACGGTGAGGTCCTCGTCCACGGCCCCAACGTCATGACCGGCTACTGGGGCAGGCCGGAGGACACCGAGGCCGCCTTCACCGACGGCCGCTGGCTGCGCACCGGCGATGTCGCCCGTATCGACGCCGACGGTTACGGCTACATCGTCGACCGGGTCAAGGACATGTTCGTCTCGGGCGGCGAGAACGTGTACCCCGCCGAGGTCGAGGACGCGCTGCTCACCCACTCCGCCGTCACCGAATGCGCGGTCATCGGCGTGCCCGACCCCGTCTGGGGCGAGGTCGGCCGCGCCGTCGTCGTCCTCGCACCCGGCGTCCGGGCCGACGAGGACGACATCCTCGGCCATCTGCGGGACCGGCTCGCCAAGTACAAGATCCCCAAGTCCCTCGTCGTGGCCCGGTCCCTGCCCCGCACGGCCTCCGGGAAGATCATCAAGCCCGCCGTGCGCGACACCTACGGGACCGGTCCGGCCGCACGCCCCCGCCCCGATTCACCTACAACGTAAGGACTCCCGCATGCCCACCGTCGCCAACGGCCTCGCCGACCTCATCTCCCTCAGCGGAGCCGACCTCGGCCGCACCGGGTGGATCGACATCACCCAGGACCGGGTGAACACCTTCGCCGACGCCACCGACGACCACCAGTGGATCCACACGGATCCGGAGAAGGCCAAAGAGGGACCCTTCGGCGGCCCCATCGCCCACGGCTACCTCACCCTCTCCCTCGTCATCCCGCTCTTCGGCGAGCTGCTGACCATCACCGGCACCAGGCTGAGCGTCAACTACGGCCTGGAGAAGGTGCGTTTCCCCAGCCCCGTCCCCGTCGGCGCGAGGATCCGCCTCCACGGCGTCGTGGGCACGGTGGAGGAGGTCAAGGGCAACGGCGTGCAGATGCCGCTGACGTTCACCGTCGAGGTGGAGGGAGCCGAGAAGCCGGCCTGCGTCGCGGAGGCCGTCTACCGCCACTACGCCTGAGCCGCGCCGCACCGACCGGCGTGTCGTCGACGACAGTCAGCGCACCCGCCCGCGCGGTTTCAGCGGTGTCACCGGCAGCTCGGGGGCAGGCAGCGGAGCACCGTCGTAACCCCTGACCTCGCCGAACCCGGCGCAGGCCCGCCTCCGACTCGACGCGCAGCGGGAGTTCGGTGCGGCAGCAGCCGAGGTAGAGCATCGAGCCGGGCAGGACCGGAACGCCGTCGACATGGGCCTCCCCGGACATGGACAGCACGGCGTACTCGAAGTCCGGCTCCAGCGGCAGGCGTACGTCCGCGTCGCGGGCGTGCGCCCTCGGGCTCTCCTCGAAGTGGCTGATGGCCCGGCCCGAGGTCATCAGACCCAGCTCGCGGGGGCGGATCGTCCGGACGCTGCCGGGCGCACCTCGGAGGACGCGCCGAGCCGGACCCGGGGCGGGCTGAGGAGTTCCCGGACGGGCTCCGCCACGACGAAGCCACGGCCGCCGCACACCGCGGGCACTGCCTCGCGATCAAGATTGCTCATGCCGCCCAAGCCAGCCGCGCCGGAGCCGCCGCGTCAGGCCGAATCCCGGGCTTCACGCCCACGCCAAAACAGTAGCCATGTACATAGTAGCCATGTACTGTATCGGTCATGAGTACGGCATCCGAGGGCGCAACGCCCGGTTTCCTGGTCTGGCGGCTTTCGATGAAGTGGCGGGTCGCGGTCGATCGCGCGGTGGCCCCGCTGGGGCTGACGCACGCTCAGTACGCCCTGGTGGCCTCGCTCTACGGCATGCACCGCACCGGACTGCGCCCCAGCCAGCGGCGCCTGGCCGACCACACCGGACTCGAACCGCTCTACGTCTCCAAGCTCGCCCGCGCCCTGGAGTCGGCCGGCCTGCTGGAGCGCACCCGCGACCCGCAGGATCCGCGCGCCGTGCAGCTCGCGCTCACCGAGCAGGGCAGGGAGGTCACCCGGAAGGCGATCCAGGTCGTCCAGGGGCTCCTGCAGCAGCTGCTGGAACCGCTCGGCGGCCTGGACAGCCCCCGGGTCCGGGAGTTCACCGCCGACCTGGCGACCCTGCTCGACACACCACTGAACACCGAGAGCACCGAACACACCGAGGAGCAGTCATGACCGCCACCACTCCCCGCCTCGACCCCCGCGTCATCGCGCTCGCCCACTACGCCGCCCGCGCGGTTCTCGAGCGCGTCCTGGCCCGCCACGGCACCACCTTCCAGCAGTCCGTCACCCTCCGGCTCGCCGCCCTCGCCGACGGACCGGCCGAGCGCGAGCACCTCGTCGACGGCGTCGTCGGTTCCCTGAAGATCGACGCGGCCGACGCGGACGGCGTGCTCGACGAACTGCTCGCCGCCGGACTGCTGGCCCCGGACGGGCCGTCCCGCGTGCGGATCACGGACGCCGGACGGGAGCGGTTCGACACCACCTCCGCCGAGACCGCCCCCATCTCCGCCCGCATCTACGCCGGCATCCCCGAGGAGGACCTGGCCGTCGTGGGCCGGGTGCTCACCCTCATCACCGAGCGGGCCAACGCCGAGCTGGCGGCCCTCAGCGCGTAGCCGCCGCCCGACCGCGCCGGTGGGCGATCCCGCCGAGCACGATGTCGACGGCGAGGAAGGCCAGCAGGGAGAGCCCCAGCAGCGGGACGAAGTATCCGATCACCGCGACCACGACGGCCAGCGGCAGCAGGATCTGCGGGGGCACCTGCTGCCAGGCGCCGCGCGGGATCGGCCGGCCGAAGGCGGAGCCCCGGCCGCGCAGCCACCACATCCGGTAGCCCCAGACGATCAGCACGATCAGCGAGAGGGCGAGCAGCATCAGGGCGATCTGGCTGACCAGTCCGAACAGCACGCCGGTGTGCAGGTCGATGCCCCAGCGGGTCAGCTTGGCGAGCACCGGGTAGTCGGCGAACCGCAGTTCGTCGGTGACCTGGCCACTGCCCGGGTCGACGGCGACGGAGTCCTGCTTGGTGGGCCAGCTGCGCTGGATCTGCTTGACCACGTACGCCGATTCCGCGTCCGCGGGCGGCACGATCTCGACCGGGTCGCCGAGCCCCTCGGCCCGGGCCGCCGCGAGCACCATGTCGAGGCCGACGCCGTGCGCGGCGTCCCCGGAGGCGGCCGAGGCCCCGTGACCGGAGTGCTCTCCGCCCGCGCCAGCCGAGATCGACGGGGTGGCCCCGCCCAGGGAGGTTCGCAGTTCGTCGATGTTGGCGCCGGTGTACTGCGACCAGGTCAGACCGGTCGCCGACAGGAAGAGCAAGCCGGCCGCGGCCCAGGCGCCGACCGTGCCGTGCAGACCCAGGGTGCGGCGACGGCCGGTAGTGCCGCGCACCTTGCGGCGGGCCCGGCGCCGGGAGAACCACAGCACCAGACCGCCCAGGGCGACCACCCACAGCCAGCTGGCGGCGAGTTCGCTGTACAGCCGGCCCGTCTCCCCCAGCCGCAGATCGCGGTGGAACTCGTCGATCCAGGTCCGCAACGGCAGCGCGCCGGTCGAGCCGTACTGTTCGAGTGAGCCGCGGACCTCGGCGGTGTACGGGTCGACGAAGACGGCGAGGGTGTAGTCCTCGTCGACGCCCTCGACACCGGAGAGCATCACCCTGGTGGTCGCGTCGTCCTGCGGCGAGGGGCGCACGGCGGCGACCGCGCCCTCGGGGTGGGCCTTGCGGGCGGCGGCGACCTGCTCGGAGATCGGCAGCTTCGCGTCGCCGACGGGGACGGTCAGCTCATGCGCGTACACGATCTTCTCGGCCGGGAAGGACGCGGCGTACAGAAAGCCGGTCGCGGCGGCGAGGAGCAGGAAGGGGGCGATGAGCACTCCGGCGTAGAAGTGCAGCCGCAGGACCAGCGGGCGCAGGGGGGCCCAGGTGCGGCGGGCCGGCGCCGGGGCAGCGCCGGACGGTCGTGGCTCGTCCGACGGGGGTCCCCCCGCTGGTTCGGAGCCGGATGTGGGGGAGGTCGGGGGAGCGGTGGACATCGGCGGGTGCCTCTCCGGGGACTGGGGACGCTTGATGTGCTGCAGCGGTCCAGTAGTCGGGGCGCGCGCCCCCGGAGTTCCCGGCAAGCGAAGTGACCTGAGTCACACGAGGCGGCGCATGGCATCCTGACCCGATGGCATCACCGAACGACCACGCGCCCCTGGCCGAGCAGGTCGAGCAACTCCTGTCCACGGGCGGCCCGTTGCCGATCGTCACGGCGGGCGACCCGGTACTGCGGCGGCAGACCGAGCGCTACGACGGCCAGTTGGGCCCCGCCCTGCTGTCCCGGTTCGTCGAGGCCCTGCGCCTGACCATGCACGCGGCGCCCGGCGTGGGCGTGGCGGCGCCGCAGGTCGGCGTCCCGCTGCGGATCGCCGTGCTCGAGGATCCGGCGCCGGTGCCGGACGAGGTCCGTCTGGCCCGCGGCCGGGTGCCACAGCCGTTCCGGGTCCTGGTGAACCCGTCGTACGAGCCCGTGGGTTCGGCCCGGGCCGCCTTCTTCGAGGGCTGTCTGAGCGTGCCGGGCTGGCAGGCGGTGGTGGCGAGGGCTGCCGAGGTGCGCCTGACCGGTGAGGACGAGCACGGCCGCGCGCTGGACGAGGTGTTCACCGGCTGGCCGGCCCGGATCGTCCAGCACGAGACGGACCACCTCGACGGGACGCTCTACCTCGACCGGGCCGAGCTGCGCTCGCTGTCGTCGAACCGGGCGATGGCCGAGCGCTGGACCCAGCCGACCCCGGCCGGTGCCGCGGCAGCGCTCGGCTTCGACCTGCCGTAGTGCCGAACGGCCACGGGCGACCGTGCCGCCCCGGGCGGCGGCACGACGCCCCTGTCCCCCTGGGCTCAGCTGTCCCGGTACGTCTCCAGCAGCCGCAGCCACACCTCGCTGATCGTCGGGTACGACGGAACCGCGTGCCACAGCCTGCTGATCGGGACCTCGCCCGCGACCGCGATGGTCGCGGAGTGGATGAGTTCGCCGACGCCGGGGCCGACGAAGGTGACGCCGAGGAGGATCTCGCGTTCCACGTCGACGATCATGCGGGCGCGGCCCCGGTAGCCGTCGCCGTAGAGCGAGGCGCCGGCGACGTTGGCGATGTCGTAGTCCACCGCGCGGACCCGGTGGCCCGCCTGTTCGGCCTCCGCCAGGGAGAGGCCCACGGAGGCTGCCTCGGGGTCGGTGAAGACGACCTGGGGGACGGCCGCGTGGTCGGCGGTGGCCGCATGGGCTCCCCACGGCTCCGATTCCAGGAGCGGGTCGCCCGAGGCGCGGGCGGCGATCGCGGCGCCCGCGATCCGGGCCTGGTACTTGCCCTGGTGGGTGAGGAGCGCGCGCTGGTTGACGTCGCCGACGGCGTAGAGCCAGTCGCTGCCGGTGACGCGCAGGCTGTCGTCGACCGGGAGCCAGGAGCCGGGGTCGAGGCCGATCGAGTCCAGGCCGATGTCGTCGGTGTGCGGGGCGCGGCCGGTGGCGAAGAGGATCTCGTCGGCCTCGATCCGGTCGCCGCCGTCGGTGACGACCACGACGGTGCCGTTCTCGCGGGTCACGGACTCCACCGAGGTGCCGGTGCGGACGTCGGCGCCCGCCTCGGTGAGCGCCTCGGCGACCAGCTCACCGGCGAACGGCTCCATCCGGGGCAGCAGGCCCTTGCCCCGGACCAGCAGGGTGACCCGGGAGCCGAGGCCCTGCCAGGCGCAGGCCATCTCGGTGGCGACCACTCCCCCGCCCACCACGACCAGGCGCCCGGGGGCCAGCTTGGCGCTGGTGGCCTCGCGGCTGGTCCAGGGCTTCACCTCGGCGAGTCCGGGCAGATCGGGCAGGACGGCGCGGGTGCCGGTGCACACGGCGACGGCGTGCCGGGCGGTCAGGACGCGCTCGGTGCCGCCGGAGCCGGTCACGGTGACCGTGCGGGTCCCGGTGATCCGGCCGTGGCCGCGGTAGAGGTCGGCGCCGATGGACTCCAGCCAGCCGACCTGGCCGTCGTCCGTCCAGTGGGAGGTGAAGCCGTCCCGCCGGTCCGTCACCTCCGATGTGTCGAGGGGTCCCTGCACGGCGGCGCTGAGACCGGGCAGGCGGCGGGCGTCGGACTGGGCGATGACCGGGCGCAGCAGGGCCTTGCTGGGCATGCAGGCCCAGTACGAGCACTCGCCGCCGACCAGTTCGCTCTCCACGACCGCGGTGGACAGGCCGGCCGCGCGGGTGCGGTCGGCCACGTTCTCCCCCACGGGCCCGGCCCCGAGCACCACGACGTCGTACGCGATGGTTTCCGTTTCCGTCATGGGGTCAGTCTGGTGGGTGGTGTGCTCCAAGGCCACACGGGTAAGTGCGCCGATGCGTGCCTGTCCGCGCACGGAATACCCGCCGGTCCGGCCGTGTTGTGCCGACGGCTTCGCCCGACACCAGGAAGAGGGAGCACGCCATGAGCAGCACCGTGGAACTCACCAAGGAGAACTTCGACCAGACGGTCACGGACAACGAGTTCGTCCTGATCGACTTCTGGGCGGCCTGGTGCGGCCCGTGCCGGCAGTTCGCCCCGGTCTACGAGAAGGCGGCGGAGGCGAACCCCGATCTGGTGTTCGGCAAGGTGGACACCGAGGCGCAGCCGGAGCTGGCCGCGGCCTTCGGTATCCAGTCCATCCCGACGCTGATGATCGTCCGGGACCAGGTCGCCGTGTTCGCGCAGCCGGGCGCGCTGCCCGAGGCCGCCCTGACGGACGTCATCGGGCAGGCCCGCAAGCTCGACATGGACGAGGTCCGCAAGGCCGTGGCCGCCCAGCAGGCGCAGTCCGAGCAGGACGGCCAGTAGTTCCCGGTCCCAGAAGGTCCTGGAAGGTCCTAGAAGGGGTACGCCGCCACGTCGCCGCGTACCGTCGTCCAGCGCACGTCCGTGAAGGCGTCCAGATTGGCCTCGCCGCCGAACCGTGCGCCGGTCCCGGAGGCCGCCGTACCGCCGAAGGGCGCGACCGCCTCGTCGTTCACGGTCTGGTCGTTGATGTGCACGATGCCGGTCGGGATGCGCTCGGCGAGGTCCAGGCCGCGGGCCGCGTCCCGGGTGACGATGCCCAGGGAGAGGCCGTAGGGTCCGTCCGCCGCGAGGGCGGCGGCCTCCTCGGCGGTACTGAAGGGCCGTACGGGCGCGACGGGTCCGAAGACCTCCTCCGCGTAGGCGGGGGTGTCGTCGGCGGCGTCGGCGAGGACCGTCGGCCGGTAGAACAGCGACTCGTGCGTACCGCCCGCGGCGAGCTTGGCGCCGCGCGCGGCGCTGGCCTCGACCAGGCCGTGCACCTTGGCGAGCTGGTGGCGGTCGATGAGCGGGCCGAGGTGGACCTGGTCGCGGTGCGGGTCGCCGACGGCGAGCGAGTCGGCCTTCGCGGCGAGGCGTTCGACGTACTCCCGGTACAGCGAGCGGTGCACCAGGTGGCGGCCGGTCGTCATGCAGATCTGGCCCTGGTGGAAGAAGGAGCCCCAGGCGGCGGTGGAGATCACCGCGTCCAGGTCGGCGTCCTCCATCACGATCAGGGCGGAGTTGCCGCCCAGCTCCAGGTGCGCGCGCTTGAGGTGGCGTCCGGCGGCCTCGCCGACGGCCCGGCCCGCCGCGGTGGAGCCGGTGAAGGAGATCACCGGCACCCTCGGGTCGGCGACCAGGGCGGTTCCGGTCTCCGCGCCGCCGGGCAGCACGTGCAGCAGGTTCTCGGGCAGGCCCGCCTCGGCGAAGACCGCGGCGAGTGCCAGGCCGCCGCAGACGGCGGTGCGCGGGTCCGGCTTGAGGACGACCGCGTTGCCGAGGGCGAGGGCGGGGGCCACGGAGCGTATGGAGAGGATCAGCGGGGCGTTGAACGGGGCGATCACGCCCACCACGCCGACCGGGATCCGGCGGGTGTAGGACAGCCGGGGCGCCTCGGTGGGCAGGACGTGTCCGGCCGGGCGGGAGGCCAGGGCGGCGGCCTCGTAGCACTCCTGGGCGGCGACGTGCAGCTCGAAGTCGGCCTTGCCGGGGATCGAGCCGGACTCGCGCACCAGCCATTCGCGCAGTTCGTCGGCGTGCGCGGTGAACAGGTCGCCCGCCCTGCGCAGGACCCCGGCGCGCACGAAGTGCGGCAGTCGCGCCCACTCGGCCTGTGCCGCGCGGGCGGCCTCGGCGGCGGGGGCGACGTCCTCGGCGGCGGCGAGCGTGACCGTGCCGAGCGCGTCGCCGGTGGCGGGCTCGGTGACGGTGTGCTCGGGGCCCGCCAGGGGGCGGGGCTGCCAGGACTGGGGGTCGAGCAACGACATGGGGGCTCTCCGTTCGGTCACCGCGGGACTCACTCGGGGAGCGGAAGTCCCGTGTAGTTCGCCGCCAGTTCGGCGGCCGCGTGGCGGGATGCGGTGATCCGGCGCAGACGTGCGAGCTGCATCCGCTGATCGAACGCATCCCCGTCTGGTTGAGCGTGCAACATCTTAGTCATGTCGTAGGAGAAACGCGTGGCCTGCCACACGCGCGCCAGGCACACTTCCGAGTATCTGTCGATCAGTTGCGTCTCGCCTGTGGAGCGCCAGGCGGCGAGCGCGCGGCTCAGGACGCGGACGTCGGAGACGGCGAGGTTGAGGCCCTTGGCGCCGGTCGGCGGGACGATGTGGGCGGCGTCCCCGGCGAGCAGCAGCCGGCCGTGCCGCATCGGCTCGTGGACGTAACTGCGCATCGAGGTCACGGACTTGGCGGTGATGGGTCCGCGTTCCAGGGTCCAGTCGGCGTCGATGGCGAACCGGGCGGAGAGTTCCTCCCAGATCCGGTCGTCGGGCCAGTCCCGCGGGTCGGTGCCGACCGGGACCTGGAGGTAGAGCCGCGACACCGACGGTGAGCGCATGCTGTGCAGGGCGAAGCCGCGCTCGCCCCGGGCGTAGATCAACTCCTCGCAGGACGGCGGCACTTCGGCGAGGATCCCGAGCCAGGCGTACGGGTGGTCGTGCGCGTACGCCCGGCTCACCGCGGCCGGTACGGCGTCCCGCGACACGCCGTGGAAGCCGTCGCAGCCGACGACCCAGTCGCAGGCCAGCGTCTCCTCCCGGCCCTCGCGCAGATACCGCACGACGGGCCGCTCGCTCTCGGCGCCCTCGACGGTCAGGGCCCGCGCCTCGAACAACAGCGGTGGCCCGTCGGCCAGTTGGATGGCGATGAGATCCCGCACGATCTCGGTCTGGGCGTAGATGGTGACGGTACGGCCGCCGGTGAGGGCCGGGAAGTCGATGTGGTGCCGCTCCCGCTCGAAGCGCAGCTCGATGCCCCGGTGCACCATGCCCTCGGCCCGCAGCCGATCGGCGGCGCCCGCCTCCCGCAGGGTGTCGACGGTGCCCTGCTCCAGCATGCCCGCGCGCTGGCGGTGCTCGACGTAGTGACGGGTTCTGCTCTCCAGGACGACGCAGTCGACGCCGGCGCGGTGCAGCAGACGGGCGAGGAGCAGCCCGGCGGGGCCACCGCCGATGATGCCGACGGTCGTGCGCATGGCCTGCCTCCCGTACGTCAGCTGGAGTCGCGGTGCACCACCGATGCACCCAGTACCTTGTGCGTCTCGGGCGCGGCGGCGGGGTCGCGCACCGCGCGGTCGACCAGTTCGGCCAGGTCGCGGCCGGACGGCAGCTCGATATGGACGGTACTCAGTCTGGGCCTGAGCAGCCTGCCGAGCATCAGGTCGTCGGCGCCGATGACGGCCGTGTCCCCGGGCACCTCCACGCCCTCGTCCTGCAGGGCCCTCATCAGGAGCATCGCGTATTCGTCGTTGTAGGCGAACACGGCGTCCAGGGCGAGCTCGCGCCAGCGCGCGGCGAGACGGGCGGCGGCCTGCTCGTCGTAGCCGAGGGGCAGCTCCGTCACCGTGGCGTCGGTGCCGGCCAGGGCGCGCCGCACGCCGTCGAGGCGGGGCCCGGAGAACGCCTCCAGGCCGGGCTCGGCGGGCACCACCACGCCGATCCGGCGCCGGCCGCGCTCGTAGAGGTGGCGCCCCGCGCCGTGGCCGACCGCCGAGTGGTCCATCTGGAGGGTGTGGGCGCCCTCGACGCACTGGGAGCCGATGGTGACCACGGCCCGGGCACCGGAACGCTTGAGGACCGTCACGCCCTGCGGGCCGAGCCCGGAGCCCGGCACCAGGACGGCGACGGGACGCAGTTCCGCCCAGGCGCGGGCGGCCTCGTCCCCGTGCAGGCCGACGCTGCCGTACTGCACGACGGTGTAGTCGAGGCGGCCGAGGGCGGACTGGAGGTCGCTGATGAACTGGCTGTACAGCGGCCCGACCGGGAAGGCCGGGGCGGGCATCAGGACCATCCGGCTGTGCCCGGCGCGCAGGCTGCGGGCGGCCGCGTGCGGGACGTAGCCCAGTTCCTCGGCGGCCTCGCGCACCCGGCGCCGGGTGGGTTCGCTGATCCGTACGGCACTGGTGTTGTTGAGGACGTAGGAGACGGTCGCGCGCGAGACGCCGGCCAGGCGGGCCACATCGGCGCTCGTGGGAACGGAGCGCGGTGCGGGAGACGCGGACGCGGGCGTATTCGGTATCTGCACCATGACGTACGGCATCTTTGCAGAAGCTGTGAAGACGCGTCCGGGCGGGGCTGTCACGCCGTCAGGAGGGCGGACCGGTCCTCGTGAGGCGGTCGACGAGATCCAGCCAGCCGGCCTCGACGCGCTCTTGCGGCATCCCGCGGACCTTGCTGCGGTAGTGGACCATCGGGGGATCGAGGTACGCCATCAGGGTCAGGGCGAGCAAGTCGCAGTCAGCGTCGGGGACTATCTGGCGCAGCAGCATGAGGACATGGCCGCGCAGGAAGCGGCGGGGGGCGATGTCGTAGCGGCGCTGCGGGTCGGCCTCGGCGGCGAGCTGGAGCTCCAGCTGGTCGACGCAGCGGCGCAGCAGGGCGAGGCCGAACGCCCTGAGCCGCTCCAGGGGCGGCGCGCCGGGACCGAGGGGCGGGGGGCCGGTGATGACCGCGGACTGGAAGTTCTTCTCGGAGTGGTCGAGCAGGGCGGTGAGCAGGCCGGTGCGGTCACCGAAGCGGCGGAACACCGTCCCCTTGCCGACCTGGGCCGCCGCGGCCACCGCCTCCATCGTGACCCCGGCCGCGCCGTGCTGCGCCACCAGCTGCCCCGCGGCCTCCAGCAGTCGGGCGCGGTTGCGGGCGGCGTCGGCGCGCAGGCAGGGCTCGTCCTCCGGACGGCCCAGCTGGAGCAGTTCCGGCTCGCCGACGGGCTCCTGGGGCAGCGGGAAGGGCGGCAGGGAGGCGGACATGAAGCCAGCGTAAAGCATCGGGAATGAAACTGGACCGCGGTCCGCTTAGGATGCTACAAACTAAACGGACCCCGGTCCGGTTACTCCCCCGCCGCTGTTTCACACTTGGAGTTCGCATGTCTGTTCGCATCCTCGCGCTCGTCGGCAGCCTTCGCGCCGGTTCGCACAACCGCCAGCTCGCCGAGGCCGCCGTGCAGCTCGCGCCGGAGGGCGCCGAGGTCGAGCTCTTCGAGGGCCTGGCCGAGATCCCCTTCTACAACGAGGACATCGACGTCGAGGGCAGCGTCCCGGCGCCCGCCGCCAAGCTGCGCGCGGCCGCCCAGGCCACCGACGCGTTCCTGCTGTTCTCCCCCGAGTACAACGGCAGCATCCCGGCCGTCCTGAAGAACGCCATCGACTGGCTGTCCCGCCCCTACGGCGCCGGCGCCTTCGGCGGCAAGCCGGTGGCCGTGGTGGGCACCGCCTTCGGCCAGTACGGCGGCGTGTGGGCGCAGGACGAGACCCGCAAGGCCGTGGGCATCGCCGGCGGCAAGGTGCTGGAGGACGTCAAGCTGTCCATCCCGGGCTCCCTCACCCGCTTCGCCGAGACGCACCCGGCCGACGACACCGAGATCGCCGCGCAGCTGACCGAGGTCATCGCCCGCGTGCACGAGTACGCCGGCGAGACGGCCGCCGCCTGAGGCACCTCGCTTGCCGGAGCGGGGCGGGAACCCGACGGTTCCCGCCCCGCTCCGGCATGTCAGCGCACCGCCGTGGCCGACAGCGCCCTCAGCTCCTCCAGCGCGGCGGCGACCGCGGGCCGGGTGCGGCAGCCGCTGCGGGTGGCGCTGAGCAGCTTGCGGTGCGGATGGCCGGCGCAGCGCACCCGCGCGACCGGCAGACGCGGGGACAGCCGGGCGAGGCGCGGGATGAGCGCGACCCCCAGCCCGTGGGCCACCAGATCGGCGGTGGCGTTCCAGTCGTGCGCGTGATGGACCACGCCGGGGGTGAACCCGGCCTCCTGGCACGCCGAGATCACATGGGTGCGGCACGGGCTCTCGGGCACCGGCGCGATCCAGTCCTCGTGCGCGGCCTCGGCGAGGTCGATGCCCGTGCGCCCGGCCAGCGGGTGATCCTCGGACACGACCAGGTCGTAGGGGTCGTCGAGCAGGGGCTGCTGGTCGAACCGGGCGTCGCCGAGCGGCGGGTTGTGCGGGGTCGCCTGGACCACGGCCAGGTCCAGCTCCCCCTCGAAGAGCAGGTCGAAGCTCTCGGCCACCGCGGTCTCCTGGATCAGCACGCGCAGCTTGGGGTGCCGCTCGCGCAGCCGTACGGCCATGGGGGCGAGGAGCACCGAGACGGCGACCGGGAAACCGCCGACGCGCACCGGCCCGGCGGGGGCGCCGTACTCCGCGCGCAGATCGCGTTCGGCCTCCTCCCAGCGGGCCTGGATGGCGTCGGCATGGGCGAGCAGGCTCTCCGCGGCGGGGGTGAGCCGGACCCCGCGCCCCTGCGGTTCCAGCAGGTCGACGCCCAGGTCACGGGCGAGCTGCCGGACCTGCTGGGAGGCCGCGGACGGGGTGAAGTGCAGGGCTCGGGCGGCCGCGGTGACCGTGCCGTAGTGGGCGACGGCCCTCAGGACGTGCAGTCGGCGCAGGTCAATCATGAAGCTCACGCTTCAAGGTGTCGTGCAGAAAGTCAACCTGGACGTAAATGAAGGCGGGGCAGCAGGCTGGTCAGTGAACCGAACACGGCCTACGAGGAGTTGCCATGACCAGCACCGCCGCCACCACCGGCACCGCCTGCCCGCACTGCGGCCGGCCCGACGCCGCCGAGCCCTTCCAGGTGGTCTCCCGGCACGACACCGCCGCGGGCCGCACGGTGTGGACCCGGTGCGGCTGCGGTTCACTGCAGGTCCGGATCGTCGAGGCGAGCGGTGTCCGGGTCGTCTCGCGCAGCCGGCCGCCGGTGACCGCGCAGGCGTGACCGGCCGGCCGCTGAACTCCTGGACGCCACCCGCCCGTTGTAAAGCGTTCAAACAGGGGACCGATTCCGGTCAACTCTGCCAGGGTGGGCGGATGCAGACCCTTTACCGCAGACTGCTCCAGCTGATGCCCCGTCTCGGCTTGCGGGTGACGGATGTGGCCCCGGGGACCGCGCTGGTCTCGCGGCGCGGCCGGTACACGGTGAAATCCCTGGACAAGGACACCTGGCTGGTCCTGCGCGGCGCCCCGCGCGCCTGGACCACCGTCCCGCTGGGCGAGAGCGGGGCCCGGCTCGTCCTCGGCGAGACATCCGCGGCGGACGAGCGCAAGCTCCAGATGGCGGCGGCCGAATACCTGTGCACCCAGCACGTCACCGCGATGTTCGACCTGTACGGCGTGAACTGCGTGCTGGACGTGGGCGCCAACAACGGCCAGTACGCCAAGAGGCTGCGCAAGCACGGCTACCGGGGCCGGATCGTGTCCTTCGAACCGACCTCGGAGGCCTTCGCCAAGCTGAGCAAGGCCGCCGAACACGATCCGAAGTGGCAGGTGCACCACTGCGGCCTGGGCCGCGAGGACACCACGGCCGAGATCCACGTCGGCTGGAACACCATGAACTCCCTGCTCCCGGCCAGCGACTACGGCCGCGACCGCTACAAACGCTTCCGCACCACCCGCACCGAGGAGATCCGCATCCGGCGCCTGGACGCCGTACTCGACGAGGCCCTCGACGGCATCGACGACCCGCGGCCCTTCCTGAAGATGGACACCCAGGGCTACGACCTGGAGGTGTACGCCGGCGCCGGGGAACGGATCGCCGACTTCGCGGGCCTGCAGTCGGAGGTCGCCATGCTGCGCCTGTACGAGGGCAGCCCGCCGATGAGCGAGTCCGTCGCCGCGTACGAGGACGGCGGTTTCGAGATCACCGGCATGTACCCGGTGACCCGCGAGGCGGCCACCGGGCGGGTGGTGGAGTTCGACTGCGTGATGATGCGGGCGAAGGCGGCGCCCGAGACCACCTAGGCCCTCGTCCGGCCGCCCTCAGCCGTGCTGCGCGCGGAAGGTCCGCCGATAGGTGTCCGGGGGCACTCCGAGGGTGCGGTGGAAGTGGCGGCGCAAGGTGGTGGCGGTGCCCATGCCGGTGGCGGTCGCGATGGCGTCGACGCTGTCGTCGGTGGTCTCCAGCAGCTCCTGGGCGCGGCGGAGGCGCTGGTTGAGCAGCCACTGCAGCGGGGTGGTGCCGGTCGCCGCCCGGAAGTGGCGGCCCAGGGTGCGGGAACTGGTCCGGGCCCGGCGGGCCAGGTCCTCCACGGTCAGCGGCTGATCGAGGCGTGCCATCACCCAGGGCAGCAGGGCGGCGAGCGGATGGTCGTCCCGGGCGGGCACCGGGGTGGTGACGAACTGCGCCTGGCCGCCGGCCCGGTGCGGGGGCACGACCAGCCGGCGGGCGACGGTGTTGGCGACGGCGGAGCCGCGGTCCTGCCGGACCAGGTGCAGGCACAGGTCCAGGGCGGCGGCCTTCCCGGCCGAGGTGAGCACGCTGCCGTTGTCGACGTAGAGCACGTCCGGGTCGACCTCCACCCGGGGATGGCGGGCGGCCAGCGCGTCGGTGTGCGCCCAGTGCGTCGTCGCGCGTCTGCCGTCCAGCAGGCCCGCGGCGGCCAGCACGAACGCCCCGGTGCACAGGGAGGCGACCCGGCTGCCCGCCTCGTGCGCCGCGCGGACCGCGTCGACCAGTTCGGCGGGCGGCTCGACGTCGATGTCCGCCCAGCCGGGCACGATCACGGTGTCGGCCTCCCGGAGCCGGTCGAGCCCGTGGTCGGGCTCCAGCCGGAACCGGCCGACCCGCACCGCGCCGGGTCCGCACACGGCCACGTCGTACCAGGGTCCCGGGACCGCGTCCGGGGCGTCGCCGAACACCTCCTGGGCTACGGCCAGTTCGAAGTGCAGCATCCCGTCGGTGACGGCGAACGCGACTGATCTCATGTCCGTAATTGTATGGGCAGTGTCGTTCCGGACACTCACGGTGGGGCGCCCGTCCTTGCCAGGATGATCTCAACGGAACGGACGAGGACGGGGAGAGATCATGGGACAGCGGGTTGCGGTGTTCGGCGCGTACGGGCACACCGGGCGGTTCGTGGTGGCGGAACTGCTGGAGCGCGGGTTCGTGCCGGTGCTGTCCGGGCGGGACGCCGACAAGCTGCGGGCGTCGGCCGCGCCGGGCCTGGAGGTCCGTCCGGCGTCCGTCGACGACGCGGCCTCGCTGGACCGCGCGCTGGCCGGGACGGCGGCCGTGATCAATGCCGCCGGGCCCTTCGCGACGACCGCCGCGCCGGTCATCGAGGCGGCGCTGCGGGCCGGGATCCCGTACGTGGACGTGGCGGCCGAGATCGAGGCGAACGACGACACGTTCACGCACTTCGGCGAGCGCGCCCGGGCGGCGGGCACGCTGGTCGTCCCCGCGATGGCCTTCTACGGGGGACTCGGCGACCTGCTCGTCACCGCGGCGATGGGTGACTGGACGAGCGCCGACGAGGCGCACATCGCGTACGGCCTGAACGGCTGGCACCCCACCGCCGGGACGCGGATCGCGGGCGAGGTGTCCCGGGAGCGGCGCGGGGGCCGCCGGGTCCGCTTCAGCAAGGGGCGCCTGGAGTACCACGACGACGCGACGACCGTCGTGGACTGGCCGTTCCCCGAGCCGCTGGGCGAGCGTCCGGTCGTCGCCGAGTTCACGATGGCCGACGTCGTCACCGTCCCCAGCCATCTGACCGTGCCGGAGGTGCGGACCTACATGACGACCGAGGCGGCCACGGACATCGCGACCCCGGACACGCCCGCCCCGACCGCCTCCGACGAGCGGGGACGCTCCGACCAGACCTTCCTCGTCGACGTCGTCGTCCGCTCGGCGGGCCGCGAACGCCGGGCGGTGGCCCGCGGCCGGGACATCTACGCGGTCACCGCCCCCCTCGCCGTGGAGGCGGTGCGCCGGATCCTCACCGGGCGGACGAGGACGCTCGGCGTCGCCTCGGCCGGGGCGGCCTTCGACGCGGCGGACTTCCTCGCCTCGCTGTCGGAGCACGTGTCCGTGGAGGTGACCCGGTAGGAGTGGGCCGCGGGGTCAACGCCGGAACTCGTGCACGACCTCGATCGTGCCGACGATGTGGGCGTTGAACTCGTCGAGGTCCTCGGCCGGTACCCACAGCTCCAGGATCGTCTCGCCGCCCGCCTGCTGCACCGGGTAGCGGCTGACGAACCCGGACTCGACCTCGAAACGGGTCACGAAGCCGGCGCCGCTGTGCTTGACGTTCCAGTCCCGGGCGATCCGCACCGCGTAGTCCTCGTTGAGCACCGGGTAGAAGATCGGCTGCTCCGGCAGCCGCGGCGGCCAGGCCCGCCACTCCAGCTCCCGGACCAGGGCCAGCTCCTCGGGCCCGGTGGGGCGCCAGAGGGTCGTCGTCACGGGCCGGCGGCTGCTCATCGGATCGGTCTCTCTCTTCGTGGCTGGAGCCTGACCGTAGCGGCGGAGCGCGGCGGGGCGCCATCGGCTTTTCCGCAGGCGCCCGCCGCGCGCAGTACTTGCGGGTGAGATAATTGCGCACGACGGCAATTTCGCGGATGGCATATCCTGGGGGCAGTCACACCAGGACGGAGGAGCCAGGCCCCATGACCGCCACAGACCCCGCACTCACCGCCCTTGCCCAGGGCTGGTGCGCGCTCTCCCTGCTGCACGGGCGGATCGAGGCCCACATCGAGCGTGCCCTGCAGTCCGGGCACGACCTCAGTGTGCGCGAGTACTCGCTGCTCGACGTCCTCAGCCGGCAGCACTCCGGCGAGGGCGGCCATCTCCAGATGAAGCAGGTCGCCGACGCCGTCGTGCTCAGCCAGAGCGCCACCACCCGGCTGGTGACCCGCCTGGAGGACCGCGGCCTGCTCTCCCGCTACCTCTGCCCCACCGACCGCCGCGGCATCTACACCGACGTCACGGAAGCCGGTCTCAAGCTGCTCGAAGAGGCCCGCCCCACCAACGAGTCCGCCCTGCGCGAGGCCCTCGACGAGGCGGCCCTGAACCCCGAACTCGCCCCGCTGGTCAAGGCCGTGGAGACCCTGCGCGTCCCCGCCTGACCAGGTCAGCGCGTCAGCGCCGACCGTGCCGCCGCCAGCGCCTGTTCCGCGTAGCCCCGGCCGAACAGGACCGCGTGGACCAGCAGCGGGAAGAGCTGGTGCAGGGCGATCCGGTCGGGCCAGTCGTCGCTGAGCGGTGCCGCCCGCCGGTAGCCGTCCAGGAGGCGGTCCAGGTGGGGGCAGCCGAAGAGGTGGAGCATCGCCAGGTCCGTCTCGCGGTGGCCGCCGTGCGCGGCCGGGTCGATCAGCCAGGCGTGCCCGTCGGCGCCCCACAGGACGTTGCCGTTCCACAGGTCGCCGTGGAGCCGGGCCGGAGGCTCCGCGGGGCCCGCCAGTTCGGGCAGCCGGGCGCAGACCCGCTCGAACTCCGTCGCCTCGGCGGCATCCAGCGTGCCGCCGTCGACCGCCCGGCGCACATACGGCAGCACCCGGTACTCGGCGTACCAGCGCGGCCAGTCCGTGCCGTCGACGTTCTCCATCGGGGCCAGGCCGATGTAGGCGTCCCTCGGGCCGCCGGGCGGCGGCGCCCCGAACGCCAGGGCTCCCGCGGCGTGCAACGCGGCCAGCTCGCGGCCCAGTCGCTCCGCCGCCTCGGGACTCGGGCGACCCACCGGGACGCGGTCCGTCACCAGCCACTCCTCGTCGTGTCCGTGCACGGCCGGCGTCCGGACCGTGCCGGAGTCCCTCAGCCAGCGCAGCCCCGCCGCCTCGGCCCGGGTCGCACCGGGCCCGCCGTCGCCGCGCTTCACCATCACCACCCGCCCGCCGTCGAGGGCGACTTCGGCCAGCGTGCCGGACAGACGCCGCGTGCCGAGCACGGCACCGCCGGTGAAGCGGGCCGCCACGGCGGCCTCCTGCTCCTGTGGATCCCTCATGACGGCAGCGTAGGCCGCCGCGCCGTCGGCCAGGGCTTGCCGAGCGGTCAGAGGGCAGCGAGCAGATCGTCGAGCGGGGCGGGAACGCGGTCGGGCTCCAGGGCCTCGACGAGAACCCGGCCGTAGTGGATCTTGCGCCCCTTCTTCGTGCCGAAGAAGCGCCTGAGCTGCTGCTGGGGGGCGCGGCCCTGCTGGGCGGGCTGGCGCAGGAACGTCCGCAGGGGGCGCGCGTCGCCTTCCGCGTGGACGAGTTCTTCGATCCGGGACACGCCCAGCGCGCGGATCAGCTCGTCCTCCAGGTCCGCCGCGCAGACGAAGAAGTCCCGCTCCGCCGCGCCCGCCCGGACGAAACCGCGGGCGTAGTAGGGGCGTTCCGCCTCGTCGCACAGGCCCGTGAGGCGCAGGCCCAGGCCGGGTGCGCCGAGGAGCTGGGCATAGCGGCCGACGCTCATCGCGCCGCCCATGGACAGGACGCAGACACCGTCCTCGGCCAGGTTCCGCCCGCGGCGCTCCGCCAGCGCGTCGACGGCCGCGACGTCACTGAGCCCTTCGAGCAGGACGACCGTCCGGATGGGGTGCCGCGCGGCCAGTTCGTGCGCGGGTCCGGCCGGGCCGCCCGCCGCCCATTCGGTGACCGCGTCCCGGAACGCTCCCATGTCCGCCATGAGGCGAGTCTCGGCCAGTTCCGGCCCCGGAGCCAGGCATTTTTCGCCCCGCACCGATCGGGCAGGACGCGTTCGGCGACGTACGCACCGCCGCCGAACACCCCCACACCCGAGCAGGGACTGCGCAATGGGCTTTGGCCCTACGGCAGTTTCACGAACGGCGACAGGAAGGAGCGTGCCCCCGGCGTGTCCAGACGGTACGTCACATTCGTCGCGTAGCACGGGCCGTCACCGGTGATGGTGGTGGCCGCCAGGATCCTCTTCCCCTGCAGGGTGACGAAGTTGGGGCCGCCGGAGTCGCCGTAGCAGGCGCCGCCGTTGCCCTGGGGCGCGGTCATGCCCAGGCGGACCCAGGAGGGGTTCAGGGCGTTGAAGGTGACGGGCGCCTTCATCCGCACGCCGCCGCCCGGATGGGTGTGGCCGCCCGGTCCGCGCACGGCCTCCTGCGTGCCGTACCCGGCGACGACCCAGTCGGCCGAGTTCAGGTCCCCCGTGCCGAGCTGGTTCGCGGTGGGCAGGGCGGCGGGCGTGTAGCTCCAGCGGGCCGCCATCCTCGCCGCGGGCACCTCGACCACGGAGATGTCCCGGGTGTCGGACGCGGGGCCCGGATAGCCGGGGTGGTTGTGGGCGGTGCCCTCGACGGCGACGGCGTTCGCCTGCGCGGCCGGGTCGCCCGGGTACTTCGCGGCGGCGGCGTCGAGCCCGGCCTGCACGTCCTGGTCCAGGGACACGTAGAAGCGCACGTTGTCCGGCCAGTCGGTGGTGCAGTGCGCTGCCGTCAGGAAGGTGTTCGTGTCGATCATGGTTCCGGAGCAGACCCAGTCGACCCGGTCCGGGGTGGTGGGGTCGTCGTCGTTGTCCCACGTCGCGACGAGCGCGCCGACCTCGGTGCGCTCGGGTGCGGGCGTCGCGTTGTAGGAGTTGATGGCCGAGGACGGCAGTGCGGTGGTGAGCACGGCCGCACAGGCCGCCGCGGTGACGGCGGTGGCACGGATCGCTGACAAAAGAACTACCTCTTCTGCAGGTGGGATCAGGTGTTCTCCTGTGGGAGGTGCGCCAAGTGAAGCGCCTGAGTGAGGTGCTGGCAAGGGGCACGCGGTCATCGGCCGACGGGATCGGGCGCCCCCGCCGCCTGCTTCACGAGGCGCAGCAGCCGCCCGTGTCGCGCCGGCAGAAGCAGGACGACTCGATCGGTACGTCCGCCAGAGCGGCGGCGACGCGCAACTGCTGGGCGATGATCCGTGCCTCGCCCTCCTTGCCCTGGCGCACCAGGCATTCGTGCAGGCCGTGCAGCGCCCATACGTTGCCGGGGTGCTGGCACGCCCTCGGCAGGGTGCCGTCCAGGCCGAGGTCGGCCCGGTAGACCGCCTCCGCCTCGGCGACCCGGCCCTGTTCCAGGAGGAGGGCGCCGTAGGCGTGCCGGGTGGGCTGCATCCACCCCCACGGCTCGTCGTAGGGGAGGTGGTCGTCGAGGTCGATCGAGCGTTCCAGCGCGGCGAAGGCGGCCTCGAACCGGCCCTTGCGGTACTGCAGTTCGCCCTCCAGCATGGCCGCGGCGATGGCGAGGATGTCGGCGCAGGTGTTGTTGAACAGCATGCGGGTCCCGGGGACCCTGGCCGCCGCCTCCTGGAACAGGCGCTGTTCCGTCTCGGCCTCGGGGACGCGGCCGGTGGCGGAGAGGGCGACGCCGCGGGCGTAGTGGAGCATGGCGGTCGTCATGCAGTACAGCCCGGGATCGGCGGGCAGCGGCAGCTCGAGGATCTCGGACCAGCGGCCGAAGCGGACCAGGACGTGGACCCGCATGGCGAGGAAGGCCTCCAGCCAGTCCGCCATGGGCGGGCTCTGCACCCGCAGCAGATCCTCCGGTACGGCCGCCTCCAACTGGTCGGCGGTCTCCAGCGCGATGCGGGACTGGCCGAGGAACATGGCTCCGTAGATCCGGAAGTGGTAGTTGTGCGCGCGGTACAGGGTGTAGAAGTTCATCGCGCCGGAGCGCTTCAGGACCTTTTCGTCGGCGAGGATCGCCGTGGTGTTGTCCGAGACGACGCGCCGGTAGTCCCCGCACAGCACCTCCAGGTGGGAGGGCATGTGGTGGAGGTGTCCGGCGTCGGGGACGAGTCCGCGCAGCCGGTCGGCGGCGGTCAGCGCGACCTCGGGGGTCGGGGACATCTCCATGAGGTGGATGTACAGGTGCAGGACGCCCGGGTGCAGTCGGCCCTGCGGTGACTCCACGACCCGCTCCAGCACCTCCCTGGCCTCGGTGGTGCGGGCGCCTTCGGCGGGCCGTCCGGTGTGCAGGTCCCACAGGTGCCAGGGCGTGAGGTTCATCAGCGCGTCGGCGTACAGGGCGGCGATGTCCGGGTCGTCCGGGGCGAGTGCGTGGACGGCGCCCATGGCGTCGGCGTAGGGGGCGTTCCACACCGAGCAGTCCTCGACGGCCTTCGCCTGGGGGTAGCGGGCGCGCAGGGCGCCGATCAGGGCCTGTTCGACGGGGGTGCAGCCGACCGCCTTGGCGTGCGCCGACTCGACGGCGTGGTGGGTGCGTTCGACGGTGCGCAGCAGGTCCCGTTCGTCGAAGAACTCCCAGGGCTTGTTGTAGTTCGGGCCGAGGGCGTAGGCGATGCCCCAGTGGGCCATGGCGCAGTCGGGGTCGGCCTCGGCGGCCTTCCGGAAGCACTCGGCGGCTTCCTCGTGGTGGAAGGCGTACGTCCAGGTCAGGCCGCGGTCGAACCAGAGCTGCGCCTCGGGCGATGCGGTGGTGACGGTCCGGCCGTGCGGGCCGAGGTCGTAGTAGTCCACGGGTGTCTCCTGACGCCGACTCGGAGTCAGGATTCTTCCGGAGTTCCCGGCGCTCGCCCGGGATCTAGCGTTTTTGTCTCACTCGTACGTGGGGCTCGGCGCTGCGGGCGAGGAGTGCGGCCCCGATCAGCGCGCCGACGGCGACGAGTGTGGTGCCCCGCATGCCGATGGCGTCCAGCAGCGGCCCGGCGAGGGCCGTGCCGAGGGCGCCGACGGCGAAGTACAGCACCAGGTAGGCGCCGCTGAGGCTGCCGGAGTCGGCGGGGTCGATGCCGATGACGAGGCTCTGGTTGGCCGCCTGGGCGACGAAGCAGCCCGCGTCGAACACCGCGAGGCCGACGGCGACGGCCGCGAGGTCGTCCGGGGCGCAGGCGATCAGCAGGGTGCCGCACGCCGCGACGGCCACGGCGCCGGTCATCACGGTGTGCGGGCCGTGGCGGTCGACGAGGCGCCCGGTGAACGGCAGGACGGCGAACCCGAGCAGCCCGGCCAGGCCGAACAGGCCGATGGCGGTGGGGTCCAGGGAGTGCGGGGGCCGGGCCAGGGCGAGCGCGAGGCCGACCCAGAGCAGGGTGAAGGCGAGGTACCACAGCCCTCCGGTGGCGACCGCCCGGCGCAGCCGCGCCTCGCGCAGCGGGAGCCGGGGCAGGGCGGCCAGCGCGGTGCGGTAGGGGCTGCGGGCCCGGGGCCGTTCGCCGGGCAGGAGCGCCGCGGCCGCACCCGCGCCGAGCAGGGCGAGGGCGGCACAGGCCAGGAGCATCGCGCGCCAGCCGAGCAGGTCGGTGAGGGCGCCGCCGACGAGTCGGCTGAGCAGGATGCCGGCGGACAGGCCGGTCGCCACGAGCGCGACGGCGGCGCCGCGGCGGCCGGGTGCGGCCAGGCGTCCCGCGATGACGCTCGCCTGGGCGGCGACCGAGGCGGCGGCGCCGATGACCAGGTGGGCGGCCACCAGTACGGCCGCGTCGGAGGCGGTGGCGGCCAGGACGAGACCGGCGGTCAGGGCGGTGAAGTGGGCGGCGACCAGGCGGTTCGGGGCGATGCGGTCGGCCAGGGGCAGCAGCAGGGCGAACCCGGTCATGGAGCCGGCGAGGGCGGCGGACGGGACGAGGCTGATCGCGGAGAGCGGGACGTCCAGGTCGGCGGCGACGACGGTGAGGGCGGGCTGGAGGGTGTAGTTGTCGGCTATAGCCGTACCGGCCATGGCGGCGAGCAGGGCGGTGCCGCCCCGGCGCGGGGTTCGGTTCACGGCCGCGAGGCCCTGCTGAGGACCACGGCGTAACGGCAGGCGTCCGTGCCGGTGTTGGCGAAGACACGCGGGGCGGGGTCGCCGAGTTCGATGATGTCCCCGGCGCCGAGGTCATGGACGGTGTCGCCGTCCTCGAAGGTGAGCCGGCCCTCCAGGACCCATACGAGCTGGTGGAGGAAGGCGAAGGCGGCGGCCGGATAGGGGACGCGGGCCCCCGGCGGGAGGTGGATCTCGGCGATCTCGGCGGGGAAGCGCGGCGAGGTGATCTGGCGGCGCCGGTAGCCGGTCTCCGGGTCGGTCCACTCGGCGTCGTCGGCCCGCCGCCGTACGCCCACCGCCTGCGTCTGGGCCGGGGGCTCCTCGGCCTGCGCGAGCAGGGATGCGACGCTGATCCGGAACGCCGCCGACAGTTTGCCCAGCACGACGGCCGTGGGGTTGCTCTCGCCGCGCTCGATCCGGTTGATCATCGCCCGGGAGACCCCGGAGGCGTCCGCGAGCTGGGCCAGCGTCCACCGGCGGCGCTCGCGCTCCGCACGGATGCGGGTGGCGATGCGCTCCACGAGAGGATCTATCATATTGGACATGATTCCAATATACGAGAAGCGAGGGGGCGTGACGGTCCGCGCGGCACGGCCGGAGGACACCGAGGCCGTCGTCGCGATCCGCAACCACGCCGTCGAGCACTCGACGGCCCTGTGGACGCAGGTCCCGCACTCCCCCGCCGAGGGACAGGCGTGGTTCGCCGACCACCTCGAGCGCGGCTCGGCCCTGGTGGCGGAGGTGGCCGGGGAGATCGCCGGATACGCCTCCTACGCCCCCTGGCGGGCCCTGGAGGGCTACCGCCACACGGTGGAGGACTCGGTCTACGTCCGCGACGGCCACCAGGGTCTGGGCATCGGCGGCTCCCTGCTCACCGCGCTGATCGCCACGGCGCGCGCCACGGGGCAGCACAGCATGATCGCCGCCATCGAGTCGGGCAACAGCACGTCGATACGGCTGCACGAGCACCGCGGGTTCGATCACGTCGGCACGCTGAAGGAGGCCGGGACGAAGTTCGGCCGCTGGTTCGACCTGACCCTGATGCAGCTGCGGCTCGGCGGGTAGCGCGGGGCGTCCCGGGGGCCGCGCATGAGCCCGGGCGGGGCGGGAACCCGGTGATCACCGCAGTCCGCCCGCCATGAATCCGGAGAGTGCCATGAGTCTGCTGCGTGTAGCCGGACGTCCGATGCTTGCCTCGATGTTCGTCGCCGGAGGCCTGGACTCCCTGCGCAACCCCAAGGACGTGGCCCCCGCCGCGGAGCCCGTCGTCCAGCCGATCACCGAACGGGTGGAGGCCCTGCCCGACCGCACGGAACAGCTGGTGCGGCTCAACGGCGCCGTCCAGGTCGCCGCGGGCGTCATGCTCGGCATCGGCCGGATGCCCCGGATCGCCGCGCTCGCCGTCGCGGCGACGCTGGTGCCGACCACGCTGGCCGGCCACCGCTTCTGGGAGGAGGACGACCCGGACCAGCGGTCGCAGCAGCGCATCCACTTCCTGAAGAACATGTCGATGCTCGGCGGCCTGCTGATCGCCGCCGACGACACCGGCGGCTCCCCCTCCCTGGCCTGGCGCAGCCGCCACACCGCCAAGGGCCTGCGCCGCGACGCCCGCCTGGTCAGCCGCTCCGTGCGCACGACCGCCCGCCCGGCGGCAAAGGCGGCCGGCGCCCGCGCAAAGCTGTCCCGCTGACGCCGACCGGCGCTGCGTAGGGCGTGGTCCCGGCCGTACGACGCTCGGACCGGCCCTGCGCAAGCCACCCCCGTCCCCGCGCACCCGCCCCGGCCGGTCCGCCGCCTGCGGTCCGGCCGGCCGCCCCTTGGGCACCATCACGCCGGTTGCCGCGCCGGCCGCTTCCGGCTGCGCAGGCCGGTCTCGGGCAACTGCCCCACCACCTCGGGCACTCCGGACCTCCTCGCCCGGCACGGACTCCACAGGCGTGCGCGGCGGACAGGGCCGCGGGCCGCGAACGCCCGTGCAGGCAGGGGATGTTGACGCCCCTCAGCCGCCCGTCAGCCGCCCGTCAGCCGCCCAGGGCCGTCAGCACCACCGACCTGGCCTCCTCCTGGACCTGGCGCAGATGGTCCTCCCCGCGGAACGACTCGCCGTAGATCTTGTAGACGTCCTCCGTGCCCGAAGGCCGCGCCGCGAACCAGGCGTTGGCCGTGCACACCTTGATGCCGCCGAGTGCGGCGCCGTTGCCCGGGGCCTCGGTCAGGACCGCCGTGACCGGGTCCCCGGCGAGGGTGTCGGCGGTGACCTGCTGCGGTGACAGCTTCGCGAGGAGGGCCTTCTCCTCCCGGGACGCGGGTGCGTCGACACGCGCGTATGCGGGCGCGCCGAAGCGGTCGGTGAGATCGGCGTAGTGCCGCGACGGGGACTTGCCCGTGACCGCCGTGATCTCGGAGGCGAGCAGCGCCAGGATGATGCCGTCCTTGTCGGTGGTCCACACCGAGCCGTCCCGGCGCAGGAAGGACGCGCCCGCCGACTCCTCGCCGCCGAAGCCGAGGGTGCCGTCGGCCAGGCCGTCCACGAACCACTTGAATCCGACGGGGACTTCGACGAGCGGGCGGCCGACCTCCGCCGCGACCCGGTCGATCATGCTGGACGAGACCAGCGTCTTGCCGACCCCGGCGCCCGCCGGCCACCGCTCGCGGTGCGAGAAGAGGTAGGAGATCGCCACCGCCAGGTAGTGGTTGGGGTTCATCAGACCGCCGTCCGGGGTGACGATGCCGTGCCGGTCGGCGTCGGCGTCGTTGCCGGTGGCGATGTCGTACCGGTCGCGCTGCTCGATGAGCGAGGCCATGGCGTACGGCGAGGAGCAGTCCATGCGGATCTTGCCGTCCCAGTCCAGCGTCATGAAGCGCCAGGTGGGATCGGTGAGCGGATTGACCACGGTGAGGTCGAGCCGGTGCTGCTCGGCGATCCGGCCCCAGTAGGCCACCGAGGCGCCGCCCAGCGGGTCCGCGCCGATGCGTACGCCCGCGGTCCGGATCGCCTCCAGGTCCAGCACGTCCGGCAGGTCGGCCACGTACGTGCCGAGGAAGTCGTAGCGGCCGGTGCCGGGCGCGGCCAGGGCGCGGGCGTACGGGATGCGCCGTACGTCCTTCAGGCCGCCGGTGATGATCTCGTTGGCGCGGTCCTGGACCCAGGAGGTCGCGTCGGAACCGGCGGGGCCGCCGCTCGGCGGGTTGTACTTGAAGCCGCCGTCCGCGGGCGGGTTGTGCGAGGGGGTGACCACCACACCGTCGGCGAGGCCGGAGGTGCGGCCGCGGTTGTGCGCGAGGATGGCGTGCGAGACCGCCGGGGTGGGCGTGTAGCCGTCGGTCTGGTCGATGAGGACGGTGACGTCGTTGGCCGCGAACACCTCCAGCGCCGTGATCCGGGCGGGCTCCGACAGGGCGTGGGTGTCGGCGCCGAGGAAGAGGGGCCCGTCGGTGCCCTGGGCCGTGCGGTACTCGCAGATGGCCTGGCTGGTGGCGGCGATGTGGTCCTCGTTGAACGCCGCCGCGAGGGAGGAGCCGCGGTGTCCCGAGGTGCCGAACGCCACCCGCTGGCCCGGCTCGGCCGGGTCGGGGTGCAGCGCGTAGTACGCCGTCACCAGGCGGGCCACATCGATCAGGTCCTCGGGCCCGGCGACCTGCCCCGCTCGCTCGTCCTGCATCTCCGGCTCCTCAGCACGCTTCGACCGTCGCTTACGGATCTCATTTTCCCCTGCTGGGCGCCGGCACGCGCACCGGGCCGCCGTTGTGGCGCGGATCCGCCGGATGCGACGATACGGGCCGCCGAGCGAAGGGATGCGAGACGTGCCGCACGAGGAGCAACGCCCGCCCGCCGCAGCGCTGTTCGACGCGCTGGGTGCCGACTACGAGAAGGCGTTCGCCCACGCCCCCGCCCATCTGTCCGCCCTGGAGTGGCTGCTCGAACGGCTGCCGTCCGCCGCCCGGACGCTGGACGTGGGCAGCGGCACCGGACGGCCGACCGCGGCGGCGCTCGCCGCGGCGGGCCACTCGGTGCTGGGCGTCGACGTCTCCCCCGTGATGGCCGACCTCGCCGCGCGGCAGGTCCCCGACGCCGAGTTCCGCTGCGCCGACATCCGTGAACTCCCGCTGGAGGATGCCTCCTTCGACGGAGTGTGCGTGTTCTTCTCACTGCTGCAGATGACCCGCGCGGAGCAGACGGCAGTGGTGCACCGGCTGGCCCGCGCCCTGAAGCCCGGGGGCCATCTGGTGCTGGCGACCGTGCCCGCCGACGTGGCGGACGTCGAGGTGGTCTTCATGGGCCGACCGGTCCGCGCGACGAGCTTTGCCGAGGCGGACCTGGTCGCCCTGCTGGAGGCGGCGGGGCTGACGGTGCTGTCCCGGAACAGCACCGTCTTCACCCCGGACCACCCCGGAGCGGGGCCCGAGCCCCACGTCTTCCTGTACTGCCGTCGCTGACCTCAGCCGATCTCCACCAGCAGGTCACCGCCCTCGACCTGCTGGATCCGGTTGACCGCGAGCCGGGAGACCGTGCCGTCCTTCGCGGCGGTGATCGACGCCTCCATCTTCATCGCCTCGATGGTCGCCACCGTCGCCCCGGCCGCCACCTGGTCGCCCTCGGCGACCGCGAGGGTCACCACGCCCGCGAACGGCGCCGCGACATGGCCGGAATTGGAGCGGTCGGCCTTCTCGGTGGCCGGGACGTCCGAGGCCACCTGCCGGTCGCGGACCTGGATGGGCCGCAACTGGCCGTTCAGGGAGGACATCACCGTCCGCATGCCCCGCTCGTCCGCCTCACCGACCGCCTGGAGCTCGATCAGCAGCCGCACCCCGGGTTCGAGGTCGATGGCGTACTCCTTGGCCTGGCGCAGGCCGTAGAAGAAGTCCTTGCTGTCCAGCACGCTGGTGTCGCCGTAGGACTGGCGGTGGGTCTCGAACTCGCGGGTCGGGCCGGGGAACAGCAGCCGGTTGAGGGTGGCGCGCCGGTCCTTGACCAGTCCCTCGCGATCCTCGGCACCGAGGTCCGCGGGCGGCTTGGCCTCGGCGCGCCCGCGCAGCGCCTTGCTGCGGAACGGCTCGGGCCAGCCGCCGGGCGGGGTGCCCAGCTCGCCGCGGAGGAAGCCGATGACGGAGTCGGGGATGTCGAACCGGTCGGGCTCCGCCTCGAATTCCTTCGGGTCGACGCCCGCACCCACCAGGTGCAGGGCCAGGTCGCCGACGACCTTGGAGGACGGGGTGACCTTCACCAGCCGGCCCAGCATCCGGTCGGCGGCGGCGTACATGGCCTCGATGTCCTCGAAGCGGTCGCCGAGGCCGAGCGCGATGGCCTGGGTGCGCAGGTTGGACAGCTGACCGCCGGGGATCTCGTGGTGGTAGACCCGGCCGGTCGGCGCGGGCAGGCCCGCCTCGAAGGGTGCGTAGACCTTGCGGACGCTCTCCCAGTACGGCTCCAGGTCGCCGACGGCCTGGATGTCGAGGCCGGTCGGGCGGGCGGAGTGGTCGGTCGCGGCCACGATCGCCGACAGGGACGGCTGGGAGGTGCTGCCCGCCATGGACGCCACCGCTCCGTCCACGGCGTCCGCTCCCGCCTGGACCGCGGCGAGGTAGGTGGCGAGCTGGCCGCCCGCGGTGTCGTGGGTGTGCAGATGCACCGGCAGGTCGAACTCCCTGCGCAGCGCCGTCACGAGGGTGGCGGCGGCCGGGGCCCGCAGCAGTCCGGCCATGTCTTTGACGGCCAGGACATGGGCGCCCGCGTCGACGATCTTCTCGGCGAGGCGCAGGTAGTAGTCGAGGGTGTAGAGCCGCTCGTTCGGGTCGGAGAGGTCGGCGGTGTAGCACAGGGCCACCTCCGCGACGGCGGTCCCGGTCCGGCGTACGGCGTCGATGGCGGGGCGCATCTGGTCGACGTCGTTGAGGGCGTCGAAGATGCGGAAGATGTCGATGCCGGTGGCGGCGGCCTCCTGCACGAAGGCGTCGGTGACCTCGGTCGGGTACGGGGTGTAGCCGACCGTGTTGCGGCCGCGCAGCAGCATCTGCAGGCAGATGTTCGGGACGGCCTCGCGCAGGGCGGCCAGCCGCTCCCAGGGGTCCTCGGCGAGGAACCGCAGGGCGACGTCGTAGGTGGCGCCGCCCCAGCACTCCAGCGAGAGCAGCTCGGGCAGGGTGCGGGCGACGACCGGGGCGACGGCGAGCATGTCCTTCGTACGGACCCGGGTGGCGAGCAGGGACTGGTGGGCGTCGCGGAAGGTGGTGTCGGTGACGCCGAGGGTGGGTGCCTCGCGCAGGTTCCGGGCGAAGCCCTCGGGGCCGAGGTCGACCAGCCGCTGCCGGGAGCCCGCGGGCGGCTGGCCCTCGGGCAGCGGGGGCAGCTTGGCCATCGGGTCGGCCAGGTCGGGCCGCTCGCCGTGCGGCCGGTTCACCGTGACGTCGGCCAGGTAGGTCAGCAGCTTGGTGCCGCGGTCGGCGGAGTGGCGGGAGGTGAGCAGATGCGGGCGCTGCTCGATGAACGAGGTGGTGACCCGGCCGGCCTGGAAGTCCGGATCGTCCAGTACCGCCTGGAGGAACGGGATGTTGGTGGCCACCCCGCGGATGCGGAACTCGGCGACGGCACGCCGGGCGCGGCCCACCGCGGCGGCGAAGTCGCGGCCCCGGCAGGTGAGCTTGACCAGCATGGAGTCGAAGTGGGCGCTGATGTCCGTACCGGCGTGGGTGGTACCGCCGTCGAGGCGGATGCCGGAGCCGCCGGGTGAACGGTAGGCGCTGATCCGGCCGGTGTCCGGGCGGAAGCCGTTGGCGGGGTCCTCGGTGGTGATACGGCACTGCAGGGCGGCGCCGCGCAGCGTGATGGTCTCCTGGGCGAGCCCGAGGTCGGCGAGGCTCTCACCGGCGGCGATGCGCAGCTGGGACTGGACCAGGTCGACGTCGGTGACCTCCTCGGTGACCGTGTGCTCGACCTGGATGCGCGGGTTCATCTCGATGAAGACGTGGTTGCCGTCGCGGTCCAGGAGGAACTCCACGGTGCCCGCGTTGCGGTAGCCGATCCGCCGGGCGAACCGGACGGCGTCGGCGCAGATGCGGTCGCGCAGCGCCGGGTCGAGGTTGGGGGCGGGCGCGAGTTCGATGACCTTCTGGTGGCGGCGCTGCACCGAGCAGTCCCGCTCGAAGAGGTGGATGACGTTGCCCTGACCGTCGGCGAGGATCTGCACCTCGATGTGGCGCGGCTCGACGACGGCCTTCTCCAGGAAGACCGTGGGGTCGCCGAACGCGGACGCCGCCTCGCGGGAGGCCGCCTCGATGGACTCCCTGAGCTGGGCGGGGTCCTCGACGCGGCGCATCCCGCGCCCGCCGCCGCCTGCGACGGCCTTGACGAAGATCGGGAAGCCCACGTCCTCGGCGGCGCGGACGAGTTCGTCGACGTCGTTGGAGGGCGCGGAGGAGCCGAGCACGGGTACGCCGGCCTCGCGGGCGGCGGCCACCGCGCGGGCCTTGTTGCCGGTCAGCTCCAGGATGTCCGCGTCCGGTCCGACGAACGTGATGCCCGCCGCCGCGCAGGCCCGGGCCAGCTCGGGGTTCTCGGAGAGGAAGCCGTAGCCGGGGTAGACGGCGTCCGCGCCGGCGCGCTGCGCGGCCCTGACGATCTCGTCCACGGAGAGATAGGCGCGCACCGGATGTCCCGGTTCGCCGATCTCGTAGGCCTCGTCGGCCTTCAGCCGGTGCAGCGAGTTGCGGTCCTCGTGCGGGAAGACTGCGACGGTCCGCGCGCCGAGCTCGTAGCCCGCACGAAAGGCCCTAATCGCGATCTCGCCTCGGTTGGCGACCAGCACCTTGCGGAACATTCGTGATCCCTTCGCCTGCCGGTGAGGTGCACCATGGTGTCGGCCCCGTGGCGCCGACGCCATGTGAACCTGGCCACGGCGAGCCCTGACACCCCTAGTAGCCGAACACCTGGGTCCAGGTCCAGTCGTCCTCCACCAGGCCGATGCCCATGGTGGTGAGGGAACAGTTGAGGATGTTCTCGCGGTGGCCCGGGGAGTTCATCCACGCCTCCATCACCGCTTCCGGGGAGGTCTGGCCCCGGGCGATGTTCTCGGCTCCGGGCGACGGATGCCCCTGGGCGGCGGCCCGGTCGGCGAAGCTGCGGCCGTCCTGGCTGGTGTGGTCGAAGTACTGGTTCTGCGACATGTCCTCGCTGTGCAGCTGGGCGGCGCGGGCGAGGCGGCCGTCGAGCTTCACGGGCTGACAACCGGCGTTCGCCCGCTCGTTGTTGACGAGGGCGAGGACCTGTGCGGAAGGGGCGTCCGCGGGTGCGGCGGCGGGGGTCGCCGACGGCCGGGGCGCGGGTGGCGTCGTCTCCGGCCGCGGCTTCGTGCGGGACGGTGTCGGCGTGGGCTTGGGGGACTTGGTGCTCGGCTCGGGCGAGGGGGACTTGCTCGGCGACCGGGACGGGGAGGGAGAAGGGGACGCCGAGGCGGTGGGGGAAGCCGAGGAGGGGGCCGGGGGCGTGTCGGCAGCGGACTGGACCTTGTCGCCCTCCCCGTCCGGCTGCAGGCTCAGGGTCGCGACGGTGCCGCCGGATATCAGTACGGCGACCGCGGCGGCCACGCCGGTGATGCGGCGGCGCTGCGGTATTCGTCTCCGCCGGCCATGACCGTGCCGGCCCGGGGAGGATGCGGTGCGCACCGGCGCGAGTACGGCGGTGGGGTCGCCGCCTGCGGCTTCGGAGCCGGGATCCGGGTGGGCGTGCGCCGCCGAGTGACCGGGGTCCGGATGCTGCGGCCCACCGTAGGCCCCGCCGTGCCCATGGACCGAGTGCTCCGGCCCGCCGTAGGCCTCGCCGTACCCGGGAACCGGATCCCCCGGCCCACCGTAAGCCGCCGCGTGACCGGGGTCCTGGTACCCCGGCACCCCGTACGCCGCGGACGCGGTTTCGGTGCCCGTGACGGCGGTCAACCCGGCGAGACCCGTGAGGGCGGCGGCCACCGGCACCAGGCCCAGGCCGACGAGGAGCCCCTCCGCGGGCACCAGCTCGGTCTGGTGGCCCGAGCACCGCACGCAGTCCCGGGCGTGCCGGGCGATGCGCTTGCGCCACAGCGGCGACGGGCGGCCGTCCCAGTTCCCGGTCACCTGGCCGAGATGACCGCAGGGCGGCGCCGCGGCGAGCGCACGTACCACCAGCCGGGCCGTCTCCAGCTGGGCCTTCATCCGCTGCACGCGCACCGCCGTGTGCTGCTGGGACAGCTCCAGCGCGGCGGAGACCTCCGCCCGGCTCAGCTCGCCGACGGCCTCCAGCCACCACAGCGACAGCAGCATCCGGTCGTCGCCGTCCAGCCAGCGCGTGGCCTGCGCCACCTCGCGCCGCTGGCCGTCCAGACCGAGGCGCAGGATCGTCAGGTCCACGAAGTCCGCGCCGGGGTCGGCCAGGTCGTAGGCGTCCTCCAGCTCCGAGCCCGCCGGTGCCGCCTGCTGCCGGTGGTGGTAGGTCCGGATCTGGTTCATCGTGATGGCCACCAGCCAGGACCGGAAGCTGGCCGGGTGATGCAGCGAGCCGAGCGCGCGCAGCGCGCGGAGCATGGACTCCTGCACGACGTCGTCGACGTCGGCATGTCCGTTCAGCGCCCGCCCCACGATGTTGTAGACCAGCGGCAGATACGCGCCGACCAGCTCGTCCTGCGCCCGGAGGTCACCGCGGCGAGCCGCCTCGACCACGGCGTACTCGTGCTCTCCCCTAGCTGCCATGCCTGACCACCACATCCCTTTCGGTTGCCGCATTCTTGCGCCCGGTACAAGAGGAGACCTCCGGCGGGGGGCGCCATAACAAAAACCCCCTCGCTGACCTGCGGCCGCCGAAACGGCTGCCCCTGCGTGGTTCGTGGCGATGCGGTCTGCGGTACGCGACCATACGGACGCCGCCCCGGCACGAAACGGACACGGTGACAGGAAGAAGGACAGACATGCCCGGCAGTGAGAGCGAGAACCCGGTAATCCCCTCCCCGAGTCCCGCATCGACTCGGCCTAGGACGAACCGGGACTGGTGGCCCAACCAGCTGGACCTCCAGGTCCTGCACCAGCACTCGTCCCGCTCCAATCCGATGGAGGAGGACTTCGACTACGCGAAGGAGTTCGCGACCCTCGACGTCGAGGAGTTGAAGCGGGACGTCTTCGAGGTGATGACGACGTCCCAGGACTGGTGGCCCGCCGACTACGGCCACTACGGGCCGCTCTTCATCCGGATGAGCTGGCATGCCGCGGGCACCTACCGCGTCGCCGACGGCCGGGGCGGCGGCGGCAGCGGCGCACAGCGCTTCGCGCCGCTCAACAGCTGGCCGGACAACGCGAGCCTGGACAAGGCACGCCGTCTGCTCTGGCCGGTCAAGCAGAAGTACGGCCGGAAGATCTCCTGGGCCGACCTCCTCGTCTTCACCGGCAACTGCGCCATGGAGTCGATGGGGTTCAAGACGTTCGGGTTCGGCTTCGGACGCGAGGACATCTGGGAGCCGGAGGAGATCTTCTGGGGGCCCGAGGACTCCTGGCTCGGGGACGAGCGCTACAGCGGCGACCGGGAACTCTCCGGTCCGTTCGGTGCCGTGCAGATGGGCCTGATCTACGTCAACCCGGAGGGGCCCAACGGCAATCCGGATCCGCTGGCCGCCGCCAGGGACATCCGCGAGACGTTCGGGCGGATGGCGATGAACGACGAGGAGACGGTCGCGCTCATCGTCGGCGGCCACACCTTCGGCAAGTGCCATGGTGCGGTCGACGTCAGCTACATCGGCCCGGAGCCCGAGGCGGCCCCCGTCGAGCAGCAGGGTCTCGGCTGGCGCAACACCTACGGCAGCGGCGTCGGCCCCCACGCGCTCACCAGCGGGCTCGAGGGCGCGTGGACCTCCGCGCCGACCCGGTGGGACAACGGATACCTCAACAACCTGTTCGGGTACGAGTGGGAGCTGACGACGAGCCCCGCCGGTGCGAAGCAGTGGACTCCGACGGATGCCTCGGCCCAGGGCACCGTGCCCGACGCCCACGATCCGTCGAAGAGGCACGCGCCCATGATGCTGACGACGGACCTGGCGCTGAAGGTGGACCCGGTCTACGGGCCGATCGCCAAGAGCTTCCACGAGAACCCGGACAAGCTCGCGGAAGCGTTCGCCAAGGCCTGGTACAAGCTGCTGCACCGCGACATGGGGCCCCTGTCGCGTTACCTCGGCCCGTGGATCCCCGAGCCGCAGCTGTGGCAGGACCCCGTCCCCGACATCGATCACGAGCTGGTCGGGGACGAGGACATCGCCGCCCTCAAGGCCACGATCCTCGACTCGGGACTGTCCGTCTCCCAGCTGGTCACCACGGCATGGGCAGCGGCGGCGAGCTTCCGCGGCACCGACAAGCGCGGCGGCGCCAACGGAGCACGGATCCGCCTGGCACCGCAGAAGGACTGGGAGCAGAACGACGTGCCCGAGGTCACCGGGACGGTGGCGGCCCTGGAGCGGATCCAGCAGGACTTCAACGCGGCGCAGACCGGCGGTACGAAGGTGTCGCTCGCCGACCTGATCGTCCTGGGCGGCTGCGCGGCCGTCGAGCGGGCCGCGCGGGACGCCGGGCACACCGTCACGGTCCCGTTCGCCCCCGGCCGCACGGACGCCTCCCAGGAGCAGACCGACGTCGAGTCGTTCGCCATGCTCGAGCCCAAGGCGGACGGGTTCCGCAATTACCTGCGGACGGGGGAGAAGCTGTCGCCGGAGACCCTGCTGCTGGACCGGGCCAACATGCTCACCCTGACCGCTCCCGAGATGACGGTTCTGATCGGCGGCATGCGGGCCCTGGACACCGGCTTCAAGCAGGCCCGGCACGGGGTCCTCACGGACCGGCCGGGGACGCTGACCAACGACTTCTTCGTCAACCTGCTCGACATGGACACGGAGTGGAAGGCGTCGGCCGCGGACGAGAACGTCTTCGAGGGCCGGGAGCGCGCCACGGGCGAGGTGCGGTGGACCGCCACGGCCGTCGACCTCATCTTCGGTTCGCACTCCCAGCTCCGGGCCCTGACGGAGGTGTACGGCTCCCGGGACGCGGGCGAGAAGTTCGTGCGTGACTTCGTGGCGGCGTGGGACAAGGTGATGAACCTGGACCGGTTCGACCTCTCCTGAGCCCGATGGTTCGGCTCCTGCTCGCCGCGACGCACGGCGAGCCGGAGCCCGGCCGGCCGCCCCTCAGAGGCGGGTCCACTTCTGGTTGGCCTGGCCGTTGCAGGTCCACAGGACCAGCGGGGTACCGTTCGCGGTGCCCGCCCCGTTGGCGTCGAGGCAGAGCCCGGCGTGGACGTTGCGGATGGACCCGTCGGAGCCGACCGTCCACTTCTGGTTGTTCTGGCCGTTGCAGGGCCAGGTGATGACGCGGGTGCCGTTGGATGTGCCCTGGTTGACGGCGTCCAGGCACTTGTCGCCGAAGACGCGGATCTCGCCGCCCGCCCACGTGGTCCACAGCTGATTGGCGGCGGTGTGGCAGTCCCAGAGCAGGACCGTGGCCCCGGCGGCGGTGGAGGCGTTGTCGACGTCCACGCAGCGGCCGGCCCCGCTGCCCCGCAGACGCGAGGTGGTGGCGGCCACCGGGCTGCCCCCGCTCACCCGGAACACGGCGACGCCGTGTGCGGGCACGTTCGCCGAGATCTGCCCGGAGGTGCCGGACGTGCCGCCGGTCCACAGGTCGGTGAGGGTGAACTGTCCGCCGGACAGGCCGACTTGCGCGGCCGATGTGGTGACCGTCGTGGTGCCGCTGCCGCGGTTGAACAGGCCGACCGCCACCGAACCGTCCGACAGGGGCTTGGCGAACACCTCGGTGGCGCCGTCGTCGCGCACCTTGCGCCCGCCCGCGCCGAGCGCGTCCTGGTTCACCGCCAGCAGACGCGGGTTGCGCAGGATGGCGCTCACGTCGGCGGACATGGTGCGGATGTCGTTGCCGGCCATCAGCGGGGCGCTCATGAGCGCCCACAGGGCGAAGTGGGACCGGGACTCGGTCAGTGACAGGCCGGGCCGGCCGACGACGAGCATGTCGGGGTCGTTCCAGTGTCCCGGGCCCGACTGTGCCGCCAGCGGTGCGTTGACGTCCAGGACGTTGCCGACGCCCATGGGATAGCTGTTGGTGTTGCCGTTCTGCCAGATGTCGAGCAGATCCTCGGTCGTCCGCCACAGGTCGGCGACCTCGCCCCAGTTGTACGTGGCGCCGGTGATGGCGTGGAAGCTGTTGGGGTTGATGCTGTAGACGATCGGGCGCCCGGTGGCGCGCAGGGCGTCGCGCATGAGGGTGAACCGCGCGACCTGCTCGTCGCGGGTGCCGCTGGACGAACACCAGTCGTACTTGAGGTAGTCGACACCCCACGAGGCGAACGTGGCGGCGTCCTGGGCCTCATGGCCCTTGCTGCCCGTGGACCCGGGGTAGGTCCCCACGGTCTGCGCGCAGGTGCGCTCCCCCGGCACCTGGTAGATGCCGAACTTCAGCCCCTTGCTGTGGATGTAGTCCCCGAGCGCCTTCATCCCGCTCGGGAACTTGGTGGGATTGGCCCGCAGGTTGCCCGCCGTGTCCCGCTGCGGGTCGAACCAGCAGTCGTCGACCACCACGTAGCGGTAGCCGGCGTCCCGCATGCCCGAGGACACCATCGCGTCGGCGGCCTGGCGCACCTGCGCCTCGGTGATCCCACACCCGAAGCTGTTCCAGCTGTTCCACCCGAGCGGTGGGGTGAGCGCCGGGCTGCCCGGCGCGGCGGAGGCGGTGGAGGAGGAGTTGGCCGTCACGGACGCGGTGACCGTCAGCGCGGCGGCTACGAGAAGGCGGAGCAGTCCGCCTGATCGTCGGGGCACCAGGGCTCCTTTGCGCGTGGGGGCGCCGCACGAACGCCAGGTTCGAAATTTCGTACGGCATTCGGAAACTCGAGGTGTCACGGATAGTAGAGATGCGGCTGAACATGTCAACACTGTCAACTGGCGGCTCAGCCCCAGGCCCCCACCGGCAGGAACGAACTGTCCTGCCGGAACAGGTCCGTCCCGTCGGACCGTTCCACCCGCAGCTGATAGCCGTAGTGCCGCAGATAGCGGCCCGGGTAGTTGTACGACTCGAAGCGCAGGGCGCCCGTCGCCGTGCCGGTGCGGGCGATGAACGTGGCATCCCTGGCGAAGGCCGTGGTGCCGTTGTCGGTGTCGAAGCGGGCGCGGAAGTCGTAGTGGCGCAGGTAGGCGCCGGAGGCGTCGCGGAAGGAGTAACCGCCCGCGTCGGCGAGGCCGGCGGTGACCGTGAAGGTGGCCGCCTGCTTCTCGGCGGTGGCGCTGGAGGCGCTCACCACGGGGAGGTTGAGGAGGGCCGACTGCTGCTGCCAGTAGCGGGTGGGGTAGTTGGCGGACCGGAAGGAGCGGGTGACGTCGCGGGCCAGGCTCGGACCGCCCGGCACGGTCTCCTTGACCACGCTGAAGTGCCGGGCCGTTCCGGAGATCGCGGGCAGCGCGGCCGGCGCCGACCACGTGGCGAAGGTGTCGTAACTGTCGCTGTAGTAGTAGCTGCCGTCCCCATAACCGTCGAAGAACATCCGCCAGGCTCCGTTGTCGAGCTGGATCAGGGCCGGGCCCTCGCGATAGCTGCCCCAGCCCGCCCAGTTGCCCGTGCGGGTGATCGTGTACGGGCCGGTGAGGCTCGACGCCGTGCCGTACTCGATGTACTTCGTCGTCTCGTTCTTGGTGAAGGCGTGGTACGTCGAACCGGTCCGCACGAGGAACGTGTCGATGTGGTTGGCGCCGATGCCGGTCAGGGCGACCGGTGAACTCCACGCGGCGAGCGCGGAGTTGGTGGCCCTGAGCCGGTACGGCGTGAAGATCCACTCGTTGTCCGTGGTGGAGCAGGACACGATGATGTGCACGCTGCCGTCGCCGTCGACGAAGAACTCCGGCGCCCAGGCGCGGGAGAGGTTCGCTATCGGGACCGGGTAGTCATAGAGGAAGGTCCAGTTGACCCGGTCCGCGCTGCGCGCGAAGCCGATGGTGGTGCTGGTGTCCTGCCAGGTGCGGGTCGTGTACGTGACGTAGTAGTAGCCGTCGGTGTGCCGGATGACGCTGGCGTCGCGGATGCGGCCGGCGGGCGGGGTGTAGGCGGCGGAGCGCAGCAGCCGGAAGTCGGTGGCGTCGTCGGACTGGTAGACGTTGACGGTGCCGTCATTGCTGTTGAGGAACGGCACGATGGTGTAGCGGGTGGCGGAACCGCTCGGCGGCGCGGCGGCGCCGGCCGTGCCGAGCAGTCCGGGCGCTTCGGACAGCAGCAGCGCCGAGGCGGGTACGGCGGTCATCGCCCGGAGCAGGGTGCGGCGGGACGTGCTGGGGCGTTGCGGGGTCATGGGCGGCTCTCCCTCTGACGCGTGGGGCACACACCGACGTGTTCGACTTACCGAACCTGGTTCGGAAGATCGGTCAGAAGGTAGGGGTGTGACGAAGGTGCGTCAATGGTCCGCGCACCACTCCACGCCGGCCCCCGAACGGCCGCCCTAGAGGCTACTGTTCAGTAGACAAGGCCGTCCCCGGAGGTGCCCGGTATGACGTTCGACCGTTCCGCAGGGCTCGCCGAGTCCGCCCGCGCCCTGGCCGACGGGGACGTGACGTCCCGGACGCTGGTCGAGCAAGCCCTCGCGCGCATCGAGGCGACGCGGGGTTCCCTCAACGCCTTCCGGACCGTCCGGGCCGAGGCCGCGCTCGCCGAGGCGGACGAGGCGGACCGGGAACTCGCCGCCGGCGCACGGCGACCGCTGCTCGGCGTGCCGGTCGCCGTCAAGGACGACATGGACGTGGCCGGGGAGCCCACCGCGTTCGGCTGCCAGGGGGAGTTCCCGCCGGTCGCCGAGGACGGCGAGGCGGTACGGCGGCTGCGTGCGGCCGGGGCCGTGATCGTCGGCAAGACCAACACCTGCGAACTGGGGCAGTGGCCCTTCACCGAGGGCCCGGCCTTCGGCGAGACCCGCAATCCGTGGAACCCCGAGCACACGCCGGGCGGGTCCTCGGGCGGTTCAGCCGCCGCCGTCGCCGCCGGCCTGGTCCCCGCCGCGCTCGGTTCGGACGGCGCCGGGTCGGTGCGGATCCCGGCGTCGTGGACCAACCTGGTCGGCATCAAGCCGCAGCGCGGCCGGATCTCGACCTGGCCGCGCGGCGAGTCCTTCCAGGGCATCACGGTCAACGGCACGCTGGCCCGTACGGTCGCCGACGCGGCCCTGCTGCTGGACGCGGCGAGCGGCAACCACGCCGGGGACCCCTACCGTCCGCCGGCCGTCGACGCCTCGGCGGCCGTGGGCCGCGACCCCGGACGACTGCGCATCGCCCTCGCCCTGAAGCCCCCGTTCACCGCACTGCCCGCCCGGCTCCGGCCCGAGGTGCGCGACAGGGTCGTCGAACTCGCCGAGAAGCTGGCCGCATTGGGGCACACCGTCGAGGAGGCGGATCCGCCGTACGGGCAGATCGGGCTGACCTTCGTGCCGCGGGCCACCGCCGGGATCGCCGAGTTCGTGAGCGAGTCGCCCTTTCCCGCGCTGCTGGACCGGCGCACCCTGGGCGCCGCCCGGCTGGGCCGGATGCTGGGCGGGGCGCCGCTGCGGGCGGCCCGGCGCGCGGAGGCGGTCCTGCACCGCCGTATCGGCGCCTTCTTCGACACGTACGACGTGCTGCTCGCGCCGACGACCGCCGCTCCCCCGCCGCGGATCGGCGCGATGCTGGGGCTCGGCGGGCTCGCCACCGACCGCGCGATGATCGCCGCCTGCCCCTTCGCCTGGCCGTGGAACGTGCTGGGCTGGCCCGGCGTGAACGTCCCCGCGGGGTTCGTCGAGGGCGGTCTGCCGGTCGGCGCCCAACTGCTGGGACCGGCCCACAGCGAGCCCCTGCTGCTGTCGCTCGCCGCCCAGTTGGAGGCGGAGCTGCGCTGGCACGAGGCGTGGCCGCCGGGGCAGGTCGCCTCGGACATCCCGGCCGTGTAGAGGAAGGGCGGGGTGCCCGGCGTCGGTTCGCCCCCGCCCACGCTCTACGGTGATCCCCGTGACTGCGTCCACCGAAGAGAACGTCCCCGGCCGTCAGGGCCCCTTCGCCACCGTCGAGGCCGTCCCCCGCGAGGTGGGCCGGGTGCGCACCGAGTACGCGCCCGCGCACGACGGCGACCCCGATCCCGGGGAGATCGTGTGGACCTGGGTGCCGTACGAGGAGAACGACGGCCGGGGCAAGGACCGGCCCGTGCTGGTGGTGGCCCGGGAGCCGGGCGGCACCCTGCTGGCGGTGCAGCTGTCCAGCAAGCGGCATGACGCGCACCGGGACTGGGTGGCGATCGGGAACGGGCCCTGGGACCGGACCGGGCGGGACTCCTGGGTCGCCGTGGACCGGGTGCTGCGGCTGCACGAGCGGGGCATGCGGCGCGAGGCGTGCGCGCTGGACCGGATGCGGTTCAACGCGGTCCGGCACCGGCTGCGGGAGCGCTACGGCTGGAGCTGAGGCTCCGGGAACGCCCGTTCGAAGGCCGCTCGGGTCGTCGTCCGCGGGGTGCGGTCGAGGATGCCGAACACGACGTGCTCGAAGCGGCCGGCGAACAGCCCGCCCGGACCGAGCAGCGCCCGGAACGCACCCGCCACCTGCCCCGGTTCGTTCTGGAACACCCCGCAGCCCCAGGCGCCGAGCACCAGGCGCCGGTAGCCGTGGACGGCGGCCACCTCCAGCACCCGCTCGGCGCGCACCGCCAGGGCCCCGGGGAGGTCCGCGGCGCGCTCCGGTGCCGTACGCCTGACGACTCCCGCGTTCGGCGCCGCGGAGGTGAGGAATCCGGCCGTGTACGGCGAGTCCAGCAGGCGTCCGCGGTCGTCGCGGAAGACGGGCACGGCAGGTGAGTGGATGACCCGGTCGGTGTAGAAGGGGTCGCGGTGGGCCCGGTGGTGGTCGTAGAACTCGCGGACCTCGATCAGGCAGGTGTAGAGCGCGGAGGCCCGGCACAGGGCCTCCTCCTGGGCCTGGGCGCCGTTGAGGTAGCCGCCGCCGGGGTTGCGGGCCGAGGAGAAGTTCAGCACGGCCGTCCCGGCGCCGAGCCGGCGCGCCGCCTCCAGGCTGCTCTCGCCGGTGACCTCGATGCGCGTGTCCGCCGACGGCGCCGCGGGCACCGGCACGGGGCCGGGGCCGTACATGCGCGTGCCCTGTCTGGCGGCTTCCACCGCTGCGGCGATCAGCACCTCGCGGCCGTCGGACGCGGGGTAGGAACCCGCGGCCACGATCCGCTCCGTCCGTTGTGCGAGCTCCCGCAGGCGCGCGCTCATGGCGCCACCCCCGTGAGCGCCTTGAGCGCGCGCCGGGCGCACTCCCCCGTCGTGCTCATGTACGCATCGTGGGCGATGGGCCACGGGTGGTGCAACGGAGTTTTTCCGGCCCGCGAACGGACCCGGAAACCGGCGGGAACTGGATGTGTCCGCTCCGGAACATCCCGGGAGGCGCCCTTGTGCGGAGCCCTTTCAGCGTCTTGGGTGGGACGAGTGTGCCGTCCCGGCCCACCCGAAATGCCGGGCCGGTGGCATGGTGGAATATCAGGAGGATTCCGATATGCCAGATTCATCCAGCGGGTCGCCACCGAGCGGCTGTACCAAGCCCCGGACCTCGGTGTCCGAGGCCGAGGTCGAGGCCCTCGTCCGCGGCATCTGCTTCAAGACCGGCCCGCCGCGCACCCTCGGGGTCGAGGTGGAATGGCTCGTCCACGAGCTGCGCAGTCCGCAGCTCCCCGTCACACCCGAACGACTGCGCGCGGCCTACGCCGCCCTGCAAACCGTGCCCCTGAGGTCGGCGCTCACCGTCGAGCCCGGCGGCCAGCTGGAGCTCAGCTCGCCGCCCGCCGCCTCCCTGATGGAGTGCATCGGTACCGTCTCCGCCGACCTGGACGCCGTCCGCGCGGCCCTGCGCGAGCACGGTCTGGGACTGGTCGGCATCGGCCATGATCCCTGGCACGAACCCCGCCGCTATCTGCGCGAGCCCCGCTACGACGCCATGGAGGCCTGCCTGGACCGCAGAGGTCCGGCCGGGCGCGCCATGATGTGCACCTCGGCCTCCGTCCAGGTCTGCGTCGACGCCGGCCACGAGGAGCCGGGCCCCCTGGGTCACGTACGGCGCTGGTGGCTCGCCCATCAGCTCGGCGCGGTCCTGGTGGCGGCCTTCGCCAACTCCCCCCTCGCCGGGAACGAGCCCACCGGCTGGCGCTCCACCCGGCAGCTGCTGTGGATGGAGATCGGCGAGGAGCGGGCGGGCGGTCCCCCGCTGGACGGCGACCCGCGCGCCGCCTGGGCCCGGCATGTGCTGGACGCGCCGGTGATGTGCGTACGCCAGGACAGCGGACCGTGGGAGGTCCCGGACGGGCTCACCTTCCGGGAGTGGACCCGGTCGGCGGCGCCGAGGCCGCCCACCCGGGAGGATCTCGGCTACCACCTGACGACCCTGTTCCCGCCGGTCAGACCGCGGGGCCATCTGGAACTGCGCATGATCGACGCGCAGCCGGGCGAGGACGGCTGGATCGTGCCGCTCGCCGTGACGGCGGCGCTGTTCGACGACCCCGAGGCCGCGGAGACCGCCTACCGCGCGGTGAAGCCGCTGGCCGAGCGGGCGGTGCCGGTGCCCGCCCCGCACAACCCGCTGTGGACCGACGCGGCCCGGCACGCGATGAGCGACCCCGAACTGCACGAGGCCGCCGTCGTCTGCTTCGCCGCCGCGCTGGAGGCACTGCCGAGGATGGGCGCCACCCCCGAGGTCACGGAAGCCGTCACGGCCTACCGGGACCGCTACATCGCCCGGGGCCGATGTCCCGCCGACGACCTGCTCGACCGCCTGCCCGGGAAGGACATCCGCACATGACCGACCCCGCCATCGATCCCGAGACGCTCCGGGAGCGGGCCGTGACCACCCTGGTCACCGCGCGGGACCGCACCACCCTGCTCACCAGTTGCGTCGAGGACCCCGACCTCACCGCGCAGCACTCCCCGCTGATGTCGCCGCTGGTGTGGGACCTGGCGCACATCGGCAACCAGGAGGAGCAGTGGCTGCTGCGGGCCGTGGCGGGCCGGGAGGCCATGCGCCCCGAGATCGACAGCCTCTACGACGCCTTCGAGCATCCGCGTTCCGAGCGCCCCACCCTGCCGCTGCTGCCGCCCGCCGAGGCCCGCCGGTACGCCGCCGACGTACGCGGCCGGGTGCTGGACCTGCTGGAGAGCACCGCCTTCCACGGCACCCGGCTGACCGAGGCGGGCTTCGCCTTCGGAATGATCGCCCAGCACGAACAGCAGCACGACGAGACGATGCTGATCACCCATCAGCTGCGCAAGGGGCCGCAGGCCCTCACCGCCCCGGACCCGGAACCGGCCCCGCTGTTCACCGGCCCGGCCGAAGTCCTGGTCCCCGGCGGCCCGTTCACCATGGGCACCTCCACCGAGCCGTGGGCGCTGGACAACGAACGCCCCGCGCACCGACGCGAGGTGGCGCCCTTCCACATCGACACCACCCCCGTCTCCAACGGCGCCTACCAGGCGTTCATCGAGGACGGCGGCTACGAGAACGAGCGCTGGTGGGACCCGGCGGGGTGGGCCCACATCCGGCAGCACGCCATCCACGCGCCGCTGTTCTGGCGCCGGGACGGCAAGCAGTGGCTGCGGCGCCGGTTCGGGGTGACCGAGGTCGTACCGCCCGACGAGCCGGTGCTGCACGTGTGCTGGTACGAGGCCGACGCCTACGCCCGCTGGGCGGGACGCCGGCTGCCCACCGAGGCCGAGTGGGAGAAGGCCGCCCGCCACGACCCGGCCGGCGACCACTCCGCCCGCTACCCCTGGGGCGACGCCGACCCGGCCCCCGAGCACGCCAACCTCGGCCAGCGCCATCTGCGCCCGGCCCCGGTCGGCAGCTACCCGGAGGGTGAATCACCGCTCGGTGTACGGCAGTTGATCGGCGATGTGTGGGAGTGGACGGCGAGCGACTTCCTGCCCTACCCCGGCTTCGTGGCGTTCCCGTACAAGGAGTACTCGGAGGTGTTCTTCGGGCCGGAGCACAAGGTGCTGCGCGGCGGTTCGTTCGCCGTGGACGCGGTCGCCTGCCGGGGCACGTTCCGCAACTGGGACTACCCGATCCGCCGGCAGATCTTCGCCGGGTTCCGCACGGCCCGCTCGGAGACCGTCTGATGTGCCGTCATGTGGCCTACCTGGGGCCCGAGGAGCCGCTCGCCGGCTGCCTGGTGCGGCCCCCGCACGCCCTGTACCGCCAGTCCTGGGCCCCCCGGCGGCAGCGGCACGGGACGGTCAACGCCGACGGCTTCGGCGTCGGCTGGTACGCCGCCGGTGACCCGGTGCCGGCCCGGTACCGGCGGGCCGGGCCCATCTGGGCGGACCTGTCCTTCGCCGACCTCGCACGCGTCGTCAGGACGACGTCCCTGCTGGCCGCGGTGCGGGACGCGACGCTCTCCGGGGCGGACGCGGAGGCCGCGGCGGCGCCCTTCGCCTCCGGTACCTGGCTGTTCAGCCACAACGGCGCCGTCCCGGGCTGGCCGGACTCCCTCGCGCCGCTCGCCCGGACGCTGTCCGCGGCGGACCTGCTGTCGCTGGAGGCCCGCAACGACTCGGCGTTCGTGTGGGCGCTGGTCCTGGCCCGGCTGCGCGCCGGGGACAGCACGGGCCAGGCACTGGCCGACACCGTCCGGGAGGTCGCCGAGGCGGCCCCGGGCGCCCGGCTGAACCTGCTGCTGACCAGCGGCGACAGCATCACGGCGACCGCCTGGGGCGACACGCTGTGGTACCTCACCGCACCCGGCCGCGGCACGGTCGTGGCCTCGGAACCGTACGACGACGATCCGCTCTGGCACGAGGTCCCCGACCGCACGCTCCTCGTCGCGAGCCGCACGGACGTCACTCTCACTCTGCTGAAGGAGCCGGGCGAGTCCTCGGCCTCCGCACCGTCGAAGGAGCCCCGCACGTGAGCCCGTTCCTGCTCACCCGCCACCTGCCCGAGGACGCCACCGAGGCCGCCCTGCGCGCCGACGTCCTGCACGGCCTGACCCGCACCCCGAAGACGCTCCCGCCGAAGTGGTTCTACGACGCCCACGGCAGCGAACTCTTCGAACAGATCACGGAGTTGCCCGAGTACTACCCCACACGCGCCGAACGGGAGATCCTGATCGCCCGCGCCGAGGAGATCGCCGCCGCCACCCGCGCCCGCACCTTGGTGGAACTCGGCTCCGGCTCCTCGGAGAAGACCCGGTACGTCATCGACGCGCTCACCGAACTGCACACGTACGTCCCCGTCGACGTCAGCGAGAGCGCCCTGACCCAGGCCGGGCACGCCCTCATCGGGGAACGGCCCGCCCTGGACGTGCACGCGCTGATCGCCGACTTCACCGGCGGGCTCACCCTGCCCGGCACCCCGGGCCCCCGGCTGATGGCGTTCCTCGGCGGCACGATCGGCAACCTGCTGCCCGCCGAGCGCGCGGCCTTCCTCGCCCGGGTCCGCGCGCTGATGGCGCCGGGGGACGCCCTGCTGCTCGGCACCGACCTGGTCAAGGACGAGCAGGTGCTGGTCAGGGCCTACGACGACGCGGCCGGGGTGACGGCCGCGTTCAACAAGAACGTCCTGACCGTCGTCAACCGGGAACTGGGCGCCGACTTCGATCCCGGCGCCTTCGAGCACGTGGCGCTGTGGGACGCCGACAACGAGTGGATCGAGATGCGGCTGCGGTCCCTCACCGCGCAGACGGTGAAGGTGCCCGCCCTGGACCTCGCCGTCGACTTCGCGGCCGGGGAGGAACTGCGCACCGAGGTGTCGGCGAAGTTCCGGAAGGAGGGCGTGCGCGGCGAACTGGTCGCGGCAGGGCTGGAGCTGACCCACTGGTGGACGGACGAAGACGGCCGGTTCGCGCTGTCGCTGAGCGTGGCACGGTGACGGACGGCTCGCGCGATGTCCCGCCGTGGGGCACCGTGGAGTGACGCGTGTGAGAGGAGCACCCACATGTCGAACCACACCTACCGGGTCACGGATATCGTCGGCACCTCGCCCGAGGGCGTGGACCAGGCCATTCGCAACGGTATCGAGCGGGCTTCGCAGACCCTGCGCAACCTGGACTGGTTCGAGGTGACCGAGGTGCGCGGCCAGCTCGAGGACGGGCAGATCGCGCACTGGCAGGTGACCATGAAGGTCGGCTTCCGCCTGGAGTAGACCGGCCGGCGACCTCGCCAACCGGTCTGCTCAGGTCCGCCCCTCCCGCTCCTGCGCGGTCTTCAGCGCGGCGGAAGGGGCGGTCCAGCGCGCCCGGACGACGGTGAACCCGGCCTTTTCGGCGTCCGCGCAGACCAGTTCGTCGTCGTCCACCAGGACCCGGATCTCCCGGGTCCTGGCCAGGCGGCGGAGGATCTCCAGCTTGGTGCGCCGGGCGGGCCTGCGGTCGGTGTTGCGCCGCATGTACACGCGACCCTCGGGCAGTTCCTGGGCCGCGAGCCATTCCAGGGTGTCCGCGCGGCAGCGTTCGGGCCGCCCGGTCAGGTAGACGACCTCGCACTCCTCGGCGCTGGCCAGTACCAGCGCGATGCCCTCGGGGATCGGCGGGTCCGCGGGCGCGGCGGCGAAGAAGGCGTCCCAGTCGCGGGGCTTGGACTCCAGGAACCGCTGCCGGTGGGCGGTGTCGGCGAGCGTGTTGTCGAGGTCGAACACGGCGAGCGGGCGTTTGGGGCTGTCGGTCACGCCGTCCACCCTACGCAGCGGCGGCCCGGTGACTGGGGCGGCCACCGCAGGCGCCACACTTCTGTCATGCCTTTGACGCGCCGCACGTCCCTGACCGGTTCCGCCTGCACGCTCGTCGTCTGCCGCGGCTGTTGCTGCGGCAACGCCCGCAAGCATCCGGGCACCGATCACGAGGGGCAACTGGAGGTGCTGCGCGCGGCGGCCGCGGAGCACGGCTTCCGGATCCGTACGACCGACTGCCTGGGACCGTGCGATCAGGCCAATGTCGTCGTGGTCGGCCCCTCGGCGGCGGGCCGCCGGGCGGGAGGGCGGCCGACGTGGGTGGGGTTCGCCACGGACCACGACAGCACCGAGGAGGTCGTGCGCTGGCTGGCGGCCGGCGGACCCGGCGTGGCCGAGCCGCCGGTCACGCTGGAACTCCAGTTCATCGACCCGCCGAAGGACGCCCGGGTCCGCTCCCGCCGCTGACCACCACCCCAGTTGTTAATGGGATCCATTTTCATGTAGCGTCCTCGGCGTTCACCCACCGAGGAGGTTCGTCATGGCCGTCCCCAAGCGGAAGATGTCCCGCAGCAACACCCGCCACCGCCGAGCGCAGCGGAAGGCCGCCACCCCGGCCCTGGTACCGGTCACCGTCGACGGCGTCCGGCACCTGGTGCCGCAGCACCTGGTCAAGGCCTACGAACGCGGGCTGCTGCGGCCCGAGGGCTGAGCCGCGAGCGGCCAGCGCAGGGCCGGGATGACTCCGGCGGCCTCCAGGCCCGCCGGGTCCGCGCGCAGGATCGCCTCCTGGGCGAGCCGCAGCGACGGTCCCGGCTCGACGCCCAGTTCCTCCCTCAGCACCCGGCGGGCACTGCGGTACACCGCCAGCGCGTCGCCCTGGCGGCCCGCCCGGTACAGGGCCACCATCAGCTGGTGGTAGAAGGGCTCCCGCAGCGGGTGCTGGACGACCAGGCCGCGCAGTTCCTCGATCATCTCGTGATGGCAGCCGAGCGCCAGCGCCGCATCCATTCTCAGTTCGGTGCAATTCAGCCGTTTCTCGTCCTGGACAGCAGTGAACGAATCGATGACCAGCGACCCCGGAATGCCCTCCAGAACCGGGCCGCGCCACAGTGACAGCGCCCGCCGCAGCAGTTCCGCCGCATGCGAGTAATCAGCCGCCACATAGCGCTCCCGGCCATGGGTGTAGAGCGCCTCGAATTGCCGGATGTCCGATACCGTTCCGTTCGTGTCGAGAATGTACCCGAGCGGTGTCGTGATGATCGGTGACATTCCCCGCGGACCGCTCAGGAGCTTCCGCAGTTGTGACACGTACACCCGCAGGCTCGCGAAGGCGCAGCGCGGCGGGTCCCGCTCCCACAGTTCGGCCACGAGCTTCTCGCCGGCCACCGGCTCACCCGCCCTGATCAGCAGAAGCGCGAGCAGTTTGACGAGCTTGGGTGGCTCGGGCGTCACGTCGGCACTCCCCCGGGTCACCCGCAGGCGCCCGAGCAGGTCGTAGCGCAGTGGCTGGTCGGCCTGTACAGAGGACAGGGCCACAACAAACCCCCCAGAATGCGTGGGTACGCATTCAACTGATTCTGGTTCCCCCGTCCGCCCTCAGGTCTGGGACGCCACCTGGTCGGCAATTTCCCGACCGGTGCGTGAAGCATATGCTAGCCCGTCGGCCGCTACCACCCCCTCCTCGTTACGCGGTTATTAAGGAGTATAAAACCGGGGCCGCCGAGAGGCCTATGGGAATGAATTCGGCCGCGTGAATTGCGGCGGCCGGAATTATGTCCCGCAGGCGGCCCGTCCCGTCCCGACGGTCGTGGTCAGCCAGGAGAAGAGCCGGTCGTGGAACAGCCGCATGGCACCCGAGTGGCAGTGCGCCCCGCCGCCCTCGTCCGCGGTGAACACCTGGAGGGTCTTGGGCGAGTTCAGCCCCGTGTAGACCTTCTTCGCGTGTTCCAGTCCCGCGAAGAACAGGTCCTCCTCCGCGTCCATCACGAGCACGGGACAGCGCACCCGGCCGATGACCTCCGCCAGGCCGAACGCGGGCAGCCGGCGCAGCAGCGCGGCCGGGGTCTCGGCGCCGAAGGTCCACATGGCGTGCCGCAGCAGCCAGCGGGTGAAGGTCTGCTGGGCGGCGACCCCCCACATCACCGGGTTGGCGAAGTCGTCGTGTCCCTGCTCCACCCAGTCCAGTACGAACGGCGGCAGCGGAACGACATCGCCCAGCTGCCAGACCGCGTCGTGGGCGACGCAGCCCGCCAGCCGGTGCTCGGACGCGGCCGCCCGCACGGCGAGCAGGCCGCCGAGGCTGGTGCCGACCAGCGCCAGGCGGTCGGGATCGACGCCGGGCAGGGTCAGGGCGTGGTCCACCACCGGCGTGACGACCTTCTCCCAGTCGGGCCGGAAGACCAGCCCCTGCTCCCGCAGGACGGTGCCCTGCCCCGGTCCCTCGAAGCACAGGCAGTTCCAGCCGTGGGCGAGGGCCGCCGCGGCCACGAAGAAGTAGCCCTCCTCGACCGTGGAGTCGAGCCCGCCGTGGTGGATGACGGTCGGCCGGGGCTCGTCGGAGTCGTCCACCCGGTAGAAGTAGGCGGGCAGTGAGGTGTCCTCGTACGGGATGCGCAGGTACTGCGGTGGCCGGTGCATGAGGGCGGCGGCGTCGGCGAAGGTCTCCCGGGACAGGCGCATCAGCCGCAGCGCCTCGGTGTCCCGGGGATCGTCCCGCTCGAAGAACTCGGCGGTGCGGTAGTAGTTGTGCGCCCGCAGCAGGGCGGTCCGGGCGTCCTCGGTGCGGCCCTCGGCGCGGGCCGCGGTGGCCAGCCGGTGGACGCGTTCGGCGAGCTGGGTCCACGCGTGCCGCCAGGCGTCGGTGTCTCCGCCGGGGATCCGGGAGGCGACCGCGACGACCTCGCCGAGCTGCGCGCCGCCGTAGTCGGCGTAGCCGGCCGCGCGCAGCGCCTGGTAGTCGAAGGCGGGGTCGTCGAAGAGGAATTTCATGGCAGCGGCTCCTCTGCTGGGTGGCGGTGCTCCGGTGTCGTGCCCGGCCCTGTCCCGGTCCGGGCCGTGCGGGTTCCGTTCAGGAACGTGTCGACGATCCGCTCGGCGAACGCAACCGATTCCACCGGGCGTTGACGCAGGATCAGCCGGGCGGCCATCGGTCCGGTGAGCATCTCGATCGCGTCGTCCAGGTCGAGGTCGGCGCGCAGCTCACCGCTGTCGACGCCGTCCCGCAGGACCCGCAGCAGCGCCTCGTGCCGGGCGGCGACGACCGTGGCCTCGAACCGCTCCACCAGCTGCGGGCGGCGTACCGCCTCGCCGAGCAGGCTGCCGATGAGCCGGTGCAGATTGGTGTCCTGGCCGCGGTGGCGGAGCTGGTCGACGAGGGTCACCAGCCGGTCCCGCAGGCCGAGTCCGTCGAGCGGCGGGACGGGCAGGTCGAGGCTGCCCAGCGCGGCCAGCACCAGCTCTTCCTTGTTGCGCCAGCGGCGGTAGATGGTGGCCCGGGCGACGCCCGCGCGCTGGGCGACCAGGTCCATGGACAGGTCGCCGAAGCTGCAGCCTTCGCCGAGCAGGCCCAGGGTGCTGTCCAGGATCGCCAGGTCGGCGGCGGGGTCGCGCCGGCGGCCGCCCCGGGATTCGGGCCCCGTGGCGGTTGCCGGCCGGTCGGCGTGCTGCATGCTCTTCAGACCTCCGTGGGGTGGACTTCTCGCCCGGTCGACTCCGGCGTCGGCCCGGACACCGGGGGCTCCAGGACGACCGGCAGCACCGTCGGCGGGCGCCGGCGGTGCGGGTGCGCGGTCGGTGACGTGCGGTCAGGAGGCGTGCGGCCGGGCGGATTTGTCACGTGCTTCCGCTCCCCGGGGAGAAGAGGGTGATCGTGAGCCGAATGCCGTTGAGGTGCCGTGGCGTTGACGGTAGCCCCGGCGGGCAATCGAGTCAACGCTGTATCGAAACATGGCTGACTCGATTGCCGTGGCGGCGGTCAGGGGGCGTCGGGTCCCAGGGCGCGGGCCACCAGGAAGCGGTCCAGGACGCGGTCGCAGCGCAGCCGCCACCCCGGGGCGGCGGCATCCAGCCACCAGCCGCTCCCCGGGTCGGGGCGGGGACGCAGCCCGCGGAAGTCATGGGCGAGTCCGACGCCGAGCGCCTTGGTGTAGGCCTCCTTGAGCGTCCACAGCCGTACCAGCGCCGCATTGCGTGCGGCGGGCGGCAGTTCACCGAGTTCCGCCAGCTCCTGAGGGTGGCAGAACCGCTCCGCGAGCCCGGGCGCCAGCAGCGGGCGGTCCGACGCCTCGACGTCCACGCCGATCCGCCGGCCGCGGGCGACACCGACCACGAGCACGTCGGCGGTGTGGCTGATGCTCACGTCCAGCCCCTCGGGAGCCCGCAGGACCGGTCGCCCCCGGCCGTCGCGGTCCACCGTCACGCGGTGCGGCTGCGTGCCGGCGGCCACGGCCACGGCATGGCGCAGCAGCAGCCGGGACCCCAACAACCTTTCCTGTACGACTGGTTCGCGCGTCGCACGGTAGCGCTGCCGGTCCGGTCCCAGCACGTCCTCGGTGAGCGCACCGGGCGCCCGCGCCCACTCCGCGAGCCGCCCGAGGCGCACGGCATGCCCGCCGGGGGCGAGCGGGCCGCCCTCGGCCCCTTCGACGGGTACGTCCGGTCCGTCCATCGAGCCCTCCTTGCGGCGACGTCTCAGGCACCGCGTGCCAGCACCGTACGTGCCCTCGCGCACACCCACCGTGGCATCCAGCCACGTGCTGCCTGGTCGTAGAAGGCGAAACCCTTGACGTGCGCACCAATTTTCGCTTTACGCCGCCTTTTCACCGCCCGTCGAGGCTGGGGGCATCGGTGGCACTCGGTGCCGCCGCAAGGACCGCCCTCGGAGAGGACAGCCCGTGCCACACCAGCTTCACCACCGGACGTTGACGGACGCCGTACGCACCGGCGTCGAACGCCATCCCGAGCGTGCCGCCTTCGTGTACCTGCACGAGGACGGCTCGGGCCTGCGGCCCGAAGAGCTCAGCTACGCGGAACTGGACCGCCGGGCCCGGGTGGTGGCCACCCGGCTGACGCAGTCGTCCAAGGGCGACCCCTCGCGTCCGGTGCTGCTGCTCTATCCGCCGACCCTGGACTTCGTCACGGCCTTCCTCGGCTGCTTCTACGCCGGGCGCACCGCCATCCCGGCCCCGCTGCCCGACGAGCCGGGCGAGCGGCTGGCCCGGGTCCACGGCATCCTGCGGGACGCGAAGGTCGGGGCGGTGCTGACGCTCCCGGAGTACCGGCAGGCCATCGGGGCCTGGCTGGTCGCCGCGGGCGAGCAGGACGTGCTGTGCCTGGCGACCGGCGGGGACGACGAGGAGACGGCCGACCCGGACCTGTGGACCCCGCCCCGGGTGCGGGACAGCGATGTGGCCTTCCTCCAGTACAGCTCCGGCTCCACCAGCGAGCCCAAGGGCGTCATGGTCAGCCACGGCAACCTCGCCGCCAACGAGGAGGCCATCCGCGCCGCCATGGTGACCCCGGAGGGTGTCGTGGCCGGCAGCTGGCTGCCGCTCTACCACGACATGGGGCTCATCGGCATGACCCTGCACCCGCTGTGGAGGGGCGGCACCAGCGTGCAGATGTCGCCGATCGCCTTCATCAAGCAGCCGCACCGCTGGCTGCGCATGATCCACGACTACCGCGTCGAGGGCACAGCCTCCCCCGACTTCGGCTACGCGCTGTGCACCCGCCGCGTCACCGAGGAGCAGTCCGCGGACCTGGACCTGTCCAGTCTGCGCGTGGCCCTGAATGGAGCCGAACCGGTACGCGCCGACACCCTGCGTGCCTTCGTCCGCCGCTTCGCGGGCAACGGGCTGCGCCCGCAGGCGCTGCTGCCGTGCTACGGACTGGCCGAGAACACCCTGCTGGTCTCCAGCGGGGACACCGAGTCCGCCCACCTCGAACTCACCGTGGACGCCCGGGCCCTGGAGCAGGACGAGCTGCGGCCCGCCCGCAGCGACCGGCCCGCGCGCACCCTGGTCGGTTGCGGCCGGCCGAAGGACACCGAGGTGCTGATCGTCGACCCGATGACCCTGCACGTGCTGCCCGGCGGCCGGATCGGCGAGATCTGGCTGCGCGGCCGATCGGTGGCCGAGGGCTACTGGAACCGGAAGGAACTGACCGCCGAGACGTTCCGGGCGACCACGGCCGACGGCCGGACGGGCTGGTTCCGCACCGGTGATCTCGGGGCCCTGCTCGACGAGGAGCTCTACGTCACCGGCCGGATCAAGGAAATGCTGATCCAGCACGGCCGCAACCTCTACCCGCAGGACATCGAGCAGGCCGTGCAGGACTCCGGCGAGGCGTTCCGGCGCGGCGGGGGCGCGGTGTTCACCGTCACCGACGAGGCCGCCCGGCTGGCGCACGTGGTCGTGGTGCAGGAGCTGCGCGGCCGGGCCCCCGAGGAGCAGTACCTGGCTCGCCTCGCCGCCTCCGTCCAGGCCCTGGTCAGCCGTCAGTTCCAGCTGCCCGCCGTGAGCGTGGTGCTGGTGCGCCCCGGCGCGATCCGCAAGACCACCAGCGGCAAGACCCAGCGCACCCTCATGCGGCGGCTCTTCCTCGGCGGCGACCTGCCGGTGCTGCACCAGCGGCTGCACGCCCCGGTCGCCGCCCTGGTCACCGGCGCGGGCGCGGCACCCGAGCCCGCCGCCACCCGCCGCTGAGACCCGAACATCCGAAGGTCCGAGAGAGGGACACCCATGAGCATCGCCTCCCGAACCCATGACATCCGCCCCGCCCCGCCCCAGCACCGCCCCTCGCCCGCGGCCGTCGGCCTGGACCTGTGGCTGATCGAGCGGGTCGCCTTCCATCTCCGCAGGACCGCCGACGAGATCGACCCGGACACCCCGCTCGCCGACTACGGCATCGACTCCGTCGCGGCGATCAGCATCTGCGGCGAGATCGAGCAGGCGTACCGGATCCCGGTCTCCCCCACGATCGCCTACGACTTCCCGACCGTCCACGCGATCGCCTCCCACCTCGCCGAACGCCTGGCCGCGCCGGCGGCGGACGGCGGCAACCGGTCATGAGCGAGCGCGAGCCCATCGCGGTCGTCGGCCTCGACTGCCGGTTCCCCGGCGCCCGCGACGCCGACGAGTACTGGGCGCTCCTGATGGACGGACGGGACGGCACGGGCCGGGTGCCCGAGCAGCGCTGGGACGCCGAGCGCTACCACGTCGCCGACCCGTCCGGCCCGGACAGCGCCCACACCGCACGGCAGCCCGGCCGCAGCAACACCGTGCGCGGCGGCTTCCTGCACGACGCCGACGCCTTCGATCCCGCCTTCTTCGGGATCGCGCCGCGGGAGGCCGCCGCGATGGACCCGCAGCAGCGGCTGCTGCTGCAGTGCTCGTGGCGGGCCGTCGAGGACGCCGCGACCGCCCCCCAGGACCTGGCCGGGACGGCGACCGGCGTGTTCGTCGGAGTGATGGCCAACGAGTGGGCCCATCTGGCGCTCAAGGACTACGACGAGATCACCGCCCACCACGGCTCCGGCAACGGCTACTTCATGGGCGCGAACCGGGTCTCGTACCACCTCGACCTCAAGGGCCCCAGCCTGGCCGTGGACACGGCCTGCTCGTCCTCGCTCGTCGCCGTGCACCTCGCCATGAACTCGCTGCGCTGGGGAGAGTGCGACCACGCCCTGGTGGCCGGCACCAACCTGATCATGACGCCGGTCATCAACATCTTCTACACCCAGGCCGGCCTCTCGGCACCCGACGGCCGGTGCAAGCCGTTCAGCGCCTCGGCCGACGGGATCGGGCGGGCCGAGGGCGTGGCGGTGCTGGTGCTGCGCCGGCTCAGCGACGCCCTGGCGGACCGTCAGCCGGTGTACGCGGTGCTGAAGGAGACCGGGAGCAACCAGGACGGCCGCAGCAACGGCATCACCGCGCCCAACCGGTGGGCGCAGGAGCAGCTGATCGGGTCCGTGTGGCAGCGGGCCGGCATCACCGCCGACGACATCGCCTTCGTGGAGGCGCACGGCACCGGGACCCTGCTCGGCGACTTCATCGAGGCGCAGGCGCTCGGCCGGCTGACCAGCGGCCGCAGCGGCGGCAGCGTCGCACTGGGCTCGGTCAAGAGCAACTTCGGGCACGCCGAGGGCGCGGCGGGCATCGCCGGGCTCATCAAGACCGTCCTGGCGCTGCACCACCGCACGGTGCCGCCGAGCAGGTTCGCCCACGACGAGAACACGAAGCTGGACCTGCCCGGCCAACGGCTGTCGCTGCTGAAGTCGCCGCTCAGGCTGCCCTCGGGCACGGTGCACGCCGCGGTGAGCAGCTTCGGCATGGGCGGCAGCAACGCGCACGCGGTCCTGGCCTCCGCGCCCCGGACCGTCCACCGCACCCAGCCCGGGGCACCGGGCGTATTCACCGTCTCGGCCCGGGGCGCGGAGCGGCTGCGGGCCAATCTCCTGGCCCAGGCGGACGCCCTGTCCCGGCGCCCGGGCGACCAGCTGGCGCAACTGTGCTGGACCAGCAACCGGGTCAAGTCCCGGCTGCCGCAGCGGGTGGCGGTCGCCGCCACGGATCTGCCCGCCCTGGTGGCCGGGTTGCGGGAAGCGGCGCGTCGAAGCGACGACCCGGGCCCCGGACGGCGCCCGGCGCCGTCGGTGGCGTTCGCCTTCACCGGACAGGGCGCGCAGCACCCCGGGATGGCCGCCGCCTGGTACCGGTCCTGCCCCGCCTACGCCCGGCACCTCGACGCGCTCGACGAGCTGCTCGCCCCGCACACCGGGCGGTCCGTGCGCGACCTGCTGCTCGAGGGCGACGCCGACATCCACCGCCCGCGACTGGCCCAGCCCGCCCTGTTCGCGGTCGGCTACGCGATGGCCGCCACCCTGGCCGAGGCCGGGATCAAGCCGTCGTACGTCCTCGGGCACAGCATCGGGGAGTTCGCCGCCGCCTGCGTGGCCGGGGCACTCGACCCGGCGGACGCCGCCCGCCTGGTCGCCCGGCGCGGCGCACTGATGGAGACGCTGCCGGAAGACGGCGGGATGCTCGCGGTGTCCCTGGACACCGCGGAGGTGGAGCCGCTGCTGACGGGACGGCAACGGCTCGGCCTGGCCGCCGTCAACGGACCCGGCCGTACGGTGATCGCCGGCGACCGCGGTGAACTCGCGGCGCTCGCCGACCAGTTGACCGAACGCAAGGTGGCCGTCCGGCCCCTCGCGGTCTCCCACGCCTTCCACTCGCCGCTGATGCTGCCCGTCGTCGAGGAGTTCCGCCGGGTGTGCGCGGACGTCCCGCGCCGCCGCGCGGACCTGCCGTTCTTCTCGACCGTGCACGGCCGGGAGCTGACCGGCGAGGAGTTCCTGGACGCCGACTACTGGGCCCGCCAGATCACCGCGCCGGTGCGGTTCGCCGAGGCCGCCCGACGGCTCTTCGCCACCGGGGTCACCCACGTGGTGGAGATCGGCCCGGCCGCCGTACTCACCGGGCTGCTGGCCCGGCTCCGGCCGGCCGACGGCTCCCCGGTGAGCCTGCACGCCGCGCACCCCGGCGAGCACGCGCCCGGCCACCGGCCCCAGCAGCTCTTCGGCGAGCTGTGGTGCGCGGGCCTCACCCCCGACTGGGACCTGCTGTACGCCGACTCCGACCGGCTGCCGCGGCGGCTGCCGCCCTACCTGTTCGACGCGTCGTTCCGGGCCTGGCGCTCCGGCGACGGACCGGATCTCCCGGAACCGTCCGCGTCCCACGCCCCCCGCAGCGCGGACACCGAGGCACCGGCCCCCACGGACGGCGGGCAGTCGAGGGCGGGCGAAGCGCCGGACCCCCTGGCCGCCCTCGCGCACCGTCTGGTGTGCCGGATCGGCGGGCACGACCCCGGCCTGGTGCACGACGACTCCCGGCTCCACGAGGACCTGGGCTTCGACTCGATCCAGGCGGTGGAGCTGAAGACCCGCATCGAGCGCGAGCTTCCCCTCCTCGGCACGCTCCCGGTCGAGGAGCTGCTGGAGAGCATGCGCACCGTGGGCGACCTCGTCCGCTACCTGCGCGACCGCGCCCTCGCCGACGCCACCCCGACCCTCACCCCGGAAGGAACCGGTCGATGACCGCTCCCCTCGCCCACCTGGCCTCGGTCGGCACCTGCCTGCCCGGGGACCCGGTGGACAACGCGACCCTCGCCAAGCTGGTCGGCGTCGACGAGACCTGGGCCGAGATGTTCATCGGCAACACCAGCCGGTACTTCGCCGTCGACCTGGCCACCGGCCAGGTACGGCACACCCTGGCCGACATCGCGGCGACCGCCGCCGACCGGGCGCTGGCCCAGGCCGGCCTCGACCCGCACGACATCGACTGCATCGTCATGGGCACCGCCACCCCGGACCATCTGATGCCCGCCACCGTGAACCTCGTCGCGGACCGGCTCGGCATCGACAACGTCCCCACCTACCAGCTCCAGTCCGGCTGCGCCGGTGCCGTGCAGGCCCTCGACGTGGCCCGCACCCTGCTGCAGGCCCGGCGCTGCGACACCGTGCTGGTGATCGGCGGCGACGTGTGCGCCAAGCACCTGGAACGGGACTTCGACCCCGGCACCCGCACCTCCGCCGAACTCGTCAACTACGCCCTCTTCGGCGACGGGGCCGGCGCGGCCGTACTCAGCGCCGACCCGCTGGGCCCCGGGATCGCCGTCCGGCACGTGCTCAACCGGCTGGTGGGCCTGGGCCGCGCACCGGGCCAGATCATCGACTGGTTCGGCCTGGGCGACCGGCACAGCGACCGGCCCGCGGTCTCGGAGGACTACAAGGCGATCGAGGAGACCGTGCCGCTCCTGGCCCAGCAGATGTTCTGGGAACTCCTCGCCGACCTGGGCTGGAGCGCCGACCAGGTGGACTTCCTGCTGCCTCCACAGCTCTCCGGCCGGATGAGCGACCGTATCTCGGCGGCCATGCCCGCGCCGGACGCCCGGCGGATCAACGTGGTGCGCACGGTCGGCAACAACGGCAACGCCCTGCCCTTCCTCCAGCTCGCCGAACTCCTGCGGCAGTGGGACGGCCCCGGACGCGCGATCGCGGTGGCCGTCGAGTCCAGCAAGTGGATCAAGTCCGGTATCGCGCTGGAGCGGACATGACACAGGCCCAGGAACGGATCCCGGCCCCGGCAGCCCCGGCCGGCCCGCCCGACCCGACGGCGCTGGCCACCCTGCGCGGCCGGTACCGCGCCGGGCAACTGGCCGCGGAGTACGGCTCGGTGCGGGCGCTGCTGTCCCGGATGCCCAGGGGCGATCTCCCGGCCGCCGGCCAGCTGCTGGCCCGGCTCGACCCGGCGGAGGTGCGCCGCCACGTCCCCGACCTGCCGGTGGTCCGGGTGGCGGTGACCGGCGAGTCCACGGTGGCCCCGGTGGTGGGACCGCTCACCGCCGAACTGGCCCGGCACGGGCTGTGGCTCGAGGCGAAGGTCGCGCCCTTCGGGTCGTACCTCCACGACCTGATGCGGCCGGACGACACGGGCGGTGGCCAGAACGACGGCAGCCCGGACGACACGGCCGGGCACCAGGAGCACGGCCGCCCCGACGACACGGCCGGGCGCCAGAACGACAGCAGCCCGGACCACACCGCCGGGCACCGGGACCACGGCCGCCCTGACCTCATGCTCTGCGTGCTCGACGCGCACACCGTCCTCGGTGACCTCAGCGTCCCCTGGCGCGCCGAGGACGTCGAAGGCGCGGCGCGGACCAAACTCGCGCTGATCCGTGCCGCCGTACGCGCCCACCAGCGGGCCGGCCGAGGCCTGCTCGTGCTCAACACGGTCCCCCTGCACCGCCACCTCACCCACCAGCTGATCGACCTGCGCTGCCGCGCCCGACTCGGCGCGGTGTGGCGGGAGTTCAACAGCGGACTGCTGTCGCTGGCCGCCGAGCACGCGGGCGTGGTCGTCGTCGACCTCGATCCGCTGATCGGTGAGGGCGTGCCCGCCGCGGAGCCGCGCGCCGCCCAGTACGCCCGGGCCCGGCTGTCCGAAGCGCTGCTCGCCGCCTACGCCCGGGAGGCCGCCCACATCGTCCGCGCGCGCCTCGGCCGGACCCGCAAGGTCCTCGCGCTGGACCTGGACGGGACGCTGTGGGGCGGAGTGCTCGGCGAGGACGGCCCCGGCGGCATCGAACTCGGGGACGGGCTGCGCGGCGAGGCCTTCCAGGCCTTTCAACGGGTCGTCCGCCAGCTCGGCTCCCAGGGCGTCCTGCTCGCCGTCAGCAGCAAGAACGACGCCGAAACGGTGAGCCGGACCCTGCGCGAGCATCCGGCCATGCTGCTGCGCGAGGACGACTTCGTGCTGGTGAGCGCCAACTGGAAGCCCAAGCACGACAATCTGCGGGACATCGCCGAGCGGCTCGGACTCGGCCTGGACAGCTTCGTCTTCGCCGACGACAGCCCCTTCGAGTGCGGACTGGTCGGCGAGCAGCTGCCCGAGGTCGCCGTCATCCGCGTCGACGACGACCCGGCCCTGCACCCTTCGGCGCTGCTGGCCGACGGCTGGTTCGATCTGTTCGACCTGACCGAGGCCGATCTGGAGCGGGCGGACCGCTACCGAACCGAGGCCCGGCGGCAGGAGTTCCGCGAGGACGTCGACTCCTACCAGGCCTACCTCGACGGGCTCGGCCTCGAGGTCACCCTCCGCCCGCCGGCCGGGCCCGAGCTGGCGCGCGTCGCGCAACTCACCCTGCGCACCAACCAGTTCCACCTGGCCACCGAACGGCTCGACGTCCCGGAGGTGGCCGACCGGATGGCGCGGCCGGGGCACCACGTGCTGGCGGTGCACGCGCGTGACCGGTTCGGCGACCAGGGACTGGTCGGCGCGCTGTTCCTGCGCCGCGACGGCGAGGTGCTGCGCATCGACAACTTCGCGCTGAGCTGCAGGGTGTTCTCCCGGGGCATCGAGAGCGCCTGCGTGGCCGCCGTGCTCCGGTTCGCCCGCGACACCACGGCCCGGGCCGTGACCGGTCGCTATCTTCCCTCGCCGCGCAACGCCGCCTTCGCCGCCTTCTACGGCGACCAGGGCTTCACGCCGGTCGGCACCGACCCGGACGAGCCCGGTGCCGTCCTGTTCCGGCACGACCTGCGCGACCTCGCCCCCGCCCCCGCTCATCTGCGGCTGGACGCCGCGTTCGGGCCCGACGACGGAGACCGCACATGACCACAGCCCTCGCCGGCACGACCGAATTCCGCACACTCCTGGAGGAGGAACTGGGCCTGTACCTGCGGGAGGAGGACCTGGACCGGCCGCTGGACGACTTCCCCGACTGGGACTCGGTGCTGCTGCTGCGGCTGGTGACCGTGGTGGAGGGCGCCGTCGGCGGGCGGATCCCGGTGGCCGACCTGCTCCAGGCCAGGACGTTCCGGCAGATGCACCAGGTGGTGACGGACCGATGACCACCACTCCCACCCTCGACACCACCGCCCCCGAGGAACCCGCCGCCTGCCTGCACTTCCACGCGCTGTTCCTCGACACCCAGCTGGACGTGGTCTGGTCCCCCGGCCTCGGCAGGCGGCTGCGGGCCTGCCTCACCCGGCTCCTCACGGGCCGCGAGAACGGACCGGCGCCCCGGACCGTGCCCGCGCGGCCGGCCGAGGAGAAGGGAGCGGCACGATGATCCCCGCGGCGGAGCTGCACCGGTTCGCCCTCCCGCACGCGCACGCCCAGGGCATCCCCGGCGATGTCATCCACCGCGTGACACACCGGCTCCGCGACGACGAGGAGCCCGGCGCCTGGACCCACGCGTGGTCCTCGCTCGCCCGGGCGGCCGAGGCCCGGGGCCGCGATCTGGACGCGGTCCGCTACTGGTCCATGGCCCGCTTCCCGTACGTCGACGGCCCGGACCGGCTCGCCGCGCAGCAGTCCTGTGTGGCCGCCTTCGACCGCTGGCGCAAGGGCGTCCGCGGCATCTCCCGGCTCGATCTGCCCTTCGAGGGCTCCGGCTTCGCCTGCTGGACCGGCGGCCTGTCCGCCCGCGACAGGCTCCCGCTGATCCTCGTCATCGGCGGCATCGCCGGCGTCAAGGAGCAGTGGGCGCCGGTGCTCGCCGAGTCCGGCCGGCTCGGCGCGGCCGTCGTGGTGACCGAGCTGCCGGGGGTCGGCGAGAACTCCCTGCCCTACGGAACGGACAGTGTGCGCATGCTCAGCCACCTCGTCGATCTGCTCGGCCGGGCCGCCGACACCTCCCGCAGTTGCGTCGTCGGCCTGGGCTTCGGCGGGCATCTGGCCCTGCGCCATGTGCTGGAGGACGACCGCCTCCGGGGACTGGCCGTCGTCGGGGCGCCGGTGCGGGACTTCTTCGCCCGGGCCGCGGACGGCACACCGCTGCCGCATCTGGTCAGCCGCACCCTGTCCCACCTGACGGACACGCCGGTGGACCGCCTCCCGGCCGCGCTCGCCGACTGGGGTGTGGCCGGGGAACAGCTGGCCGGACTGCGCATCCCGGTCGCCTGCGTGGCCGGCCGCGACGACGGGACCGTCCCGTACTCCGACGCCCAGCTGCTCGAACGGACCGTGCCGCGGCTGCGGTTGATGGAGAACGGCACGCTGGGCGGGCGGCCCGAGCAGGCCGCCGAGACCCGGCTGTGGCTGCTGGCGCAGGCGCTGCGGATGGCGGGCACGGCGAGCGGGGCGCGCCGGGCGGCCTCGGCCCGCGCCGGCGTCCTGCGGGCTCGCCGCCGGCTGAACGGCACGCCGTCGGGAGCGCCCGCGTGACCGCCGCGGCAGCGGTGTCCTGGCTCGGTCGGGCACCCCGTGCGGATGCCCGGCTGCGGCTGTTCTGCTTCCACCACGCGGGCGGCGGCGCCTCGTTCTTCCGTTCCTGGGCCGACCGTGTCCCGTCCGGCGTGGAGGTGCTGCCGGTGCAGCTGCCCGGGCGGGAGGCGCGCTACCGCGAACGCCGCTTCCAGGACGCCGGGGAGCTGGTGGAGGCCCTCGGGCGGGACCTCGCCCCCTGGCTCGACGAGGGGCCCTGGGCCGCGTACGGCCACAGCATGGGCGCCCTGGTGGCGGTCGGTCTGGCAGCGGCCCGGCTGCGGGAGAACGGCCGCGGCCCCGAGGCGGTCTTCCTGGGCGCGTACGCCGCCCCGCACCTGACGCCCGTGCTGCCCCCGCCGGACCGGTACGACGACCGTGAACTGGCCCGGCTGCTGGTGGACTTCGGCGGCATGGACGCGCGGTTCCTGGAGCGGGAGGACTGGCTGCGGGTGCTGCTGCCGATCGTCCGGGACGATCTGCGGATCTGCGCGAGCCACGCCGGGGCGGGGCTGCCGGACCCGGACGACGAACGGGCCCGGCTGCCCCTGGCCGTCGAGGCGTTCGCGGGCCTCGACGACCCGCTGGTGGAACCGGGACGGGTGCGCGCGTGGGAGCGGTACGCACACGACTTCCGGCTGACCCTGGTGCCCGGCGGTCACTTCTTCCCGCGCGAGGAACCCGGCCCGTTCTTCGCCCGGCTCAACAGGTCTCTGGGCCGCCTTCTCGGCGAGCCGGCGCCGGCCGGACCACTCGCGGCACCCGGCTGATCCGGCGCGCGCTGTCGTCGGCGTTCTTCTCGTACAGCGCGCGCTGTTCCTGGATGCCCGGCATCACCCACAGCGGCCGGGCCGAGGCGTCGGCGAACGCGAGGCCCGCGGTGCCGGGCCCCACCCCGGTCAGGGTGAGGGCGAAGGGCGCCAGGTAGTCGATGCCGTTGTCCGCGGTGAGCCGGAACGGGCGGTCGTGGCCGGGGTAGATCACGTCGGACACGTCCAGGATCCGCCCGATGCTCCGCTCGGCCTGCTCGGCGTCCCAGAAGACGAGCGGGTTGCGCCCGGTCGTGGCCACGTAGGCGAAGTGCAGGGCGTCGCCGGTGATCGTGGCGCGCCCCGCCTCGGTGCGCACCACCAGGCCGATGCTGCCCGGTGAGTGCCCGGGCAGGCCGATGACCTCGACGCCGGGGATGATCTCCTCGCCGTCCGTGACCTCGCGGACGGGGAGCTGCTCCAGCAGCAGGCCCGTCCAGGCGGGCGTGGCCCAGTCGTTGGCGTGCGGGGTGTGCGCGTACCGGCGCTCGTCGGGATGGAGGACCAGTGTCGCCCGGGGGAAGAGGTCGATGTTCTGCACGTGGTCCCAGTGGGCGTGGGTGAGGACGACCGTGTCGATGTCGTCGGCGCTCAGGCCGCGTTCGGCGAGCGCGGCCCACAGGAAGGGACGGCGGCCGACGTGGGCGGCGTCGACGAGGATGTTCCGGGGCCGCCCGGCGGCGTCCGGGCCGCGTACCAGGAACACTCCGCAGAAGGCGGGGTAGCCCTGATCGGTGTCGAGGCCGAAGCCGGGCAGGAGGATGTCGATGGTCGGCATGGAACTCCCTTGCTGCAGGGGCGGGTTGTCCGTCGTCAGTGCTGCTGCCGTACGGCCGTGCGCAGGGCGTCGAGGCTCTCGGGGTTGACGAGGGTGGACAGGTCGCCGGGCTCCTCGCCGGTGACCACGTCGCGGATCAGGCGCCGCATCACCTTGCCGTTGCGGGTCCTGGGCAGCTGGGGCACGGCGACGACCCGGCCGGGCCGGAACGCGGCGCCGAGGGCGTCGGCGACCCGGGCGCGGATCCGCTCGCGCTCCGGTGCGCCGAGCGGCCCGTCGGCCACCGGGACCGCGAAGCACCACAGTGCCTCGCCCTTGACGGGGTGCGGGATGCCGACCGCGGCCGCCTCACCGACGGCCGGGTCGCCGAGGACGGCGTCCTCCACCTCGGTGGGGCCGAGGCGTTTGCCGGCCACCTTGATGACGTCGTCGAGCCGGCCGTGCACGAACCACTCCCCGCCAGCGCGGGAGACGAGGTCCCCGTGCGACCAACGGCCCGGCCTGCGGGTGAAGTAGGCCCGGGCGAACCGTTCGCGGGCCCGCCACAGCCCCAGGGTCATGCCCGGCCACGACTGCCGTACGACCAGCTCACCGGCCTGTCCTTCGGGCGGCTCGGCGCCCAGGGCGTCCTCGACGGCCGCGTCGACGCCCAGGCAGGGGCCCGCGAAGCCGCAGGGCGACTGGGGCAGGGTGGGCGCGGAGGCGAGCAGGGAGCCGCCGACCTCGGTGCCGCCGCAGATGTTGATGACCGGGCAGCGTTTCCCGCCGAGTTCGGCGAAGTACCAGTGCCAGGCCTCCTCGGTCCACGGTTCCCCGGTGGAGCCGAGGATCCGCAGCCGGCCGGGGGACTCGGGGTGGCGCGCGCCGTGCCGCATCAGGGTCCGGGACAGGCTGGGCGAGCTGCCGAAGACGGTGACCCGGTGGTCGTCGAGCAGCCGCCACAGGCGCGTGGTGTCCGGATGGTCGATCGCTCCCTCGTACGTCAGCACGCAGGCACCGGCGAGGGTGGCGCCGACGGCGACGAGCGGGAACATGATCCAGCCCGGGTCGGTCACCCAGCACACGACGTCGTCGGGCCGGAGGTCGAGGTTGTACCGGGTCTCGCTGCCCACCTGCGCCGGGAAGCCGCCGTGGGTGTGGACGGCGCCCTTGGGCCGGCCGGTGGTGCCGGAGGTGTGCAGCAGGAGGAAGGGCGTGTCGACGGCGAGCGGGACGCACTCGGCGGGCTCGGCCCCGGCCAGCGTGTCCCATGTCGGGCCCGAATCCCCGGCCGCGCCCGCCCGGTCGGGGACGACGACGAGGTGCCGTACGCACGACACCGTCCGCGCTGCCGTGCGGGCGGTACCCACCATGTCGTGGCGGCGTCCGCGGCGGACCGTGGCCGTCGCGGTCACCAGGACCCGGGGCTCGGCGTCGGCGAGCCGGACCGCGATCGCGTCGGCGCCGAACCCGGAGAACAGCGGCACCAGGACGGCGCCGATGCGCGCGCAGGCGAAGAGCAGGACGAAGGCCTCGGGGCCCGGGGGCAGGTACGCGGCCACCCGGTCCCCGACCGTGACGCCCAGCTCGCGCAGCCCGCCCGCCACCCGGGCGCTCCGGGTGGCCGCCTCGCCGTAGGTGAGCACTCCGCGCCTGCCGTCCTCGCGTTCCCAGCGCAGTGCGGGGTCGCCCCCGCGTCCCAGCCGTACCTGGCGTTCCAGACAGGACTCCACGAGGTTGGTGCGGCCGCCCGGGAACCACCGGGTGAACGCGATGCCCCCGCTGTCGTCGCGGACGCGCTGCGGCGGCACGTGCCAGACGATGCCGAGGTCCTGCACGGCCCGCTCCCAGAACCACTCGGGGTCGGCGACGGACCGGGCCTGCAGGGTGCGGTAGCCGCCGTCGACGCCGTGCCGGCGGCAGAAGGCCGCGATGTTGCTGTGCTCGACGTGCTCAGGGTCCGGGTACCAGGCGTAGCCGCTCACCGGAGCGCGCCCGGGTTCTCGATCAGCGCGGCGATGCCCTGGCCGCCGCCGATGCACAGGGCGATCACGGCGAACCTGCCGCCGGTGCGGCGCAGTTCGTGTGCCGCCTTGAGCAGCAGCACCGCTCCGGTGGCCCCGACGGGATGGCCCAGGGCGATCGCGCCGCCGTTCGGGTTGACCCGGTCCGGGTCCAGCTTGAGACCGTCCATGACGGCGAGGACCTGGGCCGCGAACGCCTCGTTGAGCTCGATCACGTCGATGTCGTCCAGGGTCAGGTCGCTCCGGTGCAGCAGGGCCCGGATCGCCTCGGTGGGCGCGACGCCCATGATCTCCGGTTCGAGGGCCCGGACGACCACTTCGCGCAGCTCGCACAGCGGTGTGACGCCCTCGGCGAGGTCCGCGGTGCGCGTCAGCAGGACGGCGGCGGCGCCGTCGTTGATGCCGGCGCTGTTCCCGGCGGTGATCGTGCCGCTCCGCGCGAACACGGCGGGCAGAGCGGCCAGCTTCTCGAGCGTCGTGCCGGGCCGGGGATGCTCGTCCCGCTCGACGGTGCCGTCCGGGATGTCCACGGGCACGATCTGGTCCCGGAACCGCCCCTCCCGGACGGCGACGGCGGCCCGGCGCTGGCTCTCGGCGGCCCACCGGTCCTGACGCCCTCGCGCGACGCCGTACCGGTCCGCCACCACCTCGCCCGTCATGCCCATCGGGTACTGCCCGAAGGGATCGGTGACCAGGGAGAGGGTGCCGTCGACGACGGCCGCGCCGGGCACCTCGCCGGCGGCGCGCCCGCTGTAGTCCAGTGCGGGCTGCCGGGTCATCGACTCGTTGCCGCCGGCCACGACGACGTCGGCCGCGCCGACGGTGAGGGACTGCGCGGCCGACCACAGGGCCTGGAGCCCGGACCCGCACAGCCGGTTGACGTTGTACGCGGTGGTGCGCGTCGCCAGCCCGGCGGCCAGGGCCGCCCGCCGGGCGTTGAAGGCGTCGGGGCCGACCTGGCCGACGCAGCCGAGGACGACCTCGTCGACGGCGGCGAGATCGGTGCCGGCGCGGGCGACCGCCTCCCGGATCACGAGGGCGCCGAGCCGGTGGGCCGGTACGGACGCCAGTGCGCCCTGGTACCGGCCGATCGGGGTACGGGCCCCTTCGACGACGGCGATGTCCATGGGCATCGGCGGTCACTCCTTCGCTGAGGGCTCTGAGTTCGCGGCGGACAGGCCCGGCTGCGGGGCGGTGTGCCCGAGCAGGATCCGGGCGTCGCGGTCGGGACGGATCAGGAGCATCGAGAGCACGGCCCCGGCGATCAGCAGCCAGGCGGCCAGGTCGAAGGCCCGGCCGTAGCCGATGCCCTCGGTCGGCGCCGCGTCGATGATCCGGCCGGTGACATAGGGGGCGAACAGGCTGGAGAGAGAGGCGAGGGCGTACGAGAGTCCGAGGGCGGCGCTGCGCCGGCCGGGCGGGCAGATGTCGGCGATGGCCGCGTTGGTCAGCGGGGTCTGGCCGTTGCCCGCGGAAAAGGCCAGCACCAGCAGCGGCAGCAGCAGGGCGGTGCCGGGGGCGGGGGTCATCAGGAACAGGCACGCCCCCGCGAGCAGCGGCAGCAGCGCTCCGATCAGTCCCTGGGCGACCCGGGCGGTCACCCCTCGGCGCAGGAGGTGGTGCGCGAGCGCGCCGGCGCCGAGCACCAGCACGGCCATCGACAGCGCGGGCAGGCCGACGATCGCGCTGACCTCCGCGTCGCTGAACCCCGCCTGCTCCTCCAGGTAGAGCGGCACCCAGGCGAAGCCGAGCGCGAGCGTCCACATCACCGCGAAGGTGGAGAGGGTGGCCCCCAGCCAGGTGCCGGTGGCGAGAACGCGCCAGAAGGGGACGGCGGCCGGTGCCGCTCGGGGCACCTCGTCCTTCGGGCCGAGCCGGGCGGTGTACGGGCCGCCGCCGCCGACCCGCAGCCAGAGCGCGGTCCACAGCAGGCCCGCGACGCCGAGCAGGCCGAACGCGGCCCGCCAGCCGAGGGTTTCGCTGACCAGGACGACCAGCGGGGCGGCCAGCACGGTGCCGCCCGCGCCGCCCGCGACCACGACGGCCGAGGGCAGGGCGCGCCGCTTCTCCGGATACCAGGTGAAGGCGGTGTAGTTGGCCAGCGGATAGCCCGGCCCCTCACCCGCGCCCAGCAGCACCCGGGTCGCGACGAGCGCGCCGAATCCTGCGGCGGGGAGGAGGATCGGCAGTTGCGCCGCCGCCCAGACCAGGGCGAGCACGGCGAGCAGGGGCCGGGGGCGGATGCGGTCGCCGAGGAAGCCGACCGAGACGGCGGAGAGGCTGAACAGCAGATAGAAGCTTCCGGCGATGGTGCCGAACTCGGTTGCCGTCAGGCCGAGTTCGTCCTTGATGGGGCCCGCGGTCAGACCGAGTACGGCCTTGTCGGCGGCGTTGATCACGATGAAGAGCGCCAGCACGATCAGGACGGTGCGGGCCCGGCGCCGGGTACCGTCCGCCTCGGCCGGCTGGGTGTCGGCCTCCAGGGTCATGTGCGGCGGGCCCCCTTTGCCCTCTGCGGAACGGAACGGGGCCGTTCCGTCTCGGCGGAACGTACTCCCGGGCCGGACGGAACGCAACCGTTCCGTCCGGTGTTAATCTCCCGCCGTGGAGTCGACCAGCCGCCAAGCGGCCGACCGCGGGCCCACCGGCTCGGCGGTGCTGCGGGAATCCGTGACCGAGACGATCAGACGGGCCGTGTTCGAGGAACTGGCCGAGACCGGGTACGCCCGGATGTCGATGGAGGCCGTCACCCGCCGGGCCCGCGTCGGCAAGGCGGCGCTGTACCGCCGCTGGCCCGCCAAGGAGGCCATGGTGGTGGAACTGGTCTCCGAGGCGGCCGCCGCCCACCTCCCCGAGCCGGCCGGCTCCGGTTCGCTCCGCGACGACGTCGAGCGCTTCGTCCGGCACACCATGGCCGACCTCCACCACCCGCTGGTCGGCCGGATCATCCCCGACCTGGTGGCCGAGTCGGCCCGTAACCCGTCCCTGCGCGACGCGCTCCACCAGGCGGTCCTCGCCCCCCGCCGCGCGGCGGTGGCGACCCTCGTGCGCCAAGCCGTGGACCGCGGCGAACTGCCCCCCGACACCGACATGGGCCTGGCCGTCGACCTCTTCGGCGCCCCGCTGTACTTCAGGATGCTCGCCGTGGGCGGCCCCACCGACGACGCGTATGTCACCCGCCTCACCAAAGCCGTCATGGCGGCACTCAAGGAATCCTGACGGCGGTCCGGTGTTGTACCCGGTATGAGTTCCGTGATCGCGCAGACCCGCTTCTCCGTCCTCGACCGCTCCCGCACCCGCGAGGGCCACTCGAACGCCGAGGCGCTGCGCGACACCGTCGCCCTCGCCCGGGAGCTGGAAGGCCTCGGCTACCACCGGCTGTGGGTCTCGGAACACCACGGCGTGCCCGGCGACGCCGGTTCCGCCCCGACCGTGCTGGCCGCCGCGGTCGCCTCGGCCACCCGCACGATCCGGGTGGGAACCGGCGGGGTGATGCTGCCGAACCACCGCCCGCTCGTCGTCGCCGAGCAGTTCGGGGTGCTGGAGTCGCTCTTCCCGGGCCGGATCGACATGGGCCTCGGCCGTTCCGTCGGCTTCACCGACGGGGTGCGCAGGGCGCTGGGCCGGGACAAGGACGACGCCGAGGACTTCGCCGGGCAGCTCGACGAGCTGCTCGGCTGGTTCCGGGGCACCTCGCCCACCGGAGTGCACGCCCGCCCCGCCGAGGGGCTGACCGTGCCGCCGTTCGTGCTCGCGATGGGGGAAGGCGCCGCCATCGCGGCCCGCGCCGGGCTGCCCATGGTCATCGGCGACCTCAGGAACCGCCCGAAGATGCAGCGCGGCATCGATCACTACCGCGCGAACTTCCGCCCCTCCCCCTGGGCGGCGGAACCCTACGTCGTCGTCTCCGGCACGATCGCCGTGGCCGCCGGCCCGGAGGAGGCCCGGCGCCTGCTGATCCCGGAGGCCTGGTCGATGGCGTACTCCCGCACGCACGGCACCTTCCCGCCTCTGCCGCCCGCCGAACGCGTCGAGGCGCTGACCATGACAGCCAAGGAGCGCGGCTTCTACGAGCAGGGCCTGACCGGTCACATCGCGGGCACCGAGGAACAGGTCGCGGACGAGCTGGACATCCTGCTGAAGGAGACCGGCGCCCAGGAAGTCCTGGTCACCACCAGCACCTACGACCGCGGGTCCCTGCTGGACTCCTACCGCCGCCTCGCCAGGATCAGGGAAGCCGCCCGCGGACCGGTCCCGTAGAATTGCGGGGTTTGTCCCCCCGCCCCACCGGAGTCCCTCCATGCCCGAGCCCCACGACCCGTACGTCCGTGTCCGGGGCGCCCGTGAGCACAACCTCAAGGGCGTGGACGTCGACATCCCGCGGGACGTGCTGGCCGTGTTCACCGGCGTCTCCGGCTCGGGGAAGTCCTCGCTCGCCTTCGGCACGATCTACGCCGAGGCGCAGCGCCGCTACTTCGAGTCGGTGGCGCCGTACGCGCGCAGGCTGATCCACCAGGTGGGGGCGCCGAAGGTCGGGGAGATCACCGGGCTGCCGCCCGCGGTCTCGCTCCAGCAGCGCCGCTCGGCACCCACCTCACGCTCCTCGGTCGGCACGGTCACCAACCTCTCCAACTCGCTGCGCATGCTGTTCTCCCGCGCCGGCGACTACCCGCCGGGCGCCGAGCGGCTCGACTCCGACGCCTTCTCCCCCAACACGGCGGCCGGAGCCTGCCCCGAGTGCCACGGCCTGGGCCGAGTCCACCGCACGACCGAGGAGTTGCTGGTCCCCGACCCCTCGCTGTCGATCCGGGACGGCGCCGTCGCCGCCTGGCCGGGCGCCTGGCAGGGCAAGAACCTGCGGGACATCCTCGACGCGCTCGGCCACGACGTGGACCGGCCCTGGCGCGAACTGCCGGCCGAGCAGCGGGAGTGGATCCTGTTCACCGACGAGCAGCCGGTCGTCACGGTGCATCCGGTGCGGGACGCCGACCGGATCCAACGGCCGTACCAGGGCACGTACATGAGCGCCCGGCGGTACGTCATGAAGACGTTCTCCGACTCCAGGAGCGCGACCCTGCGCGCCAAGGCGGAGCGCTTCCTGGTCAGTGCGCCCTGTCCGGCCTGCGGCGGCAGCAGGCTGCGCCCCGAGGCCCTCGCGGTGACCTTCGCGGGCCGTACGATCGCCCAACTCGCGGCGCTGCCGCTGGTGGAGCTCGCCGATGTCCTGCACGGCACCTCCCCGACCGCCCGTGTCCTCACCGAGGACCTCCGCTCCCGGATCGCCCCGGTCCTGGAGCTGGGCCTCGGCTACCTCAGCCTCGGCCGCGCCACCCCCACCCTCTCCGCGGGCGAGCTCCAGCGCCTGCGCCTGGCCACCCAACTGCGTTCCGGGCTCTTCGGCGTCGTCTACGTCCTCGACGAGCCGTCCGCCGGACTGCACCCGGCGGACACGGAGGCGCTGCTGACGGTGCTGGCGCGGCTGAAGGCCGCCGGGAACTCGGTGTTCGTGGTGGAGCACCACCTGGACGTGATGCGCGGCGCCGACTGGCTGGTGGACGTAGGCCCGCGCGCGGGCGAGCACGGCGGGCAGGTGCTGTACAGCGGACCGCCGGAGCAGCTCGCCGCGGTCGAGGAGTCGGCGACGGCCCGCTTCCTCTTCGACCGCACCCCCGCCCCCGTACGCGAAGTGCGCACGCCCAGCGGGCAGGTGAAGGTCGGCCCGGTCACCCGGCACAATCTGCGCGCGGTGACGGCCGAGTTCCCGCTCGGGGTGTTCACTGCGGTGACCGGGGTCTCCGGTTCCGGGAAGTCCACCCTGGTCGGGGAGATCACGGAGGACCTCACGGGCGTCGGACGCCTGGTCCGTGTCGACCAGAAGCCCATCGGGCGCACCCCGCGCTCCAACCTCGCCACCTACACCGGTCTGTTCGACGTCGTCCGCAAGGCGTTCGCGGCCACGGACCAGGCACGTCAGCGGGGTTACGGCGTCGGCCGGTTCTCCTTCAACGTCGCCGGGGGCCGCTGCGAGACCTGCCAGGGCGAGGGGTTCGTCAGCGTCGAGCTGCTGTTCCTGCCGAGCACGTACGCGGCGTGTCCCGACTGCGGGGGCGCCCGCTACCGCCCCGAGACACTGGACGTGACGTACCGGGGGCGGAACATCGCGCAGGTGCTGGACCTCACGGTGGAGGCGGCGGCGGACTTCTTCGCGGACACCCCGCCCGTCGCCCGCAGCCTCGGCACGCTCCTCGACGTCGGCCTCGGCTATCTGCGGCTCGGGCAGCCCGCGACCGAACTGTCCGGCGGCGAGGCCCAGCGGATCAAGCTGGCGAACGAACTCCAGCGCGGGCGCCGCGGGCACACCCTCTACCTCCTCGACGAGCCGACGACCGGACTCCACCCGGCCGACGTCGAGGTGCTGATGCGGCAACTGCACGGCCTCGTCGACGCCGGGCACACCGTGGTCGTCGTCGAGCACGACATGGCGGTGGTCGCGGGCGCGGACTGGGTGATCGACCTCGGCCCCGGCGGCGGCGACGCGGGCGGCCGCATCGTGGCGGCGGGACCACCGGCCGAGGTGGCGCGGGCGCAGGGAAGCGTCACGGCGGGGTATCTGGCCCGCGCGGTGGCGGATTCCTAGGCGATCAGGCTCCTAAAGCAGGCTGAGGGCCAGCATCGCGTCGCGTTCGACGCGGGCGAGCTCGTGGAGGACGACGCCGGCCTGATCGAGGTGCTCCACGTCGCCGGATTCCCCTGCTGCCGCGACGAGTGCGGCCACCTCGGTCCATAGGGTGGCGGCCTCGGTGTACAGACGGTGGCCGGTGCGCAGTTGGCTGCTGTCGATCAGCTGGGCGCACTCGGCGAGGAAGTCCCGGTAGAGATTGCGGAACAGGGCGCCGCCGGTGCCGGCCCGCTCCATGAGAACGGCCGCCCGGGGCAGGTCCTGCCGCGGATTCCCGCTGCGCCGCAGCCACTTCGGTACTTCTCTGGCCGCTTTCTCGATGCCCCGGTGACCCAGGTTCGCGATGGGTGGGTTCAGGACGGCGTCGGCGCACTTCTTGATCGCGGGGATGATCCGGTCCTGCGGTGACGGCGGGCTGCCGGGCACCGTCAGGGTGAAGGACCGGTGCCTTGCGGTCATGGGGCCGCGCTCGGCCCTGGCCCTGGCCAGGCCAGCGAGGCCGGTCGACACGGCTCCGCCCTGCGGGGCGGTGTCCACCAGGTAGGCGTCCTGGTCGTCGTAGCCGTACATGGCCACGACGTGCCCGCCGAAGTGCACCTTGTTGCTGAAGTAGTCCAGGTGGTAGCTGTCGAGCTGCAGGCCGACCGGCCGGCCCGCGTCGAGGGGTGCTGCCACGTCCTGCCATGCCTTGCGTGGCGAGGTGGTCTCCTTGACCAGCAGTTCGAGTCCGAGGGCGGTGGCCAGGTTCCTGGTGAGCTCGAACGGCTTGACCCGGCCTCCCAGGAAGGGAAAGCCCATGGCCTTGCTGTCCCAGTAGACGAAGGACAGCCCGGAACCGAGCCCGAACAGCATGGGCTCGGACAAGTCGAGTCCCTCGTGCCGCAGCAGCACGCCCAGCGCCGTCGTCTCGCAGTGCTGCATACCGCGGGCATCGACGTCCTTCACCATCGTCATGCCGTCATTCTTACCGAGCCGCACGCCCCCTCGGCCCCGGCACCTGCTCCGCCGCCAGTGCCGCGTGGGCCCCGGCGAGTTCCGCTGCGGCCGGTTGCGGCTGCGCCGCGCGGGCCAGGGCCCGGCGGTCGGGGTGGGCGCCCGCCGGGATCTCGGGGAGTACCTCGACCTCGGCCACCAGGTGCCGGGCCATGACCACCCGCCACAGCGAGGAGAGCAGCGAGTCCTCCCCGACGAAGGCGGGCGCGGTGCTCGCCGGGCCGCCCTCCGACCGGTAGTGCAGCCGCACCGGCTGCACCGCCACGCCCGCATCCAGCGCGGCCTGGAACACCGCCCGGCGAAAGGGGCCCTGTGCCCGGCCGCACCAGGTGCTGCCCTCGGGGAAGGCGACCACCGCGGCGCCGGAGCGCAGGGTCCCGGCGATCCGGGCGACCGTGTGCGGCAGCGCCCGCAGCCGGTCCCGCTCGATGAACAGGGCGCCGCTGCGCGCGGTGAGCGCGCCCGCCACCGGCCACCGCCGGATCTCCGCCTTGGCCAGCATCCGCGCCGGGCGCACCGCGGCGAGCAACGGGATGTCCAGCCACGAGATGTGGTTGGCGACCAGCAGCAGACCGCCGTGGGGCGCCGCCGCACCGGTGAGGCGCGTCCGTACCCCGCCGGCCCGGACCACCGCCCGGCTCCATGCGCGGATCAGCGGGTCCCGGCGGGCGGCGGGCACGGCCCCGAACACCGGCACCAGGGCGATGCCCACGGCCAGCGTGACCAGCAGCGCCCCGAGCCGCAGCGCCGCGCGCGGCACGGCCGCCAGGGAGCGGGCGGAGGCGACGCAGACCTGCGGGGAGCAGGGCGCGGTGGGCAGCCAGGCGCTCGTCGGCACGACCGGGCGGGGCACGGCCGCCGCCGCCCGGCGCTCGCGCCGCGGGGCCAGGACCCGCACCCCCGCGGGCACCGTGCGCAGCGTGTCGGTCATCAGGCCGGGACGAGCGAGAGGAAGTGCTTCAGGTAGCGCGCGTTGACCCGGCGCATCGACAGCAGCACGTACAGGTCGGCGACCCCGAAGTCCGGGTCGTGCGCGGGCTCCGAGCAGACCCAGGCACCGAGGCGGAGGTAGCCGCGCAGCAGCGGGGGCAGTTCGGTACGGCCCTCGGGGCGGGCCACGCCCTCGGCGTTCCAGGGCAGCAGCGGACGGACCCGGTACTCCTCGGGCGCCAGGTGCTTGTCCCGCACCCGGTCCCAGGTGCCGGCCGCGAGGGCGCCGCCGTCGGCGAGCGGGACGGAGCAGCAGCCGGCCAGCCACTCGTGGCCGTTGCCCACCATGTACCGGGCTATTCCGGCCCAGATCAGGCCGATGACCGCGCCGTCGCGGTGGTCGGGGTGGACGCAGGAGCGCCCCACCTCGACCAGGCCCGGGCGGATCGGGCCGAGGGGGGCGAGGTCGAACTCGCCCTCCGAGTAGAGCCGCCCGGCGACCGCGGCGCGGTCCGGGGGCAGCAGCCGGTAGGTGCCCACGACCTGGTCCGTGAACGTGTCACGGACCAGCAGGTGGTCGCAGTACGCGTCGAAGGCGTCGATGTCGTGCCCCGGCTGCGGGGTGGACAGCAGGGCGCCCATCTCCCCGGCGAAGACGTCGTGCCGCAGCCGCTGGGCGGCCCGCACGTCGTCCTCGGTGCGGGCGACGCTCACGGTGTAGCGGGTGGGGGCCGCCGGCTGCGGGGGGCGGTCGAGCGTGGAAACGCCGGTCATGGCTGACTCCTGGTCACGGGCCGGGGACGGTTGAGCGGCCGAACCAGTTCTTCCGACCCGGGGCGTCCGGCGCGTGACCGGCGTCAGGAGCGGGGATGTGAGGTTGTTGAACGGAACGCTCGGGCCACCGTCACCTGGGCGGCACGCACCCCTCCAGCCAGTACCGCGTCTCCGCGGCGTCGAGTACCCGCTCCAGGACGAGGTCACCCGTCATGTGCGGGAAGAACCGGCCCGAGGGCCAGCTGCGCTCGTAGGGCGGCGGGTCCAGGACGAGCAGGCGTACGCCGTCCACGACCGGGATGTCGGTGGGCGTGCCCTCGTTCCACACCCATTCCCCGCCGGGGGTGACCAGGTTGAACGATCCCACGGTGTTCACCTGCCCCGGCGCGTCCCGGCACACCGCCGCCTCCTGCGGGGAGGGGGCCCGGCCGGGCACATGGCCGCCGCCGACGAGGACGTCCGCGAGCAGGGTGTGCAGCTGGAAGTTGTCGCCGATCCCGCTCATCCGCATCCGGTAGCCGGTGCCGGTGGGGCGGTGCAGCACGACCAGCGGCTCGTCGTCGAGGACGAGCAGGGCGTACGTCAGGCACTTGAACTCGTGGCCCGAGGCCTCCGCCACGGCCCGCACCGCCCGCAGCAGCCGGGCCCGCAGCGAGCCGTCCAGCCCGGTGCGCACGGCGGGGTCGTTGAGCATGGCGAGGGACGCCATCTCCCACTGGGGCATCGACAGCCAGGCAAGGGCCGGCTCCCATCCGACGCGTTCCAGGAGCGCCGGGTCCGCCCCGCCGGGCTCCGGATCGGGGAAGTCCCCGCCACCGGTCTCCGCCCAGCGCTCGCAGAACTCCCCCACGGCGGCCAGCGTCTCGGCGAGCTCCACGAAGATGTACGGCGCGCAGGGCACCGGGTCGGCGCCGCCCTCGACGCAGGCGCCGACGATGACGGCTATGGTGGCGCGCGGTCCCGGGGGCACGTCGGGCAGCAGCGCGGCCAGCCGCGGGGCGGCCCGGGCGACCTCCTGCGGTGCCGCGTCCTGGAAGCTCCGGTACAGCTCGTCGAACGCGTCCTCCGCCCGGTCCGGTTCCTGTGCGCGCACGGCGGCCTCGAAACGGCCGACGGCCTCAACGAACCGCTCCCGCTGGTGACTTCCCATGATCATACGGGCAGCGTACCGAGCCCGGTCAGGCGAAACGGGGCCGGGGAGCACCCTCCCAGCCCCGCTCGTCCGCACCTGTCGGCGAACGTTCTTGCCCCGCTGCGCTACCGCTTGCCCGCCTTGCGGGTGGCCCGCAGCCACTCCTTGTTCATGCTGGTGATGGAGACCAGCGGGATGCCCTTGGGGCAGGCGGTGGCGCACTCGCCGGCCAGGGTGCAGCCGCCGAACCCCTCGTCGTCCATCTGGGCCACCATGTCCAGCACCCGGGTCTCCCGCTCGGGAGCGCCCTGGGGCAGCACGTTGAGGTGGTTGACCTTGGCGGAGGTGAACAGCATCGCCGCGCCGTTCGGGCAGGCGGCGACGCACGCCCCGCAGCCGATGCACTCGGCGTGCTCGAAGGCGAAGTCGGCGTCCGGCTTGGGCACCGGAGTGGCGTGCGCCTCGGGAGCGGCGCCGGTGGGCGCGGTGATGTAACCGCCGGCCTGGATGATCCGGTCGAACGCCGACCGGTCCACCACCAGGTCCTTGATCACCGGGAACGCGGCGGCCCGCCACGGCTCGATGTCGATCGTGTCGCCGTCCTTGAAGGACCGCATGTGCAGCTGACACGTGGTGGTCCGCTCGGGGCCGTGCGCGTCGCCGTTGATGACCAGGGAGCAGGCGCCGCAGATGCCCTCACGGCAGTCGTGGTCGAAGGCGACCGGGTCCTCGCCGCGCAGGATGAGCTCTTCGTTGAGCGTGTCGAGCATCTCCAGGAACGACATGTCCGAGGAGATCCCGTCCACCTCGTACGTGGACATGGCGCCGTCGGCGTCGGCGTTCTTCTGCCGCCAGACGCGCAGGGTGAGCTTCATGCGTAGCTCCGCTGAGTGGGGTGGACGTACTCGAAGACCAGGTCTTCCTTGTGCAGGGTCGGGGCCTCGCCGGTCCCGGTGAACTCCCAGGCGGCCGCGTAGGAGAACTCGTCGTCGCGGCGCTCGGCCTCGCCGTCGGGGGTCTGGGACTCCTCGCGGAAGTGGCCGCCGCAGGACTCGGCGCGGTGCAGCGCGTCGAGGCACATCAGCTCGGCGAGTTCCAGGTAGTCGACGACCCGGTTGGCCTTCTCCAGCGACTGGTTGAACTCCTCGCCGGTGCCGGGCACCTTGATGCGCCGCCAGAACTCCTCGCGGATCTGCGGGATGCGCTCCAGCGCCTTGCGCAGCCCGGAGTCGGTGCGGGCCATGCCGCAGAACTCCCACATCAGTTCGCCGACTTCGCGGTGGAAGGAGTCGGGGGTGCGGTCGCCGTCCACCGAGAGCAGGAGGTTGATCCGGTCCTCGGTCTCGGCCAGCACCTCCTGGACTGCGGGGTGTTCGGTGGTGACCGCTTCCTGGTGCGGGTTGCGGGCCAGGTAGTCGTTGATGGTGGCCGGCAGCACGAAGTAGCCGTCGGCCAGGCCCTGCATCAGCGCGGAGGCGCCGAGGCGGTTGGCGCCGTGGTCGGAGAAGTTGGCCTCGCCGATGGCGAACAGGCCGGGGACGGTGGTCTGCAGGTCGTAGTCGACCCACAGTCCGCCCATCGTGTAGTGCACGGCGGGGTAGATCCGCATCGGCACTTGGTACGGATCCTCGTCGGTGATCCGGTGGTACATGTCGAAGAGGTTGCCGTACTTGGCCTCGACGGCCTTGCGGCCCATGCGCTTGATGGCGTCGGCGAAGTCGAGGTAGACGCCCTGCCCGCCCGGTCCCACGCCGCGGCCCTCGTCGCAGACGTTCTTCGCGGCGCGGGAGGCGATGTCACGGGGCACGAGGTTGCCGAAGGAGGGGTAGATCCGCTCCAGGTAGTAGTCGCGCTCGTCCTCGGGGATCTTGTTCGCGGGGCGGTCGTCGCCCTTGGCCTTCGGCACCCAGATCCGGCCGTCGTTGCGCAGCGACTCGCTCATCAGCGTCAGCTTGGACTGGTGGTCGCCGGTGCGCGGGATACAGGTCGGGTGGATCTGCGTGAAGCAGGGGTTGGCGAACCAGGCGCCGCGCCGGTGGGCCCGCCAGACGGCGGTGGCGTTGGAGTTCATGGCGTTCGTCGACAGGTAGAAGACGTTGCCGTAGCCGCCGCTGGCGAGGACGACGGCGTCGGCGAAGTACGTGTCGATCCTGCCGGTGATGAGGTCCCGGGCGACGATGCCGCGGGCCCGTCCGTCCACGACGATCAGGTCGAGCATCTCGGTGCGCGGGTGCATCTCGATGTTCCCGGCGGCGATCTGCCGGCTGAGGGCCTGGTAGGCGCCGAGGAGGAGCTGCTGTCCCGTCTGGCCGCGGGCGTAGAAGGTCCGGGAGACCTGGACGCCGCCGAAGGAGCGGGTGTCGAGGAGACCGCCGTACTCGCGGGCGAAGGGCACGCCCTGGGCGACGCACTGGTCGATGATCTCCACCGAGATCTGCGCGAGGCGGTGGACGTTGGACTCCCGCGCCCGGAAGTCGCCGCCCTTGACGGTGTCGTAGAACAGGCGGTGGACGGAGTCGCCGTCGTTGCGGTAGTTCTTCGCGGCGTTGATGCCGCCCTGCGCGGCGATGGAGTGGGCGCGGCGCGGGGAGTCCTGGTAGCAGAACTGGACGACGTGGTAGCCCTGTTCGGCGAGGGTGGCGCCGGCCGAGCCGCCGGCCAGACCGGTGCCGACGACGATCACCGTGTGCTTGCGCCGGTTGGCGGGGTTGACCAGCTTGGCCTCGAAGCGGCGCTTGTCCCAGCGCTCGTTGATCGGGCCCTTCGGCGCCTTGGTGTCGACGGCCGGCTCGCCGGTCAGGTAGTCGGTGTAGGTCATCTCAGCTCACCACTCCGGTCATGACGCCCACGGGCACGGCGAGGAAGCCGCACGTGAGCACAAGCGCGAGAACGTTTGCTACGGCCTTCAGGGCGCGGTCGCGGGTGCGGCTGCCGGCGCCCAGGGTCTGCGCGGCGCTCCAGAAGCCGTGCCGGATGTGCATGCCGACGGCGAGCACCGCCACGATGTAGATGACGTTGCCGTACCAGGTGGAGAAGGTGTCCACGACGTTCTGGTACGGACGCCCCTCCTCGAAGCCGCCCGAGTGCACGGTGCCGGTCGTCAGGTCGAGGATGTGCCAGACGATGAACAGGGCGAGGATGATGCCGCCCCAGCGCATGGTGCGGGTGGCGTAGCTCGCCCGCGGCTTCTTGTGCACGTACTTGCTGGGCCGCGCCTTGATGTCGCGTCGGCTGAGCTGGTACGCGGAGACCCCGTGCGCGATCACGGCGACCACCAGCACGACGCGGACGAGCCAGAGCGTCCACTCGTAGTGCATGAAGGGCTCGCCGACCGTGCGCAGCCAGTGCGCGTACTCGTTGAACTCACCGGCCCCGAAGAAGATCTTCAGGTTTCCCATCATGTGGACGACCAGGTACGACAGCATGATCAGCCCGCTGACCGCCATCACGGTCTTCTTGCCGACGGAGCTGTCCCACACCGTGCGTGCCATGGACGGTCGTCGGTCCGTCCGCGTTGCCAGAGCCATGTCATCAGAAGTTACGGGGCGGGTGGCCGATCGGTCCAAGACATCCTCCGGCTCGTTTCCATAGCCAACGTCTATCGTGGGGGCCATGCAGTTCCAGCAGCTCCAGTACTTCGTGGCCGTCGCCGAGACCCGGCACTTCACCCGGGCCGCCGACCTGGTCCACGTGGCGCAGCCGTCCCTGTCCCAGCAGATCAAGGCCCTGGAGCGGGAGCTCGGCGCGGACCTGTTCCTGCGGGCCCGGGGCAACATCACGCTCACCGACGCGGGCGAGGCCCTGCTGCCGCTGGCCCGGCGCATCCTGGCCGACGCGGATACAGCGCGGCTCGAGGTGCAGGAGCTGGTCCAGTTGCGCAGCGGTCGGGTCCGGCTCGGCGCGACACCGAGCCTGTGCACCGGTCTGCTCCCCGACGTCCTGCGCGCCTTCCACGACCGCTACCCCGGCATCCGCCTGCTGATCGAGGAGGGCGGCTCCCACGACCTGGTGCGCGAGCTCGCCCGCGGCGCGCTCGACCTGGCGCTGGTGGTCCTCCCCCTGCCGACCCCGTCACCCGCCCTGGCGACGGTGGAGCTGCTGCGCGAGGACCTGGTCGTGGTCTCCTCCCCGGACGCCCCGAAGCCCGGCCGGGGCAAGCGCGCGATCAGCGTCGCGGATCTGGAGGGCGAACGCCTGGTGATGTTCCGCCACGGCTACGACCTGCGCGAGCTCACCGTGGCGGCCTGCCGCGCGGAGGGCTTCGAACCGGACTTCGCGGTGGAGGGCGGCGAGATGGACGCCGTGCTGGGCTTCGCGCGGGCGGGGCTGGGCGTGGCCGTCGTACCGCGCATGGTGGCGGCGCGGGCCGGGCGCGGCCTGCGCGTGACCCCGCTGGCCCGACCCGGCCTGCACCGCACGATCGCGCTGGCCCACCGCAGCGATGTGGCTCCGCCTCGGGCCGCGCGGGAGTTGCAGCGGATGTTGCTGGAGCGGTGACGTCCCGGAGGGCGTCTGCTCGGTGGCTCGTCGTCGCGGGGTGCCGGTCGCCGGTGGTTGCTCGCGCAGTTCCCCGCGCCCCTTGGGAGTTTCCCCAAGGGGCGTTCGGGAAGGTCAGCCCGTCGCGTCGACGAGCGCCAGCTCGTGCAGGCGCTCGGGTGGGCCCGGGCGGGCGTAGTACCAGCCCTGGGCCGTGTCGCAGCCGAGTATGCGGAGCTGTTCGGCCTGGGCGCCGGTTTCCACGCCCTCCACCGTCACCGTGAGGTCCAGGCTGTGGGCCAGTGAAACGATCCCCTCGACGATCTTGAGGTCGACGGGGTCCGCCGGGAACTGCTGCATGCTCTGGGTGAAGGAGCGGTCCAGCTTCAGGACGCTCACCGGCAGCCGGCGCAGGTTGGCGAGATTGGAGTAGCCGGTGCCGAAGTCGTCCAGGGCGATGTCGACGCCCATCTCGGCCAGCCGGCGCAAGGGCTTGAGCAGGTCGTCGTCGGCGCCGATCAGCGCCGACTCGGTGACCTCCAGGCAGAGCGCGTCGGGGTCGACGCCCGTGCGCTCCAGGATGTCCACCGTGTCCTGCACCAGGCCGGGGTGGGTGAGCTGGCACGGGGAGAGGTTGACGTTGATGCGCAGCGGGCCCGCGCCCGAGTGCCGGTCGCGCCACTCCCGGGCCTGGCGCACCGACTGCTCCAGCACCCAGCGGCCGAGCGGAACGATCAGTCCCGTGTGCTCGGCGAGCGGGATGAACCGGTCCGGGCCGAGGACGCCGTGCTGCGGGTGCAGCCAGCGCACCAGGGCCTCGGCGCCCCGGACGCTGCCGTCGCCGAGATGCACCAGCGGCTGGTACTCGATGAAGAACTCGCCCCGGTCCAGGGCGGTCGGCAGTGCCGTGGTCAGCCCGTGCCGCGTGATGGCGCGGGCGTCGGCCTCGGGGTCGGCCAGCTCGAAGCGGTTGCCGCCCGCCGACTTGGCCCGGTACATCGTGATGTCGGCGCTGCGCAGCACCTCCGCCGGGCTGCGCTCGCCCGCCGGTCCCTCCACGATGCCGATGCTGCCGCGCACGGTCAGCTCCCGGCCGTCGACGCTGATCGGGGCGACCAGCGCGCCCATGATCCGGGAGGCCAGCTCGTCGACCTCCCGCTCGGTGTCCGGTCCCGTGGTCAGCGCCACGAACTCGTCGCCGCCGAGCCGGGCGACCATCTCGCCGGGCGCGGTCGCGCAGGCCTGCAGCCGGTCGGCGACCTCCACCAGCAGCCGGTCCCCGGCCGCGTGGCCGAGGCTGTCGTTGACGGTCTTGAAGCCGTCCAGGTCGAGGTAGCACAGCCCGAACCGCTGGCCCTCCCCCGCGCCGAGGGCCTTCTCCAGGCGCTCGAAGAACAGCGTGCGGTTGGGCAGCCCGGTGAGCGCGTCGTGCGTGGCCTCGTAGCGCAGCCGGAGGTTGAGCAGCCGCCGCTCGGTGGTGTCCTCCATGAGGGCCAGCTGGTACTCGGGGTTGCCGTCGGCGTCGCGCAGCAGGGAGACGGTCAGGTTGGTCCACAGGACCGTGCCGTCGGGGCGGTAGAACGCCTTCTCCACGTGGTAGTGCTCGCGCTCGCCGCGCACCAGCTCCTCGTAGAGCTTCCAGACCTGCGGCGCGTCCTCGGGGTGCGTCCAGTCCATGACGTTACGGCCCCGCACGAGCTGCTCGGCGCCGCCGAACATGCGCACCATCGCGCCGTTGACCTGCAGTATGTTGCCCCCGAGGTCGGCGATGCCGATCCCTATGGCGGCGCCCTCGAACACCGCGCGGAAGCGGGCCTCACTGGCGTGCAGCGCCTGCGCCACCACGCCCTGCGCCTTCAGGGCGGCCACGGAGATCGCCTCCTGCTCGGCCAGCGTCCGCTCGCGCAGCGCCTGGGCGTACCCGGCGGCCATGGCGTGCTGCAGCCGCGCCGAGCGGGCCCGCAGGTCCTCCCGGGGGCCGTCGCCGCCGCAGTACAGCACCAGATAGGCCTCGACGCAGTCGAGGCTGTGGCTGAGCGCCTCGGGGTCGGTGCAGTGCGCGTCCACCAGGGCGGCGCCCACCGCCCTGCCCTCCTCGGCGTCGAAGGTCCTGGCCCTGAGCGCCAGGCTCAACCGGCGGGCGAGCGGCAGCAGTTGCTCCTCGAACTCCGGGCGGGTCGACGACGTCGAGGTCACCGGGAACACCGCCCGGCTCCAGATGGTCGCGAACCGGCGCAGTCTGTCCTCCGGCCCGTCCGGCTCCGCGCTCACGCCGTACGCCCCACGCCCGCGAGACCGGAGAACGCCCAGGGGTCCTCCTCCTCCGGTGCGGTGTCCGGCCGCCACTGCGGCATCGACACCAGTCCGGGTTCCACCATGTCGTACCCCTCGAAGAACCGCGCGATCTCCTCGCGCGAGCGCATGATCAGCGGGTTGCGAATGTCCTTGTATACGCCCACCGTGCCCTCGGCCCGCTCGGCGGGAAGCGGGATTCCCTCGTACGAGGCATGCGTGAGGATCAGCAGGCTGCCGGGCGCGAGCGCGTCGCGCAGCTCGGCCACCGCTGAGTACGGGTCGTCCGCGTCTTCCACGAAGTGCAGTATGGCAACGAGCAGAAGCGCCACCGGACGGTTCAGGTCGATCAGCCGCTCGACCTGAGGGCTCGCCAGGATCTCCATCGGCTTGCGCAGATCGGCCGCGACGACGTCGGTGAACTCGTCGCCGTCCAGGACCGCCTGGCTGTGCGCGACGGCCACCGGGTCGTGGTCGACGTAGACCACGTGCGCGCCGGGGCTGGCCGCCTGGGCCACCTCGTGGACGTTGCCGAAGGTCGGGATGCCCGAGCCGATGTCGAGGAACTGGGTGATCCCCTCGCCGACCGCATAGCGCACGGCGCGGCGCATGAACGCCCGGTTCGCCTGCATGATCTTGGGAAGGCCCGGCAGGAACCCCATGGCCTTGCGCGCGGCTTCCCGGTCGACCTCGAAGTTGTGCGAACCGCCCAAGTAGTAGTCGTAGATTCGCGAGACGCTCGGCACCGAGATGTCGATGCTCCGTGGTGCCCAGGCGGGACGCTCCATCTATCTCTCCAAGGCTCAGGCGATCCAGTGTTCGAGCTGAGGCTACTGATCGCCCGCCAAAGGAGCGAGCGGAAACGGAAATTGACCATCCGTTCCCGGTCACTGCCTGCGGCACGTGCCGAATTCGCCGGCCGTGAATCCGCTACGAAATGCGTCCGAAGCATTCCACAGAGTTGTGAATCATGCGGAAGGGGACGAGAGCCGACCGCCCCACGAACGACAAGTCCACCCCCTCCGTGCGGTGCGGAGGGGGTGGACCCGTGGTCGCGCGCCGGCCGTTCGCCCGGCTCTCTCGCCTGCGGTGTCGCCTCCTACTCCTTGTCCGGAGCGCCGACCGGCTTTCCGTCGGGGGCCACCGCGTACCAGGTGCCGCCGACGCCCTGGCCGTTGGTGTCACCGGGAGCCTTGTCACCGGCGAAGGTGTAGATCGGCCAGCAGTTGACCGTCTGCTGCTTGGCGCCGTCGGGCCGGGTGAAGCTCATCAGGCCCTTCTTCTGCACGCCCTTGGTGTCGTTGTTCGCCACCGGCGCCACCACCGGCCACTTCTCCAGGCAGGCGCCGGTGCAGGCGGAGACCGGCTTCGGCCAGGCCTCGTCCTTCATGAAGCGGTAGACCGTCATGCCGTTCCGGTCGACGACGATCTCGCCGAGGTTGGCGTCCTTCCGGGTGGACAGGCCCGGGAGATCGGCCAGTTCGGCCTTCTTGCCGTCGGGGGCCAGGGCGTACCACGTGCCGCCCACGCCCTGCCCCTTGGTGTCGCCTGCGTTGACGTCCTTGGCGTAGCGGTACGCCGGCCAGCCGCCGATGGTCAGCTGCTTGGTGCCGTCGGGCCGGGTGACCTCGCCGAGCTGGGACTTGTCGACACCGGCGCCGGCGCTGGCGTCGTCCGCGGGAACCGGCGGCCAGGTGGTGGCGCAGTCGCCCTCGCAGTTCGTCTTGGGCGGTTCGGCGGTGTCCTTGTCGAAGCGGTAGAGGGTGAGCCCGGCGCTGTCGGTCAGCACCTGGCCGAGCTCGGCGTTGGTGGACACGGACAGCTCACCGGCGGGGGTGGTCTGTGTCGCGGCGCCCTGCGCCCCGGCCTCGGCCCCGGCGGTGCCGGAATCGGCGGCGTCGCCCAGGCCCGTCCCCGCGGTTCCGTAGTCTCCGGCCGCCGCTGTCGCACCGACGTTCTGGCTGCTCGCCGGCGGGGTGGTCTCCTGACCGCACGCCGTCGTCAGCGCCAGCGTCGCCACGGCACTCACCACGAGCGAAGCGCTCCGCCACGAGGTCTTCATCGTCAACTCCCCATAGATGTACGGGTGTTGCAGCGCCCTGCTGCGCCGCCGCACGACATTGGGTACGCATGGGGACCCCGGCCGTGTTCAACCGGGGCGCGAATTTCTTTCCGGAACCTGCGCCACCGCCCTTCCGGATCCCGCGCCGCCGGCACCTCTCGCACAGGCGATCGCACAGGCGATCGGGCCGGCGGACGGGCGAGCGGGCGGTCCACCGAGCGGCCCGCTGACACCGTCCCTCCTTCGGGGCAATCCCCTGAGAAGAAAGGTTTCTGGGCTGCCGTCAGGCCGCAGGATCATGTGTCGTGCATGCACCCGAACCGACCCAATCCGCCCTCGCGACCCGGATATTGGCCCTGCTGGCGCTGAGCTGGCTGCTCGTGGGGGCGCCCGCCGGCCCCGCGGCGGCCGACGCCTGCGCGTACGCCTCGACCGGACCGGGCG